>NZ_CP140571.1:0-1557500 GCF_034508895.1 Stenotrophomonas geniculata
GTGGAGGCGATCCGTCGCCGCCGCGAAGCACCGAGCCGCGGCGCGGTGGCCCCACTGTGAGCACGCCCATGGATATCGTCGACGGCAACGCACCGCTGCGCTGGACGCTCACCCGCAATGCGCCGCTGCAGGCGCTGAACACCTTCCATGTGCAGGCCAGCGCCGCGCAGCTGCTGGAACTGCACGATGCCGCACTGCTGCCGGACGTGCTCGCGCTGCCCGAGGTAGCCAACGGCCCGCTGTTGGTGCTGGGCAGCGGCAGCAACGTACTGATCGCCGAGGACCTGCCTGGCACGGTACTGGTGTTCGGCAACCGTGACATCAGTTTTCTTGAACACCGCGCCGACCATGCGGTGATCCGCGCCGGTGCCGGCGTGCCCTGGCACGGGCTGGTGATGTGGTCCCTGCAGGAGGGCCTGTCCGGCCTGGAGAACCTGGCGCTGATTCCCGGCACCGCCGGTGCCGCGCCGATCCAGAACATCGGTGCCTACGGCGCGCAGGTCGGCGAATTCATCCAGGCCGTCGAGGCCTGGGACTGCCAGGAGCGGGCCTGGGTGCGGCTGGACAACGAACAGTGTGGCTTCGCCTACCGCGACAGCGTATTCAAGCAGCAGCCTGATCGCTACCTGATCACCGCCATCGAGCTCAAGCTGCCGCTGCTGCACGATCTGCGCATGGACTACGCCGGCATCCGCGAGGAACTGCAGGCGCAGGGCGTGGAATTGCCGAGCGCGGTGGACGTGGCCAACGCGGTGATCGCGATCCGCCGCCGCAAGCTGCCCGACCCGGATGTACTCGGCAACGCCGGCAGCTTCTTCAAGAACCCGGTGCTGCCGCTGGAACAGGTCGACGTGCTGCTGCAGCACTTCCCCGAACTGCCGGTGTTCCCGTCCGACCAGGACGGCAAGCGCAAGGTCTCGGCGGCATGGATGATCGAGTCCTGCGGCTGGAAGGGCTTCCGCGAAGGTGATGCCGGCGTGGCGCCGAGCCACGCACTGGTGCTGGTCAACCACGGCAACGCCACCGGTGCTGAACTGCTGGCGCTGGCGCGACGTATTTCCGCTTCGGTGCTGGAGAAGTTCGGCGTACCGATCGAACCGGAGCCCCGCCTGCTCGGCGCACAGTGGTGAACAGCCCCGCCCTCTCCCCCAGCGCCACCCCGATGCGGGCGGCGCTGCTGATGCTCGGCAGCACCATGGCATTTGGCCTGATGGCGGTGGCCATCCGCTATGCCACGCGCTACGTGCCGACCCAGGAAGTGGCGTTCTTCCGCAATGCCTTCGGCCTGCTCGCGTTGCTGCCGATGCTGCTGCGCCCCGGCCACGCGCCGCTGAAGACCCAGCAGCTGCCACGCTATTTCATGCGCAGTGCGATCGGCCTGGGCTCGATGCTGTGCGCGTTCTGGGCACTGGGCCACCTGCCGTTGGCGCAGGCGGTTTCGCTGTCGTACTCCACGCCGTTGTTCGTCACCATCGCTGCCGTGCTGTGGCTGGGCGAGACCGTGCGCGTACGGCGCTGGGCTGCAGTGGTGGTCGGCTTCATCGGCGTGCTGGTGATCGTGCGCCCCGGTACCGCCGGCTTCACCGCGGGCAGCCTGGTAGCGGTGGCTGCCGCCGTGCTCAGCTCGCTGGTGGCGATCCAGATCAAGCAGCTGACCCGTATCGACAGCGCCGATACCGTGGTGCTCTATACCTACGTGTTCTGGGTGCCGCTGTCGCTGGTGCCTGCCCTGTTCGTCTGGGTCTGGCCCACCGGCATCGCCTGGCTGTGGCTGCTGGCCACCGGCGTGCTCGGCACGGTCGGCCAGCTGCTGTGGACGCGTGCGCTGCGCCTGGGCGAAGTCTCGGCGCTGACCCCGATCAGCTTCCTGCAGCTGCCGCTGGTGACGCTGTGCGGCTGGCTGCTGTTCAACGAAACGGTGGACCGCTGGACGATCATCGGCGCCGGCATCATCCTTGCCGCGAACGCCTACATCGCCCACCGCGAAGCCGTACTGTCGCGGCGTGCCGCAAGTGCAGCGGCCTCGGCAGCGGCCAAGCCCGCCGAGTAGATCCACGCCACACGTGGATGACGCTGCACTCCTCTGTAGAGCCGAGCCTACGCTCGGCTGCTCTTCGCGCCTCCACCGTTGACTGAGCGCGCAGGGTTCATCCACGCATGGCGTGGATCTACAGCGCGCGATACACCCGCTCCGCCGCATCGAACACATTGCCCGGTGCGAACTGCTCGCCCAGGTAGTGCAGCGACTGCCTGCGCAGTTGCGGCGAACGCTCCTCACCGTCGCTGCCCAGCAGCACCTGCTGGAACTCGATCAGGTCCTGGAGAATGCGCCAGTGCCGGTACCAGGCGATCCAGCGCGGGTCGCCGCGGTCGCTGCCGTAGCCGTCCTCGAAGCCCAGCGGATTCTCGCGCCCCCAGCGCCCGCCGACAGCCGCACCGATGAACATCAAGTCGCGCTCGCGCGGTGCCAGCGACAGGCCATCCCAGTCAATCAGGTGCAGGCCCCCGTCATTGCCCATCAGCAGGTTGCCGGCATGCAGATCGGTGTGGCACAGATGCAGGTCTACCGGCACGTCCTGCAATGCCACGAGCAGCTCCCGTGCCTGCGCATGCAGCGCCGCGATGCGCGCATGCTGCCGGTCCCATACCGAAACGAAGGCGCGGCCCAGCCCGTCCTTCGCGGCCGCCAGGCCCTCGCCAGCCAGCCATTGCCCGACGGTTTCCAGCGCCGCGGTTTCCAGCCGTACGATCGGCAGCGCCTGCTGCAGGTCCGCTGGCAGCTGCGCGCCGTGCAGGCGCCGCAGCACCTCCCCCAGCCGTTTCCACTGCGTGCGGCTCAACGCCGCCTCGAACCCGGACTGGCCTTCCACATAAGGGAACAGGGTGAACTGCAATCCCCAACGCTGCACCGACGCACCACCGGTCAGTGCCGGCCACGGTGCGACGATCTCATCGATGCCCAGCGTGCCGCGCATCCAATGCAGGCTGTCCCACACTGCGGGGTCAACCTGGTAGGTGCGGCATTTCAACCACCACTGCCCGTGCCGCGCATCGACGCGATACACGCTGGCATTGGCGTCGGCACCCACCGGGCGTGGTACCACGGCGGTGGGGGTGATGCCATAGGATTGTTGCAGGACTTCGCCGAGATGCTGCGCCGAAGCGAATGACATGGATGCAAGCGGAAAGTGTTACCTGCCGCCACTATCGCAGATGCACTCGCCACGACACAGACATGTCCGTCACAACATCGCTTCGGCACAACCAGAGAACTAGCCTGCGATGCGCCGCATCACCGCCTCCAGCGGGCCGCGTGCGAACTGCCACGACCACAGCCATGCCGCGCCGGTCGCCAGCATCAGGAACAGCAGTGCCCACAGCAGCACCGACGCGAGCGATGCACGGCCATCAAGCAGGCCCAGGCTTTCCAGCGTGCCCATGCCCAGCAGGATGTGGCCGACGTACAGGGTCAGGGTCATGCGCCCGGCCGCGGTGAACGGCTCCAGCCAGTCCCCCGGTCGCACGCGCGTCAGCCACAGGCAGGCGGCAATGACACTGCACGCCGCGCCGGCACCCGTGAGTACGTAGGCCGGCCCCGGTGGCATCGGCTGCGTTCCCAGCCACGCCTGCCAGGGCGTTCCCTGCGCAAGCTGCTGAACGCCATGTCCAGCCGCGATCAGCAGCAGGCCCAGCACCAGCAGCGCGCGCTGGACCCGCGGCTGCGACAGTTGCAGGCGTGCCAGCAGCATCCCCAGCAGGAAGAAGCACAGCCACGGCAGCAGCGGATGGAAGCCGTTGAACAGCAGGTTGCGGGCCGCGCCCGGCCATTGCCACAGGCCGGCATACTCCAGCGTCTGCCAGTTCCATCCCTGGCTGTAGTCCCAGTGCAGCAACGCCCAGAACGAACAGGCCGCCAGGCCCACGATGCTGGCCAGCAACACCCGCGGCGACGCACGCAGCCACAGCACGGCCAACGCAAAATACACCGCGTAGTAGTGCAGGATATCGGCTGGGAACAGGGTCAGGTTGAGCAGGCCCAGCACCATCAGGAACAGTGCGCGCCGCCAGGTCTGCACACTGGCCGGCCACCACCCCTGCCGCTGCGTGGCCAGCACCAGGCCAAGGCCGGCCAGCGTGACGAAGGTCGCCGAGGCCTTGCCTTCCAGCAGATGGAAGAACCCTGCCAGCCAACCCTCACCCTCTGCGGGCACGGCCATCGCCAGGCGGAAGTTGACCAGCACCATGCCGGCCAAGGCCAGGTAGCGCGCCAGATCAAGGCCGTGCAATCGCCGGTCAACGGCGCTCATGCGCGTGCCCCGAGCAGCAGCGCGAGCAGGCCAAGATCCAGCGATGCCTCCTCGGTGCCATCGGCTTCGCCCAGCCCCCGACGCAGCGCATCGCTTTCGATGGCATCCAGCAGCACCTGCGCCTGCAGTGCCGCTGCCAGCACGGGGCGCCGCCGCTCGCGTTGCGCCACCTGCTGCAGGGCTTCGGCCAGCGTCGCCTGCAATTGCCTGCGATTGGCCGCAAATGCCTCGGCCACGGCCGGATTGCGTGCGCTCTCGGCCAGCACTTCGACGGCAAGCGTCGCCCATTCCGGCTGGCGGCACAGTGCATGGAAGTCCTGAAGGAAAACCAGTACCTGTGCACGCTCGCCATCGGACGCGGCCAGTCGCTGCAGCAACGGTGCCAGTTCTTCGCTCTCGGCCACCGCCACTGCAAGGATGATCGCTTCCTTGCCCGGGAAGTGGTTGTAGAGATTGCCCAGGCTGACACCGGCCGCCTGCGCGATGTCACGCATGCTGGTCTGGTGGAATCCCCTTGCGACGAAGCACTGCAGTGCCGCCTGCAGGATCAGGATCATGCGCTGCTCATTGCGGTCGATTCTGCTCATGCCATAAATAGTGAACGAACGTTCGTCCATTTTGAAGAGGGTAACCCGGCCACCACCGGGCTTCGTTCAGGCAGCCTTGACCTCAACCGCTGTTGAGGCCCGATGCTGCCCGCCCCGCCCAACGCTCAACCCGGAGTTGCTGCATGCCACGGATGATCTCCACCCTGCTCGACAGCCGCGTGCTGTGGTTCGTCGCCCGACTGCTGCTGGCCATGGTGTTCCTGTCCTCGGGTCTGGCCAAGCTGCTGGCGTGGGACAACAGCGTGGCCGAAATGCAGGCGGCCGGGCTGCAACCGCCCGCGCTGTTCAACATCGCCAGCGCCGTGGTGCTGCTGGGTGGCTCACTGTGCCTGCTGCTCGATCGCCTGCTATGGCTGGGCAGCGGCGCGCTGGCGGTGTTCATGCTGCTGACCATCGTCATCGTGCATACCTTCTGGACCAAGCACGGCGCGGAACAGCAGCTGGCGATGTTCTTCGCGCTGGAACACCTGAGCGTGGTCGGCGGCCTGATCTGCGCGGGCATCGCCAGCCATGCGCGGGCTCAGAAGAACTCGTCGAGCAACCGGTAGAACGCCAGCCGACGCTCGTCGACCAACGCGCCGTAGCGCTGGAACAACGGCGCCACCCAACGCGTGTCGCCGAAGTTGTGAACCAGGCTGCGCGCGGCCAGCGCCAGGTCCTGGTAGCGGTCGGCCACGCCCAGCCGCCCACAGTCGATGAAACCACTGAAACGCCCCTCGACCGCCATCAGGTTCGGCAGGCACGCATCGCCATGGCTGACCACCAGATCTTCATGGTCGGGCCGGGTGCTGCACAGTTCGGCGAACACCTGCTGTGCGCTCTGCCCCAGGCGCTCGTCATCGAAGTCATCGGCGTCGACCAGACCCGCCTCGACGCGGGCGGCGGCGGCCTGCAAGCGCGAGGCCAATCGCTGGTCGAACGGACAGGCTGCCACCGGCAACACATGCAGCCTGCGCAGCGCGTCAGCCAGCAGTTCCACCAACTGCTGCGGCGCAAGTTCCGGCGACGAGGCCAGGTCGCGGCCGGGCAGCGCGCTCATCAGCAACCAGCGCCGGCCCGCTTCTTCGGCGGTGGCAATCACCGTTGGCGCCGGCAGTCCCTGTGCCTGCAGCCAGCGCAGGCGCGTGATCTCATCGCCCAGCTCACTGAAGGCGTCGATCACTTCCGACTTGACGAAGGCATCGGGCTGGCCTGGCTGCTGCACACGAGCAACATCCGCACGCGACACGCCGATCGACTGCCGCTCGATGCGCGCATCGGCCAACGCTTCCTGCCACGCCCGCGGCAGCGGCAGGCCATCAGTGAAGGGATCGGGTGCTCCCATGTCGGGATGCTCCTGTTGCTGGGGACCCTACGGATTCTCGCCGATCCCGAAGCACACCGCCCAGCAGAGCGCGCAATGGGAGGCCTGACCAAACTGACCCGGCTGTCAGTGGTCAGTACATCCCAGCACCTGCAGCAGCTGCGACGGCTACTACCACAGTACCGTTGCCAGCTCGACAACATCGCCTCGATCATTACCGCTGAACGCAGCAACCTGCGTGCGTTCGCCGACTGGGACACCGTTCTGGCAGTCGATTGAGGCTGCCGCAGTACAACAAGGAAGCAACATGAAATTGATGGTCATCGGCGCCAGCAGGGGCCTGGGTCGGGCGTTTGTGGAAGGCCTGAGCAGTGCGGGCGACACCGTCATCGGCGTTTCGCGCAGCCGTCCGCGCGATCTTGAATGCCCCGAGGGTGTCACTCTGCAGTGGATCGAGGCTGATCTGTCCCAGCCCACCCTGGCTGCCAATCACATCGCAGCGCAGGCACCGGCCGATCTGGATGTGCTGATCCACAACCTGGGCATCTGGGAAGAGACCGCCTTCAGCGACGAGTACGCCTTCCTCGACGAGAGCGATGCCGCGCTCACCCAACTGGTCGACGTCAACATCACCGCCACCCTGGTGCTGCTGCAGCGCTTGCTGCCGCGGGTGCTCGGCGCGCCACGCCCGCAGCTGGTGCTGACCGGCTCGACCTCGGCGCTGCCGCGCAGCGGCCGCCCGGAAGTGGCGTTCGGTGCATCCAAGTTCGCACTCAACGGCATCGCCGATGCACTGCGCGAGGGCTTCCGCGATCGCCGTCTGGCGGTGACCAGCCTGCAACTGGGCTACCTCAACACCGACGATGCACTGTCGGTGCCGGTTGCAGAGGCCGCAGCGCGCGGCAACGGCGAGCTGGTGCCGGTGCACGACGTCGTTGCAATGGTGCGCGCGTTGCTGCAGTTGTCACCGTCCGGCTTCGTGCGCGAACTGGTACTGCCGGCCATCGCCGACCCGCGCTACTGACAACCGCTGCGCAGGCCAGGCTCGACCTCCTCACGCAACAGGTACCCAAGCACGATGGCGGTCAGCACGGTTGCCATCGCCAGGACACACAACTGGCCACGGACGGCCTCCATGTACGCCTGGGCCAGCACCGTTCTCGAAACGCCGGGCAACGCCTCCACCGCTCCCCCCAAGTCGCCCATGGACAGCCTGTGCACGGCGGACCGGGCCACGATGTCGGCCTCCAGCGCTACGCTCCCGCCGATCCGGGCCGAGAGCATGATGCCGACAAGTGCGAGGGCAATGGAATCGCCTGCCAGTCGCATCGCATTGAAGATGCCAGCAGCCATGCCTGCCTGCTCCTTGCCGACCACGCTGACCGCCAAGCCATCCATGATCCCCCAAGGCAAGCCGATGCCGATACCGATGACCAGCATCGGCATCCAGCGCACCGACGGGATCTGGAACACCTGCGCCAACCATGCCAGCCCAAGTGCACTGATCAGCAGGCCCGCACAGCACAGCGTCCGCGCCGGTATCCAGCGCAGCAGGTAACCGGCAACCAGGGGAACAACCAGCAATGGCGCAGACAGTGCTGCCATCGCCAGTCCAGCCTCGGTGGGTCGCAGTCCTTCAACACCGATGAAGCCGGCCGGTAGTACGACCAGAAGGACGACGTAGGAGAACGCGGGGGCCGCAGCGAGAATCTGCACGCCGACAAAGCGCCGGTTGCGGAACAGCCCGAGATCCAGCAGCGGCGTTCGATGGGAGCGCTCGACGGCAATGAACACGCCCAGCAACACCACCGTGAGCGCCAGCAGCACCAGCGTCTGCGGATGCAACAGGTCACGTTCCGGCAGCACGATCATGGCGTAGGTGAGTGAGCCCAGCGCCAGCATGAAAGTGATGGCCCCCAGCCAATCCAGGCGCGGCGAACCGGCGTTTCTCGATTCCACGGATGACATGGCGACCAGCGGTACGGTCAGCGCCGCCAGCAACGCAGGCAGGAAGAACACCCATTCCCAGCCCAGCGCATCGATCAACCCGCCCGCCAGCAGCGGACCGCCTGCGGCCCCTGCACCAAAGGTGGTGCCGATCAGGCTGAAAACCCTTGCCCGCGCCTGGCCGTCGAACACCTGCGCCAACGACGCCATCGCACCCGCAAACGCTGCCGACGCGGCCATCCCCTGAAGCAGTCGCAGGGCATTGATCCACGCCACATTGGGCATCAAGGGAATCAGGCCGGTGACGAGCGCAAACAACGCGCCGCCCAGAATCCAGATCCGGCGCCTGCCATGCAGATCGGCCAGCCCACCAGCCACCAACGTGGTGCAGCCGTAGGTCAACAGGTAGGCGTTGATGATCCAGGACAACGCCGCAGGGGAACCGCCCAGTGCATCCCGGATGGCAGGAATGCCCACGGCGGGGCTGGCAATGCTCAAGGGAATCGTGAGCGCCGTCAGACAGCCCGCCAGCACCACGCCAAAGCGTGATGATCCGGCCGTCTCAGCAGAGGCAACAGACATGTCGATGAAGCTCCAGCGTGGCCAAGTGCCACCGCATTGATGCTATCGACGACGCTATTGCGGAAGAATCCATCATTCTGTCCATGCTTTAATGACACAAACGTCATCAATGGCCAGGTCATGGACAGCTTTGCCGGTCTCAGCCTCTTCGTTCTGGTTGCCGAGGCACGCAGCTTCGCGGCCGCAGCACGACAGCGTGGCATCACCCCTTCGGCAGCCAGCAAGACCGTCGCCCGGCTGGAAGAGCGCCTGGGCGCCCGCCTGCTGAATCGCAATACCCGCAGTGTCAGCCTCACCGCCGAAGGTGAGCAGTTCCTTGAACGCTGCCGTCGCATCATGCTCGAGGTTGCTGCGGCGGAGCGCGAACTGACCGACGCCCACGCCGCGCCCAGTGGCCGCCTGAAGGTCAGTCTTCCACTCGCCAGCGGGCTGATGCTGCCGGTGCTTTCAGCGTTTGCGCACCGCTTCCCTGCCATCGAACTCGACCTGCACTTCAGCGACCGCCTGGTCGATGTCATCGAGGAAGGCTTCGACGCTGTTGTCCGCACCGGCAGCCCCGCCGACTCCCGGCTGCACGGCCGCAACCTCGGCAGCACCCGGCTACTGTGCGTGGGTGCCCCTGCGTACTTCGCCCAGCGCGGCACGCCGCAGCACCCGGATGACCTGAGCGGCCACGCCTGCCTTCTCCATCGCTTTCCCGGCACCGGCCTGCTCGAACGCTGGCCACTGCCCGCGCAGGAGGGAGGCACTGAGCCGCGGCTGACTGCCGCAATGACCGCCAATCATCTTGAGACGATCCTGCACATGGCCATCGATGGCCATGGCATTGCGTGCCTGCCCGACTTCGCCACGCGTGATGCGCTGGAGCGCGGTGCGCTGGTCAGCGTTCTGGACCCATGGAGCACCGAGCGAAGCACCTTCTGGGCCCTCTGGCCAAGCCATCGCCATCAGCAGCCACGTGTACGCGCCTTCGTGGATTTCATGGCCGAACACCTCCTGCCCGAACGCAGCCAGTGCAATTGAACCTGCGCCCTGCTGCGACTACGCTGCGGGTCACTGGCCGTCGGTCACAGGCGGGAACCTGCTATGGATGCGCTTTCACGGGTCTCGGCCCAGGTCCTGGACAGCGCCCTGCCCAGCCTGCCGCTGTACCTGCTGCAGGCCACGGCGGTGATCGGCATGATCGGCGTGCTGCTGATCGCCACCCGTCGCGCTGGCCATGCCATTGAAGGCCGCCGCCTGTACGTGGGCGTGGCGCTGGGCCTGATCTACCTGTTCAACGCCTGGTTCGTGGCCCGCTATACCCAAGGCGTGGTCAAGCTGCACCTCGGCTTCGACATCCTGCTGGTCAGCGGACTGCTCGGCGGCTGGCGCGGCGGCCTGGCCTGCCTGGGTGCCAGCCTGCTGGCCCGATACCAGTTCGCCGGCACCCAGTATTTTCTACCAGCCGGCCTCGAGGCCACGCTGCAGATGCTGGCGGGCGTCTGGCTGCGCAGGCGCCTGCACCCGCGCATGCTCAATGAACTCTCGCTGCGCATGATCCTGCAGGCCTGGGGCGTGCGTATCGTCGTCACTGCGTTGGGCCTGGCACTGGGCGTCGCAATCATCGGCGCCAATCAGCTACCCGTGGAGGAGTTGGCAATCCAGCGCCTGCTGGCACTGCCACTATCGCTGCTGATGCTGGGCGCGGTGTTCGCACTGGTCTACAACGATGCGCAGATCGATGTGCAGCGCCAGCGCGAACACGCTTGGCTGCGCATCGATCCGATCAGTGGCCTGCCCAACATGCGTGCGCTCGGCGAACGCCTGCAGCATTACTGGCGCGACAACGACGGCATCGGCAAGGCCTGCCTGATCGTGGCTGAGATGGGCAACCTGCGCGACCTGCGCCTGCGCTACGGTCCGCTGCAGGACAACGGCCTGTGGCAGCGCGACAGCACCGAAGAGGTGCATCGGCTGCTGCCCTCGCTGCCGGCCGGGCAATTGGAGATCTACCAGTTCGGCGATGCCGCGCTGGCGATCCTGGTGCGCGACCTGACCTTGTCCGAACTGCGCACGCAACCGCAGATCACCGAGCTGGCCAGCAACCTGGCCGATCAGGTCGGCCGCGATTGGCCCGGCTTCCGGCCGCTGTTCCGCTGCGCGGTAGTCGAACTGAAGCCACCGGCCGCGGCAGACGATGGCCACCTGCCCTTCCGGGCAATCACCGTGGCGCTGAGTGCGATCGAATCCGGCGTCGTGTTCTTCGACGACCCGATCCAGCGCGACAGCGAGATCGACGCCCTGATTGAAGTCGCCCTTGATCGCTGGCTGCAGCAGGGCGACGCCCCGCTGTGCTACCAGCCCAAGCATCGCCTGCAGGATCGCCAGCTGGTCGGCGCCGAAGCACTGCTGCGCATGCGCGACGGCGAGGGTCGGCTGATCGCGCCCATGCGGGTGATCTCGCTGCTGCGCCGGCAGGGGCGGCTGGCTGAACTGGAATGGGCCACGCTGCAGTCGGCCATCCACTTCCTGCAGCAGTGCCGACGCGATGGCACGCAGCTGAAAATCGCCGTGAATGTTTCGGCCGAGTCACTGCGCCTGCCCGGCTTCGGCCTGCGCCTGCAGGAACTGCTGCAGCTGCACGATGTGCCCGGCGTGATGCTGCGCCTGGAGATCGTCGAATGGACCGAGATCGTCGAGCGCGACGTGGTCGATGCCAACATCGCACAGCTGCTGGCGGCGGAGGTCACGTTGTCACTGGATGATTTCGGCGCTGGCTATTCAACCCTGATCCTGCTCTCGCAGCTGGCCATCGCCGAGGTCAAGATCGAGCAGGCGCTGATCGCCACACTGTCCGACGCCAAGTCGCAGTCGATCGTGCGCTTCATCGTCGAAGTCGCGCACCGCTGCGGTGCAATCGTGGTGGCCGAAGGTACCGAGACCCTGGCGCAGGAACAGCAACTGCGCGCACTGGGTGTGGATGTCGGCCAGGGCTATCTGTACTCGGCGGCGCTGCCGGCCGACGAGTTCCGCCGCTTCGCCGCCAGCTAGACCGCGTAGAAACCCAGGAACATCGCCACCGCCGATTCGGCCACGCGTGCACGCTCCTGTGCGTTCAACGGCGCCTGCCCCATCGTCACCTGTGGCCAGAACGCGAAGCTCTTCACCAGCCCGTGCAGCTGGTGGCCGGCGAACTCCGGATCGACCTCGCGCAGTCGGCCATCGGCGATGGCCGCGCGGATCCAGGCACTCTCGCCGCTTTCCTTTTCGCCCATGCGGCAGACGATGGCCTGCGCGCGCTCCGGTGAGTGGATGATCTCGGCCATCGCCACCCGCGCCAGGTCAATGAAGTTGGCATCGCTGAGCAGTTCCAGCTTCTGGCCCAGCAACTGCAGCAGCTGCGCCTGCAGCGGCTGGTCGGCGCGGTACGGTAACGCGTCGCTGGCCACGCTGCGTTCCCAGAGCTCCTCCAGGATCATCGAGAACAACGCTTCCTTGCTGGGAAAGTGGTTGTAGACGGTGCGCTTGGAGACCCCGGCCGCCTCGGCGATGCGGTCCATGCTGGTGGCCTCGTAGCCCGAGGCACGGAACTCCTCCACCGCCGCGCGCACGATGGCGTCGCGTTTACGGTCGGTCAGGCGTTGCGGGGCACGGGGCATGGCAGAAACCGGATAACTGAACGGATGCGCACATTTTACACCGGACAGTGTACTTTTGAAAAACACGAAACTACACTGTGCAGTGTACCCAGCGGACGTCACCCATGAAGCGCCTGCTCCTTGTCCTTTTGCTTGGAATCCTCGCCGTGACCGCCTACACCTTCTGCAAATCCTGGTCCCTCCCCGACTTCCCCGATTCGCCGCAGTACCGCGACGGCAAGTTCCACAATGCCCTGCCCCGTCCGGCGATGGGCCTGCGCGACGGTGCGGAGATCTGGTGGACGTTTCTCTTCAACAAACCCAAGGGCACCGTGCCTGCGCACCCGATTCCGGTGCTGCCGCTGGACCGCGCCACCCTCGACGCCGCGCCGGACCGCAGCCTGTTCCGGCTTGGGCACTCCACGATCCTGCTGAAGCTGCGCGGCCAGTACTGGCTGACCGACCCGGTCTTCTCCGAGCGCGCCTCGCCGGTGCAGTGGATGGGCCCGGCCCGCTTCCACGCACCGCCGATCAGCATCGAAGAGCTGCCGCCGATCGCTGGCGTGATCCTCTCGCACAACCACTACGACCACCTGGACCATGCCGCCGTGATGCAGCTGGCAGGCAAGACCGCGCGCTTCATCGCCCCGCTCGGCGTCGGCGACCAGCTGATTGCCTGGGGTGTGGACGCCAGCAAGGTCGAACAGCTGGACTGGTGGCAATCGACCGAGGCCAGCGGCCTGCGCCTGACCGCCACCCCGGGCCAGCACTTCTCCGGCCGCGGCCTGGGCGACAGCGACCGCAGCCTGTGGGCGTCGTGGGTGATCCAGGACGACGACTTCCGCATCTTCTTCAGCGGCGACACCGGCTACTTCGACGGCTTCAAGGCCGTCGGCGAGAAGTACGGCCCGTTCGACCTGACCATGATCGAGACCGGCGCCTATGATCCGCGCTGGGCGTTCGTGCACATGCAGCCGGAACAGACGCTGCAGGCGCACCTGGACCTGCGCGGCAAGTGGCTGCTGCCGATCCACAACGGCACCTTCGACCTGGCCCTGCACGCATGGCAGCAGCCGTTCGAGCGCATCACCGCATTGGCGGCCGCGAAGAACGTGCCGGTGGCCACGCCGATGATGGGCGAAGCGCTGGACATGCAGGCGCCGCAGGCGGGTACGCGCTGGTGGGAGACGGTGGAGCTGTAGCGTGCGGTGCGCTTGACCTGCCGGAAACCATGTAGAGCCGAGCCATGCTCGGCTGCGTCAACCACAGAAGCGGCCTGCGACGCTGCAGTGCGTCATGTAACCGATTACATCCCTTGCTAGCGTAGCGCTCGCCCGATACCGGCCGAACCTGCGAGGCTGTACGTAATGACATTGCGCGCCGAACGCTCCAAGGTTGCCCGCTCAGCCATTCCGTGGCTTACTGCCGCCACCCTGATACTGGCCGCCCTCGCCGCCGCCGCACAGGCACAGCCCCTTCCCCCGCGCAGCCAATGGCAGGCCAGCAGTTCCTCGCAGCAGGTGCCGGCGATGGCGATCAGCCACCTGATCGACGGCGACCCGAAGACCGTCACCGGCGGCGCCTTCAGCCCCGGCCACTGGTTCCAGATCGATCTGGGCACGCCAACCCTGCTGGCTGGCGCACGACTCACCTGGGATGTCTCCAACCCGGAAGGCTATTCACTGCAGACCTCAATGGATGGTACGCAGTGGCAGACCGCGTACACGATGGCCGATTCACTGGGCGATGTGGAAACGCTGTACTTCGCGCCGCGGCAGGCGCGCTATCTACGACTGGCCAGTCCGCAGCGCACCTCCGACTGGGGTGTGTCGATCTTCGAAATGGAGCCGCTGGACAGCATGCTCAGCGCACGCATCGCCGATGTCGATGCAACACAGGCAGCCGCGCTCTGGCAAGGCGGCGGCACCGTTGCGGTTCCGACCGGAAAAGGTGGATCCCATGCGCTCGAGATCACGCTGCCGCAGGCTCAATCCACGGCTGGCCTGGTGGTCGACTGGGCCGATGGCGCGCGCGGCGCTGCACGACTGCAGGCGCAGGATGCACAGGGCCGTTGGCAGGAACTCGCACACGATGCACAGGCGGCCAATCATCGGCAAAGCTGGCTGGCTGCTGACACGGCACAACCCCTGCGTGCGTTCCGGCTGAGCGTGGACGGCCCCGCACCGCAGGTCGCGCGACTGCGCCTGCTCGGGCCAAAGGCGGTAATGACGCCGATGAAGCGATACCAGATCACCGCCAGCGGCGCTCAGCGCGCGTTGTTCCCGGCATCGCTGCAGATGCAGCAGACCTACTGGACCGCCGTCGGTGTGCACGCAGGACGACAGAAATCGATCTTCGACGAATACGGCAATCTGGAAGCCTTCAAGGGCGCGCCGCTGGTGCAGCCGATCTGGCGTGGCGCTGACGGGCGTGCCGCTGGCGCGGCAGGACAGCCGATACAGCACGCGTTGCGGGATGGCTGGAAGCCGATGCCCTCCGCCACCTGGTCACCGCAGCCCGGCCTGGAGCTGCGCAGCGAGGTATTCGCCATCGAGCGCGACGGCCAGCCGGTAACGTTCTTGCGGCATCGCCTGCACAACACGGGCAGCGCCAGGATCGAAGGCACGCTCAGCCTGGTCGTGCGCCCGATGCAGATGAATCCGCCGTGGCAGAACGGCGGGCTGTCACCGATCCGCGATGTGACCGTCGATGGGCAGGCGGTGCGCATCAATGGACGCACGCTGCTGCAGTCGCTCACGCCGGTGGCTGCGTCGGGCGCGGCGCCGTTCGGCAAGGATGGCGCAACGGAAATCACCGCGACCCTCGCTGCCGGCCAGCTACCCTCCACGCAACAGGCGCGCGACGACGAGGGTCTTGCCTCGGCTGCGTTGAACTACCGCGTATCACTGGCACCGGGGGCCAGCGATGCCATCGTGGTCGCGTTCCCGCTGGGTACTACCGCCGCCGATACCAAGGGCGCACTGCCCGAAGCGCCTGCGCTCGATCTAGCCACACTGCCCCGCGATGCCAATGCGGCGTTCGATTCCCTCGCCACGCAGGCGTCCGCGGACTGGCAGGCACGGCTGGGCCAGGTCGGCCTGCGCCTGCCCGATCCCTCACTGGTCGACATGCTGCGTGCGCAGGCCGCCTACATGCTGATCAACCAGACCGGCCCGGCCATGCAGCCCGGCCCGCGCAACTACAACCGCTCCTTCATCCGCGACGGCATGGCCACCTCGGCGGTGCTGCTGCGCATGGGTGAAGCCAAGGTCGCGCGCGACTACCTGGGCTGGTACAGCGAACACGGCGTGCATGCCAACGGCCTGGTCTCGCCGATCCTCAACGACGATGGCAGCGTCAACACCGGTTTCGGTTCGGATATCGAGTACGACAGCCAGGGCCAGTACGTGGCGCTGGTGGCCGATGTCGCGCGCCTCGATGGCGGACCCGAATCGGTACGTGCCTATCTGCCGAAAGTGAAGGCAGCGCTGCGCTTCCTGCAGGAACTGCGCGAACGCACGCTGGCGCCCGGCTACAAGGCCGACCAGCCAGCGCCGGAGCGCTTCGCGGGCATTCTTGCGCCGTCGATCAGCCATGAGGGTTATCCGTCTCCCACCCACAGCTACTGGGACGACTATTGGGGCCTGAAGGGCTGGCACGACGGCGCGTGGCTGGCCGAATCGCTGGGCGACCACGAGACCGCAGCGTGGGCACGCGAACAGTACAAACTGCTTTACGACGCGCTGCATGCCTCGATCCGGGCGACGATGGCGTGGAAGGGCATCGACTTCATTCCCTCCTCGGCCGACCTGGGCGATGGCGATCCCACCGGCGTTTCGATCGCACTGGACCCGACCGGCGCACAGAGCGTGCTGCCCGACGAGGCGCTGCAGACCACCTTCGCGCGCTACCTGAAGGACGTCCGCAAGCGCAGCCAGCCCGGTGCGCTGTACGCGTACACACCGTACGAGATCCGCAATGTGCTGAGCTATGTGCACCTGGGCCAGCCGCAGGTGGCCGATGAGCTGCTGCAGGGACTGCTGCATGATCGGCGCCCGCTTGAGTGGCAGGTGCTGGCTGAGGTCGTGCACTCACGCCTGCGCTTTCCGCGTTACCTGGGCGACATGCCGCATACCTGGATTGGTGCCGAGTACGGCCGCACGCTGTTCGGCATGCTGATGCGCGAAGACGATGATGCCCTCTCACTGCTGCCGGGCACGCCACCGTCTTGGGTGGCTGGCGATGGGTTGGCGGTCGAACGCCTGCCGACAGCGTATGGCACGTTGCAGATGCAGGCGCGGCAACGCGACGGGGTGCTGACGGTGGCGCTTGGTGAGGGGCTGCGCAGCGGGACGGCGGTGAAGGTCTGGTGGCCGAAGCGCACCATGCCGAAGACGGTGCGTGTGGATGGACGTAGCGTTTCCGACTTCGATGCCGAGGGTGTGCGGCTGGTGAAACCGTTCCGGACACTGGAGGCGCGTTGGTAGAGCAGCCGAGCATCGCTCGGCTCTACAAAGACGGAGGTAGCGCCGGGCCACGCCCGGCGTCATTGCAGCGTCGGCAACCCCGGCGGATTGGTCTGCGACTGCGGCACCGCTTCCTCGGCCACATTCCATCGCTTCAGCGCCTGCGCATAGGTGCCGCTGCCTATCTGGGTATTCAGCGCCTGCGTCACCGCGTCGGCCAGGCCGCTGCCCTTGCGCGTGGTCACCGAAATCGCCGCAGCGTTCGGCCATCCCCCTGGGAACAGGCCAACACGCCGCACCTTGCCATCGCGTGCCGAATAAGCGCCGGTGGCATTGGGCTCGAACGAGACATCGGCGCGGCCGGTGATCACCGCCAAGCGGCCGACCACCGCGTCGTCGAAGTACTGGTACTCCACCGGCTTCAGGCCGGCAGCGATGTTCTGCTGGTCCCACTGGCGCAGGATCTGGTCCTGGTTGGTGCTGGCGCCCACCACCACCTTCAGCCCGGCGACGTCGGCGGGCTTTTCGATCTTCTGTATCGGCCCATCGGCGCGCGTGTAGATGCCCAGCAGGTCGTAACGATAGCTGGAGAAATCGAACTTCTTCTTGCGCTCCTCGGTGACCGTCACATTGGAGAGCACCGCATCGTACTTGCCCGATTCCAGCCCCAGCGGCCAGTCAGGCCAGGCCACCGGCACGATCACCAGCTTCAGGCCCAGCCCATCGGCGATCAGCCGCGCGATGTCCGGCTCGATGCCGACCACGTCCTTGCTGTCGGCACCATAGTCGGCCAGCGGCAGCTGCCCCGGATGAGTGGCAACGGTGAATGTGCCGGGGGTGACGAAGCGATAGTCGGCCGGGATCAACGCCTGAGCCTTCGGGTCAAACGTACCCTTCAGCACGGCCGTGTTCGCACCGGCCAGGCTGGTCGCGGCCACGGCGCCGGCATCCGGTGCCTGGCGTACGCGCGAATAGACGATGCCGGCGATGCCGATGACCAGCACGCCCACGATCAACAGGGTGCTGCGCGAGGGACGACGCGGTGCTGCAGGGCTCATGATGTTCCTACCGGGGTTACAGGGTCTTGGCCAGGAATTCGGCGGTGCGTTGCTGGCGCGGGCGCTCGAACAACGCCTCCGGCGTGCCCTGCTCGATCACCCGCCCCTGGTCCATCATCACCACGTGGTCGGCCACGCGGCGGGCGAAACTCAGCTCATGGGTGACGATCACCAGTGTGGTGCCGGAACTGGCCAGCTCCTCGATCACGCTGAGTACTTCAGCCACCAGTTCCGGGTCCAGTGCCGAGGTCGGTTCATCGAACAGCAGCACCTTCGGTTGCAGCGCCAGTGCGCGGGCGATCGCGATGCGCTGCTGCTGGCCACCGGACAGCTGGCGTGGGAAGGCATCGGCCTTGTCGGCCAGGCCGACCCGCTCCAGCAGTGTGCGCGCCTGCTGCTCGGCCTGCGCGCGCGATACACCACGTACCGCGATCGGTGCCTCGATGATGTTCTCCAGCGCGGTCAGATGCGGGAACAGGTTGAAGCCCTGGAACACCATGCCCACCTCGGAACGACGGCGGCGGATCTCGCGCTCGGGAAGTTCGTACAACGTGTCACCCTCGCGGCGGTAACCGATCAGCTGGCCGCCGACAGTCACGTAACCACTGTCCGCGCGTTCCAGGTGGTTGATCAACCGCAGCAGCGTGGATTTCCCGGCACCGGACGGGCCGATCAGCACCGTCACGCTGCCGGCGCGCAGGTCCAGGTTCACGTCTTCCAGCACCGGCTGATCGCCGAACACCTTGCCCACGCCATGCAGCGATACCGCCGCACCCTCGCCCGCTTCCACCTGGGTGGCGATGCGCGGGCGGTTGGCCACGCGCGGCGCAGCATCACTGGGTGTCCGCACCGGTGACGACACCCGCGACACCGAGCGCTCGCGCTGCAGCTGGCCGCGCGCGAAGCGCTGTTCCACGCGCCGCTGCAGCAGCGACAACACGGTCAGGATCACCAGGTACCAGACCGTGGCCACCATCAGCAGCGGCACCACTTCCAGGTTGCGCCGATAGATCACCTGCACGGTGTAGAACAGCTCCGGCAGCGCCAGCACGTAGACCACCGAGGTGCTCTTGGCCAGGCCGATCACATCGTTGAACGCCGCCGGCAGGATCGAACGCATCGCCTGCGGCAGGATGATGCGGCGCACCTGGCGGCCACGCGGCAGGCCGAGCGCGGCCGCGGCCTCGTACTGGCCGTGGTCGACCGAGAGGATGCCACCGCGGATCACCTCGGCCGAGAACGCGGCCTGGTTCAGGGTCAGGCCCAGCACCGCGGCGGTGAACACGCCGATCAGCTGCGTGGTCGGGTACGAGAACAGGCTGATGCCGGTGAACGGCACGCCCAGCTCGATGGTGCTGTACAGATAGCCCAGGTTGTTCAGCAGCAGCAACAGCACCAGCAGCGGGATCGAGCGGAACAGCCACACATAGCCCCACGACACCGCCGACAGCAGCGGCGAACCGGAGACGCGTGCCAGCGCGAGCAGCGTACCCAGCGCGAAACCGAGGCCGGTGCCAAGCGCGGTCAGCAGCAGCGTGCGACCCAGGCCTTCCAGCACCGGGCGTGCGAAGAACCACTCGGCGAAGGTGCCCCAACCCCAGCGCGGATTGCCCAGCACGGACTGCAGCCCGATCAGGATCAGCGCCAGTGCCAGCACCGTGCCGAAGACCTGCAGCGGATGCCGGGCCGGCACGATCTTCAGTGCCTGTCCGGGCGCCGGACGAGCGGCGATGCCCTCCAGCGCGGTCGACGGTGTGCTCATGCGTGGGCTCCGTGCAGCAGTGCCTGTGCAGGGGTAACGACAGGCGTCGTCGCCCGCAGGTGCTTCTCGAACGGCAGATGCGCAACCGTTTCCGGGTCGGCCTCCAGATCGAACAGCGCGGTGTAGCCGTGGCTCAGGTACAGGCCAACAGCTTCAGGCTGGCGGAAGCCGGTCGTCAGGA
The DNA here is from genome assembly GCF_034508895.1 of Stenotrophomonas geniculata. Taxonomy (NCBI): domain Bacteria; kingdom Pseudomonadati; phylum Pseudomonadota; class Gammaproteobacteria; order Lysobacterales; family Lysobacteraceae; genus Stenotrophomonas; species Stenotrophomonas geniculata. The sequence continues at coordinate 19,835 of NZ_CP140571.1, forward strand.
ACACCCTCCGGTACCCTTGCCGCGCCGCCTGCTCTTCCAGCTCCTGCAACACGCGCCGCGCAATGCCCTGGCGACGCAGCCCGGGCAGTGTCCAGATGCGCTTGAACTCGGCGGTATCCGGATCGCGGTGCGGCATGAAGGCACCGCCGGAAATCGCCACACCGTCGCGCAGCAGCAGCACGAAGGCACCTACCGGGGCAGCAAAGGCCTGCGCCGGGTATCGCTGCAGCTCCTCGCGAGCGCTGCCACCGATGCGTCGGCGCACGTCGGCGTAGCGGCTGTCGTACTCCTGTTCAAGACCGTCGAACAGGGGCCGCGCCAGCGGATCATCCACCGAGGTATAGAGGAAGCGTTCGTTGCTGCTCATGTCGCATCCTTCACCAGATAGTCTTCGGCCAGCCGCGCCCACAGGCTGGCGGCGGGGGCAATGGCGGCGTCGTTGAACACATAGCGCGGGCTGTGCAGCGGCGCGCTCTCGCCGTTCCCGACGAACACGAAGCTGCCCGGTCGTGCCTGCAGCAGGAAGGCGAAATCCTCGCTGGCCGTGCGCGGCGCAAACTCGGGAACGACCTGTGCGGCACCGAAGCCCTGCACCGCCACCTCGCGGATGAAGGCGGTCTGCTGCGGGTGATTGATCACGCTGGGGAAGCCGCGCGGGAATTCGATCTCGGCGCGCGCACCAAACGCGGCGGCGGTCTGCTCGGCAATCTCGGTGACCCGGCGCCGCAGGGTATCGCGCACCTCCGGTAGATAGGCGCGCACGGTCAGCTTCAGCTCGACCACGTCTGGAATCACGTTGGCGGCCTGCCCGCCGTGGATCGAGCCCACGGTGGCCACGCCCATCTGCCGCGGATCGACATTGCGCGACACCACGCTCTGCAGCGCAGTGATGATGTGCGCGGCGACCAGAATCGGATCCACGCTGCCGTGCGGTTCAGCGCCATGGCCACCCTTGCCGATCACCTTCAGCCGTGCCCAGTCCACCGATGCCATCGCCGGGCCATCGACGAAACCGAAGTGGCCCACCGGCACGCCCGGCCAGTTGTGCAGCCCATAGATCGCATCCACCGGGAAGCGCTCGAACAGGCCATCGGCAATCATCTTCGACGCACCCGAACCGGTTTCCTCGGCTGGCTGGAACACCAGCTGCAGGGTGCCGTCGATATCACCGTGATGGGCCAGGTAGTGCGCGGCGGACAGCAGGATGGCGGTATGCCCATCGTGGCCGCAGGCATGCATCAGACCCTCGGTCTGGCTGGCGTAGGCCAGGCCGGAGTCCTCGTGAATCGGCAGTGCATCGATGTCTGCACGCAGGCCGAGGCGACGGCTTCCCTGCCCGCGCTGCAACGTGCCGACCACGCCGGTGCCACCGAGGCCGGTGGTCACCTCATAGCCCCATTGCTGCAGCAGCTCGGCCACGCGGGCGCTGGTGCGGTGCTCCTCGAAGGCCAGCTCCGGGTGCTGGTGCAGGTCATGGCGGATCGCGATGGCGGCCTCGGCGCGTGCTGCAATTTCCGGCAGCACGCCGATGGACGCGGGATTCCGCCGGGCGCGGCCCGGTGCTGCCGCAGTTTCTCCGCTCATCGCCCTACCCCACCTTCCGCGCCGGTTCGGCGTCGGTCGAATAGCGGCTGGCCTTGTACGGCAGACCCAGATGCTCGCGCAGGGTCTGTCCTTCCAGCTCGCGCTGGTGGTAGCCGCGCGCCTGCAGGATCGGCAGCACCTGGGTCACGAAATCGTCCAGGCCCTCGCGCTGCGCGGCGAAGCCGAGAATGAAGCCATCGCTGGCACCGGCATCGAACCAGCGGATCAGCTCATCGGCCACATGCTCCGGTGTGCCGATGAAGTTCGGCCGTGGGCTCACTGCTTCCAGTGCCACCTGGCGCAGGCTCAGGCCCTTCTCACGCGCATCCTGCTTGATGCGGTCGGTGGTGGAACGGAACGAGTTGCTGCCGATGTCACCCAGCTCCGGGAACGGTGCATCCGGATCGTACTGGCTGAAATCGTGGTGATCGAAGAAGCGCCCCAGGTACGCCAGTGCATCCTCCAGCGTGGCCAGTGCGGCAATCGCCTGATACTTGGCTTCGGCTTCCTCGGCGGTGCGGCCGACGATGGGGCCGATGCCCGGAAAGATCTTCACATCGTTGCCGCTGCGGCCGTGCGCGATCGCCGAGTTCTTCACCTTCTGGGTGAATGCACGGGTTTCTTCCAGCGACGGCGAATGGGTGAACACCGCATCGGCGTACTTGCCGGCCAGCGCGATGCCATCGTCAGACGAACCGGCCTGGAAGATTACCGGCTGTCCCTGCGGCGAACGCTGGATGTTGAGCGGGCCTTCCACCTGGAAGAAGCGGCCCTTGTAGTCGAGGCGGCGGAATTTCTCCGGTGCGAAGAAGGTGCCGCTGTCGCGCTCACGCACAAATGCGTCGTCATCCCACGAATCCCACAGCCCCTGCACGACGTCCAGGTACTCATCGGCGATCTGATAGCGCAGCGCATGCTCCGGGTGTGGCCGGCCATAGTTGCGGCCCGAACCTTCCAACGGCGACGTCACCACGTTCCAACCGGCGCGGCCGCCACTGAGCAGATCCAGTGAAGCGAACTGCCGTGCCACCGTGAACGGATCGCTGTAGGACGTCGACAGCGTGCCCGCCAGGCCGATCTTGTTCGTTGCCGTGGCCAGCGCCGACAGCAGCGAGATCGGCTCGAAGCGGTTGAGGAAATGCGGGATCGACTTCTCGTTGATGTACAGGCCATCGGCCACGAAACCGAAGGCAATGCCGTTGTCCTCGGCGGTGCGCGCAATGTCGATGTAGAACTGCAGGTTGACGCTGGCATCGGCCGGATTGGACGGATGCTTCCAGGCATGCATGTGGCTGCCGGGGCCCTGCAGCATGATGCCGAACGGAATGTGGCGCGGGATGGTGCTCATGGGAATCGCTCCTGCAGGTCAGGCCACCGCCGCGCGCGGCGCGGGCGACAGCAGTTCAAGGGAGGTCAGGCGTGCGTCGAGGTCGGCCACCGGCGCATCGAGAATGAACTCACCCACGCCGAAGCGCCGGTGCAACGCGTCCAGTTCGTCACGCACATGCTGCGCATCGCCGGACAGCACGCTGGGGCGCGTTTCCTCGATGCGGAAGTCCGCCACGCCCACCTGGCGTGCGTACTCGGCAGCCGCCTCGGGGCTGGGCAGGTTCACCGCCTGCCCGGGACCAAGGTGCAGCTTGTAGACGCGTAGCGCACCGATATGCCGCGCAGCCGCTTCGGCCGTAGGTGCGGCGAAGGCCACCGTGGCCAGCAGCGGGGGCTGCGAGGAGACGCTGCGATAGGCGTCGAATGCGGCCTCGATGTGCTTCGGATCACCATCGAAGTGCGCGGCGTAGACGAAGCGCCAGCCCAGCTCGGCCGCCTGCTTCGCACTCTGCGGGCTGGCACCGAGCAGGAAGCGCTCCGGCGCCTGCTGCGGAATCGGCCGCGCCAGCACATCGGCTTCGGCGCCGGACAGATAGCCCTCAAGGTCGCGCAGTTGCTGGTCGAAGTCGGCGAACGCCGGGCGCCCGGCCGCCAGCGCGGCAGTCGACGCTGGCAAGCCGCCCGGCGCCTTGCCCACGCCCAGATCCACGCGCCCTGGCGCCAACGCTGCCAGCAGGTTGAAGTTCTCCGCCACCTTGTACGGCGCGTAGTGGCGCAGCATCACCCCGCCGCTGCCGATACGGATGCGCCGGGTCTGCGCCAGCACCCAGGCCGCAAGCACCTCCGGTGCGGGACTCGCCAACGTCGGCGCGGCATGGTGCTCGGCAAACCAGTAACGGTGATAACCCAGCTGTTCGGCGCGCTGGGCCAACTGCAGGCTGTTGCGCAGCGCCTGTTCCGGCGAGGCGCCCTCGGCCACCGGGCTCTTGTCCAACACGCTGATCTGATAGCTCATCGTCGCGTCCTCGCTCAGGGATGGGCCACGGGGATGCCGAGCAACCCGTTCAGCGCGGCCAGGATCGGCTCGGCGCCGGAGATGTACTGGCGGTTCTGGTGCGCACCACTGGCCAGCTCGCTGTGCACGCCCTGCGGCAGCACCAGCTTCGGCAGCGACTGGTCCTGCTCGCCGATCTCGGCGATCACCTCGCGGCGCGGCCGCGCGAAGCCGATGCGGCGCACGTCCAGCTGCGCGTCCAGGCCGTCGATGCTCGACAGCGCCCCTTCCAGCAGCAGGCTGTGCCGACAGAAGAAGCGCTGGCCGGGAATCTGTCCGTCCTCGAACTCACGGTCGAGCAGGAACAGGATGGGCTTGTCGGTTGCGTCCAGACTCACGGGGTCGTCCTCATCGGGGGGCGGCAATGCGATGCCGCTTCGATATCGATGCTAGAGATGACGGCCGTCGGCACGGCGATGCCAGACGACAATCGGCGGTCAGATCCGGCCACGCAGATGCGCCTTGGCCATAAGCAAAGCGCCGCCGGTTATGCCGTCAGGCGATGCGTCGCAGCGGCGCCGCTACCGCCAGCGCCTGCGTAGCCAGATGCCCGGCCGCACGCTCGGTCGCCAGCGCGATACGCGCCTGCAAGGCGGCACTGTTGATGTGCTCGCCATCGAAGTCGGCAGGCGTGGCATACACCCCGATCGGCAGCGTGTGCGCCTGCAGGAAACTGAACAACGGCCGCAACTGGTGGTCGATCACCAGCGCATGGCGCTCGCTGCCGCCGGTCGCTGCCAGCAATACCGGCGTATCCACCAGCGCTTCCAGCCCGATGAAGTCGACCAGATGCTTGAACAGCCCCGGATACGATCCCCGATAGACCGGCGCAGCCACTACCAGCAGCCCGGCCGCCTCGATCGTCTGCAGCGCCTGCTCCACGGCGGGCTCCACTTCGTCGCGCGACAACGACTGCCCCAGCGAACGCGCGATCGGTGCCAGCTCCACCAGATCCACACTGGCATGCACCCGCTGCTGCAGCGACGCCAGCAGATGCCGCACCAGCAGCAACGTGCGCGACGTCGCCGAACTGGTCGGCGACCCCACCACTGCAACCACCCTCAATGCAGAAGACATGAACTGCTCCTCGATGATGCCGAACTACCGCCGGCCGCCTTTCGCCTTGTGTAGAGCCGAGCCATGCTCGGCTGCTTTCGCCTTTGTGGAGTCGAGCCATGCTCGACTGCTCCAGATCAGAACCGGTAATTGATCCGCCCGTACCAGAACGCCCCGATGCGGCTCAGCACGTCGCCCGAATCCCACGTCGTCTCGATGCTCGCCACATCGGTGGCACTGCGTGCGTACTCGGGCACCTTGCGGGTGCGCTTGTCGAACACATTGTTGATGCCCAGCGCCGCACTCCAGCCCGCCCCCAGTTCCACGGCACCGGAGAGATTGGTCACCAGCACGGGCGGCTGCTTGTACTCCACGCCGTTGTTCAGGCGCTTGATCGGGCCGTAGTACGTGAAGTCGACATTCGAGCGCCAGCGCCCGTTCTGCCACCCCAGGCCGGCCACCTGCGTATAGCTCGGCGTGCGGAAGCGCAGTGCGTATTCGCTGGTCCTGGTCAGCAGGTTGATGTTCGGCAGCCCCTGCAGCGCCCCTGGAATGTCGCTGACCTTCTGGATGGTGGTGCGCCCCACGTTGGCCGCGTAGCTCCAGCGCAGCTTGCCCCACGCAGTCTCCTGGTTCGCTTCCAGGGTCAGCTCGACGCCGCGTGTGCGGGTATTGCCCACGTTGGTGAAGTAGCTCGCGTAGAACGCATCACCCGGCAGGATGCTGATACCGGCTGACCCCAGCAGTGCATCGATGGTGTTCTTCTGCGCTGCGCTCAGCACCGTGCCGCTGTTGTCGGTGATGCGCGCCGGATCCTGTGCGTTGTAGCCGATCTGGCTGGACTGCCCGAGCTGGCCACGGATATCGATCTGGTACGCATCCACGGCCAGGTGGAACGCCGGGCTCGGGTCCCAGGTCACGCCCAGGCTGTAGTTGGTGGCTTTCTCGGGCTTCAGCGGCGTGGCACCCAGTGCGATCGCCGCCGGCGACGACACCTGCGCCACCAGCGTGGTGCCGCAGGGGCAGCTGCCCGTGGCCTGGTAGAACTGCGCGCCCAGGCTGGGTGCATGGAAACCGTTGCTGACCGTCGCGCGCACGCCCAGCGCGTCGGTGACGTCGAAGCGCGTGGTCAGGCGGCCGGTGGAGACACTGCCGAAGTCGGAGTGATCTTCCCAGCGCGCGGCCGCATCCAGATACCAGCGCGAGGTGATGTTGGTGGCCGCACCGACGTACACCGCCTTGCTGTTGCGGGTAGCCTTCACCGCATCGGCAGTCGAATAGCCGACGAACGCCGCAGCACCAAAGCCGGTATACGACTCCCACTGCCCGGCCCCGCGTTCATACTGTTCATGCTGGTATTCGGCGCCCGCGCTCACTTCCAGCGGCGAAGCGAACGCTGCCACCTCGAAGCCACGGCGCAGGTCCAGGTTGGCGATGCCCTGCTGGTAGTCCAGCTTGCCGTCATAGAAGTCCGTGGGCGAGCCGGGATACGGCAGCGAGTAGTTCACCGAGTTACGGGTGTAGGTGCGCACCGTGCTGCGGTTGCCGGTCAGGCTGGCGTCGTAGTCCCAGCCCGCGATCTGGCCTTTCACGCCTGCGGTGCCGGTGTACTGTTTCTCCTTGGTTTCCAGTACCGGCAGGAAGCCATCCGGGAACACACTCAGCACGCCGGGTGCCTTGTAGGTGGTGAAGATGGTCGCCGGCAGTCGGAAGTTCTGGATTGCCTGCGCGGTGCGATCACTGGCCGTGGCATTGGCGTAGAACTGCGCACTTTCGCCCAGGCCATGGCCTACGTTCACCGCGAAGGCCTTCAGCGCATACGACGGCGAGCTGAGGATGGTGTTGGCCTCGGCATTGCGGTTGGCCTCGGCCGGGTTCGGCGATACGCCGGCCGGCAATCGATTGTTCGGCCGCAGCGCCACCAGATTGCCGCTGCCATCCACCGCCGGGTAGCTCAGATAGCCATCGATGTAGCGGCGGGTGCGGATCGCATGATGCTGGCGGGTGGTCTCGCCGGACAGGTTGACGAAGCCATCGGCGCCCCACGGCAGGCCCACGTTGGCGCGCACGCTGGTGCGCGAGCCATCGCCATCGATGCTCTGCCCGCTCTCCACGGCAAGTTCACCACCGTGGGCCTGCGACTTCAGGATCACGTTGACCACGCCGGTGATCGCATCCGAGCCGTAGATGGCCGATGCACCATCGCGCAGTACTTCGACATGGTCGATGGCCGAGACCGGAATCAACGCCAGATCGGCCCAGGCATGGCCCGGATAGCCGCCGCCGTTTGCCCCGCTCACATAGGCACTGGCATTGCGACGCTTGCCGTTCACCAGCACCAGCGTGTAGCCCGGCGACAGGTTGCGCAGCTGGTAGCCGCGGATCAGGCTTTCCTGGTCGCTCTGGTAACCACCGATCTGGCTGAGCGACGGCAGGCTGCGCTGCAACGCTTCCAGCAGGTTGCCCTGCCCGGTAGCGGCAAGGTCCTCGGCGGAGATCACATCGATGGGCGTGGAGCTGTTCTTCACCGTGCGCGTGCTGGTGCGCGAACCAGTCACTACCACTGCATCCAGCGTGGACGCTGCCACGTTGGCTGTCGCGGCGGTGGCGGCAGGATCGGCATCGGCTTCCGCCGCATGGGTGGGCGACGCGGCGAGGATAGCAGTGATCAGAACAGCGAGAGTGCTCAGGACAGGGGCGTGGGCGGCAGGCATGGGGGCTCGTGGGGGTGGGCCGGAAACACGCTTCCATTCAAGGGCCTGTTCACCTGGCGCGACAGGCGGGATCACGTCACCCAACCGTCATATCCGGCCACCCACATGACCGCTGGTAATGAGGTTAGGCGGCATTGCCGGTGCACTGCTGTCTGTAGAGCCGAGCCCACGCTCGGCTGCTCCTCGCGACGGCGTCAGATGCATCCACTTCTGCCAATTTTGAGCCGGGCGTGGGCTCGGCTCTACAAGAGGGGAGCGACCGCTCCATATGCCTGGCCGGCATCACCTCATGCCCGCGCACCACTCAGCGCCATGCATCTGCACCCGTAGCATCAAGCCATGCCCAGCCCACCCGCCGATCCCGCCGCGCCGCTCGTTGCCATCGTCGCCTGCCACGGCCAGGGGCTGTTCGAATTCGGCTGTGCGGTGGGCCTGTTCGCGCCGATAAGGCCCGAGCTCGGCGTGGCCTGGTACCGCACCCAGCTATGCGCAGGCGAGCCCGGCGCACTGCGCATGCTCGGCAATGCGCAGGTGCAGCTGCCCTGCGATCTCAGCACGGTTGATGACGCCGACATCATCGTCATCCCCGGTTGGCGCGAACCCAGCGAACGCCCGCCGCAGGCACTGCTCGATGCGCTCAACCGTGCCCACGCACGCGGCGCGCGCATCGCCTCGATCTGCTCCGGTGCGTTCGTGCTGGCCTGGGCCGGGCTGCTCGACGGTCGCCAGGCCACCACCCATTGGCGCCTCACCGAAGCGCTCGCACGTGAGTTCCCACGCATCGATGTGCGCGAAGATGCGCTGTATGTGGATACCGGCAGCATCATCACCTCGGCCGGCTCGGCCACCGGCATGGACATGATGCTGCACATGGTGCGCAAGGATTACGGTGCGCGCGTGGCCAATCTCGTTGCCGAACGGCTGGTGTTGGCGCCCTGGCGCGATGCCGGGCGCAGCCAGCGTGTCAGCCGGGCCATTCCCAACGGCGAGCCCACGCGGTTGGCGAAGCTGATGGAGTGGATGCGCCGCAACCTGCGCGAGCCACATTCGCTTGGCAGCCTCGCCGAGCAGGCCGCACTCAGCCAACGCACCCTGCAACGGCAGTTCCTGGAAGCCACCGGCCTGTCGCCGATCGATTGGCTGATCCGCGAACGCGTAGCCTACGCCCGCGAGCTGCTGGAAACCACGGACCGGCCACTGCAGTGGATCGCCGAGCAGGCCGGCTTCGGCTCGCAGGAATCGTTCCGCCGCCATTTCCGCAGCCAGGCCGACGCCAGCCCGACCGAATACCGCAGCCAGCATCGCAACGGCATCGGCGCGGACCGACTGGTCGGCTGCTGATTCTGCGGTACTTCGTGCTGCGGGCCTGCATCGCTCACAACGGGGTGGTGCGCCGATGAATCCGCCAGCACTGCCCGGCAAATCCGATCACGAACACTGCCAGACAGCCGAGCAAGGTCTGCAGCACCACCGGTGCCATCGGCGCCGCCGCCAGCGGGTGTGCCACCGGCAACCGCGTCAGCGTTTCATTCACGCCCGGCACCAACGACAGCAGGAAGCTGAAAGACAGCGCAAAGGTCGACAGGTAAGCCGCCAGCCGTCCAAGGAAGCGCAGTCGCGAAGCCAGAACACCGCCGAACGCCACCAGCAGCACGATCACGCCGAAAGCGTGGCCGGGATTGAGTCCGCCGGTGCTGGACACGGTGAACGAGGTCGCCACCGACAGCACCAGGCCCACCAGATAGAGCCTGCCCGAGCGCGTGCCGGGATCGATAGCCCGGTAGCGGATGAAGCCATACAGGCCGGCCAGGATCGGCACCAGGCTGATGATGGTATGGATCGCTCCGGGGAGGGTAAGAGGATGCGCCATGGGTCTCTCCGTTGATAAATTAAACCTACCAGTAGGTAGGTTGATGGACTAAAAAGAAGGCCCGCGTCGCCGCAGGCCCATCACACGAACATCAGGCGGCCGCGCTCACCCGCGCGATGGCCAGCCGTGCCAGCGTCGCGAACGTGGCCGCATCACCGAAGCCGCGCGCAGCCAGCATCGCGCCGTGCACCGAAGACATGAACGCCTTGGCCTCATCGGCCGCCGAGCCCTGCAACTCCAGTTGGCCCATGGCAGCGCCCTTCTCCAGGGTCACCGCCAGCCAGCCGCTCAGGTCCTCGAAATGGCCGCGCACTTCCTCAGCGATCTCTGCCGGAATCATCGGCGCTTCGGCGGCCAGCATCGCGCAGATACAGAACGACGACGTGCCGCCCGCAATACAACTGGACCAGTAGTCCACATAGGCGTTGAGCTCCTGCAACGGGTCGCCCAGCTGCCGGTCCAGCAGCGCCAGGCCCTCACGCGCCTCGGCCCGGTACAGCTCAACCACCGTGCGCACAAGATCCACCTTGCTGGGGAAATGGTGGTGGATGCTGGCCTTGCTGATGTTCACTCGTGCCGACACGTCGGCGTAGCTGAAGCCGTTGTAGCCACCGGCCTCCAGCAGCGAACGGGCGTGGGCCAGGATCTCCTGGGCCTTGGGCGAGAGCGACTCTTTCATGCCGCCAACCTACTAGTAGGTTGCGGCGTCGTCAACTCCCCCTGTTGGACTCGCCGGGCGTCGCCCGGCGCTACCCACGCCCCGCTCAGTCCTCCTGTACCAGCTTGAACTCGCGCAGCAGGCCACCGATCTGGGTCTTGTCCAGCTTGTTCATCAGCAGGTTGCGCAGGAACGCAGGCCCGGGAATATCCAGTTCCTTGCCATCGCGCAGACGACCGGCGGCGGCCAGCAGCGAGCGCACGTCGTAGGTGGAATTGAACACCTCCGGCACGCCGCGTTCGATATCCAGCAACGTGTACACCGCTTCCATCGGCGTACGCACCGAATACTCGGTGGTGAAAATGCAGTCGCGCTGCTTCGATTCGGCGAACTGGCCGATGAAGGCGAAGTTCACCGCACCTTCCGGCACCACGTCAGGGCGATCACCGGCCTGGCGCGGCATGAAGAACGCGGTGATGTACGGCATCATCACCGGTACCGTCTTCGCACCGGTCGCGGCCAGCTCGTCGATCTCGTCCACCGGCACGCCCAGGTGGTACAGCCACTCGCGGGTGATCTCCTCGCCGGTGCAGTCCTGCATCGGCTTGTTCACGTAGTCGCCGGGCGTATCCACAAACAGCGAATACACCCAGACCACGATCTGGTCCTTGGGCTGGTTCTTGAAATGTGGCTGCCGGTTCACCGTCCAGCTCATCAGCCAGCGCGAGTCACGCACGCTGACGATGCCGCCGGTCACCACCTTGCCGCTGAAGGGATCGCGCTTGGCGATCTTCTGGATGTAGGCCGGAATGCGCGCATCCAGCGTGGTCACCGTCGCCGATTCCCACTTGGTTTCCGGAATGTGCGCGCCGAACACGTCCGGACGCCCGAACGCTGCATCCTTCGCGGCAATGCGTCGCCACAGGTCCCAGGCCGGCGCGGGGCCTTCGTTCAGGCGTGCCGCAGTGTGGTGGTCGCCATTGTCCGAGTTCTCAGTCAGCGAGCCGATGGTCATGAACAGAAGATCGTCCGCGCCCAGATCCACGCCACCGGCTACACCATCACGCATCCAGTGGATGCGCGTGGCCTGCTTGCGGCCCGGCTGCAGATCGAAGTCGACGTCGGTCACCTCGGTGCCGTACTGGAACACCACGCCATGGTCCTGCAGCCACTTCACCAGCGGCAGCACCAGCGATTCGTACTGGTTGTACTTGGTGAACTTCAGTGCCGAAAAGTCCGGCAGGCCGCCAATGTGATGGATGAAGCGATGCAGGTACAGCTTCATCTCCAGCGCCGAATGCCACTCCTCGAACGCGAACATGGTGCGCCAGTACAGCCAGAAATTGCTGTCCAGGAAGTCGCGGCCCAGCACTTCGTTGATGCGCTTGTTCTCCATCTCCTGCCGGGTGGCCAGGAACAGCGCGATGATGTCCTTCTGCGCCTGCTCGGTCAGCGTGAACAGGCCATCGGTGTGCGCATCCTCGCCGCGATTGATGGTGGCGCGCTGCAATGAATAGTTCGGGTCGTCCTTGTTCAACCAGTAGAACTCGTCCAGCACGCTGGCGTCATCGATCTCCAGCGAGGGGATCGAGCGGAACAGGTCCCACAGGCACTCGAAATGGTTCTCCATCTCGCGGCCACCACGGATCACGAAACCCTTTTCCGGTACCTTCAGGCCATCCAGCGCGCCGCCGGCAATCTGCTGCTGTTCAAGGATGGTGATGCGTTCACCGGCCATGCGCCCATCGCGCACCAGGAACGCGGCTCCCGCCAGCGAGGCCAGGCCCGAACCGACAAACCAGGCGCTCTTGCCATCGACACCGGCCGGCTTGCGCGGGCGCGCGAAGGCTTCGTAGTTGCCACTGCTGTAGTACATGCGCTGCTCCTTCCTGGAGGGGGTCATCAGGAACCCGCAGCGGGATGACACAGCCATCCCGTGCAGGTCATGGCCTTACTCTAGCGCCGAACCGATGTACCGTTTCCTGCACACACGCTGCGACCGAATGACGCAGCCGCGTCAGAGCTGCCGGCCCAGCAGCATGCCAGGCCAACCGTCCACGTTGAACGGTGCGATGCGTGTGTAGCCACAGGACTCATAGAAGCGCACCAGATCCCCATTGCCACCGCCGTAGCAGTCCACGCGCAGATGGTCGAGTCCGGCAGCGCGCGCCTGCTCATCGGCAAACGCCATCAAGCGGCGGCCAATGCCGCGCACGCGGCCATCGCGCGAAGCCACCAGCACGCGTACGTACAGCTCTGGCCCATCGGGCGCCGGTACATAGGGCATCGCCTCACCCAGCGCCAGGAACGCACGCACCTCACCCAGTGCGTTCTGCGCCACCCACGCGCCGGGCAGCGCGCAGGCATCAGTCACCTGGGTGATTCGACGCGGCACCGTCGACCACGGCTCGCTGCCCCACTGCTGCAGATTACCGATCGACACGAACCATTCGATCACCTCGTCGAAGAGCCGCAGCACCGCAGGGGCATCGGCCACGCTGGCGCGGCGGATGGTCAAGGTGTCCTTTCCAGCTTCAGTCATGCACGTACTCCTTTCAACGCATCAATCGGCTGCACCGAGGATGCCGGCCAGCGGCCGGCACTACCAGGGCCGGACGTCCGTGGGCCGGATTTGACATGCAGGCATTTACCTGCATATAGTCCACTCGACCGCGGCGCCTGCCCGCCCACGCGAGGAACCTGCAATGGTGGATATCGCACATCGGGTCGGCATCAAGGCCCCCGCAAGCCAGGTGTATCAAGCCCTGGCCACCCCCGAAGGCGTCGCCGCCTGGTGGGCTGAAGACACCCACGGCGACCGCGAGACCGGCGGTACGGTCAGGGTGCGCTTCACGAACAACGGCCAGGAAATCGGCGCCATGGAAATGCAACTGGAACAGCTGATTCCCGGCGAGCTGGTGCTCTGGAAGTTCCTGGTCGGCCCCGCCGAATGGATCGGCACGCATGCACGCTTCGCACTGAAACAGGAAGGCGACTACTGCATCGTGCTGTTCACCCACGAAGGCTGGAAGGAACGCGTCGAGTTCACCTCCCACTGCAGCACCAAGTGGGCGGTGTTCCTGTTGAGCCTCAAAGCCCTGCTGGAAACCGGCAAGGGCCAGCCCAACCCGCACGACGTCAGGATCGACAACTGGAACTGAAGACGCCCCGCATGAATGCAGACAAGGTGTTCAAGGCCCTGGCCGACCCCACGCGCAGAACGCTGCTGGACCTGCTCTGCGCAGACAACGGCCAGACCCTGGGCCAGCTCTGCGAGCACCTGGACATGGCCCGGCAATCGGTCACCCAGCACCTGGGCCTGCTGGAAGACGCGAACCTGATCAGCACCGTGCGTCGTGGTCGCGAAAAGCTGCACTTCATCAACCCGGTGCCGCTGCATGAAGTCTACGAGCGCTGGGTACGCAAGTTCGAGCAGCAGCGCCTGAGCCTGCTGCATGACCTGAAACGAGAACTGGAAGGAGAATGACGATGTCCGCAGAGACCACCCGCTTCATCCACGTGATCTATATCGCCTCCACGCCACAGAAGGTGTTCGAGGCCATCACCCGCCCCGAGATCGCCAGCCGCTACTGGGGCCATGAGAACGTCTCGGACTGGAAGCCCGGCTCGCGCTGGCAGCACGTGCGCGCAAACGAAACGCGCTCGGTCGAGCTGGTCGGCGAGGTGGTGGAAAGCACCCCGCCCTCACGTCTGGTCATCACCTGGGCCGCCGCCTCGCAGGCTGACAACCCGGATGCCTACAGCCGGGTCACCTTCGAAATCGTGCCCTACCAGGACATGGTGCGGCTGACCGTTACCCACGAGGAGCTGGAGCCCGGCAGCGGCATGGATACCGGCATTCGCCAGGGCTGGCCGATCGTGCTGTCCAGCCTGAAGTCGCTGCTGGAGACGGGCAAGGGGCTGGATGTGTTCGCCAAGCCAGCGTAGCCGTCGGGAGGGTTGGCCCGCGCGAGCGGCACCGGGCAGATGGCCCCCTGTCGCCGCCGCCGCGCAATACCCAATCGCTCCAGAACATTGCATTTCATGGAACAATAGGGAGCACATGGTTCTCGAGTTCCGTTATGTCCCCCGCGTTGCTAACCGTCGATCAGGCTGCCCAGCAGCTCAGCCTGCACCCCAAAACCGTCCTGCGGCATATCCGTAGCGGCCAACTGCGCGCGACCCGCATCGGCAAGTCCTATCGCATCACCGCCGAAGACCTCGACGTGTTCACCGGCACCGTGCGTGAGCCCTCCGCTGCGCGCCCACAGCTGACCACGGTGGTGGATATTCCCGGATGCGGTGCGGCACGTGCCGCCGACCTGGTGCGTGCCCTGCATGCGCGCGTCACCGGCCGCGAGGCCGACGATGAGCCGCTGCGCATGGAGACGATCTATTCGCCTGAGCACGATGTGCTCAAGCTGATCGTGATCGGTGGCCTGGCAGGTTCCACGGCGCTGCTGGTCAGCCTGCAGCGTCTGCTGCAGGACCGCAGCGCATGAAGCGGCAGCGCCCCGGCATTCCCACGCAGCACGTACTTGCCGCCTATCGCCAGGTGCTTTCGGACTGGCCGGTACCACACGAATCGCATCATCTCGCCACCCGCGCCGGTTCGACATTTGTGGTCAGCTGCTGCCCGGAACACGGCCCTGCCCTGGTGCTGCTGCATGGCACCCTCAGCAATGCCGCCAGCTGGATGTTCGATGCCGAACGCTGGAGCGAGTACTACCGCGTGCATGCCGTCGACATCATTGGCGAACCGGGCCTCAGCGAAGGCACGCAACCTGCGCTGGACAGCGACGCGCATGCGCAATGGCTGGATGATGTCCTCGACGCACTTGGCGTGGAAAGCGCAGCATTCGTGCGCCTGTCGTTCGGCGGCTTCCTGGCACTGGACTACGCGCTGCGAAGGCCTGCCCGGGTCAACGCACTGGTCCTGGTCAGCCCCTCGGGTATCGGGCGCCAGCGTGCATTCCTGCTCAAGGCGCTGCCACTGTTGCTGCTTGGCCGATGGGGACGCGAGCGCCTGCGCCGCGCGGTCATGGGTCCCGCGCCACTGCATGCACCTGCACGTGCGCAGCCGCTGCTCGACCTGCTGGCATTGATCCGTGCCGAGGTTCGGCCACGTCCGCTGCGCATTCCCCGCATCAGCGACGAGCGCCTGGCTGCGCTGCATCCGCCGGTAGCCCTTGTCATGGGCGCGCGTGATGCCCTCATCGACACCCCTGCCGCCGCCGAACGCATGAAGCGGCTCGTCCCGACGGCGGACGTCACCCTGCTCGCAGACGCCTATCACTACATCCCCGGCCTGCGCGAAGACATCCTCGCCCGGCTGCGTCAACTGCAGAACCTCCAGCATGAATGATTCCATTGAACACTTCGGCACCACCCGCCTCCTGCGCATCGCGCCGCAGGGCCCTGCACTCGATGCCAACGGCCTGCGCGATCTGGTCGGCGATGCCCTCGGGCATCAGGCCGAGTGGATTGCCGTGCCGGTGCAGCGCCTTTCGGCAGACTTCTTCGAGCTTCGCTCCGGCATGGCCGGTCAGTGGCTGCAGATGCTGGTGAACTACCGCCTGCACTTTGCCGTGCTGGGCGATGTCAGCGACTACCGCGCACAGAGCGAATCGCTGGACGCGTGGATCATTGAGTGCAACCGCGGCCACAACGGTTGCTTCGTGGCCGACTGGGATGCCCTGCTGGCTCGCCTTTCGGCCCCCGCCAGCGCGAGCTGAACGCCAACCCCACACTCACCCTCACCGAACCCGGTTCCGACCGCACTCCGACGCCGCCCGCCAGAGCATCACCGGCAGGCTCCCCAGGCGACGTTCGATGCGTGCTTCAGACGCAGATTCCCTGCACAGCAAGGTGGCGGCGGTCACCCTTGGCTTCTGGGTGATGAAGATTGCCGCCACCACCCTCGGCGAGACCGCCGGCGACCTGCTGTCGATGACACTCAACCTGGGCTACGTGGCCAGCTCGGCCATCCTGCTGACGATCTTTGCCGGCCTGTTGGGCATGCAGTTGTCGGCGCGACGCTTCCACCCGGTGCTGTTCTGGTCGGTGGTGCTGGCCACCAGCACCGCAGGCACCACCATGTCCGACCTGCTCGACCGCACGCTTGGCCTGGGCTATGCCACCGGCGCCAGCCTGCTGGCCGGCTGCCTGGCGCTGGTGCTGCTGGCCTGGCGGCTGTCGGAAAAGTCGATCTCGGTCAGCAACATCGCATCGCGCCGCGCCGAGGGCTTCTACTGGACCGCCGTCCTGTTCTCCAACACGCTCGGCACCGCGCTGGGTGATTTCCTCGCCGACGATTCCGGGCTCGGCTTCACCGGCGGCGCACTGCTGATCGGCAGCCTCATCGCGCTCACCGCGCTGGCTAGCCGCCTCAAGGGCATCAACCGGGTCATCCTGTTCTGGATCGCCTTCGTGCTCACTCGCCCGTTCGGCGCCACCTTCGGCGACCTGCTCACCAAGCCGCTGGAAAAGGGCGGCCTGGGCTTCGGTACGGTCGGCTCGTCGCTGGTGCTGTTCACCATCCTCGCCACACTGGTGGCACTGCCGATGCTGCAGCGTAAGGCGCAGCCAGCCAACTAGCGCGCCGTCCAGCCCCCATCCACGGGCAGCGCCGTGCCGGTAATCTGCGCCGCAGCGTCCGAGGCTAGGAACACCACCATCTCGCCCAGCTGCTCGGGCGTCACGAACTGCAACGACGGCTGCTTTTCAGCCAGCAGCGCACGTGCAGCGGTTTCCTGATCCGTGCCTTCGCGCTCGGCCAACGCGGTGATCTGCTGCTCGACCAGCGCCGTTCGCACCCAGCCCGGGCAGATGGCATTGGCGGTGATGCCGGTGCCCGCATTCTCCAGCGCGGTCACCTTGGTGAACCCCACCACGCCATGCTTGGCCGCCACATATGCGGACTTGTTCACCGAGCCCACCAAGCCGTGCACGGATGCGATGTTGATGATGCGGCCGGCGCCCTGCTGCTTCATGTGCGGCAAGGCCGCCGCCGTAGCATGGAATACGGCCGAGAGATTCAGCGCGAGGATCACATCCCACTTCTCGACCGGGAACTCCTCGATCGACGCGGTGTGCTGGATGCCGGCATTGTTCACCAGGATGTCGATGCGGCCCATCGTCGTGACGGCGTGGTCGATCAGTCCGCGCACCGCCTCGCCGCGCGACAGGTCGGCGCCGTCATGCGCCACTCGCACACCGAACTCGGCTTCCAGTTTGGAACGGATGCGTTCGATCTCCGCCGCATCGCCGAAGCCATTCAGCACGATATCGGCACCTTGCCGCGCCAGCGCGGTCGCAATGCCAAGACCGATACCACTGGTGGAGCCGGTAACCACCGCGACCTTTCCACTGAACATGGGCGAGCTTCCATCAAGTACAGGCAACCAGTGTAGCCCCGCCGATCCACGCCACACGTGACTGCCGCGCTTCCAGTAGACTCACGCCATGCGTGGATGCTCTGCTTCAACGTCGCCTAAACTTGATGATCCCAAGGACCGAGGCCGCTCAGGCACTCCTCCTGATGTCGCAAATGACATTGGACCCACCAGGGAATGTGCGGATACTCTTGAATCCGCATGGATATTCCGAAGAGGTAGAGGTGACAGCCATGAATTTCTCCTCCCCGCCTGTTCCGGCGAAACTCCGGGAAATGCTCACGGACTATCCGAGGCATATCGAGATGTTGCAGGAAGCGCTCAATTCGGTTAACAACAGAACCGCGGAGTATCTACCGCCATTTGAGGATGCAGTGTGGAAGCTGGAGGATTGTCTCGACAGCTTTATCAATGACGCCCAGGCTGAGCTGACGGCGGCCAAGGCATCGGGTGATGCTGAATTGATTTCTGCGACTGACGAGAAATTCAAGCTGATGTTCCAAGCGCGATCCGGCAATGGCGGAATGAAAGGTCTCCATGAACTTCGCGATTATTTCGCTCAAGAAAAGGAAAGGCTCATGTCCTTTGCGAAGTCCCGCAATATCGGCATGGCTCACCTCGACGATCTTTGGGAGTACTTCGATGGCAGCCAGATGGGCGTCTAACGCCGCCTTCCAATAGTCGACTGGCTAGAGCATTGAACTCATCACTCCAAGTACAGATACACCTTAACAAGTTGAGGCCGCAGTCTGGGCTTTGGAAGACAAGCTTGATGGGTTCATTCGCGAAGCTCGCATTGAGCTTGCCGATGCCGAAGCCTCTAACGATCTACAGGCCGTTGCCCGGGCTGTGGGAACGGAACAGCTGATGTTCACATCCTCCTTCAAGCGCCATTGGTTAGGAGATGAATCGCTTCGCGCGCATTCTGAGGCCGCTGAGAAATGAGCGCTCCGGACAGCCGCTTGGATCATGAAACTAACGCCGACTGCTCGGAGAGAAAGTAGTCCCAAGAGCGGCATGAATGCGGCCAGCGCCAGGATCACCTCAAGACGGAGGCTCCAGCTGGCCAGCCGGGAGACGATAGCCGCCCTACCGTGGGCAGCATTGAACTTGCCACTGCAAGTGCAGATACTCATGAGAACGCATCAAATCGCTAGATAGGTGAAAGCCATGCCTCAGCCCTCTCCCCCGGTACCGGAAAAGCTCCTTGAATTGCTCAAGGACTATCCGGATCATATCGAACGACTGCAGAAGGCTCTCAATTCGATAAAGAATAGAAGAATCAAGTCCACCCCACCCTTCGAGGCCGCAGTCTGGGAGTTGGAGGACTGCCTTAGCGCCTTCAAGATTGAAGCGCGCGCTGAAATTGACGCCGCTGTGGCATCAGGCGATCCGCAAGCGATCGAACGAGCCAAAGAAAAGGAACGAGTGATGTCATTTGCCAGGTCCAGCAACATTGGCCTAGCGAATCTCAGCGAGCTGCGTGCCCACTTTGACGCCAGTAGGGAGTAAAGCTAATGGCCTCCAAGGATGGTCAGTTGCCGGCAGACGTGCATCAGCGGGTTCTTCGGGAAACGATCATTCCCGAGAGTGGCTTGAGTCACCACACCTCACAGACAACACCAAAGGCCATCCTCCTCGCAGGGCAACCAGGCGCAGGAAAGGGCACGCTGAAGGACATCAGCAGAGCGGAACTTGGCGGGAATGTAGTTGTCGTGGATCCCGACGAACTACGCGACGCGTATCCAGACGTAGAGCGACTGTATGAGCGGTACCCGTACACTTGGGCCGGGCACACCCACGAGGACGCCAGTCACTGGGCGAAAGAACTGCGTGCGGGAGCAGTCAAGGGTCGTAGGAACCTCATCCTCGACACAACGCTAGGCAATGGTGATAGTGCGATCATGCTGATCAAGGATCTTCAGGCCAAAGGCTACGAAGTGGAGATTCGAGGCGTCGTCGCGCATCGGCTGGAAAGCGAACTTGGCGTGGATGCACGCTTTTCCAACTCTCTGGACAACTATGGCTTCGGCCGCTACGTCCCGGAAGACGTGCGCAAACACGTTTACGATGCCCTACCCGGAAATCTGGACAAGGTTCAGGCCGAGACAGGCATCCAAATTCGACTCTACGGACGCAAAGGCGCTCAGGTCTACGACAGCCATAGCGATACCCGCCTACCCGGCACAGCCCTGGAAGCGGAACGCGAAGCTCGGCTGAATGACCCGCGAATCACCCAGACACTGCGCGATGACTGGCGCGCACAAGGCCGCTGGCACGCCGAGCTTGGGGATACCCTGCCCCACAACACAAAGGTCAGCCCACCAACAGCGGCAGCCGTTCTCGATGAGCGCGCAACGCTCAAGGTTGTTGAAGGCATTACGCCCAACATCCAGGAAGCACGCGGCATCGACCACACCATCCGCGTGCGCCCAAACATGGTGCGGGGCGCCGTCATCGGTGGCGCCACAGCGACGGTCGTTGAAGCCGCCACGGAAGGAACAAGGATTGCCGACCTATACGCGCGCGACAACCGGACGGGCGCAGAAGCCGCGCTGCTGGACTTCGGAGCACGCAGCGTCGGCGGTTGGACCGGCGCGGTGGTGGGCGCCAAGGTCGGTACGCTGCTGGGCATTGAGTCCGGCCCCGGCGCCATTGTCACCGGCATCATCGGTGGTGGGTTGGGCGCCTGGGGAGCCAGTGAGATCGTCGAATGGATCGAGAAATACCAGATCAACAATCAGGCCGACAGCACCGACAGGATCTGGACGTTTGATCCGGCGCACCCCGAAAAGGGTTGGACACGCGAGGAGACGGAAATTGTAGGCACCGTCGGCACCCTGGCCGATCGCCCGATCTACGGCGCGACCACGCTGCTCACGGCCGATGCCGAGTTGAGCCAGCAACTGAACTACCAAGCCTCAAGCCGGGCCGTCGGGCTGCGGCTGTCCGAGCCTGATCAACCGATCAATCCCTTCAGCATTGCCGGCGACGCCAGCGATACGCCCAGCGCACTGCCCCGCTCCTGGGAGCGCAACCCGGAGAACGGTGAATGGCGACGCGAGGTCGTCCATCAGGTCCTCGAACATGGCATCAAGAACACCACGGTCGAAGTTGCCGACGCCACCAAGGCTGCGCAGCTTGATGAAGCCGCACAGGGCATCATGGCCTTCAACGCCGCCCGAAGCTCGGCGGCCTTTGCCAAGCAGTATGAGGAGGCCTACACCGCACAGGGCTGGTCCCAGTACGGAGCTATTCCTGATGAAGTGATCTGGGCCCGTGAGCATCCCGATCACGTACTCGCCTCCGACGGACGCACCTATCAGCATCAGGGCGATGGTGAGTGGCTGCATGACGGCTGGATCTACGATTCGCTGGCCGAGGGCAACATCCGCGACGAGTTGAACAGTACCTACCCGCAGATCCGGGCCATCCAACAGATGGAGGCGCCCGTACCCAGCGCCCAAGAACGCAGTATCGAGGCATTGACCGCCAACGAGCGCGATGCCCACGAACAGGCCATGCAGGAAGCCAATCGACTTGGCGTCGCTGCACCGCAGGTGCAGCAGATGGCCGCCGCTGCCGTGGCCGAGGTTCGCGGCGAGCACGCCGAAGAACGCCTGACGCCACAAGCGGTGAGCGATACGCGCACCGTTGAACGCGCTGCACTTACGCCCAACGAACCAACTCTGACGCAAGAGCATCGCGCTCCTCCGCCTGCAGCGCCGACGCCATCCGATCGTACGGAACCGGTGCAGGAACCGGCTCGCCGCGAAGCACCACGACAGGAGCCGACCGCAGCCGCTGCAACGCAACCTGCACGGGATGAGTCAAGCGAGCGGCAAGCGCATACCGAGGCAGAACTTCCTGCGCACACGATGCCTGCAGCCTCCGTGCCGCCACCCGGCAGTCACACCGCTGAGCGTGCTCCCGCACAGCCAGAAGTGAGTGCATTACCTACGCCGGATGTCGGGCACCCGGCTCCTGCGCAGGAGCCCGTTACAACTCACAGCCACTCCCCGGCCCCGTCAATCCAGAC
Source organism: Stenotrophomonas geniculata (assembly GCF_034508895.1). Classification (NCBI taxonomy): domain Bacteria; kingdom Pseudomonadati; phylum Pseudomonadota; class Gammaproteobacteria; order Lysobacterales; family Lysobacteraceae; genus Stenotrophomonas; species Stenotrophomonas geniculata. Next base: position 41,533 of record NZ_CP140571.1, read on the forward strand.
CGAAGTGGCTGAAGCCGTGCCGGCTACTGCCCGCCTCCACGAAGCCGAAGCGAAGCCGGCGCCGGTCCAGCCGGAGTCAGACGTTCCAGTCACCCTCGCAGCAGCCGAGCCAGCTACGCCCGCGCTGATGACAGACGCGGCGCCCTTGGTCTCGAAGCACGAGCCTCCCTGCACGCCAACACACGTGGGGGCCCCGGTGGCATCGCCCTCAAGCGCAACAGTCCAGCAACCCGAAGCGCCGCCCGCACCCCTGCTGCCTACCCAGCCCGAACATCCCGATCACGCCCTCTACCAGCAGGTGCGCGAAGGCGTAGCCACGTTGGATGCAAAGCACGGCCGCACGTTCGACGAAGCCAGCGAGCGCATGACGGCTAGCCTGCTGGTGCTGGCCAAGGACAACGACCTGGACCGCGTCGACCACGTACTGCTGAGCAACGCCACGGCAGACAAACCGGCCGGTCACACCCTGTTTGTGGTCCAGGGCGAGCCCAGCGACCCCGCCCACCAGCGCGCAGCAATGCCGACCGAACTGGCTGCGCAGACCTCAGTTGAAGAATCAATGCAGCAGTTCGACGCCGTCAGCCGCGAAGCGCAGCAGCGCGCCATCGCCAACCAGCTTGAGCAGCAGCTGGAAGATCAACGCGTGCAGCAGGATATCCAGATCCGTGCCGCCAGCATGGGCTGAGTGTGTAAGACACGCGCGAAATCATTCACAACAACCCGCCCTCCTGGTCCCTCTGCTTGCCAATCGGCGCTATTGATATCGCCGCGCAATCAGAAGAACAGACCCGCTCGATCAACGGTCGCCAGTGGATTGGCCTTCCGCACCGCCTCCAGGAACAGCAGGAAATCGCGGTTGAACAGCGTCAGGTTGTTGGTGAACGTCACGCACTTTCTGCCCGATGCTTTGCTGAAGCACACCTGCCAGACATAGCGCCCGTAGATCTTGTCGGACGTTCGTGTGACTGAGGTGATCTGCGAGAGCGGAACCGCCGTAGGCACCGGCCCACGTCGCAGGTAGAAGGACTCCGCATCAAAGAAGTAGTGCTCGCGATCCTCTTTGCCATCCACCATCACCAGGGTCATGGACGTACCGGAAATCCGGCGCGGGGCATGCAAACGCAGCCCCGACCTCACGGACGAGCGAGCAGTTACTGACATTCGCCGAAGGGTGAACCAGAGGATCACCAACGGAAGTGCCGCGAGGACAATGAAACCTACGGTCTTCAAAACAGTTTCCAGCGTGCTGGGCACACAGATCTCCAGGATGAACGTTCAGGCACTTGCAAGGCCCGAATAGATCCACGCCACGCGTGGATGCTCTGGCTTCAACGCCCCATCACTTCCAATGATCCGGCCCCAGGAACGGCAGGCTCAACACAAACACCGGCACCGCCACAGGGATCAACGCCGCGCCGAGCACCTTGCCCGCCGCCGAACCCACACCCGGCTTGTCCTCCCTCTCCGGCAGGATCCGCTGCGCCCGTGCACTGATCGGCTGTGCCAGCTTCCCTTTCTCCGCCAGCGCCGCAGCATCCGGCAACTTCACCCGCTCGCCGTCGCCCTCGAACAGCGCGCTGTAATAGCTGCCGCCCTTCCTTGAAAGATTGCAGGCCCGGTCAAACGCCAGCGCGTAACGGGTCCGGTCCATCGGCAGGTAGTAGCGCGCCCGCTCCTCCACGGCCTTGGCCTCACGCGAGGGGACCTCAATCCGCTCCAGCTTGAACTGCGCGGCCTGCTGCGCCGTCACCTGCTCCGGCCGCAGCAGCAGCGCATAGCTGCCGTGCACCTTGGCCTTGTTGGCCGAGTCGCGCCAATCCTCATGGAAGTACATCTGCGCGCAGGCCACCGCCTCGCGCAGCGGGCTGTCCATCAGCGCCCGGTACTCGCGGAACGGCGCGGCATTGAAGCGCATCGGCTCGTCATAGCGCGGCAGCAGGTACAGCTGGCCGTCGTCGGCCACGAACGCACTGGTGATTTCGCGGCTTGAGGCGTGCTCTTCCGGGCCACTGGCACAGCCGGACAGCAGGCCAAGGCACAGGGCGGAGAGAATGAAAAAAGACGTTCGCATGTCGTGTTGTAGGGCTTCCGTGGAAAACCGGCCCCGCCCGGAAGGACGAGGCCAGTTCGCCATGGTGCCACGGCACCGCATGCGGTGCAGAGCCCCGCCTTACTTCAACCGCCCACCAACCGCTGCCCCACCTCCAGCGCCGAAGCCGGGTTCTGCCCGGTAATCAACTCGCGGTCCACCACCACATGCCCCGTCCACGGCGTGGTGTTACTGCTGAACTTCCCCCCCGCCCGCTGCAACGCAGTCTGCGGGTAGAACTTCATCTCGCCACCACCCAGCAGCGGCTTGGCCTGCTCCTCTTCCTGGTTGCTGATCACCGTCATCTGGTAGCCGCTGTAGATCCACTTCGGCGTGGCCGGCATCGCACCCGCCTCCAGCTTCGCCACGAAACCCGCCGCATCCGGCAGCGTGGACAGCAGCGCAATCGGCCCGTGGCAGACCAGCGCGGTGGTCTTGTTGCGCTGGTGGAAGTCGGCCAGCAGCCGGCCCAGCGCCGGGCTCTTCAGCAGGTCCTGCATCGGCGCATGGCCACCGGGAATGTAAACCGCATCGAACCGCGCGTAACCCTGCTGCTCGATGCGCGCCAGGCTGACCACCGGCGAGGCCGTCGGCGAGGTCAGCGCCAGTTTCTCCAGTAGGTCCTTGTGCAGTTTGAGCTGCGCCGCATCGTTGCCGAAGTACGCCGGCGTCACCGAGGACGCATCCACCGTCGGCGCCCGCCCCTGCGGCGTGGCGAAGGTCACCTCGTGGCCCGCGTCCAACAGCAGCTTGACCGGCTGCATCAGCTCGTTGAGATAGAAGCCGGTGGACAGCACCTTGCCGTCCTTCAGGTCCAGGTGGTTTTCATCGGACAGCACCACCAGCACGTTGGCGGCATGCGCGCCGCTGGCGGCCAGGGTCAGGGCCAGCGCTGCGGCCAGCCGGGTCATCAGGTTCATGGGGAGCTCCTATCGGGGAATGGTGGCCACTTTATTCATCGCCCAAGCGGCGATAAATTGGCCCCATCGCAAAACATCTGTTCCCCGGAGAGCCAAATGAGTCGCAAGTTCGACTACTTGGGCGATGTGGAGGTGTTCCTGGCAGTGGTCGAGCACGGCTCGTTCACCGCCGGCGCGGTGGCGCTGTCCACCACGCCCTCGGTGCTGAGCCGCGCGGTCACCCGTCTGGAAGCGCGACTGGGCCGGCAGCTGCTGCAGCGGACCACCCGCCGCGTGGGCCTGACCGACGCCGGGCGGCTCTATCTGGAACAGGTGCGCACCGCCTTCGGCCTGCTGAACGATGCCGAGCGCGACGTACTGGCCCAGGACGGTGCGCTGGCCGGCCGCGTGCGCCTGAGCGTGCCCACCACCTACGGCCACTACCGGCTGCCGCCCGTGCTGGCGCGCTTTGCGCAGCAGTACCCGCAGGTGCAGGTGGAACTGAACATCACCAACCGCAACGTGGACCTGGTGGCCGAAGGCTTCGACCTGGCCATCCGCCTGGGCCAGCTGCCGGACAGCGGGCTGGTGGGGCGCAAGTTGGAAGATGCGCCTTTGGTGCTGGTGGCTTCGCCGGAGTACCTGCAACGCCGGGGGACGCCGCAGACGCTGGACGACCTGCAGCAGCACCTGTGCCTGCCGTTTGTGATGCCGCGCACCGGGCGGCTGGCCCCGTGGATCTTTCAGGACGACGGGCGCGATGTGGACTGGCTGCCGCGTTCGTCCATCGAGACCTCCGACGACGTGCTGGGCGTGGTCTCGCTGGCCGAACAGGGCATCGGCATCTGCCAGAGCTATGCGTTCATCGTGCGCGAGCGACTGCGGCGCCGGCAGCTGGTGGAAGTGCTGCCGCAGCTGCGCGGGAGATCGCGGCCGTTCTCGGTGATCTATGCGCCGCATCGGCGGCAGTCGGCGGCGGCGCGGGCGATGATTGAGTTGCTGGTGGGGAATGCGGGACCTACTGAGGATGGCGCTGGCTGAGGCCGCAAGGTTCGCTGGCGATGTCGGGTTTGAACCGCTTTTCGGGGTGTGCGGCTGATCGCGTGCCGTTGCCTGCCGAGTCGCACTAAGAACTGTTGCAAAGAAGGCCATCGCGCTATGCGCTTGTGGTGCGGGCGATTGCGCCACTTTGATTCGGTATCAACAGAGCAGCTGCGCGAATGCGTCTGCTGGCGTCGCGTGTCGCACGATTGGTGCGTGCAACAATAGTTCTTCGCTCTCGGATTCAGCGATTCCTTCGCGAATTTCTATTGGCATTCGAAGCGGCTGCGTAAACATCATGGCGCGCCACCGACAACGGGTGGCAGCGGGCGTCCAAACCCGAGACAGATAGTTGTTTACGCTTGCCCGTCGGCACCGTCCTTAACCGGTGCCGGCGGGCAATCCGTCGGCCTTTATGGCGGGCGGTGCGTGGGGGTCTTCGGACCCGCCGGTTATTGACAACTGTCTGTCCCGGTTTGGAACCCGCACCGTCCGCCACCTCTTCGCGGTGGCGCTGTTAAGCACAGCCACGGAAGCTGACGCCATGAACGAAGCCGACACCTTCTCTTCGTACACCGTTGTTGAACCCATCAACGACGACACTCCCCTGCCCGACCTGAACTCCCTCCTCGGCATCCTCAAGCGCATGCGCGGCTGCGAGGGAGCGGATGGTCACCCTTGGCCAGAAACCGACGTATCACCCGGCCGCCGCGTGAGCCTGGCGAGGACCGAGCGTGCGATAGTGGGGGCCCTGACGGTGCTGGAGCTGCTGCATGCGGCGGACCGCTGCCGGGTGGCAGCGGAGCCGGAGCGGCATTTGGATGAAGGGGTTGTGGATGGGCTGTTTCTGGCTTGCCGGGGGCTGGTCGAGTGGGCTTGCCGGGAGGTGAGGCCGGAGTGATTTTCACACCTAATGTGCCCCAGAGACACAATCTCGCTTCCAGAGGGGAACTTCGGAGTTGGGGGTAAAGCCGAACCGCTCGAAAAGGTCGAGCCGGAACAAATGGTTAGGCAGAATTACCCACCGGGAACTTTCCCTTATTGAAGTATCGTCGAAGTCGGTAGGCGCGAAACTCAATGCGATACCTTTGGATTAACTTAGGCTGCTGCCCATGGAAGTATGCGTGACAAATAGCAACATCCATTGACTCACGGAGATTGGTACCAAGAGCAAGCAAATTCTTTGTTCTCCGATCCGTGCGCTTGTCCTTCATGTGCGCAATATAAACAGGCATCCATTTAATCGTTCTGAATCCAGAATCCATCCCCCAGAGCGGGTATCGCGTTTTCAGCCTAATCTTGTCAATCTCTTTTGCAACCGCATCAGCTTGCGCTCGTGTAGCAGCAAAGCTCAAGTCCGTTTTGCATTGACTCATCTTTACAGATAGCGCAACAAGCTGATATAGCCTATTTCCCAGTTCGGTAAAATCTCCAGATAGAGCATTTCTTCTCGTAGTCCTTAGGTCGGAGAGCCTTGCAAGATGCGAGGAAACGAATAAGGCAATTATGGAAAACACAGCAGCAATGACAGCAGCGAACAGGGTTGCATCTTCTTGAGTCATCCCAAAATCTCCGACTTGTACATCACAATAGACTAGAGGGACACTAGATCACTGGGTCCGCACATAAGCATCCGCAGCCGCCCATTGTCCTCAGCATAAACATACCGCAGGATTTACTCTTATTTCGTGGAGCTAGACCACAGCATCAGATCAACAGAAATTCAAAAATTCAAAAATTCAAAAATTCAAAAATTCAAAAATTCAACACCCAACACCCAACACCCAACACCCAACACCCAACATCATTACCTTATTAGATAAGCGAAAAATTGAAAAAATCAATAATTAAGGCAAGTTCCTGACGCAATCAGAGACAAGCTTATTAATTGGAGAATTTTTCTCAAAGTATTTTAGCATTTGATTTCTTTTTGCTTTCGGCAAGGTTCTGGCCCCAATTGCACTTGCCCAAGAGGCCCAATTCGACGCCCCGGTCATCAATATGGCTTCACGAATCTCCTTCAGACCAAATGTTTGATCCGGAATTTCGAGAATCTTTGCCCGAACAATCTCCGAATCTGCCGCCATCTCATATACTCGCATAACGATGACACCAAAATCGTCAGTCTCCGAGAGATGATCCTCGGCTATTACAGCGATCCAGAATAGTTGATATTCCAACAGATGAGCCCTGCGCTCGACCAGCATCTTTCTAATGCCAACAGCGAGAGACTGCTTATCCTCAATCAATCCAACCACCTTATACAGCTGCTTGACAATATTTGGATATCGCCCGAGCAAAACCGGGACCGCCTCAACAAGTGACGAAGTATCCTCTAGCAGGACGGAGAGAATCCGCTCGACATCTTCCTCTTCGGCTCGCGAATCCATAAGAAGTTCAAATAATCTTTCCCGCTGATCAGCGGAAAGATGACCAGAGCTAATCTTCTTCGTGCCATTCTGAAAGCCCGCACCAACGGAGCGCCCAGCTTCCTCTTCCTCTTCCTCTTCCTCTTCCTCTTCCTCTTCCTCTTCCTCTTCCTCTTCCTCTTCCTCTTCCTCTTCCTCGTCCTCTTCCTCTTCCTCGTCCTCTTCCTCTTCCTCGTCCTCTTCCTCGTCCTCTTCCTCGTCCTCTTCCTCTTCCTCGTCCTCTTCCTCGTCCTCTTCCTCGTCCTCTTCCTCGTCCTCTTCCTCGTCCTCTTCCTCGTCCTCTTCCTCGTCCTCTTCCTCGTCCTCTTCCTCGTCCTCTTCCTCGTCCTCTTCCTCGTCCTCTTCCTCGTCCTCTTCCTCGTCCTCGTCCTCGAACTCGTCTTCGTCTTCGTCCTCGTCCATGTCGAAATCCACACCTGATCCCAAGTACCTAGACCTGGGTTCGGGATCAATGATGGAGTTAAGCTCCATCTTTATTTTTGAGAGCTTAGTATCCAAAGGCCTAACAGATCCGTCATAGGATGTTTTTGTCGGGTTTAGATTTAGCGCGACCTGTCCAAATAATTTTTGTATTAGGACAAAGTCCTTAACCAACACCTCACCACTATCATCGAAGAGGTGAATATCATCCATGAACCGAAGAGTCTTTGCGCAGCGCAGCTGACTATTACTCTCAATAAAATCGAGGAACGCGCTTCCAATCAACTTCGTTGGGTAAATCCCTTGCGGCAGACAGTCGATAGACCGTCCTCTGTTAGCTTCCCGAAGAAAACGAGTCATCGCCAGCGCATCTTCCTCAGCCAGCCCATCCAACTCAAGCAACCAATGACCAATATCATGGTGGTAGATAGAATTGAAATAGGAAGCAACGTCGAAACCTATGGAGTGGCCATACAAAACCTCCGCCAAAGAAACTTCGAAAGAGAACTCCTCGAAAGCCTTGTGAACTGAAACAGGGGACTGGCCTTCAAACTTGTAGCCAAACGACTGACGATTCGGCTTATCCGTCCGACCAAATACTGCTCTGTTTCTAAAAACGAAATCATAAACAAAGAAGGTCGCAACAGGATCTAAAACCGCAGTGCGCCTCAGGTGGTTTCGCGGCTTGGCGGCGTGAGCCTTAGTCTGCGCCAAGAACACAAAGTCCTTAAATTCACTCTTCTCAGAAAGTATTTTTTTAACAAAGTTATCTATGCCGGATGAATTATATTTCATCATCAACATATTTGTTTTTAGAGGAAACAACGATGCAGGGAAGTCAGCCTCAAAGAAACTCTGCAAATCTGCCGGCATTTCCTAATACCCCAATTTCTTGATATTTTACGCGATTGAACCACTATTGATGTAGAAGCCGCCCACCGTCATCTTCTTCACCTGCGAATTCAATCGAAATCTATATTTTCCGAAAGATCCCGCAATTTGCAGCGCCCCGCCATCAAGAGCGACTGCGCCACTTTTGTGCTCAATCACATCGACGCCTTAGCATAGCTCATTTAGACTTGCGCATTCTTCATTTGTAGCCGTTATGAGACGCAAAAAAGGGCGCCTCTCGGCGCCCTAGTTCTTTCAGCTCATTCCCACTCAATAGTCGCCGGCGGCTTCCCCGAGATGTCATAAACCACCCGCGACACCCCCCGCAACTCATTGATGATCCGGTTACTCACCGTCCCCAAGAACTCATACGGCAGATGCGCCCAGTGCGCCGTCATGAAGTCGATCGTCTCCACCGCCCTTAGCGCAATCACCCACTCATAAGCCCGCGCATCGCCCACCACGCCCACCGACTTCACCGGCAGGAACACGGCAAACGCCTGGCTGGTCTTGTCGTACAGATCCGCCTTGCGCAGCTCATCAATGAAGATGGCGTCGGCCTTGGCCAGCAGCTCGGCGTACTCGCGCTTCACTTCGCCCAGGATGCGCACGCCCAGGCCCGGGCCCGGGAACGGATGGCGGTAGACCATGGTGCGTGGCAGGCCCAGCTCAACGCCCAGGCGGCGCACTTCGTCCTTGAACAGCTCGCGCAGCGGCTCCACCAGGCCCAGCTTCATGTGCTCCGGCAGGCCGCCCACGTTGTGGTGGCTCTTGATCACGTGCGCCTTGCCGGTCTTGCTGCCGGCCGACTCGATGACGTCCGGGTAGATGGTGCCCTGCGCCAGCCACTTGGCGTTCTTCAGCTTGTTCGACTCTTCGTCGAAGATCTCAACAAACAGGTTGCCGATGATCTTGCGCTTGGCTTCCGGGTCGCTCACGCCTTCCAGCGCGGCGAAGTAACGGTCGGCGGCATTCACGCGCACCACCTTCACGCCCATGTGCTCGGCGAACATCGCCATCACCTGGTCGCCTTCCTGCCAGCGCAGCAGGCCGGTATCCACGAACACGCAGGTCAGCTTCTCGCCGATGGCCTTGTGCAGCAGCGCAGCCACCACGGACGAATCGACGCCGCCGGACAGGCCCAGGATCACTTCGTCATCGCCCACCTGTTCGCGCACGCGGGCGATCTGGTCGTCGATGATGTTGGCGGCGGTCCACAGGGTCTGGCAGCCGCACACATCCACCACGAAGCGGCGCAGCAGCGCCTGGCCCTGCAGGGTGTGGGTCACTTCCGGGTGGAACTGCACGCCGTACCAGCGCTTCTCTTCGTTGGCCATGGCGGCCACCGGAATGCGGTCGGTGGTGGCGGTGATGGTGAAGCCCGGCGGTGCAACGGAGACGTGGTCGCCGTGGCTCATCCAGACATTCAGCTTCGGCTCGCCGCCGTGGTCGCTCAGGCCCTTGAACAGTGCATCCGGGTTGATCACGTTCACTTCGGCGTGGCCGAATTCGCGCTGATCCGCCGCTTCGGTGGCACCGCCCAGCTGCGCGGCCAGGGTCTGCATGCCGTAGCAGATGCCGAAGATCGGCAGGCCGCTGTCGAACACTTCCTGCGGCGCGGCCGGCGCACCCGGCAGCGTGGTCGATTCCGGGCCACCGGACAGGATGATGCCCTTGGCGCCGAACGCGGCGATCTCGGCCGGGTTGTGGTCCCACGCCCAGATTTCGCAGTAGACGCCCAGCTCGCGGATGCGGCGGGCGATCAGCTGCGTGTACTGCGCGCCGAAATCGAGGATGAGGATCTTGTCGTTATGGATGTTGGTCATGGTGCCGTTCCAGTGGTGTTTTTCGCAGTGCCCGGCGCTTCAAGGCTCTGCGTCAGCGTGGCGATGAACGCCTCGCGTTGTTGAATATGTGAGGAGTCTTCCTCGTCCCAGCGCAGCATCAGCAGGCCCTGTGGCGCCTGCCGGTTGTTGGGGTCAGCGCGCGGCAGATCCGCGACTTCCTGCACTTCGGTGCCAGGCACGAAACGCCGTTGCAGGGCGCGCATGGGGTAGCCGGGTTGTTCGGGGTCGCCCCATGCGACGAAGCGCACGTTCATCCGGCTCGGCTCCAGCGGCCCCAGCTCTGCGATCACCCTGGGATCTTCAAAGAGGTGGCCCAGTCCGGTAACGCACTGCAGGATCACCTGCAGCGGGCGCACACCCGTGCCTTTCAGCAGCCAGCGCTGCTCACCGGCGGCCTCCATGCGCCAGCCTTCCGGCAGGGAGAATGAATTCTGGCACTTCTGCACGTCCTGCAATTGCGAAACCGCCGCGCCCGGAGACCCGGAGCGCGGCGGCGGTTCGGACACCGAACAGCCTGCCATCAGCAGGCTGCCCGTAATCGCAAGAGCAGTTCGCAAGCGCATCAGGCGCGGTAGTTCGGCGGCTCTTTGGTGATGGTCACGTCGTGGACGTGGCTCTCACGCTGGCCGGCGCCGCTGATCTTCACGAACTTGGGCTTGCTGCGCATGTCTTCGATGGTGGCGCAGCCCACGTAGCCCATGGTGGCGCGCAGGCCGCCCATCAGCTGGTGGATGATGCCGCCCACCGGGCCGCGATACGGCACGCGGCCTTCAATGCCTTCCGGCACCAGCTTGTCGGCGGTGGCGGCGTCCTGGAAGTAGCGGTCCTTCGACCCCTTCTCCATGGCAGCCAGCGAACCCATGCCGCGGTAGCTCTTGTACGAACGGCCCTGGTACAGTTCGGTCTCGCCCGGCGATTCCTCGGTACCGGCCAGCAGGCCACCAACCATGATGGTCGAGGCACCGGCGGCCAGCGCCTTGCCGATGTCGCCCGAGTAGCGGATGCCACCGTCGGCGATCAGCGGGATGCGGTCCTGCAGCGCTTCGGCCACCAGGTCGATGGCGGTCACCTGCGGCACGCCGACGCCGGCGACGACGCGGGTGGTGCAGATCGAGCCCGGGCCGATGCCGACCTTCACGGCGTCCGCGCCGCTGTCCAGCAGCGCCAGTGCGGCTTCGCCGGTGCAGATGTTGCCACCGATGACCTGCACGTTCGGGAAGTTCTTCTTGACCCAGCTGACGCGGTCCAGCACGCCCTGCGAGTGGCCGTGCGCGGTATCGACCACGATCACGTCCACGCCGGCGGCGACCAGCGCTTCCACGCGGCGATCGGTATCGCCACCCACGCCGACGGCAGCGCCGACCAGCAGGCGGGTCGACAGATCCTTGGCAGCGTTCGGGAAGTCGGTGTTCTTCTGGATGTCCTTGACGGTGATCAGGCCACGCAGTTCGAACGAATCATTGACCACCAGCACCTTTTCGATGCGGTTGCGGTGCAGCAGCTGCAGCACTTCGTCAGACGCGGCGCCTTCCTTGACCGTGATCAGGCGATCCTTCTTGGTCATGATGTGGCGGACCGGATCGTCCAGCTCGGTCTCGAAGCGCATGTCGCGGTGGGTCACGATGCCGGCCAGCTGGCCGTCGCTGCCCACCACCGGCACGCCGGAGATGTTGTGCGCCTGGGTCAGGGCCAGCACGTCGCGGATGGTGGTTTCCGGGCCGACGGTGATCGGGTCGCGGATGACGCCGGCCTCGAACTTCTTGACCTTGGCCACTTCCGCGGCCTGCTGTTCCAGGCTGAGATTCTTGTGGATGATGCCCATGCCGCCGAGCTGGGCCATGGCGATGGCCAGACGGGCTTCGGTGACGGTATCCATGGCGGCGGACAGGATCGGAAGCTTCAGCTTCAGGTCTCGGGTCAACCGCGTTTCGAGGTTGACGTCCTTGGGCAGGATGGTCGAGTGGGCGGGGACGAGCGAGACGTCGTCGTAAGTGAGTGCTTCAGCCTGGATGCGCAGCATCGGCATACCCGAGATGTGGGGAAGCGCGACATTTTACCCTGTTTTCGCGCCGCGTGGCAGGGGGTAGATGCGACGCAGTGTCGCGCGGGCGGTGATTGGTTCAGGGGGGTTTGGTTGGGTGCCAACCTTGGTTGGCACAACCCGTCCGGCACCGGTACCCCAGATGGGCCGATGGCCCCGACGGATGTGTGCCAACCAAGGTTGGCACCTACCAGGAGCGGGTCGCCGGGAATCGCGGGGCATCAATGCAACCCCGGTAGCGCCGGGCCATGCCCGGCGAGCGCAGCGGCGCCGCAAACATCCGCCGGGCATGGCCCGGCGCTACCCTCAGGAGGCTTCCGCCGCTTCCAGGGTGTTCTGCATCAACGTAGCCACGGTCATCGGGCCGACACCGCCCGGCACCGGGGTGATCCAGCTGGCCCGCTGGGCAGCCGCTTCAAACCCAACATCGCCCACCAAGCGGCCGTCATCCAAGCGGTTGATGCCCACGTCGATCACCACCGCGCCCGGCTTCACCCATTCGCCCGGCACGATGCCCGGGCGGCCCACCGCCACCACCAGGATGTCGGCGTTGCGCACGGCCTGTTCCAGCACGTCCTTGGGGGTGAACTTGTGGCAGCTGGTCACGGTGCAGCCGGCGATCAGCAGCTCCAGGCCCATCGGGCGGCCGACGTGGTTGCTCACGCCCACGATGGTGGCGTTGCGGCCACGCACCGGCTGGTCGGTGTGGCCCAGCAGCGTGGTGATGCCGCGCGGGGTGCACGGGCGCAGGCCGAACTCGCGCAGGGCCAGGTGGCCGACGTTTTCCGGGTGGAAGCCGTCCACGTCCTTGCGCGGGTCGATGCGCTGGATCAGCCGGCGCGCGTCGGGGATGCCCGGCAGCGGCAGCTGGATCAGGATGCCGTTGATCTTCGGATCGGCGTTGAGCTGGTCGATGAGGTCGAGCAGCTCGGCCTCGGTGGTACCGGCCGGCAGATCGTAGTCATGCGCCTCGATGCCGACCTTCTCGGCGGCACGGCGCTTGTTGCGCACGTACACGGTCGAGGCCGGGTCGCCACCGACCAGCACCACGGCCAGGCCCGGACGGCTGCCACCGGCGGCCACGCGGGCGTCGACGCGCACCTTCAGGCTGTCGAGCAGGTCCTCGGCGATACGGCGGCCATCGAGGATGCGGGCAGGATGCGGGGCGGCGGAATCAGTCATCGGGAGCAGGCGTGGGGCGGCGGGGACGCTATTGTCCCTGATTCAGGCCCCCTCGCCCACCGCCACGGCACCGATCCGCCCGCCCTTGTAGAGCCGAGCCTGCGCTCGGCTTACGCGCGCACCGGGGGGGTCCATCGCAATTTGGCCGAAGAGCAGCCGAGCATGGGCTCGGCTCTACTCTTCCTCTTCCGGCACATCCTGCGGGTTCAGTGTCTTGCTCTCCCGCTTCGGCGCGGTGAACGGCGTCGGCGTCGGCACGCCCTGCGGGCTGTTGCCGTAGATCATCCGCGCGCCGGCATTCAAACCACCACCGGCAATTTCCAGCTCGAAGCGCTCGGCATCGCGGCGACGGATCTGCTCGGCAATCTCCACCGCATCGTCTTCGTCCGCACCCAGCTCCACCAGCGCGGCCTGGCCGAACAGCACCGCCGACTCGAACGTCTCGCGGATCTGGAAATCGACGCCGGCATGAATCAACCGCAGCGAATGCTCGCGGTCGAACGAGCGCACCATCAGCTTGGCCTGCGGGAACTCGTGCGACACCAGCTCAACAATGCGATCAGCCGCCTCGGCCTTGTCCACGCACACCGCAATCGCACGTGCGGTGGCCGCGCCCGAAGCATGCAGCACATCCAACCGCGTGCCGTCGCCGTAATAGATCTTGAAGCCGAACCGCGCGGCGCTCTGGATCATCTCCACATCGTTGTCGATGATGGTCACGTCCACGTCGCGCGCCAGCAGCGACTGGCTGGCAACCTGGCCGAAGCGGCCGAAGCCGATCAGCAGCACGCTGCCGGACAGGCCCTCGGCCTCGTCCACGCCGTCCATGTTCACCGTCGGCTTCGGCGCGATGCGCTTGTAGAGCAGCACCACCAGCGGCGTCAGCGCCATCGACAGCACCACCACGGCAGTGAAGTTGGCATTGATCTCCAGGTTGATCACGCCGGCCGATGCCGCGGCGGAGAACAACACGAAGGCGAACTCGCCGCCCTGCGCCATCAGCACGCCACGGTCCAGCGCCTGCGCGTGGTCGCTGCCCATGATGCGCGCGACCACATAGATGCACAGCGCCTTGGCCGCCATCAACGCCAGCACCAGGCCCAGGATCAGCTGCCAGTTGCCCGCCACCACGCCCAGGTCCAGCGCCATGCCCACGCTGAGGAAGAACAGGCCGAGCAGGATGCCGCGGAACGGTTCGATGTCCGCTTCGATCTGGTGGCGGAAGGTCGATTCGCTCAACAGCACGCCGGCCAGGAACGCGCCCATCGCCATCGACAGGCCGGACAGCTGCATCAGCAGCGCTGCACCCAGTACCACCAGCAGCGCGGCGGCGGTCATCACCTCGCGCGCCTTCGATTCGGCCAGCACGCGGAACAACGGGTTGAGCAGGAAGCGGCCGACCAGCACCAGGCCGACGATGGCACCGACGCCGATCGCCACCGACAGCCAGCGCGAACCCTCGCCATCGGCACTGCCCGCACTGGGGCCCATCCAGGCCACCAGCGCCAGCAACGGCACGATCAGCAGGTCTTCGAACAGCAGGATGGAGACGATCTTCTGCCCCGACGGCAGCGCGATGTCACCGCGCTCGGCCAGCAGCTGCATCACCACCGCGGTGGAGGTGAGCACGAAGCCGGTGGCGCCGATGAAGGCCACCTGCCACGGCAGGCCGAACAGCTTGGCGATGCTGGTCAGCACCAGCGCGCAGGTGGCGATCTGCAGCGTGCCCAGCCCGAAGATTTCCTTTCGCAGGCTCCACAGGTGCGAGGGCCGCATTTCCAGGCCGATCACGAACAGGAACATCACCACGCCGAGTTCGGCGGTATGCAGGATGGCCTGCGGGTCGGAGAACCAGCCCAGCCCGAACGGTCCGATCGCCAGGCCAGCGGCGAAGTAGCCCAGCACCGAGCCCAGGCCGGCCCGGCGGAACAAAGGCACCATCACCACCGCCGCGCCCAGCAGGGCGACGACCTTGACCAGCTCGCTGGTCGCTGCTTCTACCGCCATGCGGTGTTTTCCCCAAGATCCAGAATCGGGTTCAACAATAGAGCAATGCCGATGACGGCAATAGCACGCATGTTGCGCCGGATTGTCTTGGAGGTGGAACGATGATGGGAGCGATACCCAGCATCATCCCGAAACCAGACACATTCATCCACGCATGGCGTGGATCAATCCCCGGCCGGGGTTACCCACCCCGGCAGAACGCGGCGTAATCGATATACCCCGGGAACGGCACGCCCGGCGCACACACCGGGCAATGCGGGTCCGGCCGGATGCCGGTCTCGCGGAAGCGCATGCCCAGCGCATCGAAGCGCAGCAGCCGCCCCACCAGCGGTTCGCCGATGCCCAGCAGCAGCTTCAGCACCTCGGTGGCCTGCAGCACGCCGGCCAGGCCAGGCAGCACACCCAGCACCCCGGCCTCGGAACAGTTCGGCGCGAACTCCGGCGGCGGCGGTTCCGGGAACAGGCAGCGATAGCACGGTGCCACGCCACGCTGGCGACCGGCATCAAACACGCTGACCTGGCCGTCGAAGCGCTCGATGGCGGCATACACCAGCGGCTTGGCGTGCTTGATGCAGGCGTCGTTGAGCAGGTAGCGCAGCGGGAAGTTGTCCGACCCATCCAGCACCACGTCCACGCCCTCCAGCAGCGCATCCACGTTCTCGGAGGTGACCCGCTCGGGCACGGCCTCGACCTCGATCGACGGGTTCAGCGCCAGCAACCGCTCGCGCGCCGAATCAACCTTGAACTGTCCGACGCTGGCTTCGGTATGCACGATCTGCCGATGCAGGTTGCTGCGCTCCACGCGGTCGTGGTCGGCGAAGCGCAGGCGCCCCACCCCCGCGGCGGCCAGGTAGAAGCCGGCCGGGGCACCCAGCCCGCCCGCGCCCAGCACCAGCACGCGCGACTGCTGCAACCGGCGCTGGCCGGCCTCGCCTACCTGTGGCAACAGCAGGTGCCGCGAATAACGGTCGTAGAAGTCGCGGTCGGCGGCGCTGGCCAGCGGCTGCACCAGCGGTAGCGACTGCTCGCGCCAGGCCACGGTGCCGCCCGTCACGGAAGCGACGTTTGTGTAGCCGGCCTCCAGCAGGAACTGCGCGGCATCGACCGAGCGCTTGCCGCTCTGGCAGATCAGCAGGATCTCCTGGTCGTGCCGCGGCAGATGCGCGGCCGGGTTGGCCTGCAGCTCGCCCTTGGCCACGCCGCGCGCGCCCTCGGCCATGCCTCCGGCCCGTTCGTGGGCCTCGCGCACATCGATCAGCACCGCGCCGTGGGCCAGGCGCTCGCACGCCTGCGCGGGGGAAAGCTCTTGGATGCTCATGGCCGCATTATCGCGCAGACACCTTCGCCGCGCCTTGCCCCGAACATGGCACCATGCGGGCGTTGCCCCCTGCATCCCGGAACCGCTGCATGCGCTCTGCCACCGAATTCTGGCGTGACCCGCGCATGCCCTTCGTCGAAAGCCGACGGGCGTGCGACAGCCGCGCCTGCCATCGCCCGCACAGCCATGACACCTTCTCGATCGGCGCCGTGGACGCCGGCAGCAGCCTGTTCACCGGTGCTGTGGAAGGACCGCGCCTGCTGCAGCCTGGCAGCCTGGTCGGCGTACCTGCAGGCCGCGTGCATGCCTGCAACCCCCTGCCCGGCCAGGTCTGGAGCTACCAGATGCTGCATCTGGACGCGCGCTGGATGGCCGAGGTCCGCGCTGAGTATGACGACCTGCCCGAACCCGACTGGCAGCAGGAACCGATCCGGATTTCCAACCATCGCGCGCGCTACCAGCAGTACTGCCAGCTCAACCAGACGCTGTTCTCCGACGATCCGGTCAGCGTCAAGGAAGCGGCCCTGATCGCGTTCGTCGGCGATCTGGATGAACACGATGGTGTAGCCGTGGCTGGCCCGCCTGAAGATGCCGCATTACAGCAGCGGCTGCAGCCGGTGATGGACGTTCTGCGCCAGCGGCTCGAACACACCCCGGCCCTGCAGGAGCTGGCATCGCTGGCAGGCATGAGCCGCTACCAGCTGATCCGCGCCTTCCGGCGTGCCACGGGCCTGACCCCGCACGCCTGGCAGATCGACCAGCGCATCCAGGAGGCCCGGCGGCGGCTGTGCGAAGGGCAGGCACTGGCCGTGGTCGCCCATGCATTGGGGTTCGCCGACCAGAGCCATTTCCAGCGGGTCTTCAAGGCCCACGCCGGTGCGACCCCGGGCCAGTACCGGCGCTGAGCCTGCAATAACGTTCAATACCATCGCGCGGCGCATCCCCACACTGGCGCCCCCGCCAGCCGCCGCCGGACCCGATGGAACAGTTCCTGGTCATCGCCACCGTACATTTTCTCGCCCTGCTCTCACCCGGCCCCGACTTCTTCCTTGTTGCGCGCACTGCGATCACCTCTGGCTGGCGCACCGCCAGTGGCGCCTGCGCAGGCATCGCCCTCGGAAATGGCGTCTTCATCGTGGCCGCCTTCACCGGAATGGCCATGCTGCGCGCAGGTAGCGCAGGGTTCATTGCGGTGCAGTTGGCGGGCTGCGGGTTCCTGCTGTACCTCGGCACGCTGTTCCTGCGCCATGCGGGTTCGACGACGCTGCAGGCATCTGACGCTGCCGCCGGATCGCGAGCGGACGGTGCCCACGGATGGTGGAAGGCGGCAGGGCTGGGCGCCCTGTCTGCGCTGCTGAACCCGAAGAATGCGCTGTTCTACGCAACGTTGGCGGCAATGCTCAACGGTCCGCAGGCCAGCACCGCAACGAAGTTCTTCTATGGCGCGTGGATGTTCGGCATCGTCCTGCTATGGGATCTGCTGGTAGCCGCGCTGGTCGGCCACCCGTGGGTGCTGGGCCGATTCGCACGCGCCCTGCCCTGGCTGGAGCGCGCCGCAGGGCTCCTGATGATTGCGCTGGCGCTATGGATCGTCGTGTCGCTGTGGGTGGGCTGATACCGGCGATTCGCGCCTGTCGCAATAGCGTTCAATACGGCGCGTCCGCACCAGCCCACACTCGGCACTTTCTGTAGGTCGGTGGCAGGTTTACGTGCAGCAGTTCTTCATCGTCGCGGTGCTGTACGGCTTCGCCATGCTCCTGCCTGCTTCCAATCACGCGAAGATCCTGCGCACCGCAATGGGCGCGGGCGGGCACGCCGCCATGGCCGCGTCGTTCGGTTTCGCCATCGGTACGGGCGTCATCTGCGCCACGGCTTTCGTTGCAGCGGCCATGCTGGGAAACCGCGGCCTGTGGACGCTGGCGATGCAGTGCACGGGCTGCCTCCTGCTGTTGCGCCTGGCGGGCATGTGCCTGCGCGATGCCGGGCTGACCACCCTCTCTCCGCTTTCCCTGCAGATGCCCTGGGGCCTGAGGGCCCGCTCCCGTTGGCCGCACGCGGAGGCTGGATGCCTGTTGGCGCTCGCCAGCACCAGCAACTGGATGCTGCAGTTCGCGGTGGCTGCCCTGCTTACCGGCCTCGTTGCCGACACTGGCACCAAGGCCGCTTACGTGGCCGGCCTGAGCGGCGTCGCGCTGTCGCTCGGCCTGCTGATGGCATGGCTCGGCAGCCATCTGCGCTGGGCACGGAGGTATTGCCGACTCCTTCCGTGGCTGGAGCATGCCGCAGGCCTGGTGACCGGGGCGGTGTCGGTGGCGTACCTGGCAGGAGCATTGGGTACCACCCTGGTCTGGGCAAGCATCACGGGGCAGGCGCGGCTGCCGGAATCGATGATGGCCGCACCCCGCAGCATCCCATGCGCCTTGCCACATTGCCGCGCACGTCGCGGCGGTCGCCCAGATCGAGATCTGTAGAGCCGAGCCCATGCTCGGCTGACGCACGCAGCGCGCCTCGTCAATCCGCGAAAAGCAGCCGAGCATGGGCTTGTATGTTCCTCCCGGCTCCTACGAGGTATGTAGGAGCCAGGGTGGAGGGACCGTCAACATGATATCTGCGGGTACCAGCCGACAGACGAGCCGAGCGATCCCCATCCCGCACCTTAACGTCGATAAGGGATCTAGCGGCCTTTGAGGACCGCCGATGTAGGCAAGCCAACGTGGTGCGGTACCACCCCAGCCCCTCAACAATAGCTGGGAGTTGCGCAGATGTCAGATCGTTTGGCCTTCGGCATCGATGCCGATTCAAAGACCCTTGTGGTGGCCCATCACGGCACCAAGGGCAGCGCCCGCATCACCAATTCAGCGTCGGCCATCACTAAGTGGGTGTCCGCCCTGCCGGCCAGATCTCGCATTGGAGTGGAGGCAACCAATCGCTACCACGAGCTTGTGGTTCAGGCTGCCCAGAAGGCCGGTCACGCCGTCTTTGTGCTCAATCCGCGCGACATCAAACATTACGCCAAGGGCGTGGCCTGCCGCGGCAAAACCGACTCAGGTGACGCGCAGGTTATCGCGCGTTACATCGCTAAGGAGGCCGACAATCTGCATGAGCATGTCGCCCGTTCACCTGCGCAGGAGCAGCTGCATGTGCTACTCCAGCAACGCGACAGCCTGGTCCGGAGCAAGGCGAAGTTGAATCTCTCGCTAGGCGCGGGAGCGTCGGAGTCGGCCATCTTTGGGCGCATCTTCGGTGGTCTGAAAGAGGCCATTGCCATGCTCGACCAACAGATTCAGCAACTGTGCCGCAGCGGCGAACAGCGCGACCTGTATCGGCGGATCATGACCATCCCGGGGATCGGACCGACGGTTGCGGCCTTTATCACCCATCACATCACGCGCTGGCCCTTGACCAGCTCAGACGCTTGGATTGCCTGCAGCGGTCTGGATCCGCGACCCAACGAATCCGGTGCGCGGATCGGCAGACGGCGCCTGTCCAAGCGTGGCAACGCCAGCCTGCGCCAGATCCTCTACATGGCGGCCATGGGCCTGACCCGATCCAAAGGCGGTAAAGCCCTTTATACGGCCATCCGCGAACGTGGTCACAGCAGTACCGCCAGCTTTAACATCCTGGCCAGAAAGCTGGCCAGGATCGCTTGGGGGGTCTTTAAAAGCGGTCGGGACTTTGACCCCGCCATGCTGAAAGTGGGTCAAGCCTGCTTCCAGCAGGCTTGACCGCGAACATAGGATCTCGGCTCTACAGACCGGTTCGCCGCAACGAAAAAGGCGGCCCTGCGGCCGCCTCCCCGTGAATCACTTGCCCTTGACGTGCTTCATCAAGCGCCGCTTGGCCTTGACCTGCCGCTCGGTGAGGACGTTCTTCTTGCCCTCGTACGGGTTGGTACCCTCGCGGAAGATGAAGCTCACCGGCGTGCCGATCAGCTTGAAACGCTTGCGGAAGAAGTTCTCCAGGTAGCGCTTGTAGGATTCCTGCAGCTCCTTCAGGCGCGTGCCGTGCACGATGAATGTCGGCGGATTGGAGCCGGCCGGGTGCACGTAGCGCAGCTTGGAGACGTGGCCGCGGATGGTCGGCGGCGGATTGGTCTCGTAAGCCACTTCCAGCGCCTTGTTCACTTCGCTGGTGGTGAAGGTCTTGTTCGCCGATTCGTGAGCACGGTGCACCGCACGGAACAGCTCACGCAGGCCCGAGCCATGCTTGGCCGAGATGCGGACCGATTCAGCCCACGGCACGAAGCCCAGCTTCAGCGACAGCATGGTTTCCGCCTGCTCGCGCTGGTACTCGGTCAGGCCGTCCCACTTGTTGATGGCGATCACCAGCGCGCGGCCGGCGTCGAGCACGGCACCGAGCACGGTGGCGTCCTGGTCGGTCACACCTTCGGTGGCGTCGAGCATCAGCACGGCCACCTGGCACTGCTCGATCGACTGCATGGTCTTGACCACCGAGAACTTCTCGACGACCTCGTCCACGCGCGAACGACGGCGCAGGCCGGCGGTATCGATCAGGCGGTATTCGCGGCCGTCACGCTCCAGGTCCACCGCGATCGAGTCGCGGGTGGTGCCCGGCACGTCGGAGGCGATCATGCGCTCCTCGCCGAGAATGCGGTTGACCAGCGTCGACTTGCCCACGTTCGGGCGGCCGACGAAGGCGATGCGGATGCGGTTCGGATCGTTGTCCAGCTCTTCGCCGCTGCCTTCTTCCGGCAGGCGCTGGACCACTTCGTCCAGCAGGTCGTCCAGTCCCTGGCGGTGCGCAGCCGACACGGTCAGCATCTCGCCGAAGCCGTAACGGGCGAACTCCGAACGCACGGTGTCCTCGTCGGTGCCGTCGATCTTGTTGATCAGAAGCAGCGTCGGGCGCGACAGCTTGCGCAGCCAGGCCAGGATCTCGTCGTCCATCGCCGACGTACCCTCACGGGCGTCAACCACGAACAGGATCAGGTCGGCTTCCGCCGCAGCGGCGCGGGCCTGGCGGGTGGTAGCCCCTGCCAGACCCTCTTCCTCTTCCGCGATACCGCCGGTATCCACGACGAGGAAATGGTTGTCCTCGTCGAGGCGGCAGACGCCGTAGTTGCGGTCGCGGGTGACGCCGGGCTGGTCATGGACCAGCGCGTCACGGGTGCGCGTAAGCGCATTGAAAATAGTCGACTTGCCGACATTCGGCCGTCCAACCAGGGCGACCAAAGGCAGCATCGCGATTACTCCAATTTTTAATTTGCCAACCGGAAGGCGGTCAGCTTGCCATCAACGTTCTGCACCAGCAGCACCCCGTCTACGACGACCGGCTGGGCCAGCAGCGCGTCGCCGCCACTTTTCGCCCGTGCCGCCATCGCACCATCGGAGGTCTGCAACCAGTGCACGTATCCCTTGTAGTCGCCGACCACGACGTAGTCGCCGTGCAGTGCCGGACCGGTCAGCGAGCGACGGGCCAGTGCGGTCTGCGACCACATCGCTGCGCCGCTGGCCTTGTCCAGGCCGAACACGCCGCCCTTGTTGTCGGTGACGAACACATTGCCAGACGAGACCGCCACACCACCGGCACCGCCATGGTCGCGCGCCCACAGCGGGCGACCGGTCGGGCCTTCGATGGCCATCGTCTGGTTCTTGAAGCTGCTCACGAACAGGGTGTTGCCATCCAGCACCGGCGCGCCGTCGACATCGGCCATGCGCTCCAGCTCGGTACGGCCTTCACCGTTGCCCACGTTCTGTTCCCACAGGGTGCGGCCATCCTGCTGGGCCAGGGCGGCAACCGCGCCCTCGTCCTTGCCGATGAACAGCACGCCCGGGCCGGTCACCACCGGCGCGTTGCCACGCACGGTCAGTGCCGGCAGCTCGCTCGGGTTGAACCACTTCTGGGTGCCGTTGCCGGCATCGAACGCGGTAATGCGGCCGTCATTGCTGCGCACGTAGACCGCGCCCTGGGCGATGGCCGGCGCGGCGATGACTTCACCCGGAACACGGGCGCGCCACTTCTCGCTGCCGTCGTTGATGTCCAGGGCGATGACCTGGCCATCCAGCGTGCCGATCACGACCAGGTTCTCACCGACCCCCGGGCCGCCGGACAGGCGCAGCTTGGCCTTCTTCTTTTCCTTCTTCGGCTCCCAGGTCCAGACCTTCTTGCCGGTCTGCAGGTCGATGGCGTGCACGCCACCGGTGAGCGCCGCAGCGAAAACGTGGCCGTTGGCCACCGCCGGGCCCTGGCGCACGCCGATGCGGCGCTCGCCCTTGCCGAGGTTGACCGACCAGGCCTTGTTGACCTTCAGGGTCGGCTCGAACTTGACCAGCTCAGCCGGTTCCTGTGCCTTCTTCGCGGCCGCGTCCTTGCCGGCGAACCAGCCCTTCACGGTGCTGCAGCCGCTCAGGGCCATGCCCATCAGGAGCACGGTGGCGACGCGGGTGATCATGACCTTCTGACTCATCAAACCGACTCCGCAGGGGCGGCAACGGTGCCGCCGGCGTCCATAACCTTGGTTTCCAGCAGGCGCCGCTGCGGCGCTGCCACGTCCAGCGACTTCAGCGCTTTTTCGTACTGGCTCCGGGCGTCATCGCGCTTGCCCTGCGCCATCAGCGCGTCGCCATGGATTTCCAGGCTGCTGCTGTCGGTGGCGCTGCCCAGCAGCTTGATCGCCTCGTCACTCTTGCCGGTGGCCACCAGCAGGCGGGCCACACGCTGATCGACCACGCGCTGCAGGTCACCTTCGACCTTCACGCCGCGCAGGGTGGCCAGGGCTTCTTCGTTCTTGCCGGCGTCGACCTGGGCCTTGGCCAGCTGCAGCGCCGCGAGGTCGCCGTAGATGCTGGACGGGCCGGCTTCGAGCGCCTTGACCGCCTTGGCGGCGTCGTCGAGCTTGTTCTGCTGCAGGCCAACGAGCGCCTTCTGGTACTCGACATTGGCCGAGGCCAGCTTGCCGCCCTGATCCTTCTGGTACCACTGCCAGCCGGCAATGGCACCGATGGCGATGACTACGCCACCGAGGATGCTGGCGCCATTCTTCCGCAGCCAGCTGCGGACGCGTTCACTTTGTTCGTGCTCGTCGAGCAGATCGTCGATCGCCATGCGTACTCTCGCCCCGCCCATCGGGAGGGACCATTGGGATTAATCGAAGGTGGTGAAACCGCGCCTCAGTGCGAAACCGGGACTACGGAGCCTTCAGAGGATACCTGAAAGCGTGCCACGTTGGCTCGCTGGTAGGGGGTCAGATCGACGATAGCGCCGTTCTGCTGAACCTGGACCGCCGAGGCGTTGCCCAGGGTCACCCGGGTCACCTGGCCCGGCGTGAAGCTGCGGCTTTCGCCGGACTTGATCAGCGCCTTCTCGACGGTAGCGCCGTCCGGGCCGCCGATATCGACCCAGCTGTCGCCGCTGAACTGCATGTCCAGCGTGTTGGCGGCAGCCGCTGGCGCCGGGGCTGAACGCGGCACCGGGGCCAGCGAGGCCACGTACGGGGTGGCGGCCGGCTTGCTGGCCGGGGCGCTCGCCACTTCAGCCGGCGCCGAGGGCTCGACACCCGCAGCGGACGGGGTTACCGGCACGGCGGCCGGGATGGCGTCCAGCGAGGCGGTATTCGGCGACGGGGTGGCACTGCCATCGAAATGGCCACGGGTGGCGAACCACACCGGCACCGCCAGCACCGCGGTGATGCCGACATACAGCACGCGACGGCCGAGATTCTCGGCAATGCGGCGCGCACGCGGGGTATGGGTATGGCTGACCAGGGTGGGCGGAACCACCGGGCCGACCTGGGCCTGCTCCAGCAGCTCTCCCACGTCCACATCCAGAAGCCGCGCGTAGCTGCGCAGCTGGCCGCGCACGAACACCGGCGCGCCAAGCTTCTGCCATTGTTCTTCTTCCAGCGACCTGACCACCTGGACCGGCATGCGCAGGCGCGAGCCGACATCTTCGAGGGTCAGTCCGGCCGCCTCGCGGGCCTGGCGCAGGCGGCTGCCGCAGCCGGCCGCAGTCTCGAGAGCGCTCACAGTCTGGTCATCAATCACAATGCATCAACCCTGGAGTTAGGAGCCCGCTTCCTGCGGAAATTCCTGTCGAATCCGCTGAATATAGCGATCAGATGCCGCCCGATCACCCAGCCGCGCTTCGATTTGAGACGCAAGTTGTAACACGGAACGCGTTGCGGGTGCAGCCGCAATCCTACGTTCGGCGAAGGCCCGGGCCTCCATGTAGCGGCCCTGGCGGAAGCTGAGCTGGGCCATCGCCTCCAGCGCGACCGGATTTCCCGGCAGCGTCGACAGCGCCGCGCGCAGGTCGCGCTCGGCACGTTCAAGCTGGCCAGCGTCCAGGGCACAGCCCCCGGCATTGGCCTGGGCCTCGGCCGGCGTGGCGTAGCCCGGCGCCTGCAGCGCACGATCGAACCAGACCAGCGACTCGGCCGGGCGGCCCTGCTGGCACAGCCACGCGCCGTAATTGTTGAGGACGTCCCCGCGCTGCGGCGCCTGTTCGGCAGCCCTGCGGAAGCTCTCACCGGCCTGCTGGGTACGGCCACGGCGCTCGTCGATGCCGGCCATCAGCACCAGCGCATCAGGCGATTCGGGTGCCAGCTTCAGCGCCTCGCGCGCCTTGCGTTCGGCCGCATCGAGGTTGCCGACCTGCATGTCGCGGGCGGCCAGTGCCAGCAGGTCCTGCAGGCGCACCTGACGCCGCACGTTGTCCGGATCGCGGACCGAGTAGACCGGCGCTTCGCTGGGGCCCAGCCTGGCCTTGGGTTGGGATTTGCAGCCACCGACCGCAACGGCCAGCACGCCTGCGAGCAGAACCAGCCAGAGGCGGTCAGGCCGCGGCATCGCTCCCCTTCCCCGCCTGCAGCGTCTTGTTGAACTCCGCCTGGCGGCGGGTGCGGTCCATCACCTGGCCCTTGAGCTGGCCACAGGCAGCGTCGATGTCGTCGCCACGGGTGCGGCGGACCATGGTCAGCACGTTGCTGTCGAGCAGGATCTTCTGGAAGGCGCGGATATGCGCCTCTTCCGAGCGCTCGTAGCGGGTACCCGGGAACGGGTTGAACGGAATCAGGTTGACCTTGCCCGAATCCTTGGCCTGCACCGCGTTGTCGAACTGGCGCATCAGGCGGGCCAGCTCGCGGGCATGCTCGGGCTTGTCGTTGATGCCCTTCATCAGGGTGTATTCGAAGGTGACCGATTCGCGGCGCTTGTTGGCGCGCAGGTAGCGTGCGCACGAGGCCATCAGCTCGGCGATCGGGTACTTCTTGTTGAGCGGCACCAGGGTCTCGCGCAGCGCATCGTTCGGCGCATGCAGCGACACCGCCAGCGACACGTCGCTTTCGGCAGACAGGCGGTCGATCTGCGGGACCAGGCCGGAGGTCGACAGGGTCACGCGCTTGTTGGCCAGGCCGTAGCCCAGGTCGTCGCGCATCACGCTCATGGCGCGCACGACGTTGTCGAAATTCATCAGTGGCTCGCCCATGCCCATCATCACCACGTTGGTGAGGCGGCGCATCTGGTGCGGCACGTTGCCCAGGTGGCGCGCGGCAACCCACACCTGGCCGATGATCTCGGCGGTGGTCAGGTTGCGGTTGAAGCCCTGGGTGGCGGTGGAGCAGAACGTGCAGTTCAGGCCGCAACCGACCTGCGAAGACACGCACAGCGTGCCGCGGGTCTTGTCCGGGATGTACACGGTCTCGATGGCGTTCTTGCCATCCACGCCCATCGCCAGCAGCCACTTGTGGGTGCCGTCGGCGGAGGGCTTGTCGAACACGATGTTCGGAACCAGCACCTCGGCATGGGCCTGCAGCTTGGCGCGCAGGACCTTGCCGAGGTCGGTCATTTCATCGAAATCGGTGACGTAGCGATGGTGGATCCACTTCATCACCTGATGGGCACGGAACTTCTTTTCGCCGAGAACCTCGACGAAGAACTTCTCCAAGCCCGCGCGATCGAGGTCGAGCAGGTTCTGCTTGCCAGCCGTGGGTGCCGACTTCGGCAGCGGCTGGATGGCGGGGGACTGTACGACCTCGTTCACGGCATTACTCTCAGCGCGAGACGACTTCGGTGGCGGCGAAGAAGTACGCGATTTCAATCGCGGCATTCTCGACCGAGTCCGAGCCGTGGGCGGCGTTGGCATCGATGGATTCGGCGAAGTCGGCGCGGATGGTGCCCGCAGCGGCTTCCTTCGGGTTGGTGGCGCCCAGCAGGTCGCGGTGGGCCAGGACGGCGTTCTCGCCTTCCAGGGCCTGGATCATCACCGGGCCGGAGATCATGAACTCGACCAGCGCGTTGAAGAACGGACGCTCGCGGTGCACGGCATAGAAGCCTTCGGCTTCACGGCGCGACAGCTGCTTGTACTTGGCGGCCACGACCTTCAGGCCGGCCTTCTCGAAGCGGGCGTAGATTTCGCCGATGACGTTCTTGGCAACGGCGTCCGGCTTGATGATCGAAAGGGTGCGCTCCAGCGCCATGGGATGTCTCCAATGGAATCGGGCCGCTGATGGCCCGAAGGGTAACATGAAAAAAACCCGCGTCGGGACGCGGGCTTAGCCTGATAAACGTAGGCGAATTGTAAAAGATAACGTGGCCGGGTGGTAGAGGGCCATGTGGCCCTGTTGTAGCGCCGAGCCCATGCTCGGCTGGCCTTTGGGCCGAAGAGCAGCCGAGCGCGGGCTCGGCTCTACAGGTTCAGGTCCACCCATTCACCCACCTGAGTGAAATCTGACCGAGCCGGCCGATTTTGCTGCACCGCAAAATGCCATACGGTACCGTCTGGTTCTAGTATCAAACAATCGTTTGATTAAGGTCCGCCCATCGATGGCCAAGCCCGCCCACTTCTCGACCAAGGACCGGATCCTCGGCGCGGCCGAGGAGCTGTTCGCCCAGCACGGCTTCGCCGGCACCTCGCTGCGGCAGGTGACCAGCCAGGCCGACGTCAACATCGCCGCGGTCAACTACCACTTCGGTTCCAAGGAAAACCTGGTCAACGAGGTCTTCCGCCGCCGCATGGACGAGATGACCGGTGCCCGCCTGTCGCAGCTGGAGCGGGCCCGCAGCGAACACCCCGGTGAACTGCGCCCGGTGCTGGCCGCCTTCGTCGAACCGGCGCTGGCGCTGGCCCAGGACCGCCAGAACGGCGGCGCCTTCGTGCGCGTGATCGCCCGCGCCTATGCCGAGAAGAACGACAACCTGCGCAAGTTCCTGTCTGACCACTACGGCCACGTGCTGCGTGCGTTCGGCAAGGCCATCGGCGAGTGCGTGCCCGGCCTGAGCAAGGAAGAGCTGTACTGGCGCCTGGACTTCCTGGCCGGCTCGCTCACCTATGCCATGGCCGACTTCGGGCTGATCAAGCGTCCCGCCGGTGTCACCGAAGCGGCGCATCGTGCCCATGCCGCCCACGAACTGATCCATTTCGCCGAAGCCGGGTTCCGCGCCGCCGCACGCGCCAGCGCCCTGCCCGCTTCCCCTTGATTCCACCCAGTAACTGCTGACCAACAAAGGCCCTACACCATGTCCAATTCCCTGCTAGTCCGCCGCGCCGCCGTGCTGGGTGCCGGCGTCATGGGTGCCCAGATCGCCGCCCACCTCACCAACGCTGGCGTCGACACCGTGCTGTTCGACCTGCCTGCCAAGGAAGGTCCGGCCGACGGCATCGTGCTGAAGGCGATCGCCAACCTGGGCAAGCTGAGCCCGGCGCCGCTGGCCAGCAAGTCGCTGGCCGAAGCCATCACCCCGGCCAACTATGAGTCGGGCCTGGAGCAGCTGAAGGACTGCGACCTGATCATCGAGGCCATTGCCGAGCGCATGGACTGGAAGCAGGACCTGTACAAGAAGATCGCGCCGTTCGTGGCCGACCACGCGGTGCTGGCCTCCAACACCTCGGGCCTGGGCATCAACAAGCTGGCCGACGTGCTGCCCGAGCAGCTGCGTCACCGCTTCTGCGGCGTGCACTTCTTCAACCCGCCGCGCTACATGCACCTGGCCGAGCTGATCCCGGCCACCACCACCGACGCCGCCGTGCTGGAAGGCCTGGAAGCCTTCCTGGTCACCACCCTGGGCAAGGGCGTGGTGTACGCCAAGGACACCCCGAACTTCATCGGCAACCGCATCGGCGTGTTCTCGATCCTGTCCACCATCCACCACACCCAGCAGTTCGGCCTGGGCTTCGATGAAGTGGACGGCCTGACCGGCCCGCTGGTCGGTCGCCCGAAGTCGGCGACCTATCGCACCTCCGACGTGGTCGGCCTGGACACCATGGCGCACGTCATCAAGACCATGGGCGACACCCTGCCGAACGATCCGTGGCATGAGTTCTTCAAGTCGCCGAAGTGGCTGGACGCGCTGATTTCCAAGGGCGCGCTGGGCCAGAAGACCGGCGCCGGCATCTTCCGCAAGGTCGGCAAGGACATCGTGGTGCTGGACCTGGAGAAGCAGGACTACCGCCCGGCCGATCGCGCTGCCGCGCCGGAAGTGGTCGAGATCCTGAAGATCAGGAACCCGGCCGAGAAGTTCGCCAAGCTGCGCGAAAGCCAGCACCCGCAGGCGCAGTTCCTGTGGGCGACCTTCCGCGACCTGTTCCACTACAGCGCCTACCACCTGGCCGACATCGCCGAGACCGCGCGCGACGTGGACCTGGCCATCCGCTGGGGCTACGGCTGGTCGCTGGGCCCGTTCGAAACCTGGCAGGCCGCCGGCTGGAAGCAGGTCGCACAGTGGATCGCCGATGACATCGTGGCCGGCAAGAGCATGAGCAACGCCCCGCTGCCGGACTGGGTGTTCGATGGCCGCGACGGCGTGCATGCCGCCGAAGGCAGCTACAGCCCGTCGCGCAATGCCAAGCTGCCGCGCTCGTCGCTGCCGGTGTACCAGCGCCAGCGCTTCCCCGATCCGCTGCTGGGCGAGAAGTTCGCGCCGGGCGAGACCGTGTTCGAGAACGACGGCCTGCGCATGTGGCACGACGGTGATGGCATTGCCGTGGTCAGCTTCAAGACCAAGATGAACACCGTGTCCGACCAGGTGCTGGACGGCCTGCAGGAATGCGTCAGCCGCGCCGAGAAGGACTTCCAGGGCCTGGTGATCTGGCAGCAGAAGGAGCCCTTCTCTGCCGGTGCCGATCTGGCCGGTGCACTGGGCCTGCTGCAGGCCGGCAAGGTCGACCAGTTCGAAGAAATGGTTGCCAACTTCCAGCGCACCAGCCAGCGCATCAAGTACTCGCTGGTGCCGGTGGTTGCCGCCGTGCGTGGCCTGGCGCTGGGTGGTGGCTGCGAGTTCCAGATGCACAGCGCCAAGACCGTGGCCTTCCTGGAAAGCTACATCGGCCTGGTCGAGGCCGGCGTCGGCCTGCTGCCGGCCGGTGGTGGCCTGAAGGAACTGGCCGTGCGCGCCTCGCAGGCCGCAGGCCCGGGCGGTGACGTGTTCGCCGAACTGAAGAAGACCTTCGAGACCGTGGCGATGGCCAAGGTGTCCAACTCCGCGGTCAACGCCAAGGAACTGGGCCTGCTGCGCAGCACCGACAAGGTGGTATTCAACAGCTACGAAGCGCTGCACATCGCCAAGGCCGAAGCGCGCGCCCTGGCCGAAGCGGGCTACCGTCCGCCGCTGCCGGCACGCCGCATCCAGGTGGCCGGTGACGTGGGTATCGCCACCTTCAAGATGATGCTGGTCAACATGCTGGAAGGCCGCTTCATCAGCCCGTACGACTACGAGATCGCCGAGCGCATCGCCACCGTGCTGTGCGGCGGCAAGGTCGACCGCGGCACCCTGGTGGACGAAGAGTGGCTGCTGACCCTGGAGCGCAAGCACTTCGTCGAACTGGCCCAGCAGGAAAAGACCCAGGCCCGCATCGCGCACATGCTGAAGACCGGCAAGCCGCTGCGTAACTGATCGCCATCCCTGCTTTTGGTGGGTGCCCACCTTGGTGGGCACTCCTCCGCCTCTGGTAGGTGCCCACCCTGGTGGGCACACCGGCAAAAAACTTCGAGAGATCACTGCAATGACCAAGCAAATCCAGGACGCCTACATCGTCGCCGCCACCCGTACTCCGGTCGGCAAGGCGCCCAAGGGCATGTTCCGCAACACCCGCCCCGACGACATGCTTGCGCACGTGCTGCGCAGCGTCGTCGCGCAGGCCCCGGGCGTGGACGTCAACCGCATCGATGACGCGATCATCGGCTGCGCGATGCCGGAAGCCGAGCAGGGCATGAACGTCGCCCGCATCGGCGTGCTGCTGGCCGGCCTGCCGAACACCATCGCCGCACAGACCGTGAACCGCTTCTGCTCCTCCGGCCTGCAGGCCGTGGCGCAGGCTGCCGACGCGATCCGCCTGGGCAACGCCGACCTGATGCTGGCCGGTGGCACCGAGTCGATGTCGATGGTGCCGATGATGGGCAACAAGATCGCCATGGCACCGAGCGTGTTCGACAACGACCACGTGGCCATCGCCTACGGCATGGGCATCACCGCCGAGAAGGTGGCCGAAGAGTGGAAGGTCTCGCGCGAAGACCAGGACGCCTTCGCCCTCGCCTCGCACCAGAAGGCCATGGCGGCGATCCAGAACGGCGAGTTCAAGGACGAGATCAGCCCGTACGAGATCGTCTCGCACCTGCCGGACCTGGCCGATGGCCAGCGCATCATCACCCGCAACAAGATCGCCGACACCGACGAAGGCCCGCGCCCGGACTCCTCCGCCGAAGGCCTGGCCAAGCTGCGCCCGGTGTTCCGCAACGGCCAGTTCGGCGGCACCGTCACCGCCGGCAACTCCTCGCAGATGAGCGATGGCGCCGGTGCCGTGCTGCTGGCCTCTGAGCAGGCGATCAAGGATTACGGCCTGACCCCGCTGGCCCGTTTTGTCAGTTTCTCGGTGGCCGGCGTGCGCCCGGAAGTGATGGGCATCGGCCCGATCGCCGCGATCCCGAAGGCACTGAAGCAGGCGGGCCTGACCCAGGACCAGCTGGACTGGATTGAACTGAACGAAGCGTTCGCCGCGCAGTCGCTGGCGGTGATCCGCGATTGCGGCCTGGACCCGAGCAAGGTCAACCCGCTGGGCGGCGCGATCGCCCTGGGCCACCCGCTGGGTGCAACCGGCGCGATCCGTACCGCGACCCTGCTGCACGGCCTGCGTCGTCGCCAGCAGAAGTACGGCATGGTGACGATGTGCATCGGCACCGGCATGGGTGCGGCGGGTATTTTCGAGGCGCTGTAAGGTTCAAAGCGTTGCCTCGTTGGGCTTCATGGCGTGGGCCGGGTTGGCAGGGCTGCCCGGGACACGCCGTGAACCTGTGGTGGTCTAATCAACTTGGACACTCGATAGGATCAATTTCAAGCATCGAGGTAGACCCATGGCAAAGCAGATCACTCAGGGCATGAGGGACGAGGCGGTTCGCCTTGTGGTTGTGGAGGGGCAGACAGTCAGGGACGTCTGCCAGCTGATGGATGTCGGCCCGACGGCGCTGAGGCGCTGGATCGAGCAATGGCGTCGAAAACATGACCCGCAGGCCGAGGCACCGCCCGTAGATGCCCAGGTCAGAATCGCCGAGCTGGAGGCCCAGAATCGCAGGCTCAAGGAGGAGCGCGACCTACTAAAAAAATCCATCGCCTTCTTCATTCGGGACAGCGATCACCGGAACAGGTGATCCAGGAATTGGGGAAGGTCGCTCCGATCCGGTTGGTGTGTCAGTTGATGGACTATCCCCGTAGCAGCTACTACGCCTGGCTGCACCGGGAGCCCCGGATTGACCGGGAACTGCTGGCCCAGGTTGATCTGGTTCGTCGCATTCATCAGTCCCACCGGGGGAGCTGTGGCTCTCGCAAGATGGCCAGGGAGCTGACCAATCGCGGCCTGCCAGTGGGTCGCTACCGCGCCCGGACGCTGATGCGCCGGGCCGGCGTCAGGGCGCGGCAGCACCGGCGGCACAAGTACCACAGTCTGGGGCCGCAGGCACTGACCGCGCCCAACGTGTTGGAACGCCAATTCAACCCGGAGGCACCCGACCAAGTCTGGGCAGGGGATATCACCTACATCCCGACCCAGCAAGGCTGGCTCTATCTGGCCATCGTGGTGGATCTGTTTGCCCGACGGATCGTGGGCTGGGCCCACTCTCACGAAGGGGATGCCTGGCTGGCCGTCAGAGCCCTGCGTGGGGCTCTGAAACAGCGTCGTCCCAACGGGCGACTACTTTTCCACTCGGATCAAGGTCGGCAGTACACCAGCCATGCCATGGCCGAAATTCTGCGTGACAACGGCATCACCCAAAGCATGAGCAGGAAGGGCAACTGCTGGGACAACGCGGTGGTGGAACGGGTTTTCGCCACCCTCAAAGGGGAATGGCTTTACTCAAAATACCCCACTCGACAGGAGGCTGCAGCAGACATCGAGCAATTCGTGGACTGGTACAACCACCGTCGGCCGCACAGTGCCAACGGCCTTGTGCCACCTGCGCTTTGTGAAGAGCAGGTGGCCTGAACTCCCTTTGGGAGTGTCCAAAAATACTTGACCACCACAACCCTTCCATGGGGGCTCGATGGCGCCATCCATGGCGCCAACGGTCCCGGGCAGCCCTGCCAACCCGGCCCTTCCAGCCTCCCCGCGGCGGAGGGGTGAGCAAAGGCAGGGTCAAAGGCCGGGGTCAGAGCCCTTTGCTGCGCAAAGGGATCCGACCCCGACTCGACGCTCGCGGAAACAAAAAAGGCAGCCATCGGCTGCCTTTTTGCTTTTGCTCTTGCCCTTGATTCCGCCCTTCCCGTCCGCGCCAGCAGGAAACCTGACAGGCGGGGCGGGTGGGCCTTTGCAGGACCGTTCGCCGCATGGATGCGGCGACCGAGCCCCCATGGACGGGTTTACGGCGTGTCCTGCAACGGCCCACCCGTCCCGCCCATCACGTATCAATCAAGGCGCCGCACGGAGCGCTTGATAAACCTTATTCCGCCAACATCGCCGTCAGTTTCTCCCGCGCCGGCCCGGCCAGCTTCGGGTTATCCAACGCGAAACGGATCGTCGCCTCCACCAGCCCCAGATGCGTGCCGCAGTCGAAGCGGGTGCCCTCGAAACGATAGGCATCAACCTCTTCGCTCTTCAGCAGCTGCGCGATCGCGTCGGTCAGCTGGATCTCGCCACCGGCACCGCTGCCGGTCTGCTCCAGCAGCTCGAAGATCTTCGGGCTCAGTACATAACGGCCGACCACCGCCAGGTCGCTCGGCGCGTCCTCCGGCTTCGGCTTCTCCACGATCTGCGAAATGCGGCCCTTGCGGCCGTCGAACGCGTCAGTGGCCACGATGCCGTAGCTGGCAGTCTTGTCGTGCGGCACGTCTTCAACGGCGATCACGCTTGCACCACTGACCTCGTTGAGGTCGGCCATCTGCTTCAGTGCGCCGTCGCCGCGGTTCCAGATCAGGTCATCCGGCAGCAGCACCGCGAACGGCTCGTCGCCGATCACGGCCTTGGCGCACAGCACCGCATGGCCCAGGCCCAGGGCCTCGGCCTGGGTCACGAAGATCGCACGCACGCCATTGGGCAGCACGTGGCGGATCATCTCCAGCTGTTCCTGTTTGCCGGCGCGCTCGAGCTTCTGCTCCAGCTCGTAGGCCTTGTCGAAGTAGTCGGCGACCGCGTGCTTGTAGCGGTTGGTAATGAACACCAGCGTGTCACAGCCCGCTTCGATCGCCTCATCGACCGCGTACTGGATCAGCGGACGATCAATGATCGGCAACATTTCCTTCGGAACCGTCTTGGTTGCCGGCAAAAAGCGCGTCCCGAGCCCTGCCACTGGAAAAACTGCCTTGCGAATTCGCTTGCTCATTGGTGCCTGTTGGCCTCACGTGCCGGAAAAGGCACGACTTTAGCGGATGAAATGTAAGCATCCTGTTCGATAGGAGAAAACTCCGGCATCGTCGCGAACAGGATTTCCTGGATGCTGGTGGTGTCGTAACCAGCCACGGCATCGCGCAGGCGTGGAACATTGCCCAACACCAGATCACGCGAGAACGTGCGTACACCGGCCTCGAGAATCTTCGGGTGCGCGGTGGAACGGTAGTCCTCGTCCGAATAGAACAGCGTCTCGTGCAGCTTCTCGCCCGGACGCAGCCCGGTGTAGATGATCGGAATGTCCTTGTACGGCTGCTTGCCGGCCAGGCGGATCATCTGCTCGGCCAGCACGCGGATCGGCACCGGCTCGCCCATGTCGAGCGTATAGATCGCACCGTGCGACGCCGAAGCGGCCGCCTGCAGGATCAGCTGGCAGGCCTCCGGGATGGTCATGAAGTAGCGACTGACCTCCGGATCGGTGACGGTCACCGGCCCGCCACGCAGGATCTGTTCGCGGAACAACGGCACCACGCTGCCTGCCGAGGCCAGCACGTTGCCGAAGCGCACCGTGACGAAACGGGTATGCGTGGACTTCTGGTCCAAGCTCTGGCAGATCATCTCCGCATAGCGCTTGCTGGCGCCCAGCGCATTGACCGGGTCGACCGCCTTGTCGGTGGAGATGAACACGAAATGCTCCACGCGTGCCTCCAGGCAGGCGCGGGCCACGTTCTCGGTGGCCAGGATGTTGTTGCGCACCGCTTCGCGCAGCTGCCGCTCCAGCACCGGCACATGCTTGTAGGCGGCGGCATGGAAGGCGGTGTCGACGGGGTGCAGCGACAGGGCGTGGCGGATCACCGCCGGGTCACCGCAGTCGCCCAGCACCGCTTCGACCTCGACATCCGGGAAGCTGCGCCGCAGCTCGCCCTCGATGGTCAGCAGCAGCAGTTCGCTGATCTCGAGCAGGATGATGCGGCCGGCGCCGTGACGCGCGCACTGGCGGCACAGCTCGGAGCCGATCGAACCACCGGCGCCGGTGACCATCACCGTACGCCCGCCCAACCAGCCACGGATCAGGTTCCAGTCCGGCATGATCGGCTTGCGGCCGAGCAGGTCCTCGATCGCCACTTCCTTCAACTGCCCCGGCAGCGACTGGCCCTGCAGGATATCGCTGAGCTTGGGCACGGTGCGGAACGGCACGCCGGTGCTTTCGCAGATGGCGACGATGCGCTGCATGCCCGCAGCGTCCAGCGACGGAATGGCGATCACCAACAGCTTGGCCGCGGTCTCGCGGACCACTGTCGGCGCATCGTCCAGGGTGCCGAGGATCGGCAGGCCCTGCAGCTTGGCACCGCGCAGGTGCGGCGCGTCGTCCAGCAGGCCGACCGGCTCGAAATTGCCCGAACGGCGCAGGTCGCGGACCAGGGTCTCGGCGGCCTGGCCGGCACCCAGGATCAGCACGCGACGCGCGGACGAGTCCGACTGCAGCGCCTGATAGTCCTTCCAGGCCCGGTACAGCAGGCGCGGCGCGCCCAGCAGCGCCGACAGCGCGAACGGATAGATCACCAGCACCGACATCGGCACGCCGTCGAAGCGCTTCCACATCAGCACCAGCACGATGGCGACCATGCCGATGAAGCTGGCCTTGAAGATGTTCAGCAGGTCGCTGACGCTGGCGAACCGCCACAGGCCGCGATAGAGGCCGACGCGCCAGAACACCATGCCCTGCAGCAGCAGCACCAGCGTGGTGTCGACGTTCCAGAGTGGGAGCTCGGGGGCGTTGGCCAGGATCGAGTACCGCCCCGCGTGGAGCAGCTGCCAGCACGCCCAGACCATGAACAGGTCATGGCAGACGATGGCCGAACGCGGCATCAGGCCGAGGATTCTGTCCCGCCAGGGTGAAGCCATAAGTCAGGTATTTCCTTTTGGGTGGCGCAATCCATTGCGCAGGAGGAGCCAGAGGACGCTCAGCGCGGTGAACCACGCGATCGCCACGGCAGCCTCCCACCTCGGCTGCAAATTGGAGCAGACATTAAGCACTGTAATACTGAACAGGCCCAAAGCAAAGTACATCCCTGTTACCTGGGCGTGACTGGCTCCTGCCTGCACCGCGCGCTGGTAAACGTGCTGGGTATGGGGTTCCATCCAGCGTTGTCCGGAAATGATGCGCGCCAGCAGTGTGAAGCCCGCGTCCACAAGGAAGGGCGATGCCGACACCAGCAGCAGCATCCAGTGGATGTCGGTCTTTACGCTGGCCAGTGCCAGCACTGCCGCCACCGCGTAGCCCAGCGCGCCACTTCCGACATCGCCCATGAAGATCCGGGCCCGCGGGAAGTTGAACGGCAGGAAGCCAAGGCAGGCCAGGCCCAACGCGACCGCCGCCAGCGAGTACGGCCAAGGCAGCAGCGGCGCCAGTCCCAGCGCGACCACGATGGCCTGGCTGGCGGCGATGCCGTTGATCCCATCCATGAAATTCCAGATGTTGATCAGCGAAGCGGTGAACAGCAGGACCAGTACGGCCAGCAGCCAGCTGCCGCCATGGACCTTGACCAGCGCGGCCAGCAGCGCGGCGGCGATGAAGTGCACCATCAGGCGGCGCATGGCCGGAAGTGGCCGGTGGTCGTCCCACCAGCCGATACCCGCCACCAGCGCCAGGCCAAGGCTGGCGACCAGCAGGCTCGGACGCGCTTCGGGCCAGGCCCACACGGCAACACCGGCGGTCACCAGCAGGCTGATGACGATGGCGATGCCGCCGCCACGCGGGGTCGCCACGCTATGACTGCGGCGTTCGCCCGGCTGGTCAAACAGTTGCCGGCGCAGCGCGTAGCCCCGCGCTGCCCAGGTCAGTGCCGCACTCAGCAGGGCCAGACCCAGCAGCGCGCCCATCACGAGCCACGGCATGGATCAGAGCACCGCGTAGTTCAGCAGCGGCTTGACCGTACCCCACTCCTTGCAGCTCGGGCACTGCCAGTGGTGGGTGCGCGCACCGAAACCACAACGGGTGCAGCGATAGGCCGGATTGCGCACCAGCAACTGGTCGGTGATGTGCTTGAGGTCGTGCAGGGTCGCCGTGGAATCGGCACCTTCAGCCAGTGTCAGGTCGATCAGCGCGGACTCGCCACGCACCGACGGGCGATCCTTGAGCTGGCGGCCCAGGTAGGCACGGGCCGGGGCCACGCCCTCCTGCTCTTCCATCAGACGGGTCAGCGCCAGCACCGGGGCAATGCCACGGTAATGCTCGGTCATCTCCGACAGGAAGGCGCGCGCGCCGGCCAGATCGCCCACCTTGCGGTAGTTCTGCATCAGCGCCGGCAGCAGCTCCGGCAGGTACTCCGGATCGTTGCGCGCCGCGCGCTCGAAGGCGCGCACGGCCGCTTCCGGATTGCCGGCATCGGTTTCCAGGCGGCCTTCAATGATGCCGGCACGGACCGACATCGCATCGGCCTGGTAGGCCCGGGCAATCGCTGCCCTCGCCTCTTCCAGCTTGCCGGCACCGCGGAAGCGTTCGGCCAGTTCGCATTCGAACTGGCCGATCAGCTTGCCCATCGGCTCGCCGGTGACATCCTCGAAACGGGTGGCGTTGTCGATCGCCTTTTCCCAGTCGCGCTCGGCCTGGTAGATGCCGATCAGGTGCTTGAGTGCCTGCGGGGCACGCTGGTCCAGCTGGGCCAGTTCGGTGAACACGGTTTCGGCGCGGTCCAGCAGGCCGGACTTCATGTAATCCTCGCCCAGCGCCAGCAGCGCCTGCACGCGCTGCGCATCACTCAGGTCATGGCGATTGACCAGCCCCTGGTGCAGGCGGATGGCGCGGTCGACTTCACCACGGCGGCGGAACAGATGGCCCAGCGCGACCTGGGTCTCGAAGGTTTCCTTGTCCAGCTCGGCGATGTGCAGGAACAGCTCGATGGCCTTGTCCGGCTGCTCGTTGAGCAGGTAGTTCAGGCCACGGAAATAGGTGCTCGACAGGCGGCTGACCTGGCTGTCACCGTGGCGTTGACCACCACGCCGTCCGATCACCCACCCGGCCAGTGCGGCCAGCGGAACGAACAGGAAGAACCAGAACCACTCGGTGACGAAATCCATCTTCGATCAGCGTCCATCAAAAGATTGGGGGGAAGCAACCGGTGCCGGCGTGGCGACAGCGGACTTGTTGGCGCGGCGCAACTGGCTGTAGAGCGGAATGACCACGCTCACCAGCACCAGGCCAGCGCCGACGATGACACCCACCAGCAGCGCGGCGATCAGGGCCACGCCCACCGAGGTGTGCAGTTGGGTAAACAGCAGGTTGATCGACATCGCGGTCATGTTGACCGCACCGATGATCAATCCAAGGATCAGTACCGCCAGCAGGACCAGCAGACGAAAAACCTTCATGCGACAGCTCCAGTGGCAGGAGTCCGTAGCTTATCCGACTCGCGGCTGGATTCGCACGCGGTGGCGCGACGGGAGGCTCAGGCCGGATCGGCGTCCAGCGGCAGCACACTGCTGACCCGCTCGCGCAGTTCCTTGCCCGGCTTGAAATGGGGAACGTGCTTGCCCGGCAGGGCAACCGATTCGCCGGTCTTCGGGTTGCGACCCAGGCGCGGCGGACGATAGTGCAGCGAGAAGCTGCCAAAACCACGGATTTCGATGCGATCCCCGGCGGACAGCGATCCGCCCATCATTTCCAGCAACGACTTCACCGCCAGATCGACATCATCGGCCTTCAGGTGCGCCTGGCGGCGCGCAAGGATTTCGATCAGTTCGGATTTGGTCATTACCGGCTCACATCAGGGGTATCCCAGCCTGAAACGGCCCGGGCAATGCCCGGGCCGTCCAGGAAACAACGAACAGCGTAAGGCCGATTACTCGGACTTGTTGCCGTTCAGCTGTGCACGCAGCAGCGCGCCCAGCTGGGTGGTGCCGCTGGAAGCCGAAGAGGACTGGTATTCCTCCAGCACTTCGCGCATTTCAGCGTCGTCCTTGGCCTTGATCGACAGCTGCAGGGTACGGCCCTTGCGGTCCATGCCCACGAACTTGGCTTCGACCTTGTCGCCGACCTTCAGGTGCTGGGTGGCGTCGTCAACGCGCTCGTTGGCGATGTCGCGGGCCGAGACGTAACCTTCGATGCCGTCAGCCAGCTCGATGATCGCGCCCTTGGCGTCGACTTCCTTCACCACGCCTTCGACCTTGGAGCCCTTCGGATTGGCAGCCATGTACTGGCCGAACGGATCCTGCTCCAGCTGCTTCACGCCCAGGGAGATGCGCTCGCGCTCCGGATCGACAGCCAGGACGACGGCGTCCAGGGTATCGCCCTTCTTGAAGTTGCGAACGACGTCTTCGCCGGTGGTGTTCCAGCTGATGTCGGACAGGTGGACCAGGCCGTCGATGCCGCCGTCCAGGCCGATGAAGATGCCGAAGTCGGTGATCGACTTGATCTGGCCCGACACCTTGTCACCCTTCTTGTGGGTGGCAGCGAAGGTTTCCCACGGATTGGCGGCAACCTGCTTCATGCCCAGCGAGATACGGCGACGCTCTTCATCGACGTCCAGCACCATCACTTCGACTTCATCACCCACCTGGACAACCTTGGACGGGTTGACGTTCTTGTTGGTCCAATCCATCTCGGAGACGTGCACCAGGCCTTCGACGCCCGGCTCGATCTCAACGAACGCACCGTAATCGGTGACGTTGGAGACCTTGCCGAAGACGCGGCTGTTGGCCGGGTAACGACGGCCGATGTTGTCCCACGGATCCTCGCCCAGCTGCTTCAGGCCCAGCGAAACGCGGTTGCGCTCGCGGTCGAACTTCAGCACGCGGACGTCCAGCTCGTCGCCGACGTTCACGACTTCCGACGGGTGACGCACGCGCTTCCACGCCATGTCGGTGATGTGCAGCAGGCCGTCGATACCGCCCAGGTCCACGAACGCGCCGTAATCGGTCAGGTTCTTGACGACACCCTTCAGGATCGCGCCTTCCTGCAGCTTGTCCATCAGCTGCTCGCGCTCTTCCGAGTGCTCGCTTTCGACGACAGCGCGGCGCGAGACCACGACGTTGTTACGCTTGCGGTCCAGCTTGATGAGCTTGAACTCGAGCTCCTTGCCTTCCAGGTAGGCCGGATCGCGCACCGGGCGCACATCGACCAGGGAACCCGGCAGGAAGGCGCGGACATCCTTGATGTCCACGGTGAAACCACCCTTGACCTTGCCGCTGATGCGGCCGGTGATGGTTTCGTTCTTTTCCAACGCTTCTTCCAGCTCGTCCCACACCATCGCGCGCTTGGCCTTCTCGCGCGACAGGACGGTTTCGCCGAAGCCGTTCTCGATCGAGTCGAGGGCGACCTTGACGATGTCGCCTTCGGCGACGTCGATTTCGCCAGCGTCGTTACGGAACTGTTCGATCGGCACGATGCCTTCGGACTTCAGGCCAGCGTTGATCACCACGACATCGCCGCGGACTTCAACAACGGTACCGCTGACGATGGCGCCCGGCTTCAGCTTGGCCAGGTTGGCCTGGCTGGCTTCAAACAGTTCGGCAAATGATTCGGTCATTAGATTTACTCTGTTGGACACATGGGTCGGTGGCGTCCCCTTCAGGGGAATGGCGACCGCCCGCCTGTTGGTCGACCCCGGAAACGCAGGTCGTGTGTAGTAGGAAAACCGCCACGCATCATTGCGCGACGGAGCTGGTACAGCACTGTTATGCGCGACCACCGCCGATGCTGCTGGCAGTGCTCCCGCGCGAACGGATCAGGCAGCCGGAACCGGAAGCAGATCCATCACTCTGGCAACGACATCTGCGATGCCGATGCCTGTGGTGTCGATGAGGACAGCATCGTCTGCCGGCTTCAGGGGCGCCACGGTACGCTGAGCATCACGGGCGTCGCGGGCCATGATCTCGCGCAGGAGGTCATCAAAGTTAACAGAAACCCCCTTGTCTTTCAACTGCTTATGCCGGCGCTCG
Organism: Stenotrophomonas geniculata; assembly: GCF_034508895.1. NCBI lineage: Bacteria > Pseudomonadati > Pseudomonadota > Gammaproteobacteria > Lysobacterales > Lysobacteraceae > Stenotrophomonas > Stenotrophomonas geniculata. The sequence continues at coordinate 82,399 of NZ_CP140571.1, forward strand.
GCGCGCTCCTCGGCACTGGCGGTCAGGAAGACCTTATAGGGGGCGTCCTTGAAGATCACCGTACCCATGTCGCGGCCATCGGCAACCAGGCCGGGCAGCTCCCTGAATGCGCGCTGGCGCTCCTTCAGGGCCGCGCGGACCTCCGGAATGGCGGCAATGGCCGAGGCCAGGGCGCCAGTGGTCTCCAGGCGCAGCTCGTCGGTGGCATCGGTGCCGTTGACCATGACCCGCATCGACTCGCCCTGTTCAACAAACTGAACATGGGTGTCGAAGGTGCAGCGCACCAGTGCCGAGGCATCGGACGTATCAATGTCGGCCCAGCTCGCGGCCACGCCCACTGCCCGGTACAGCGCGCCCGAATCCAGGTAATGCCAGCCCATCCGGCGCGCGATGATGCGGCTGATGGTACCCTTGCCGGCCCCGGAAGGGCCGTCGATGGTCAGGACGGGAGCGAGTGGATTCATGGGGTTCCCAGAGCGTGTGAAGGGGTCATTCTAGCCCCTGCCAGACACCCCCAGCGGGATCTTTTGTGCAACCACTTGAAACCACGAGGAAAAGCCCGGTAGAATGGCGGGCTTGAACGAGCGTCAACTGCCGATTGTCTTTCGCATATCGCGGCCACGCTCCACCCGAACAACTACTGTTTACGCCGAGGTATGCCATGAAAGTCCTGTCCTCCCTGAAGTCGGCGAAGGCCCGTCACCGTGACTGCAAGGTCGTGCGTCGTCGTGGCAAGATCTTCGTCATCTGCAAGTCGAACCCGCGTTTCAAGGCGCGTCAGCGCTAAGCCTCACAGCCTTCCGGCTGCGGCTGGCCCTACGCGGGGCCGACCCGATGCAAGAAACCGCCTTCGGGCGGTTTTTTGTTTTTGCGGCTTTTTCCTGCCGTTTTTGCTGTAATCGCCTTTCTTGACCACTGGGGAGTAGATCGAGATGAAGCGTTACCTGTCCGCCCTGGCCGTGATGGCCACCCTGGCCGCCGCCACACCGGCACTGGCCGATACCCTGCTTGTCGACCGTGCCCGCGAGAAGCCGGCCGGTGCCATGCCCGTGCGCGGCCAGAGCATGCAGCAGGTGCAGGCGCAGTTCGGCGCGCCCAGCGAGCAGCTGCAGCCACGTGGCGGACAGAAGCGGCAGTGGCCGACCATCAACCGCTGGGTGTACCCGCAGTTCACCGTCTACTTCGAGAAGCAGAAGGTGATCGACGTGGTGGCCAACCAGGCGGACCCGAACGAAATCGGCCCGAAACCGCCGATCCGTTGATCCCTTTACCCGCCGTGGGCGGGCCTGTGTAGCGAGACCATGAACCAGACCCTTCGTTTTCCTGCCGAATGGGAAGCCCAGAGCGGCGTCCTGATTGCCTGGCCCACCGCCGACACCGACTGGGCCGACCGCCTGGGCCAGGTGGAAGAGACCTACATCGCCCTGGTCGCGGCCATCACCCGCTTCCAGCCGGTGCTGATCTGCGTGGCCGACGACGATGTGGAGACCTATGCCGAGATGCGGCTGCGCTCCAACCGCATCGACATGGACAAGGTCCACTTCACCACGGCGGCCTACGACGATACCTGGCTGCGCGACTCCGGCCCGATCACCCTGCGCCGCGCCGACGGCGGCTTCCAGCTGCTGGATTTCCGCTTCACCGGCTGGGGCGGCAAGTTCGACGCCACCCTGGATGACCAGCTGGTGGGCGTGCTCGACCAGGCCGGTGTGTTCAACGACGCGCCGGTGCGCAGCATCCCGTTCGCGCTGGAAGGCGGCGGCATCGAGACCGACGGCGAAGGCACCCTGCTGACCACCTGGAAGTGCCTGCACGAGCGCCACCCGGACCGCGACCGCGCCAGCCTGAGCGCCGACCTGGCCGACTGGCTGCAGCAGGACCGCGTGCTGTGGCTGGACCACGGCTACCTGGAAGGCGACGACACCGACGCGCACATCGACACCCTCGCCCGCTTCGCCTCGGCTGACAGCATCGTCTACCAGGCCTGCGACGACGCGAGCGACTCGCACTACGCCGAGCTGCAGGCGATGGGCAACGAACTGGCCGCGCTGCGCACCAGGGACGGCCAGCCGTATCGCCTGTTCCCGCTGCCGTGGGCACAGCCAGTGATCGACGAAGGCCGCCGCCTGGCTGCGTCGTACGCCAATTACCTGATCGTCAATGGTGCGGTGCTGATGCCGGCCTACGGTGATCCGGCCGACGACCTGGCCCGCGACGTGCTGGCGCAGGCGCACCCGGGCCGCGAGATCGTGCAGGTGCCCTGCCGCTCGCTGATCTGGCAGAACGGCAGCCTGCACTGCATCACCATGCAGCTGCCGGCAGGGCTGTTGAAGGCGTAAGCCGAACCGGTAGCGCCGGGCCATGCCCGGCGAACGCTGCCGCATCTGGAAAATCCGCCGGGCATGGCCCGGCGCTACCGATTGCGTGCACCCATTCAGCGCGCGACACGCCGTCGCCGCCCATCCGCGCTAACATGCTGGTTTTCCCCCGCAGGAACGCCCCGCATGAACTCGCGCAGCCCCCTTACCGTCGCCCTGATCCAGGAGCGCAACCACGGTGATGCCGCCGCCAACCTGGCGGTGATCGAAGCACGCGTGGCCGAGGCGGCTGCGCAGGGTGCCAAGCTGGTGCTGCTGCAGGAACTGCATAACGGGCCGTACTTCTGCCAGCACGAGTCGGTGGACGAGTTCGACCTGGCCGAGCCGATTCCGGGCCCGAGCACCGAGCGCCTGGGCGCGCTGGCGAAGAAGCATGGCGTGGTGCTGGTGGGCTCGCTGTTCGAGCGCCGCGCTGCCGGCCTGTACCACAACACCGCCGTCGTCTTCGAGAAAGACGGCACGTTGCTGGGCAAGTACCGCAAGATGCATATCCCGGACGACCCGGGCTTCTACGAGAAGTTCTACTTCACCCCGGGCGACATCGGCTTCAAGCCGATCGACACCTCGGTGGGCCGCCTTGGCGTGCTGGTGTGCTGGGACCAGTGGTACCCGGAAGCGGCACGCCTGATGGCGCTGGCCGGTGCCGAACTGCTGCTCTACCCGACCGCGATCGGCTGGGACCCGGACGACGTGCAGGACGAGAAGACCCGCCAGCGCGACGCCTGGGTGCTGAGCCACCGCGGCCACGCCGTGGCCAACGGCCTGCCGGTGCTGAGCTGCAACCGCGTCGGCCACGAGGCTTCGCCGCTGGGCGCGTCGGGCATCCAGTTCTGGGGCAACAGCCACGTGCTCGGCCCGCAGGGTGAGTTCCTGGCCGAAGCCGGCACCGACGCCACCGTGCTGCTGTGCGACGTTGACCTGCAGCGCAGCGAGCACGTGCGCCGCATCTGGCCGTTCCTGCGCGACCGTCGCATCGATGCGTACGGTGACCTGCTCAAGCGCTACATCGACTGAGCCGGAGCCCGCGCATGGCCGTCCTCATCCGTGATGCCGGCCCGGCCGACATCGCCGCGATCACCGCAATCTATGCGGTGGAAGTGACCGACTTCGTCAACACCTACGAGTACGACATCCCGGACGCGACCGAGATGCTGCGCCGCATGCGCGACATCATCGAACGCGGCTTCCCCTACCTGGTCGCCGAGATCGACGGCCAGGTGGCCGGCTATGCCTATGCCAACACCTACCGCACCCGCGTCGCCTACCAGTGGACCGTGGAAAACTCGGTCTACGTCGATGCCGGCTTCCAGGGCAAGGGCGTCGGCACCGGCCTGCTGCAGGCGTTGATCGATGCCTGCGTGGCGCGTGGCTACCGGCAGATGGTGGCGGTGATCGGCGAACCGACCAATACCGCTTCAATCAAGCTGCACGAACGCTTCGGCTTCGAGCTGGTCGGCGTGTTCCGTGGCCTTGGCCGCAAGCACGGCCGCTGGCTGGATACCGTGCAGATGCAGCGCGCGCTCGGCGATGGCGCCGACACCGCACCTTCCAATGAATGAACCCATGACCGAAACCCTTCCCGAAACCGGCGACGACCTGTTCGCCGGCCAGCCGGTATGCGTCGTCGAACGCGACGGCGTGCGCTACACCCTGCTGGGCACTGCCCACGTTTCGCGCGCCAGCGTCGAGGCGGTGGAAAAAGCCATCGACAGCGGCCGCTTCGATGCCGTTGCCGTTGAACTGGACCCGCAGCGCCTGCAGGCACTGAGTGATCCGGACACGCTGGCCAAGCTCGACCTGGTCGAGGTGATCCGCAAGGGCCGCGTCGCCCTGTTCGCGGCCAACCTGGCGCTGTCCGCCTACCAGCGCCGCTTGGCCGAACAGCTGGACATCGAGCCGGGCGCCGAACTGAAGCGCGCGGTGGAACTGGCCCGCGAACGCGACCTGCCGGTGCACCTGATCGACCGCGAGGTCGGCCTGACCTTCCGCCGCGCCTCGCAGCGGCTGGGTTTCTTCGGCAAGCTGAAGCTGGTCGCCGGCCTCGGCGCCGGCCTGTTCTCGTCCGAGGAAGTGGGCGAGAACGAGATCGAGAAGCTCAAGCAGGGCGACATGCTGGAATCGAGCTTCGGTGAGTTCGCCAGCGAGAGCCCAGCGCTGTACGAGACCATCATCGGCGAGCGCGACCGCTACATGGCCACGCGCCTGCGCGAGGAGCACAACCCGCAGCAGCGTGAAGTGCTGGCGGTTGTCGGTGCGGGTCACCTTGCAGGCCTGGCGCGCTACCTGGAAACCGACACCGAAGCACCGGCGCCGCTGCGTGCCGAGCTGGAAGCGGTACCGAAGAAGCGCAACATCCCTTGGTTCACGCTGGGCATCCTGGCGATCGTGGCGATCGGCATCGGCGTGGGCTTCTATCGCGGCGGCCTCGGCGTGGGTACCGAGCTGCTGGCGACCTGGGCGATGTATACCGGCGGCCTGGCGGGCCTGGGCTGCCTGCTGGCCGGTGGCCACCCGCTGAGCATCCTCACTGCAATCGCGGTGGCCCCGTTCAAGCCGTTCCGCCTGAGCATCCCGACCGGCGCATTCTCGGCCTTGGTGGAAGCGCGCCTGCGCAAGCCGGCGTATGAGGACTTCCTCAAGCTGCGCGACGATGCGCAGAGCCTGAAGGGCTGGTATCGCAATCGCGTCACCCGCGTGGTGCTGACCTTCATGCTGACCAACATCGGCAGCATGCTCGGCCTGTGGCTGACCACGTTCAAGGTGTGGGGCAAGGTGGCGGGGTAAACCCCTCAACCGGCCACAGAATCTGTAGCGCCCGAGCCCACGCTCGGGCGACGCGGCGAACAGCAGCCGAGCATGGGCTCGGCTCTACAGAGACAAACAGACGCGGCGAGCAGAAAAAAAGGGGGAGGCCGCCCCACTACGACCGGCCTCCCCCACACCACAACACGTTGGCGCGCATTACGGTCGAGCAAGCTCGACCACTACACCGGGGTACCCGCCACGACCTCCAGGCCGCGCGCACGGCGGATCAGCCGCGTCACGGCACTGCGCAGGTCATCGAGCACCGCGTAGATGGTCGGCAGGAACAGCAGGCTGACCACGGTCGAGAACGCCAGGCCCCCGGCAATCGCGCGCGCCATCGGCGCGTACTCCGGGCCGTTGCCGAACATCTGCGTATTGGTCAGCGAGATCGGCACCATCGCCAGGATCGCCGTGCCCATGGTCATCATGATCGGGCGCAGGCGCTCGCGGGAGCCTTCAACCAGTGCCTGCGTTCGGCCCATGCCGCCGCGCCGCAGGTTGTTGATGTGTTCGATCATCACGATGCCGTTGTTCACCACCACCCCCATCAGCACAAGGATGCCGATGAAGGACATGATCCCGAACGAGGTGCCGGTGATCCAGAACAGCCAGAACACGCCGAAGATCGAGAACAGCACGCCGCTCATGATCGCCGCCGGGAACAGCAGCGACTCGAACACCGCTGCCATCACCACGTAGATCATCACCAGCGCGATCAGCAGGTTGAACACCATCTGCTGCATGGCTTCGTCATCGTTGCCGTAGTCGCCGCCGTCGAAGGTGAAGCCATAGCCGGCCGGGAAGTTCATCGGCTTGAGCACCGACTCCATCGCCTTGCGGCCATCCGGCGCGGTGACCTTCTCTGCCAGGTTGGCCTTGATGGTCAGCGTGGTCTGGCGGTTGGTGCGGCCGATCTGGGTGGCCGACGAGCCGACGTCAACGGTGACCAGGCTCAGCAGCGGCACGCTGCGGCCGTCGCCGGTGCGCACGCTGAAACCGGCCAGGTCTTCCGGGCTGCTCTGCTCGGCGCCAGCGAAGCGCACCCACACCGGCACTTCATTGTCGCCGCGGCGGAACTCGCGCATCGGCGCACCGCGCAGGGCCAGGCCGACGAAGCTGGCCACCTGCTCGGCATTGAAGCCGAATGCGGCGGCGCGCTCGCGGTCGACGCGCACCTTCAGCTCGCCGCCCTTCTCACCATTGTCGATGCGCACATCGCGCAGCTCGGCACGCTGGGCCAGCAGCGGCACCACTTCCAGGCCGATCTCCTGCAGCATCGAACTGGAGTCGCCGACCAGCTGCACCTGCACGCCCTGGTTGCCGCCGCCCCCCCCATCGCCGCCCTGGTTGCCGACGAAGTAGTCGGTGCGGGCTGACTTCGGCAGGCCCTTGCGCAGTTCTTCCTGCAGCGCCTTGATGTCCTTGGCGTACTTCTCGTCCAGGGTGACCACGGTGGAGCTGCCTTCCTGCTCGCTGTACCAGGAATAGACCTGCTTGACGTGCAGGCGTTCACGGTTGGCATCGATCCAGTTCTCCACCCGCGCCACTTCCTCGGACATCTGCCGGTAGGTGTAGGCGCCCTTCCACATGTAGCCGATGAAGATGTCCTTGCCGCCGTCACCACCGAACATGTCGATCTTGGTCAGCTTCATCGGCACCAGGCTGACCAGCACCACCAGCAGAATGCCGAGCAGGCTCCAGCCACGATGGTGCAGCGACCAGTCCAGCAGCCTGGCGTAGCGGCGCTGCAGGCGCGCGATCATGCCGGTCTGCGAGTGCACCAGCTTGGGCGTGGCCATGCGCGCGGACAGCATCGGGATCAGGCTGACCGCGACCAGCCACGAGGCCAGCAGCGAGACCGAGATGGTGATCGCGATCTGCGCCATGAAGATGCTGATGTTGTTGGTCTCGCCGAACAGGTTCGGCACGAACACGATGCAGTGGCACAGCGTGCCGGCGCTGAGCGCGATGGCCACGTTGCGGGTGCCGATGATCGAGGCCAGCCGCGGCTGCCCGGGCAGGCGCTCGCGCTCCTGGTAGATGCTCTCCACCACCACCACGGCGTTGTCGACCAGCATGCCGACGGCCAGCAGCAGGCCCATCATGGTCAGGATGTTCAGCGTCACCCCGACGAAGTACATGAAGCCCAGGGTGATGGTGAAGCAGATCGGGATGGCCAGGGTGACCATCAGCGTGGACGGCCAATGGCGCAGGAAGAAGAACAGCACCGTCACCGACAGGATCAGGCCGACCGCACCGGCCTCGGCCAGTTCCAGCAGCGAGGAGGTCACCGCCTTGCCCTGGTTGTCGATCACCTTGATCTGCACGTCGCGCATCGACGGCTCCGCGCGGATCGATTCGACCTCGGCCAGCGCCGCGCGCGAGACTTCCACCAGGTTGGCGCTGCGTTCCTTGAAGATGTCCAGGCCGACCGCCGGGTTGCCGTCCAGGCGACGCCCGTAGTTCATCCGCGCCGGTTTCAGGCGCACGTCGGCGATGTCGCCCAGGCGCAGGCCCTTGGCGTTGATCACCAGGTCGCGCATTTCCTGCAGGTCGGTGATCTCGCCCACCGGCTGCACGCGCACGCGCTGGCCGTTGTCATCGATCTGCCCGGCGGAGATCGAGAAGTTCAGCGTGCGCAGGCGCTCGCTCAGCTCATTGATGCTCAGACCGTGCGCGTTGAGGCGGTTCGGATCGATGGCGATCTCCACCTCGTTCGGCGGCGCGCCGGTGATGTCGACGCGGGCCACGCCGGGGATGCGCTCGATGCGCCGCTTGAACTCGCGGTCGAGCATGTCATAGGCAGTGGTCAGGTCGGTGGTGCTGGCCAGCCGCACCTTCAGCACCGGCTGGTCACTGCTGGACCACTTGAACACGTTGTAGCGCTGCAGGTCATCGGGCAGGTCGCTGCGGATCGCATCGATGCGTTCGCGTGCATCGGAGGCGGCGATGGCGATGTCGCGGTCCCAGTCGCTGAACTCGATGAAGATCAGCGCCGCCTCGGAGGTGGCCGACGAGCGCATGCGCTTGATGCCGGTCATCGTCGCCAGCGATTCCTCCACCGGGCGGATGATGGTCCGCTCCACTTCCTCCGGGGTTGAACCGGTGTACGGGATCTGCACGAACAGGAACGGCGCGGAGATGTCCGGCAGCGCTTCCAGCGGCAGCCGGAACGAGGCGATCAGGCCGATCACCACCAGTGACACGAAACACATGATGGTGGTGACCGGACGGCGGATGGAGAACTCGGCAACACTCATGCCGGCTCCTCCACACCCGCCGCGCTGCCTGCTGCACCCGGCTCGATCTCACCGGCGTGCTTGCGGCCACGCTCGCGGTAGTAGGCATCACCGCGGCGATCCATCAGGTCGTACACCACCGGGATCACCAGCAGGGTGAGCAGGGTCGACACCAGCAGGCCACCGATCACGGTGATTGCCATCGGCGCACGCACTTCAGCACCCTCGCCCATCGCCACCGCCAGCGGCAGGAAGCCGAACAGCGTGCACAGCGTGGTCATGATGATCGGCCGCAGGCGCGAACGTGCACCTTCCACCAGGGCCTCATGCTTGGCCACGCCGGCCTCGCGCAGCTGGTTGACCTTGTCGATCAGGATGATCGCGTTCTTGGTGACCAGGCCCACCAGCAGGATCAGGCCGATGAACACCACCACCGAGATGGGCTTGCCGGTCAGCATCAGTGCCAGGATCGCGCCGACCAGCGCCAGCGGGATGGTGAACAGGATCACGAACGGATGCAGCAGCGACTCGAACTGCGACGCCATCACCAGGTAGACCAGGAAGATCGCCAGGCCGAAGGCGAAGATCAGCGACTTCGCCGCCTGCGCCAGCTCTTCACCCTGGCCGCCGATGTGCAGGCCGACACCCGCGCCCAACGGTTGCTCGGCGACCATCTGCTGCACTTCACGCATGGCCGCACCCAGATCGATGTCGCGCAGGTTGGCCGAGACCACCGCAACGCGGGTCTGGTCGGCACGATGGATCTCGCTGGGGCCGGTGGTGGCAACCACGTCGGCCACCGCGTCCAGCGTCACCGGACGGGTACTGCCGGGATTGACGATCAGGCGGCGGATGCTTTCCACGCTGGCACGATCACCTTCCTGTGCACGCACCAGCACGTCGATCTTGCGGTCGCGGAAGCTGTAACGGGTGGCCACGTCACCGCGCACCTTCTTCACCACCACATCGGCGATCTGGCGGGTGGTCAGGCCCAGCGCACCCGCGCGTTCCTGGTCGAAGCGGATCTGGATTTCCGGGAAGCCCTCCTCCACCGTCGACTTCACGTCGGCGTAGTGCGCGTTGCCGCGCAGCATCGCCGCCAGGCGCTGGCCGGCCACTTCGAGCGTCGCCATGTCCTGCCCGCGCAGCTCGATTTCCAGCGGCGTGGAGAAACTGAACAACGCCGGCCGCGCGAAGTCGACCTGGGCACCCGGATGCTGGCCCATGGTGTCACGCAGGCGCTCGGTGATCTCCGCCTCGGTGCGCGCGTTGCCGCCGCCTTCCATCACCACGGTCAGCTTGCCGATGTTCTCGCCGCTTTCGGTCGGGCTGGCATCCAGGCGGGTGCCGCTGCCACTGACACCATACAGCGAGGCCACGCCTTCACCCTTGCCATGCGCCAGCTGCAGCTCGCGCACCAGCGCATCGGTCTGCTTCAGCGGCGTGCCGGCCGGCAGCTTCACCGTCATTTCGAAGCGGTCCTGTGCCAGCTGCGGAATCAGGTCGGCACCGAGCATCGGCACCAGCGCCATGGTCGCCACGAAGATGATCGTGGCCACGCCCAGCACCTTGCCCGGATGCGCCAGCGCGCTCGGCAGCAGTCGCAGGTAGCCGCGCTCGGCACCGGCATAGGGCTTCATCGCCAGATCGCTGGCCTTGCGCATCACCGGGCCAACCACCGCCACCACGCCGCGCCACGCCCGCACGACCAGCCAGGCCAGCGCATAGAAGCTCCAGCGCGCGGTCGCCACGGCACCACGGCGACCCAGCGCCACCGGCTTCTGCCAACGGTTCTGCGGCTGCCACGGCTCGTTCGGCGCCTCTTCCGGGAACGCCAGCGGCGGCCGTCCCTTCAGCGAGCTCAGCATCGGGATCAGCGTCATCGACACCAGCAGCGAGATCGCAATGGCGATCGCCACGGTCAGTGCCTGGTCGCGGAACAGCTGGCCGGCGATGCCGTCGACGAACACCAGCGGCAGGAACACCGCGATGGTGGTCAGGGTCGAGGCGACCACCGCCATGCTCACTTCGCGGGTACCGACGATGGCCGCCTGCAGGATGCCCAGGCCACGCTCGCGGGCCTTGGCGATGCTCTCCAGCACCACGATCGAGTCGTCCACCACCAGGCCGGTGGCCAGTGCCAGACCGCCCAGCGACATCACGTTCAGGCTCAGGCCGAGCTGGCCCATGAAGAAGAACGTGGCGATGATCGAGACCGGCAGCGACAGGCTGATCACGAACGTGCTCCAGCCATCACGCAGGAACAGGAAGATGATCAGGATGGCCAGCAGCCCGCCGATCACCGCATCCTTCTTGACGTCGGCGATGGCGTGCTCGATGAAGCGCGACTGGTCCTCGATGGTGGTCATCTCGACATCGGAGGGGAACGTGCCCTTGATCTGCTCCAGGCGCTTGCGCAGCGCTTCGGCGGTGGACACGGTGTTGGCATCGCCTTCCTTGTAGATGGCCAGTTCAACCGATTCCTTGCCACCCAGGCGGATCACCGCTTCGCGTTCCTTGTAGCCCTGGCGCACGGTGGCCACATCCTTCAGGCGCACCGGCACACCGTTGGCGACCACGCTGGAACCACCGCCGGAGGACGCGCTCTGCGCCGCCGACGCCGCCGCGATCGCGGCCGCCGAACCGGTCGATGCGGCGATGTTGAACATCTGCTGCAGTGCCGAGTCGGCCGCGCTGCCATTGGCGGCCTGGGTGGTCACCAGCAGGTTGCGGATTTCCTCCAGGTCGGCGAACTGGTTGACGGTGCGCACCAGGAAGCGCTGCGAACCCTCCTCCAGGCGACCGCCGGAGATGTTGATGTTCTCGTCCTTCAGGCGCTTGATGACGGTGTCGATCGGCAGGTTCAGCTGCGCCAGCTTCTGCTGGTCGATGTCGACCTGGATCTCGTCTTCCAGGCCACCGCCGACCTTGACCGCTGCGACGCCGGTGACCGGCTCCAGCTTCTTCTTCAGGTCTTCATCGGCATAGCGGCGCAGGCCGGTCAGCTCGCGGATCGCATCGGCATCGCTGGCCGGTGCCACCTTGTTCGACAGCACCAGGCGCATGATCGGCTCGGTGGACGGATTGAAGCGCAGCAGCACCGGGGCCTTGGCCTCCAGTGGCAGGTTCAGCGCTTCCATCTTGTCGCGCACCTCCAGGCTGGCCTGGTCCATGTTGGTGCCCCAGGCGAACTCCAGCACCACGTCGCTCTGGCCGGTGCGCGAGACCGACTTCAGCTTGCGCAGGTTCTTGACCACGCCCACCGCTTCTTCGACCGGCTGGGTGATCAGGGTTTCGATTTCGGTCGGCGCCGCACCGGTGTACTCGGTGCGCACGGTCAGCGTCGGGTAGCTCAGGTCGGGCAGCAGGTTGACCTTGAGGTTGCCCAGCGCGATCAGCCCGAACAGCAGCAGGGTGACCGTGCACATGGCGATGGTCACGCGGCGGCGGGTGGCGAATTCCACCAGGCCGCCGCGCATGCCGGCGGCGGCGCCGTCGCTCGCCGGCGAGGCACCGTGGTCGTGGCCCGGGGCGGTCATTGCTTGCTCCCGGCCTTGTCTGCCGGCTTGGCGGCCGCTGCGACCGTCTTCGCCTTTGCCTTCGGATCAGCGATCACCTGCACTGCGGTGCCGTCGCGCAGCGCGACCTTGCCGGCGGTGACCACCTGATCACCGGCCGCCAGGCCATCACGGATCTCCACCCACGGGCCCTCGGCGTAACCCAGCTTGACCGGAACGCGTGCGACCTTGCCTTCGCGCACCCGGAACACCGCCGGCTCACCGTCGTCGAGCAGCGCCAGGCGCGGCACCACCAGCGCATCGGCACGCTGGTCGTAATCGATGCGGATGCGGCCGAACATGCCGGGCTGCAGCGCATGCGCGGCGCCATCGAAGGCGCTGACCACGCGAAACGTGCCGCTGCCCGAATCCACCACCGGCGCGATGCGATCGACGGTGCCGGTGAAGCTCTGCCCCGGCAGTGCATCGGCAGCCAGTGTCACCGGCTGGCCGGCGCGCAGCGTGGCCAGCTCGCGCTCGGGCACATTGAGCGTGGCTTCCAGCCGCGAGTTGTCGACGATGCGGAAGATCGGCGTGTTGATCTGCACGAAGTTGCCGGTCTTGATCGAGCGCGAGGCGATCACGCCGGAGATCGGCGCCACCACCGTGGTGTAGGACAGCTCCAGCGTGGCCAGGCGGTACTGCGCACGGACGTTTTCCAGGTCGTAGCGCAGCTGGTCAACGCTGGCCGCACTGACCAGCTGCTGGACGACCAGCTTCTGTGCACGCTGATAGTCGTTTTCCAGCTTGCGCATCTGCGCTTCGCTCTGTGCCACGGCCAGGCGTGCGCGGTCCGGGTCCAGGCGCACCAGCGGCTGGCCAGCGGTCACCCGCTGGCCTTCCTCGACGAGCACCGCCAGCGCCACGCCGGAGGTCTTGGCGACCACCTGCGATTCGGCGCGTGGTTCCAACGCGGCGGTACCGGTGTAGCTGGCCGCGACGGCACGGTGGCTGGCCACGGCCACTTCGACCGGGACCGCGTCGACCTTCTTCTCCTCCTTGGTCTCGGCGGCCTTGGCTTCGGAATTGGGCCCTGCGGCGCAACCGCCCAGCGCCAGGGAGGTGGAGATCAGCAGTGCGGCAGCGCAGATTCCGCTGCGACGGCCGGACAGGAAGGTTGGGTGCGACATCGTCAGGTCCCTGGAGGATGCGTGGACAGGTGTGGTAGCAAAGTAATGCACCACTTCACGGCAACACCATATCCCAAAGGTCATGGTGCCTTCACGCCACTGGTCGGCCCGCCCCCCATTTCAGCTAGATGAAACCTGGGGCTATACTCGGGTCGTTCCGTACCCCACGCCGGAACGACCAGACCCGAATCCCCGGAAACGACACCATGCGCCCGCAGCCGCTCGCCGCTTGTCTCGCTCTGGCCGTCCTCCTGCCCCTTGGGGCCGCCGCACAGCCCGCTCCTGCTCCTGCCACACCGGCCCCGGCCCCGGCCCCGGCTCCCGCCGCTGCCCCGGCGCCCGCCGCCCCCACCGGCAACTTCGACAATGGCCGTGTCCTGGCCTACACCTGTCAGGGCTGCCACGGGATCACCGGCTACAAGAACGCCTACCCCAGCTACCGGGTGCCGAAGATCGGCGGCCAGACCCAGCAGTACCTGGCCCAGGCCCTGACCGAATACCGCCAGGGCAAGCGCCGGCATCCGACGATGCAGGCGCAGTCGATGAGTTTCAGCGAACAGGAGATCGCCGATCTCTCTGTTTACCTGTCCACCGTCAAGTAAGGCCCGCCCATGTCGAAAGCCGCGCATCCGATGCGTCTCGCCATCGCCCTGTCCGTTGCCCTGCTGCTGGCAGCCTGTTCGCAGTCGCAGGTGGAAAACAGCGAGAAATCCGCCGCCGACCCGGGCCATGCCAGCGGCGAACACGGCTCTTCTTCTTCGGCCGGCCTGCCCGCAGGCCGCGAGGCCGCCGGTGAAGCCCGCGCCAAGGTGAAGGGCAAGGCCACCAACCAGAGCTGCATCGACTGCCACGGGGCTGACGGCAATGCGCCGATCGACCCGACCTATCCGAAGCTGGGTGGGCAGTACGGCGACTATCTGGCGCACGCCCTGCAGGCCTACCGTGCCGGTGACCGCCAGCACATGTTGATGACGCCGCAGGCGAAGGACCTGAGCGATCAGGACATCGCCGATCTGGCGGCGTACTTCGGCAGCCGGCCAAGCCAGCTGCGGGACCTGCACGGGGTCAAATGACCGCTGGCCCCCGGTGGGTGCGGAATCCGCTTTGGTGGGTGCGGACCTTGGTCCGCACTGATGCCGCCATCCACGCATGGCGTGGATCTACCAGGCATCGGCGTCGGTAGGTGCGGACCGTTGGTCCGCACGAACCCGGCAAACTCAGCCTTCCAGCTCTTCCCAGCGCGCGTACGCGGCATCCAGCTCGGCCTGCACCTTGGCCAGCTGCTGGGTGTGCGCGGTCACTTCGGCGCTGCTGCGGGTGTAGAACGACGGATCGTTCATCGCCGAGGTCAGCCCTTCGACATCGCCTTCCAGCTTCTCGATGGTCTTCGGCAGCTGCTCCAGTTCGCGCGCTTCCTTGTAGGCCAGCTTGCGCTTCGGTGCGGCCGGAGCTGCGGCCGTCGGGGTGGCCGGTGCGGCGACCGCCGGCTTGGCCACAGGGGCCGCGGCAGGCGCTGCGATGCTGGCCGCATAGCGCTGCCAGTCGCTGTAACCGCCCACGTACTCCCCGATCACGCCATCGCCTTCCATCACCAGCGTGGAGGTCACCACGTTGTCGATGAAGTCACGGTCGTGGCTGACCAGCAGCAGCGTGCCGGTGTAGTCGCCCAGCAGCTCTTCCAGCAGCTCCAGGGTTTCCACGTCGAGGTCGTTGGTCGGTTCGTCCATCACCAGCAGGTTGGACGGCTGCGCGAAAAGCTTGGCCAGCAGCAGGCGGTTGCGCTCGCCACCGGACAGGCGGGTGATCGGTGCGCGCGCACGTTCCGGGGTGAACATGAAGTCCTGCAGGTAGGCATGCACGTGCTTGCGCTTGCCGTTGAACTCGAGGAAATCGCGGCCTTCGGCCACGTTCTCGATCGCGCTCCAGTCTTCGCGCAGCACCGCGCGGTACTGGTCGAAATAAGCGATCTGCAGGTTGGTGCCGGCGTTGACTTCGCCCTTGGCCGGCTGCAGTTCACCCAGCAGCAGCTTCAGCAGCGTGGTCTTGCCACTGCCGTTGGGGCCGATCAGGCCGATGCGGTCGCCACGCAGGATGGTCGTGGTGAAATCGCGGACCATGGTGCGCTCGCCGAAGGCGAACGAAATGTCCTTGACGTCGATGACCTTCTTGCCGGAGCTGACGCCCTGCGCGGCTTCCATCTTGACGTTGCCACTGAGATCGCGGCGCTGCGAACGCTCGGTGCGCATCGCCTTCAGGCGGCGCACGCGGCCTTCGTCGCGGGTACGACGGGCCTTGATGCCCTGGCGGATCCACACTTCTTCCTGCGCCAGCAGCTTGTCGAAGCGTGCGTTTTCCTGCGCCTGCGCGTTGAGGCGTTCCTCGCGACGGCGCTCGTAGTTGGCCCAGTCGCCCGGCCAGCTGGTGACCTGGCCGCGGTCGATCTCGACGATGCGGGTGGCCAGCGCACGCAGGAAGCGGCGGTCATGGGTGACGAACACCACGCTGCCACTCCAGCCCTTCAGGAACGCTTCGAGCCAGTCGATGGCTTCGATGTCGAGGTGGTTGGTCGGTTCGTCCAGCAGCAGCACATCCGGGCTGGACACCAGCGCGCGGGCCAGCAGCACGCGGCGCTTCATGCCGCCGGACAGGCGGCCAAACTCGGCCTCGCCGTCGAGGTCGAGCTTGGTCAGGGTTTCGCTGACACGCTGGTCCAGGCCCCAGCCGTTGGCGGCGTCGATCTTGGCCTGCACATTGCCGAGGGCTTCGCCATCGAACACCTCGGCATGGCTGAGGTGGTGGAATTCGGCCAGCCACTGGCCCAGTTCGCCGAGGCCATCGGCGACGACGTCGAACACCGAGCCGGCGGCGCCGTGTGGCACTTCCTGCTCCAGGCGGGTGACGCGCACGCCCTGCTGCACGCGGACTTCGCCGTCATCGGGCTTGTGGTCGCCGGACAGCAGCTTGAGCAGGGTGGATTTGCCGGCGCCGTTGCGGCCGATCAGGGCGATGCGTTCGCCCGGCTCGATCGACAGTTCGGCCTTTTCCAGCAACAACGGGCCGCCGACGCTGAAGTCGACGTTCTGCAGAGTAATCAGAGGCATCCGGATATTGTACGGGTTGGGGGCGTCGGCCGGGTTGCACCCGGCACCCGCGGTAGTGCCGGCCGCTGGCCGGCAATCTCAACGGCAACAGCCAAAGCTGGTTTCCTGTGGGATGGCGGGGCGGTGTGGGTCTGCAGGACACGCCGTAAACCCATCCATGGGGGCTCGATGGCGCCATCCATGGCGCCAACGGTCCTGCAGACCCACACCCCCCCGCCTCTGACAGTTTCCCGCGATCTGTCGGAACGGCATTCTGCTCTGGTGGGTGTCGACCTTGGTCGACACGGTAGATCCACGCCATGCGTGGATGAGCGCTGCAGGGACTGTCGATGGATGGAATCGACTAGGGGTCTGATGGCTTACTCCACGTCCCCCAACAACGCCTGCAATCCCGGCAGCCACTGCTTGCCCGGATGGCGTACCAGCCACAGCGTGCGCTGCAGGGCGGGCAGCGGGGTCTCGAGCACGCGCAGGCGGCCCAGCGCCAGCGGCTCTTCCAGCGCATGGCGCGAGAGGCAGGCCAGGCCGAGGCCGGCGATGGCGGCCTGCTTGATCGCTTCGGTATTGCCCAGCTGCAGGGTCTGGGCGAAGCCACGCAGATGCGGCAACAACGCCTGCTCCACCGCCTCGCGGGTGCCCGAGCCGGGCTCGCGCAGCAGCCAGCGTGCGCGGCTCAGTTCATCCAGCGACCAGCGCGCGGGGGCATCGGCGGCGGCGACGATCACCAGCGGATCCTGCTGCCAGGCGGTCACCTGCAGGCCGCGCTCGTGACACGGGCCTTCGATCAGGCCGGCGTCAACGTCCAGGCGCTGCACGGCGGCGACAACGCCGGCACTGTTGTCGATGCGCAGATCGACCTCGGCCTGTGGCGCCTGGCGCAGCAGTTCGGCGATGCGTGGCGGCAGCAGGTAATTGCCGATGGTGGTACTGGCCGCCAGCACCAGCCGCAGCGGCGCGCCCTGCGACGGGTCGCCGCCGGCGGCCAGCTGCCGCTCCAGATCGGCGGCGTTGACCAGCAAGGTACGCGCCGGCTCCAGCAGTGCGCGGCCGTGCCCGTTCAGCGCCAGGCGGCGGCCGATGCGGTCGAACAGCGGGGTGCCGAAGTGGGCTTCCAACTCCTGCAGGGCGGCGCTGCTGGCCGATTGCGAAAGCGCGATGGCCTGGCCAGCGGCGGTGGTGCTGCCGTGATCGGCGATGGCGACGAAGACCTGCAGCTGGCGCAAGGTCAGGCGCATGGCACTTACCTTCTTTATGGGTAGGTTTCACCCATATTATTCGTTTTACAGGTAATCATCTCAGGCGCACGCTTGCCCCATCTCTCCAGCGCTGCCCGTGCCATGAACGCCCCCGCCCTCTCCCTCTGGTCCCTGCCCGCCCTGCGCCAACGCTGGCAGCCGCGCCTGCCCGGCCTGCTGCTGGTCGGCCTGATCGCAGCGGCGTCGCTGTACCTGGCCGAGCTGCCGTGGCTGCAGGCACACGGCCTGAGTGCGCTGACCGTGGCCATCGTCGCCGGCATCGTGATCGGCAACACCCTCTACCCGCGGCTGGCGCCGAGCAGCGCGGCCGGTGTCGGCTTTTCCAAGCACTGGCTGCTGCGCGCCGGCATCGTGCTGTACGGCCTGCGCCTGACCTTCCAGGACATCGGCCACGTCGGCGTCAGCGGCGTGCTGATGGACGTGCTGGTGGTCGCCAGCACCTTCGGCCTGGCCTGCTGGCTGGGTGTGCGCGTGTTCAAGATGGAGCGCGAGGCAGCGATGCTGATCGGTGCTGGCAGCGCGATCTGCGGCGCGGCAGCGGTGATGGCCGCCGAACCCGTGGTGCGTGGCCGCGCGGCACAGGTCACGGTGGCCGTGTCGACGGTGGTGGTGTTCGGCACGCTGGCGATGTTCCTGTACCCGGCGCTGTATGCCCTGGCGCAGTCGCACGGCTGGCTGGCGATGGATGCGCGGCAGTACGGCCTTTTCACCGGTGCGACGGTGCATGAAGTGGCACAGGTGGTGGCGGCAGGCCGTGCGGTCAATGAAGCGGCGGCTGATACGGCGGTGATCACCAAGATGGTGCGGGTGATGCTGCTGGCGCCGTTCCTGGTTGCGCTGTCGCTGTGGCTGGCGCGTGGCGGCAAGGCCAGCGCCGACGGCAGCAAGGCGCGCATCGTGGTGCCGTGGTTCGCCTTCGGTTTCGTGGCGGTGGCCGGTTTCAACTCGCTGCATCTGCTGCCGTCTGGCCTGCAGGCCGGGCTGGTGCAGCTGGATACCGTGCTGCTGGCGATGGCGATGGCCGCGCTGGGCCTGACCACCCACGTCTCGGCGCTGCGCCAGGCAGGCCTGAAGCCGCTGCTGCTGGCGCTGATCCTGTTCGCCTGGCTGCTGTTCGGGGGCCTGGCGATTCATCAGGGCGTGTGGGCGGTGCTGGGCTGATCAAGAGCGTGCCGACCAAGGTCGGCGCCCACGTGGATTAAGGCCCTGTGGCAGGGAGCGGCCGCGCAGACGGGTACAATGCGCCATGACTGACTTCTCGACCCTGCCGCTGAGCCCGGCCCTGCAGCCCGGCCTGGATGCCCTCGGCTACACCACCCTCACCCCCGTGCAGGCGCAGAGCCTGCCGGCCATCCTGGATGGCCGCGATGTGATCGCACAGGCGCCGACCGGCAGCGGTAAGACCGCCGCCTTCGGCCTCGGCCTGCTGCAGGCCATCGACCCCAGCCTGATCCGCGTGCAGGCGCTGGTGCTGTGCCCGACCCGCGAACTGGCCGACCAGGTCGGCAAGCAGATCCGCAAGCTGGCCACCGGCATTCCGAATCTGAAGCTGTTGCTGCTGGTGGGCGGCGTGCCGCTGGGCCCGCAGCTGGCGTCGCTGGAAGGCCATGACCCGCACGTGGTGGTCGGTACGCCCGGCCGCGTGCAGGAGCTGGCACGCAAGCGCGCGCTGAATCTGGGCGCGGTGCGCACGCTGGTGCTGGACGAAGCCGACCGCATGCTCGACATGGGCTTCGAGGAGCCGATCCGCGAGATCGCCGGCCGCACCCACAAGGACCGCCAGAGCCTGCTGTTCTCCGCCACCTTCCCCGACAGCATCCGCGCCATGGCGCGTGACTTGCTGCGCGACGCGGTGGAAGTGACCGTGGAAGGCGCCGATCAGGCGCCGGCCATCCGCCACCTGTTCTGCGAGGTGGAACCGGCGCACCGCCAGAAGGCGCTGGCGGGCCTGCTGCTGAAGTACACGCCGGAATCGGCGGTAGTGTTCTGCAACACCCGCAAGGACGTGGACGAGGTTGCGAATTCCCTGCAGCAGTTCGGCTTCTCCGCGCTCGCCCTGCATGGCGACATGGAGCAGCGCGACCGCGAGGAAGTGCTGTTGCTGCTGGCCAACCGCAGCTGCAACGTGCTGGTGGCCAGCGACGTGGCCGCACGTGGCCTGGACGTGGAAGAGCTGGCGGCGGTGATCAACTACGAGCTGCCGACCGACGTGGAGAGCTACCAGCATCGCGTGGGCCGTACCGGCCGTGCCGGTGCCAGCGGCCTGGCGATCAGCCTGGTGGCCGGCCGTGAGAAGACCCGCGCCGAAGCCATCGAAGCGCAGATGGGGCAGCCGTTGGACTGGCAGAAGACGCCGCTGGCGACCTCGCGCCCGGCCGAATTGCCGCAGGCCGCGATGCGCACCCTGCGCATTGATGGTGGCAAGACCGACAAGCTGCGCCCGGGCGACATCCTTGGCGCGCTGACCGGTGATGCCGGCCTGTCAGCCAAGTTCATCGGGAAGATCGCGATCTTCCCGACCCGCTCCTACGTGGCGATCGCCCGAGAGCAGGCCAACAAGGCCGTGGCCAGGCTGGAAGCCGGCAAGATCAAGGGCCGTCGCTTCCGCGTGCGGATGATGTGATTGAAGCAGCGTTGCCAACCACGGTTGGCAACGATCTGACCTGGTAGTGGCCAACCTTGGTTGGCCCATTCCGTGGCGTCAGTCGCGAAAGGTGCTGCCAACCAAGGTTGGCAACTACCGGTTCGCAGATACCTGCCTGATCAGAACACCAGTTCGGTGTGCAGCGGCAAATCCGATTCCCAGCGCGCACGACCGCCGAGGCCATCGAGCTCGACCAGCACGCCGGCACCGACCACGTCCACACCCAGGCGGCGCACCAGCGACAACGCGGCGACCAGCGTGCCGCCCGTGGCCAGCACGTCGTCGATGATCGCCACGCGGGCACCGGCCGGCAGCGCATCGGCGTGCACTTCGATGCAGTCGCTGCGGTATTCCAGCGTGTATTCCTCGCGCAGCACCTGACCCGGCAGCTTGCCCGGCTTGCGCACCGGCACGAAGCCCACGCCCAGTTCCAGCGCCATGGCGGCACCGAGGATGAAACCACGCGATTCGATGCCGATCACCGCGTCCAGCTTCTGGTCGCGCCAACGGTCGGCCATCGCGGTGATGGCACCGCGGAAGTCCTCGCCATGGGCGAGCAGCGGCATGATGTCCTTGAAGAGGATGCCGGGCTTGGGGAAGTCGGCGATGTCGCGCAGGCGGGAGGCCCACTGCGGAGCGACGAGGGCGTCGGTCATGTCACGTTGGTTGTCTGATGGCGGCATAGGGTACCTGTTCCGGGCGCCGGCTGCCTGTTGGGGTGTTCGGCCGGGCTGCGCCCGGCACCTGCAGAGGCTTCAAGCCAAGGCAACGGCAAGAGCAACAGCAACAGCGGGTTTCCTGTGGGATGGCGGGGTGGGTCCGGTGGCGGGAGACGCCGTAAACCCGTCCATGGGGGCTTGGCCGCGGCATCCATGCCGCGGACACTCCCGCCACCGGCCCCCCCCCGCCTTCGACAGGTTCCTGCGACCTGTCGTAGATCCACGCCATGCGTGGATGAATCTTCATCGAAATCGAATATTTCGAGAATTGAACGAAAAGCATCCACTCATGGCGTGGATCGACCGTGTCGACCAAAGTCGACACCTACCCACAGCGGCGGGAATCTGTCGGAGGTGGGGCCGTGTGGGGCTGCAGGACCGTTGGCGCCATGGATGCCGCCATCGAGCCCCCAAGGATGGGTTTACGGCGTGTCCTGCAGCCCCACACCGCCCCGCCAGACCATCGACAATCCAGAGCCGCTTTGGCTCTGGCTTTGGCTCTGGCTTTGGATTCGGCCCTTGCCTCTGCAGGTGCAGGGCGCAGCCCTGCCGAAACCCACCCTCAGGAACTGCAGGACAGCATCGAGCAGCCGGCGCGATTGTCGGCCCACGCCGGGCGCTTGCTGGCGAAGTGTTCCAGACCGGCACGCTCGGTGTATGGATTGCGCAGTACGTCCTGCAACGCATGAACACCGCCGAGGTCGCCCTGCTCCGCACGATCGATGGCTTCCTGGGCCAGCCAGTTGCGCAGCACGTACAGCGGGTTGGCCGCTGTCATCTTCGCCAGGCGTTCGCTGGCCGACAGCGGATCGGCCTGCAACCGCACCGCATAGTCCTGCAGCCACTGCTGCAACGGCGCCTGCACCGCCTGCTGGCGCGCCTCGTCGTAGTACACCGCATCCAGCAGCGCCACATCCGGTGCCGCCGGATCGATACGCATCAGCGCACGCCAGGCCAGGGTCATGTCCATTCCCCCGTCCTGCATCAACTGCTGCCAGCGCAGGTAGAGCTGCAGGTCTTCATCGTCGGCCGCAGCCAGGCCGAGTTTGGCTGCGGCATCGCGGCGCGTGCAGGCCACGAAGGTGGACTGGTATGCAGCCAATCCAGCCTGCAACGGTTCGACATCGGCAAACAACGGTGACAATGCCTGTGCCAATCGGCTCAGGTTCCAGTACGCCACCTGCGGCTGGGTGCCGAAACGATAGCGCCGGCCTTGGGCATCGGTGGTGTTCGGCGTCCAGTCCGGATCGAAATCCTCGACCCAGCCATAGGGACCGTAGTCGAGCGTAAGACCAAGAACGGACAGGTTGTCGGTGTTCATCACGCCATGCACGAAGCCGACGCGCATCCAGTGCGCGATCATCTCGGCGGTGCGCACCGCGATCTGCGCGAACCAGTCGCCATACAGCGCCTCACCCTGCCCTTGCAGTTCGGGGAAGTCGCGGGCGATGCAGGCACCCACTAGCTGCTGCAGCAGTGCGGTTTCCCCGCGCGATGCCGGAAGCTCGAAGGAACCAAAGCGCAGGAACGACGGCGACACGCGGCATACGATGGCGCCGGGCTCTGCACGCGGATGGCCGTCGTAGAACATGTCGCGCACCACGTCGTCGCCGGTACCAACCAGCGACAGCGCACGCGTGGTCGGCACGCCAAGGTGGTGCATCGCTTCACTGCACAGGAACTCGCGGATCGACGAGCGCAGTACCGCGCGACCATCGGCGCCGCGCGAGTACGGCGTGGGCCCCGCCCCCTTCAGCTGCAGCTCCCAATGAAGGCCATCGGGCGCGACCAGTTCACCCAGCGAGATCGCGCGACCGTCGCCGAGCTGGCCGGCCCAGTGACCAAACTGATGGCCGCCGTAGTTGGCCGCCCAAGGCTGCATGCCGGCGTACAGCGCGTTTCCGCCAAACACCTGCGCGAAGCTTTCGCTTTCGACTTCAGCGGTATCGAAACCAAGCATCGCGGCAACATCCGGCGACCAGGCCAGCAACGTGGGCGCCGTCACCGGGGTCGGCATCACCGGCGACCAGGCCGCACCCAGCACTTTGCGCCGGCGCGGGCCGGATTCGGGATCGCCCGGCAGGGTCTGCAGCAGGCGGTTGTCGAAACGGGGGCTGTCGGTATCCATGGTGCTGAAGATGGGGGCGACGGCCGCCCTCCTCAATTGCCGCTGAGCGCCTGCAGGTGGCCGCCGTGGGCCTCGGCACGCTGGTAGGCGGGTCGCTCACCGATACGCTTGAGGAAGCCACGCAGTGCCGGCTTGTCGTCGAGACCACCGCCGCGCGCGGCCGCAGCCTGAATCGGGAAGCTCATCTGGATGTCGGCCGCGCTGAAGCGTTCACCGGCAAACCACGGGCTTTCGGCCAGGCGGCGCTCCATCCAGTCCAGGTGCAGGCGCCGCTGTGGGCCGATGAAGCCACGTTCGGCCTTGTCGGCGATACTGCGCGCGATCGGACGGGCAAAGAACGGCATCGGCGCGTTGCGGATGCGGCCCATCACCAGGGTCAGCAGCAGCGGCGGCATCGCCGAGCCTTCGGCGTAGTGCAACCAATAGCGGTAGGCGATGCGCTCGGCGCCATCGGCCGGCATCGGTGACGGCGACAGCTGGCGTTGGGTGTCATAGCGATCCGCGAGGTAGTCGAGGATGGCACCGGACTCGGCCAGTACCAGCTCGCCATCCTGCAGTACCGGCGACTTGCCCAGCGGGTGCACGTTGCGCAGCTCCGGCGGCGCCAGCAGCGTCTTCGGATCGCGCGGATAGCGGCGCAGTTCGTAGTCCAGCCCCAGCTCCTCCAGCATCCACAGCACACGCAGGGAACGGGAGTTTTCCAGGTGATGGACGATGCGCATGGGGATGATCCTTGGGGAGGCCCGCATCGTACCGCGAGCAGTGCATGCCCTATGTAGTGTCGAGCCATGCTCGACTGCCTTTGGAAAGCAGTCGAGCATGGCTCGACGCTACAGAACAGCAGGCAACAAAAAACGCCGGAAGCTTTCGCTTCCGGCGTTCTGGCTACCAAACGGTAGCAGACGGATTAGACCGCCTGCACCTGGTCAGCCTGCATACCCTTCTGGCCCTGGACGGCGATGAAGGTAACCTTCTGGCCTTCCTGCAGGGTCTTGAAGCCGGTGCCCTGGATGGCACGGAAGTGCACGAACAGGTCCGGGCCGCTTTCCGGGGTGATGAAGCCGAAGCCCTTGGCGTCGTTGAACCACTTGACGGTGCCGGTCTGACGATCAGACATTTGACTAACTCCTGAAACACATGTTGAAAAAAATCGCAGCCACCGGGTATCGGGGCCGAGACTGAGTTGCAGGCGTTGGTAAAGCGGATCGATGAGCGGATCGTGAGATCAACTGCACCAGGCCACGATTCACGGTGACCCTAGCAAACACAGTGGGTCGAACGATACGCGTGTTTTCTGCAAAAAGCGATAGCCCGGACGTTCATGGGCAAACCCTGCCCGCTAGGCGTGACAAGGCTTGGCAGCCGATCAAGCCTAACTCCGAGTCCCCATTCAGGTTTTTCCTACCCTACACTGGGTAAATGACTGAAGCTGAAACCCAAGCTGAACCCGCCCTGCCCCGCATCTGGGTGGACGCGGATGCCTGCCCCACCGTCATTCGCGACATCCTGTTCCGTGCCGCTGAACGCGTTGGGATCGAGCTGATCCTGGTCGCCAACCAGTGGATCCGCACCCCGCCATCGCGCTGGCTGCGCTCGATCCAGGTGCCGCAGGGCCTGGACGTGGCCGACAGCGCCATCGTCGAGCGGGTCGCCGCCGGAGACCTGGTGGTCACCCAGGACATCCCGTTGGCCGCCCTGGTGCTGGAGAAGAAGGCCGTGGCGCTGAACCCGCGCGGCCAGCTGTACACCCCGAACAACATGGCCGAGCGGCTGTCGATGCGCAATTTCATGGAAGAGCTGCGCGGCGCCGGGGTGCAGACCGGCGGCCCGCCGCCGCTGGGCCCGCGCGACCGGCAGCTGTTCGCTGCCGAGCTGGACCGCTGGTTGGCCCGACGCCCGGTTCGCTGAACGGCCCTACCCGCCCTGGCCGGGCAGGCACAGGCGGCGCCGGCTGCTGAACCGCCGGGGCTCCCCGCTCAATGGGTCATCGAAGGCCAGCCCCTGCGCCAGCAGCTGCAGGGGCGACTCGACCGTTTCATCCGGGCGCGGCCTCAGCAGCGGATACAGGTCATCGCCCTCGATCGGCGCGCCCAGCGCCGCCATGTGCACGCGCAGCTGGTGCTTGCGGCCGGTTTCCGGCAGCAGCCGGTA
This sequence comes from Stenotrophomonas geniculata, assembly GCF_034508895.1. Taxonomy (NCBI): domain Bacteria; kingdom Pseudomonadati; phylum Pseudomonadota; class Gammaproteobacteria; order Lysobacterales; family Lysobacteraceae; genus Stenotrophomonas; species Stenotrophomonas geniculata. The sequence goes on from NZ_CP140571.1 coordinate 107,507, forward strand.
GCGCCAGACCGGCCCTTCGGCCTCGATCAGCTCGATCCGGCTGCGCGCATTGGGCTCGCCCGGCACTTCGGCCATGCGGAAGAATGGCTCCCCCGGCACCAGGCGGCTGTCCCGCTGCAACGGAAACGCCAGCCCGGGCAGCGCCGGTGCCAGCGCCTCATAGGTCTTCTCGATGCGCCGTTCGCGGAACAGCCGTTGATAGGCATCACGCGTGGCTGCCTGGGTCGAGAACAGCACCAGGCCGGCGGTCAGCCGGTCCAAGCGGTGCAACGGCGCCAGTTCGGTGTTGCCGGTGCGTGCGACCAGGCGCGCCAGCAGGGTTTCGCGCACATAGCCACCGGCCGGCGTCACCGGCAGGAAGTGCGGCTTGTCCGCCACCAGCAGGTGCGCATCCAGATGCAGGATGGTCTCGGCGAAGGGAACCACCGGTTCGTCGGCCACCTCGCGGAAGTACTGGATTTCCAACCCCACCTGCCAGGGCATGTCCGGCGCCAGTGCCCTGCCCTGCGCATCCTGCACACGGCCTCGGGCGAAGCGGTCCTGCCACTGCGCACGGTCGATGCGAGGGAAACGTGCACACAGGCCATCGAGCAGGCTGCGCCAGTGTCCGGGCGGCAGCTGCAGGCGGCTGGGCAGGGTCATCGGTGGCACTCCTGCGGCAGGAAAGAGTGAAAGGGTGCCACGTTGACGCGCCACAGACAGCCCGGCCACGGACACCCCTGGAGCAAACCTCTATCATTGTCGTCTTTAGTCCACGGACCCCCCATGGCTCTCACCGCCACCATCCGCAAGGCCGAACTGCAGATCAGCGACATGGATCGCGGCTACTACGTGACCCACAACCTGACCCTGGCCCAGCACCCGTCCGAGACCGACGATCGCCTGATGGTGCGCCTGCTCGCCTTCGCGCTGAACGCCGGCGACCGCCTGGAATTCGGCCGCGGCCTGAGTACCGATGACGAGCCGGACCTGTGGGAGCACGACTACACCGGCGACATCCTGCAATGGATCGACCTGGGCCATCCAGACGAATCGCGCATCCGCAAGGCCAGCAACCGCAGCCGCCAGGTGCAGGTGGTGAACTACGGCGGCAACGCTTCGGACATCTGGTGGAGCAAGCAGAGCAAGGGCCTGGGGCGCTTCGACAACCTGTCGGTGGTCGACCTCGATGGTGCCTTCGTCGAACTGTGGGGCCAGCAGATCCAGCGCGCCATGCGCTGGAGCGTGCTGATCCAGGACGGCGAAGTGCAGCTGCTCAACGACCAGATCCAGCTCGACGTAATCCCGAACTGGCGCAAGCGCGCCAAGGCATGAGCACCATCCGTTGCGATGTGGTGGTCATCGGCGCCGGCGCGGCCGGGCTGATGACCGCAATCACGGCTGGCCAGCGCGGCCGCCAGGTGCAGGTGATCGACCATGCCAACAAGGTCGGCAAGAAGATCCTGATGTCCGGCGGTGGCCGTTGCAACTTCACCAACACCGGCACCACCCCGGCCAACTTCCTGTCGGCCAACCCGCACTTCTGCAAGTCGGCGCTGGCGCGCTACACGCCCTGGCACTTCATCGAGCTGGTGCACAAGCACGGTATCGCGTATCACGAAAAAGAGCTGGGCCAGCTGTTCTGCGATGTCTCGTCCAAGCAGATCGTGAAGATGCTGGTGGACGAATGCCAGGCGGCCGGCGTGCAGGTGCGCACCGAGTGCAGCGTGCAGCGCATCGAGCACGGCAGCGATGGCTTCCGCGTGCATACCACCCATGGCCTGTTCCATTGCGCCTCGCTGGTGGTTGCCACCGGCGGCCTGTCCATTCCCAGCATGGGTGCCACCGGCTTTGGTTATGAAGTGGCCCGACAGTTCGGCCACCAAGTGCTGCCGACCCGCGCAGGGCTGGTACCGCTGACGCTCAGCGGCAAGCACCAGGAACGGCTGGCCGATCTGAGTGGTGTCGCCCTGCCGATCGAGGCGCGCTGCAACGGAAAGAGCTTCCAGAACTTCATGCTGCTGACCCATCGCGGCGTGAGTGGCCCGGCGATCCTGCAGATCTCCTCGTTCTGGCAACCCGGCGATGCGCTGGAGCTGGACCTGCTGCCCGGCCAGGATGCCGGCGAGTGGTTGCGCCAGATGAAGCGCGAACGACCCGCCGCCGAACTGCGCACGGTGCTGGGCGAAGTACTGCCGAAGCGGCTGGCACAGCGGCTGTGCGAACACTGGCTGCCCGACCGGCCCGTGCGCCAGTTGGACGAGCCGGTGCTGCGCCAGGCCGCGCAGCTGCTGGGCGCGTTCCCGCTGGTGGCCAGTGGCACCGAGGGCTACCGTACCGCTGAGGTCACGCTCGGCGGCGTGGACACCGCCGAGGTCTCGTCTTCGACGATGGAATCCAAGCGCGTACCCGGCCTGCATTTCGTCGGCGAGGTGCTGGATGTGACCGGCTGGCTGGGCGGCTACAACTTCCAGTGGGCCTGGGCCAGCGGCCACGCGGCCGGTGGCGTGGTGTGAACCACATCGCCGTTCGATGCGTGCAAGGGGTGCGCGCATGGACGGTTCGGCGCGCATCGTGTATCTAGATTTGCAGATTGGGGAGCAGTGCATGCAGAACGCGAACGACATCACCATCCGCCTGCTGATCGTCGATGACAGCGGCGAGAACGCCGAGGCCATCGTCAGCACCCTGCGCAACAGCGGCATCGCGGTGCGTCCGTGGCGCCCGCAGGATGCTGCCGAGCTGTCCCAGGTGCTGGCCAGCCAGGCCATCGACCTGGTGCTGGCTTCGCCCTCGCAGGGCATCCCACTGCCACTGGTGGCCCAGCATATTGCTGCCAGCGGCAAGGACATTCCGCTGGTGCTGCTGGCCGAACGCATCGACGAGGACGAGCTGGTACAAGCCAGCAGCCACGGCATCCGTGCCCTCGCCCTGCGCCAGCGTTCCGAGCACCTGCTCGCCGTGGTCCGTGATCAGTGGGTGGACCTGCAGGCGCGTCGTGGCCTGCGCCGCATCGAGGCGCAGATGCGCGAGACCGAGCGCCGCTGCGATGCCCTGATCGCTTCCTCGCGCGACCCCATCGCCTACGTGCATGAAGGCATGCACATCCGCGCCAACGACGCCTATCTGGAGATGTTCGGCTACGAGCATTTCGACGATATCGAAGGCATCTCGCTGCTGGACATGGTCGCCGCCCAGCATGTGGAAGGCTTCAAGCAGCTGCTGAAGGGCCTCAGCCGTGGCGAGGCGCCGCCGCCGCAGTACCAGCTTGACGCGCGCCACGAGGATGGCAGCGCGTTCCCGGCAACGATGGAATTCACCCCCGCCACCTACGAGGGCGAATCCTGCCTGCAGGTGGTACTCCGCCGCCGCATGGAATTCGACCCGGAACTGGCGCGCGAGGTCGAGGACCTGCGCCAGCGCGACCAGGTCACCGGCCTGCTCAACCGACCGACCTTCATGCTGCAGCTGGAAAGCGCGGTGGCCCAGGCCGGGCGCAGCGAAGGCCAGTTCGGCCTGCTGCTGATCGAGCCGGACCACTACGCGCGCCTGCTGCCGGATATCGGCCTGGCCTCAGCCGACATCCTGATCGGCGCCCTCGCCTCCCTGCTGGCCGAGGTGGTTGGCGAGGACGCGCAGCTGGCCCGCTTCGGCGAACACAATTTCGCCGTGCTGCAGGCCGGGCCCTACGCGCAGACCGTGGCACTGGCCGAGCGCATCCGCGAAGCCTACGCCGCACACGTCTTCAGCATCGGCGCGCGTTCGGCCACGGTAACGGTCAGCATCGGTGGCGTGCAGGTGGGCGAGAAGATCGCCAGCATCGGCCAGGTGCTGGCACGCGCCAGCGAATGCACGCAGGCCGCCGCCGAACTGGGCAACACCTGCCGCATCTTCGACCCGGCCGCTGCCGACCGCGTGGAGGAAGAACGCGTGCTGCGCTGGGTCACCCGAATCCGTGAAGCACTGGCCGGTGATGGCTTCCAGCTGCACTACCAGCCGGTGCTGAACCTGCAGGGGGAGTCGCTGGAGCTGTATGAGGCCTACCTGCGCCTTGAGCACAATGGTGAACTGCTGAGCCCGACTGCGTTCCTGGGCATCGCGGAGGAACACGGCCTGCTGGCCGACATCAACCGCTGGGTGGTGTCACGGGCGATCGCTGTGCTGGGCCAACGTGCACGCGAAGGCCATGCCACGCAGATGCTGGTGAAGGTGACGCCAGAGTCGTTCGACGACCCGCAGATGATCGCCACCCTGCGTCGGGAACTGCAGGCACAGGGCGTGCCCGGCGAACGGCTGTGGCTGCATGCGCCGGAAGCAAAGGTGTTCACCCATCTGCGCAGTGCGCAGCAGTTCCTTGCCGAAGTGGCGCCGCTGGGCTGCCGCATCGGCCTGGAGCAGTTTGGATCGGGGCTGGATTCGTTCCAGCTGCTGGCCCACTTCCAGCCGCAGTTCCTCAAGCTGGACCGCGGTTTCACCAGCGATCTGGCCGCCACCCGGGAAAACATCGACCGCATCAGCCAGATCACTGCGCGTGCGCAGGAAGCCGGCATCCGCACCATCGCCGAGTTCGTCAGCGATGCCAACTCGATGACGCTGCTGTTCAGTGCCGGCGTGGATTACGTGCAGGGCGACTTCGTCGGCCCGGCGTTGCCGGAGATGGGCTTCGAGTTTGGGTGATCCCTACCTGTAGACCCGAGCCATGCTCGGCTGCGAGACTCAAGCGAAGAGCAGCCGAGCATGGCTCGGCTCTACACAAAGAGAAGGCCGGCTTTCGCCGGCCTTTTCATGGATCAGGTCATGTCGACCAGATTGTCGATCTTCACGTCCGGGTTGACGTCGGCCTCGTAGTCGACGCCCTCCACGCCAAAGCCGAACAGGCGCAGGAAGTCGGCCTTGTAACCGGCCAGATCGCTGATCTCGTACAGGTTCTCGTTGGTCACCTGCGGCCACAGCGCAACCACCTTGCCCTGCACGTCTGCCGCCATTTCCTTGTAGTCGGCACGCAGGCGGCCTTCCTCATCGACCAGCGCAACGGTATGGCCCTCGCCATCGACCAGGTCGTGGCGCAGGCGATCGATCGCCACGCCGTCGGCCTTGCCGCCGTAGAGGATGTCGTACAGCACATCCAACTGCTCGATGCAGCCTTCGTGGGTGCCCTTTTCCTTCATCACCTTGAACAGCAGCGACAGGTACAGCGGCATGGTCGGAATCGCCGAGCTGGCCTGGGTCACCACCGCCTTCAGCACCGATACGCGTGCATCACCACCAATCTTGGCCAACTTCTCGCGCAGGCCCAGCACCTTGCTGTCCAGGTCCTTCTTGGCGGCACCGATCGAGCCGTTCCAGTAAATCGCCTGGGTGATCTCTTCGCCCACATAGGTGAAGGCGGTGGTGGTGCAGCCGTTGGCCAGCACGCCGGCATCGGCCAGCGCGTCGATCCACATCTGCCAGTCCTCACCGCCCATCACCGCGACGGTACCGGCGACTTCTTCCGGGGTGGCCGGCTGCAGATGGGTCTCGGTCAGCACTTCCTTGTCGGTATCCAGGCCACGCAGCGTGATCGGCTCGCCGATCGGCTTCAGCGTAGAGCTGATGATTTCACCGGTCTTCGGGTGCTTGCGGCGCGGCGCAGCCAGGCTGTAGACGACCTGATCGACCTGGCCGAGATCGGCCTTGATCATTTCGATGGTCTTCGCCTTCACTTCATCGGAGAAGGCATCGCCGTTGATGCTCTTGGCGTACAGGCCGGCTTCGTCGGCGTACTTGTGGAACGCGGCCGAGTTGTACCAGCCGGCCGTGCCCGGCTTGGTCTCGCTGCCCGGGCGTTCGAAGAAGATGCCCAGGGTCGCGGCGCCACTGCCGAAGGCAGCGGTGATGCGCGCAGCGAGGCCGTAGCCGGTGGAGGCGCCGATCACCAGCACGCGCTTGGGGCCGTTCTGGATCGGCGGGCGCGCGCGGATGTAGTCGATCTGCTGCTTGACCGCGGCGTCGCAGCCGGTCGGGTGGGTGGTGACGCAGATGAAGCCGCGGACGCGCGGTTTGATGACCATGGATACCTCGGGTTGGCAGATGCGGCGCGCGGGGCGCTCAGCAGGAATATGGGTGCGCGCATGCGCGCACGAACCGCAGGATCGTAGTGCGCGGGGGCCGAATGCACAACCGACGCTGCCGTAGGGTGGTGTTTCTTTTGCAGGGTTGCACCCTGCACCCGCAGAGGCCTGAGCAACGGCCAGAGCCAGAGCAACGTCAAAAGCTGGGTTCCTGGGGGTGGGCGGGGTGGGCCCGGTTGAGGGGGACGCTGCAAGTCCCCCTCCGGGGCCCGGCCCAGCCGCTGGCGGCTGTGCGTTCGGGCGCTTGCGAAGCAATGCTTCGCAAGCAAAGCGCCCTCACCCATGTAAGCTCGGTCGCCGCATCCATGCGGCTCACGCCCCCTCAACCGGACCCACCCCGCCTTCGACAGATTTCTGCAATCTGTCAGGACGGCATTCTGCTCTGGTGGGTGTCGACCTTGGTCGACACGGTAGATCCACGCCATGCGTGGATGACTCATTCGATATCTGACAGGTGTGTCGACCAAGGTCGACACCTACCGACAGCCGCAGGAATCTGTCGAAGGTGGGGCGGTGTCGGAGTGCGGGGTGTCAGCCGCATGGATGCGGCTGCCAAGCCTACAGGGACGTACTTGCGGCGCCCCCGCACTCCGACACCGCCCCACCAATCCACGGAATGCCCGCTGTTGCTGTTGCTGTTGCCTCTGCAGGTGCAGGGCTGCAAGCCCTGCCAACAAAAAACCCCGCTTGCGCGGGGTTCTCTGTGCATTGCGTGCAGCGCGAACGCTTACGGGCGACGGGCCAGGGCCTCGACGTCCTTCGCCTTCGGCAGCAGGTCCTGCTTGCTCACGCGCAGGAAACCGATCGTCAGCATCGGCACCGCCACCAGGATCGAGGACAGCACCACGATCACCGCACCGATCATGTGCGTCTCGGCCAGGCCTTCCATCGAGCTGCCGCCGTACATGTACAGGGCCAGTGCCGACAGGAAGAACATCACTGCGGTGATCACCGTACGCGACAGCGTCTGGTTGATCGAACGGTTCAGCACTTCCATCGAGTCCACGCGCAGGCTGCGGAAGTTCTCGCGGACGCGGTCGAAGACCACGATGATGTCGTTGATCGCAAAGCCCATCACCGACAGCAGGCCGGCCAGCACGGTCAGGTCGAACTCACGGCCCAGCAGGGACACGTAAGCCACCGTCACGATCAGGTCGAACATGGCCACGATGCTGGCGGTGACCGCGAACTTCCATTCGAAGCGCACGGCGATGTAGATCAGGAAGCCGGCCAGCATGAAGATGGTGGCGTACAGGCCATTCATCGCCAGGTCCTTGCCGATCTGCGGGCCGACGAACTCGTTGCGCAGTACGGTTGCCTGATTATCAGCCGTGGACAGTGCCTTCACTACAGCGGCAGCGGTAGCCTTGTCTTCGGTGGCGGCAGCACCCGTGCCCGGAGCATGCTCGCCGTGTGGCGCCAGGCGGATCAGCAGGTCGGTGTTGCCACCGACGCTCTGTACCTGGGCGCCGTCGAAGCCATTCTGCTCGAGCTTGGTGCGGACCTGCTCGACGTCCACCGCCTTGTCGAAGCGGGCTTCGATCAGGGTGCCGCCGGTGAAGTCCAGCGCGTAGTTGAAGCCCTTGAACGCGATGATGCTGATCGACGCCAGGAACACCACGATGGTGACTGCCATGGCGACATGGCGCCAGCGCATGAAGTCGATCTTGGTGTCGTTCGGGAGGATGTGCAGCGGAAACAGTTTCATTGTGCGTGTCGTCCCGTCAGATGGCCACGTTCTGGAGCTTCTTGCGACGGCCGTAGATCAGCGTCGCCAGCGCACGCGACACGGTGATCGCGGTGAACATGGAGGCGAAAATACCGATGATCATGGTCAGCGCGAAGCCCTTCAGCGGACCGGTACCGAATGCAAACAGCGCCACACCGACGATCAGGCCGGTCAGGTTGGCGTCGAGGATGGTGCCCGAAGCACGCTCGTAACCGGTCACGATCGCGGTTTTGCCCGGCACGCCGGCACGCAGCTCTTCACGGATACGCTCGTTGATCAGCACGTTGGCGTCCACTGACAGGCCGACCGACAACGCCAGACCGGCAAAGCCCGGCAGGGTCATGGTCGCGCCGAACAGCGACATCACCGCCACCACGATCAGCAGGTTGAACAGCATCGCGATCGAGGTGATCACGCCGAACATACGGTAGTAGACGCTGAAGAACACCAGGGTGAACAGGAATGCGAACACCACCGCGCGCATACCGTTCTTGACGTTCTCGGCACCCAGGCTCGGGCCGACCACGCGCTCTTCGACGAAGTCCATCGGCGCGGCCAGCGAGCCGGACTTCAGCAGCTTGGCCAGGTCCTCGGCTTCCTTCTTCTGAAGGCCGGTGGTCTGGAAGTTCTTTCCGAACACGCCGTTGATGTTGGCCACCGAGATCACTTCCTCGTTGACCTTGAAGCCACGCACTTCCTGGCCGTCGACAACGGTCACGGTCGGTACGCGCTCGGTGTAGACCACCGCCATCGGCTTGTTCACGTTGGCGCTGGTGAAGTCGAACATGCGCTGGCCGCCGACATTGTTCAGCGTCACGCTGACCGCCGGAGAACCGCTGTTCGAATCGGTCACCGCCTGCGCGCCGACCATCTGGTCACCGGTGACGATCACGCGCTTGTTCAGCAGGACCGGACCACCGCCATCACGACGCTGGTAGACCTTCGCTTCCGGCGGAATGCGGCCGGAGTTGATGGCGTCCTGTGCATTGCCGTCAACCACCGCGCGGTACTCGAGGGTAGCGGTGGCGCCGATCATGCGCTTGGCTTCGGCCGTGTCCTGCACGCCCGGCAGCTGCACGACCACGCGGTCGGCACCCTGGCGCTGGATGATCGGCTCGGCCACGCCCAGCTGGTTCACGCGGTTGCGCAGGGTGTTGATGTTCTGCTCGATGGCGCCGTTGGCGATCTGGGTGATCTCGGTTTCCGGCACGGTCACCGTGATGCGATTGCCACTGACGTCGTAGCCGAGGGTCGGCTGCGCCTTGACCAGGGCGGTGCGGGCACGCTGCGCGGCGTCGTCGCCGGCGGACGGGCTCAGGTTGGCCACGATACTGTTGTCAGCACGACGTTCCACCGACTGGTACGGAATGCGGGCGTCGCGCAGGGTGCTGCGCACGTCTTCGGTGTAGGCATCCAGGCGCTTGTCGAGCGCGGCCTTCTGGTCGACCTGCAGCACGAAGTGCACGCCGCCCTGCAGGTCCAGGCCCAGCACCATCGGGCGACCGCCGAGGTTGGCCAGCCAGTCCGGCACGGTCGAGGCCAGGTTCAGGGCCACGGTGTACTTCTCGCCGACGGTGTCACGCAGGGCGTCGCTGGCAGCGGACTGCGCCTTCAGGTCCGGCAGGCGGACGATCAGGCTCTCCCCTTCCTTCTCGGCACCGAGGGCGTCCACACCGGCCTTTTTCAGGTCGGCCAGCACACGGTCGCGCAGCGCGTCGTCGACCTGTCCGCCACGGTTGGCGGTGATCTGGACGGCCGGGTCCTTCTGGTAGATGTTGGGCAGCGCGTACAGCGCGCTGAGCGCCAGTACGATCAGGATGACGACGTACTTCCAGCGTGGAAATTCGAGCATTGCTTGGGTCCCGCGCGGCGCCATCCCCGGCGCCGCGGTTGTGCATCGGAAAGGGAGTGGCTTACTGGGCCGACTTCAGGGTACCGGCCGGCAGCACGTTGCCGACAGCGCCCTTCTGCACGCGGATGCGCACGTTGTCAGCCACTTCGATGGTGATGAAGTTGTCGCCGATGTCGGTGACGATGCCGGCGATGCCGCCATTGGTCAGCACTTCATCGCCACGCTTGATCTTCTCCAGCATGGCCTTGTGCTCCTTCTGCCGCTTCATCTGCGGGCGGATCATCAGGAAGTACATGATGGCGATCAGGATGACCGGGAACAGCAGCGTGGTCAGGCCCATGCCCTGCGGTTGGCCGCCGGCGGCCTGGGCGTGGGCGGCGGGAATCAGGAAAGCAAGCAGGTTCATCGTTGGTCCTTTGGTTGGGCGGCGCTCCGGCCCTTTCACGGGCACGGGGTGTCGACCGCGGATCTGGGTCAGCCTTGAAGTATGCCACGGCCCCGGGCGTTCGTCCTTGGGCCGTTTGGCAGGGGGTACTCGGTTTACAGGGGCGGCGCGACCGCCCCGCGTGCCGCGTAGAAAGACTCACGGAAGGCCAGGAAGGTTCCCGCTTCGATGGCCGCACGGATGTCGGCCATCAGCTTTTCGTAATAGAACAGGTTGTGCAGGGTACCCAGCATCGGCGCCAGCATCTCGTTGCAGCGGTCCAGGTGGCGCAGGTAGGAACGGGTGTAGCCACCGGTGCAGGCCACGCAGCCGCAGCCGGGCTCGATCGGATCCATGTCGCGCGCGTACTGCGAGTTGCGGATGCGGACGGTGCCGAACGAGGTGAAATAGTGGCCGTTGCGCGCGTTGCGGGTGGGCATCACGCAATCGAACATGTCCACGCCACGTGCGACACCCTCGACCAGGTCTTCCGGCCGCCCCACGCCCATCAGGTAGCGCGGGCGGTCACCCGGCAGCTCCGGGTCCAGGTGGTCGAGCATGGCATTGCGCTCGTGCTCCGGCTCGCCCACGGCGAGGCCGCCGATGGCGTAACCGTCGAAGCCGATCGCCTGCAGGGCCTCGGCCGAGCGGCTGCGCAGGTCGGTGTGCACGCCACCCTGGACGATGCCGAACAGGGCCGCGTCGTTGCCCAGCTCGTCATGCGCGTTGCGGCTGCGCTGCGCCCAGCGCAGGCTCAGTTCCATGGAACGGCGGGCGACGTCTTCGGTGGCCGGGTACGGGGTGCACTCGTCGAAGATCATCACCACGTCCGAATCGAGCACCTTCTGGATCTTCATGCTCTCCTCCGGGCCCAGGAACACGCGAGCGCCGTCGGTGGGCGAGGCAAAGGTCACGCCCTGCTCGGTGATCTTGCGACGGTGGGCCAGCGAGAACACCTGGAAGCCGCCGGAGTCGGTCAGGATCGGGCCATCCCAGCGGCAGAAGCCGTGCAGGCCGCCGTGGTCGGCGATGATGTCCAGGCCCGGGCGCAGGTACAGGTGGAAGGTGTTGCCGAGGATGATCTCGGCGCCCAGCGCGCGCACCTGGTCCGGCAGGATGCCCTTGACCGAGCCATAGGTCCCCACCGGCATGAAGGCCGGCGTTTCCACCGTGCCACGCGGGAAGGTCAGGCGACCACGGCGGGCACGGCCGTCGCGGGTCTGGAGCTGGAACTGCAATCGGGACATGGAGCGGTCGTTCAGGCAAATAGTCGCCTATTGTCTCCCAAAACCGGGTCGGCCGCCCATTCAGGCCTGAATGGAGCCGAGGACCTGGCGACGCGACTGCTGGGCTGTCGTCTCTGGCCTTGGCCTTGGCCTGTCGCCACTCCAAGATGGGCGGCATATGTTGTTCCGCCAGAAAATCAGCCCCGAAAATGAATAAAGATGGCCGCGAGGTACTAGAGACAATTCTTGGGGGAAAGATCGAGCAACGAGCCGATCGAATCGCCCCGGGTATCAATCCCGTGGCCGGAGTGGAAGTTGTCTACTTTGAAGCTGACAAAACGACCCGCGCGGCAAGACAATTCGATGCGCTGCAGGACTCTGCTGGCGAGCTCACCGCAAGCAGCGGTGGCATCGTATCGGACAGCTGCCGGATAACCCTGCCCAACGGCCAGTGCTTCCGAGCCCTTTCCTTCCACGGCGATCTGGATGGATGGCGGAAGGCGGTTGAAGCCGGGGCAAGGACCCTGGGTCTTCGCCTGGCCCGTATTGAAGATGACCACCTGATCATCTCCGACGGCCAGTCTGTTCCGCTCAGCGAATGCGAGGTGGATTTGGGCTGAGCAGCCCGGCGGAACCGACTTGCGGAAGGAATTATCCACGCATGGCGTGGATCTACCTGGGTAGTAGAGCCACGCCATGCGTGGCTTTCCTGGTCTCCAGGCACCTGCAAGTGCGCACCAACGGTGCGCACCCACCACAAGCAGGCAGAGGTCAGCGCCCTACCCCGCCTGCGGGAACAGCAGCATGGCGTCGCCGTAGCTGAAGAAGCGGTAGCGCTGCTCGATCGCGTGCTGGTACGCCTCGAACACCCTTTCCTTGCCGGCGAACGCGGAGATCATCATCAGCAGCGTGCTTTCCGGCAGGTGGAAGTTGGTCACCATCGCGTCGACGCTGCGGATGCGGTAGCCCGGGGTGATGAAGATCTGCGTTTCACCGGCGAACGGCAGCAGCTCGCCATCGCGCATCGCGCTTTCCAGCGCGCGTACCACGGTGGTGCCGACGCCGATCACCCGGCCGCCGGCCGCGCGCGTGCGCCGTACCTGCTGCACCAGCTCAGCGCCGACGTTCAGCCACTCGCGGTGCATCACGTGATCCTTCAGGTCATCGGCGCGCACCGGCTGGAAGGTGCCCGCGCCGACGTGCAGGGTGACATGGCCGAAGTCCACGCCCTTGTCCTTCAGCGCGGCCAGCAGCGGTTCGTCGAAATGCAGGCCGGCGGTCGGCGCCGCCACCGCGCCCACTTCGCGCGCGAACACGGTCTGGTAGCGCTCGCGGTCGTCCACGCCCGGCTCGCGCTGGATGTACGGCGGCAGCGGCAGCCGGCCGGCATGCAGCAGCCACTGTTCCAGCGATTCCGGCACATGGAACTGCAGGACGTAGAACTCGCCATCGCGGCCCAGCACCTCGGCTTCGCCACCGGCATCCAGCGCGATGCGGCTGCCGGCCTTCGGCGACTTGCTGGCGCCGACCTGGGCACGGGCCTGCTGGCCGCCGAGCAGGCGTTCGATCAGGATCTCCACGCGGCCACCGCTGGCCTTCTGCCCGAACAGGCGCGCCGGGATCACCCGGGTGTCGTTGAACACCAGCAGATCGCCCGGCTGCAGCAGGGATGGCAGATCACGCACCTGCAGATCGGTGAAGCCATCAGGCGCCGGCGGGACCAGCAGCAGGCGGCTGGCGGAACGTTCGGCCAAGGGTGCCTGCGCGATCAGTTCGGCCGGCAGGTCGTAGTGGAAATCGGACTTCTTCAAGGCAGTGGGCGGCAACAGGTCGACAATGGCGCGCATTGTACGTCCAGCGTCTGCGAGCCGGCGCGCTTCGCGGCGAACGTCGCGCAAAATGCTGCTATGCAGCAGGTTTCTGCGGGGTTATCGCGCAAAAAAACAAGTGCTAGCATCGAGCCGGAAGTCCGCTGCACGAGCCTGCCCCAAGCGCGCGTGATGACGCGCGTTTTGCTTTTGAAGACCCGTGCGACCCATTGTTTCAGGAGATCTGCAATGAGCTTCATCGAACGCCTCGCCCCCCTGCGCAACCAGCCCGGCACCCGCCTCACCTCCGGTCTGGACGATGCCACCCTGACCACCCTGTCCGCCAACCACCCGCAGCTGATCGCTGCGGTGGATGCCGCCGCCGAGGAATTCGCGCGCGTGCAGGCCGACCTGGGGCCGCTGCTGGCGCAGGACGAACAGGCGCAGATCGACGCGATGCAGGACGGTTTCGTCAATTTCTATGCCGATGACGCGGTGACCCCGTACGTGGCACTGGCCGCGCGCGGCCCGTGGGTGGTCACCCTGAAGGGCGCCGTGCTGTACGACGCCGGCGGCTACGGCATGCTCGGCTTCGGGCACACCCCGGATGCCGTGCTGGAGGCGATGGCCCGCCCGCAGGTGATGGCCAACATCATGACCCCCAGCCTGTCGCAGCAGCGCTTCATCACCGCCCTGCGCGCCGAGATCGGCCACCGCCGTGGCGGCTGCCCGTTCGCCCGTTTCATGTGCCTGAATTCCGGTTCCGAGGCCGTCGGCCTGGCCGCCCGCATCGCCGACGTCAACGCCAAGCTGCAGACCGACCCCGGCGCGCGCCACGCCGGCGCCGCGATCAAGCGCGTGGTGGTCAAGGGCAGCTTCCACGGCCGTACCGACCGCCCGGCGCTGTATTCCGATTCCAGCCGCAGGAGCTACATGCAGCACCTGGCCAGCTATCGCGGCGAGGACTCGGTGATCACCGTGGCGCCGTACGACGAGGCCGGCCTGCGCAAGGTGTTCGAGGATGCCGCACGCAACCAGTGGTTCATCGAAGCGGTGTTCCTGGAGCCGGTGATGGGCGAAGGCGACCCCGGCCGCTCGGTGCCGCCGTCGTTCTATGCCGTGGCCCGTGAACTGACCCGTGCCCATGGCAGCCTGCTGCTGCTCGACTCGATCCAGGCCGGCCTGCGCGCGCATGGCGTGCTCTCGGTGGTGGACTACCCGGGCTTCGAAGGCCTGGACCCGCCGGACATGGAGACCTATTCCAAGGCGCTCAACGCCGCGCAGTACCCGCTGTCCGTGCTGGCGGTAACCGAGCATGCCGCGCAGCTGTACCGCAAGGGCATCTATGGCAACACCATGACCAGCAACCCGCGTGCGCTGGACGTGGCCTGCGCCACCCTGGCCCAGCTGACCCCGCAGGTGCGTGCCAACATTGCCGAACGCGGTGCCGAGGCCGTGCGTAAGCTGGAACAGCTGAAGAACGAGCTGGGCGGGCTGATCACCAAGGTGCAGGGCACCGGCCTGCTGTTCTCCTGCGAGCTGGCCCCGCAGTTCAAGTGCTACGGCGCCAATTCCACCGAGGAATGGCTGCGCCAGCACGGCATCAACGTGATCCACGGTGGCGAGAACTCGCTGCGCTTCACCCCGCACTTCGGCATGGACAGCGAAGAGCTGGACCTGCTGGTGGGCATGGTCGGCCGCGCCCTGCGTGAAGGCCCGCGCCGCGAGCAGGCGGCGGCGGCGTAAACCCCCGCTTCGGTAGAGCCGAAGGCAGCGGCAGGAGCCGCTGCCAACGTCGCTGGCGACGGCCCGAAGGGTGCCGGTCAGGACGACCGGCATAGCCCATGCTCGGCTGGCGCCTTTGCCGCGATCTGAATGAAGAGCAGCCGAGCGCGGCTCGGCTCTACAGAAGGCCTCTCAAGGCCTCATAATCCTTGGGCACCCCGTCCCTGACCGCCCTGCGGTCGGCGACGGGGCGTTTTCGTTTCCGGCCAAGAGACAGGAAGATCCATGAAATCGATCTGTGTGTACTGTGGTTCCAACGCTGGCAGCAAGCCGGCCTATACCGAACGCGCCATTGCACTGGGCGACCGCATCGCCCGCGACGGCCTGCGCCTGGTGTATGGCGGCGGCAACGTCGGCCTGATGGGAACCGTGGCCAATGCCGTGCTTGCCGCTGGCGGCGAAGTGACCGGCGTGATCCCGCGTCAGCTGGCCGACTGGGAAGTGGCCCACCGCGGCCTGACCGAACTGGAGATCGTCGGTTCGATGCATGAGCGCAAGTCGCGCATGTTCGACCTCGCCGATGGCTTCGTCACCCTGCCCGGCGGCTTCGGCACCATGGAAGAGATCTTCGAGATGCTGACCTGGCGCCAGCTGGGCATCGGCAACAAGCCGTGCGCGTTCCTCGATGTGGAAGGCTTCTACGCCCCGCTGATCGGCATGATCGATCGCATGGTGGAAGAGCGCTTCCTGCACCCGGACCAGCGCCAGGACCTGTGGTACGGCTCGGACATCGAAGCGATGCTGGAGTGGATGAAGAACTACCAGCCGGCCCAGGCCTCGAAGTGGATCGACGAGAAGCGTCGCGCCGCCCTGCGTTGATGCAGCCGCACGCGGTGGCTCAGGTCGCCGCGTGCGACCACGGGGCGGGCCGCCCCAGCAGATAGCCTTGGCCGTAATCGCAGCCCAGTTCGCGCAGGGTCTGCCGCTGCGCCTCGGTCTCGATGCCTTCACCGATGGTCTCGATGCCCAGCGTGCGCGCCAGCGACAGTACGCCTTCGACCAGCGCGCGCGTGCTCTGCACTTCCGGTCCATGCAGGCCGGCGATGAAGCTCTGGTCGATCTTCAGCGTACTGATCGGGAAACGGTGCAGGTAGGACAGCGCGGAGAAGCCGGTACCGAAATCGTCCAGCTGCACCTGGATGCCGCGCTCGCGCAGCCCCTGCAGGATGCGCAGCGTGTGCGGGCCATCGTCCAGCAGCGCCACCTCGGTGATCTCCAGGCGCAGCCGGCGCGGATCGGCACCGCAGCTGTCGAGCAGGCCGAACAGGCGGTCACTGAATTCGGCGGAGCGGAAATGCCGGGGTGAGACGTTCACCGAGACGTAGCCTTCGCCCCCCTGCGCCAACCCCGCGATGACCTGCTCGTAGATCAGCCAGTCGACCTGTTCGATCAGGCCGCTCTCTTCACCCAGCTCCAGGAACGCGCCCGGCAGCAGCAGGCCGCGGCGCTCATGCTGCCAGCGCAGCAGCGCCTCGTGGCCCACCACCTCGCCATCGGACAGGCGCACGATCGGCTGGTAGAACGGCACGAAATCGCGGTTGTTGATCGCACGACGCAGGTCGGCCTCCAGGTCGAGGCTGCGCATGGCCTGCTCGCGCATGTCTTCGTCGAAGATCGCGCAGCGGTCATGACCCTGCGCCTTGGCCCGGTACATGGCCGCGTCGGCGTCGCGCAGCAGCTCTTCGCCGGTGCGGTAGCGCGGGTTCCACAGGGCGATGCCCAGGCTGCCGGACGGGAACAGTTCGCGCCCGGCGATCCACATCGATTCCTGCAGTGCCAGCAGCAGGCGCTGGCCAAAGTCCAGCGCCTGTGCCAGGCCCTGCGGGCATTGCAGCAGCACCGCGAATTCATCACCGCCCAGCCGCGCCACGACGTCCTCGGCGCCAGCCATCGATACGATGCGCTTGGCCACTTCCACCAGCATGCGGTCACCAGCAGCGTGGCCGATACTGTCGTTGACCAGCTTGAAGCGGTCCAGGTCGAGGAACAGCACAGCGAACACCGGCCCACCATCACGCTTGGCCAGCGCCAGCGAATCCTGCAGGCGATCAAGCAAATGCAGGCGGTTGGGCAGGCCGGTCAGCGCATCGTGCATGGCCTGGTGGGTCAGGCGTTGCTCGGCCCGCAGGCGTTCACCAATCTGCCCGAGCAACTTCTCGTTGACCTCGGCCAGCTCGCGGGTACGTTCTTCCACGCGCTTTTCCAGTTCGGCATGCGCCGAGCGCAGCCGTTGCTGGTCGCGCTGACGGGCCAGGCCGGTACCGATGTTCTGCGCAACGAAGGTCAGCAGGCGCTGGTCATGCACGCTGAAAATGCTGTTCTCGCTGTAGCTCTGCACCACGATCGCGCCGACCACTTCGTCGTCGCGCAGCAGTGGTACGCCCAGCCAGCAGTGCGAACGCGCACCGGATTCACGCACCTCGCCACTGGCCAGCAGTGCATCGATCTGCGCGCGCGAGGCCAGCAGCGGGCGCCGGTTGCGCACCACGTATTCGGTCAGGCCCCGGCTGAAGGGCCGTGGCGCGCGACTGGCATTGTGCTCGTCCACCGAATACACGAAATCCAGGCCGTTGCCGGCCGGGTTGACCAGGGCGATGTAGAAATTGCGTGCGTCGAGCAGGCGCCCAACCACGCCATGCACCTGTCCGTAGAACTGGGCCAGGCTGTCGGCCGACATCGCCATCTCGGCAATGTTGTAGAGCGCGGTCTGCAGCTGTTCGGCGCGACGCCGCTCGGTTACTTCGTCCTGCAGGCTGTGGTTGGCGCGCTGCAGTTCCTGGGTACGCCGCTCTACCTGCTGCTCCAGCCGCACCTGCGCCTGGCGCCGGTCCATCGCGGTCTGCACATGCTGCGCAACGAAACCCAGCAATGCGCGCTCGGCCTCGCCATAGCGGGCCGCCTGTTCATAGCTCTGAACCACGATGGCACCGCATACACGGCCATCGCGCAGCATCGGCACGCCCAGCCAGTCCAGGCTTTCCGGCCCACGCTGCGGGTCGTGCTCCTGTTCCATCACCTGCGCCAGCAGTTTGCGCGAGGGACCACTGAGCGGTTTGCCATGGCGCAGCAGCGCCACGGTCAGGCTGCGCGGCATCTCGCTGGCGTCATGGCTCTGCGTGGGGTCGGCGACGAAGTCATCGACCTGATCGGCGAAGTACAGGAACCGGATCTGGTCGCGCACATCGTCGTATTCGACGATGTAGCAGTTCTCGGCATACATCAGCGTGCCCAGCACACCATGCACGTGGCGCAGCATCTCGGGCATTTCAAGGTCGGCACCGGCCAGGTCTGCAATCTGGAACAGGGCCTGCTGCAACCGCTCGGCCTCTTCCAGTGCCTTGATCTGGCCGGCCTGGCGGCCGCGCTGCAGCGCCAGCTCCATCGCCTGCCGGGCAACGCCCCACCATGCCGGCGAAGGCACTGCGCCTTCGACCGACAACAGCAGGCGCGCACCATCATGTTCCCAGCCGTGCTGGCCATCGCCCGCGCCGGGTGCCGCCGCATCACCTCCGGCAGCCGCTGTCGGCCAGCCCCCCTGGCCACGACCGAGCTGCGGGTCGTCCCAGCCGACGCGGACCACGGCCGTTTCCGGCAAAAGCGCATGCAACGCGCGCACCAGCGCCGTGCTCAGCACGGCCTCGTGTGGTGGCTCTTCCGCCGGTTCAGCATGCGTGGACAAATGACAATCTCTTGGCGCCGTCGGTGCGTCGCCTCCCCTGAGCCGCCGAGCATAGCGCGCCACCCGGGGGGCAATGGAAGCCCGTAAACCCCGAATCGTGCGCCCGTACGTTTTTCCTGCTGTCCGTAGCCCCTTCCGAGCCATGACCCTCGCCCTGCCCGCCCCCGCCACCGGCTATGCGCCATCGCCTGCAGGCCTTACCCTGTACGCCGTGGAAGCCAGCGCACTGCCAACCGATGAAGCCTTGATGCTGGCCTGGGCCGGTGGCGACCTGCGCGCATTCGAAAGCCTGTATGCGCGCCATCGCAAGCGCCTGTTCGGCTTCCTGCTGCGGCAACTGCGCGACAACGCGCTGGCCGAGGAGATCTTCCAGGACGTCTGGCAGCGGGTGATCAGCGCCCGCGCCGGCTGGCAGCCCGAGGCGGCGTTCAGCACCTGGTTGTTCCGCATTGCGCACAACCGCCTGAATGACCATTGGCGTGCCGCCCGTCATCGCCCCGCCGCGCCGGCCGACGCCGATCTGCGCCTGGCCGCGATCGAGGATGGGCAGACCCCGGAAGGTGAGCTTTCCGAATTCGAACAACGTCGCCGCATCCAGCTGGCGATGGAACAACTGCCGCCGGAGCAGCGCGAAGTGCTGCAGCTGCGGCTGGATCAGGAACTGAGCCTGGAGGAGATCGGCCAGATCACCGGCGTAGGCCGGGAAACCGTGAAATCGCGGCTGCGCTATGCGATGGACAAGCTGCGTGCGGGATTGAACGCATGAACCGAGACGAACCGCTGACGCCGGAAGAACGCGAGCTGTCCCGCCTGCTCGGCCGTCGCGCCGATCAGGCACCGCCCGCCGCACTGGACGCCGCCATCCTGGCCGCGGCCCGCGCTGCCGTGGACGCTCCGGCTGCCGATGCGGTCGCCTCTCCCGAGGCGCCGCCCACGCAGCGCACACGCCCGCGTTGGCCGGCGGTGTTCGGCATCGCCGCCTCGATGGTGTTCGCCATTGGCATCGCCTGGCAGCTGCGTCCGGAACCGCCGCCGGTTCCGGCCGGTGAGGCCGCTGTTGCTGCGGCACCGGCTGCTGCAGAAGACGTTGCGGCTGCCGATCAGGCCGCTGACAGCAGTGCGGCCGACAGCGCGGTGGCGGC
The DNA here is from genome assembly GCF_034508895.1 of Stenotrophomonas geniculata. Lineage (NCBI taxonomy): Bacteria > Pseudomonadati > Pseudomonadota > Gammaproteobacteria > Lysobacterales > Lysobacteraceae > Stenotrophomonas > Stenotrophomonas geniculata. The sequence goes on from NZ_CP140571.1 coordinate 127,241, forward strand.
TGCGGAACCGGCCGCAGCGCCCGCAGCGCCCGAGGCAGGCCCTGTTGCCGCTGCCCCGGCACCGGTCATCGCGCGCACGCGCAAGCCTGCGCCGGCCGAGTCCGCTGAAGCGCCGGCCCAGGCTGCACGATCGATGGCTGCAGATGCCGCCGCCGATACCTCCTTTGCGGCCCTTCCGCCCGCTCCGGCCGCAGCGCCGGCAGCAGCGCCGCCTGCGCCACCGGCACCCGCCGCCTACTCGGCACCGGCACCGGCACCGGCACCGGCATTCGCGCCGGTAGCGTCCGGGGCGCTGAAAGCACGCACGGCCGCAGCACCGGCAGCGAATGCCGCCGAAGTCGAGCGGGCGCAGGCGCTGGACCGGGTAGAAATCACCTCGATGAAGCGTGAGGCTCCCAGCCGTTCCGCACCAGGCATCATGCGCCGCAGCACCGATGCGGGCCTGAGCGCGGACGCCGTGCAGGCCGAGGTGGACGCCGACGCACGACTGCCGCGTCGGCAGTGGCTGCAGAAAATCCGTACACGACGCGACGACGGCCAGCGCGATCTGGCCCGTGCCAGCCTGGAGCGTTACATGCAGCAGTACCCGGAAGCGCGCCTGCCACGCGACCTGCGCCCACTGCTGGACGACTGAAGCGGACGGGAATACCTGGCAACCCCGTAGAATGGCGGGAATGCTCGATACTCTCGCCCAGCCGGTCAGCCACACGCTGGAAGTCAAACACAGCCGTTTCATCGCCCATGCCGCGCCGATCGAAGGCGCCGCAGCGGCCATGGCGTTCCTGCAGCAGGTCGCGGTGGCCGATGCCACCCACAACTGCTGGGCCTACCGGCACGGGCAGGACTATCGCTCCAGCGACGATGGCGAGCCGGCCGGCACGGCTGGACGTCCGATCCTGGCGGCGATCGACGGCCAGGGTTTCGACCGGGTGATGGTGGTGGTGACCCGCTGGTTCGGCGGTATCAAGCTCGGCGCCGGTGGCCTTGTACGCGCCTACGGTGGCGCCGCCGCCGAGTGCCTGCGTACCGCGCCGCGCCTGCCGCTGCTAGTGATGGCCCGGCTGCAGCTGCTGGCCGGCTTCGAGGATCTGGGTACCCTGCACGCCACCCTGCCCGCCTTCGGTGCCGAAAAGCGCGATGAACAGTTCGATGCCCATGGCGTGTGCCTGCGGATCGAATTGCCTGCCGATCAGGTCGACGCATTGAAAATCCGCCTGCGCGACGCCACCCGTGACCGTATTCGCATAGAAGACGACGACCAGGATGACTGACAAGGACGACGCCCCCGCTTCGACCCCGCCGCTGCGGCGCCTCGGCAGCCTGCGCACGCTGTGGCCATTCGTGCGCCGCCATAGCGGGCTGTTCACCGCCTGGCTGCTGGCCCTGGCGGTGTCTTCGGCCGCCACGCTGAGCCTGCCGCCGGCGGTGAAGCAGATGATCGATCATGGTTTCAGCAGTGGCGGCCAGATCAACCGCGCCTTCGCCCTGCTGATGCTGGTGGCGGTCGTGATGGCGTTGGGCACGGCCGCGCGTTTCTACTTCGTGTCGCTGCTCGGCGAAAAAGTCGTGGCCGACCTGCGCAGCCAGCTGTATGCCCACCTGATCCAGCTGGGCGCCGGCTTCCACGACCGCAGCCGCAGCGGCGAACTGGTCTCGCGCCTGACCGCGGACACCGAACTGCTGCGCAGCGTGGTCGGCTCGACCATGTCCGTAGCATTGCGCAGCACGGTCACTGTCATCGGCAGCCTGGCGATGCTGTTCGTCACCAGCCCGCGGCTGGCCGCATGGTCGCTGCTCGGCATTCCGCTGGCGGTGCTGCCGATCATCATCGGCGCACGCAAGCTGCGCACCGTCGCACGCAACAGCCAGGACCGCATCGCCGATGCCAACAGCCTGGCCAGCGAGACGCTGGGCGCGGTGCGCACGGTGCAGGCACATGCACGCGAACCATACGAACGCGGTCGCTTCGACAAGGCGCTCGGTGACGCCATCGGCGCCGCCCGCCGCCGCATCGGTGCACAGTCGCTGGTCACCGCCAGCGCCATCCTGCTGGTGTTCGGCGCCATCGTCGGTGTGCTGTGGCTGGGCGCGCACGACGTCATCGACGGCCGCCTCAGCGCCGGCACGCTGGGTCAGTTCGTGCTGTATGCCTTGATCGGCGGCGGCTCGGTGGGCGCCCTGGCCGAAGTATGGAACGAGCTGCAGCGCGCGGCCGGCGGCATGGGCCGCATCGGCGAACTGCTGCAGGAAGACATCGAGATCCGCGCACCGGCACAGCCGCACGCACTGCCGCAGCCGCTGCGTGGCGAAATCCAGTTCGACGACGTGGTGTTCCACTACCCGCAGCGACCGGACCAGGCCGCACTGGACCACTTCAACCTGCATGTGCGCCCCGGCGAGACCGTAGCGCTGGTGGGTCCGTCAGGTGCGGGCAAGAGCACGGTGCTTTCGATGCTGCTGCGCTTCCATGACCCGGCCAGCGGCCGCATCGACGTGGACGGCATCGACGTGCGCCAGGTCGACCCGGCCGAGCTGCGTGCGCAGCTGGCGCTGGTGCCACAGCAGCCTACGCTGTTCGCTGCCAGTGCCCGCGACAACATCCGCTATGGCCGCCTGCAGGCCAGCGACGCCGAGGTCGAGGATGCCGCACGAGCGGCCGAGGCCGACGGTTTCCTGCGCGCGTTGCCGCAGGGCTATGACAGCGAGCTGGGTGAGCGCGGTGCCCGCCTGTCCGGTGGGCAGCAGCAGCGTGTGGCGATTGCCCGTGCGCTGCTGAAGGATGCGCCGATCCTGCTGCTGGATGAAGCCACCAGCGCGCTGGATGCACAGAGCGAACACAGCGTGCAGCAGGCATTGGAACGGTTGATGGCGGGTCGCACCACGCTGGTCATCGCCCACCGCCTGGCCACCGTGCTCAAGGCCGACCGCATCGTGGTGATGGACCAGGGCCGCATCGTCGCCGAGGGCACGCACGCACAGCTGCTGGCCGAAGACGGACTGTACGCTGAACTGGCACGCCTGCAGTTCATCGATTGATGACGTCCGGCTAACATCGGCGCGGCCAAGCTGGCCGCGCAACTGCAGCATCCGCTGAAGGAGGTGCACGATGTCGTTCCGTCAGTTCCCCGCCGTCGACAGCAACGGCGAAAGTCACATCATCATCGAGTTCAAGCCCGAGGCGAATGGCAGCGGGCACCATTCCGAAGCCACGCCGCGCTACGAGCTGGATGATGGGCGGCCGCTGGTGCGCGATGGCCGCGAGTTCACCACCAGTGGCGGCGAGTTGAGGTTGACGATCTGAGGTTCGCCGGGCATGGCCCGGCGCTACCGGATTTCATTCCGCCCCGCTCTGGTGGGTGTCGACCTTGGTCGACATGCTTTTTGCCAAAGGCGGTCGAGCATGGCTCGACGCTACAAAAAAGCATGGTCAATTTTTCACCAAGCATCTTGACAGCCTTGGCTGCCAAGGGCTGCGCGAGGTTATCCACACCTTTGCTCAGAAACCATCCACATCGCCTGTGGATGAATTCAGCCCAGCACCCGTCCGATGCCGCTGGCGTCCACCTCGGCCGCCGCCCGGGTGATCGCCGCCGGATCGCTGCCGGCCACGAATCCGATACGGAAATGCACTTCGCCGCCAGGCGTTCGCGAAGAATGGATCGACGCCAGGCTGATGCGGTGCTGCTCGAACACGTTCAGCAGTTCACGCAACGACCCCGGCCGGTCTTCCGGCAGGTGCACTGACAACGCATTGCGCTCGGTCAGGTCAGCCAGCAGATAGCCCACGCGTTCGAATGTGTAATTGCCGTCCGCCAGCGCCTGCTCGCCGAAGGCAGTGCGATTGGCCGACAGCAGCTGCTCCCGGAATGCAGCACGTGCACCGTCGTCACCCTGCCCGACCTGCGCCTGCAGGGACTGCAGCTGGCCGACCAGCCGCCCCAGCATCGGCGCTACGTACGGGTTGCCGAACTGGATGTCTTCGTAGATCGCCGGGTTGAGCGACAGGATGCGCGAGATGATCGCCGTATCCAGCTCGAACGATGCCGACCGATACGGCATCATCGCGGCCAGATCGCCCAGCTGCGGCTGGTACTGGCGCAGCACGCCGGCCTGGGCCAGGTGAGTGGCATGCACCATCGCCTGTACCAGCGCCATCATCTGGTCGTGGTGCTGCGGCGTGGCGCGCACGCACTCAGCCTGCAACGCCGTGCACAGCGTATCGGCCCACGGCTGCCAGTGCTGCAGCCGCGCTTCGCAGACCACCATCACCCGGCCCTTCAGGGTCGGCGCCTTGGGCGGAGCGGTCATCGGGTGCAGGCCGACCACTTCGGCTTGAGAGGCCAACATCGCCTGGACCGGCGCTTCCTTCACCGAGGTCACGTCCAGCCACAGTCGGTCGCGTTCACGCCCTGCGGACTGCCGCACGTACTCGGCGATCAACGCGGGCGTGTGCCGGATCGGCGCCGAGAACACCAGCACGTCGGCCTGCGCCAGCAGCTCTTCCGGCGTATGCGAGTCCGGATCGGCCGGATCGTGGCCGATCACCTTCAGCTGCATGTGCTGCTGGAAGAAGCGGGTCAGCCAGCGCCCGTAGGCGCCGGCACTGCCAATGATGCCGACCGTGCGCGGCGTACGTTCGAGCAGGCCGCTCATGCCACGCGTTCGGCGCGGAAGCGCGACCCTTCGGCCAGCGCGGCAGGCGCTGCAGCAATCACGTCGAACTCTTCGAAGCCGTTGTCCAGGGTCGCCTCCAGCGCCGCGTGGGTGCCGGCAATCGCACGCGAGATCGCCTGCTGCATCGATTCGCCGCGCAGCAGGAACGACACCACCAGCGACATCAGCACATCGCCGGTACCGGCCACGTCCACCGGCAGCAGCGGCGAGGTCCAGCGCCAGGTCTCCTCGCGGCCAACGGCCAGGGTCACCAGTTCACCCGGGGTGCCGCCTACGCTGTGCGCGATCACCCAGTGCGGGCCACGATCCAGCAGCGTGCGTGCGGCGGTGATGGCATCGGCCTCGGCGAGCGCCGGCATGCCGGTCAGGCGATTCAGTTCAAAGGCGTTCGGGGTCACCAGCCAGGCATGCGGCAACAACCGCTCGGCGAAGATCGCTTCCAGGCCCGGTTCCACGTAGGGGCCGGTGTGAGTATCACCAATCACCGGATCCAGGCAGTAACGCAGCTGCGGGCAGGCCGGCAGGATGTCGTCCAGCCAATCGGCGAAGGCGGCACCATTGGCCGTGCTGCCAAAGTAGCCGGAGACGAGCATCCTCGCCCGCTGCGGCAGGCCACGCTCGTGGGTGCCCTGCAACAGATCGGCGAACCAGTCGGCGGGCAGCACGCGACCGCGGGTGGTGTCGTAGAACGGCGCGTTGCTGAGCAGCACGGTCGGAATTTCGGCTACGCGCACGCCGAGCGCGCGCATCGGCGGTACGGCGGCACTGTTGCCGGCATGGCCGTAGACAAGTTGCGACTGGACCGAGATGACATCGATCGGCGACGGGCCGTCGGGCCGCTGGCGGCGGCCGTGGACCAGGTGGTTATCAAGGGATTCGCTCATGGCCGCATTCTACGCCCAAGGGGGTTTTCGGCAGGGCTTGCAGCCCTGCACCTGCTCTATGCAACGGCAACGGCAACGGCAACGGCAAAAGCCAGAGCGGCATTCCGTGAGTTGGCGGGGCGGTGTGGGTGGTCAGGACACGCCGTAAACCCATCCATGGGGGCTCGATGGCGCCATCCATGGCGCCAACGGTCCTGCCCACCCACACCGCCCCGCCTTCGACAGGTTCATGCGGCTGTTGGTAACTGCGGCTGTTGGTGGGTGTCGACCTTGGTCGACACGGTAGATCCATGCCATGCGTGGATGAATTCATTCGATATCTGACAGATGTGTCGACCAAGGTCGACACCCACCAGAGCAGAGTGCTGCTCCAACAGATCACGGCCAACTGTCGAAGGCGGGGTGGGTCCGGTTGAGGGGGCGTGAGCCGCATGGATGCGGCGACCGAGCTTACATGGACGTACTTGCAGCGTCCCCCTCAACCGGACCCACCCCGCCAACCCACGGATAGCCAGCTTCTGCTGTTGACGTTGACGTTGCTTCGGCGGGTGCAGGGCTGCAAGCCCTGCAAACCAAAACCTCTCAGTGAGCAGCAGGCCGCGACGGCGGCAGCCACGCCGCCACGATGCCGAGTAGCGGCAGGAACGCGGTCAGCTGGTAGACGTACTCAATGCTGGTCTTGTCCGCCAGCAGGCCGAGCACGGCAGCACCCAGTCCGCCCATGCCAAACGCGAAGCCGAAGAACAGGCCGGACACCATGCCGATGCGGTGCGGCATCATCTCCTGCGCATACACCACGATCGCCGAGAACGCTGACGACAACACGAAACCGATCAGCACGGCCAGTACCGTGGTCCAGAACAGATCCGCATGCGGCAGCATCAACGCGAACGGGGCCACGCCGAAGATCGAGGTCCAGATGATCGGCTTGCGGCCGATGCGATCACCCAGCGGGCCGCCGAGGAAGCCACCGGCGGCGGATGCCACCAGGAACGCGAACAGATGCAGCTGCGCCTGTGCCACCGGAATGCCGAAGTGGTGGATCAGGTAGAAGGTGAAGTAGCTGCCGATGCTGGCCATGTAGAAGTATTTGCTGAAGATCAGCACCAGCAGGATCGCCAGCACCTTGGCCACGGTGCGCGACGGATGCCGCGGGGCCATCGACGCGGTACTGGCCGGACGCGGTGTGCCCAGGTGCAGCGCATACCAGCGGCCCACATAGGTCAGCAACGCGATGCCGATCAGGGCGGCGCCGGCAAACCACGATGCGGCATGCTGGCCGTACGGCACGATCACCGCCGCGGCAATCAGCGGGCCCAGCGCGGTACCGAAGTTGCCGCCGACCTGGAACACCGACTGTGCAAAACCATGGCGACCGCCCGAGGCCAGCCGCGCGATGCGCGAGGCTTCCGGATGGAAGATGGCCGAACCAATGCCGACCATCGCCGCCGCCATCAGCACCACCGCGTAGTTCGGTGCGAAGCCCAGCAGCAGCATGCCGCACAGGGTCGAGGCCATGCCGATCGGCAGCGAGTACGGCGCCGGGCGGCGGTCGGTGGCCATGCCGATCAAGGGCTGGAAGATCGAGGCGGTGAGCTGGTAGGTCAGCGTGATCAGGCCGATCTGGGTGAAGCTCAGGTTGAAGCCGCCCTTGATCACCGGATAGATGGCCAGGATCAGCGACTGCATCATGTCGTTGACGACATGCGAGGTGGAAATGGCGGCCAGCACGCCGGGGGCCACCGGGCGTGAGGTCGTTGCAGGAGAAGCCAGGGTTGACATGGACACAGTCAGGTTGGGGGCGAGCCACGCATGCTACGGTGACCTCCCCCTCCCTTCTGCCGCGTTCGGGTCATGGCATATCGCAAAAAGGACACCCCCTGCCCGGTCCGCGAGACTGCGCCGTGGAACGAGGTTCCGGTGCACCGCCCAGTGACCTGCCGCGCCCGCCACTACAAGCCCGGCACCCACATCGCGCCCCACCGGCACCGCCGTCACCAGCTGGTGTTCGCCATGTCCGGATTGATGGTGGTGCGTGCGGACGGCGGCCGCTGGGTGGTGCCCTCGACCCGCGCGATCTGGGTCCCGGCCGGCATGGCCCATGCGGTGGACTGCATCGCCGAAGTACACATGCGCAGCCTGTACGTGGAGCCGGACTTCGCGCCGCAGCTGCCGGACGAGGCGTTCGCAGTACAGGTAGCACCGCTGCTGCGCGAGCTGCTGCTGGCCGCCAGCCTGATCGAGACCGCGCATGTGGACGACAGCCGCGACGGCCGCCTGGTGCGCCTGCTGCTGGACGAGTTGCACCGCATGGACGTGCTGCCGCTGCACCTGCCCTCCCCCACCGACCCGCGCCTGCAGCGGATCTGCCAGCACATCCAGAAGCATCCCGGCGACGACGCCACGTTGCAGGATTGGGCGCAGGCGCTGCAGGTGGACGTGAAAACCATCCAGCGCCATTTCGCCAGCGAACTGGGCATGACCTTCGGGCAGTGGCGACAACAGGCGCGGCTGCTGGCCGCACTGGAACGGCTGGCGGTCGGTGACAAGGTCATCGATGTCGCGCTGGCGATGGGTTACGACAGCCCGAGCGCGTTCACCAGCATGTTCAAGCGGCAGCTGGGGCAGACACCCGCGGCGTTTTTCCGCTGACCGCATACGAAAACGCCGGGCATGGCCCGGCGCTAGCGTTCAACGCTTGCGTTGAGAACTCAGGACGTCATGCGGTCCCAGAAGCCCTTCACGCCATCGATGAAGGTGGCCGACTTCGGCGAATGCTTGCGCGCTTCCTCACCGACGAAGGTGGCTTCGAACTGCTCCAGCAGCTTGCGCTGCTCGTTGGTGAGGTTGACCGGGGTCTCCACCACCACACGGCAGTACAGGTCGCCCTCGCTGCGGCTGCGCACCGAACGTACGCCCTTGCCACGCAGGCGGAACAGCTTGCCGGTCTGGGTCTCGGCCGGGATGCGGATCTCCGCCTCGCCGCCCAGCGTGGCCACGCGCACGGTGTCGCCCAGTGCGGCCTGCGAGATGCGGATCGGCACTTCGCAGTGCAGGTCGTCGCCATCGCGCTGGAAGATCGCATGCTCGCGCACGCGCACTTCCACGTACAGATCACCCGGCGGCGTACCGGCCGGACCGGCTTCGCCCTCGCCCTGCAGGCGGATGCGATCGCCGGTGTCGACGCCGGCCGGCACCTTCACCGACAGCACCTTGTCTTCCTCGACACGGCCGTTGCCATGGCAGGTCTTGCAGGGCTTGGCGATGATCTGGCCACGGCCGCCGCAGTTGTGGCAGGCCTGCTGCATGGCGAAGATGCCGCGCTGGATGCGCACCTGGCCACGGCCATGGCAGACGTTGCAGGTCTCGACCTTGCCGTCTTCGGAGCCACTGCCATCGCAGTCGCCGCACTCGGCCAGGGTCGGAATCTCGATGCGGCGCTCGACGCCGCGCACGGCTTCTTCCAGGTCCAGCTCCATCACGTAGCCGATGTCGGCGCCGCGACGGGCCTGACGCGGACCACCGCCGCCACCAAAGATGTTGCCGAAGATATCGCCGAAGATATCGTTCATGTCCGGGCCGCCCGGACCACCGCCGCCCATGCCGTGCTCGAACGCGGCGTGGCCGTGGCTGTCATACATGCGGCGCTTGTTGCTGTCGGACAGTACTTCGTAGGCTTCCTTGCACTCCTTGAAGGAGGCTTCGGCCGCCGTATCGCCCGGATTGCGGTCCGGGTGGAACTTCATCGCGCAGCGGCGGTAAGCCTTCTTCAGCTCGTCGTCGGTGGCGGTGCGGGCAACGCCCAGCACTTCGTAGTAATCGCGCTTGCTCATATCGTGAATCGGGTTCCGGAAAGTCGGGATTCGTCAAAGCGGAAGAGCGGAACCAGGTCCGCTCTTGCGTCGGGCGCCCCGACACGCCGGTGGGCGGTCAGGACCCTGATGCGACAACGGGACGCTGATGGCCAGCGTCCCGTGTCGGTCCGGATCAGGACTTCTTGTCGTCCTTGACTTCGGTGAACTCGGCGTCGACCACGTCATCCTGCGCCTTGCCTGCGTTGCCGGCGTCGGCACCCGGGGCAGCACCGCCCTGGTCGGCCGAAGCGGCAGCGAACAGCGACTGGCCAGCTTCTTCCAGCGCCTTCGACTTGGCTTCGATCTGTGCCTTGTCGTCACCCTTCATCGCGGTTTCCAGATCGGCCAGGGCCGCCTCGACCTTGCCGATCACTTCGCCACCGACCTTGCTGCCGTGCTCGGTGATCGCGCTGCGGGTGCCGTGGATCAGGGCGTCGGCCTGGTTGCGGGCCTGCACCAGTTCCTGGAACTTCTTGTCTTCTTCGCGGTTGGCTTCCGCGTCGGCGACCATGCGTGCGATCTCTTCCTCGGACAGACCCGAACCGGCCTTGATCTCGACCTTCTGTTCCTTGTTGGTCTTCTTGTCCTTGGCCGACACGTGCAGGATGCCGTTGGCGTCGATGTCGAAGGACACTTCCACCTGCGGCAGGCCACGCGGCGCCGGCTCGATGCCGGACAGGTCGAACTTGGCCAGCGACTTGTTGAAGCGGGCCTGTTCGCGCTCACCCTGCAGCACGTGCACGGTCACGGCCGACTGGTTGTCCTCGGCGGTGGAGAACACCTGCGAGGCCTTGGTCGGGATGGTGGTGTTCTTCTCGATGATCTTGGTGAACACGCCACCCATGGTTTCGATGCCCAGCGACAGCGGGGTCACGTCCAGCAGCAGCACGTCCTTGACGTCGCCACCCAGCACGCCGCCCTGGATCGCCGCACCCAGTGCCACGGCCTCGTCGGGGTTGACGTCCTTGCGCGGTTCCTTGCCGAAGAACTCGGTCACCGCCTGCTGCACCTTCGGCATGCGGGTCTGGCCGCCGACCAGGATCACTTCGCTGATGTCGCTCGAACGCAGGCCGGCATCGTTCAGGGCGACGCGGCACGGCTCGATCGACTTCTTGATCAGGTCATCCACCAGCGCTTCCAGCTTGGCGCGGGTCAGCTTGATGTTCAGGTGCTTCGGACCCGACGCGTCAGCGGTGACGTACGGCAGGTTCACTTCGGTCTGCTGGGCGCTGGACAGCTCGATCTTGGCGCGCTCGGCAGCGTCCTTCAGGCGCTGCAGGGCCAGCGGATCCTTGCGCAGGTCGATGCCCTGGTCCTTGTTGAACTCTTCAACCAGATACTCGATGACGCGGTTGTCGAAGTCTTCGCCGCCCAGGAAGGTGTCGCCGTTGGTGGCCAGCACTTCGAACTGCTTTTCGCCGTCGACGTTGGCGATCTCGATCACCGAGACGTCGAAGGTGCCACCGCCCAGGTCGTACACCACGATCTTGCGATCCTTGTTGTCGCCCTTGTCCAGGCCATAGGCCAGCGCGGCCGCGGTCGGCTCGTTGATGATGCGCTTGACGTCCAGGCCGGCGATGCGGCCGGCGTCCTTGGTCGCCTGGCGCTGGCTGTCGTTGAAGTAGGCCGGCACGGTGATGACCGCTTCGGTGACCTTCTCACCGAGGAAGTCCTCGGCGGTCTTCTTCATCTTTTCCAGCACCTTGGCCGAGATTTCCTGCGGCGCCATCTTCTTGCCGTCGCTGGTGGCCACCCAGGCATCGCCATTGTCATGGGCGAGGATGCTGTAGGGGACGTGCGCGATGTCCTTCTGCACTTCGGCGTCGGTGAACTTGCGGCCGATCAGGCGCTTCACCGCGTAGAAGGTGTTCTTCGGGTTGGTCACGGCCTGGCGCTTGGCCGAGGCGCCGACCAGGACTTCGCCGTCCTTGGTGTAGGCGACGATCGACGGGGTGGTGCGATCGCCTTCCGAATTCTCGATGACGCGGGCCTTGCCGCCGTCCATGATCGCCACGCACGAGTTGGTGGTGCCGAGGTCGATACCAATGATCTTGCCCATGGGGGAGACTCCTGAGGATGCTTGTTGGGGTCAGTCCGGCCGTTCGGCCGGTGGATGAATACGATGTGGGGGAGGCTCGTGGAACATTCAAGCCATCTCCCGAACGCTGTGTTCAGCGCCTGGAAAACCTTGCCAGGCATGGCCTGGCACGATCGGGGCCGGGCATCACCCGGCCCAGTCAATCACTCGGCGGCCACCACCACCAGCGCCGGCCGCAGCAGGCGCTCGTTGAGCAGGTAGCCCTTCTGGAACACGGTCACCACGCTGCCGGGGGCCGCGCCCGGGGCCGGCACCTGGCTGATGGCCTGGTGGTGTTCCGGGTTGAACGGCTGGCCAGTCGGGTCCAGCAGGACCAGACCGTTGTCGGCGGCAACCTTCAGCAGCTGCTTGTAGGTCAGCTCCAGGCCTTCGCGCAGCGGGTGCGGGTCGTCGCCGGCGGCCTTCAGGCCGGCATCCAGGCTGTCGAACACCGGCAGCAGCTCGCCGAGCAGCTTCTCGTTGGCGAACTTGCGGGCCTGCTCGATGTCACGGGCCACGCGCTTGCGCTGGTTCTCCAGGTCGGCGCGCTCACGCAGCGCATCGGCCTTGATCTGCTCGACTTCGGCGCGCAGGCGCTCCACTTCGTCGTTGACGCCGGCGGCGGCAGCCGCATCAGCGGCACTCTGCTGGGATTCGATATCTGGCTGTTCGTGGTTCATGTCTGGGTCCCTGGCGGTCACTCTCCGCCTCCACCCACCCTAGTGTGGGCGGGATGCTGCGTTTCAAGCGTCGGATGTTCCGGGAGTGCGCCCGGCGGGTGAAAAGGCCGCGCCGAGCACATCGGCGGTGGCCTGCACCAGCGGGATCATGCGGTCGTAGGCCATCCGCTTGGGGCCGATCACGCCCAGCACGCCCAGCACCTGGCCGTTGGCGGTGTACGGGGCGGTGACCAGCGAGACGCCCTGCAGCGGCATCATCCCGGTCTCCTCGCCGATGAAGATGCGCACGCCCGGCGCCTGGATGGTCCGCTCCAGCAGCTGCAGGATCTCGCGCTTGCTGGAGAACAGCTCGAACAGTTCACGCAGGCGCTCCAGGTCGGACAGGTCCTGCACCCCCATCAGGCGGGTCTGGCCGGCCACCAGCATGTCGTCGGCCGCTGGCTGCAGGGCCTGCTCGGCCAGCTCGATGCTGTGCGCCAGCAGCTGTTCCAGCTCGGAGCGGGCGTCGCGCAGTTCCAGCAGCAGGCGGGTGCGGATCTCGGCCATCGGCAGGCCGGCGAAATGGGCATTGAGGTAGTTGGCGACCTGCTCCAGCTGGCCTGGCGCGAACTCCTGCCGGGTCTCGATGACCCGGTTCTGCACCTCGTTGTCGGCGAACACCAGGATCGCCAGTACGCGGCGCCCGTCCAGCGCCACGAAATCGATCTGGCGGAAGGCGAACTGCTCGCGCCGCGGCGCGCTGACCACGCCGACGAAGTGGCTCATGGCCGACAGCAGCTCCGAGGCGCTGCCGAGCAGGGCCTGGGTGCTGCCGCCGCCAGCCAGTTCCTGACGCAACCGGGCCAGCTCGCCCTCGCCCGGCGGCTGCATCTGCAGCAGGCTGTCGACGAACACACGGTAGCCGTGTGCGGTCGGGACGCGCCCGGCCGAGGTGTGCGGCGAGGCCAGCAGCCCCAGGTCCTCCAGGTCGCCGAGGATGTTGCGGATGGTGGCCGGGCTGACCTCCAGGCCGGCCACGCGCGCCAACGTCTGCGAGCCGACCGGCTCACCGTCCTGGATGTAACGCGCGATCAGCGTGCGCAGCAGATGGCGCGCACGCGGGGCAAGCTGGTCGGGAGAACCGTGCATGGAATCAACCTGTGAGACACGGACACTAGATAATGGCGGTGCATCACCTTGGCAAGTCATTGGACCTCCCTCGCCCACGTGCTAGCGTTGCGCGGCTGCTGATACCCCCTTACCCATGCTCAGACATCTTTCGATCAAGGATTTTGCCGTCGTCCGCGCCACCGAACTGGAGTTCGGGCCAGGCATGACCGTGGTTTCAGGCGAGACCGGCGCCGGCAAGTCGCTGATGGTCGACGCGCTGGGCTTCCTGTCCGGCCTGCGCGCCGACAGCGGCGTGGTCCGCCACGGCGCCGCGCGCGCCGAGCTTTCGGCCGAGTTCACGCTGGACCAGCTGCAGGCCGCGCGCCAGTGGCTGGCCGACAACGAGCTGGACGACGAAGAACAATGCCAGCTGCGCCGCGTGATCCGTGCAGACGGCGGTTCGCGGGCGTGGATCAATGGCCGCCCGGTGACCTTGGCCCAGCTGGGCGACCTGGCCTCGTTGCTGGTGGAGATCCACGGCCAGCACGAACAGCAGGCCCTGCTGGCGCGCCCGTCGCAGCTGGCCCTGCTGGATGCCTATGCCGGCAACGAGAACGAGCGCCGCCAGGTGCGCCGCGCCGCGGCCGCATGGCAGGCACTGGTCGATGAATCGCTGGCGCTGTCGCAACAGGGCGACGTGAGTGACCGGATCGGCTTCCTGGAACATCAGCTGCGCGAACTGGACCGCGAAGACCTGGAGCCGGAGTCGATCGTGGCGCTCGGTGCCAGCCATCGCCGCCAGGCCCACGCCAGCGCCCTGCTGAGCGCCTGCCAGGCCGCCAGCAACCAGATCAACGGCGATGACGGCAGCTCCGCGCTGGACCTGCTGCAGCAGGTGCGCCACGAGCTGTCGCGCCTGGTCGAACACGACCCGCGCTTGGGCGAGGTGGACGGCCTGATCGAGAACGCCTCGATCCAGCTGCACGAAGCCCTGTCGCTGCTGGACCGGGTGCACGATGACCTCGATGCCGACCCGGAGCAGTTCGAAGAGAACGAGCGCCGTCTCGGCCGCCTGCACGACCTGGCCCGCAAGCACCGCGTGCCGATGGACGAGCTGGGCGCGCAGCGCGAGCGCATGCACGCCGAAGTGGAGCAGCTGCGCGGCGCCGACGAACGCCTGCAGCGCCTGGCCGGCGAGATCGACAAGGCCGCCGCCGCCTGGCGTGTGCAGGCTGAAGTGCTGACCGCCAGCCGTCGCAGCGCTGCTGCCGAACTGTCGGCCACCACCACCGGCATCATCGCCGAGCTCGGCATGGGCGGTGGCCAGTTCCTGATCGAGCTGGAGCCGCAGGATGCCGGCAAGCCCGATCCGCAGGGTGCCGAGCGCGTGGAGTTCCTGGTCGCGGCCAATGCCGGCCAGCCGCCGCGCGCACTGCGCAAGGTGGCCTCAGGCGGTGAACTGTCGCGCATTTCGCTGGCCATCGAAGTGGCCGCGCTAGACCTGGATGCGGTGCCGACCATGGTGTTCGACGAGGTCGACTCCGGCATCGGCGGCGCCGTGGCCGACATTGTCGGCCAGAAGCTGCGCGCCCTCGGCGAGAAGCGCCAGGTGCTGTGCGTGACCCACCTGCCACAGGTCGCCTCCAAGGGCCACGCGCATTACCGGGTCAGCAAGGCGCCAGTGGAAGGCATGACCCAGAGCGCAGTGGAAAAACTGGACAGCAAGGCACGCGAGGAAGAGCTGGCGCGCATGCTCGGCGGCGTGGAAGTGAGCAAGGAAGCGCGCGCCGCTGCGCGCAAGCTGCTGCAGGTGTAACGCCGACCGGGCCGAGCATGGGCTCGGCTCTACAGGAACGTCCCGAACGAAACCGACATGTAGAGCCGAGCCCATGCTCGGGTTCTGTCCGCCGGCGCTCTCACCCCAAGGGCCGTGCCAGGTCCACCGTTTCCACCAAGTAATCCAGGAACGCGCGCACCCGCAGCGGCAGGTAGCCGCCCTGCCCCAGGAACACCGCGTGCACCTCTTCCAGGTCACCGGGATTGGCTTCCTCCAGCACCGGCAGCAGGCGTCCGGCAGCGATGTCGGCCTGCACCTGGAACGCTGCCAGCCGTGCCATGCCCAGACCACCCAGCACCAGCTGCCGCAGTGCATCACCGTTGCTGGCGCGGGCATTGCCACTGGGCAGCACCATCCGCTCGCGTCCGTCCTGCAGCAATGGCCAGCCCTGCATCGCCCGGGCATGGCCGATGTCCAGCCGATTGTGCGACTGCAGCTCCTCAGCGTCGCGCGGCAGCCCATGCCGCTGCGCGTAGGCCGGCGCGGCCACGATCATCATCCGCGTCGCGCCCAGCCGCCGCGCCACCAGGCTGGAGCTCTTCAGCGGCCCGGCCCGCACCGCCACATCGGTGCGCTGCTCCAGCAGGTCGATCACCTCGTCGTTGAGGGTCAGGTCCACGCCCACCTGCGGGTTGCGCTCCAGGAACGCCGGCAGCAGCGGCAACAGGAAGTGCTGGCCAAACGGCACGTTGGAATTGACCCGCAGCCGTCCGCGCGGCTCGGCATGTGCGCTGGCGCAGCGTTCGGCCTCCTCCAGGTCGGCCAGCACGCGCAGGCCACGTTCATAGAACGCGCAGCCTTCCGGGGTCAGCTGTAGCTGGCGGGTGGAGCGTTGCAGCAGGCGCGTGCCCAGCCGCTGTTCCAGCCGGGCCACCAGCTTGCTCACCGCCGAGGGCGTCATGTCCAGGGTGCGGGCGGCGGCGGAGAAGCCACCGGTCTCGATCACCCGCACGAACACTTCCAGCTCGCCGGATCGGTTGATGTCTGGTCGCGCCATGGCAATGAATCCAGTTCACAGATGATTATCCATGCGCAGTCTAGTTCACAGATAACCACGGAATCACCATGGTGTTCCCTCCATCCGGGACCGCCCGATGAACCGCCTGAGCCACCTTACCGCCACCACCCTGCTCGCCCTGTCCGGCGTCGCCAGTGCCGCATCCGCCCCGCACTGGGTTGCCAGCTGGCAGGCCAGCCCGCAACCGGTCTGGGGCGCGGATTTTCTGTTCCCGACCCTGGTCCCGGCCACGTTGCATGACCAGACCTTCCGCCAGACCGCGCGCATCAGCCTGGGCGGGCCTCGGCTGCGGGTGCGGCTGAGCAATGCTTACGGCACCCAGCCGCTGCGGATCGGGGCAGCGAGCGTGGCTGCCCGGGCGGGGGACACACCGCAGCCGCTCAGTTTCGACGGCCAGCCCGGGGTGCTGATCTCCCCCGGGCAGGAACGGCTGAGCGACCCGCTGCCACTGGTCACGGATGACCGGCAGGCACTGCAGGTCAGTGTCTTCGTGCCGGGGCCGACGCCGGTGCAGACGTTCCATTGGGAAGGCCGCCAGACCAGTTGGACTGCGCCCGGCGACCAGAGCAGGGCCCAGGCTCTGAGCGCGGCCAGCAGCACCACTGCCCGCCTGTTCCTGGCCGGCATCGAGGTCGAGGCCGCCGCCCGCGCACGTAGCGTGGTGGTGATCGGCGACTCGATCACCGACGGCGCCACCGCCAGCCTCGACCAGGACCAGCGCTGGACCGACCACCTGGCCGCGCGTCTGGCACCGCGGGGCATCGCCGTGGTCAACGCCGGTATATCCGGGGGGCGGCTGCTGCGCGACGGCATGGGTGAGTCGGTTCTGGCCCGCTTGCAGCGCGATGCACTGGATCAGCCCGGCGTGGCCAGTGTGATCGTGCTGATCGGCATCAACGACATCAGCTGGCCTGGCACCGCGTTCGCCCGCAACCAGGCCCGGCCCGCGCTGGCGGAACTACAGGCGGGGTATCGCGCGCTGGCCGAGCAGGCCCGAGGCCGAGGTATCCGGATCGTAGGCGCCACCCTGACACCGTTCGCCGGCGCCCTGCCCGGCACGCCGCTGGATGACTACTACCACCCGGACAAGGATGTCCTGCGCCGGCAGCTCAATGCGTGGCTGCGCACGGACAGCCCTTTTGACGCGGTGATCGACCTGGACGCCGCGCTGCGGGACCCGGCCGATCCGTCACAGATGGCGGCCGCCTACGACTCCGGTGACCACCTGCATCCGGGCGATGCGGGTAACCGGGCCATGGCCGAGGCGGTCGATCTTGAGGTGCTCATGGGGCCATCCACGCATGGCGTGGATCTACCGTAAGCAACGAAAAACCCCGGGCAAGCCCGGGGTTTCGTCGCACTACGGCTGGCCGGAACGGCTTACTTGCGCTTTTTGCGCACGTACAGCACCAGCGAGTGCTCTTCCAGCTCGTAGCCGTGGTCGGCAGCGATCTTGCGCTGCAGCTCCTCGATCTCGTGGCTCTCGAACTCGATGATCTTGCCGCTGTCCACGTCGACCATGTGGTCATGGTGGCCGCCACGGTCCAGCTCGTAGACGGCCTGGCCGCCTTCGAAATTGTGCTTGAGCACGAGACCGGCGGCCTCGAACTGGGTCAACACCCGGTAGACCGTCGCCAGGCCGATCTCGTCGCCATGCTCAAGCAGCTGGCGGTAGATATCTTCGGCGGTCATGTGGTGCTGGGCATTGCGCTGTTCAAGCAGCGCCAGGATCCGCATCCGTGGATGGGTCACCTTCAGGCCGACTTTTCGCAGGTCGTGGGTTTCCATAGGTCTCCGTTCATTGGCGATTTAGCGCCAGCTGCCTCGGATTGGGTCGCGGTGGCACGCCGGGAGTGTATCATCGGTTTGATTTCCCCAACCGCCAGTCCCGATGCGCAATCTCCTGTTGGTCGCCGCCGTCGCCCTGTCCACCACCGGGTGCGGCATCATCTACAAGCAACCCATCTATCAGGGCAACCTGATCCGGGAAGATGCCGTGGCCAAGCTGCAGGTCGGGCAGAGCAAGCAGCAGGTCACTGCGCTGCTGGGCACCCCGTCCATTCCGGACCCGTTCCACGCCCAGCGCTGGGACTACACCTCCAGCCAGCGCGTGAACCGCCTGGGCCGCACCGAGGTGAAGAACTTCACCGTGTTCTTCGACAATGACAACGTGACCCGCTGGGAAGGCGATTACTTCCCGGGTAACGACAAGGCCCTGGCCCAGCAGACCGTGCGCCAGTTCGGCCGCAATCTGCCGAAGGACAAGAAGAAGAAGGGTCGCTGACGCCCCCTGCCCGTCCGCACGGACGGGCGGCAGGAATCAACCGCCGAGCGCGCGACGCCGGCGGTTGTCCTTGGGGTCGGCCTGCAACGGGCGTAGCAGCTCGATGCGGTCGCCATCCAGCAGTACCTGCTGCGGGCGCGCCAGTACCCCATGCACGGCCGCCGCCGGGCAGCCTGCACTGCCTTCCAGCGCAGCAGCGGCAATGGCCTCGGCCACGGTCGCGCCCTCGTCCAGCTGCAACCGGCGCGAGAGCACCCGCTGCGGCCAGGCCAGCACCACCTCGACCTCGATCATTGCTCAGGCCTCGTCGGCAACGCGGATGAAGTCGTTGACCATGCGGTCGGCCAGGCTCTGGAAGCCCAACGCCAGCGCCGGCCCCAGCAGGCGCGAACTGGGCTCGAAGTCCAGGGTCAGGGTGACTTTGCAGGCATCTTCGGCCAGCGCATGGAACTCCCAGCGGCCATGCAGCTGCTTGAACGGGCCATCGCGCAGCTGCATGTCGATGCTGTGCGGGCGCTGCAGGGTGTTTTCAGTCTGGAACCAGGTGCTGAACGAGCCCAGGCCCAGGTCCAGGCGCGCTACCAGTCGGTCCTCGCCCTGCTCCAGGATCTGGGCAGCCGAACACCAGCGGAAACGGCGCGGATAGGCCTGGACATCATTGACCAGGTCGAACATGCGCGCGGCCGAATGTTCGACCAGGGCGCTGCGGCGGATAGTAGGCATGAATACAGGACGTTTCGGCAATCGACCGGGCGGGCCCGAATCGGAGACAATACGGAAATGAGCAAGAACAGCGGCAAGGATAAAGCAAAGAGCGCGACGGCCAACAAAACCATCGCGTTGAACAAGCGTGCCCGCCACGAGTACCACATCGAAGACCGCTTCGAAGCCGGCCTGGCCCTGCAGGGCTGGGAGGTGAAATCGATCCGTGCTGGCCGCGGCAACATCGTCGACGCCTACGCCTACGTGAAGGATGGTGAGATCTTCCTGATCGGCGCGCAGATCACGCCGTTGATCCAGGCCTCGACCCATGTCGTGGCCAACGACCGGCGCGATCGCAAGCTGCTGCTGCACCGGAGCGAGATCGACAAGCTGGTTGGCAAGGTCGAGCGCGATGGCTACACGATCGTGCCCACCGCGATGTACTGGAGCAAGAACAAGATCAAGCTCGAAGTCGCGCTGGCCAAGGGCAAGCAGACCCACGACAAGCGCGATGCCGCCAAGGACCGCGACTGGGCGATCGAGAAGCAGCGTGTCATGCGTCGCGGCAACCGCGACGCATAAGGCGGTTGCGCATCACCCTGTAGAGTCAAGCCATGCTCGACTGCTTTGGCTGTCTGTAAAGCCGAGCCACGCTCGGCTTCGGCAAGAAGAGCAGCCGAGCGCAGGCTCAGCTCTACAAGACGCTGGTCACCCCGCCAGCATGCCCTGCCTGCGCACCCGCGGCGCCAGTGCCGCGTGCATCACCGCCAGATGCATCACCACTGCCAGCTCCGGCGCGTAACGATCATCGCCCGAGCGCCACTGCTGGGCCAGCTGTGCGGCATCAGCCGGCAGCAACGCCAGCAGCTGCGCATCGTCCAGCGCGTCGGCCGCACCCTGCAGCCGGCGGGCCATCTGTCGCGACTGCCACACGTGCACACCAATGCTCAGGCTGGCCAGCGACATCAGCACCACGGCCAACCCGTGCTCGAACCACTGCGACAGCACTTCCGGCCCCCACAACAAGGCCGCCAGCACCGCCAGGCCCGGCAGGCGCCACCCCAGCCAATGGATGCGACCACGCTGCGACCAGTGCACCACCACCGCGCTGGCGACCAGTGCCGCAGCGGCCGTGGCCGGCAACTCGGTCACCCAGGTGGCCGCCAGCAGCACCGCCAGCACCGCCCATACCCAGCCCGGCGGCAACGCGCGTCGCTGGTAATCGGCACCGACCGGTCCGATCAGCTGCCGCAGGCTGCGTTGTTGGCTTGCATCGGTCACCCACCGTCTCCGTGTCTGTCCTGGCCTGGATGGTCGTCGCCAGTGTGTCGCAAATTCGTGCCCACGAAGTTAGCAATCCGCTATGACAGACGCTCTACAACAAGTTGCGGATTGACAGGACGCGCGACTCGCCCGCAGCACTCACCCCGCCGACAGATCCTTGCTGAGGAACACCCTGAATGTGCCGACCGGATCGCATGGCACCCGGCCGAACACGACCCATCCATGCTTCACATAGAAGTCGGGCGCCTGGAAGCTGAGGGTGTACAGCACGCCGGAACGGCAACCACGACGCCGTGCTTCATCCTCTGCAGCCTTCAGCACGCGCGATCCCAGCCCGTTGCCGCGATAGGCCGCTGGCAGATGGAACAGATCCACGAACCACAGGCCCAGTGAAGTTCGCCCGGTAAGCCCCCCCACCACCTCGCCACTGGCCGGATCGGTGACCAGCACCGCGAGTGTGCGCCGATCGGCGTAACCCGCTGCGTTCAGATTGAACTGGTCCAGGCCACTGCCAATTAGGTCCAGCGCCTCGTCGCTGGGATCATCGGTTACGGCGACTTCAAGCGACATGGCGTCCTTCCATTGGCTGCAGATCGAGAGTCTGGATGCTATCAACCCCAATATTTTGCTGCTGGGGTCAGGCAGAACGGCCACGGCCAACCGTCCCGCCCCCCCATCAACCGAAGGGTGTCTATACTCTGGGCTGGCTCGCCTCTTCATAGGAAGTTCGCATGGCTGCGACGGCCTCCAATCCTGACGATTCGATTGACCCCACCTACTCCGGCTCTAGCACTGAGCACAGTGCAAAACTGCCGGGTGACCGCGCTTCGATTACCCGGACCGCAGACGGCGCTGTAAAGGTTGCCGGACGTAGTATCGAGAAGACTCAGGCAGAGGTGGCTCTTGCAGGCGCCACGTTGAAGAAGGTGACAGAGGTAACGGGTACGGCAGGCGAGAACCGTATCGAGCGCGAACGCATCACCCAGTTCAGCCTTGAGGCGTCGGTTGCAGTTGGCGCACGCGCCGAAGTCAAAGGCAAAGAGCGTCTGGCTGGTATCGAGCTTGAAGCCGGATCGCAGGTGGGTGCCCGTGTGCGCTATCGCGTCTCCCTGCCTGACACCACCGCATCTGAAACCGGAAAATCCACTCCTGCAACGGCTGAGCAAGCTGCCAGAGTGAACCCCTTCAACCCGACCACGCTGCCGATTGGTGGCCGGGTGTTGCTGGATAGCCAGCAATTCCAGCAGAGTGAGTTGAAAGTTGCGTTCCGCCACATCGCAACGGTGAACCAGCTCACTGAAGCGGAGGGGGTCGGTGTCGCGATCAGCCGTTTGGACGAACACCATGTCCGGGTCGTTACGGGGCCCAACAAGGCGATCGAATCCCTGCAGGGCGTGGGCGTCGATCTAGGCATTGCGCGCGTGATGGCCGGTCGCCAGGATGCGCTTGGACAGTCCAAACTGCAGACCGCCGACTTTGACCTGCGCGACCCGGATGCGCGTGCGGCCTACATCCGAATGCTCGCAACAGGCCAGGTGGCCGATCAGACGCCGGGCGTGAGCAACGTGGCTCAGCTGGAGCGGTTGGACTACAGCTCCCAGCAGCGGCTGCAAGTGGGACTGGTCAATGACCTGGTGAGTGCCGATATCGCGGGGCGCCGCAATACTGGCACGGCGATCCAGAGCACGGCTCCCGACGGCAAGGTCACAGTCACCCAGCAATTGAGCTATGACGACAACGTGAAGCTGACGATTGTGCGCGCCTTCATCCGTGACGGAGAAACGCTCCGCGAGGACGTGGATGCGCGCAGGTATCAGTTCCTTGTCGACACGGATGTGCCGACCCCCGGCTTTATGGACAAGGTGGTTGGTGGCCGAAACGAAGCCGTTGAGGAGCGCAACATCGCCACCGGGTTGAACCTGGCTTTAACTGGATCGACCGAGGGCCCGGGACAGATCCGTCCCGGTGAAAAAGTCTCGGTCAGCTTCAGCGAAGCGCAGATGCAGGAATTCATGCAGCGAACCCAGAAGATGGTCGAGCGCCCCCTCGGACATCTCGATCCATTGGCAGGTATCGCTCGCGCTGGCTATGGCGACCAGCCGCAGCGCGATGGTCTTGAGTTCGCAATCGGGATAGCCCGTAGCCTGCAGGGTAATGCCGATCAGTTCGGCAAGCATCTACAGCGTGTGGCGCAGGACGGTGACCCGCGTGGGCCTGTCCACCCGATCAATGCGCAACTCACGCGCTCAGACGGCACGCTGCTCAATGCGCCGATTCAATCGCAGCAGCAGGCTCCGGCCCCCCTTTCACCGGCTGGCCGCACCGCCACCCTCGATCCGCGCCATTCGGACCACGAGGCAAATGCCATCTACAAGCAGAATTTCCAAGCGGCAGAAAGACTGGCATGCACCCAGGGCGGATTGCCGGATCAGGCAGTTGAGCGTTTGGCGATGGCCGGAACCATCGCAGCCCAGCGGGCTGGGTTGAGTCAGGTGGATCACCTTGTGGTCGGAAATCGTGGCCAAGCTTTTGTCGTGCAGGGGGCACTCGACTCCCCGGCGCATCTACGGGCGGGTTTCGACTATCAGACGGCGTTGAATACACCGATCGAGGACAGTTTCTCCAGATTGGAGGTGGCCTCTGAATCGCGTGCACAGAGCGATCTGCGTACTCAAGAGCACGAGCATGAGACGCGACTGATGGCGGCGCGAGGACTATGACCTGTCTCCGGGTCAGCAGGGCTTGTGCTGTCCAGCGTCGCCGATGAACTGCCACTGGCGTATGCCTGGCCATAGCTGAATCATGCCGCTTCCAGCGGCGCCAGTTCCTGAAGGGGCCGCCGCGGCGGCCCCTTGGACCTTACAGGTCCGGCAGGCCCAATCGTCTCCGCAGCGCCGCCACTAGAATGATCGAGATCTGCGCCAACGCATCCTGATCGCGCGTCAGCTCGTCATACATATCCAACAGCTCCGGTGGGATCTTTCCCATCCGGGCTGCCTTGAAGGCCTCCATCGAGACCACCTGAGCCTTATGGCGCTCATCTTCCATGTCCTTCTCCAGCGTCTGGCGGCGAGAGTGCCGCCCTCTGCATGCCTTGGACCCGCCTCCAAGCCTGTTGCAGGGAAAAGAAAAGCAGCACCACCATCCATGGACTGGCCCTTCTCCTCCAATGGCCGCCGGTTCTCAGCGTGATGGCTTCACAGAAGGATGACCGTTTGATCTTCCACAGGATTTCTAAGCGGCATGTCATTGATTCAATCGAACATCGAATCGTCCTTCAGGGATAGGGGGGCTTGGAGGGTTCGAGCAACCGTTGTGCAACCTCCCTTGACGCCCCTCTGCAAAAGCAGCCCGCCAAGAGGTAAACGTGAAATCGATCAGGACCGCTTTGCTCGTTATCTCGTTGTCCAGTCCGTTCCACTTGGCTTACGCCCAGTCCCCAGTGCAAGGCGGCGGCGCCTCGGTGCCGGCAAACCTCTACAAGGGATCAGCAGACAGCATTCTTCCAAACAGCTTCAGCTACGCCGTAACGGGCTCCGGCAAAGAGAAGAAAGCGTTTCTAAGCAATGATCCCAGTCTCTTCGGGAACATCGGCACAGTACATTTTGCGGCAGGCGATTCCGTTCTTACGGCGACCGAGTTGTCCGACTACACCAACGCCTACAACGTACCCACAACCAACCAAAAATATGGAGCGCTCATCCAGATTCCCACGGCGCTCGTACCAGTCGTGATCCCCTTCAACAAGCCCGGCGCGAAGCTTGA
The DNA here is from genome assembly GCF_034508895.1 of Stenotrophomonas geniculata. Classification (NCBI taxonomy): domain Bacteria; kingdom Pseudomonadati; phylum Pseudomonadota; class Gammaproteobacteria; order Lysobacterales; family Lysobacteraceae; genus Stenotrophomonas; species Stenotrophomonas geniculata. Next base: position 151,389 of record NZ_CP140571.1, read on the forward strand.
CCTGTCCATCAACGATATCTGTGGTGTCTTCTCAAGCAAGATAGCGGACTGGTCTCAACTATCATCGGGTTTGTCGTCGGGTCAGAGTTGCCCGATCACTGTGGTTTACCGCTCGGAGAGCAGCGGTAGCACTGAAGTTCTCACGCGTTTTCTGTCTGCGGCATGCAAGTCGGTTGATTTGTTCGGGACTAGTCTCAAACAGCAAAGCAACTGGAGTGGATCGGCGCCGGGCTTCTCGATCCAGACGAGCTTCGCCGGCTTGTTCTCAAACAACATGGCGCCCTCAAACTTTCTCCCTGCCGTGGCAACGGGAGACACCTCGCTGCTTGATACCGTCAATTCTGGTAATGGCCGCATTGGATACACTGGCCCAGACTTGATGGTCAACCCGGACGATGCCACGAAAGTGGCCCGCGTGATTGGGTTCTCGCCCAAATATGTGAGCATCCCCGCAACGATCGGTGCCGTTAGTCCGCCCACAAGCGTGTTGCAAGCGCCATTCGTTCATTCCTTTTCAATCACTACGGAAGCGCAGGTGATTCCAGCCAGGATCAAGGGCCTAATGACGCGTCATTACGGGCGCACTGGTTCTACCCACTGGATAGGAGTTGGCGTGAGGCGATCCAGACACGATTCGCTCTTGCAAGTAGTTCGACCGGACTGAACAACCCGGACGCCTGCAATGGAATGGGGCGCCCCTAGCAGGGATGCGACATCACGACGTTGGAAAACAGGGGCCGGCTGTCATGCCGGCCCCTGCCCCGCTGCCCGCCTCTGGACAGCAGCGGCGGCTGAACGATTTCAGCGTCGGCCCTGACCGCGCGTGACTGTTCAGGAAGATTGCCGTAAGATCCGTTTCGTTGGGCAGGGTCAGTGTCAGCGTTTATGACGGCATTGGCCCCAAAGCCTTGCAGCACTTGAAGAAACCGGGGGTGCATTGGTTTCGACGGGGGTTGTGAAGTCGCCTGGCGCATGCCGAGGGGGTAGCTTTCCTCGTAAATCCAGCTGCAAAACTCTAGTTGCCAACGACGACAACTACGCTCCGGTCGCTCTCGCAGCCTAAAAACTGCGGTGCGTGACCTTCTGCCGACTTAGGCGGAGCCTCGAAACTGCTTGTGTCCATGCTCGCAGCGTAGAGTCATTATCATGGAATCGCGCTGGGCGGCTGCCTGTCAGTCCGGCACTAGAACACAACAGGCTGGTTCCCGGGTGCGCTTTGCACACCGTGCTGCTCGGGGATGAGATTCAACGGTGAGCTAAGCATGTAGTGCTGGGGATGGAGTGCCTTCGGACGGCGGTTCAATTCCGCCCACCTCCACCAACGAACGGTTCGTCAAGGACCGGAGAAGCCCGGAAATTCCACCAACGTGGGTTTCCGGGCTTTTTTATTGCCCGCCTCGCCTCGCCGCGGAGTTCACCGCCCAGGCGCAGTCGCGATTCGAGGCCGTCAAGCAATGTCGACACCACGCATCTTCTCTCACCTTCGACATCACTAAATCACTTCAGAATTTTCCCAGCCTCCCATTGGGGGGGATGTGTCCGCGAAGCCGTTCGTCCCTGGTCGCCATCAAGAGGAGACCACGGAGCACCCGCACCCTTCACATGAAGCCGCGCCCGAGGGGCACGGCCTGTTCGACACATCTTTCACAAAGGAACTGTATCCATGCGTACGTCGCTTCGGGTTTCCCTTGCCAGCGCCATCACCCTGGTTCTGGTCAGCGCCCCCGCCTTCGCCCAACCCACCGAACGGGTATGGACGCGAGGCATGGCCAGCAACGAGCAGTACAGCAGTTTCATCGTCAAGTACCGGGACGGCAGCAGCAAGCGCGTTTCGGCTACCACCGCACAGGATGCGCTGAAGAAGCGCCTCGGCATCCAGCAACGCAGCAAGCGCTCGATCGGCGCTGCGCCGGCCCCAGCCGTGACCCACCAGCGCCGCATGGGCGGTGGCGCCGACGTTGTCACCACGGACAAGGCACTGGATCTTCCGGAAGCGCAGATCCTGATGCAGCGCATCGCCGACGATCCGGACGTCGAGTATGTGCAGCCGAACTACATGATGAGCGCGTTCGCCACACCGAACGATCCGCGCTACGGCGAGCAGTGGCACTACAGCAATCCGACCAGTGGTGCGCGCCTGCCGGCCGCGTGGGACCGCTCCACCGGCCAGGGTGTGGTGGTGGCTGTGGTCGATTCGGGGTATCTGAACAACAACGACCTGCAGGCGAACCTGTTGCCGGGTTACGACATGATCTCGTCCACCCGCCCGTTCAGTGATTGGCAGTGCATCATCGGCGGACTCAATCCCGGCTGTGGTGGCTCCGACGATGGTGACGGACGCGACGCCGATGCCTTCGATGCCTCGGGCATCGCTCACGGCACCCACGTCGCTGGGACGGTCGCAGCGGTGACCAACAACCAGATCGGCGTCGCCGGCGTGGCCTACAACGCGAAGGTCGTGCCGGTGCGCGTACTCGGCAACCAGGGCAATGGCGGTTCCGCCGACATCATCGACGGCATGCTCTGGAGTGCGGGTATCAACGTGCCCAACGTCCCGGCCAATGCCAACCCGGCTGAAGTCATCAATCTCAGCCTCGGCGGCCGCCGGGCCTGCTCGCCGGCCGAGCAGGATGCAATCGACGACATCACCGCGCAGGGCACGATCGTGGTGGTCGCCGCCGGCAACAGCAATCTGGATGTGTCCGAGTTTGCTCCGGCGAACTGCAAGGGCGTGATTGCGGTTGCCGCCAACGATCAGGGCGGTCGTCGTGCGTTCTACTCCAACTACGGCGCAGGCATCCACATCACCGCACCCGGTGGTGAAACCTGGTCCTGCCGCGCGTCCGTCGGCGAGTTCCTGCCGCTGGCCACGCCGCCGAACCAGACCAACTGCGCACCGACCCGCCAGCATCCGGCACAGGGCATCCTGTCCACCGTGGGCAACAACGCCTTCGACTTCATGTCCGGCACCTCGATGGCGGCGCCGCACGTCGCCGGCATCGTCGCGCTGATGCAGGCGGTGGCGCCGGTGCCCAAGACCACCGACCAGGTCAAGGACATCCTGCGTCGCACTGCGCGCCCGATCGCGGCAGCAAACTGCCCGGGGGGTTGCGGGCCAGGCATTGTCGACGCCGCAGAAGCGGTGAAGGCGGCCAGCAACTGATGGCATGGCGCAGCGGCCCGGCAAGGTCGCTGCGCCTTCGTCGCGCATCCGATCTGTACACGCAGGCAACATCCGCAGGCCCATAATCCGGTTCCGCGCCCGGTGCCGGGCGCGCTGCTCCGTCACGTACAGAAGGACCTGCAATGAGAACCAGAAACACCGCGTTCGCCGTGGTCATGACCGCTCTGGCCGCGAGCTCGGCTACCCACGCAGCCCCGCCTGCCATCGCCCCCGCCGGCACCGCAACGCTGGAGGCCCTGCTGGCCTGCAAGGCAGGTTCGAACTTCAGCGAAGTCGAGGCCATCGATGCCCTGCAGGCAGCCGGCCTGGCCAGGAAGCCTGGCGGCACGTTCGAGCCGGAAACCACGCCAGTCGCCCTGTTCGGCGGTACCGTCACCCATGCCGATGTGACTGTCGCCGAGGGCGAGAAGAGCGTCTTCGTCTACTTGAACGGTGTCGATCCGAAGCGCCTCGCCAAGACCTGGTCGGTGACCACGGTCAACGAATACGCCAACACCGAAGAGCCCTCGTACGTGAAGCGCATCGACAAGCGCCACACCCTGCACGTGATTGCCGGTGACGATTACGAAGGTTATTCCGCCGCCGTGAAGTGCCAGATCGCGCCGTAACGGCCTGACCCGCGCTACAGCCAGCGTCGTACTCGCTGGCGGAAGGCTGCGTATGCCTCAGGAAAGCGGGCCGACAGTGCCCGCTCTTCCGGCACGATCTGCCACCGGTTGATGTACAGCACGAACAGCGGCACAGCCAGCAGTGCGGCCAGGTTCTGCAGGTACAGCATGGCACCTGCCAAGACAGTGGCCTGCCCCAGATACATCGGGTTGCGTGTGTAGCGGTACACTCCGTGCGTGACCAGCACGCTCGACGCCGCCGGCCGCAGGGGATTGACCGTGGTGCCCACGCGACGAAAGGCCAGCTTCGGCAGCAGGTTCAAGACCACGCCGAAGACCATCACCAGACCCGCAAACAACTCAGGCATCGGTAGCTGCAACGCCCCGCCCGGCTGCCATCGGCTGCCCATATAACCGATGGCGGCGCACAACAGCATCGCAAGAGGCGGAGGAACAGTCTCAAGCCAGCGCATCGCAGCCCTGCATTCATCCTGTTCACCCCAGTGTCACACGGAAATGCCTGAATCGCCCGGTTGGCGGCACTTCCGCACTCCAAACCGACCGCCCGGTATCTTCCGCTTTGACATGCCGACCGCTAGAGTGGCGCCACCGCGCAGGAGGATCGTATGGCAACCACGGGCTTGGGCTTCATCGGCCGCACGACCCTCATCATCACCGTGCTGCTCACCCTTGGCGGCTGCGCCACGTTGCGCCAGTTCGGGCCGTCGGTGCAGGTGGCCTCGGTCACCCCCGGCCAGTACATCGCCCTGAAGCGCGGCGACATCCTGACCACCGGCAAGCTCAGTTCGGCCACCATGGAAACCCTGCGCGTGGCCGGTCTCGACGAAGGCGTCTGCGCCAAGCCCGGCCTGCCCTGCATCGAGGCCATGGAAGGCAGCATCGTGGTGCGCGAGGAGGACAAGCGCTCAAGCCTGGCCGAGCTGTGGCTGCAGCATGCGATGACCCTGCCCGCGCCCAAGCGTGAGTACTCCACGTCCGGCCGTGCCAAGAGCGCGATCACCGAGCTGGATGCCGACTTCCAGCCGCGCCTGGACGCGTGGATGCAGGTCGCGCGGCAGGCCTACGCCTACCTGTTCTTCACCGAGCGAACGGCCAACCAGCGCGGTTTCGAGGACCGCCAGACCCAGGTGCGCGACTACTACAACCTGGCCGTGCAGGAAGCCTCGGTGCAGTTGTACAACGCCTATGCCACCGGGCGCGTGCACAGCCAGGCCAGCCATTTCCAGCTGGGCCGCTGGACCTTCGTGCTGGCACCTTCAGGTGAGGCATCGCCGCTGGATACGCGCACCCCCACCGAACTGGTGCCGGCGGCCTCGCTGTCGTTCACGGGCACGCTGCGCAGCGTGCATCGCCGCGATGGCTTCGGTGCCGAACTGGTGGCCGTGATGGAGGATCCGGCCGCCGCCACGGCCACCACGCCGCCGGCCACAACACCCGCCGCGCAGGCCGCCACACCGGTCACGCAGAGCTGGAGCGAGATGCCGTCGCCATCGATGACGGTACTGCTGCGCTTCTCCGGAAAGAACCTGTGGGAAGTGCTGCACGACGACGAGCCGGAACTGGAGATCCACGATCCCTACCAGGTCACGGAAGTCACCCTGCATGGGCAGCAGGTGCCATTGGCCGCGAACTTCACCGCAGGCTACGCATTGTGGCTGGCGCGCTCCAACTTCAGCCACCAATCACTGCGTTCGCTGTTCGGTGGCAAAGGCGGCATCGACACGCCGCATCTGTACATGATGCAGCCCTACGATCCGAACCGCCGCGTGCTGCTGATGATCCATGGCCTGGCCAGCAGTCCGGAAGCCTGGGTCAACGTCGCCAACGAGCTGATGCGCGACGACGAGATCCGCCAGGATTTCCAGGTCTGGCAGTTCTACTACCCCACCAACATGCCCATCGCGATGAGCCACGATTCGATGCGCCACACACTGGATGAGGTGTTCAAGCATTTCGACCCCAGCGGCAAGGCGCAGGCTTCGCATGACATGGTGCTGGTCGGGCACAGCATGGGTGGCGTGATCGCGCGGCTGATGATCTCCTCTTCCGGCGATCATCTGGTCGACACCCTGCTGGAGACTGCGCAGATGACGCCGGCACAGCGTGAACTGCTGCGTACCAAGGGCGCACCGGTACTGACCTTCCTGCCGGAGCCGGAAGTATCGCGCGTGGTATTCATCGCCACGCCACACCGCGGCACCGATGTGGCGGGCACCCGCCTGGGCCGCTGGATCGGTCGCCTGGTGCGGTTGCCGCTGACCGTGCTGGAAGACGTCGCCACCATCGCCAACGACGGCCAGATCGATCGCAACGACGGCAAGCACGGCTACCAGATGAACAGCATCCAGAATCTGGACAAGGACGATCCCTTCGTCCGCGCCGTGGCGGACCTGCCGATGTCGCCGAAGGTGCACTACCACTCGATCATCGCGCGGGCCAAGGCCGATGGTCCGCTGGAAAAGACCGACGACGGGCTGGTGCCCTACTGGAGCTCGCACCTGCCGCACGCGGATTCGGAGAAGGTGATCGTGTCCGGGCACAGCGTGCAGGAAGCCACGCCGGCCATCGTCGAACTGCGGCGGATCCTGCATGAAGACATGCAGGAACACGACCGGCAGTACAAGTAACGCTGGGCGTGGCAGCATCACGGCAGCGGTGCTCTGGCCGGCCGGGACACCACCACCGCGGCAAGACCGGGAAACTCAGCCTTGTCCGTCGGACGCAGCTTCGGTGATCAGTCCGGCCACCGCTACCGGCTGCGATGCCAGCGATGCATGACTGGCATCCAGCGTGATGCTGGCACGTGGCTGCATGCGCGCCGCCATGCGCCGCTGGTTATCAGGGTGAATCATGTGGTCAGCGCTGGAGACCTGGTACCAGCTCGGCTTATGCCGCCACGCCGGAACACTGACGGCATCACCGAACGTGCTCGCCAGCGGCGCCTTCTGGGTGACCGCCATCACCCGCGCCTCGTCGGCCTGCAGGTCCTGGCAGAAACTCTCGTGGAATTTGCCGGGCTGCAGCCACAGGTAGCCGTCGCTGTCCGGCGCCAGATTGGCCGCCGCCTGCGGCAGCTGTTGCTGGGTGATGCCGCCAGGGCTCTCACCCGCATCCGGCGCGAACGCGGCGATGAAGACCAGGCCGGTCACGTTGGGTTCGTTTCCGGCTTCGGAGATCACCGCGCCACCATACGAATGGCCGACCAGCAGCACCGGCCCCGCAACCTGGCGGATCATGCGCCGGGTCCGCTCTGCGTCGTCGGCCAGCGACGTCAACGGCAGTTCCACGGCATGCAGATCGTGGAAGCCCCGGCGATCGAGCTCCAGGATCACCTTGGCCCAATGCGCGGCGCCGCCCCAGAAACCATGAACCAGAATGATGCTTGGCTTGCTCATCTTGCAGAACTCCTCACTTGGATGGGATCGTTGCCCGACAGCCATCAGCGCTGCCTGAAGCCACCCGACCAGACTACGGATCGCCCCTGCCAGCGGCGATGCACGGACTCCTGAAAACCATGCCAAGGCTCCACACCACCGAATCGCTTCAGGCCGGCTCCGACGCCTTGTTTGCGATCTTCCAGTCCTCGCGCATGCACGGCGGCGACATCACCCGCCACGTCGTGCAGCCCGGTGGGGCCCGCATCATTGCCGAGGGGCGCGGCTGCTTCCATTTCATCGAACAGGGCACGGCACGCCTGCATGCGGATGCCGCGGTGGTGCCCCTGCAGACCGGCGAGCTGCTGTTGATGCCGCATGGCCGGACACATCGCATCGACTGCGCCGGCGACGCCTCGCAACCTGCCCATCTGACCACGGCGTCCTTTGGATTTGATGGCCGAGGCAGCCAGCTGCTGCTTGATGCCCTGCCCGGCTGGCTGCATGTTCCCGGGGTTGACCGGATGCCGAACGGATTTCCCGCCAGCTCAGCCGATTGGGTGGCGGTAACCCTGGGCGCAATCCAGGTTGAAGCGGCCCGGCCCACGCTGGGTAGTGGGCTGATGCTGTCACGCCTGCTCGACCTGTTGTTTGTCTGGACGCTGCGCTACTGGCTGGGAACCTCCAGCCCTCACAACTGCCAGCGTCTGCACGCACTGGCGGACCCATTGATCGGGCGGGCACTGGCGTTGATGCAGGCACACCCCGCACAGGCATGGACGGTCGAGTCTCTGGCGGCAAGCCTGAATCAGTCCCGCTCGAACTTCGCGCAGCGGTTCAGCCTGGCCACCGGCATGTCACCGATGCGTTATCTCGCTGGATCGCGATTGCAGCTGGCCGCGGAGCTGCTGCGCAGCGGAAACCGGCGGGTTTCGCAGATCGCCGGAGACGTCGGGTATCTCTCCGAACCAGCATTCAGCCGTGCGTTCCGCCGTGCTTTCGGCATGAGCCCGAATGCCTGGCGCCAACAGATGGCAGCGTCGCGCGAATGAGGGGAAAACCCTCATCGCACGTACGCATCAGCCCTTCTATGCTGGCTCCACTACCCCACTGGAGGTCCGCATGAACACGCAAGAGCCCAGCCGCCATCCCAGCCCCGACCCGGCCGAGCGCGACGCCTTCTTCCCGTCTCCGTACTCGCTGTCACAGTTCACGTCGGCGAAGAGCGACCTGTCCGGTGCCGACTATCCCGACGCGCGCCGTGATGGCCGCTGGAAGGTGCTGATGATCGCTGCGGACGAACGCTATCTGCCTACTGCCAACGGCCACCTGTTCTCCACCGGCAACCATCCGGTGGAAACCCTGCTGCCGATGTACCACCTGGACAAGGCCGGCTTCGACATCGATGTGGCCACGCTGTCCGGCAACGCCGCAAAGTTCGAGTGGTGGGCGTTCCCGCGCGAGGACAAGGAGATCGGCGGACTGTACGACCGCTACGAAGCCCGCTTCCGCCAGCCACTGCCGTTGGCTGAGGTGGTGGCAGGCCTCGATGCCGCATCGGATTATGCAGCCGTGTTCATTCCCGGTGGCCATGGCGCCCTTATCGGACTGCCGCAGAGTCGCGCGGTAAAGGCAGCCCTGCACTGGGCGATGGCCGAGCAACGCCACATCATCACCCTCTGCCACGGCCCGGCCGCGTTGCTGGCCGCAGGCGTCGACGAGGCCGACGGTGGTTCGTTGTTCCGCGGCTACCGCATCTGTGCCTTCCCCGATGCGATGGACCGGCAGACGCCGGAGATCGGCTACATGCCCGGGCAGCTGCCGTGGTTCTTCGGTGAACGCCTGGCGCAGCAGGGCGTGCAGATCGTCAATGACGGCATCGATGGCAGCGTGCTGCAGGACCGCCTGCTGCTGACCGGTGACAGCCCGCTGGCCGGCAATGCGCTGGGCAAGCTGGCCGCGCGCACGCTGCTCGACGCACTGGCCGGGCGCTGATCGGGATGGGCGATCTGGTGCAGGCGTTGCTGGAACTGGAACGCGCTCGCTCACTGAGTTCGGTGGGCGCGGTACTGCGCAGCATCTCTGCACCACTCGGCTACGATCGCGTGCTGGTGTTCGCCACCGGCACGGGGTTGGAGCGCGGTACCCAGCGCGTGTACTGGATCGAGGGCGACTGGTTCGGCGACGGCAGCAGTACCGACCTCGCGCGCTACCTGCACGCCTGTCCGGTCAATCGCCACGTGCTGGACAGTGACGCGCCGTTCTTCTGGAGCAAGCGCCAGGGCGTTCGCGGCGAACGCTATCAGGTGGTGAAGCAGCCTCGTGGTGAAGGCCTGCACGGCCTGCAGGTGCCGGTGTTCGGCACCACCGGCCTGGAAGGCGCGATCAGTTTTGCCGGGACAGCGATCGATGCATCGGCCAGCGCGCGGCTGCTGCTGGATGCTGCTGCAGCTGCAGCATTCCGTGCCGCACGCCGGCTTGCAGAGACACCCAGCGAACTTTCCGGACGGACGTTGAGCACGCGCGAACGCGAGGTGCTGCGCTGGGTCGCCGCCGGCCGTCGCCAGGCGGAGATCGCGGCCACGCTGGGGCTTTCCGCTCGTACAGTGGAAAATCACCTGCGTCGCGCGCGCCAGCGTCTGGGAGTGGCAACCACCGCGCAGGCGGTACGCGCTGCCAGTCGGCGCGGCGAGATCGAGGACTGATCCGGGCGAGACACTTCCGGCGGCCTGGTTCGCGTGTTACACACGCCATGCGCATGTGCGCGATTGCAGAAAGCAAGGATGATGCTTATGAAACTGCAACTGGCTTCGATGGCGGCACTGATTGTGACGTTCGCTGGAATGTTGTCGTCCGGCACGGCGAGCGCGGGGGTGCCGACCCCGCCCGGCAGCATAACCCGCTGCGAACCGTTTGAAGTGGAGCGTTATCGCTTCCACCAGCATTGCATCGTGACCATGCCCGACGTGGACGGTGAGATCTTCCTCAGCGAGTACTGGATCGACGAGTACGGCAATCCCTATCTGATGTAAGCCCCCCATCGACAAGGAACGTAAGGATGAGACTGCATCAAGGTTTTCCGGCATGTGCGTTTGCCGCCGTGCTGGCCGTGGCCGCACTGGCTCCGGTCGGCACCACGATGGCGGCCGAAGTCGTCGAGGTCCAGGAGGAATGCGTGCCCTTCCGCATCGCTGGCAACGTATTCCACCAGCGCTGCACGTCGTACGTGATCTACGACGACGGCACCCGCGAAGTCACCGGCCATTACAACCGCGACGAAAACGGGATGATCTACGACCCCTGATCGCGCCCGCGCGATGCGCCGGGCGGCGCCTTCACCGCCCGCCCGGCATCTCCCAGCCGCCCATCCCGGCATACCGCTGCCCTCGCCTTCCGTGGCATGCTTCGTGAAACCGTTTTCATGGAATGGAGGGATTCCACGATGTTGTCGCGTTTCCGTCGCCCTGCGCTGTCTGCGCTGCTGGCGCTTGCTCTGCCTGCCGTCGCCTGGGCTGCTGCACCGGCGCCGCTGAAAGTAATGTCGTTCAATGTCCGCACTCCGGCCGATACCGAACCGGGCAAGCGCTGGCCCGACCGTCGCGATGCCATGGTCAAGGTGATCCTCGACGCGCATCCGGCGGTGATCGGCACGCAGGAGCTGGTGAAGGAACAGGCCGACTACCTGTCAGGGCACCTGCCCGGCTACCGCTGGTTCGGTGAAGGCCGCCGCGGTGGCAGCGGCGATGAACACATGGGCGTGTTCTACGACAGCAAAGTGCTGGCCATCGAGGAATCCGGCAACTTCTGGTTGTCCGATACGCCCGATGTTCCCGGCAGCATCACCTGGGGCAACCTGTACCCGCGCATGGTCACCTGGGCCCTGTTCCGGCGCCTGGACGACGGCCGTCGCTTCTACTTCATGAATACCCACCTGCCCTACCGCAACGAGGACGAACCTCGCCGGGTGAAGGGTGCCGAGCTGATCAGCAAGCGCCTGGAAGCCCTGCCCGCCGACCTGCCGGTGGTGTTAACCGGTGACTTCAACAGCGAGCCAGGCGGTGACACCTACAAGGCGTTCACCCGCCTCCTGCAGGACACCCGTACCCAGGTGAAGGCTCCGCAGGGTCCGCGCCTGACCTTCCACGACTTCACCGGCAAGGCCACCGTGCAGCTGGACTGGGTGCTGGTGCGCGGCTTCCATGCGCGCAGCTTCCTTACCGATGATCGTCGCATCGATGGCGTGCTGCCGTCGGACCACTTCCCGTTGGTGGTCGAGCTGGACTGGCCGAAGCACTGATTCTCTGCGGCAGCCGTGGCTACGGCGGCGGCTGCCGCGACAACAGCCGGTACAACGCCTGGTGCTGGTTGCGCGCCTGGCAGATGCGGGCGCCGACGGCAAGGAACACGGCAACGCCGATCAGCCCGAGCCCCAGCATCGGATCGGGCAGCCGCAGGAAACCGATGGCAGCGGCCATCGTCGCCAATACCATCAGCACTACGACCGCCATCGACAGCCCTGCGCCAGGCGGTCCCGGATCACCAAACAGCATGCGCTGGGTATCGCGTTTGTCATCGCTCATCGCCTTCCCTCCTGGACTCTGCCCCACTAGTTACACCGCAGGCCCCGGTTCTGGCAGAGTCAGAAACGTCATGACTGTGACAACGTCCACAGCACGCGACGCGCTACCCTTCCTCCATTCCCAATCTGCGGAGGACGTCATGGCGCACCAGAGCCGTCTGGCCGGATTCATCATCGACTGCCAGGACACGCCCGCTGACGAAGGCGCACGCTTCTGGGCGGCCGCACTCGGCCTGCAGGCGCAGCCATCGTATGCCGAAGATGGCGCCGAGTACGCCGACCTGCAGGGCGCGCCCGCAGGCCTGAACGTGGAAGTACAGCGGGTCGCTCACCCATCGCGGGTGCACCTGGACATCGAGAGCGACGACATCGATGCCGAGGCAGATCGACTGGAAAAACTCGGCGCGCGCCGGATCGGCTTCGTCAAACGCTGGTGGGTAATGGAAGCACCGACCGGCCATCGCTTCTGCATCGTGCGCATGCGCGAGCGCGAGGTGCCTGCCAATCACTGGCCCTGAAAAAAGAAAGGGACGGAAGCCACTGCTTCCGTCCCCTGCGGTTACTGCACCTGCGCCACACTCGGCGGCTGCGGTGATTGACCCCACCCCCCCAGCGCCTTGTACACGCCCACCACGCTGACGTTGACCTCGGACTCGGCGGCCGCCAACGCATCATCGGCCGCCAGCTGCGTGCGCTGCGCATCCAGCAGGGTCAGGAAGTCCTCCGAGCCCTCGCGGTAGCGGATCTGCGCCAGCGACTCAGCGCGGCGTGCCGCCTGCGCCTGCTCGACCACGATCGCCAGCCGCGCCTGCTGCTTGGAATAGCGGGTCAGCGCGTTCTCGGTGTCTTCCAGTGCCAATAGCACGGCCTGCTCATACTGCGCAGCCACACCCTCGGCTTCAGCCTTGCTGGCACGCAGGCGTGCACGCACGGTGCCGAAGTCGAATGCTGCCCAGCTCAGCGACGGGGTCAGCGACCAGGCCTTGTTGTTGCCATTGACCAGGCCACTTGCATCGCCGCCGAGGAAGCCGACGAAACCGGACAGCGACAGCCGCGGGAACAGGTCCGCAGTAGCCACGCCCACGCGTGCGGTAGCAGCGGCCAGGCGACGCTCGGCCACGCGCACGTCGGCGCGTTGGCGCAGCAGCTCGCGGGTATCGCCCAGCGGCAGTGCCTTGGCGAATGCCGGCACGTCATGTGGTGCCAGCATGGCGGTCAGCGTTTCCGGGCGCTGGCCCAGCAGCACCGCCAGCCGGTTACGCGACTGCGTCTCGGCCACTTCCAGAAGCGGAATGTCGGCCTCGATCGCCTTCAGCCGTGCACGGCTGCTCTGCACGTCCAGCTCACTGCCGGCGCCCAGCTCCCAGCGCGCCTCGGTCAGCTTCTGCGTATCGCGCAGGTTGACCAGCGTGTGCTGGGCCACGGCGATGCGCTTCTGCGTACCGCGCAGCTCGAAGTAGTTGCGCGCCACTTCGGCGGCGACCAGCACCTGCGCATCGGCCAGGTTGGCCTGCTCGGCGTCGAGGTCGGCGCGCGCGGCTTCTGCAGCACGGCGCTTGCGGCCGAACAGATCCAGCTCCCAGCCGGCGTCGAAGCCGAGCTGGTAGCTTTCACTGAACACCCGCTGCCCACCCAGCTGCGGATCGGGTTGCTTGCGGCGGTCGTAGCTGCCGCCTGCGGTGATGTGCGGGGCCTGGTCGAAACGGCTTTCGACGAACACCGCGCGGGCCTGGCTGACGCGGGCCACGGCCACGCGAAGATCCAGGTTGTCCGACAGTGCGCCATGCACCAGCTGTTCCAGCACCGGATCATCGAACTGCGCCCACCAGCTGGCCACCGGCGAGGTGGTGCTGAACACCGGCTGCTGCGCACCCTGCAGCACCACAGGCTCCTGTACCGGCGCCTTGTAGTTGGGGCCGACGCTGACACAGCCTGCCAGCACCAGGCTGGAGACGGCCATCGCCAACGTGCGGATCACCATGGCAGCACCTCGCCCAGGTAGGTGAAGCTGCCGCTGGCGCCGGATTCACCGATCAACGCCATTTCCACGCTGGAACGTGCGCCTTCGCTGATTTCGATTTCGCCGTTGCCGCCGTTCATGTCGGTCTTCACGTAACCCGGATGCACGGTGTTGACCTTGATCGGGGTGTTGCGCAGTTCGTAGGCCAGGCTCAGGGTCCAGCTGTTCACCGCTGCCTTGGAGGCGTTGTAGGCCGGCACCTTGAAATCGTAGATGCCCGACGCCGGGTCGGCGTGCAGGGTCTGCGAGCCGAGCATGCTCGACACGTTGACGATACGCCCGGACTTGGCCTGCTTGACCAGCGGCAGGAACGCCTGGGTGACCGCCACCAGTGCATACACGTTGGTGTCGAAGGTGCGCTTCCAGGTATCCAGCGACTGCTCCGACGGCGCCTGCGCCGGGTTTTCGATCATGATGCCGGCGTTGTTGACCAGGATGTCGAGGCGCCCATGGCGCTGGCGTACCTGTTCGACCGCTTCGGCGATGCTGGCTGCATCGGTCACGTCCAGCTGGATGGCTTCCACCGGCAGGCCCTCGGCCTGCAGCTTCAGTGCCAGTTCGACGGCGGTCTCGCGCTTGCGCCCGGCCAGCAGCGTGTGCACGCCGGCCTGCGCCAGCTGGCGCACGGTTTCCAGGCCGATGCCGCGGGTTGCGCCGGTGACCAGCGCGATCTTGTTCTGATGGGTGTTCATGGATTCTTGCCTTGTGAGGGGGAAGCCGCCGCCGGCCAGTGACCGGCGGCGACGGGGTTCCATGTCAGTGGTGGATGGTCGGCTCGCCGTGCTGCACCAGCTGGCCACCACCGTTGCGGGTGACGAACTTGCGCAGGGCCACGTAGAACACCGGGGTCAGGAACAGGCCGAACAGGGTCACGCCCAGCATGCCGGCGAACACGGTGATACCAGTCACCGAGCGCACCTCGGCACCTGCACCATGCGACAGCACCAGCGGCACGGTGCCGGCAATGAAGGCGATGGAGGTCATCACGATCGGGCGCAGACGCAGGCGGCAGGCTTCCAGTGCCGATTCAACGATGCCCTTGCCGCCCATTTCCAGCTCTCTGGCGAACTCGACGATCAGGATCGCGTTCTTGCACGCCAGGCCCATCAGCACCACCAGGCCAACCTGCACGAACACGTTGTTGTCACCACCGGTCAACCACACGCCGAACAGCGCGGACAGCAGGGTCATCGGCACGATCAGGATCACCGCCAGCGGCAGCGACCAGCTCTCGTACAGCGCAGCCAGCACCAGGAAGGCCAGCATGATCGCCACCGGGAAGACAATGAAGGCCGCCTTGCCCTGGGTCGCCTGCTGATAGCTCAGGTCGGTCCATTCGGTGGTCATGCCTACCGGCAGCACCTTGCCGGCGATCTCGGTCAGCTTGTTCATCGCCTCGGCGGAGGACAGCAGGCGCGGGTCGGCTTCACCGGCCAGGTCAGCCGCCGGATAGCCATTGAAGCGCAGCACCGGGTCCGGGCCGAAGGTCTGCTTGATGGTGACCATCGAACCGATCGGCACCATCTCGCCGCGGTCGTTGCGGGTGCGCAGCTTGCCGATGTCCTCGACCGTCTCGCGGTACGGACCGTCGGCCTGGGCGATCACCTGCCAGGTACGGCCGAACTGGTTGAAGTCGTTGACGTAGGCCGAGCCGAGGTAGGTCTGCAGGGTGTCGAACAGTTCGGTGAGCTGCACGCCCTGTGCCTTGGCCTTGACGCGGTCGACCTCGGCATCCAGCTGCGGCACATTGGCCTGGTAGCTGGAAATCGGGAAGGCCATGCCCGGCGTCTGCGCAACGGTACCCTGCATCGCCTGCACGGCATTCTGCAGCGCGCCGTAACCCAGGTTGCCACGGTCCTCGATGAACATCTGGTAGCCGTTGCCGTTGCCCAGGCCGAGAATCGGCGGCGGCATCATCGCGAAGGCAAAGCCCTCCTGCAGGCCAGCGATCTTCTGGTTGATCTCGGCGTTGATCTGCGCGGCGGTACGACCATGGCGCTCGGCGAACGGTTTGAGCGGAATGAACGCCACACCGGTGTTCGGCGTATTGGTGAACTGCAGCGCGTTCAGACCCGGGAACGAGATGGTGTGGGCGACGCCATCGGTTTCCTGGGCGATCTTGGCGACCTTGCGCAGCATTTCATCGGTACGCGCGATCGACGAGCCTTCCGGCAGCTTCACACCCGCGATCAGGTACAGCTTGTCCTGGGTCGGGATGAAGCCCGGCGGCACCAGCTTGAAGATCACGCCGGTACCGACCAGCAGGATCGCGTAGACCACGAACACCGCGCCGCGGCGGCCGAGGATGCGGGCCACGCCACGCTCGTACTTCTCCGAGCTGGACTTGAAGAAGCGGTTGAACGGGCGGAACACCCAGCCGAACAGGCGGTCGATCAGACGGCTCGGGCCGTCCTTCGGGGCACCGTGGGCCTTCAGCAGGCGCGCGGCCAGGGCCGGCGACAGGGTCAGCGAGTTGATCGCCGAGATCACCGTGGAAATGGCGATGGTGACCGCGAACTGCTTGTAGAACTGGCCGGTGACACCGGACAGGAAGGCCATCGGCACGAACACGGCACACAGCACCAGCGCGATCGCCACGATCGGGCCGGAGACCTCGCGCATGGCCTGGTGGGCCGCCGCGGTGGGCGACAGCCCTTCCTCGATGTTGCGTTCGACGTTTTCCACCACCACGATCGCGTCGTCGACCACGATGCCGATCGCCAGTACCAGGCCGAACAGGCTCAGCGTGTTGATCGAGAAGCCCAGCAGGTACAGCGCGGCGAAGGTACCGACCACCGACACCGGCACCGCGATCAACGGGATGATCGAGGCACGCCAGGTCTGCAGGAACAGGATCACCACCAGCACCACCAGCGCGATGGCTTCCAGCAACGTGGAGACCACGGCCTTGATCGAGTCGCGCACGAAGATGGTGGTGTCATACACCGCTTCGTACTTCACATCGGCCGGCATGGCCTTCTGCATCTCGTCCATCGTCGAGATGACCTGGTCACGGATCTCCAGTGCATTCGCACCCGGCGACTGGAAGATACCGATACCGACGGCGTTCTTGCCATCCAGCTGCGAGCGCAGGGTGTAGTCACCGGCACCCAGTTCCAGGCGGGCCACATCGGCCAGGCGTACGATCTCACCGTCCACACCGCTCTTGAGCACGATGTCGCCGAATTCCTTTTCGGTCTTCAGGCGGCCCTGGGCATTGATCAGGGTCAGGAACTGGCTGTTCGGCAGCGGTTCGGCACCGAGCTGGCCGGCCGAGACCTGCACGTTCTGCTCGCGCATGGCGCGCACCACGTCACTGGCAGTCAGGCCGCGCGAGGCCACCTTGTCCGGGTCCAGCCAGGCGCGCATGGCGTAGTCGCCGCCACCGAAGATCTGCGCGTCACCCACGCCCGGAATACGCGCCAGCGCATCCTTGACGTGCAGGCGTGCGTAGTTGCGCAGGTACAGGGTGTCGTACTTGCCTTGCGGCGAGGTCAGGTGCACCACCATCAGGAAGGTCGGCGACTGCTTCTGCGTGGTCACGCCCTGGCGGCGCACGTCTTCAGGCAGACGCGCCTGCGCCTGCGCCACGCGGTTCTGCACCTTCACCGCCGCCGCGTCCGGGTCGGTGCCCGGGCGGAAGGTGACGGTCATCTGCAGCACGCCGTCCGAGCCGGCCACCGACTTCAGGTACATCATGCCTTCGACGCCGTTGATGGCCTCTTCAAGCGGCGTGGCGACGGTCTCGGCAATGACCTTGGGGTTGGCGCCCGGATACACCGTGCGCACGACCACCGACGGCGGCACCACTTCCGGGTACTCGCTGATCGGCAGGATCGGAATCGTGATCAGGCCTGCGGCGAAGATCACGATCGACAGCACCGCCGCGAAGATCGGCCTGTCGATGAAGAAACGGGAAAAGTCCATGGAGGAATTCCTGGGAAAGGCGTTCGGCGGGCAACAGCCGGCCTGCCCCTCGTCACTTTGACGAAGGCAGGAACGGCTGCCGCTGGCGCCGGCAGCTAAGCGGGGACGCGGATCAGTGGTTCAGTGCGGCAGTCGCATCGCGGCCCGGTGCCGGCGGCGCGGCCTGCGGCTGCATCGCCACCGCCTTGGCCTGCACCGGCATGCCCGGCATGAAGACCTTCTGCACGCCGTCGATGATCACCTTGTCGCCGGCGGCCAGGCCGTGCTCGACAATGCGCAGGCCATCGGCGGTGCGGCCGAGCTGGATGTCACGGCGCTGGGCCTTGCCATCCTTGTCGACCACGTACACGTACTTGCGATCCTGGTCGGTCAGAACAGCCTTCTCGTCGATCAGCAGGGCCTGGAACTGGCCGCTGCCGAGCAGCTGCACGCGGGCGAACAGGCCTGGCGTGAACTGGCGATCGGCGTTGTCCAGCAGCGCGCGGACGCGGATGGTGCCGGTGCTGCGGGCGACCTGGTTGTCGAGGAAGTCGACCTTGCCCGAATGCGGGTAGCCCTCTTCGCCGGACAGGCCGACCTTCACCGGCAGATCGCTGTCACGCTCGCTCGGGCGTTCGCCCTTGCGTGCCATCTGGGCGTAGCGCAGGAAGGTGCTTTCGTCAGCATCGAAGTAGACGAACACGGTGTCCAGCGAGACCAGCGTGGTCAGCACGCTGGCGCTGTCGCCGGCGGTGACCAGGTTGCCGGCGGTGACCATCGCGCGGCCGGCACGGCCGTCGATCGGTGCGCGCACCTTGGTGAACTCTAGGTTGAGGCGGGCCGCATCCAGCGCAGCCTGCGCCGCCTGCACGGCGGCACCGGACTGGTCGGCTGCAGCGCGACGCTGCTCGGCGGTCTCGGTGGAGATCGCCTGCTGCTCGGACAGCCGCTTGGCACGCTCGGATTCGCTGCGGGCCAGCGTGGCCTGGGTGCGGGCGCGGGCGAGTTCGGCAGCGGCGCGATCGTACTCGGCCTGGTAGCTGCGCGCGTCGATGGTGAAGAGCACTTCGCCCTTCTTCACTTCCTGGCCTTCGACATAGTTGACCTTGTCGATGTAGCCGGACACGCGCGGGCGCAGTTCAACGCTCTGTACCGCTTCGACGCGGCCGCTGAACTCGTCCCACTGGCTGACCTGCTTGACCAGCACCGGTGCAGCGCTGACCTGCGGCGGCGGCGGCGCACCGGCTTCTTCGGCGTGGCCGCCGCTGCAGGCCGCAAGCACGGCGGCGGCGAGGATCGACACGCCGACCATCGCAATGCGATGGCCGAAACGATGTGGAGTGGAATTGGGGGAAGTCATGGCATGCATCCGTACGGAGGGGTGGTACAGCTAGATGAGAACGTGTTGCAAAAAACAGGCGGCGTATCCTGCGACCTCAACCATGGTCGAGGTCAAGCGACGCCCGCGGTATCGCGCCAGAGGGGAGGAACGTCCAGGTGCAGCAGGCCGCGCGGCAATTCGGCATCACTGCTGTCGCAGCGGACGATGGCGCGGTTGTCGCGGCAGCCATCAAGCAGGGAGACCACGCGGCGGCCGACCAGCAGCGAGCTGGGCCACTCGATGCAGGCATTGGCCGCGTTGGCAGGCGTACACACCGGGCTGCAGACTTCCAGCATCTGCGCACGCACGCCCAGCGCCTGCGCTTCCTGGTGCACCACCTGCGCGTACATGCGCAGCGCGGCAGTAGTGATCGAGGTCTCGCCGTAGCCCGCCCATGGCTTGGCGTTGGCCGGGCTGCCGATCATCACGTAGCGGCGCGCATGCACGTTGTCCTGCAGCAGCGGCAGCAGATGACGCACCGCGTGCACGTGCGGCATGAGGTCGGCCTGCATCGCGCCCAGCAGTTCATCGCCATTGCGGTCGGTCACCCGGCCGCGACGGTAAGGACCACCCATTGCGGCGATCACGGCGGCCAGCGGACGCGGGCGATGCGCGATGCGTTCGGCCAGTGCGCGCGCCGAGCCGTCATCGCTGAGCGAACCCAGCAGCGTCTCCAGGCCCGGCTCGTCGGCGAACTGCTCATGCAGCGCCGCCAGCCGGCCCGGATCGCGACCGACCACCAGCACCGGGCTGCCGGCTTCCAGCAATGCGCCAACCACGCCCTGGCCGACGGCACCGGTGCCGCCGAGGACCAGGACTTCGGGCGTCAGCATCCCATTCACGGGACATTTCCTCCCAAATCCGGGATAGTCCCGATTCGACGCAGCCGGTCGCCCTTGTGCGGGACCAGGCGGACGGCACCGCCACGCTGCTGACGCATCGGCGCGGTAAACTCACGAAAGTCCTTGTGTACCAAGGAACTCGGGCGGACTTCAACGGTCATTGCCAGGTCCAGGCTGCTCTGGCCGGCGTTCCGGAGACGGGCAAGAATGTTGCGCAGGCTCATGGCGGACGGGCTCCAAATAACGAATGGCGCCACGATAGACCTCAAACCTTTACTTGATTAGTCCTGATTAAGGGGAATAATCATCCCGCTCCCGGTCCAATCGTTCTGTCACGATTGTCCCATCCCCGACGTCCAGGATCCCAGACCATGTCCCACGATCTCAACGAGACGCTGATCTTCGTCAAAGTGGTCGAGCAAGGCAGTTTCATTGCCGCTGCCAAATCGCTCGGCCTGCCCAAGACCACGGTCAGCCGCAAGGTGCAGGAACTGGAGACGCGCCTGGGTGCGCGCCTGCTGCACCGGACCACGCGCCGCCTCGGCCTGACCGAAGCGGGCTCGATCTATCACGAACATTGCCAGCGCATCGCACGCGAGCTTGAAGAAGCCGAGAGCGCAGTGAGCCAGTTGCAGTCCGGGCCGCGTGGCTGGCTGCGCTTCACTGTGCCTTACTCGATCGGCATCACCTGGATTGCGCCGCTGCTGGGCCAGTTCCATGCGCAGTACCCGGAAATCCGCCTGGACATGCATATGGGCAACGAGAAGCTGGACCTGATTGCCGGCGAAGCCGATCTGGCGCTGCGCGTGGGTGCCCTGCCCGATTCCAATCTGGTCGCGCGCAAGCTCGGCAGCCTGCGCACGCAGGTGTTCGCCAGCCCGGCCTACATCGAACGCTATGGCGAGCCGCTGCATCCGGAAGAACTGCAGTTCCATCGCATCCTGGCGATGCGCAAGCCGTACCACACCGGCAACTCGCCTCGTTTTACCTGGCAACTGGGCGAGAACGGCGGCGAGCTGCGCGATTTCCCTGTTACCCCGCTGATGACCGCAAACGACATGTCCGCGCTCAATGGTGCGCTGGTGTGTGGCGAAGGCCTGCTGTTGACCGGCGACGTGATGGCCAAGCCGTTCGTTGAATCGGGCATGGTGCGCCGCGTGCTGGCCGGCTGGACGGGCCCGGAAGTGGACTTCAACGCGGTGTTCGCCGGTGGCCGCCTGGTCTCCCCGAAAGTGCGGGCATTCGTCGACTTCCTGGTCGAGAAGCTCAACTTCGACGCCAACTACATGCTGGCGCAATGCCCGGGCGCGAAGCTGGCGCAGCAGCAGAAGGAAAAGGAAGACGCGGCGCTGGAAAGCAGCGGCAAGCGAATCCTGGAGAAGGTCGCGGCTTCGGCGGCGTAACCGGACGCATCCACGCACGGCATGGATCTGGCCAGCGCGCGGCGCGGCGTTCTGTAGAGTCGAAGGTAGCGGCAGGAGCCGCTGCCAACGTCGTTTGCGACGGCCCGACGGGTGCCGGTCAGGACGACCGGCATAGCCATGCTCGACTGCTGTTGGGACCGCGCCGACCAAGGTCGGCATCTACCAGAAGAGGAGTCGAGCACGGCTCGACTCTACATGCGCTATCGGCGTGCCGAGCAAGCTCGGCACCTACAAAAATGCCGCCTGCAAGGGCGGCATTTTCGTTCCGGCTGCGCCGGAACCGCAATAACGCTATGCGTTATTGCTTGAGCGGAATCACCCGAATCTCGACGCGGCGGTTCTTTGCACGGCCGGCATCGGTGCTGTTGTCGGCAATCGGGTACGACTTGCCGGCGCCCAGCGTTTCGATACGCACGCTCTGCACGCCCTGGCCGATCAGGTACTGCGCGACCGAGTCGGCGCGTTCCTTCGACAGGCGGTTGTTGACCGCGTCGCTGCCGATGCTGTCGGTATGGCCGACCACTTCGATCATGGTCTGGTTGTAGTCGCGCAGGGTACCGGCAACGCCGTTGAGCGAACCGTAGAACTGCGGCTTCAGGGTCGACTTGCCGAAGTCGAAGGTGATGCCGTCCGGCAGGTTCAGCATGATGTTGTCGCCCTGGCGCTGCACATCGATGCCGGTGTTGGCGGTGCGCTCGCGCAGTGCGCGTTCCTGGCGATCCTGATACTGGCCGACCGCGGCGCCGCTGAGCGCGCCGATACCAGCACCAATCAGGGCATGCTGACGGCGCTCGGTGGCGCTGTCGCCGGTCAGCAGGCCGGCGGCCACGCCGATGGCGGTACCGATCAGTGCGTTGCGGCCGGTGCGGTTCTGCTGCTCGGTCGGGTTGCCGTACTGGTCACTCTGTACGTAGGAGCCGCCGGTGGCGCAGGCCGACAGGACGGCCGCACTCATCAGGGCCAATGCGACGTTGCGGGTGGTGTTGCGGATCATGAGGTTCTCCTTGGTTTCCGGTCGGCCGGCGGCCTGCGGGCGCAAAAAGAATAAACAGCCCGATGCGATGCCGGAATGATGATCGGGCACGCCGACAGGGCCGCGTTCAGCTAACTGACCGGATCACTCAACCCGCACTTTACCCCGCTCCTGACTGCCGGTAGGCAGCCAGCGCGGCATCGCGGCCAGCCGCCAGATCCACCAGCGGCGTACGCGGATAGCCCGGGGCATGCGCCGCCAGCAGCAGCGGATGCTGCCACGGCGCGAAGCGCGCCTTCACCGGCAGCGCCGCCAGTTCGGGCACCCAGCGACTGATGTAGCGGGCCTGCGGGTCGAACTTCTCGGCCTGGGTGACTGGGTTGAACACACGGAAGTACGGCGCGGCATCGGCACCGGTCCCAGCCACCCATTGCCAGCCCATCGTGTTGTTGGCCAGGTCGGCATCGACCAGGGTGTCCCAGAACCAGCGTGCGCCATGCAGCCAGTGCGCGCGCAGGTGCTTGCACAGATAGCTGGCCACGATCATCCGCACCCGGTTGTGCATGTAACCGGTGTGCCACAGCTCGCGCAGGCCGGCGTCGACGATCGGCACACCGGTGTGGCCGCGCTGCCAGTCGTGCAGCTGCGCTGCACTCGGTTTGGCCCACGGGAAACGGTCAAAACGCGGATTGAGGTTGTCAGTCGGCGTCTTCGGGAAGTGATGCAGCAGGTGGTAAGCGAAGTCACGCCAGCCCAGTTGCCGCAGATAGCCGTCGATGTCGGCGTCAGTGCCCGCACTGCGCAGGCCTTCCAGCGCATGGGCAATACGCCACGGCGCGATCTCGCCGAAATGCAGGTGCGGCGACATTCGCGAGGTGCCCACGCGATCCGGCAGGTCGCGCTGCTCACGGTAACCGCGCAACGCGCCATCCTCAAACACCGACAGCGCCTCCAGCGCACCGGCTTCACCCGGCTGCCAGTGTTCCCAGAAGCCGGTATCCCAGTCCAGCGTCGGTGCCAGCTGGAGATCATCCAGTGCGAGGCTGTCGACCGCGTGTGCCGCCAGTGCCTTCGGTGCGGCCTGCAGCGAAGGCAGGCGCCAATGACTGAGTACGTTGCGCCAGTACGGCGTAAATACCTTGTACGGCTGGCCCTGCTGGGTGGCGATGTCCCAAGGCTCGAACAACAGGCTGCCATTGCAGCTGTGCGTGTCGATGCCCTGCTCGCGCAGCATGCGCTTGATGGTGGCGTCGCGTGGCTGGGTGGCCGGTTCGTATTTGCGGTTCCAGTAGACCGCCCCGGCGCCGGTCTGCTCGATCAGCAACTGCAGGGCCGGCAGGCTGTCACCACTGCGCAGCACCAGCGAGGAATCCCGCGTGCGCAGGTCCGCATCCAGCGCGGCCAGTGAACGGTGGCGCCACGCATCGGAGGCGGCACCCGGCGCCCACCCGCCTTCTTCGTGCGGCGCATGGATGTAGACCGGCACCACGTCGTGACCGGCATCCAGCGCGGCCTGCAGGGCCGGATTGTCCTGCAGCCGCAGATCACGGCGGAACCATACCAACGCTACCGACACAGGCACTGCCTTCGTTGTGGAAGGCGCACATGATAGCCAGCGGTGGTGAAGGAGATGCGCGCGCCCGGCCATCCATGCATGGCGTGGGTCTACTGCTTGAATCGCTCCATCGCTTCACTGATCAGCCGGCGCGCCTCGGCGGCGTTGCCCCAACCGTTGAGCTGCACCGGGTTGCGCCCGGCCGGCAGGTCCTTGTAGACCCGGAAGAAGGCCTCGATGCGCTGCCGTTCGGTCTCCGGCAGATCGGCCAGATCGCGGATGTTGGCGTAGCTCGGATCAACCTTGTCGGTGGGCACCCCGATGATCTTCTCGTCGTGCTCGCCGCCGTCGATCATCTTCAGGTAGCCGATCGGCCGGAAGCGCACGATCACGCCCGGATGCAGCGGTTCGCGGGTCAGCACCAGTGCATCCAGCGGATCGTTGTCACCGGCCAGGGTGCGCGGCATCGAACCGTAGTTGGCCGGATAGGCGACCGGCATCGACTGGAAGCGGTCCACATGGACCAGGCCATCGTCCTTGATCTCGTACTTGGTGAAGCTGCCGGCCGGAATCTCCACCGCCAGATTCACCTCCTGCGGGGCCTGCTTCGGCTGCGCCACCAGGAACGGATGCAGCACGGTATCGGCGGCGGTCACCGCCGTCGCGAGCAGGAGCAGGACCCCGCCGATGGCAGCCATGGGGACAAGACGGCGTACGGTTTTCATCTGGATTTCCTCATTCCCAGCAGCGATCAGCGCGGCCCTTGGCAGTCTGCGCGCGCGGGCAGTCACGCGGCGTGATGCGGCCTTCGGTCAGCTCCGTGCGCTGCTTGCCACCCTTGGCATCACGGCGCAGTTCGAAGGCATCGTAGAGACGGCCAGTCACGGTGCGTGCTTCATAGCGCAGGTGCTGCGGATCGATGTTCAACACCTGGAACAGCTGGGTGTCTTCGGCCACCGGGTCCATCGTCCTGCGCGCTTCGTCGGAAAGGCGATACTGCTTCGGCCCCGCCACGGTGACCACATACTGCGGCGTCGCGGCCTGCCCTTCACCACGGCGACCATAGGTGTGATCGTGGCCCTGCAGCACCAGGTCGACGTTATGGCGGCGTACCACCGGCAGCAGCACGTCACGCAACGCGGCGTTCTCGCGTCCTTCGCGCGGCGAGTAGAACGGCTGGTGCAGCAGCACGAGGGTCCACGGCTGCGGATTGCCGCCCAGTACCTTGTCCAGCCACTGTGCCTGTGCCTTGGCGGTGCCCAGGTCGAGTGCCGAAGTGCCATCGACCACGGCCACGCGCACTCCCTGCGCATCGAACCAGTAGCTGGTCTGCTGCGCGGCGCTGGCGCCATTGCCCGGCAGCGCAAACGTCACCGGCCAATGCTCGCCCAGCACGCGGCGTTCCTGCGGGGTGTCCTCGAACTCCTCGAAATACTCGTGGTTGCCGATGGCCGGGGCCACCAGGGTTTCCTGCGCCAGCCAACTGGTCGCAGCAAACCACTCGCCCCACTCACTGTCATCCATGTTGTCGCCGCCGCTGACCAGGTCGCCGGCAAACAGGCTCATGCGCGCCTGCGGTGCGGCCTTCTGTGCGGCGCGCACTACCCGGCTGACATGGCTGACGTTCTTGTTCTGGGTATCACCGAAGTACAGCAGGGTCAGCGGCTGGTCGGCCGCGGCCAGTGTGCGCAACTGGTTCCAGGCGCTCCAGCTGCCGCTGCCCTGCACGCGGTAGACGTACTGGGTATCCGGCTGCAGGCCGCTGATGTCGGCGCGATGATGATGCGACAGACCGTTCTCGGTCTGTCGCGAGCGGGTCGTTGCGCGCACCTGGCGGATGCCCTCGATGGCCGGCGAATCTCCGGCGAGGGCAATCTCCAGCAGCGGTGCCTGCACGCTGCCGTCGGTACGCCAGGCGACAGCGAATCCATGGCTGGGATCGACCGCCGGCGAGGCGACGATGCGGTCAGGTACCGTCGTTGCTGCGTAGTGGCGGCTGCCCGCCGGCACCTGGATATTCGGTTCGGCCGCTGCGAACGACAATGACGGCAACGCCAGCAGCAAGCTCAGCGCCAGCGTACGCATCACGCAGTGCCCGCTCATGCGCCACACTCCAGCGGCAGCGCCAACTGCTTGGCGATGCTCTCCCAGTTGAACGCCACCACGCCCTGGTCGTCGTGCACGGCATACAGCGCACCGTGCGGGAAGCGCGCACTGGGTTGCTGCATCATCCAGATGCCATCGGTGTTGGCCACGGTATTGCCCTGGAACGCACCGACCGGCTTCAGCGTATGCCGGTCGAACAGGTGGAACACGCTGCGCTGCTTGCCCTGTTCGGTAGTGATCCACCAGCCGTCCTTGCCACAGGTGCGCAGGGTCACGCCTTCGGCCTGGGCCTTGAACACGTCGCGACCGAAGGTGGTACCGGTGAAGCGACCTGACAGGGTGTAGACCTTGAACTCGCTGGCGTAGCTCTCGTCCTCTTCGGCAATCAGCAGGCGGTCGTTATCCGGGTCGCCCCAGATCGATTCGACTACGCGTAGTGCACCGGCTTCGCTGGTGTCACCGATGCTGGCGACGAGCTTCGCCTCGACCTTCGCACCATCGCGGGTCACGTGATACTGGCGCACGCGCTTGTCCAGCTCGGCCAGCGGCGGCAGGATGTCACGGCCCTGCGCATCCTCGCCGTTGTCCCAGGAGTCGGTGACGTAGACGCTGTAGCCATCGGCGCGGCGGTCTACCCACAGCCCGTACGGCTTGCGCAGGTCCTCCGCAGCGAACGTCGCCAGCGGTGCGAAGTCCGGCAGTCTCAATACCTGCACGCGATGATTGTCGCGCTCCACGATCCACAGCAGATC
Source organism: Stenotrophomonas geniculata (assembly GCF_034508895.1). Taxonomy (NCBI): domain Bacteria; kingdom Pseudomonadati; phylum Pseudomonadota; class Gammaproteobacteria; order Lysobacterales; family Lysobacteraceae; genus Stenotrophomonas; species Stenotrophomonas geniculata. The sequence goes on from NZ_CP140571.1 coordinate 178,114, forward strand.
GTCGATCACCGCGATGCCGTTTGGGCGGTCGAACTGCCCCGGTGCGGTGCCGCTGCTGCCCACGTCACGCAGGTGCTGGCCGGTGCTGCCGTCGTAGACCACCAGCTTGTCGGTGGCCTTTGCGGTGGCGATCAGCCACAGCCTGCCATCCGGAGCTCGCCAGGCCGCAGGCGAGTCGATGTTGTCAGCCGGGGTCATCGGCGAAAGGAAGGCCTCGGCGATGGTGGTCACCGCTCGCTCGCCGCTGGCCTTCGCTGACGTCACGGCCATGGCGGGGTCATTGCCGGTGGCCGGCGTGCAGCCGGCAGCCAGCGCTACCGCCAGCGCGGTGGCCAAGGCAGTGATGCGACGCCCCATCACAGTGCCACCTTCAGGCCCAGCGCGTAGGTGCGGCCATACTCTTCCATCTGCAGGGTGCGCGAGCGCGTGCCCTGGTACAGCTCAAGCGGCTTGTCCAGCAGGTTCTGCGCTTCGAGATACATGCTCACGCGCGGGGTGAACTTGTAGTCCAGCGAGAAGTCGAGCTGGGTGTTCGGCGCGACGTAGATGTCGAAGGCGCGGCCCTTGCCGATGCTGTCCAGGTACTCGCTGCGGTACACCGCCGCCAGCCGCGTACTCAGACCGTACTTCTCATAGCCGATGTGGGCACTGTAGACGTGCTTGGAGGCGCGCGGCAGGGTGAAGTCCTCGCCTGGGCGGTCCTTGATGCCGGCATCGAACTCGGTATCCAGCCACGTGCCACTGGCGCCGACCAGCAGGCCATCCAGACCCTCCGGCAGGAAGGCCAGCTGCTGCTGCCAGTTGAACTCGGCACCGCGCACGGTGGCCTTGCGGCCGTTGATCGGCTGGGTCACGTCCAGGCCGCCGTAGGCCGGATCATTGGTGCGCACGGTCTCCACGATGTAGCCATCGATCGACTTGTGGAACAGGCCCAGCGAGACGATGCCGCTGCTGCCGATGTACTTCTCTACCGACAGGTCGATGTTCTTCGACTCGTACGGGTCCAGTTCCGGATTGCCCAGGCGCACTTCCTCGTCACCGCGGCTGTAGCCCACGCGCGGTGAAATGTCACCGAACGAGGGGCGCGACACGGTCTTGTTGGCCGAGGCGCGCAGCACCCAGTCATCGGCCGCGTCATAGCGCAGGTGCAGGCCCGGCAGCACGTTGGTGTAGCTGCTGTTGGCCACGCGCGGGGTGACGGTGAAGCTGCGGCCGTTGGCGGCCACGTCCACCTGGTTGCCGACTGCCTTGAACTGGGTGTTTTCCACGCGAACACCGCCGATGATGCGCAGCGCGCCCACATCCCAGGTGCCCATCGCATAGCTGGCGAAGATGTCTTCGCTGGCCACGTAGTCCTCTTCCAGCGAGGTCATCGCGTTGCCACCGACGTCCTGCGGACGGGCACTGTACTGGCCGCCATTGGCCGCCCAGAAGGCACGCATCGCGGCCGAATCCATGCCATCACCCAGGTTGCCGTGGCGGTGTTCGGGCGAGGAGGTGCTCCAGCTCGACAGCGCCACCTTCGGGCCGACACGCAGTTCGCGCTCATCCACATTGACGTCGCGGTCGCGCCAGCGGCCCAGCAGGCCGAATTTGATGCTGCTGCTGTCGCCGTCGAAGCGCACGTTGACCTGCGCGCTGTGCTCCTTGTCGTTCACCTGCTTGGGCGAAAGCACGAAGCGGTCGAACGCGTAGTTTCTGTTGTCCAGCCACTGCGGATTGTCGAAGCTGTAGCTGGGCAGGCGGCTGCTCTGGTCCAGGGTGCCGTTGAAGGCCTTGCCGTTGAGCTTGAAGCGCGCCTCCATCTCGTCATTCACGCGCTCTTCGGTACGGGTGTAGCCAACCCTGTAGTCGACCACGGCGTTGGTCAGCTTGTTCTCGCCACCCAGGCTGGCCGCGAAGGTGTTTTCCTTCTTGGTGCGGTAGCGCATGCGCTTGTCGATGGAATCCTTCGGCATGCCATCCAGGCGGTACTGGTCGGTGCCGGTCCTGACCATCTTGGCGTCGTCGAAGTTGAAGATCACACGCTGGCGGGTTTCGGCATCGTCGAACTGGCTGTACAGCGTGCGCAGGTAGTACTTGCTGTCTTCGTTCGGGCGCCAGTCGAGGTTGAGGTTGGCGCCGATGCGCTTGCGCTCGATCTCGTACTTGCGGTGCTGCAGGTTGATCGCGGTGACGTCGCCAGGTGCGGCGTCATCCTCGCCGTCATACTCCACTTCGGTGTTGTCCGACTCGAACTTCCGCTTCTGGTAGTTCACGCCCAGGGCCACGCCGAAGGTGTCGTTGAACACTTCGCTGTAGTTGAAGGCGGCCTTGGGGCTGGTCTCGCCGGACAACTGCTGGTGGCTGCCTTCGATCTTGCCACGCAGGCTGCGACCGTCGCGGTCGAAGGCCGAGGCCGATTCCACCAGCACGGCGCCGCCGATGGCATCACCGGGCATGTCCGGGGTCGGCGACTTGACCACGCGCAGGCGTTCGGTGGAGTCGGACGGGATCACGTCCAGCGGCGCGGCTCGGCTGGAATCCTCCGGCGTGCCCACGGCGATGCCATCCACGCTGACGCTGTTGAGATTGGCATCCAGGCCACGGATCACCACGAAGCGGCCCTCGCCCTGGTCGCGGGTGACGCTGATGCCCGGCAGCCGCTGCAGCGACTCGGCCACGTTCTTGTCCGGGTACTGGCCCAGCGCATCGGAGGACACCGCGTCTTCGATGGCGTCGCTGCTGCGCTTGAGGTCGACCGCGCGGATCTGCGATTCGAGCTGGGCGCGCACTTCGATGCGGTCCAGGTCGACCGCGTCCGACGCCACGGCGCCGGTGGCGGCTACCGCCTGCTGCCCGGCGGCATGCAGCGGTGCTGCGGCCCCCATTGCCAGGGTCAGCGTGATGGCAACGGCCAACGGAGTCTTGATATGCACTGGGAATCCCCATTCCTGTTAAGAATGGGTCTGCACGGTATGTCCGCAAGATTGCATGGCCGTGACATGCGCCTGCGCATTTCATGCTGGCCGTCTCCGGCCCCGGTTTGGGGTTGGCCGCCCAATCCGGCAAAATGGCGCCCTCTCTCCTTTTCCCCTTCCCGACCATGAAGATCGTCGAAGTGCGCCACCCGCTGGTGCAGCACAAGATCGGCCTGATGCGCAACGCTGCGCTCAGCACCAAGGATTTCCGCGAACTGGCCAACGAGCTGGGTACGCTGCTGGCCTATGAGGCCACCGCCGACCTGGAAACCGAGCCGCACACCCTGCCCGGCTGGGCCGGCCCGGTCACCGTGCAGCGCATTGCGGGCGCCAAGATCACCGTGGTGCCGATCCTGCGCGCCGGCCTGGGCATGCTCAGCGGCGTGCTGTCGCTGATCCCGGCCGCCCGCGTCAGCGTGGTGGGCCTGCAGCGCGATGAGGAAACCCTGCAGCCGGTGCCCTACTTCGAGCGCCTGACCGGCCGCCTGGAAGAGCGCGACGCGTTGATCCTGGACCCGATGCTGGCCACCGGCGGCACGCTGATCGCCACCATCGACATGCTCAAGCGTGCCGGCGCCCGCCGCATCAAGGGCATTTTCCTGGTGGCCGCGCCGGAAGGCATCGAGGCGGTCAAGGCCGTGCACCCGGACGTGGAGATCTACACCGCGGCCATCGACGCCCAGCTCAACGACAAGGGCTACATCCTGCCAGGCCTGGGCGATGCCGGTGACCGTATCTTCGGGACCCGCGTCGGCTGATCCGGCGAACCGGGGTCAGCGCCCTTTCACAGCCGAAGGGATCTGACCCCAAGCGCGGCCTACAGGCCGGCCGCGAAGGCTTCCAGCTGGCCGATGACCGTGTTCCAGCCGTCGAAGAAGCCCAGCTGCTCATGCTGGTCACGCAGGGCCTTGTCCGGGTGCATCACCCGCGCGGTATAGCGGCAGCCCTGCCCGTCATCCTCCATCATGATGACGGCGGTGAAGCCCAGCCAGGGTGACTGCGGTCGCCAGCCTGCGCCCAGCATCGAGGTGAACACCAGGCGCTGCTGCGGCACGATCTCCAGGAAACTGCCCGGATTGTCGCTGCTGCCACCATCGGGGCCCTGCATGAAGGTGTGGAAGGCCCCGCCGGGGCGCAGGTCGAATGCGCGTACCTCGGTGGTCCACGGCTTCGGGCACCACCACTGGCGCAGCAGTTCCGGATCGGTCCAGGCCCGCCACAGGGCGGCACGCGGTGCATTCAACACACGGCTGATGACCAGGTCGGTGTCAGGGTTGTTGCCTGCGTCTACGGCCATGGGCCTGCTCCTGTCGGTGAAGGGTTTCAACGAAATCGACCATGCGGTCGGCGCGCGCTTCCCATACGGCACGTTGTTCGGCCAGCCACTGCTCGGCCTCGCTCAACCGCGCCGGCACCAGTTCGCAGGTGCGTACGCGCCCCCGCTTGTGGCTGCGCACCACGCCGCTGCGCTCCAGCACGGCCAGATGTTTCATCAGAGAAGGCAAAGCCATCTCGAAGGGCCCGGCCAGCATCGACACCGTGCGAGGCCCCTGCCCCAGCACAGCCACGATCGCGCAACGGGTCGGGTCGGCCAGTGCCTGGAAGACGTCTTGAATGGCGGGATCATACTTACCCATATGGCTAAGTAATACGCCGATCTGAACGTTGCCGCAAGCAGGCGCGGCAATGGCATGGTTCTTCACGTGGCCTTGCAGGCTGGAAGCGAATGCTCCGCGCACCCGCCCCCCTTGGAGCTCCCGATGAAAGCCTCTTTCCTGCTGGCCGCCGTCCTGCTGGTCGGCCTGCCCCTGGCTGCCAATGCCACCACGCCGCAGCAGCAGCGCATGGCCGAATGCTCAGCCAAGAACAAGGGCTTGAAGGGGGATGCCTACAAGACTGCACAGAGCTCCTGCCTCAGCGGCCATGCCGCCGAGACCAAGGCCGCGACAACGCCGCAGGAACGCATGCGCAAATGCAACGCCGATGCCGGCACGAAAAAATTGACCGGTGATGCGCGCAAGACCTTCATGAGCAGTTGCCTGAAGGCATCGTAACGGTCGCATCCGGATGAAACGGCCATCCACGCATGGCGTGGACCTGCCGCCATCAGTGAAGGCCGGGCGTTGCCCGGCCTTTCCATTACCCCAGGGCGCGTGCCTTCAGCTCGCCCTGTTCGTGCAGGGTCACGAAACGCCCCTTGTCATCCCTGCCCAGCTGCGCCAACGCCACCTGCGGGTCGTGGGTGAAGAACAGCCGCACGTTGCGCGCCAGCTTGTCTTCAAGGAACTGCCGCTTTTCGTCGATCAGCAGCTCGGCATTGCGGTCGTAGCCCATGGTGATCGGCACGTGTACCCATGAGCGCCCCGGGATCAGGTCGGCACAGAACACCACGCCACCGTGCGCACTTTCGCCGGCATGCGCGTGACCGACGATCTCGGCCAGCATCAGCCCCGGCGTATGCCCGTCGCTGTAGCTGAAGCGCACGCTGCGGCCGAGCGCCTTCGAGTACTCCCCGTCCACCACTTCCAGCCGGCCACTGGCCTGCAGCAGGCCCGGCAGTTCCGGAATGAAGCTGGCGCGGTCGCGCGGGTGTGGCTGCACGGCGCGCTGCCAATGCTGCGCGCCGACCACAAAGGTTGCGTTGGGGAACAGCAGCTCGGGCTCACGCCCTTCGCTCCACGCCGCCAGCAGGCCGCCGGCATGATCGAAGTGCAGGTGGCTGAGCACCACCACGTCGATATCCTCGTGCTCGAAGCCGGCTTCGCGCAGCGAATCGATCAGCACATGCTGGCTTTCCTGCACGCCGTAGCGCTCGCGCATGCGCGGGTCGAAGAACGCGCCGATACCGGTTTCAAACAGCACGGTTTTGCCTTCCAGCGGGCTGGCAAGCAGCGCACGGCAGGCCAGCTCGATGCGATTGAGCTCGTCCGGTGCCGCCCATTTTTCCCACAACGCGCGCGGCGCGTTGCCGAACATCGCGCCGCCATCGAGGCGCTGCGAGTTTCCACGAATTGACCAGAGTTTCATGTGTCGATTATCGGCGCCGTCTCGTTAAATAATCGCTAGAATGGAAACAGAAAACCCCGCCGGCAAAGGCGGGGTTTCGATAATCAGCCGGATTGCCGGCCAGCAGCCGGCACGACCGGATCAGCGCGCCGGGACGACCTGTGCACTGCCCACCGGATTGCGCGGGTCGCTGCCGCCGAACAGCTTGTTCGCCTTGCGGTCCCATTCCACGGTCTGCAGGTTGCCCCACACATGGCTGGACCCGCGGCCGCCTGCGGCCACATTGCCCGGCAGGTCGATCTTGTGCCCCATCGCCTGCAGCTGCTTCACCGTCGCCGCGTCGAACGCATCGTCCTCGGCTTCGATCAGGTCCGGCAGCCACTGGTGGTGGTAGCGCGGCAGCGCGGCAACCTGCTGTGCATCCAGGCCGTCGTCGTAGCCGAGGATGCCCAGCAGCACCATGGTGATGATGCGGCTGCCACCCGGGGTGCCCAGCACCACGACCTTGTCGGCGTTCTCCATGAAGGTCGGCGTCATCGAGCTGAGCATGCGCTTGCCCGGCTTCGGCGCATTGGCTTCATAGCCCATCACGCCGAACGCATTGGGCGTGCCCGGCTTCAGCGCGAAATCGTCCATCTCGTTGTTCAGCAGTACGCCGGTGCCCTTGGGAATCAACCCCGAGCCGTACAGCAGGTTGACGGTCTGGGTGGCGCCGACGCGGTTGCCGTCGCGGTCGATGATGGAGAAATGCGTGGTCTCGTCGTCTTCCAGCGGAGTCGGATTGCCCGACAGCAGGTCGCTGGGCGTGGCCTTCTCCGGATGGATGGTAGCGCGCAGGCCCTGTGCGTAATCCTTGCTGGTCAGCACCTTCTGCGGGATCTGCACGAAGTCCGGATCGCCGAGGAAGAAGGTGCGGTCGCGGTACGCGCGACGCATCGACTCCACCACCAGGTGGGTACGGTGCGCCGGGTCCATCTTCCTGATGTCCCAGCCTTCCAGGATCTGCAGCATGCTGGCCAGCGCGATGCCACCGGACGACGGCGGCGGCGCGGTGGTGATCTTCCAGCCGTTGTAATTGAAGACGATCGGCTCGCGCTGCTTCACGCGGTAGCCGGCCAACTCTTCGGCGCTCCATTTGCCGCCAGCCTGCTTCACGCCTGCCAGCAACAGCTTTCCGGTCTGGCCCTTGTAGAAGCCATCGAAGCCATCCGCGGCCAGGCGCTCCAGCGTCTGTGCCAGCTCCGGCTGCTTGAACAGGTCACCGGTGGCGATCGGCTTGCCGTTGCGCAGGTAGACCTCGCGCGTGCCGGGATAGCGCTCCATCACTTCTCGGCGCGACGCATAGCCCTTGGCCATGCGGTCGTACACCGGGAAGCCTTCGCGCGCGATGCGGATCGCCGGCTGCAGCGATGCAGACAGCGGCAGCTTGCCGTGCTTGGCCGACAGCTCGACGAGCGCTGCAGGCAGGCCCGGGATACCGGCCGACCAGGCGCCGTTGACCGAACGATCACGGTCCAGGTTGCCCTGCTTGTCGAGGAAGGCCTGCGGAGTTGCCGCGGCCGGTGCGGTCTCGCGTGCATCCAGCATCACATCCTTGCCGGTGGCCGCGTCGTGCAGCAGGAAGAAGCCGCCGCCGCCCAGCCCGGAACTGATCGGCTCGACCACCGCCAGCGTGGATGACACCGCGACCGCGGCATCGAAGGCGTTGCCGCCCTGCGCCAGGATATCGATACCTGCCTGGGTGGCCAGCGCGTGGCCGCTGGCAATGGCTGCGCCATCGGGGCGCTCGGCACGGGCCGGGCTGTCGGCCCAGGCCATCGGGCTCAGCAGCAGGCCGAGCAGCAACAGGGGGCGGACGATCAGCGTCTTCATTCGGATGGGGGCTCCGCGTAGAGTTCAGGGTGATCGTGCTGCAGCTGGCGCAGCTTGGCCAGCAGCTGGTCTTCCGTTTCCACGATCTCCGGATCCGGGTCGATGCACTCGACCGGGCAGACGACCACGCACTGTGGCTCGTCGAAATGACCGACGCATTCGGTACAGCGCGCAGGGTCGATCACGTAGATGGTTTCACCCATCGAAATGGCCTGGTTCGGGCAGGCCGGCTCGCAGACGTCGCAGTTGACGCAGAGCTCGTTGATTTTCAGCGACATGGCGATACTCCTCGCCCGCGCCTTGGGACAAAGGACCGGCCAGCGCGGGCGCGCGGGCCGGTCAGGTCATCAGCGGCACCCTTGCGGGGTGCCGCCCGGGCCATGCCGGAGCATGGCCGCCATGGCTCGGTATTACTTGGCTTCGACGAAAATGTACTCGGCGCCGGTCGGCTGGACCGCCGCCTGCACGCGGGCGTTGTCGGCCGACTGGCCGATGAAGACGACGCGCACGCCCTTCATCGAATCCGGCGCCACGTCCTTGAACACAGCCTGGATCATGTCAGCCATCTTGCCCGAGGCCGACGAACCGAAGGCCAGCATGTTGCCCGGCTGCACGCCACGGGCCACGGCCTGGGTCGCGCTCTCGGTCTGGCGCTCGTACTTGGCCTGGAAGTCCGGGTCCGATTCCGGCGAGAGGTAGTACAGGAACGGGCTGTTGCTGATGTTGCCCATGTTCTGGATGGCCACTTCCTGCAGGTACTTCTTCCAGCCTGCATCGTCGTCCTTGGACGGCGCGACCAGGGCCTGCTTGGCCTCGTCGACCGGAGCGGCCTCTTCCTTCTTGCAGGCGGTGAAGGCCAGGGCCAACGAAGCGATCAGCATCGCGCGCATGGTGGTGTTCATGGGTTTCCTCCCGGAATGGTGCGTGGTGTTGTACGTAATGGGGTGCGGGTACAGCGGGGCTTACGACTGTGCGGCCTTCGCTTCGCGGACCTTGCGCAGGGCTTCGAGCACCGCGGCCGGCACGAAACCGGACACGTCGCCGCCCAGGCGCGCGATCTCGCGGACCAGCGAGGACGAAATGAAGCTGTGCTGCTCGGCCGGGGTCAGGAACAAGGTCTCGACCTCCGGAATCAGGTGGCGGTTCATGCTGGCCATCTGGAACTCGTACTCGAAGTCGGACACCGCGCGCAGGCCGCGCAGCAGCACCCCGCCCTGGACCGAACGTACGAAATGGGCCAGCAGCGTATCGAAGCCGATGACCTCGACGTTGCTGTGGTGGCCGAGTGCGCCACGTGCCAGCTGCACGCGCTGCTCCAGCGGCAGCGCCGGGCCCTTGGACGGGCTCTGCGCCACGCCGACCACGACCTTTTCGAACAGCGGCGCGGCCCGGCTCACCAGGTCGATATGACCGTTGGTGATGGGGTCGAACGTGCCGGGATAAACGGCAATGCGGCGGTTGGCCACGGTCATGGGCGGTTGCAGATGTTCAGATGAGGTCAAAGTGTAGCAGTGGCGCGGCGGTACAGGGCAAAGCGCACCTCGCGGGTGCCCCCCTCGCGGTGCAGCAGCCAGTCCGACGGCAGCACCGGCGCGTGGCCGGCCGGCGATTCCAGGTACAGCCAGGCATCGGCAGCCAGATGCCGCGGCAGCTGGGCCAGCACGTCCTGCCACAGGCCATCGGCGAACGGTGGGTCGATGAACACCAGATCGGCCTGCTGTGCCGGTGCGCCCTGCAGCCAGCGCAGGGCATCGGCCTGCACGACGGTGACCTGGTCGGAGGCCTGCAGCTTGGCCACGGCCGCGGTCAGATTGCGTCCCAGCTGCGCGTCGCGCTCGACCAGAGTGGCGTGGGCGGCGCCGCGCGAGACCGCCTCCAGGCCCAACGCGCCACTGCCGGCGAACAGGTCCAGCACCCGCGCGCCGCCCAGTCTGGGCATCAACCAGTTGAAAAGGGTCTCGCGCACGCGGTCGCTGCTGGGCCGAAGCCCTGGCAGGGTCGGCACCGGCAGGCGGGTATTGCGCCAGCGCCCGCCGATGATGCGGACCTGACCGTCATTGCCCCCACGGCCGCTCACCGGCGCCCCCGGCGGGAGGTATTCGAGAATTTCAGCATGAGCGGGATTGTAGTTCGGCCGGGCGGCGCCCGGGGACGCGCCAACGCATGCGCGCTGTCGCTCCCACGCTTCGCTGCGCGAAACGCGGGCCCCACTTACCAGCTTCCATACCCCCGCCGCTTCGCGGCCGCCCCCTGACTCAGGGGCTCTACCCCAGACGCGATCCGATGCTCGACATACAGGCGGGGTCAGATTGGATTTCGATATCTGAGAGATTTCATCCACGCATGGCGTGGATCTACTGGCCGCCAGCCAACTGTCGAAAGCGGGGCACTGTGGGTTTGCGGGGTGTGAGCGGCATGGATGCCGCGCCCAAGCCCCCATGGATGGGTTTACGGCGTCCCCGCAAACCCACAGTGCCCCGCCATCCCACGGAATGCCCGCTCTTGCCGTTGCTGTTGCAGTTGCGGTTGCTTCGGCCTCTGCAGGTGCAGGGCTGCAAGCCCTGCCGACCAACCCCCTTGATTTCGGGACAATCAGCCATACCCCTTGGCGAGGCCGCACGCGCTGGCGCGGCATTGCACATGGAGCCCTATCGATGACCGAGACCACCCAGACCGAAACCCTTGGCTTCCAGACCGAAGTCAAGCAGCTGCTGCAGCTGATGATCCACTCGCTGTACTCCAACAAGGAGATCTTCCTGCGCGAGCTGGTCTCCAACGCCGCCGACGCCGCCGACAAGCTGCGCTTCGAGGCCCTGACCCAGCCGGCTCTGCTGGAAGGCGACAGCGAACTGCGCGTGCGCGTCAGCTTCGACCCCGCCGCCCACACCATCACCATCGAAGACAACGGCATCGGCATGAGCCGCGCCGAAGCCATCGCCCACCTCGGCACGATCGCCAAGTCCGGCACCGGCGACTTCCTGCGCCAGTTGTCGGGCGACCAGAAGAAGGATTCGCAGCTGATCGGCCAGTTCGGCGTCGGCTTCTACAGCGCCTTCATCGTCGCCGACGAAGTGGAAGTGACCTCGCGCCGCGCCGGCCTGGCTGCAGGCGAAGGCGTGCGCTGGACCTCGCGTGGCGAAGGCGATTTCGAAGTGGCCACCGTGGACAAGGCCGAGCGCGGCACCCGCATCGTGCTGCACCTGAAGGAAGGCGAGCATGACTTCGCCGATGGCTGGCGCCTGCGCAGCATCCTCAAGAAGTACTCGGACCACATCGGCCTGCCGATCCAGATGCCGAAGGAAGGCGGCGAAGAAGGCGCTGCGGTCGAATGGGAAACCGTCAACCGCGCCAGCGCGCTGTGGACCCGCCCGCGCACCGAGATCAGCGACGCCGAGTACACCGAGTTCTACAAGCACGTGGCACATGACCACAGCGACCCGCTGGCGTGGAGCCACAACAAGGTTGAAGGCAAGCTGGAGTACACCTCGCTGCTGTACGTGCCCGGCCGCGCGCCGTTCGACCTGTACCACCGTGACGCGCCCAAGGGCCTGAAGCTGTACGTGCAGCGCGTGTTCGTGATGGACCAGGCCGAGCAGTTCCTGCCGCTGTACCTGCGCTTCATCAAGGGCGTGGTCGATTCCAACGACCTGTCGCTGAACGTCTCGCGCGAGATCCTGCAGTCCGGCCCGGTCATCGATTCGATGAAGGCGGCGCTGACCAAGCGCTCGCTGGACATGCTGGAGAAGCTGGCCAACGACAAGCCCGAGCAGTACGCCACGTTCTGGAAGGAATTCGGCCAGGTGCTGAAGGAAGGCCCAGCCGAGGACTACAACAACCGCGAGAAGGTGGCCGGCCTGCTGCGCTTCGCCTCCACCCGTGGCGAGGCCGATGCGCAGACCGTGTCGCTGGCCGACTACATCGCCCGCATGGCCGAAGGCCAGGACAAGATCTATTACCTGACCGGCGAGAGCTACAGCCAGGTGCGCAACAGCCCGCACCTGGAAGTGTTCCGCAAGAAGGGCGTGGAAGTGCTGCTGCTGACCGACCGCATCGACGAGTGGCTGATGGGCTACCTGACCGATTTCGACGGCAAGGGCTTCGTTGACATCGCCCGTGGCGACCTCGACCTGGGCGCGCTGGAAAGCGAGGCCGACAAGCAGGAACAGGAAGCGGCCGCGAAGGACAAGCAGGGCCTGGTGGAGCGCCTGAAGACGGTGCTGGGCGATGACGTGGCCGAGGTGCGCGTGTCGCACCGCCTGACCGATTCGCCGGCGGTCCTGGCCATCGGCGAACAGGACCTGGGCCTGCAGATGCGGCAGATCCTGGAGGCCAGCGGGCAGAAGGTGCCCGACAGCAAGCCGGTGCTGGAGATCAACCCCGGCCATCCGCTGATCGCCAAGCTGGATGCCGAAGGCGATGGCGCACGTTTCGACGACCTGGGCCGGGTGCTGTTCGACCAGGCCGCGCTGGCCGCCGGTGACAGCCTGAAGGACCCGGGCGCCTACGTGGCGCGCCTGAACAAACTGCTGCTGGAGCTGTCGGCCTGATCGAGGCGGAGGTCGCCGGGCATGGCCCGGCGGTGCCTTGGTAGAGGCCAACCTTGGTTGGCGCCCCAAAAGCGTGCCAACCAAGGTTGGCACCTACCAGGGCGGGTCAAGCATGCCAACCAGGGTTGGCCCCCACCAGGGGCGGCGGTTGGCGCCTGCCGAGGGGGTTCAGGCTTCGCGATCCAGCAGCGAGCCCAGCATCTGGTCCTGGCGGCGGATCACCGTGGCATTGGCGGCGAAGGCCAACACCTCGGCTTTCGCCGCGAGCAGATCTCCCAGCGGTGCACTGACATCGACATCGGCACCGGCAGGGGTCACCGAGGCCTGCACTCCGCCCTGCTCCACCGCACTACGCTGCAGCTGCAGGCGCTGGGCATCCGGGGTCGCCAGATTGGCCACGTTGTGCGCGGCCAGCTGCACCCCCTGCTGGGCTGCACGCATGCCACCGCGTGCCGTTCCCATCACGTTGTTCATGGCGGTCTCCGGACCGCACTGCGCAGCCCTCCGGACCGGTTAACGGCCGATGGGCCGCAACCTTGAGCCCACATCGGCCCGACAGGCCCGAGTGGTAGCATATCCCTCTGATTTCAGCGCCTTTTGCCAATGCTCAGTTTTTTCCGCCGCAAGAAGCCCCAGGATGCCCCCGCAGCGGAGGCACCCAAGACCCAGCACTACTCGGCTGAAGAGCTGGCGGCGGCGTTTCCGTCGGCCGCGCCGGTCGAGGACAAAGAGCCGGCACCGGCAGCCGTAGCGGCCGAGCCTGCACCGGTCGAGTCGTCCCCCGCAGCCGTCGTTCCAGTCGCTGTCGAACCCACCCCGGTGATTCCGGCTCCAGCCGCACCGGTTCCGGCAGCTCCAGCGCCGACGGCGCAGATCGACGTCGCCCCCATCGCGACCCCGGCCATCGAACCGGCACCCGCGCCGCTGCCTGGGCCCAGCCCGGCACCGGCACCGGTCACCGACGATCTGCCGGCCGCCGCCTCGGTCGACGCCGTGCCCGCAACTGCCGGCAAGCCCGGCTGGCGCGAGCGCCTGCGCAACAGCGTCATCGCGCGCAGCTTCGGTGGCCTGTTCTCGCGCAATCCCAAGCTCGACGACGACCTGCTCGACGAGCTGGAAACTGCATTGATCACCGCCGATGTCGGCGTAGGTGCCACCACCGATCTGGTCGAGGGCCTGCGCAAGCGCATGAAGTCGCGCGAGTTCGCCGACGCCAATGCACTGCTGGCCGCGCTGCGCGCCGAGCTGATCGCGATCCTGCAGCCGGTGGCCAAGCCGCTGGTGATCGACCGCACTGCCAAGCCCTTCGTGGTGCTGACCGTCGGCGTCAACGGCGTCGGCAAGACCACCACCATCGGCAAGCTGGCCAAGCGCTTCAAGGACGAAGGCCACAGCCTGATGCTGGCCGCCGGTGACACCTTCCGCGCCGCCGCCGTGGCCCAGTTGCAGGCCTGGGGCGAGCGCAATGGCGTGGCCGTGGTCGCCCAGGGGCAGAACGCCGATGCCGCTTCGGTGGCGTTCGACGCACTGCAGGCCGGCAAGGCCCGCGGCACCTCGGTGCTGATCGCTGATACCGCCGGCCGCCTGCATACCCAGTCCGGCCTGATGAACGAGCTGGGCAAGATCCGCCGCGTGCTCGGCAAGATCGACCCCACCGCACCGCACGAAGTGCTGATGGTGATCGACGGCACCACCGGCCAGAACGCGCTGTCGCAGCTGCGCCAGTTCAATGCCGCAGTGAACGTGACCGGCCTGGTGGTGACCAAGCTGGACGGCACCGCCAAGGGCGGCGTGGTGTTCGCGCTGGCCCGCGAGTTCGGCATTCCGATCCGCTTCGCCGGCATCGGCGAGCGCCCGGAAGACCTGCGCGTGTTCGATCCGGAAGCCTTCGTCGACGCCCTGCTGCCTGAAGCGCTGGGTGCCTGATATACCGTGCAGCCACCGCACTCTGGTGCAGCCACCCATGGGGTGGCTCTACAAGGGTGAACCCACGGGTGGCTGCCTCTCTGGAACACCGATGCCCCGCCAGCCGCACGCCAGCGCCGACACTGCCCAGCACGACGACTTCGTCGCCCGCCTGCTGCACTGGTTCGACGACCACGGCCGCCACGACCTGCCCTGGCAACACCCGCGCAGCCCCTACCGGGTGTGGTTGTCGGAAATCATGCTGCAGCAGACCCAGGTGGCCACGGTCATCCCGTACTTCCAGCGGTTTCTGCAGCACTTCCCGACCCTGCCCGACCTTGCCGCCGCCAGCAACGACGCGGTGATGGCGCAGTGGGCCGGGCTCGGCTACTACGCCCGCGCACGCAACCTGCATGCCGCCGCAAAGCGCTGCGTGGAACTGCATGACGGCGACCTGCCGCGAGATTTCGATGCACTGCACGCCCTACCCGGCATCGGCCGCAGCACTGCCGGCGCGATCCTCAGCCAAGCCTGGAACGACCCGTTCGCGATCCTGGATGGCAACGTCAAGCGCGTGCTGAGCCGTTACCACGGCATCGACGGGTTTCCCGCCCTGCCGGCCATCGAGAAGCAGTTGTGGGCCATCGCCGAGGCGCACGTTGCGCAGGTCCCGGCCGGGCGCATGGCCGATTACACCCAGGCGCAGATGGATCTGGGCGCCACCGTCTGCAGTCGGGCCAAGCCGACATGCGTGATCTGCCCGCTGCAGGACAACTGCGTGGCACGCCGCGAAGGCCGCACCGCTGAGTTACCGACGCCCAAGCCCAGCAAGACCCTGCCCGAACGCGAAGCGGTCGCCCTGCTGTTGCGCGACGCCCAGCAGCGCGTGCTGCTGCAGAAGCGGCCGGATACTGGCATCTGGGCGCAGCTGTGGACGCTGCCGCAGGCCGAGACGGGCAGCGACCTGCAGGACTGGTTCGACACACATGTGGACGGCTCGCTGGAAGATGCCGACGAACTGCCGGTGCTGCAGCACACCTTCAGCCACTACAAGCTGCATCTGCAGGTACTGTCGCGGCAGGTACACGGCCTGCGCGTGGAAGAACCCACGCTGCGCTGGGTGGCTGCCGACGAACTGCCCGCGCTGGGCCTTCCGGCGCCGATCCGCAAGCTGCTCGACGGCGCCACGATCAAGACGCCGAAACGAACCTCCAAGAAATCCCGCAACCACGAGTGAGTGCCATGCCCCGAACCGTCTTCTGCCAGTACGAACAACGCGATGCCGAGGGCCTGGACTTCGTGCCCTACCCCGGTGAGCTGGGCCAACGCATCTTCAACAACATCGGCAAGCAGGCCTGGGCCGCGTGGCTGGCGCACCAGACCATGCTGATCAACGAGAACCGGCTGTCACCGCGCACGCCGGAGCATCGCGCGTTCCTTGAAGGCGAACTGGTCAAGTTCCTGTTCGAGAAGGACGCGGAGAAGCCCGCAGGCTTCGTTCCGGAAGCCTGACCTGCCGGTAGCGCCGGGCCATGCCCGGCGTCCAGGCATCCGCCGGGCATGGCCCGGCGCTACCCGTTTATTTCCCGGATTCCTCGCGCTCCTGCACCTGCGCCTGGCGCAGCTCCTGTTCGGAAGCACGCAGCGCCTTCACGTCCAGCTTGCGGATGCTGTTGATGAAGCACGGCATGCGCGGGCCGCCGGCGGGGTCGCGCACCAGCACCTTGTCAAAGCGCGCCGAGACACGGTTCATCTGGCTGGTCAGGCCGATGGCGGTGGCATACGGCAGGTCCTGGCAGGGGCCTCTCAGCTCCAGCAGGTAGGCCTCGCTGGGACGCGTCCACACCGCCAGCGCGCTGTCACCCAGCTCGGTCCAGCCATTGAGGGTGCCGAAGAACTGCATGTCGTTCTGCGGCGCACCGGCGTGGGCACGGTAAAGGTCAAGCTTCTCGGCGCTGCTGAGCCGGCCGGTGGTGGCACAGGCGGCCAGGGCCAGGCAGAGGCCGGCCAGCAGAAGCGGGGTCTTCATGGCGATCTCCTCGGGGAACTGTCGCCATCATGCGCCTGGCCTGGCAATGCCGACGCGACGGCCGACGGCCCCATTCAGGCGCCGGTCGGCGGTCGACCAAAGTCGACCTCTGACAAAGCGGGTCCAGAACGTCGGATTCCGGTAGTCGCCAACCTTGGTTGGCGCTTGCCCTGCAGGAGCAGCCGACCAAGGTCGGCTTCTACCAGAGTCCGTCCGACCGCTCAGACGTCGGCGTGGGCCAGTGCGTGCAGGCGCCCTTCGCGCAGTTCCAGCACCCGGTCCAGGCGACGCGCCAGGCTGCGGTCATGGGTTACCAGCACCAGGCTGGTGTGACGTGCACGATTCAGCTCCAGCATCAGCTCGAACACCGTTGCAGCGGTGCGGTCATCCAGGTTGCCGGTCGGCTCGTCACCGAGCACGCAGGCCGGATGATTGACCAGTGCTCGCGCCACCGCAGCACGCTGGCGCTCGCCGCCGGACAGCTCGCCCGGCTTGTGGTCCAGGCGATGGCCGAGGCCAACCGCTTCCAGCAGCGTGGTGGCGCGGCTGCTCGCTTCGGACACCGCGGTGCCAGCCAGCAGCACCGGCATCATCACGTTTTCCAGCGCGGTGAACTCCGGCAGCAGGTGATGGAACTGGTAGACGAAGCCCAGCGCCTGGTTGCGCAGCAGGCCGCGCGCGGTGTCCGACAGCGCCGACATGCGCTGGCCGGTCACATAGACCTCGCCCGCGGTCGGAATGTCGAGGCCACCCAGCAGGTGCAGCAGCGTACTCTTGCCGGCGCCGGAGGCACCGATGATCGCCACGGTTTCGCCGGCGGTCACGGTCAGGTCCAGGCCATCGAACACCGGGGTCTGCATGCGCCCTTCGGCGTAGGTCTTGCCCAGTGCTTCGGCGCGGATCACTTCATCGCCGCGGTTGAAGACCTTATTCATAACGCAGGGCCTCCGCCGGCTGGGTGCGTGCTGCCCGCCAGGCGGGGTACAGGGTGGCCAGGAAGCTCATCAGCAGTGCGACCACGGTGATCGCCACCACGTCGCCGGTCTGCATGTCGGTCGGCAGGCCGGTGATGTAGTAGACATCCTCCGGCATCAGCTTGACGTTGAACACGCTCTCGATGGCGCCGAGGATGCGCTCCAGGTTGAGGGTCAGGGTAATGCCACCGATCAGGCCGGCCAGCGTGCCGAAGATGCCGATCAGCGAGCCCTGCACCATGAACACCTGCATCACGCCACCCGGGGTCAGGCCGAGGGTGCGCAGGATGGCGATGTCGGCCTGCTTGTCGGTCACCAGCATCACCTGCGAGGACACCAGGTTGAAGGCGCCCATGGCGATGATCAGCGACAGCAGGATGCCCATCACCACCTTCTCCATGCGCAGCGAGTGGTAGAGGTTGGCGTTCTGCTGGGTCCAGTCACTCACGCGGTAGGCACCGCCGAGGTTCTGCGCCAGGTCCACGCCCACTTCCAGCGAGCGGTCCATGTCGTGCAGTTTCAGGCGCACGCCGGTGGCACCGTCGCTGCGCAGTACGCGCTCCAGGTCCTGCATGTTGGCGAAGCCCACGCCACGGTCGACTTCGTTGTAACCGGCCTCGAAGATGCCGCTGACGGTGAAGCGCTTCATCCGTGGCACCGCGCCGGCAGGCGTGCCCTGCACTTCTGCAAAGGTCACCAGCACCTGGTCGCCGACGTCCACGCCCAGCCAGAGCGCCAGCTCCTTGCCCAGCAGCACGTTGAAGCTGCCCGGCGTGAGGCTGTCATAGCTGCCCTTGGTGATCTTCTTGTCGATCACCGACACCTTCGGCTCCAGCGCCGGATCGATGCCCTGGATGATCGCACCCTGCACGCGCGGACCGCTGATCATCGACTGGATCTCGATGTACGGCGCGGCACCGGCCACGCGCGGATCCTTGTTGGCCACGTCGACCACCCGCATCCAGTCCGGCATCGGCTCGCCGTCACGGCTGATGGTGGTGTGCGCGGTCATCTGCAGCAGGCGGCTGCGGATTTCCTTCTGGAAACCGCTCATCACCGCCAGGGTGGTGATCAGCACCGTGACGCCGAGCGCGATGCCCAGGATCGATGCCATCGAGATGAAGGAGATGAAGCCGTTGCGGCGCTTGGCGCGCAGGTAGCGCAGGCCGATGGCCACGGGAATGGGTTTGAACATGCAGGCACGCCGGTCAATTCAGCTTATGGTGCCATCGACCGGGGCCGACGGGAAACGCTGCGTGCGGCGACGGCCAGTCGCAGTTCACGTCGCTCCCCGGAATCGAGCACATCCGGCCAGAACAGCAGGCGCCGGCGGCGCCGATCCTCACGCCACAGCAACAGCAGCCAGGGGCCGCGCACGACCAGTTGTGGCGCATCGACGTCCTGCCCGGCCACCTGCAGCGGCTCGGACGGTACCGACAGAAGCACCTGCACGCGTGGCCTGCGCTGGCGCCAGGCCAGTTCGGCCAACCCGATGCCCCAGGCCAGCAACACCGCGGGCATCAACAGCTGCGGCGGCAGATCCGATGCGCGCAGCAGCCAGGGTGCGGCCAGCAGCACCGCCAGCTGGGCGGCGGCCTGCAGCCGTGAGGGCCGCCACTCAAGGCTTGAGGGCGAGGATCTTCTGCATGAGGGGGATTGCGTGCGCATGCGGGCAGGCCTCATAACCCATGAACCAACGCCACAACTTATCGTCCTCGCAGTCGAGCAGGAACAGGAAAACCTCGCGCTCTTCGGTCGGCGCAGTGCTCCATTCGTGGTCGAGGTAACGGCCGAACAGCTGGTCCAGCTCGCGCATGCCGCGGCGGCAGCGCCAGCGCAGCTTCTTCAGCAGAACATCTTCTTCCATCGTGTTTCTCCAGATACAGCAAAGCCACGCATGGCGTGGCTCTGCTGGGAGGTGCAGCCACGCACGGCGTGGCTCTACCGGGTACAGCCGGACCGTATCAGGCGCGGCGTTCCATCATCAGCTTCTTGATCTCGGCGATCGCCAACGCCGGGTTCAGGCCCTTCGGGCAGGTCCGGGCGCAGTTCATGATGGTGTGGCAGCGGTACAGCTTGAACGGATCTTCCAGGTCGTCCAGGCGCGCACCGGTGTCCTCATCGCGCGAATCGATGATCCAGCGGTAGGCCTGCAGCAGGATCGCCGGGCCCAGGTAACGCTCGCCGTTCCACCAGTAGCTCGGGCAGCTGGTCGAGCAGCAGGCGCACAGGATGCACTCGTACAGGCCGTCCAGCTTCTTGCGGTCTTCCGGCGACTGCAGGCGCTCGCGGTCCGGCGGTGCCGGGGTCTGGGTGCGGATCCACGGCTTGATCGAGGCGTACTGCGCGTAGAAGTGGGTCAGGTCCGGAACCAGATCCTTGACCACGTTCATGTGCGGCAGCGGGTAGATCGGCACTTCCTTCTTGCCGCAGTCCGAGATGGCTCGGGTGCAGGCCAGGGTGTTGGTGCCGTCGATGTTCATCGCGCACGAACCACAGATACCTTCGCGGCAGGAGCGGCGGAAGGTCAGGGTCGGGTCGATCTCATTCTTGATCTTGATCAGGGCGTCCAGGACCATCGGGCCACAGGCGTCCAGATCGACTTCATAGGTATCGGTGCGCGGGTTGCTGTCGTCGTCCGGACTCCAGCGGTAGATCTTGAAGGTGCGCACGTTCTTGCCGCCGTTCTTGACGGGGAAGTGCTTGCCCTTCGTGATCTTGGAATTCTTGGGGAGTGAAAACTCGGCCATGGCTGCTCTCGTTGGCTCAGGCGGCCCGCGCCCTTGGGCGCGGATTGCATGGTAGGCGGGGTCGGATCAGTACACGCGCGGCTTCGGCGGCACCACGGACACGTCGTCGGTCAACGTGTACATGTGCACCGGACGGTAGTCGAAGCTGCACTTGCCCTTCTCGTCGACGCTGACCAGGGTGTGCTTCTGCCAGTTGACGTCGTCGCGGTCCGGGAAGTCCTCGTGCGCATGCGCGCCGCGGCTTTCCTTGCGCTGTTCGGCCGAGTTGATCGTCGCCACCGCGTTGAGCAGCAGGTTGTTCAGCTCGTAGGTCTCGATCAGGTCCGAGTTCCACACCAGCGAACGGTCGGAGACCTTCACGTCCTGGAACGAGTCGAAGATCTTGTCCATCTTCTCGCAGCCTTCCTTCAGCGTCTGGCTGGTGCGGAAGACGGCGGCATCGGCCTGCATGGTGCGCTGCATGCGATCGCGGATGACCGAGGTCGGGGTATCGCCGTTGGCGTGGCGCAGCTTGTCCAGCAGGCCCAGCGCCTTGTCGCAGGCATCAGACGCCAGCGGCTTGTGCGACGCGCCCGGCTTGATGGTCTCGGCGCAGCGGTTGGCCACCGCACGGCCGAACACCACCAGGTCCAGCAGCGAGTTCGAGCCCAGTCGGTTGGCGCCGTGCACGGAGACGCAGGCCGCTTCACCGATCGCGTACAGGCCCGGCACTACGGCATTGTCGTTGTCGCCGACCTTCTGCACCACTTCGCCGTGGTAGTTGGTCGGGATGCCGCCCATGTTGTAGTGCACGGTCGGGATGACCGGGATCGGCTGCTTGTGCACGTCGACGCCGGCGAAGATGCGGGCGCTTTCGGCGATGCCCGGCAGCTTGTCGTCGATCACGCCCGGACCGAGGTGGGTCAGGTCGAGCAGGATGTGATCCTTGTGCTCGCCGACGCCGCGGCCTTCGCGGATCTCGATGGTCATCGAACGGCTGACCACGTCGCGCGAGGCCAGATCCTTGTAGTGCGGTGCATAGCGCTCCATGAAGCGCTCGCCACTGCTGTTGCGCAGGATGCCACCTTCACCGCGGACACCCTCGGTGATCAGGCAGCCGGCGCCGTAGATGCCGGTCGGGTGGAACTGCACGAACTCCATGTCCTGCATGGCGATGCCGGCACGCATGGCCAGGCCGCCACCGTCGCCGGTGCAGGTATGCGCCGACGTGGCGCTGAAGTAGGCACGGCCGTAGCCGCCGGTGGCCAGCACCACGCCCTGGGCGCGGAACAGATGCAGCGTGCCATCGGACATGTCCAGGGCCAGCACGCCGCGGCAGGCGCCTTCCTCGTCGAAGATCAGGTCGAGCGCGAAGTACTCGATCATGAAGCGCGCGTCGTGCTTCAGCGACTGCTGGTACAGGGTGTGCAGCATCGCATGACCGGTACGGTCGGCCGCCGCGCAGGTACGCTGCGCCGCCGGGCCTTCACCGTACTTGGTGGTCATGCCACCGAACGGACGCTGGTAGATCTTGCCTTCGGCGGTGCGCGAGAACGGCACGCCGTAGTGCTCGAGCTCGATGATGGCCGGGATGGCCTCACGGCACATGTATTCGATCGCGTCCTGGTCGCCCAGCCAGTCCGACCCCTTGATGGTGTCGAAGAAGTGGTAGCGCCAGTCGTCCTCGCCCATGTTGCCGAGTGCGGCCGAGATACCGCCCTGGGCGGCAACGGTGTGCGAACGAGTCGGGAAGACCTTGGTCAGGCACACGGTCTGCAGGCCCTTGGCGGCCAGGCCGAACGTGGCGCGCAGGCCGGCGCCGCCGGCGCCGACCACGACCATGTCGTACTTGTGTTCGGTGATCTTGTAAGCGGACATCTAATCTGGATTCCTGTGTTGGTGCCTGGGCTCAGGCAACGCCGAGGGCGATGCGGCCCACCGCAAACACACTGACGATCATGCCGAGCACGGCGACGAACTTCACCGCGGTCTGCAGCACCAGGGCCAGCAGCGATTCGTGGATGTAGTCTTCCAGCACGACCTGCATGCCGAGCTGCGCGTGCCAGAACATGGCGATCAGCAGGCCGATCAGCGGCACTGCGTTCCACGGCTTGGCCACGGCGGCGGCGGCGGTCGCGTAGTCCGAGCCCAGCAGGCCCAGCACGAAGACCAGGAACCAGATGCCCAGCACCACCAGCGCGGCGGCGGTCAGGCGCTGGTGCACGAAGTGCTCGGTGCCGGTCTTGGCCGAGCCAAGGCCGCGCACGTTCTTCAGCGGGGTACGGAACTTGCTCACGCGGCACCTCCGAACATCACATAGGCCCACACCAGCAGGGTGATCACCAGGCTGCCGGTGACCGACAGCCAGCTGCTGCGGATGAAGGCGGGGATGCTGAAGCCGATGGCGAAGTCCTGCACCACGTGGCGGATGCCATTGCACAGGTGATAGGCGAACGACCATGTCCACGCGAACAGGAACACGCGGCCATACCAGGCCCCGGCATGGCCGGTGAAGCAGTTCCAGGACTCGGGCCCCATCATCAGGGCCAGCAGGCCGGCAGCGATGATGAGGGCACCAACAGACAGAAAGACGCCAGTGGCTCGATGCAGGATCGAGGTGGCCATCTGAATCTGCCAGCGATACACCTGAAGGTGCGGGGAAAGTGGGCGTTGTCTGGTCGCCATTCGCTGGGCTCGTTGTCTCGGCTGGGCGGCACACGGCCGCGTTGGCTCAATGCTGATCAGAAATCGATGCAGCGTCCGTTTTTCTCCCAATCGCCATACCGCACCGGATCAAGTCCGCCGCGGCCGCCGAATTCCTCTGCTTTTTCCTGTTCCACGGGCACGGGTGCCGCGGGGACCAGCGGGGCTTCAGATTCGTCGTCGGGAGTGGGGGTTGTTTGGCCTATCATGTTCGGTCTCGCAACGCACAAATTTTAGACCTCGTTCACGTGCCTGACAACCTGCCCCCTGCTTTCGTCGGATATCCGCGCCTGCCCGGCCACCAGTTGCTGAGCCTGCAGGGCACGGATGCGGCCGTTTTCGCCCACGCCCAGTTCAGCGGCGACGTCACTGCCCTGCCCCTGCTGCACTGGCAGTGGAGCGCCTGGCTGAGCGCAAAAGGCCGCACCCTGGCGGTGTTCCAGCTGCTTCGGCTGGCCGACGACCACGTGATGCTGGTGCTGGCCGACGGCGATGCCGATGCGATTGCGTCGCAACTGCAGCGCTTCGTGTTCCGTCGCAAGGTGAAGGTGCAGGTGCGCAGCGATCTGGCGGTGGCCGGCGCCTTCACCGCGCCCGAAGCCGCCAGCAACGCCGCGATTGCGCACGCCGCAGCGGCCGGCTGGGAACTTGACCTGGGCAGCGATGCGCTGCCGCGCACCCTGCGCATTGGCGCAGCTGATGCATTTGCCGCCGGCAGCGAAACCGATGAGGCCGCTTTCGCCCTGGCCTGGCGCCAGGCCGACCTGCGCTACGGGTTGCCGCGACTGGAAGAAAGCCAGCGCGAAGTGTGGACCCCCCAGCAGCTGGGCCTGGACCGCCTGAACGGCTACAGCGTGAAGAAGGGCTGCTATCCCGGCCAGGAAATCGTCGCGCGCACCCACTTCCTCGGCAAGGCCAAGCGCGCGGTGCAGCTGCTGCATGCCGCAGCACCGGCGCAGGCCGGCGATGGCGTACAACAGGACGGCGCAGCGCTGGGCACGATTGCCAGCGTGGCCGGTGAACTGGCGCTGGCGGTGCTGCCGCTGGAGGCCAGCGACGCCGAGCTGCAGGTGGGTGGTGCGGTGGCGCAGCGTGTGCCGCTACTGGATGGATTGGCGCGCTGAGGTTCACGCCGGGCACGGCCCGGCGCTACCGCCGCCATGGTGGGTGCGGACCGTTGGTCCGCACCGCAACGAAGCAGCCGAGCGCGGGTTCGGCTACAGAGTCAGAGCCGCTCGCCGGTTTCCGGGTTGAAGAAATGCAACCCCTGCGGGTGGATCGCCACGCGGATCTGCTCGCCCACCGCCGGCAGCGCCTGCGGCGCCACGCGCATGGTCAGCGCATGCTGGCCACTGCTGAGGTTGACGAAGATCTCGTTGCCGACCGGCTCAATGCCTTCGATGCGCGCAGTGAACGCATGCGCATCATCGGCGGCCGCCGGCTGCAGGTGCTCCGGCCGCACGCCCACCGCGATCGGCTTCTGCAACCACGCCGGATCGATCGTGGCCTGACCCAGCGGTGCACGCCATTCGCCGTCGACCACGGTCACCCCACCGGCATCGCCCTGCAGCGTGCCACGCAGCACGTTCATCGCCGGGCTGCCGAGGAAACCAGCCACGAACAGGTTGGCCGGGCGGTCGTACAGCGCCATCGGCGTATCGATCTGCTGGATGATGCCGTCCTTCAGCACCACGATGCGCTGGCCCAGGGTCATCGCTTCAACCTGGTCGTGCGTCACGTAGATCATGGTGGTGCCCAGCTTGCGATGCAGCTGCGCGATTTCGGTGCGCACGCTGTGGCGCAGCTTGGCATCCAGATTGGACAGCGGTTCGTCGAGCAGGAACACCGCCGGCTCGCGCACCAGCGCCCGGCCCAGCGCAACACGCTGGCGCTGGCCGCCGGACATCGCCTTAGGCAGCTTGTCCATCATCTCCGTCAGGCCCAGCGTCTGCGCCGCCTCGGCGATGCGCTTGTCGATGGTCGCCTTGTCATGCCCGCGCAGCTTCAGGCCGAAGGCCAGGTTCTCGGCCACGGTCATGTGCGGATACAGCGCGTAGCTCTGGAACACCATCGCGATGTCGCGATCCTTCGGCGCCACGTCGTTGACCACGCGATCACCGATGGTCAGCGTGCCGCCGCTGATTTCTTCAAGGCCAGCCACCATCCGCAGCAGGGTCGACTTGCCACAGCCGGACGGACCGACCAGCACCATCAGCT
The DNA here is from genome assembly GCF_034508895.1 of Stenotrophomonas geniculata. NCBI lineage: Bacteria > Pseudomonadati > Pseudomonadota > Gammaproteobacteria > Lysobacterales > Lysobacteraceae > Stenotrophomonas > Stenotrophomonas geniculata. The sequence goes on from NZ_CP140571.1 coordinate 203,056, forward strand.
CGCCATCGGCGACCTCGAAGCTGGCGTCCTTCACCGCGACCTGGCCGTTGTCATAGACCTTGCGCACACCCTGCAACTGCACTTTTGCCATATCACCTATCCGGTCCGCCCGAAGCCGGGCTGTCTTTTGGGACTGCCTCGGCCCTCCCGATGGCAGTGATGATTGCGCGCTTGCGGCATGACGGCGAGCACTGCAATCGAATACAGTTGCCCATTCTGCCATGTAAACGTTTTCACGTGGCACTATCCGATGATCGGTGCGCACCGATCTGCGTCGGCGGTGGAACGAAGCTTCCGCCGGGGCAGTGGTTTCGAATGGAACGGTCTTCCGCTACCCCGGAGATCGCCCCTGACGAACCTCGGACAGGCAGTTGCGCGGATGTCCCCCGAACCCAGCCATGAAGCGATTGACAACGATGTCACCCGGATCTGAAACTCGAGCGATGCACGACACCCTCTTCCTGTTCGGTGCCACAGGTGATCTGGCCCAGCGCTACCTGTTCCCTTCGCTGCTTCGCCTGCTTGGCGACGGCCTGCTGCCGGAGGACTTCCGTATCCGTGCGCTGGCCCTGTCCGGGCATGACACCGAAGCCTTCCATGACATCCTGCGCCCGCGCCTGCAGCAGGCCATGCCGATGGCCTCGCAGGACGACATCAGTGCCCTGCTGCGCCGCATCGACTACCGTTCGGTGGACCTGCGCGACGTCGACTCGGTTGCCGCCGCGGTCTCCGACCTGGTGCACCGCAAGTGCGTCAGCTACCTGGCCATCCCGCCGGGTCTGTACATCTCCACCTGCGAAGGCCTGGCCAAGGGCGGCGCACTTGCCGCACCGGCACGCCTGATGCTGGAGAAGCCGATCGGCAGCGACAGCGAGAGCGCCGAGGAGATCATCTCTACCATCGGCCAGTGGATCGACGAGGACCGCGTGTTCCGCCTCGACCACTACCTGGGCAAGGCGGCAGTGCAGAACCTGATCGCGCTGCGCTTCGGTAATACGCTGCTGGAGGCAGTGTGGAACCGCAACTACATCGAATCGGTGCACATCCTGGTGGCCGAGAGCGAAGGCGTGGATGGCCGCGACGCCTACTACGCCCGCTCCGGCGCGCTGCGCGACATGGTGCAGAGCCACATCCTGCAGCTGCTGTGCATGGTGGCGATGGAACCGCCGGCGTCGCTGGAAGCCGACCGCATCCGCGACGAGAAGGTCAAGGTGCTGCGCGCCCTGCGTCCGCTTGATGCCAAGCACGCCGCGCGTGACAGCATCCGCGGCCGCTACACCGCCGGCACCATCAACGGCCAGCCGGCACAGGCCTACCAGCCGCCGGAAGGCAGCGACGTGGAGACCTTCGCCGGTGTCACTGCGCACATCGACAACTGGCGCTGGAGCGGCGTGCCGTTCCACCTGGTCACCGGCAAGCGCCTGCCCGAGCGCACCACCCGCGTGGTGGTCACGCTGAAGCCGGTCACCCACTGGCTGTTCGAGCGCCCGCAGCGCGCGCAGGCCGCACCAAACCGCCTGGTGTTCCAGCTGCAGCCGCAGGAAAACATCGAACTGGGCCTGATGAGCAGCCTGGCCGGCCCGGAATGGGGCGCGCTGGAACTGCACCCGCTGGAGCTGGAGCTGTCGGTGCCGACCGGCCTGCACCGCCGCATCGCGTACGAGCGCCTGTTCCTGGATGCGTTCAACGGCAACCACACGCTGTTCGTGCGCGATGACGAAGTGCGCGCCGCCTGGGCGTGGATCGACAGCGTGGCCGATGCCTGGAAGGACGCCAAGCTGCCGCTGGAGCCCTACCCCGCCGGCCAATGGGGCCCGAGCAATGCGGGCGAGTTCCTGCCGCAGGGCGTGGACGCGCCGGACAGCGGAGCCTCGGCATGAGTGCCAGCTCGCAGCCGGTGCTGGTCGCCGACATCGGCGGCACCAACGCCCGCTTCGCCCTGGCCGACACCTCGCAGGACGCACCGCTGCAGAAGGACAGCATCCGCGAGTACGCGGTGGCGGAGTTCCCATCGCTGGGTGATGCCGCGCGCCACCATCTGGAACAGATCGGCGCCACCGCCAGCCGCGGCGTGTTCGCAGTGGCCGGTCGCGTTGATGGTGACGAAGCGCGCATCACCAACCATCCGTGGGTGATCTCGCGCAGCCGCACCGCAGCGATGCTCGGGTTCGACGAACTGCACCTGATCAACGATTTCGCCGCACAGGCGATGGCGATTTCACTGCTGCAGCCCGATGACGTGGTCCAGGTCGGTGGTGCCGCCTGGGTGCCGGGCAAGCCGGGCCAGCCGCGCAACTACGCGGTGATCGGTCCGGGCACCGGCCTGGGTGTCGGTGGCCTGATCCTGCGCCACGGACGCTGCTATCCGCTGGAAACCGAAGGCGGCCATGTCAGCTTCCCGCCGGGAACCCCGGAGGAGATCCGCATCCTGGAAATCCTGTCCGAGCAGTTCGGCCGCGTCTCCAACGAGCGACTGATCTGCGGCCCCGGCCTGGTCAACATCCATCGCGCGGTGTGCGAGATGGCCGGTATCGATCCCGGCCAGCTGCAGCCGGTGGACGTGACCGCCCGTGCCCTGCATGGCGATCCGCAGGCAATGCGCACCGTGGACGTGTTCTGCGCGGTGTTCGGCGCCATTGCCGGCGACCTGGTACTGACCCAGGGTGCCTGGGATGGCGTGTTCCTGACCGGTGGTCTGACTCCGAAGATGCTCGATTCGCTGCAGCACTCTGGTTTCCGCCAGCGCTTCGAACACAAGGGGCGGTTCTCTTCGATCATGGCGCGCGTTCCCTCGTTGGCCGTGATGCATCCCCACGCCGGATTGCTGGGCGCCGCCGCCTATGCCGCCGACGCCGAACGTGACGCACCTGGAGTTGCCGCATGAGTCCCACCTTCCACGACGACCGCATCGAGTTCATCAGCCACGGCGATGCCGATGGCTGGATCGAGGCAGTGGCCGCCGAGATGGCGCAGACCCTCAACCACGACATCAACGAAGTGGGCCGCGCCCGCATCCTGTTGTCCGGCGGCACCACGCCGGCGCCGGTCTACCAGGCGCTGGCCGAGTTGGACGTGCACTGGGACCGGGTGGAAGTGAGCCTGGCCGACGAGCGCTGGCTGTCGCCGCAGGATCGCGACAGCAACGCCTGGCTGGTGCGCGAGCACCTGCTCAAACGCGCCGAAGGTGCGCATTTCGATCCGCTGGTACGGATCGGAAAGCCGCTGCCGGAATGCGTTTACACCGCCAACCTGCAGGCCCAGCACAGCCAGCCGCCGAGCCTGGTGGCACTGGGCATGGGCAACGACGGCCACACCGCCTCGCTGTTCCCGGGCTCGAAGGACCTGGCCCGCGCACTGGAAAGCACCCTGCCCTACGCGGCACTGGACGCCACCGGCTGCCCGGGCGCGAACCAGTGGCCGCTGCGCATCACGCTGACCCCGCACGGGCTGGGCCAGTGCCGCCAGCGCCTGCTGCTGCTGCGCGGCAAGCAGAAGCTGCAGGTGCTGCGCCAGGCGCTGGACAGCAACGACGCCCAGCAGTACCCGATCCTCAATGCAATCAACCTGGACGGCGCGCGCCTGCGCGTGCACTGGGCTGATTGATGTCGGCGGCGGCGCCGCGCCGCCGCTTGCCTCTCGCCACCACGAACGCCGGTAGCCAATGAGCCTCCATCCGCAACTGCAAGCCATCACTGAGCGTGTCATCCGCCGCAGCGCCGCCTCGCGTGCCGCCTATCTGGCCGCGATCGATGCCTCCCTGCGTGAGGGCCCGTTCCGCAGCCGCCTGAGCTGCGGCAACCTCGCCCACGGATTCGCCGCCTGCAGCGGCACCGACAAGAGCCGCCTGCGCGGTGGCGTGACGCCGAACCTGGGCATCATCACCGCCTACAACGACATGCTGTCGGCGCACCAGCCGTTCGAGACCTATCCCGAGCAGATCCGCGAGATCGCCCGCGAGCTGGGCGCCACCGCACAGGTGGCCGGCGGCGTGCCGGCGATGTGCGACGGCGTCACCCAGGGCCGAGGCGGCATGGAACTGTCGCTGTTCTCGCGCGATGTGATCGCACAGGCGACCGCCATCGGGCTCAGCCACGACATGTTCGACACCACCGTCTACCTCGGTGTGTGCGACAAGATCGTGCCGGGCCTGCTGATCGGTGCACTGGCCTTCGGTCACCTGCCGGCGGTGTTCGTGCCGGCCGGCCCGATGACCCCGGGCATTCCGAACAAGCAGAAGGCCGAAGTGCGCGAACGCTACGCCGCCGGCGAAGCCACCCGCGAAGAGCTTCTGGAAGCCGAGTCCGCGTCGTACCACGGCGCTGGCACCTGCACCTTCTACGGCACCGCCAATTCCAACCAGGTGCTGCTGGAAGCGATGGGCGTGCAGCTGCCGGGTGCGTCGTTCGTCAACCCGGGCACGCCGCTGCGTGATGCACTGACCCGCGAAGCCGCCGAACGTGCGCTGGACATCACCGCGCTGGGCGATGACTTCCGTCCGCTGGGCCGGATCATCGACGAGCGCGCGATCATCAACGCGGTCATCGCGCTGATGGCGACCGGTGGGTCGACCAATCACACCATCCATTGGATCGCCGTGGCACGCGCCGCCGGCATCGTGCTGACCTGGGACGACTTCGACGAGCTGTCGCAGCTGATCCCGCTGCTGGCCCGCGTCTATCCGAACGGCGACGCCGACGTGAACCGCTTCGCTGCGGCCGGCGGCCCGGCGTTCGTGTTCGGCGAGCTGATCAAGGCGGGCCTGATGCACGGCGACCTCGTGAGCGTCGCGCGTGGCGGCATGGCCGACTATGCGCGCGAGCCGCAGCTGCGCGCCGGCCAGCTGGTCTATCTGCCGGGCCTGGAACGCAGCGCCGATGACGAAGTAGTGCGCGGTGTCGACAACCCGTTCGAACACCAGGGCGGCCTGCGCCTGCTGCGCGGCAACCTGGGCAAGTCGCTGATCAAGCTGTCGGCGGTGAAGCCGCAGTACCGCACGATCGAAGCACCGGCGGTGGTGGTGGATGCACCACAGGTTTTGAACAAGCTGCACGCCGGTGGCCTGCTGCCGCAGGATTTTGTGGCGGTGGTGCGATACCAGGGCCCGCGTGCGAACGGCATGCCCGAACTGCATTCGCTGGCGCCGCTGCTGGGCCTGCTGCAGAACCAGGGCCGGCGTGTGGCACTGGTCACCGACGGCCGCCTGTCCGGCGCCTCGGGCAAGATTCCGGCGGCGATCCACGTGACGCCGGAAGCGGCGCGCGGTGGCCCGCTGGCCAAAGTGCGCGAAGGCGACATGATCCGCCTGGATGGCGAGGCCGGCACGCTGGAAGTGCTGGTGGATGCGGCGGAATGGGCAGCACGTCCGCTGGCGCCGAACACCGCGCCGGCCGCGCATGACCTGGGCCGCAATCTGTTTGCGATCAACCGTCGCATGGTGGGTCCGGCCGACCAGGGGGCGATTTCGATTTCGTGTGGGCCGGCGGCGGCCGATGGTGGGCCGTGGGATTACGACGCGGAGTACGAGCTGGGGCATGATGCCGCGGCGGCGGCGGCACCGCATGAGGCGAAGGACGCCTGAAGCGAAAAGCCGCGGCAGGCTTCCCGGCCTGGGCAGTAGAGCGCCCTGGCCGGGACACGCCGTAAACCCATCCATGGGGGCTCGATCGCGGCATCCATGCCGCTCACAGTCCCGGCCAGGGCGCTCTACTGCCCTTGGACAATTCCCGGCGCGTCATCTGCGCTGCGGCCACTGAATCAAGAAGAGCAAAGGCAAGGGCAAAAGCATGGGTATCGAACAACATCAGGTGAAGGCGGCGGAGCTGTTGCATGCGGCGGGCATCCTGCCGGTGGTGACGATTCATACGCTGGACCAGGCGCGGGCGGTCAGTGCGGCGCTGCTGGAAGGTGGCCTGCCGGCCATCGAGCTGACGCTGCGGACACCGGTGGCGATGGAAGCGCTGGCGATGCTCAAGCGCGAGCTGCCGGATGTGGTGGTGGGCGCGGGCACGGTGCTGTCCGTGGAGCAGATGCAGCAGTCGATCGATGCGGGCGCGGACTTCCTGGTGACGCCTGGTACGCCGCCGGCGCTGGCCGATGCATTGGCCGCTGCGCCGCTACCGGTGGTGCCGGGTGCGGCCACGCCGACCGAGCTTCTGTCGCTCTATGCGCGCGGCTTCCGCGTGTGCAAGCTGTTCCCGGCCACGGCCGTGGGTGGCCTGGCGATGATCAAGGGTCTGGCCGGCCCGGTCGCCGACCTGAAGCTGTGCCCGACCGGCGGCATCACCGAAAACACCGCCGCCGAGTACCTCGAACAGAAGAACGTGGTCTGCATTGGTGGTTCGTGGATGGTGCCGGGCAACTGGATCGCCAATGGCGAATGGGACAAGGTGCGCGCCAGCGCCGCTGACGCCGCCAAGATCATCCAGCGCGTTCGCGGCCACTGAGCCGAACGCAGCTGTAGAGCCGAGCCCACGCTCGGCTCCACTCCAGCGGAATGAAGCGCAGCCGAGCATGGGCTCGGCTCTACAGAAGGCCGAATCCCTTACAGCGGCCGTGCCGGATCCACCAGCCCGTATTGGCTGGCCATCCGCGCCAACGCGATGTTGTCGTGGATCCCCATCTTCTCGAACAACCGCGCCTTATGCGTGTTCACCGTCTTCGCGCTCAGGCTCAGACGGCGGGCGATGTCTTCCTGGCGCAGGCCTTGGGTCAGCAGCAACGCCACTTCCAGCTCGCGCGGCGACAGGCTGTCGAACGGCGAACCGTTGCCTTCCACCGTCGATAGCGCCAGGTTCTGCGCGATGCTGGTACCCAGGTAGCGACGGCCACCGGCCACGTCGCGCACCGCGCGCAGCAGTTCCTGCGCATCGCAGCCCTTGCCGATGTAGCCGGCAGCACCAGCTTCAAGCAGCCGCTTCGGCAGCGGGCCATCTTCCAGCACCGACACGATCACCACGCGGGTATTGCGGTGGCTGCGCACGATGCGCTCAGTCACTTCCATGCCGCTCACACCCGGCAGATGCAGGTCGCACAGCACTACGTCCGGCAGCAGCTGGCGGACCTCGCGCAGCGCGTCCTCGCCGGTCTCGGCTTCGCCCACCACCTCGATGTCGGTTTCCCCCCGACAGAATCATCTTCATACCGGTGCGGACCAGTGCGTGGTCATCCACCAGGTAGACTCGAATCGTCATTCACGTACCTCTTCGAATGCGGCCATTGCAGGTCAAGCTAGGTGGGGTGCCGATACCCCTGCAAGCGCGTTCGGAATGCGACCCCGGCAATCTGCCTTGCGCATCACAGTACCGCGCGTTGTGCTTGCCCCCTGTCTTGCAGAACCTGCTGCAACGAAACAACTGATCTATCACGTAGACGTCCCTCAAGGGCCATCCACGTCAATCCCCCTGTGATGATGCTTCGCTGGCCTTCGCTGGCGGCGGGCCGTGACGTCGCCAAGGGTGCCGGCGACTGAACATGACCAGATAGCACCCTATCACCCAAACCAGCGCGGCACACCATCCGGCCAGGATATCGGAGGGGTAATGCACCCCCAGATAGACCCGGGACACGCTGACCAGCAGGCTGAATGCCGGCGCCAGCAGCAGCACCGGCCAGCGCCAGCGGGTGTTCCAGGCCAGCAGTACCAGGGTCACCGCCAGGGTCATCGAGCCCATCGCGTGGCCGCTGGGGAAGCTGAACGTCGATTCCGGCGCGATCGATTCCCACAGGCTGGGGCGCTGGCGCTGGAAGAAGTGCTTGCTGCCCATGTTCAGCAGCGCCGAGCCGACGAAGCTGACCGCCACGAAGGTGGCCTCGCGCCAACGCCGGTAGCCCAGGAGCGCGCCGATGATCAGCACGTCGGCCGGGATCAGGAACCATTCGTAGCCCAGTTTGGAGATGAGCACGAAGAAGCGGTCCAGCAGCGGCGAATGCAGGCCATGCATCTGCCACAGCAGCGGCGCGTCGAAATGGAACGATTCAAACTCGTGCACCTCGTCAGCCAGGGCGACGAAGCCGGCCAGCGGCAGCAACACACCGCCGAACAGCAGGACCAGGCGCCAGGCGTTGCGCGCCATCCAGTGGCGGAAGCCGGAGGCGGACTCCGGTGCAGCGAGGATCGCAGGCTTATCCGGCGCTTCGGACATACTTGTGTTCGACGTAATCGTCGATCAGGGCGACGAACTCCTGGGCGATGTTGTCGCCACGCAGGGTCACCTTCTTCTCGCCATCGACGAACACCGGCGCTGCAGGCGTTTCACCCGTGCCCGGCAGCGAGATGCCGATGTTGGCATGGCGCGACTCACCCGGCCCGTTGACGATGCAGCCCATCACCGCCAGGGTCATGTTCTCCGCCCCCGGGTGGTGGATCTTCCACAGCGGCATCTTCTCGCGCACGTGGTTCTGCACCACCTTGGCCAGCTCCTGGAAGAACTCGGAGGTGGTGCGGCCGCAGCCCGGGCAGGCCGTGACCAGCGGCGTGAAGGCACGCTGGCCGGTGGTCTGCAGCAGTTCCTGGGCGACGATCACTTCCTGCGTGCGCGACTGGCCCGGTTCCGGGGTCAGCGAGATGCGGATGGTGTCTCCGATGCCTTCCTGCAGCAGCACGCTCAGCGCCGCGGACGAGGCGACGATGCCCTTGCTGCCGATGCCGGCCTCGGTCAGGCCCAGGTGCAGGGCGAAGTCCGAGCGCTGGGCCAGGTCGCGATACACCGCGATCAGTTCCTGCACGCCGCTGACCTTGGCCGACAGCACGATGCGGTCGCGCGGCAGGCCGAGTTCCACTGCCTGCTCGGCCGAATCCAGCGCCGAGCGGATCAGCGCCTCGCGCAGCACGCGACCGGCGTCCCAGGGCTGTTCGCGCAGGTTGTTCTCGTCCATCAGCTTCGCCGCCAGGGCCTGGTCCAGCGAGCCCCAGTTGGCGCCGATGCGCACCGGCTTGTTGTAGCGGATCGCGAACTCGATCAGCTGGGCGAACTGCAGGTCCTTTTTTTTGCCGAAGCCGACGTTGCCCGGGTTGATGCGGTACTTGGCCAGCGCTTCGGCACACGCCGGTTCGGCGGTCAGCAACTGGTGGCCGTTGTAATGGAAGTCACCGATCAGCGGCACGTCGATGCCCATCATCGCCAGCTTGTCGACGATGCGCGGGATCGCCGCAGCGGCTTCAACGGTGTTGACGGTCAAACGCACCATTTCCGAACCGGCACGCCACAGCTCGGCCACCTGCTTCACGCTGGAGGCCACGTCAGACGTGTCGGTGTTGGTCATCGACTGCACCACCACCGGCTTGCCTCCACCTACGGTGACCCCGCCGATCTGCACGGCATGGGTCTGGCGGCGGGGCCAGGAGGTGGCATCGGAGGGGGGAGTCGGGCGGGTGACGGCGTCGTGCATGGGCGCATTCTACCGCCCGCTCCCGCATTCCGGGTGACTCGCATTCAGCCGGCGGCACGGCTGCGGCCGATTGTCGCAGGCACGGTCACGCGTGAACGCATAGGATGAGCGTGAATGACCGGTCCCGACGCCCCGTTTCTCCGAACCCTATGCAGCCTGCGCTGGCTTGCCGTAGGTGGCCAGGCCGCCACCATCCTGGTCGCCACCTGGGTGCTGGGCCTGCCGTTGCCGCAGCTGCCGCTGTGGGCCGGCGTGGCCGTGCTGACCCTGTTCAACGTCTATACCCAGCTGCGCCCGGAAGCGGCCGACACCGCGCCGCTGACCGCATTCGGCCACATCCTGGTGGACGTAATCATCCTGACCTGGATGGTGGGCTGGAGCGGTGGCATGGCCAACCCGTTCAGTTCACTGTTCCTGATCCTGATCGCACTGGCCGCCTTCGCCCTGCCCCTGCGCTGGGCGCTGGCGGTCGCGCTGGCCTGCCTGCTCGGCTACGCCGCCAGCGGCATCTTCGGCCAATCGCTGCCGGATGGCTATTTCCGTGCGCAGGACCTCAACCGCTGGGGCGTGGTCGCCAATTTCCTGATTTCCGCCGCAGTGGTGCTGGCCTTCTCCACCCGCCTGGCGCTGGCGCTGCGCCAGCGCGAACTGGAACTGTCGGCGCTGCGCGAACGCTTCGCCCGCAACGAGGGCATCGTCGCCCTGGCCACCCATGCCGCCTCGGTGGCACATGAACTGAACACGCCGCTGGCGACCATGACCCTGCTCGCCGATGACGTCGCCGAGCGCAGCGAAGAGCCCGAAGTCCGCGAAGACATGGAAACCCTGCGCGAGCTGCTGGTGCAGTGCCGTGAGCGCGTGCTGGCGCTGGCCGCACCGGCCTCGGCCGATGCACCGGGGCGCAGCCACTCCAGCGCGCAGCAGGTACTGGAACAGTGGCGCCTGGTGCGGCCGACCATCGACCTGCACCGCAACGACGATGCGCCGCTGCGGCTGCCACTCGACCCGGGCGTGGGCCATCTGCTGATGGTCCTGCTCAACAATGCCGCTGATGCCGGCGAACAGGCCGGCCGGCCGCGCGTGGACCTGGACCTGCGCATCGAAGGCGACGACCTGATCGGCGAAGTCCGCGACTACGGCCACGGCTTCGACGCCCGCGCCGCGGTGCTGCCGGGCAAGCTGTTCGGCAGCAGCAAAAGCGAGGGCTTGGGCGTCGGCCTGGCCCTGTCCCATGCCACCATCGAACGCCTCGACGGCGAGATGTGGATGCGCCCGGCCCAGGGGGCCGGCAGCCGCGTCGGCTTCCGCCTGCCGCTGGCCCCACGCGAGGACACCCCATGAGCCTTCACCACTCCACCCTGGGCCTGCTGGTCGACGACGACGAGCTGTACCTGCGTACCCTGCAGCGCAGCCTGGCCCGCAAGGGGCTGGAAACCCAGACCGCGCAGGACGCCGCCAGTGCACTGGCACTGGCCCGCCAGCATCCGCCGGCGTTCGCGCTGATCGACCTGAAGCTGGGCAGCGATTCCGGCCTGGCACTGATCCAACCACTGCGCGCGCTGCGCGCGGACATGCGCATCCTGCTGGTGACCGGCTACGCCAGCATCGCCACCGCCGTGGAGGCGATCAAGCTCGGCGCCGACGACTACCTGCCTAAGCCGGCCACGGTGCCGATGATCCTGCGCGCCCTCGGCGAGGAAGATGACGGCCCGGCCGACGATGGCGAAATGGAAGTGCCGGACGCGATGACGCCGATCAGCCGCCTGCAGTGGGAACACATCCAGCAGGCGATGCACGAGACCGGTGGCAACGTATCGGCGGCCGCACGCCTGCTCGGCATGCACCGGCGTTCGCTGCAGCGCAAGCTGGCCAAGCGACCGAGCCCGGAACGCGATCCCAGCCGTTGATCGCGGCCCCGTCCGGCTCAGACCTCGGCCAGCACCGCTCGGTCCTGCGCGGTACTGGAACGCGATGCCGGTGCATCGACCCGGGCCACTGTCGTCTCCTGCAGCAACGGCGACGGCAGCGCGCAGGCCGGATGCATGCGCAGGAAACCATAGATCGCACCTGCCAGGCCGATCATCAGGCCCGGAGTGAAGGCCGCGCGGGTCAGTCCGCCGACCATGCCCTGGTGCTCCTCGATTGAAGAAACGATCTCGATGGCCGCCTCATCCTGCGGATAGGGACATCCCTCCGGATCCAGCGCAGCCGCCAGCACCAGCAGCTCCCGGGTGGACACATCGCCGTGGCACAGGGTGTGGCTGAACCCCCATTTGCCACGCGTATCGGCAACCGCGCGGCGCATGTCGCGCAACTGCGCCGGATCGCCGGTACGGGCGTACAGATCCGCAGCGGCCAGACCGATGCCGACACTGCCATGACACCAGGTCGGGAAGTTCTTCTGCCCGTCCTGGAGATGGATGTCGCGCCAGTGCCCGGTATGCGGTTCGAACAGCGCCGCCTGGAACGCAAACGCTCCTTCGGCCAACTGCCGCCAGGCCGCGCGCTCAGGCACGCTGCCGGCATCCGAACGCGCCAGCCGTGCCAGCGCCCAGCCCATGCCCATCGCACCGTGGCCGAAGCCACCGATCGGCTCGCGGAACTGTGGCGTCGGCCAGCGTGCGCCGTCGGCATCGACGATCGCCGCATCCTGCATGCGGCGCCCCGCTGCAGCCGCCAATGCCAGCCACCGCGTATTGCCGGTGGCCTCGGCGAGCGCCAGCAACGGCAGGATCATGCCCGACACGCCATCAATGAGTTCGAATTTCACCGGCCCCTGGAAGCCGCGGCGTTCCGCCGCGTCCGCGCAGTGCTCGGCCAACGCCAGCAAGGCTGGCCGCTGCAGCAGATCGTGCAGTGCCAGCAGTGTCCAGATCTGGGAACCCGTACCGACGAATCCGCCATCAATCTCGGCGGGATGCCGTTCGCACATGGTCTGGAACACCGCGATGGCGCCCTCGATGGCCGGATCCAGCCCCGCCACGGCGTCGGCGCGCCCCTGCTCCACTTCGCGACGGTAGGCGGCCAGCGCGAAAGCGATGCCTCCCAGCCCGAAGTACAGGTCAGGCTGCACGGGCTGAACCGTCCACCCGGTACGCGTCACCTCGGGCGTGATCCAGGTCATCGAACCGTCTTCACCATGCACGGCAAGCCGCAGAAGATTCTCCACCGCACGTGCCGCCAGCGTACGTCGGCGCTGATCCAGATCGTCCGCGCGCGGTTGCCGCGCCGCGTAGCTGTAGCCCGACCGGGCCTCGGCGCGGGCCAGCGCATGCTGGTTCAGATCGGTGGCCACCAGCGTGCTGCGGATGGTCACGTCTTCCAGGTCGATGCGCATCGCACGCCAGTTGTCGGCGATGGCGCGGATACGGGCCGCATCCAGCTGCGAGGTGAAAATCGGAATATCGCCGTGGCGCAGGTCATCCACTTCGCCGCGGACGGTGTCCAGGTCCGATGGCGCAGCCGGCGACACCGCCGCATTGCGCACCAGCAGATCGATCGCGCGTTCAACCGCCTGGGCTTCGTTGTGCAGCGAGGCTGGATGCCAGAGCATCCGCCCGAGCTCTGCGTAGGCCATTGTCGGCCGCCGCACGTCGCGCACCTGACAGCCTTCGAAAGCCACCAGGAGTGGCATCAGTTCGCCCTTGGCATCGAGCGCGCGCAGGCGCCCACTGGCGTCGATGAAGCCCTCGCTGATGTGGTCCCAGTACAACGAAACATCCGGCTGCGGGCTTGGATGGTTCTGTGCGATGGCGACCTCTGCCTCGACCAGGCCCAGCCGCGCCGGCGCCGTCCCGTCTTCGATGATCACCGGCACCTGCACGCGCGGCTGCTCGCCCGGCAGTGCGCCGGCGGCGGACAGGTCCACGCCTTCCATGCCGAGGCCGGTGGTGCGGAACGGCACGATACCGGTCCGCAGCACCGAATTGCGCATCAGCTTGACGGCCGTGTCGTAGGCATCGCCCAGACCGGAGGGTTCGACGTCGATGACCTGCGAGAACACGCTTTCGGCGTCGACCACCACCGGCACCGGCCCGACCGCGATCAGGTTCTCCAGGTGGATGTCGGTCCCGCCCACCAGGCGCAGGATGGCCAGCCAGTGGCCGAGACCGCGGTAATAGGCCCGCAGCTCCTCGTCACCGGAGCAATAGCGGTGCGCGGCAAATGCGGCCCAGCCGTGGCTGCCACGATCCACCACGTGCGGCACGCGTACCCGGCCAGGGCCCTCGCCGAAGACGGCGGCAAGCAGGCCATCAAGCGTGGCATCGATACGCAGCGAGCGCGGCTTGTACATCAGCGTACCGCCGTCGAACTGCAACCGCGCCACGGTCCGTCCGCCACCGTGCAGGTCACCGCGCCCCAGCGACACCGCACGCAGCGATCCTGCCGGACTGCCGAGCAGGTCCGTCAGCAGCGCACGATCACGGCCGATGCGCGCGGCCAGCTCCACCACGGCCGCACATTGTCCTTCGAGCATGCGCGACAGCCGCGGCAGCAGCACCGGGTAGCGTCGCTGCAGATGCTCATGGAAGCCCTCGCCGGTGGCGAGGGCCACGAATTCGTCCAGCGCACCGGCGCCCTCAAGCGGGCCGATGTCACCACCGCGCGCGGCCGCATGCAGTTCCAGCAACAGCACGCGGTTGAGCTTGAGCTGGGCATGTTCACGAAGCGCCGCATCGCCCTGCTCATGCAGGAGCGCGCGCTCGTCCGGCCGCAGATCGATGGCGGGGTCACGCAGGCCAGCCGCCAACGCGGCGCGCGCCTCGGCAAGGAAATGTTCGGTGATGCGCGCAAACGCGGCCGCAGCCGGAGAAGCGGTCATTACGCCCCCTGCAAAGTGTCCAGAGTCTGTTCCAGTCGCCGGCACGCAGCGCAAGCCGCTGCGTGCCGGCTCGGGCTACATCAACAGCACAGGCAGTGATTGACCACCGACATCGTGGTGGTGCATTCGGTACCGCCACCCGTGATCAGGGTGTCGGAGGCCGACGTGAGCGCGGACTCGGTGGCCCCAGCGCCATAGATGAACAGCGAACCCGCAGGGTTGGCGCACCCATCCACATCGTCCGAGCCATTGAGCCAGCCGGACACAACATCGTCATTCAGATCCATTCGCAATCTCCTGTCATTCACAACATGAGGCGTTGAGGACATGGATCGATTCCACGTCCCTTCGGATACGGCCAGTCCCTGGCATCAACTTCATGCTGCGAGCGATACTGGATGACAGGTACAGCCGCCCGTGCACACTGCATTGGCACGCGATGCGCAGTCAAGCTGCGCTGCGGCAGGCACGCGGATGCGCGGCATGTGCAGCACGGAAACAGAACGGAATGAGTGGCCGCGCAGACACTCATGCGCGACCGGATCGAAGGCAACCGGAGAGGCATGGGATGGCCGGCCGGCGCCGGCACATCCGCAGGCCGGGTCAGCCCTTCAGCTGCGCCAGGATCTCGCGGGTCATCGGATCGGCAATCGCCACATCCTCACCCTGCAGCGCCGGCAACAGGCCACTGGCCAGCTGCTTGCCAAGCTCGACACCGAACTGGTCGAAGGCATTGATGTTCCAGATCACCGACTGCACGTACACAGCGTGTTCGTACATGGCGATCAGTGCGCCCAGCGCCTGCGGGGTCAGCGCGTCGAGCAGGATCAGCGTGCTCGGGCGGCCGCCCGGGTAATCACGGTGCGGGTCGTCGCTGCTCTGGCCATTGGCCAGTGCTTCAGTCTGCGCCAGCAGATTGGCCAGCAAGGCCTGATGATTGATCGTGTAGGGATCGTCGTTGTGCACGCAGCCGATGAAATCTGCCGGAACGATGCTGGTGCCCTGGTGCAGCGCCTGGAAGAAGCTGTGCTGCACATCGGTGCCCGCCCCGCCCCACCACACCGGCACGGTGTCGGTGGTGACAGGTTGGCCGTCACGCTGCACGCGCTTGCCCAGGCTTTCCATCACCAGCTGCTGCAGGTAGGCCGGCAGCAGCGCCAGGCGCTGGTCGTAGGTCATCACCGCGTGCGTGGCATGGCCCAGCAGGTTGCGGTTCCAGATGTCGGTCAGGCCGTGCAACACCGGCAGGTTGCGCTCCAGCGGTGCATCCAGCGCATGCGCATCCATCTGCGCCGCGCCTTCCAGCAACTGTTCAAAGCGCTCGAAGCCGATCGCCAGCGCGATCGGGAAACCGACCGCCGACCACAGCGAATAACGGCCACCCACCCAGTCCCACATCGGCAGCACGCGATCGGCGGCGATGGCAAAGGACTTGGCGGCACGTTCCGGATTGGCACTGACTGCATACAGGCGCTCGCTGCCCCCCAGCCAGTCGTGCAGGATCTGGCCGTTGAGCAGGGTTTCCTGCGTGCCGAAGGTCTTGGAGATCAGGATGCCGGCGGTCTTCGCCGGATCCAGCGTAGCCAGCGTGCGCTGCATGGCGGCGCCGTCCACGTTCGACACGAAATGCACGCGCAGTCGCGCACCGCTGACCGGGCGCAGCGCATCGGCGACCAGGCGCGGACCGAGATCGGAACCGCCGATGCCGACGCTGACCACGTCGGTGACGCCGCTGTCTTCCAGCGCGCGCACCAGCACGCCCATGCGCTGGCGGATCGTGCGCGCGGTGGCATAGGCCTCGGCTGCCACCGGCGCATCGACCACATCGCCACGCAGCGCGGTGTGCAGCGCGGCGCGACCTTCGGTCAGATTGACCTGCTCGCCACGGAACAGGCGGGTGATGGCACCGCCGACATCACGCTCGGCGGCCAAAGCCAGCAATGCCTGCAGCGCCGCGGCATCGTATTTCTGCCGGGCGAAGTTGACGTACAACGGACCGACCCGCAGCGCCAGATCCTGCACGCGGCCGGGTTCGGCGGCGAGCAGGCTGGGGATGCTTGCGCCCTTCAGGCGCTGGGCATGGGAATGCAGCGAGTCGAATCCGTTGTTCGTTGTCATGCGGCCTGGGTCGGGATCGTGTCGTTGGTGTGGGTGATCTGGTTCTTGCCATCAACGTACACCAGCTTCGGCTTGAAGCTGTCAGCTTCCTGCTCGGTCATGCTGGCGAACGCGGCGATGATGATGATGTCACCGACCTGCACGTGGCGCGCGGCGCCACCGTTGAGCGAGACAACGCCGCTGCCGGCTTCGGCGCGGATGGCATAGGTCGAGAAGCGCGCACCGTTGGTCACGTCCCAGATGTGCACCTGTTCGAACTCGCGGATGCCGGTGGCAGCCAGCAGGTTGTCATCGATGGCGATCGAGCCTTCGTAGTTCAGCTCGGAATGGGTGACGGTGGCGCGGTGGATCTTGGTCTTGAGCAGGGACAGGTGCATGGGGGCGCTGCAACGGCAAAGGAAAGAGCGGATTCTAGCACCCGCTTGACCATCGTCAGGGGGCTGCAGCAGGACGCTGAAGGCTGTTCAGGTGCCCTCCCCCGGCGGCGGCGGCGCTGCGTGCCCGGAACTGCCTTCCAGAGACAGCCGGAACACCGTATGGAAGGCCAGCCCGGCGACCAGCCCGAAGCCTCCCGCGGCCAGCACCTGCAAGGCATAGCTGATCACATCGAAGGTATCGACGTAGCGCAGGCGCTGCAGCCAGGGCCCCTGGTTTTCCCCCGGCCAGGCGCAGGTGGCCATGGCCAGCGCGCCCAGCCCGAAGCCGACCAGCACGAAGCCGGCCCGGCGCAGGCGCTGCTGAGACTGCAGGATCAGCGCCATCGGCAGCAACACCGCGATGGCATTGCAGACGGCCAGTACGAACATCAGCCCACCACCGGTGAGCGCAGGCATCGGCGTACGCCTGAATTCGAGCGCGAACAACAGGCCGCCAAACAGCTGGGCCGGCAACATGCCTGCCGCCAGCACCGCCAGGATCGAGGCTTGGGCGAGGCGGCCGGTATCAGTGCTGGGCGCTTTCATTTCCGGTCTCCCGTCCATGGGAAGTGCAGAGGCGCCCGTTGCGGGCGCCCCCAAGCCGCGTGCGGCTCAGAACTCCAGGTTGTCGATCAGGCGCGTCGTGCCCAGGCGCGCGGCGATCAGCGCCACGCGGCCGCCGCCGTCGAACGTCGGCTCGGCCAGCTCGGGCGTGCGCAGCACGGCGTAGTCGACCTGGAAACCGGCCGCCTGCAGCGCCGCCGTGGCGTCGGCCTCGATCTGCACCCGCGTGTGCCCGGCCACGTAGCCTTCGCGCATGCCCAGCAGCGTGCGGTGAATGGTCGTCGCAACCGGTCGCTGTTCGGCGTTGAGGTACTGGTTGCGCGAACTCTTGGCTAGGCCATCCTCGTCGCGCACGATCTCGGCACCGACAATCTGGATCGGGAACGACAGCTCGGCCACCATCTGCCTGATCACGGCCAGCTGCTGGTAATCCTTGCGGCCGAACACGGCCACATCCGGCTGCACCTGCAGGAACAGGCGCGCCACCACCGTGCACACGCCGTCGAAGTGGCCCGGGCGGCTGGCGCCTTCCAGCACTTCACTGACACCCGGCGCGTGCATCTGCGTGGTCTTGTCCACGCCCAGCGGATACATCGCCTCGACGCTGGGCAGCCACACCGCATCGCAGCCGGCCTGCTCCAGCCCGGCCACGTCAGCCTCGGGCGTGCGCGGATAACGGCTGAAGTCCTCGTTCGGCCCGAACTGGGTCGGGTTGACGAAGATACTCGTCACCACCTTGTCGGCGTACTGGCGGGCCAGGGTCACCAGCGAATGGTGGCCACCATGCAGGTTGCCCATGGTCGGCACCAGCGCCACGCGCAGGCCCTCGCGCTTCCACTGGGCGATCTGCTCGCGCAGCGCGCCGAGCTCGTTGAAGGTCTGGATCATTGGGCGTAGGCGTGCTGTTCGTCGGGGAAGCTGCCGTCGCGCACGGCGTCGGCATAGGCGCGGGTGGCACCGGCCACCGAACCGCCTTCGGCAAGGAAATCCTTGACGAACTTGGGACGGCGATGGCCACTGTCCAGGCCGAGGAAATCGTGCAGCACCAGCACCTGGCCGTCGCACTGCGGGCCGGCACCGATGCCGATGGTCGGAACATCCACCGCCGCGGTCACTTCGGCGGCGACCGGGGTCGGCACGCATTCGAGCACCATGATGCTGGCGCCGGCAGCGGCCACGGCCCTGGCATCTTTCACCAGCTGGCGCGCGGCATCGCCACGGCCCTGGATCTTGAAGCCGCCCAGGCGCAGCACCGACTGCGGGGTCAGGCCCAGGTGAGCGCAGACCGGAATCTCACGCTCGACCAGGTAACGGATGATGTCGACCTTGAAGCCGGCACCTTCGATCTTGACCATCTCGGCACCGGCCTGCAGCAGCTGCAGCGATGCATCCAGCGCGCGTTCCGGGGTGGCATCGGCACCGAACGGCAGGTCGGCCACCAGCAGCGCACGCTGCAGCACGCGGGCCACGGCGCGGGTGTGGTAGACCATGTCGGCCACGGTCACCGGCAGGGTCGAATCATGGCCCTGCACGACCATGCCCAGCGAATCGCCGATCAGGATCAGGTCGACGCCATTGGCATCGAAGGTACGGGCAAAGCCGGCGTCGTAGGCGGTCAACATGACCAGCTTCTGGCCATTGCGCTTGGCCTCGGCCAGGGCGGGAACGGTCCAGGGCTTGCTGTCTGCGTGGGTGCTCATGTGCTGATAACCGGGGGAGATAACCTGGGCATTATCACCCTATCGGCGCGATCCCGCAGGCATCCACCCGCATCACTGCATCCTGCACGCGGCCATGGCCGGGAATGGCCAGATCCGGCGCGATTTCGGCCAGCGGCACCAGCACGAAGGCACGCTCGTGCATGTAGGGATGCGGTACCTGCAGGCCGGGATGGTCGAGCACCTGCGCGCCATACAGCAGCAGGTCCAGGTCCAGTGCGCGCGGCCCCCAGTGCACCGCCGGATCGCGCACGCGGCCAAAGCCCCGCTCCAGCGCCAGCATCGCCTGCAGCAGCTCATCGGCCGGCAATGTGGTTTCGACCGAGGCCACCGCGTTGACGAACGGCGGCTGGTCTTCATTGCCCCAGGCCGGGGTTGCATAGAGCCGCGAGGCCTGTCGCAGGCGCGTTCCTGGCAGGCCGTTCAGCGCGGCAATCGCCGCGCCCACGGTCGCGGCCGCGTCGCCAAGGTTGGCGCCGAGGCCGATCCAGGCCAGGGTCATCGCTTACTCGCCCGCCGCAGCAGCACCGGGACGTCGACGCCGACGGCGGCGCTTGCGCGGTGCCCCGCTCTCGTCATCGCCGTCTTCACTGTGCATCGCATCCAGCGACGACTCCAGCTCGCGACCGGACTGCGCCTGTGCTTCGCGCCAGAACTCGACATCCACTGCATGCTCGGACGAAGCGACCTGGCGCAGGCTGAGGAAATCGAACGCGGCGCGGAAGCGCGGGTGGGTCAGGGTACGGAACACGCGCTTGCGCTGGCGCGAACTGAAGCGCGACTGCAGCAGCCAGATTTCCTGCATCGGCAGCGAAAAGCGGCGCGGCAATGCGATGGTGCTCAGCTGCTGCACGGTCACACGGTCGGCAGCACGGCGCTGTGCCTCCTCAGGTGCCACGCCCTGCTTGAGCAGGGTCGCCTGCGCGCGGCAGAACGCCGGCCACAGCAGCAGCGCGAACAGGAACGCCGGCGAGACCGGCTCGTCGTTGGCCACGCGCGCATCGGTGTTGGCCAGGCCCTCGACCAGCATGCGGCGCAGCGCACCGGTGCGGTTGGACTTCAATGCCTTGGCGCTTTCCGGGAACAGCACGTCGAGCAGGCCGTAACGCTCAAGGCCTTCGAAGCTGGCCACGCCGTGCCCGGACAGGAACAGCTTGAGCACCTCCTCGAACAGGCGTGCCGGTGCGGCTTCGTTGAGCAGGCCAGCCAGGTGCGGGATCGGCGCGGCGGTGCCCTCTTCAATCTGGAAGCCGAGCTTGGCCGCCAGGCGCACCGCACGCAGCATGCGCACCGGGTCTTCGCGATAACGCTGCTCGGGGTCGCCGATCAGTTTCATCAGGCGCGCCTGGACGTCTTCGAAGCCGCCGGTGTAATCACGCACCGAGAAGTCCTCGATGGCGTAGTACAGGGCGTTGCAGGTGAAGTCGCGGCGGATGGCGTCGTCTTCGATGGTGCCGTACACGTTGTCGCGTACGAGCATGCCGTTTTCCATCTCGCGGTCGCCGCTGCCGTCATCGCTGTTGGCACGGAAGGTGGCGACTTCGATGATCTCGCGGCCGAACACGACGTGGGCGAGGCGGAACCGACGACCGATCAGGCGGCAGTTGCGGAACAGCTGCTTGACCTGTTCGGGCGTGGCATCGGTGGCCACGTCGAAATCCTTGGGTTGGCCATTGACCAGCAGGTCACGCACCGCGCCGCCGACAAGGTAGGCGCCGAAGCCGGCATCGCGCAGGCGATAAAGCACGCGCAGGGCGTTCGGGCTGATGTCCTTGCGGGAGATCGTGTGCTGGTCGCGCGGGATGACGCGCAGGCTGAACGGTGATGTAGCAGAGGAAATGATGTTGGCGCTTCCGGTTGAAGTTTCGGGATTGCCCAATGGCATCGAGGTGCATATACTAGCGCTCCTGCCTCGGCAGCGACACAGTTACGCTCCCTTCGTCTAGTGGTTAGGACGTGGCCCTCTCAAGGCTAAAACAGGGGTTCGAGTCCCCTAGGGAGCGCCAGTCGCCGCAGCAGGAACCGAAAAAGCCCGCCTTGTGCGGGCTTTTCTGTTTTCCGGGGTTGTGATGGCATCGATCGGCTTGGTCGCAGTAGCGCCTCCCTGCTATCGACTTGAGCCGGTGGGTTCACCCAGGGCAGGACACGCCGTGAACCCATCCATGGGGGCTCGATGGCGCCATCCTTGGCGCCAACGGTCCTGCCCTGGGTGACCCCACCGACTCTGGACGGTTTCCCGCGAGCTGCGGCAACAACCGACCAGCACTTCGCCGCATCCGCACGCACCATGAAACTGTCAGGAGGGGGCGGGCCGCCCTCTCCAGGACCGTTGGCGCCATGGATGGCGCCATCGAGCACCATGGATGGGCTTTTGCGTGTCCTGGAGAGGGCGGCCTGCCCCCTCACACTCTGGACAGGCAGACGCCAACGGAATGCAACCGAAGCCAGTCGCCGTCAGCCTTCCATCTGCTCCAGCTCCTTGCCCTTGGTCTCGCGCACGTAGCGGACCACGAAGACGATCGAGAGGATGGCCGCCACCGTATAGATGCCGTAGGCGCCGGCCAGGCCGATGCCGGCCAGCAGCATCGGGAAGGTCACGGTGATCGCGAAGTTCGAGGTCCATTGCGCGGCGCCGGCCACCGCCAGCGCCGGACCACGGATCTGATTGGGGAACATCTCGCCCAGCATCACCCACATCACCGGGCCCCAGGACATGTTGAAGAACACCACGTAGACGTTGGCTGCCACCAGCGCCAGTCGGCCCATGCCGTCGGACAACTGCAGGCGACCGTCGGCCAGGCTGCCACTGGCGAAGGCAACCACCATCAGCACCAGCGCCACCGACATGCCGACCGAACCGATCCACAGCAGCGGCTTGCGCCCGATGCGGTCGATCAACAGCACCGTCAGCAGACAGGCGCCGATGCTCAGCGCGCCGGACAGCACGTTGATCAGCAGCGCATCGCTTTCCGAGAAGCCCACCGCCTGCCACAGCACCGCGCCGTAATAGAACACCACGTTGATGCCGACCAGCTGCTGGAACATGGCCAGGCCGATGCCCACCCAGAGGATCGGGCGCAGCTTGCCGCTGACCGTGTCGCGCAGGTCGGCAAAGCGCGGCTTGTGCTGGTCCTGCGCCAGGCTGGCTTCGATCTCGGCCTGCTTGGCCGCCGCAGCGACCTCGCCGTACAGCCGCGACAGTACCGCCCTCGCCTGCTGCTGACGCCCCTTCACGACCAGAAAGCGCGGGCTTTCCGGAATCACCAGCAACAACAGCAGGAACAGCCCCGACGGCAGCGCCTGCATCCAGAACATCCAGCGCCAGGCCTCATGGCCCAGCCATAGCGGCTCGGTCGACGCCCCAGCGGCACGGGCCAGCAGGTAATTGCTGAGGAAGGCGGCGAACAGGCCGCAGATGATCGCCATCTGCTGCACCGTGGCCAAACGCCCGCGATAGCGCGCCGAAGCCACCTCGGCAATGTAGGCCGGCGACATCACACTGGCCGCGCCCACCGCGAAGCCGCCGAGCACGCGTGCGGCAATGAACAACCAGGAGGCGTGTGCGGCACCGGCACCCAGCGCCGAAACCAGGAACATCAGCGCCGAGGCGATCAGCACGCCACGACGGCCCAGGCGATCTCCCAGCCAGCCGGCCAGGAAGGCACCGATCGCGCAGCCCAGCAGCATCGAGGCGACTTCGAAACCGAGCGCCGCCTCGCTGGAGTTGAAGGCCTGGCGCAGGCCATCGACCGTGCCATTGATGACACCACTGTCGAAGCCGAACAGGAATCCACCCAGGGTGGCCACGCAGCTGATCAGGACGATGAATGCAGTGTTCTCACCGCCATGGGAGGCGATGTTGGGCTGGGCTGGAGACATGGGCGATCCTGCTGGGAAGGGGTCCGGCCATCCGACGCAGCCGGCTGACCCGCAGCGTCGCACAGGCCTCGCCCTGCCGCCAATGACCGCCACGGCCGCGCCTGCCAGACGCCCGATTTCCGCCCCGCACCGACACCGGGGGCCAACCTGTTCTAGAATTGGCGGGTTCAGGAATCGATCCACCCCCAGCCCATGCCCTTTGTCGTCACCGAAAACTGCATCAAGTGCAAACACACCGATTGCGTGGAAGTGTGCCCCGTGGATTGCTTCCACGAAGGCCCCAACTTCCTGGTGATCGACCCGGATGAGTGCATCGACTGCACCCTCTGCGAACCGGAATGCCCGGTCAACGCGATCTTCCCGGAGGACGATGTTCCTGCCGGCCAGGAAAGTTTCGTGGCCCTCAACGCCGAGCTGGCGAAGGAGTGGCCGGTGCTGACCGTGCGCAAGGACCCGCCCGCCGATGCCGGCGAATGGGACGGCAAGCCGGACAAGCTGAAGCTGCTGGAGCGCTGAGAAGCGCCCACAGCGGCAACGAAAAGGGCGCCCACGGGCGCCCTTTTCTGTTTTCCGGTAAACGCCAACCGCAAGATCCGGTATGCCAACCTTGCGATCCGGCAGGTGCCAACCTTGGTTGGCACAGAAGCGCCGACCAAGGTCGGCCTCCACCAGAGCGGGTGCGGACCAAGGCCCGCCCCCACCCGACCAGCCCTTACTGCGCCAGCTTCGCCTTCAGCGCAGCGATCAGCTTCACCGGCGCTTCGGCGGTGGCCGGCAGGCCACGCGGGTCGACCGCGGAGATGTAGGCGCCAGCATCGACGGCGACCACGCGGACCAGGAAGTTGCTGCCTTCGTAGGCCACGTCATACGAGCCAAGCAGCTGCGCGCGGCTGGCAATGGTCACACCTTCCACGCCTTCCAGCGCGGTGCCGACCTTGGCGAAAGCCTCGTCCTTGCCACCGGCGATGGTGAAACCGGTGTTGCCCACGGCCGGGGCCGCAGCCGCAGGCGCGGCCGGCTTGGTCGCCGATGCCAGCGTCGGCACCTTGTTGTCACCGGTGGTGGTCGGCAGGTTCAGGTCCGGCGGCACTTCCAGCGGACGCATTTCCGGGGCCAGGGCGTAGTCGCCCTTGACGCCACGCTTGAAGCAGCCGGTGGTACCGGCGGCAACGGCCACCGCAAGCAGGGCGTAGGACAGCACGCGGACGGTGGATACGGATTGACGCATGTGAATCTCCTGGGTCAGACCAAGACGGAAGGTCAGTGGCTGGAAAGGGCTTCGAGGGCGGCGATGTCGCCGGCAAGATGGTCGGCGGCCGGATGATGCGCTGCCGACAGCGGCAGCAGCGGCAGGCGCAGGTCGTGACCGATGCCGATGCGGCGCAGCAGCGCCTTGACCGGGATCGGGTTGGGTTCGACGCCACAGAAATCATGGAACGGCTGCAGGCGCGCATCCCAGGACTCGGTAGCTTCGTGGTCGTGCGCGGCGGCCAGCTCGCACATCCGGCGATAGGCGCCCGGCAGAACGTTGGAACCGACCGAGATCAGGCCATCGATGCCGGCCCGGATCGAACGCGCGGCGGTACCGTCGTCGCCACTGAGCACCGCGAACTTCGGGCTGCGCAGGGCCAGCAGCGCCTGCACCCGGCCGGTGTCACCCACCGCTTCCTTGATGCCAACGATATTGGGATGGCTGGCCAGCTCGGCCACGGTCTCCGGCTGCATGTCGCAGCCGGTACGGCCGGGCACGTTGTACAGCACGACCGGCAGCCCGCCCTGGTCGGCCACCGCGCGGTAGTGCGCGATCAGGCCGGCCTGGGTCGGCCGCACGTAAGGCGGGGTGACCACCAGCGCATGGCTGGCGCCGAGCGCGGCGGCACGGCGGGTCTGTTCGATGGTCTTGGCGGTGCCCGAAAGGCCGGTACCGGCCATGACCGGGATGCGGCCGCCGATGCGCTCGACCGCGCTGGCCAGCAGCAGGTCGTACTCGGCATCGGTGAGGGTTGCTGCTTCACCGGTCGAGCCGGCAACGACAACGCCATGGACGCCACCTTCCAGTTGCAGGTGCAGCAGGCGCTGCCAACCGTCGGGATCGAGGGCGCCGTCGGCCCGGAACGGGGTCGCCAGCGCGGTGATGAGGCCGGAAAGGGACAAGGACGTGCTGCTCTTGGCTGGGAAGGGAAAACGCCCGCCACGAAAGGCCGGGGGCGACCTGAATGTTACTTGCGGCGCGAAAGCACGGGCAAGTATGCTGGACACCGGTGGATCCCCGCCTCTGGCGGGCATTCAGACTAACGCATGCATTACCCGGAATCGCCTTGACCGACACCACCCCGCGCCCCGCGCCGAGCGAAAACCACCTCCTGATCAACGCCTATACGACGCATCCGGAGTCCCCCCTGCTGTCCGTCACCCGCCGCATCGCCGACAGCGGCTGCAACCTGGTGGACGCACGTCTGGCCACGGTCGGCCGTGATGTCTCGGTCACCGCCCTGGCCACCGGCTCGTGGGACTCGGTGGCCAAGCTGGAAGCGATGCTGACCCGGCTCGAGCGCGAGGAAGGCCTGAAGCTGGTCTGGTACCGCACCGCCGCCAAGCAGGCGCAGTCCAACCTGCTGCCGTACATCGTCGAGGTGATCGCCGCCGACAAGCCGGGCATCCTGTTCCAGCTGGCCGATTTCTTCGACCGCCAGGGCATCACCATCGAGAACCTGCAGAGCACGCGCTACCGCGCCATGCAGACCGGTGCGGAAATGTTCAGCGCGCAGGTCACCATCGGCGTGCCGGCCAACATGCACATCGCCGCGCTGCGCGACGATTTCCTCGAGTTCTGCGACCACCTGAACCTGGACGCGATCATGGACCCGATGAAATTCTGATCGGAAGTGCGGATTTTTCGCGCGCCTCTCACGGGCGCGTGGCGTTTCATGCAATTGTCGTAGAAAGAACCCAGGCTCGACAGAAGGACCTCATGAACAACGGCGATACCCTGGACAGCACCACCCTCTCCCTGCCGCTGGCGCTGTCCGGTGGCGAACAGGCCACTCTCGGCGACTACGCCGGCCACTGGCTGGTGCTGTACTTCTATCCCAAGGACAGCACCCCCGGCTGCACCACCGAAGGCATCGACTTCAACGCGCTGCTGCCGAAGTTCAGGAAGGCAGGCGCGGTGGTACTCGGTGTCTCGCGCGACTCGGTGAAGTCGCACGACAACTTCTGTGCCAAGCAGGGCTTCAACTTTCCGCTGGTCAGCGATGGCGACGAAGCGCTGTGCAGCGCCTTCGACGTGATCAAGATGAAGAACATGTACGGCAAGCAGGTACGTGGCATCGAACGCAGCACCTTCCTGATTTCCCCCGACAGCCGCATCGTGCAGTCCTGGCGCAAGGTCAAGGTTGCCGGCCATGCCGATGCCGTTCTCGCCGAACTGAAGGCCTCCCAGTCCAAGTGAGTCCCACTGCCTACTGTGTCTGCCATCACCCTGCCCCGCAGCAGGCCGTGGTGGTTTTTCCCTGTCCGTAACCAGGAATCGACGATGACCCGAGGCAAGCGCATCTACGTGCTGGATACCAACGTGCTGATGCACGATCCCACCGCGCTGTTCAAATTCGAGGAGCACGACGTCTACCTGCCCATGCAGGTGATCGAAGAGCTGGACAACGGCAAGAAGGGCACCTCCGAGGCAAGCCGCAATGCCCGCCAGGTGAGCCGCTTCCTCAACGAACTGGTGCAGGAATCCGGCCTGGACAACCTGGCCGACGGCATTCCGCTGCAGCGCCCCAACGGCCTGCAGCTGCGCGGCAAGCAGAGCGCCGGCAAGCTGCGCTTCCAGACCAGTCATTTCGACGCGGGCAAGAGCTTTGGCAAGGTCATTCCCGACAATGCCATCCTCGGCGCGATCCTGGCCCTGAAGGAAGAGACGCCGGATCTGCCGGTGGTGTTCGTTTCCAAGGACATCAACCTGCGGATCAAGGCCGCCATCGCCGGCATCGTGTCCGAGGACTACGAGAACGACCGCGCGCTGGACGATTTCAGCCTGCTCTACACCGGCGCCACCGAGCTGCCGGAAGACTTCTGGAAGCGCCACGGCGACGACCTGCGCAGCTGGAGCGACAAGGGCCGTACCCATTACGAAATCCTCGCGCAGGACGGCGAGGAATGGTACCCGAACCAGTACGTCTACCTGCCCGGCGAAGACGAGGTCGAACTGCGCGTCAGCCGCGTGGTCGGCGATGGCAAGGTGGTGCTGTCGCTGGTCGATGATTTCCGCCACGGCAGCCACGCCGTGTGGGGCATCAGTGCGCGCAACCGCGAGCAGAATTTCGCACTGAACGCACTGATGGACCCGGAGATCGACTTCGTCACCCTGCTGGGTACCGCCGGTACCGGCAAGACCCTGCTGGCGCTGGCCGCCGGCCTGGCCCAGACCATGGACCAGCAGCGCTACCGCGAGATCATCATGACCCGCGCCACGGTCAGCGTCGGCGAGGACATCGGCTTCCTGCCCGGCACCGAAGAAGAAAAGATGACGCCGTGGATGGGCGCGCTGACCGACAACCTGGAAGTGCTCACGCACAACCAGGAAGGCGGCACCTGGGGCCGCCAGGCCACCAACGACCTGCTCGCCAGCCGCATCAAGATCCGCTCGATGAACTTCATGCGCGGCCGCACCTTCCTGTCGCGCTACCTGATCCTGGACGAGGCGCAGAACCTCACCCCGAAGCAGATGAAGACGCTGATCACCCGTGCCGGCCCCGGCACCAAGATCGTCTGCCTGGGCAACGTCGAGCAGATCGACACCCCGTACCTGACCGAAACCACTTCGGGCCTGACCTACGCGGTGGATCGCTTCAAGAACTGGCCGCATAGTGCACACATCACCCTGCGCCGTGGCGAGCGTTCGCGCCTGGCCGATTACGCTTCGGAGGTGTTGTGAACCGCGGCACCCGCCTGCTGCTGCCCGCGGCTGCGATCACCCTCGCAGCCGTGCTCGGCGCCTGCACCACCACGCGCGGCCCGGCCAGCGTGCCGACCGCCGAACGTACCGGCCAGTCCTGGGTGGTCACCCGCCCGATCATCGCCGCGCAGGTGCTCGACACCTGTTCGCGACCCAGCCCCGGCCGCGAGGCCGGGCGGGTCAGCGGCTATTGGGCGCCCAGCCGGCAGCAGGTCGACCAGCTGGAAGCGCGGCTGTCATCGCTGGAGGCACAGGTACCGAAGGTGCTGGACTTCGACCGCCAGTACGTCGGCATCGAAAGCGCCGGCAAGCGGCTGATCTACATCAACGCCTTCCACCTGCCCGACGACAGCGGCATCAATCCGGCACGGGAAGCGATCCGCGTCTGTGACGGCGGCACGCAGTTCTGGGGCGCAGTGTTCGACCCGGCCAGCAACACCTTCAGCGAGCTGCAGTTCAACGGCGGCTTCGGCGGGCCCTGAGGGGCCCCGCCGATGGGAATTCGCCTGCCCACCTGGGTCTGGATCGGCGCGGTCGCGCTGTCGTGCGTGGCCGGCATGGTGAATGTCGTCGGCTTCCTCGGTTTCGAACACCAGGCCGTCAGCCACATGACCGGCAGCACCAGCCAGTTGGGCATGGCGCTGGCCCAGGGTGACTGGCGCGCGGTCGGCCACCTGTGGGGACTGCTGATCGCGTTCTCGCTGGGCGCGATGCTCAGCGGCCTGTTGATCCAGGACAGCACCCTGCAGCTGGGCCGTCGCTACGGCGTGGCCCTGGCACTGGAATCGGCGCTGCTGCTGGTGGCCATTCCGCTGTTCGAACAGCACCAGATCTGGGGCGCACTGGCCGCCGCCATGGCCTGCGGCCTGCAGAACGCGATGGCCACCACCTTCAGTGGCGCGGTGGTACGCACCACCCACCTCAGCGGCATGTTCACCGACCTCGGCATCGGCCTGGGCCACCTGCTGCGTGGGCTGCCGCTGCAGGTACGACGCCTGACCCTCAGCGGCCTGATCATCAGCGGCTTCCTCGCCGGCGGCATCATCGGCGCCTGGCTGTTCATGCGCTGGCAGTACGACGCCCTGCTCGCCCCCGCCCTGCTGACCGGCCTGACCGGGCTGGGCTATGTGCTGTACCAGCAGTGGGCGCGCTGGCGGCACTGAGGGTCGCGCTCTGGGGGTCAGATCCCTTTTCCTGCGGAAATGGGATCTGACCCCGCCTAGCGGATCAAAGGCATCCACGCATGGCGTGGATCTACCTTCCCCTGCAGGACCACGGCACAATCGCCTGATGAGCCCGACCACTCCCGTTTCCGCCCTCACCATCGCCGGCTCCGACTCCGGCGGCGGCGCCGGCATCCAGGCCGACCTGAAGGCCTTCGCCGCGCATCGTGTGCACGGCCTTTCGGCGATCGCCGCGCTGACCGCACAGAACACCCGCGGCGTGACCGCCGTGCACGTGCCACCAATCGACTTCCTGCGCGCGCAGCTGGACGCCTGCTTCGACGACTTCGACGTCCACGCGGTGAAGCTCGGCATGCTGGCCAACGCCGAAGTGATCCATGCCGTCGCCGACGCACTGGAGAAGCATCGTCCGCCCCACGTGGTGCTGGACCCGGTGATGGTCGCCACCAGCGGCGCACGCCTGCTGGAAGACAGCGCATTGCAGGCCATGCGTGAGCGCCTGATCCCGCTGGCCACGCTGATCACCCCCAATACGCCGGAAGCAGAACTGCTGGTCGGCCGGAAGATCAGCAACGGCGAAGACGCAGAACAGGCCGCCTCAGCCCTGCTCGACCTCGGTGCGGGCGCAGTGCTGCTCAAGGGCGGTCACCTGCAGGAAGGCAATCGCGTGATCGACCGCTATTTCGACGGCGTCAGCAGCGAAGAATTCATCCATGCGCGCCTGCCACTGGACGCGCACGGTACCGGCTGCACGTTGGCTTCGGCCATTGCTGCGCAGCTGTGCAATGGCCTGAGCCTGGCCAATGCCTGCGAAGCCGGCATCGACTACGTTGCACGTGGGCTGCAGCAAGGCTATGCGCCGGGCCGCAGCGAAGTGCTGGTGCTCGACCATTTCGGCGCGGCACCGCACGCATGAGCCTGACGCCACGCATCCTCGCCGTGCAGTGCAACGACGGCCATCGCTACGAAGTGATCGCCTGCGTGCCTGCACATTCCGTCGCGCGCCTGCTGTGGCTGCCGGCACTGGGCGTGGCCGCGCGCCACTACCTGCCACTGGCATTGGCGCTGGCGGCGAAGGGCGTGGCGGTCTACCTGCACGAGTGGCGCGGCAACGGCAGCAGTTCACTGCGCCCGTCGCGCACGCAGGACTGGGGCTATCGCGAGGTACTCGAACAGGATCTGCCAACCAGCCAGGCGGTCCTGGCCACAGCGGATGACGACGCCGGCGCCCTGCCCTGGATCATCGGTGGACACAGTCTCGGTGGGCAGCTGGCTTGCGTGCATGCCGGCCGCAACCCGCACTACTTCAACCGGCTATGGCTGGCCGCCAGTGGCTCACCGTTCTGGCGCGGGTTCCCGCCACCGCGTGGCTGGCTGCTGCCACTGGTCTACCGCTTCCTGCCGTGGATCGCGCGGCGCCAGGGCGTCCTGCATGGTCGTCGCCTCGGCTTTGGTGGCACCGAAGCGCGCGGGCTGATTGCCGACTGGGCGCGCGTGGGCCTGAACAACCACTACGCCGCGTCCGGCATGGACGAAGACCTCGATGCGCAGATGGCGCGCGTGCATGGCAGCGCACAGGCGGTGCTGATGGAGCACGACTGGTTGGCCCCCACCGGATCGATGCAGACGCTGCTGGCGAAGCTGCCGAATGTGGACGCGCAGCTGCGCGTGCTGTCCGCGCAGGAACTGGGCACACGCGCCGATCATTTCGCGTGGCTGAAGGCGCCGGACGCCGTGGCTGACAGCTTTTTCATTCAGTTGGATGAAAATTTTCACAAAACTGTTGACGGTTCGCGCCGACATCCGCATAATTCCGCTCCTGTCGCAGGGCGCCCGTAGCTCAGTTGGATAGAGTACCTGGCTACGAACCAGGCGGTCGGGAGTTCGAATCTCTCCGGGCGCACCACTCGACAGGTTTTCAGCATCCGCCGCTGGAAATGTTTTAAAATTTGATTGTGTACCGCGCGCCCGTAGCTCAGTTGGATAGAGTACCTGGCTACGAACCAGGCGGTCGGGAGTTCGAATCTCTCCGGGCGCACCATACACAGTCAGCACAACAAGTTTATGTAATTGGCGCCCGTAGCTCAGTTGGATAGAGTACCTGGCTACGAACCAGGCGGTCGGGAGTTCGAATCTCTCCGGGCGCACCATTACACCGAAACAGCAGGCCTCGGCCTGCTGTTTTTTTATGTGTGTTTTTCGGCAGGGCTGCGCCCTGCACCTGCAGATGCTTCAAGCCGAGGCAACGGCAACAGCAACAGCAACAGCTGGTGTTCCGTGGGTTGGCGGGGCGGAATGGACAGGCAGGACACGCCGTAAACCCATCCATGGGGGCTCGATGGCGGCATCCATGCCGCCAACGGTCCTGCCTGCCCATGCCGCCCCACCTCTGACAGACTTCCGCGATCTGATGGATCCACGCCATGCGTGGATGAATCTCCATCGAGTTCGAGTATTTCGATAATTGATCGAAGAGCATCCACGCATGGCGTGGATCTACCGTGTCGACCAAGGTCGACACCTACCAACAGCAGCGGGACTCTGTCGAAGGCGGGGTGGGTCCGGTTGCGGGAGTGTCCGCGGCATGGATGCCGCGGCCAAGCCCCCATGGACGGGTTTACGGCGTCTCCCGCAACCGGACCCACCCCGCCATCCCTCAGGAAACCAGCTGTTGCTGTTGCTGTTGCTTCGGCCATAGCTGTTGCTTCGGCGGGTGCAGGGCGCAGCCCTGCCAAACCCCTACCCCCTGGCCATTGCCTGCCACCACTGCGACAGCAGCTCCGGCCTGCGCAGGCGCTCGCGCCACCAGCGCAACGCGGCGCCGTCCTCGCCGGTGCGCCAGGCCAGCCAGAAGGTTTCTTCCGGCTTGTGCTCCTCCACCTCACGGATCACCAGCTGGCCGCGCGCGACCGCGGCGCGCGCGCACGGCTCGGGCAGGAAACCGAAGCCCACGCCTTCGCACTGCAGTTTCAGCTTGCTGGCCATGTCAGGCACCGTCAGCATCTCCTGCCCCATCAACAGGCCCACCGTGCGCGGCAGCAGCCGTCGCGCCGAATCGGAGACCGCGATCGCGCAGTGCTCGACCAGCTGCTCGCGCCCGAGCACGCCCGGTACTGCAGCCAATGGATGTTCGGGTGCGACCGCGAACACGAACTCCACCGTGCCCAGCGGCTCGACCACGTAACCACCGCCACTGGGGCCCTCGCCCGGTGCACCGACCAGCAGGTCGGCGCGGCGGTCCAGCAGGGCCTCCCAGGTGCCGGACAGCGCCTCGCCGATCAGCCGCAACCGGGTTGGCGCCTCCGCCTCACGAAACGCGGCGATGTCCGGTCCAAGCAGCCAGGTCGGGAACACTGAATCCACCGCCAGGGTCAGCTCGGTCTCCCAGCCCGACGCCACCCGGCGCACCCGAAGCTCCAGCTCGCGCGCCGCGCGCAGCAGATGCCGGCCCTCGTCCAGCAGCGCGCGGCCGGCCTCGGTCGGCTCGGCACGCGGGCCGACCCGGTCGAACAGCTGTACGCCCAGATCCTCCTCCAGCTTGGCCACGGTGTAGGAGATGGTCGAGGGCACCTTGTGCAGGGCCTTGCCGGCGCCGGCAAAGGAGCCACGGCGGTCGATGGCATCCAGGATCTGCAGGGCGTCGAGGCTGAGCTTGAGCATTCGGATTTTTCGATGATGGCTGTCAAAACTATCCGTTTTTCAAACCCAGGGCGCAAGCGGATACTTCTCTCCAACGGGGAAACACAGCGGCTACCGGCCCACCCCGCCCCATCGAAACCATCGAACAAGGAGATTCCATCATGCTGCAGATCCGCAAGAGCGCTACCCGTGGCCTGGCCGAGCATGGCTGGCTGTCCTCGCGCCATACCTTCTCCTTCGCCAACTACTACGACCCGCGCTACGTCAGCTTCGGCCCGCTGCGGGTGATCAACGAAGACAAGGTGATCGGCGGCCAGGGCTTCGGCACCCACGGCCACAGCAACATGGAGATCATCTCCTACGTGCTGGGCGGTGCGCTGGAACACAAGGACTCGATGGGCACCGGCTCGGTGCTGCGCTATGGCGACGTGCAGCGCATGAGCGCCGGCAGCGGCGTCACCCACAGCGAATTCAACCACTCGGCCGACGAAACCGTGCACTTCCTGCAGATCTGGATCTTCCCGGACACCGAGAACATCACGCCGTCCTACGAGGAGACCCACTTCGCGCCGGAGACCAAGCGCGGCCAGCTGCGCCTGATCGCCTCGCCGGACGGTGCCGACGGTTCGCTGCGCATCCACCAGGATGCCCGCATCTTCGCCACCATCCTCGATGGCAGCCAGAAACTGCACCATGCGCTCGGCAACGGCCGTGGCGCCTATGTGCAGGTGGCGCGTGGCCAGCTGCAGGTCAACGGCATCACCCTGGAAGCCGGCGATGCACTGCAGGTCAGCGACGAAGCCCAATTGACGCTGGAAAACGGCAACGATGCCGAAGTGCTGGTGTTCGACCTGCCGCTGTAACGACGACGCCCGCGATGCCATCCAGCATCGCGGGCGTACTTGTAGAGGCGAGCCCACGCTCGGCTGGTTGTCAAACCGCAGCCGAGCGTGGGCTCGGCTCTACAGAACCCGTGTCAGAACCTGTAGTTCAAGGTCAGCCGCACATTGCGCGGCTCACCCCAGGTGTAGGTGCTGTACCAGTTGAAGATCGTGTAGTACCGCTTGTCGAGCAGGTTGTTGACGTTGACCGTGGCCGACAGGCGATCGTTGAACTGGTAGCGCGCCATCGCATCGAGCAGCCAGTACGGCTGGGTGCGATGCACGACCTGCGCGCTGGTGGCCGGGTTGGTGATCTCGCCAAACGTGGAATCCTGCCAGCGCGCGCCACCGCCCAGCGTGAGCCCCTGCCAGGCACCGCGCAGGCGGTAGCTGGTGTGCAGGCTGAACTGGTTCTCCGGTTCCAGCGTGGTCACCTTGGCTCCCGCCTGGCGGGCGATCTTGTGGGAGAACCCACCCTGCACCTGCCAGCCCTCGGCCAGCTGACCCGACATTTCAAGCTCATAGCCCTTGGTACGCACGCCCATCAACGCGCGGTAGGCATCCTGGCCATCCGGCGTCTTGCCGCCGGTGGGCTGGGCGAAGTTGTCCTGATCAAGCTGGAAAAGCGCCGCGCTGGCATTGAGGCGTCCATCGAAGAACTCGGCCTTCAGCCCCATCTCGTAGCTGCGGCCTTCCAGCGGATCCAGTGCCTTGCCCTGCTCGTCACGCTGGCCCTGCGGCTTGAAGATGGTGCTGTAGCTGGCATACACCGAAGAGTGCTCGCCGAGGTCGTAGACCACGCCGGCATATGGCACATAGACGCCGGTCTCGCGCGTGTCCGGCGAACGGTAGCTGGCCAGACGGCTGCCGACGATCAGCTTCAACGGATCGGCCACGTCGAAGCGGCCGACCACGTACAGGCCGTTTTCGCGGGTCACTTCATTGTTCTCGTAGCTGCGCTGCCATTGCGGCTCGGCAATGTCGCCATTCCAGCTGCGGTAGTCCGGCACCGTATCCGGGAACCCCGCCTGCGGGCCGTAGCCGGTATTGGTCCAGCGCTTGCGCGAGGCACTGCCACCGACCACCAGCTCATGCTCGCGGCCGAACAGGCCGAAATGCCCGCTCACATAGAAGTCGGCGGCATTGCTGACGGTCTTGCCGACGTACTTGCCGAGCCACAGGCTGACGCCCTCGCCAGTCAACGGATCGGGATTGCCGGCGGCGGCACCGGCCAGTGCGGCGTCATAGCCGTTGACCTGGTGGTTGAGCTGCAGCTTGGCGATCCAATCGTTGGCGAACGTATGCTCCAACGTAGCGAAACCGGTACGCACGTACTGGCGCCAGCCGGCCCATTGCGCACCATTGTTGAACGAGCGCGGCATGCGGTTGAAGTTGCCGGCGCTGTCCAGCAGCGGAATGCCGCCCCATGTCGAGCCCTTCGGGTCGCTGTCCATCACGTCGCCACCGACCGACAGCAGCGTGCGTTCGCCCAGATCGGCTTCCAGCACGGCATAGCCGACCTTGCTGGTGCGCTGGTAGTGATCGAGGTTGGAGTGCTTGTCTTCCCAGGCGCCCACCGCGCGACCGCGCACGCGGCCGTCGGCGGTGAGCGGGCCACCGACATCGAGCTCGGCGCGATAGTCGTCCCAGCGGCCGACACCCAACAAAGCACTGCCGGCGAAATCCTTGCCGGGCTTCTTGCGCACCAGGTTGATGGTCGCGCCCGGATCACCCATGCCGGTCAGCAGGCCGGTGGCGCCCTTGAGCACTTCGATGCGGTCATAGATCGCGGTATCACTGAGCGTGTTGCCCGCCGAGTAGGCCGAGTCACGCGACATCGGAATACCGTCGTACTGGAAGTTCTGGATCGCGAAAC
Organism: Stenotrophomonas geniculata; assembly: GCF_034508895.1. NCBI lineage: Bacteria > Pseudomonadati > Pseudomonadota > Gammaproteobacteria > Lysobacterales > Lysobacteraceae > Stenotrophomonas > Stenotrophomonas geniculata. The sequence continues at coordinate 238,497 of NZ_CP140571.1, forward strand.
CACGCGCGTAGTACTCGGTGCGTTCGCTGTCGTAGGTGACGATGCTGATGCCGGGGGTCACCCGCATCACGTCATCGATGCCGTGCAGGCCGAAGTCATCCATCTGTGCGCGGGTGATCACGCTGATGGTCTGTGGCGTCTGTCGCGGCGTCAGCACCAGGCGGGTGGCGGTGGCGATGGTGCCGGGCGTGTAGGCGCCGCTGCCCTCGGTGATGGTACCGAGCAGGTTGGCGGTGACCTGCACGGTCTGCAGGGTCTGCGAGGCGGGTGCCGGTTTGGCCTTGTCCTCGTCCTGGGTGGACTGGGCAGCAGCGGTGCCGCTGCTCAGTGCAAGCAGTAGCAGGCCTTGAGCCAGTGCATGCGGCAGCGGCAGGCGACGCGGAAACAAGCGCGGAAAACGGACAGGCACAGACAGCACGGCGGGACCTCCACGATAGGGTGGGATCCTCTGGCGGCGGCTGGAGGGAAGAGAGCGCCGCGGCCGGATGGCCGCAGGCGCAGGAGTGTACTCCCCTGCGCCCCGGCTGTCGTGCGGTGTACTGGTGCGGGATCAGGCGCCGATGGCGGCGCAGGCCTCCAGGATCAGCGCGGTCACTTCCTTCGGCTGCGAGGCCAGTGAGGCATGGCTGGCATCAAGCTCCAGCAGGCGCTTGGGCTGCATTCTTGCGGCCATGGCCTTCTGGTTTTCCGGCGCGATCATGCGGTCGTGGCGGGACAGCTGGTACCAGCTCGGCCGGTGCTTCCACGCCGGATCGCTGACCGTGTCGCCGAAAGTGCTGGCCAGCGGCGCCTTCTGGGTCACCGCCATCACCCGGCCCTCGTCGGCACTCAGGTCCTGGCAGAAGCTCTCATGGAACTTGTCCGCACGCAGCCAGAGGTAGCCATCGCTGTCCGGTGCCAGATTCGGCGCCGCCTCCGGCAGGTGCTGCTGGGTGATGCCACCCGGGCTCTCGCCGGCATCAGGCGCGAAGGCAGCGATGTAGACCAGGCCCTTCACGTTGGGCTCGTTACCGGCCTGGCTGATCACCGCACCGCCGTAGGAGTGGCCGACCAGCAGCACCGGACCGTCGATCTGCCGGATCATTTTCTGGGTGCGTCCTGCGTCGTCGGCCAGCGACGTGAGCGGCAATTCCACCGCCTGCACCCGGTCGTGGCCGTTGCGATGCAGTTCCAGGATCACCTTGGCCCAGTGTGCGGCCCCGCCCCAGAATCCATGGACGAGGAGGATGGTCGGTGTCGTGCTCATGTACGGATCTCCGGCAGCGGCCGGCGGGGTGCCGACCGTGCAGCCACTGTCCGTGGGCGACGTTAATCGCTGGTGACGCGATCGGGTCACTGCAATCGTATGCGTCGGCCGATGTCACGCATGGCACTTGCCGATCCGGCCTGAAAACGTTTTCATGAACGTCCCCTGGAGCTTCGCATCGCGCATGACGCCTTCATCCCCACGTGCCCAGCAGCACGCCACCCGTGCCGCCTTCTTCATTCCCGGATTCGCCACCGCCGCGTGGGCGCCGATGGTGCCCTACGCCAAGGCCAAGGCCGGGCTGTCCGACGCCAGCCTTGGCGCCGTGCTGCTGTGCCTCGGGCTCGGCTCGCTGCTGGCGATGCCGTTGGCGGGCGCGCTGACCGGGCGGCTGGGTTGCCGACGGGTGATGGTGATCACCTGCGCGATGATGCTGTGCGCCCTGCCCTTGCTGGTGCTGGCGCCCTCGCCGGTGGCGCTGGGCGCGGCCCTGTTCGTGTTCGGCGCCGGCGTCGGTGCGCTGGATTGTGCGATGAACATGCAGGCGGTCGCGGTCGAGCGCGACGCCGGGCGCGCAATGATGTCCGGCTTCCACGCCTTCTACAGCATCGGTGGCTTCGTCGGCGCCGGCAGCATGACCGGCCTGCTGATCCTGGGTACACCGCTGTGGCTGGCCGCGCTGGTGTCGGTGGCGGCACTGCTGCTGGTTGCGGTGCTGTCGGCGCCGCACTGGCGACCGCAACGGATCCTGCACGAAGGCCCACTGCTGGCGCTGCCGCACGGCGTGGTGCTGTTCATCGGCGTGCTGGCCTTCGTGGTGTTCCTCGCCGAGGGCTCGATGCTGGACTGGAGCGCGGTGTTCCTGGCCGAAGTGCGCCAGGTGCCGCGTGACCAGGCCGGCGCCGGCTTCGCGCTGTTCACACTGGCGATGACCGCGATGCGCCTGTTCGGCGACGGCATCGTCGAGCGCCTCGGCCGCACCCGCACCCTGGTCTTCGGCGGCATCACCGCCGCAGGTGGGTTCACGTTGGCCACGCTGGTACCGTCGTTCCCGGTGGCGCTGGCGGGCTATGTGCTGGTCGGGCTGGGCTGCGCCAATATCGTGCCGGCACTGTTCTCGATGGCCGGCCAGCAACGGGTGATGCCGGAGAGCATCGCCATCACTGCGGTGACCACGCTGGGTTACGCCGGCATCCTCGCCGGCCCGGCAGCGATCGGTGCACTGGCACACGGCACCAGCCTCGGATTCGCCTTCCTTTGCGTGGCCGCGCTGCTGCTGGGCGTAGCCGCATCCGCGCGAGCACTGGCACGACGGGTGGCCTGACAGAAAAAGGGGACGGAGGGGATCAAGTCGTTTCCTGCCTTGGTGTGCGGGAAACGACTTGATCCCCTCCGTCCCCTTTTCTCAGCTGCGCGTCAGCCACTCGGCCTGGGCCGGCAGTTGCGGTGCCGGGCAGGCGCTCTTCGGGTGGTGCTCGTCGCGCGCCATCCAGTCGTCGACCACTCCGGCCAGCAGATCCAGCCGCAGCGGCAGGGTGATGTGGTCCTCGCCGCGCATCTCGATGTAGTGGGCGCGCGGATTGGCCTGGGCCAGCTCGCGGCCCTGGCTGACGGGTATGTGCTGATCGCCCTGCCCGTGCAGCAGCAGCACGCAGGCGCGGGTATCGGCCAGCGCACGCGCTACATCCACGCGGTCTAGATCGACGTCGATGCGGCGGCTGGCGGCGGCGATTACCTGGTTGATGTCCTGGCCGCCGTAGCGCCAGCGCGCGTACGACGCCACCGCCTGCGCCTTCAGGCCTTCCGGCTGCAGTCCCATCAGGTGCGGGATCATCGTGCGGATCGCTACACCGGCATTGGCGAACGATTCCATCGCCACCACGCCTTCCACCTGGTCGCCGAGCTTGTCGGCGGTGAATACTGCTGTGGCGGCGCCATAGGACACGCCGAACAGGTACAGCGGGCCGGTTACTTCACCACGTGCGCGCAGCTCGCCGATTACATCCACCACATCGTCGGATTCATAGGTGCCATAGCCCGACGGCCCAGTACCGGACTGTCCATGGTTGCGCAGGTCGAGCGTGACCACGCGGTAGCCGGATTCGGCCAGCTGCAACGACCACGGCAGCATCGAATCACCATTCATCATCCAGCCGTGCAGCAGCACCACGGTGCCGCGCGGTGCCTGCGCGCGGAACGGTCGCGGTACTGCCAGGCTCAGGCCGGTATCCAGCGGCAGGCCGTTCTCGTGGCGCTGCGGCAGGTAGTGATAACGCGCGCCGTAATCGCCAGGATCGAACACACGCCAGAAGATCGGCACGCCATCGCGGCCCGGCGCGAAGCCGTGGCGATTGGGCAGTTCGGCAATGGCCGCGGCAATGCGCGGACGATCGAGCAGGGTCGATACGCCACCCGGTGCGATCAGCCGATCGGCGAGCGAGGTGGACGAGGCATTGATCGAGGACGAGCATGCAGCCAGCCACAGGCCGGCGCACGCCAGCAACAACAGCAGCAGGCGCTTCATGGGCAATCGGGGAAAAGGTGCGACAGCGTGGCAGGTTAGCGACGCGCGCGTGGGCCATCTATCGCGCGTGGATGACGGCTTGATGACAACGCAGGAACGATTCAGCTTGGTGTAAAAGCCGTATCCGTTCAGTCATTGATCCGGATCAATGAACGCGCGTGCGGGATTGCCCACAGTGCCGCCATGCGCACCTCGTTCAAGCTCGCCATTGCCCTGGCCGCCACGCTGGCCGCCGCCTACGGCATCGCCCGCACCACGCCCTACTGGTTCGCACCGCGACAGACGGCGCAGGTCGACATCCACGATCCGGCGCTGATCACGCAGGGACAGTACCTGTCGCGCGCGGCCGACTGCGCGGCCTGCCACACCGCGCCCGGCGGCAAGCCGTTCGCCGGTGGCCTCGGCATGCAGACGCCGATGGGCACGATCTACTCGACCAACATCACGCCCGATCCGGACACCGGCATTGGCGCCTACGACTACGCCGACTTCGAGCGCGCGGTGCGCCGTGGCATCCGCCACGATGGCCAGCCGTTGTATCCGGCCATGCCGTACGCCTCGTATGTAATCGCCAGCGATGCCGAGGTCAAGGCGTTGTACGCCTACTTCATGGGCTCGGTGCAACCGGTGAAACAGGACAACGCCGACAGCACCATCCCGTGGCCGGCCAACATGCGCTGGCCATTGGCCTGGTGGCAGCTGCTGTTCGCGCGCCCACGCAGCTTCAGCCCGGATCCGAAACTGGATGCCGGCCAGCAGCGCGGCGCTGAACTGGTTGAAGGCCTGGCCCATTGCGGTGCCTGCCATACGCCACGCGGCCTGGCCTTCCAGGAAAAGGCCATGGCCGACGATGGCAGCCGCCAGTTCCTGTCCGGTTCGGTGCTGGAAGGCTGGTATGCGAAGAACCTGCGCAATGAATCGACCGGCCTGGCCAGCTGGAGCGAGGGCGAGATCGTCGACTTCCTGCGCACCGGCCGCACCGATCGATCGGCGGCCTTCGGTGGCATGGCCGACGTGGTCGAGCACAGCACGCAGTACCTGTCCGACGCCGACCTGCTGGCCATGGCCCGCTACCTGAAGCAGCTGCCAGCGCGTGAGGGCCGCAGTGCGCAGTGGTCCCCCGGTACCGACACCACCACCGCCGCACTGCGCAGCGGCGACTACCGTGTTGCCGGTTCGCTGGCCTATGCGGAGCACTGCCAGGCCTGCCACCGTGCCGACGGGCGCGGCATGCCCCGCGTCTATCCGGCCCTGGCCGGCAACTCGATCGTGTTCGCCGATGACCCCAGTTCGCTGGTGCAGGTGACCTTGATCGGCGGCCGCACGCCGCATACCCCGCATGACCGCATGGCCTTCACCATGCCAGGCTTCGAGCAGCTGCCGAACGCGCAGCTGGCACAGATCCTGACCTTCATCCGCAGCAGCTGGGGCAACCAGGCCAGCGCGGTGAGCGAGGTCGACGTCGCGCGCATGCGCCGGGTGGTGCGCGACAAGCCGGTGCACTACGTTCCGCAGGAGGCCGCACGATGAAGCGTTCGCGCACGCGTTCCCGCCTGCTGATCGGCAGTGCGATCAGCCTCGTGGTGCTGGCCGGCGCCGGTACCCTCGCCTACCGTCATCTGTATCCGGACCTGGATGCCGCTGTGGCCAGCACGATCGATATCCTCGATGCGCAGGGCAAGGTGGTCGGCCACTACCACGCACCCAGCGCCGAAGAGATCGCCGGGCTCGGCAATGCCGAATCGGTGATGCTCGGCCGCCGCATCCTCAACGAGACCGCACGGCTGCTGCCGGACAATGTCGGCAACGATCTGAACTGCAACTCGTGCCACATGGCCGAAGGCAAGCGGCCGTTCGGCAATCACTACTTCAATACCGGCGGTGGCGCCTATCCGCGCTACATGCCGCGCCCGGGCAAGGTGATCGGGCTGACCGAGCGCATCAATGGCTGCCTGCAGCGTTCGATGAACGGCAAGCCGCTACCGAAGGACGCGCCGCAGATGCGCGCGATGCTCGACTACATGGCGTGGCTGAGCAGTCCGGTGCCCGGCGGTGCAAAGGTGGACGCGCCGAGCGAGGGGCCGATCGACAGCACGCTCACCCCGGACCCGATCCGTGGCCAGGCGCTGTACGCCGTGCAGTGTGCCGCGTGCCATGGCGACAACGGCGAAGGACGGCGCGACGCCAGCGGTGACATCGCCTTCCCGCCACTATGGGGCGACCACAGCTTCAACATCGGCGCCGGCATGGCGCGCCTGTACAAGGCCGCCGGCTTCGTCAAGCACAACATGCCGCCGGCGGTGACCCGCGAGCCGCCACTGGGACAGCAGGTGATGCCCGACCAGGACGCGGTGGACATCGCCGGCTATTTCATCAACCAGCCGCGGCCGGACTTCGCCAACAAGGGCAAGGACTGGCCGCGCGACCCGAAACCCAAGGACGCGCGGTACTGAAGCAGGCAGCAGGTGCCGGCCGTCACACAACACGGTTCCTGCATCTCTACGTCATGTCGATGTCATTGGTGCTGCCGACACTCGGGGGCTTCTCTCCCTTCAAGGTCCGGTATCGATGCGAACGATTGCGCGCTTTCCCCGTGTTTCGCTGCTTGCCCTGCTGATCGCCCCCGCACTGGACGCCCTGGCCGAAGCACCGCAGGGCGAGACGGCCGAAGCGCGCAGCAGCGATGCCCGCACCCTCGACCAGGTGCAGGTGATCGGCCAGGCCACCAGCTACGCCAAGACGTCGGTGCGCGCAGAAACACTGAACCGGCAGACGGTGATGAGCAGCGTCAACGATGCGCTCAATGAAGTGCCGGGCGTGGTGGTCAGCGAGGCCGATGCCACCGGTTCGTCGGTGTGGGGCACGCAGATCAGCATGCGCGGCTTCGTCACCAACCGCGATACGCAGCAGATCGGCACCACCATCGACGGCCTGCCGAACGGTGGTTCGGGCTACGGCGGTGGATCGCTGGCCAACCGCTACATCGACACCCTTGATCTGGAGACGGTGGAAGTGAGCCAGGGCACCGCCGATATCTCCTCGCGCTCGAACGAGGCGCTGGGCGGCACGCTCAACTTCCTCACCAGCGATCCGCTGCAGGACAGCCGCCTGCGCTTCGTGGTCGGTGCCGGTGACAACGAGGCACGCAAGTACTACGTGCGCTACGACACCGGCCTGCTCGGCGGCCACACCCGCGCCTGGGTCAGTGCCTCCTCGTCGAAGGTGCACGACTGGATCGACGGCACCGGCCACGCCAGCAACGACCACATCGCCGGCAAGTTCATCACCGAACTGGACCGCTGGACGCTGACCGGCTACCTGTCCTACAACGACGCCGACGAGCCCGAATACACCAGCGTTTCGCCGACGGGCTTCGCAACCAACCCGGAGCGCGACAACCTGGTCGGCACCCTCACCGGCATTCCCTACCTGGACCAGAACTACCGCTCCGGTTCACGCGCCCTGCGCGAGAACACCTTCGGCTACCTGCGTGCGGCCTTTGACGGCGGCAATGGTTTCAAAGCGTCGGTGGCCGCCTATGGGCATCGCATGCAGGGCCGCGGTGACTGGCTGCCACCGTACCTGGCGCAGGTCAGCGATGATGGTGCGGGCCGCCCCGAGTCGGAGTACCTCGGTGGCAAGACCGTGTACGGCGGCAGCAACCGCGGCCAGATCTTCTTCGTCAATCCTGATGGCAGCGCGGCACAGCGGCTGGCCAGCTGCACGCCACGGTTGGGCTTCACCGCCGAGTACGATCCGAACTGCTACGCCGGCAACGTGCTGGGCGCGCAGTCGTATCGCCACACCCACTACGACAACGATCGCATGGGCGTGACCGCCGACGTCGAGTGGCGGCAGACCTTCGGCGCGGTCGACAACACGATCCGCGGCGGCCTGTGGGTGGAGAAGCTGGACCGTTCGGCGCGCCGCGACTGGCACCGCCTGCTCAACGCCGGCCAGAGCATCGACTTCGACCACCAGCCGTACTGGGTTCAGTTCGAAGACAAGTACAAGGTCGACGAGCAGATGTACTACGTGGAGGACGTGGCGCGCTTCGGGCCGTTCAGTGCACGCCTGGGCGTGAAGCAGTTCTTCGTCGACCAGTCGCGTCGCCGCGTGATCGGCGCCAGCGAACACGTGACCTCCGATTCCAAGTCCGACCCGTTGCTGTCGACCGGTTTCACCTGGGCGCCGGGCGTGGAAGGCATGGAGCTGTTCGCCGGCTTCTCGCAGAACTTCGCCGCCATTCCCTCCGGCGTGCTCGGCGAGACCGACCCGCAGCGCTTCCGCAACGTCGAACCGGAGACCGCCGACAACATCGAAGTGGGCATGCGCATCAGCCGCTGGCCGCTGACCGCCTCGGTGACCCTGTACAACATCAAGTTCGACAACCGCATCGTCTATCTGCCGGCAGGTTTCGTCAGTGGCATCGACTACCTGGGCGAGACCGACGGTGTCTACGAGAACTTCGGCGGCGTGGAAAGCAACGGCCTGGAAGCGGCGTTCGGCTACGGTTGGGACAACGGCTGGCGCCTCAACGCCGCCTATACCTACAACCGCTCCAAGTACCTGGGCAGCGGCGATGCCGCGCGCGATACCCAGCTGGGCATCGTCGATGGCGCCAAGGTGATCGGCCAGCCCGAACAGACCCTGGTGCTGTCGGCGGACTGGCAGGGCGAGAACTGGAACTTCGGCCTGTCCGGCCGTTACCTGGGCACGCGCTATCTCGACGCCGCCAACGTCAACAAGCTGCCCTCGGCCACCGTGTTCAACGCCAACATCGGCTTCGACCTGCAGGGGCTGTCGCCGCGCCTGAAGGGCATGGGTGCCAACCTGGTGGTGAGCAATCTCACCGACAAGCGCTATCTTGCAGGGGTGGACGGCCGCGACAACGCCTTCATCGGCGCCCCGCGCACCGTCGGCATCTCCTTCCGTGTGGACCTGTGAGTGAGCCCGTGACCGATATCGGCCGACGCCGGTTGTTGCAGGCCGGCGTTGCCGCCGGCCTTTCCCCGCTGCTGCCCAGCATCGCCCGGGCCGCAGCGATCGCCCCTGCCGCGCAGACCCGCAGTCTGGAAGACCTGCAGCACATCGTGGTGTTCATGCAGGAGAACCGTTCGTTCGACCACTACTTCGGCACGCTGCCGGGGGTACGTGGATTCGGCGATCGCTTCGTGGCCCCGGCGCCGGCACTGCAGGCCGGCGGCCGCACCCGCAGCCTGTGGCTGCAGCCCGACGCGAGCGGCGCGCGCGCGATCGCGCCGTTCCCGCTGGATACCGCCGCGCACTTCGGCTACATGCGGGTGGAAGGCACACCGCACACCTGGCCGGACGCACAGCGTGCCTGGGACCACGGGCGCATGGGGCAATGGCCGAAGGCCAAGCAGAACCACTCGATGGGCTACTTCCAGCGCAGCGACCTGCCGTTCCAGTTCGCGCTGGCCGACGCCTTCACCATCTGCGACGCCTATCACTGCGCGATGCAGGCCGGCACCAACCCGAACCGGGTGTTCCTGTGGACCGGCCACAATGATGCACACGCGCGTGCTGGTGGCCCGGTGATCGCCAACTCGCACGACAATTTCCCCGAACAGGGCGGGTACCCGGCGTCGTACCGCTGGACCAGCCATGTCGAGCGCCTGCAGAACGCCGGCGTGTCCTGGCAGATCTACCAGGACATGGCCGACAACTTCACCGACAACCCGCTGGCCGGTTTCGAGGTATTCCGCCAGGCCCATCGCGCCGCGCCGGGGCATGACCCGCAGTTGCGCGCACGCGGCGTCAGCACCCGTGGCCTGGCGCAGCTGCGCCAGGACGTGATCGGTGGGCGCCTGCCGCAGGTCAGCTTCATCATCGCCGACGCGGCCGGCAGCGAGCATCCCGGCCCCTCCAGCCCCGCCCAGGGCGCGGCCTATACCGCGCGCGTGCTGGACGCGCTGACCGCCGATCCAGAGGTGTGGAGCCGCACCGCGCTGTTGCTGATGTTCGACGAGAACGACGGCTTCTTCGACCACATGCCGCCACCGGCACCGCCTTCACCGCTGGGCACCGGCTGGGCCGGTGCGTCTTCGGTCAGTACCGAGGGCGAGTACCACCGCCATCCGGCACCGGGCGACGAGAAGTACGACCTCGCCGAACTGCGTGGCCGCCCATATGGGCTGGGTCCGCGCGTGCCGCTGTATGTGATCTCGCCGTGGAGCCGCGGTGGCTGGGTCGATTCACAGGTGTACGACCACACCTCGGTCATACGGTTGATCGAACGTCGCTTCGGTGTGGCCGCACCGGACATCTCGCCGTGGCGCCGCGCGGTCTGCGGCGACCTGAGCAACGCGTTCGACTTCGCCCAGCGCGATACCCGCCCGTTCGTACGCGGCCTGCCGGACGTGAGCGCGGTGGCCGCGCGCGCCGCCGCCCTGCCGGGACGCACCGTGCCCGCGTTGCCCGAGGGACTGAAGCCGGCGAAACAGGAAAGCGGCGTGCGCCCGGCGCGTGCCCTGCCCTACCGGCCGCAGGCATCGATTGCCGCTGTCGACGCCTCGGGTGTGGATCTGGCGCTGTCCTGCGAAGGCGCAGCAGCAGTGCTGCATGTTTACGACCGGCTGCGGCTGGATGCGGTGCCACGCCGCTACACGCTGCTGCCGGGCATGCCGCTGCGCGAGCGCTGGCCGCTGGACGCCCAGGGTCGCTATGACCTGTGGCTGCTGGGCCCGAACGGCTTCCACCGCCACTTCCAGGGAGCGGCCACGGGTCCTGCCGTGCAGGCTTCAACCGATCGTGCGGATGGCCAACTGCGGCTCCGCCTGCGCAATCTGGGTGACAGCGCGCAGCAGGTGCGTGTGCAGCCGGGTGCCTATGCCGGGCATATGCCCGAGCAGACGCTGGTGCTGCCCGCACATGCAGAGACCGCGTTGGCGTGGGACGCAACGCCCACCGCAGGCTGGTACGACCTGCTTGTCGGTGCGGGCGACAGTGCCCTGCGCCTGGCCGGCCGCGCCGAGGATGGGCGCCCCGGCACCAGTGATCCGGCGATGGGCAGCGAGCCATTGCGGTTCGAGCACGATTGAAGGATCTCTGTAGAGCCAAGCCCATGCTCGGCTGCTCTTCGATAACTGACCGGAAAAGCAGCCGAGCATGGGCTCGGCTCTACAGGCCAGACCGGTAGGATCAGGCCTCCTGCAGCCCCGGCCGGCCGTGCTCCACCGCGTAGCGCTTCCAGCTCTGCACCGCGCCATTCGGCTGCATCACGGTATCCAGCGTCTTCATATCGCCGATCCACGCATCGCGGGTGACATCGCACAGCACGTAGCCACGCTTGTCGGTGGTCGCTTTCAGATAGGGGCTGTGCGTAATCTGGTTGCTGGCATACGCGTCCACACCCTGGCCATCGGCGCCGGAAGTGATCGACGTGGCGAGGAACTCGCTGGAGATCACGCCCGAGTCACGGTGGTCCTGCACCAGATCGCTGGCATAGTGGCGATGCGCGTCGCCGCAGGCGGTCACCACGTTGCCGAAGCCCACCTTCTGGATGTGGTCAAGCAGGCGCCGGCGGCTGTCCAGATAGCCTGACCACTGGTCGTCGGACGACTGCACCACGCCGTCCTTCTCGCGCATGTAGTTGCCCAGCGCCACCTGGTGGGCAATCGTGTGCCAGCGTGGTGCAGCATCGGCCAGGCCGTCGAACAGCCAGCGCTCCTGCTTCGCCCCCACAATGCTGCGCTCTGGCGATTCCACCTCCTCACGCAACGCCATGTTCACCTGCTTGCTGCGGTACTGGCGGGTATCGAGCAGGTGCAGGTCCATCAGCGTGCCGTAGCGTGCGCGCCGGTACATCTGCATGTGGCCATCGCGCGGGAATGCAGAGCGGCGCAGTGGCATGTTCTCGTAGTAGGCCTGGAACGCCTGTGCGCGACGCAGCAGGAACACTTCGCTGGGCGTGTCATCCTGGTCTTCGGCACCGGCCCAGTTGTTGTCCACTTCATGGTCGTCAAAAGTGACGAACCACGGTGCCGCCGCATGCGCGGCCTGCAGGTCGGGATCGCTCTTGTACTGGGCGTAGCGGCGGCGGTAATCATCCAGCGTGTAGATCTGCGGGCCGACGTGGTTGCGCAGGTTGGTGAACGGCTGGCCGTTCATCTTCCGCAGGCCCGGCTGGCTTTCGCCTTCGTAGATGTAGTCACCGTAGTGGAAGACGAAATCCAGCGGTTCCTCGGCGATGCGCCGCCACGCGGTGTAGTGGCCTTCTTCGTAGTGCTGGCAACCGGCCACCGCAAAGCGCACACGATCCACTGCGGCCGTGGCTGCGGGCAGCGTGCGGGTACAACCGACCGCACTGGCGTGGCCGCCTACGGTGAAGCGGTACCAGTAGGTCCGTCCGGGCGCCAACCCGTCCAGCTCCACGTGCACGGCGTGGCCGAGTTCGGGATGCGCCATTGCCGAACCCTGGCGCACCACCTTGCGCATGCCATCGTCTGCTGCCAGTTGCCACTCGACCGCCATCGGCCGGGTCGGCATGCCACCGCCGAACACCAGCGGTTCGGTCGCCAGGCGCGTCCACAGCACCACGCCATCGGCCGAGGGATCACCCGAGGCCACGCCCAGGGTGAAGGGTGTGCTGGCAAAGCGCGGCTTGGCCAGCAGGTTGCGCGGGTTCAGCGCGGTGGCATCGGCCTGCGCGGCCAGCGCGTGTGCCGTGCCCATCCAGGCACCGGCAGCGGACAGGCCGGCCAGGGCCAGGAATCGCCTGCGATTGATCGTCTCCACGGCTGTGCCCTCAGTTGTAGATGATGTGGAAGTAGAAGAAGCGGCCGTAGTCGTCGATCTCGGTACGGAAGCGCCCGTTCGGGCCGGTGCTGTAGGTCGGCTGGGTGTTGAACAGGTTCTTGGCTTCGTACTTCAGCGTCACGTGCCTGCTGAGCTTGTGGCTGAAGGCCATGTTGAACGTCATGTACGGGTCGTAGTACGAATCCAGCCATTCGGTGTCACCGAAGTCGACCAGCATCCGGCTGCGGTAGGTGCCGGACAGGCGCAGCTGCGCGCTTTTCCAGGGCATGCGCCAGATCACCGAACCGTTGAGCGACCAGTCCGGCTGGTAGAGCAGGCGATCCAGGCGGCGCTCGGTGCCATCGCTGATGCGGTAGTTGGTCTGGCCTTCCAGCCGTGTAGCGTTGAAGTACATGTCGAAGCGCTGGCGTCCCCACTGCAGGTTGCGGTTGGCCACCGCGAACTCGACACCGCGCAGCGTGGACTCATCGGTGTTCATCGGCTGGGTGACCCGGTAGCGGGTATCGCCCACGTTCTCGAAGGTGGTCAGGGTGTAGATATCGTCCTTGATCACCTTGTCGAACAGCGCCACCGAGACCAGGCCGTTGTTGCCGTTGAAATACAGGTCCCACGCCAGGTCGATGTTGGTGGAACGTCGCGGCTGCAGATCGGCATTGCCCTGCTTGATGCTGCAGAAGCCCCTGCCCTCCTCGTCATCGCCACAACTGGTGCTGGTGGCCTGGGCGATGTTGCTCGGCGTCGGCCGGCCCAGCGTGCGGCTGGCGGAGAAGCGCAGGCGCTGGTCCTCGCTCAGCTTGAACGTCGCATTCAATGAAGGCAGCAGGTTGTTGTAGCCACCGCTCGTATTGCGGAAGGCGGAGGTATAGGTAGTGCCGCCATCATCGCTGAACGGGCTGTAGGCATCGAAGCGGGTGTGGTCGTAGCGCAGGCCGCCGATCAGCAGCAGCCGGTCCCAGGCGTAGTGCGCGGATACATAGGCATTGGTGATGTCCTCCACATACGTGTAGTCGCTGGTGAAGTTGGCATTCGGATACGCCGCATTGTTGTTGCCCAGTTTCGGCAGCAGCTCCTCGTTCCACTTGCGGTTGTCGATCAGCGGGAAGCCCGGCACGCTGCCCAGCAGCGTCGAACCCGGATACAGGTAATCGTTGAGCGTGGCACTGCTCTTGAAGTAGTCGAAGTCGATGTCCTGCCAGATCTTCAGATGGCGGTATTCGGCGCCGGTGGCCAGGCCGAAGCCACGCGCATCGGCGTCGATGTTGTAGCTGAAATCGGCGCGCAGGTTGTCGATGCTCTCCTTGGCATCGCGCGGGGAGACATAGGCCTGCGCCGGATTGAGCTTGAACGCGGAGCTGGTCAGCAGGCTGGAATCGGAAACCGCCACCGCGTTGGGGAACCCATGGCTGTCGTTCTCGTAGTCGACGAACAGATTGCTTGGGTAGGCGCGCACACCCCAGTAGACCTGGTTGTTGTGGAAGGTCTCTTCGGTATGGCCGCCACGCAGGGTCAGCCGCGAACGGTCGCCCATGTCCCAGTTGAAACTGGCGATGGCACCACGGTTGCTGCGGTCCCAGCGGTCGTGACGGTTCTTGATGTAGATGCTGTTGATCTGGGTGGTGCCGCTGTCCTCGGTCTGGTTGCGGATCGGGAACTTGGCATTGCCGTACAGATCGGTCTTGTTCATCGTCGAGTTCTCGTAGAACCGGTACGAGTACAGCAGCAGCGATGCGTAGAACGGATCATCCGAGGGCTTCCACTCAAGCTTGGCGGAGCCACCGAAGTTGGTGATGAAGTTGGTATAGGTGCCGGTGCTGAAGTTGCCAGGCGCACGCAGCCCGTTCCAGCCCTTGGCCTCGTCCGGACCGGTGGTACCGTCGGTGAGGTATTTGCCAGCGTCGTTGTAGTAGTAGTTCGACTCCACCCAGCGCTTGACGCTGTTGCGTGAACGCTGCTCGTAGCGTGCCACCGCAACGATGCCGAACTCCTGGTCGGCGCCGAACTGGTTGGAGAACACCATCTTGGCGCTCTTGCCGAAGTGGCCCAGAGTCTCGTGGTTGCCGCCTGCGCTGCGCTCGACGTTGGTCTCGGCGGTGGAATAGATGCCCGCCACATCGGCAAACACGTACTTGCCGGACCGGTCGAAAGCACTGCGGCTGATGATGTCGATCACGCCGCCGATCGCATCCGGTGCCTGCTCCGCACTGAAGCTCTTGTAGATGTCGGTACGGGTGCCGATGTCGCTGGGAATCAGCTGCAGGTTGTTCATGCGCTCGCCGGAGCCACTGCCTCCCACGCTGGCAATCGCGATGCCATCGATGGTGGTGTAGTTGAGGTTGGCCTGTACGCCGCGCACGGTCACGTAACGTGGCTCGCCGGCATCCTCCACCGCACTCAGGCCTGGAGCGGCCATCAGGCTCTCGGCCAGGGTCTCGTCGCCGTAGCTGTCCATCTCGTCGTAGACCACCGAATCCTTGATCACCGGCGACGACTTCTTCTGGTCGATCACCTCGTGCGCGGCAATCACCTTGACGGTGTCCAGGGTCGGCGCCACCACCGCCTCTGCCTCGCGCGGCTTCGGCGCGGCCGGCTTCGGCGCGTTGCTTACGGGCGCCGGATCGATGGCGATGACGTTGCCATCGACCACGGTGTAGCCCAGGCCGGTCCCGGCCAGCAGTGCGTCCAGCGCCTGCTTGACGGTAGCACCGCGCGGCACCGCACCGGCCATGTGCACTTCACCACTGCCCGAATACAGGAACTGCACACCGGAACTGCGCGACAACTGCTCCAGCGCACGTGCCAACGGCTGCGCCGCGATCGGCGCCGAAACGCGGGCCTCAAGGCCATCGGCAGTGGCCGCGACCGCCAGCGGCACGCTGCAGGGAGACAGGGCGAGGATGATCGACAGGTAGAGCGTGTTGCGCATCACGGGTCCTTGGAAGAGAGAAGGCAGCAGGCGCCGCTGCGTGGCTCGGCAGTGGCTTCTCCCAAGTAAGAGCCCGCATCCACCGAAGTGGAGAACGCGGATTCGATGAATTTTTTCTGACAGTCCACGGCCACGTCGGCCTCAGCGACTGCCGACCCGCACGGTGTCGCCTTCGCGCCTCACCAGGAAACGCGGGTCGCGTTCGAGGAAGGCCTGCAGCGCACCGATGCGATGCGCATCGAGACTGCCCGACAACCGTGCCGATGCAGCGCCTTCGTCCAGCACGCGGACCTGTACCTGGTTGTGCCGGTTGAAGGCAGCGGCCACCTCGTCCAGCCGTTCATCAAGGAAGGACACTTTGCGCTGCTGCCAATCCAGCAGCATCGACAACGGTACGTCCAGCGACTCCACCGCATGGCTGCGCGCATCGACCTGCACCACCCGGCCTTCGCCCAGTTGCGCAAGACGCCGGGCGTCCGCACCCTGGCTCCAGATCTCCACCTCGCCGGAAACCACGCCGATGCGCGTGCTCTGCAACCGTCGGGACACATCGAACACCGTACCGATGTCTCGAATCTCGAGGCCGTTCACCTCCACCTCGAACGGACGGCGGTCGCGGGCGATGTCGAACGTGGCCTCACCCTGCAACAGCTCCACCTTGCGGCTGAACCAGCCCATGCGTACCCGCAGGCGGCTGTCCGCGTTGAGCCGCACCTGGGTCTGGTCGGGCAGCACCAGGTCACGCAATTCACCATGGTCGGCGCTGTACAGCTGCGCGGTGGGCATCAGCTGCGGAACCAGGCCCACGCCGAGCAGGGCCGTACAGGCTGCGGCAGCCATCACCCACCAGCGCGCACGCCCCCGAGGCCGCACAGCGCGCGGCGGCGCATGCGCGCTACCGAACAGCGGCACCACCTTGGCGGCGACCTGCCGCGGTGGCACCGGCGCCTCTTCAGGCAACGGCGATTGCAGCGCCTCACCGACCTGCCGGTGCAGCGCGAGGGCGTGCATATAGGCGCGCACATGCTCCGGCGAGCACTTCATCCAGTCCAGGAACGCAACCCGCTCGGCCTCACCCAGTGTTCCGTCGCGATTGCGCAGGAACCAGTCCATGGCCTCGCAGGCGATCGTGTCGTCGGCCACGGTCGATGAGTTCCGGCTCATGTGTGCTCCCTGGCGCCCAGCGCCTTCCTGCAGGCCTCCAGCCCCCTGCCGATGTGCTTGCGCACCATGTGCACCGACACCTGCAGCTGCTGGCTGATTCCCGGGCAGTCCAACCCGTCGCGGTAGTGCAGCTCCATCACCCGCCGCGTGGTTGCCGGCAGTCGTGCGATGGTGCTGCGGATATCACTCCAGCGCTGCGCACGCTCGAATTCACCCTCGATGTCTTCTTCGCTTCTCAGCACTTCGGCCAACAGATCGACATCTTCCAGCGGCGGCAGCGACGACCGCGCGCGCGCATGCTCGCGCGCCAGGTTGGCCGCCACAGTGAACAGGTAGGCTTCCGGGTTCTCGACCGCATCGGCATCTTCGCCGGTGCTGCGCAGCAGGCGCAGGTAGACCTCCTGCGCCAGGTCTTCGGCATCCTCGCTGGCCGAACCGCGACGCAGGAAGAAGCCACGCAGCAGCCGGCGCCGCAGTTGGTAGCTCTTCTCCCAGATCCTCACGCTGTTCACGGCCGGCCAACCACCCCGAGGCTGGAAAGCCCCGCAGGGTGACCGCCATCGATGACAGTGGCGTTTCAACGACCGGCGGGCAGCCGCTAGAATGCGGCCCCTGCACGGTCCCGGCAGCCCGCACAAGGAGTGCCCCCATCAACGCACGCACCGCCATCAACACCCTCAGCAGCCTGCTGTTCCTGCTGCTGGTCGCCCACACCACAGCCTACCAGCAGCAGATGTGGCCGCCCAGCCGGGTCATCCATGTGCATCCGGTGATCGTCGTCCTCGCCTATGCGCTAGGTGTGCTCACGCTGCTGTTGTGGATCGGCGGTCGTCGTGCACCGGAACCCGCCCAACGCCTGGCGCGCTGGTTGCCCATCATCGCCTGGTGCCTGCTGGGCGTCGGCGTGGCGATCATCCCGGTGTTCCTGCCTGGGCTGTCCCCGGCCTGATCAGCGGCCGCGCCCAGCGCATCGGCCCATGATACGGCGCGCGGCACCAACCCTTGCTTGCCAGAGACCCAAGCCCCGCCCGCCTACCGAAGCGTGGGGGGCAGGCCTACGCTTGTCTTCTCGGTGGCCGCCACGGTCGCCCTTCGCGTCACGGCCCCCGCCGTTGCGACCCCGCTCCAGTGCTGTGCGCCCTGCCGGTGTTGTCGCCCAGGCAGAAGTCCGACCGGCGCCCTCTGGAGACAGCCATGAACCAAGCCCTCATTCCCTTCGATGCCGATCCACTGGAAACCCAGGAATGGCGTGAATCGCTGGAGGCGGTGATGCAGGCCGGCGGCCGGCCGCGCGCGCACTACCTGATCGACCAGCTGAGCGATCTGGACGCCCAACAGCACGGCGACCTGCATACCCGTGCCTGGACCGCCTACGTCAACACCATCCCGCCCGAGCGCCAGCCAGCCTACCCGGGTGACCTGGCCATCGAGCGCCGCCTGAACGCGATGATCCGCTGGAACGCGATGGTGATGGTGCTGCGTGCCGGCAAGCATTCCAACGTCGGCGGCCACATCGCCACCTACCAGTCCGCGGCGGTGCTGTACGACGTCGGCTTCGATCACTTCTTCCGTGGCCGCACCGACACCTTCGACGGCGACATGATCTACATCCAGGGCCATTCGGCGCCGGGTATCTATGGCCGAGCATACGTAGAAGGCCGCATCGATCCGGCACGAATGGACAACTTCCGCCGCGAAGCCGGCCGCGAAGGCCTGTCCTCGTATCCTCACCCGCGCCTGATGCCGGAGTTCTGGCAGTTCCCCACCGTGTCGATGGGGCTGGGCCCGCTGACCGCCGCCTACCAGGCGCGCTACATGCGTTACCTGGAATACCGCGGCCTGAAAGAACACCAGGGCCGCAAGGTCTGGGCCTTCCTCGGCGACGGCGAAATGGACCAGCCCGAATCGCTGGCGGCAATTTCCCTGGCTGGCCGCGAGCGGCTGGACAACATCGTGTTCGTGGTCAACTGCAACCTGCAGCGCCTGGACGGTCCGGTACGCGGCAACGCCAAGGTCATCCAGGAACTGGAAGGCACCTTCCGCGCGGCCGGCTGGAACGTGATCAAGCTGATCTGGGGCAGTGGCTGGGACGACCTGCTGGCCCGCGACCACAGCGGCCTGCTGCGCCAGCGCATGATGGAATGCGTGGATGGCGACTACCAGACCTTCAAGTCGCAGAGCGGCGCCTACGTGCGCGAGCATTTCTTCGGCCGCTACCCGGAGCTGCTGGAGCTGGTCGCGCACATGAGCGACGACGACATCTGGGCGCTGGCACGTGGTGGCCATGATCCGCAGAAGGTGTATGCCGCCTACCAGCAGGCGGTGAACACCAGCGGCCGGCCGACGGTGATCCTGGCCAAGACGGTCAAGGGTTTCGGCATGGGCGAAGCCGGCGAAGGCCAGAACATCAACCACCAGCTGAAAAAGATGAGCGCCGATGCGGTGCGCGCCTTCCGCGACCGCTTCAACCTGCCGGTCAGCGACGAGCAGCTGGAGCAAATGCCGTATCTGCGCCCGGAACCCGGCAGCGCGGAGGCCGCCTACTTCGCCGAGCGCCGCCGCATCCAGGGCGGCCAGCTGCCGGCGCGGCTGGCGAAGGTCGATCCGCTGCCGTTGCCGCCGTTGTCGATCTTCAACACCCAGCTGCAGGGCAGCGGCGATCGTGGCCAGTCCACCACCATGGGCTTCGTGCGCATCCTCACCAGCTTGCTGAAGGACCCGGACCTGGGCAAGCTGGTGATTCCGATCGTGCCCGATGAATCGCGCACCTTCGGCATGGAAGGCCTGTTCCGCCAGATCGGCATCCACTCCTACCTGGGCCAGCTGTATACCCCGCAGGATGCCGGCCAGCTGAGCTATTACAAGGAAGCCAAGGACGGCCAGATCCTGCAGGAAGGCATCAATGAATCCGGTGCGATCTGTTCGTGGATCGCCGCCGGCACCGCCTACAGCAACCACGGCCTGGCCACGATTCCGTTCTACATCTTCTATTCGATGTTCGGCCTGCAGCGCGTCGGTGACCTGGCCTGGGCCGCTGCCGATGCACGTACCCGCGGCTTCCTGCTCGGTGCCACGTCGGGCCGCACCACGCTGATGGGCGAAGGCCTGCAGCACGATGACGGCCACAGCCACGTGCTGTCGTCGGTGATTCCGAGCTGCGTGTCCTACGACCCGACCTACAACTACGAGCTGGCGGTGATCATCCATGACGGCCTGCGCCGCATGTATGTCGACCAGGAAGACATCTACTACTACATCACCGTGCTCAACGAAAACTACCCGCAGCCGGCACTGCCGGAGGGCGTGGAAGCGGGCATCCTGAAGGGCCTGTATCTGCTGCACCCGGCAGCCGCCGATACCGCCTCGCAGCCACGCGTGCAGCTGATGGGCAGCGGCTCGATCCTGCGCGAAGTGGAAGCCGCGGCAGAACTGCTGCAGCAGGACTTCGGCGTCGCCAGCGATGTGTGGAGCGCCACCAGCCTGACCGAACTGCGCCGCGACGGCCTGGCCGCCGAACGCTGGAACCTGCTGCATCCGGCCGAGGAGCCGCGCGTACCCTACGTGCAGCAGTGCCTGCAGGGCCATGAAGGCCCGGTGGTGGTGGCCACCGACTACATGAAGATCGTAGGCGACCAGATCCGTCCCTTCATCAACGACCGCCGCTTCACCGCACTCGGCACCGATGGCTTCGGCCGTTCCGACACACGTGAATCGCTGCGCACCTTCTTCGAAGTGGATCGCCACTTCATCGTGCTGGCCGCCCTGAAATCACTGGCTGACGAAGGTCGCATCGAACGCTTGCGGATGCAGGGGGCCATCGACAAGTACGGCATCGACACCGGCAAACGCGATCCGGCCGCGGTGTGAGGCTGCCGTGTTCACCACGCCCGTTGTGCGGACGTGGTGAACACAGCATCGCTAGGGCATGCGCTTGAACAGATTGGTCTGCAGGATCGGCGTGCCGTCGTGGCCGTAGAACGCCTTGGTCTCGGTCATCGTCGTACGGTCGGCCGCCACGGTATAGATGCGGGTGGAGGCCGGCGTGCCGTGGTCCACCAGCTGCATCACCAGGGTGTTCGGCGCCGGCAGTTTCAGGTTGGCCTTGTCCGCGCCGTAAGTACCGGACAAGGGCCCCGGCGTGCCGTCCAGCGCCAGCGTGCCGTCGGACTTCATGGTCTTGCCGTCGTGCAGGACGATGTCCACATGTGAACTCCAACGCCCCGCACCGGCGTCCTTGAACTCGAGCACCACATGCTTCGGGCGCTGCGCTTCGGGAAGTGCAGACGTGGCGATATCCAGCGACCAGCGCCCCAACAGCGGTGAGGGCGAAGCTTCCACTGCCAGCGCCGGAACGGCGGAGAGCGAAAGCGCAGACAACAACACAGCGGACAACAGTTTCATACGTTGCTCCGTTCCAGTGAAGAAAGCGCTGCGTGACGCGTGGTGGGGCAGCAGGGCAAATGCTGCACGCCCGCGGCAGGGGGTGCAAGCCACGCGCTGAATGCCCGGCCACCCGCCATGTCAGGACCATGTCACACAGGGGTAGTAGAACGATCCAGCATCTCCGGCTCTTCTCCCCCCAGTACACGGCGTTGAACGCGCAGCCCTCGCCACGGCACCTCTATGCCGCCGGCCACTTTGCCCGCACCCTGGCCTGGTCATTCGTGGATCTGGTGCTGGGCTACTACCTGCACGCCCGGCTGGGGCTGTCGGCGGCCCACACCGGCCAGCTGCTGGCCATTTCACTGGCCTACAGCAGCCTGCTCGATCTGCTGCTGGCCGCCGTGTTCACCCGCCTGCGCAACCAGCAGCGCCTCGCCCTGCGCCTGCAGCTCATCGGCGGGCTCGGCACGGCGGCCAGCGCCTGCCTGCTGTTCAGCCCGGGCAACGCAACCGAGCCCGCCTTCCTGCCATTGCTGGTCGCATCGTTGCTGTTCCGTACCTGCTATGCAGTCTACGACGTGGCCCAGAACGCGTTGACGTCGTTGCTGCCCCGTGACGAGGTCGAGGCCATGCGCTATGTCTCCACCCGCGCCGTGGTAGTGCCGATCTCCAAGCTGTGCATTGCCTCGGCGCTGTTCGTCGTGGTCGGTACGCCTGCGTCCCAGGGCAGTGGCAACGCGTTGCTGATCTGCATGGTCATCGGCGTGCTGATCGCGGCCGCTGCGCTTCCTTTGGCCTGCGTCGCAACGCCCCCACGGCCCAGCGCAACCAGGCCCGCTGCTGTTGCCCTGCCCCTGCCAGCGCTGCTGCCGGTTCTGCTGGCCGCGGCGGCGGAGACGACGCTGGTCGGCCTGGCAGGGCGTCTGTTCCCCTTCGCCGAACATGGGGCAGCGCTGACCTTCGCGATGGTGGCGGGCATGGTGGTTGCCCCCTGGCTCTGCCTGCGCCTGCGTACAACGCTGCACAGCGAGACCGGGATGCTCGCGTTGATGTCGGTGCTGGCCGTCGGAGCCGTCGGCGTGTACCTGGCCCTCCCCTCCACGCCCATAGCGATTGCATGTGCCGCGACCCACGGGACGGCGGTGGCCAGCGTCGGCCTGGTACTGTGGCGACGCACCGCGCTGATCGCCCGTCGCCACGCCATCCATGGCGGACGCGACGATGACCTCAGCTGCTTTGCACTGCTCACCGGAACCATGAAGCTATCCATCGCGGCCTCTTCGTTGCTGCTGGGCGAAGTGCTGCCCGGTATACAGGCGGGCGATCTGGACACCTCGGTCGCCCTGGTCTCGCTGGTCGCCATCGGCAGCCTGCTTTCGCTGGCCGCATTGGCCTGGCCCATCCCTCCAGCACGCAGCGAGGGCCTGCGCCCGTGAGCCTGGCCCCGACATCGCGGCTGCGCCGCAAGCCGCTGATCGCGCTCGAGGCCGACCATAAGCGCATCATCTGGCTGTTGCGCACGATGGGCGCGGTTCCCCGCATCACCATCGCCCACCAGCTGGGCATGCACAACGGCGCGTTGACCCGCCTGGCGCGTGAACTGCTGATGCTGGAAGTGATCGAGGAACAGGGACAACTGTCCGATGGCCAGCGCGGCCGTCCCTCGGTGCCACTGGCGCTGTCCGGTCGGGGCGGCTATGCCGCCGGTGCCACGGTGCATCCCGGTTGGCTGGAGATCGCACTGGTGGATTTCGCCGGCCAGGTCATCGCCCGCGATGCCACCGCATTCGACAGCGCAGATCCCCTCGATTTCGTCCATTGCGTGGACCAGCGCCTGCGCAGCCTCACCAGCAGCACCGGACTGATGCGCGCGCGCTTTCTGGGCCTCGGCGTGGCCGTTCCGGGGCCCGTGGTCGAAACCGGTCCGGCACGCCGGCACGCGGTGGACTGGCTGCATGGCTGGCGCGACATCGACAACGACCAGTTCTTCGAAGACTACTTCGGCTTCCCGGTGTGGGTGGAGAACGATGCAACCCTGGCGGCGTTGGCGGAGTACTACGACAGCGGGCTGATCCGCGACTGCGCTTCGGCGCTGCTGCTGTATGTCGGCCACGGCGTGGGTGGCGGCGTGATCCACTGGCGTGATGTGATGCGCGGTGAGTTCGGCAATGCAGGCGACATCGGCCGCCTGTTCCGCATGGACGCACCGCGCCCCTCGGGCATCGACCTGCTGGCCACGTTGCGCGACGCCGGCGCCGGGATTCCTTCGTTGTTCGAGCTGGAGGCCTGCCTGGAAAGCCATGCCGGCATCATCAGTGCCTGGGCCGAACGCGCGGGAAACCAGCTGGGCGCGGCGGCCAATACCGGCGTGGCGTGGCTCGATCCGGGCGCCGTGATCCTGTCCGGTTCGCTGCCCCGCCAGGTACTGGAAGCGTTGGGGCAACACCTGCAGCAGCCGGCACGCTGGAGCAGCGCGCTGGACAGCCTGCGCCTGCCGCAGGTGCATGTGTCACGGCTGGGAGGATCCGCGGTATCGGTGGGCGCGGCGCTGCTGCCGATCCACCAGCTGGGCGCCGATGCCATCGTTTAATTGTTTATTTCCGCCGAAGTAAACAATTCCGTCATCGCCCGGACCTACCGTGCAGCGGTCCCCCTTCCCTGCATGGCCGCCCTCCGATGAACATCAGCCCCCTGGTCCTGGGAATCTCCCTGGCCTTGATATCCCTGCACGGCAACGCTTCTGCGCAGGACGCCCCGGTCCAGAACCAGGGCAGCGTCGACGCCGCAACGCTGGATGCGGTGGTGGTCACCGGTGCGGCGCGCACCCAGCGTCGTTTCGATGCGTCCTTCGCAGTCAATTCGCTCAGCCGCGAAGACGTGCAGAAACTCGCACCGAAAAGCTATGCCGACCTGCTCGGGTCCGTGCCCGGCATCCATGTCGAAGCCACCGGAGGCGAGGTGCAGAACATCACCCGGCTGCGCGGCATTCCCACCGATCGTGGCTTCATCGCCTTCCAGCAGGACGGCCTGCCGCTCTACCAGGAACTGGATGGCCACTTCTTCAATTCCGGCGACGGCATGAACCGGTTCGACGTGATGAACCAGCGGGTGGAGATCGTACGGGGTGGCCCGGCGCCGATCTATGCGAGCAGTGGCGGCGCCATCGTCAACAACATCCTGGCCGAGGGCTCGGAACAGACCCACGGCAAGGCCCAGCTGACCGTCGGTGACACCGGGCTGTACCGTGGCGAGATGTACCAGTCCGGCGCCCTCGGCAAGGACACCTTCTATGCGGTCGGTGGATTCCTGCGCCAGCACGATGGCTACCGCGACAACGGCTTCCCGAACGACAAGGGCGGGCAGATCAGGGGCAACATCAAGCACTACTTCGATGACACCAGCTGGTTCAAGGTCAACGGTACCTTCGTCGATGACCACAATACGTTCTACCTGCCGATCCCGGTCGCCGATCCGCGCAATCCCAGCGTCCCGCTGGACCCGTACATCGACTACTTCGACGGTACGCTGAACTCGCCGTCGCTGCGCAGTGTCAACCTGAAATACCTCGATGGCGGCGGCGTCCTGCAGGGCATGAACCGCGACCTGGCCGATGGCCGGCACATGCGCTTCGGCAACATCGGCTTCCAGTACGAGAATACCGCCAGCGATTGGACGATCTCGCTGAAAACCGGTTACACCAAGGGCCGCAACACCTTCGACGCACTGTACTCGACCACCAACCCGGTCGACGCACGCACTTTCGCCAACGGCTATCTGGGCGCGGCCCGTAGCGCCTTCGGCGCCGGCGTCGCGCGGATGGGCTACGCTCTGGCCGGCAGCAACGGGGCGAGCGCCTACGACCCCTATGCCGACTCCGGCCTGGTGATCTCGGCCCAGTACCGGGCCGCAGATTCGGACTTCTACTCCGGCCAGGCCGACTTCAGTGCGACGCGGTTGTTTGAAACGGCCTGGGGCAGCCACGATCTGAACATCGGCGCATATACGGCCTTCTTCGGCACCACGGCCTTCAGTCTGTACCAGGACATGCTGATGGAGATGCGCGGCAAGCCACGCCTGCTGGATCTGGTGGCCTACGGCAACGATGGCGCCCCCTTGGGATACGTCACCGACAAGGGCGCGCTGCGTTACACCACTACCCTCAATCGCGGCAAAGTGGATGCCCGCATGTTCGCGGTGTATGCCAATGACACGTGGGCACTGACGGACCGCTTCAAGCTCGACGCCGGCATCCGCCATGAACGCTACCGCTATGAAGGCTATGCAGAGCAGACCGCCCAGGTCGACCTCGGCGACCGCAATACACTGGCCGACAACACCACGCGCCGGTTCACCGGCGTCGTCCAGAACCATCGCCTGGATCCGTCCGCGACCAACTGGACCGTCGGTGCGAACTTCGATGTCACCTCTTCGGTGGGTGCTTACGCCCGCGTCTCGCACATGGAGATCGTTCCCAACTCGTCGGTGGCACGCTCGATCGATCCCACCATCGTGCAGACGCAGCTGGACCAGTACGAGCTGGGCCTGAAGGCCGGATTCGGCCGGTCCTACCTGTACCTGACTGCGTTCTACACGAAGTTCGACCCGCTCAACGCCTCGTTCGTGGCGTTCAACCCGACGACCGGCCGCAATGACCAGTCGGTGCCGTTCATCGGTACCGCCGTCTCCAAGGGCATCGAACTGGATGGGCTGTTCCGGCCGCTCGACTGGTTCAGCATTGCCGGTTCGATCACGGTCAGCGATCCGCAGTACGACAGCCTGCAGAACGATTCCGGCGCCGATCCGGCCGCCGTCAACGGCAAGCAGATCGTTCGCGAGCCCAAGCTCTACGGCAACCTCCGCCCGACCTTCAGCTTCCAGCACGGCCAGGACCAGTTCGAGACCTGGCTGCGCTATGACGTGGTCGGCAAATCCTATGTTGATCTGTTCAACCAGACGGCGCTGCCTGCCTACCAGACCCTGGGGCTGGGCGTTTCATGGAAACGCGGCAACTGGGGCGCACAGCTGGTGGGCGACAACCTGACCAATGAAAAGGGACTCACCGAGGGCAACACCCGCACCGATGCCCTGGCCGGACAGGGTTCGGCCGAGGCAATCTATGGACGGCCGCTGTTCGGCCGCAACATCCGCCTGATGGTGAGCAGGAGCTGGTGATGCATCGACGATTTGCCTTGTCCCTTGCCCTGCTTGCAGCGGCGGCGCTGCCGCTTGCGGCGGCGGCCGACGACCGCGACAGCGCCGCGCTGGCCGCCCGACTGTTCCCCACCCTCATGCAGTTGAAGCCCGATACGCTGCCTGGTGATGCGCGTGCCCTCCTGGCCGAACGCATGCAGCAGCTGGCCGACTGCCGGACCGCCACCTGCACGCTCGCGTCCGCACGCTGGACGCCCACGCAGGCCGGCCTGTTGATCGCCGCGGCTCCCGCGCACGCCCAAGCCATCGAACGGGAACTGGCAGGCCTCAACAACATTCTCTCCGTCTATGGCCAGGGCCAGCCGCCCCGCTACGACGCCATCGACGGCCCGGTCGGCACGGCGGGCAGCACGCGACTGGCCGGCGACGTCGCCATTGCCGTGCAAATGAGCGAGGTGGACGCCAGCGCGGCCTACACCGCCTTCGATCGCAGCATCGCGGTGGCGGTAGGCCTGCTCGATGCCAATGACCGCCTCGATGCGATCCGCTTCGAGCCGATCAGCGCAGGAATGAACGCCGCGCCGTTTGCGCGTGCGCGGCAGCTCGATTGGAATGCGCATCCGTACACCGCGATCATCGTGCTGGGCCAGGGACCGGACGAATTGACCACCCCGCTCAGCGCCGGCAGCAAGCTGCGCCTGAAGGCGGCCGCGCAGCGCTACGCGGCAGGTGATGCACCCTTCCTCATCGTCTCGGGTGGTGCGGTACATCCACGCGGCACCCGCAGCGTCGAAGCGGTGCAGATGCGCGAAGCGCTGATGGCACGCTTCGGCATTCCCGCAGATGCAATCATCATCGAGCCGTATGCCCGCCACACCACCACCAATCTGCGCAATGCGGCCCGGTTGCTGGCGGCCCTGCAGGCACCGCCGCGGCAACCGGCATTGGTGGTCAGCAGTCCATCGCATATCGATTCGGTCGCCAGCAGCGCCTTCAGCGAGCGCAACCGCCATGAACTGGGTTACGTTCCGGGCAAGGTCGGTTCACGCGTTTCCCCGTACGCGATCCCGTTCGTGCCGGCTCCCGAATCGCTGCGCATCGATCCGATTGATCCGCTGGATCCCTGAACCGCGCGACGGCATCTTCAGTAACCGACCTTCACCGTGAACATCACGTTTCGCGGTGCCCCGTACCAGCCCTGGTTGTAGAAGCCGATCTGCGAATAGTAATGGCGATCAAACAGGTTATTGATGTTGACCGCCGCCGACACATTGGAGCTGAACTGGTAGCGCGCCATCAGGTTCACCAGTGCGTAGCTGGGCTGCTGCACCGGCACCCGGCGATTTCCGGGCGCGGTGGCGGTCTGGTACATGCGGTTCTGCCAGTCCACGCCACCGCCGATGGTCAGCCGGTCCCAGGCACCCGGCAGCCGCCAGGTAGTGAACAGCTTGAACAGGCTGCGCGGCTTGGCGGTGTTGATCGCCCTGCCCTGCGCGTCCTGCGCGATGAAGGTGGTGAAGCTGGTGCCCAGGCTCCACCCCGGCAGCGGCTCACCGGCCAGTTCCAGTTCCAGGCCGTCTACCGTTGCGCCCTTCACTGCGCGGTAGGCCGCCTGCGTGCTGCCTTCGACCAGACCACCGGTGGCCTCGGCCAGGTTGTCCTGCTGGGTGCGGAACAGCGCCACCGACGCATTCAAGCGCTCCTGCAGCCAGCTGCCCTTGACGCCCAGCTCATAGCTGCGGCCGCTGACCGGGTCGAGGATCTGTCCGGATTCGTTGCGGTTGTTCTGCGGCTTGAAGATGCCGGTATAGCTGGCGTAGGCGCTGCTGTAGTCGTTGAGGTCCCAGACCACGCCGGCATAGGGCACGAACTCGTTGCGGTAGCGGTACTTCCGTTTGCTGCCGAAGTAGACCTGGTCGGTCTCCCAGTTGCTCAGGCGGCCACCGACGATCACATGCAGCGGATCAGCCAGCGACAGCCGCGCCACGGCATAGGCACCGCTCTGATGATTGTCCAGATCATCGGCCTGGGTCTTGTTGCTGGCCCACACCGGCTCGGGCGTGCCCGGCCCGTGCCAGTCGAAATAGCTGGCCAACGGCGGCAACGGGGCCAGTGCGCGGTACTGCCCCAGTGCGATCTCGTCGCGTGAGCGCGACCAGCCGACGGACGCCGTGTGCTGGCGGCCGAACAGCTGGAAGGGACCGGTCAGGCTGACACTGACCGCCTCACGGCGCACCGGACCGTCGTAGCGGGTGAAGCTGTTGCCATTGGGCATCGCCCCGGTCACCGGATCGGGATAGCCGCCCCGGTAGAGATGCTTCATCTCCATATCGGTATGCGAGCGGCTGTAGGACACGCGTGCCTGCCAGTCGTTGCCGAAGCGATGGTTGAAATCGAAGAAGCCGTTGCGGGTATCGGTGCTCATCCGTGCCCACGGCGCGGTGGCCGATACCGAGCGGTCGAAGCGGGTACGCGTGCCGTCGGCATTGAACAGCGCAAAGCCGCTGCCGAAACCACGATTGTCGTTGGCCTGGTAGGAGATACCGGCGATCAATCCGGTGTCCTCGCCCAGGTCCACGCTGACCACGCCGTAGAGCGTCTTCGTGGTGCTGTCCAGGCCAGCGGTGTAGCTGTCGCCCTCCGCCTGCGCAGCGACCATGCGGCCACGCACGCGCCCTTCCCGGCTGAGTGGGCTGGACACGTCCACCCAGGCACGGCGCGCGTCCCAGCTGCCGAGGCTGATGCCGCCACTGGCAGCAACGTCGCGCAGCGGGCGCTTGCGTACGTAGTTCACCGCCGCCGACGGATTGCCGGCACCGGTCATCAGGCCATTGGCGCCGCGCACGATCTCGATGCGGTCGTACACCACCATGTCCAGGTTGTTCTCGCCGAAATTCCACGGCGACAGCACCGGCATCACCACGCCATCGAACTGATAGTTGTCGATGTCGAAGCCGCGTGCCGAGAACGAGTAGCGGTTGGCATCACTGCGCGTGACCGAGATGCCCGGAGCAGTGGCCAGCGCATCGGCGGTGCTGAGCAGGCCCCGGTCCTCGATCTGCTGGCGGGTGATGACGCTGACCGACTGCGGCGTCCGCCGCGAGGTCAGTGACAACCCCGTCGCCGTGCCCATGGAGTCGGTGGTGTAGGAACGTGAGGATTCGGTGCTGCCATCGAGATCGGCCGTGACCTGCACGGTGGGCAGCTGCGAGGTGTTCGCGGCGGGGGCG
Organism: Stenotrophomonas geniculata; assembly: GCF_034508895.1. NCBI lineage: Bacteria > Pseudomonadati > Pseudomonadota > Gammaproteobacteria > Lysobacterales > Lysobacteraceae > Stenotrophomonas > Stenotrophomonas geniculata. The sequence goes on from NZ_CP140571.1 coordinate 267,899, forward strand.
CGCTCGGCGCCGTGGGCAGTATTGAACAGCGCCAGGGTCGTGCCGATGGCGGTTGCCAGGGCGCGCGAGCGGATACAGGCGGGCATGGGAGATCCAGCAGGAGAGAAATGCTGGATGAGAATTATTGTCATTTGAGCGTGAGCACACGTATGCGTAGACGCAGCAGATGTATGCGCACTGCCGACGCTGATCCGGCGTCAGCGCAGCTGGCTGGGCGCGATGCCGTAGCGCGCACGGAACGCGGTCGCGAAATTCGTGGCATGCCGGTAACCGACGAAATGCGCGGCCTGCTGTACGCTGCAGCCCTGCCGCAGCTGTGCGCAGGCCAGTTGCAGGCGATGCTCGCGCAGCCAGCCGAACACCGAGCACTGATACACCTGCTGGAACTTCAGGCGCAGGCTGCTTGGGCTCATGCAGGCCAGGCCCGCCAGATTCTCCAGGCTGTGTTCGGCGGCCGGTGCCGCCTGCAGGCAATCGATCACCCGCTGCAGCATGCGGCGGTCACGTGCTGAAACACGCAGGTCCGGCGATGCCTCCCTCGCAGGCGACCCCAGCGCCAGAGCCAGCATCTGCAGGCCGATACTCTCGCACAGCAGTGCATGCATCGCGCCGTGCCAGCTGCCCGACAGCAGCTGGTCAGCGGCGTGCTCGAGATGCCCGGGAACCTGCCAACCACGCAACCGCGGGTGACCGGTGCGATGCGCGGTGGATAGCAGTTCGCTGATCATCGGGTCGTCAATCCCGGCAGGTGCGTCCAACGAGACATTCAGGCTGCGCATCCGCTGCCCGGCGGGATGAATCGCGGTCATAGGTGCTGCCTCGGCCAGCACCATCGTGCCGGCACCCGGGTTCATGCCGATCACTGCCTGCCCCGCCAGCCGCGCCCCTGCGCGTCCCTCCAGCATCACAATCGCCGAGAAGGCCGGCGGCGATTCCGAAGTTGCCTCGAACGGCTGATGGGCGATCACGTCCGACAGCGCCAGGGTCATGCCCGGGCGCAGGCGACGCTGCTCCACCCTGCCTTGCACCACGCACTGTTCACCCGACAGATCGGCGGCCGACGCCGGCAGGCGATAGCGGAAGCCGCTGCTGCGGCCCAGGCGATCAAGGTCGGCAAGGGTGAGGTTGAGCATGATGGGACCAGAGGAGATCGTCCCGCATTTTCATATGAGAACCATTCTCATATCCACCGCCTGCCGCAAGGCCCATTTCGCCCTTGTCGATACAAATAGTTACGTTATAACATTTCACATTGTTTTCACGGATCATGCCATGCGTCGCCACCTGCTTGCTGCTGCCATTCTGTTCGCCGTCCACACCGCCCAAGCCGCGGACGAACCCACCCTCCCCACCCTCCAGGTCCAGGCCTCCCAGCCCTCGCGCATCGACACCCGGGTCACTGTCGACAACCCACAGGCGCAGAACCGCACCCTCGGCGGCCTGCTCGAACACGTCTCCGGCGTGCAGAGCAGCGCCTTCGGGCCAAACGCGGGCGCTCCGGTCATCCGCAGCCTCAGCGGCAACCGCGTGCAGATCCTGCAGGACGGCCAGTCCATCCTCGGCATGAACGCGATCAGCGGCGACATCAACATTCCGTTCGATCCGCTGTTCGTACGCAGTGTGACCGTCAACAAGTCCTCCGACACCGTGCGCTACGGCGGCAATGCGATCGGAGGCAGCGTGGAGATCGATCCGGGCCTGATCTCGCGCAGCATGGAAGACAAGGACCAGTCGATGGAACTGGTCCTGCGCAAGGGCTTCAATGCCGCCGACGCGCAGGGCTTCCGCATGAACTTCAACAACCAGCGCAACCTCTCGACCAACCTGCAGGTCTCTCGGCAGCGCATCTCGCACTACGACATCCCCGGCAACAGCAAGGCCAGTGTCTGCAACACCCGACTGTTTCCGCCGACCGGCGGCGTCAACTCGGCGCTGGCCGACAGCTGCCAGAAGGAGGCGCGCGTCCAGCAGATCTACAACAAGGCCTCGCAACCTTACATCGACCAGTTCATGACCGAGAACCCGGACTGGGCCGATGGTGATTTCTCGTTCTACACCAACAACCCGACTTCGGTCTGGCAGCGCCGTACCTATATCAATCCGGTCAATCCGGCCTATGTCGCCGGCACGCCGTCTTACGTACAGAAGCAGATCAACAATGATGTGACGCCCGATTATCATCACCGGTTGGGCAACAGTTACGCGCGCAATTCGCAGGTGGCGTTCGGGTCGACCCTGTTCTTCGACCGGGGTTACGTGGGTGTCAGCATCGATGCCAAGGACAGCGAATACGGCGTGCCCGGGTTCTCGATGCAGAACCTGTCGTTCGGTTCCAACTACGCCAACGCATTGCCGGTGGGCGTGGTGATCAAGCAGGAACGCTACGCACTGGAAGCCCTGTTGCGCGACCCGCTGCCGTGGTTCGAGCGCGCCGAACTGCGTGTCTCCAAGCTGGACAACGCCTCCGGCGAACGGCTGGGTGCTTCCAAGGCCAACGACTACGATTTCGAGAGCACCCAGGCCGAACTGCTGCTGAGCCATCAGCGCGTCGGTCCACTCAGCGGCCTGCTCGGTTACAGCCACCAGTCGCGCGATGTCACCGGCAGCGGCTCGCTGCGCTACCTGCCTGACGTCGATACCCGCAGCAACGCGGTGTTCCTGAAGGAGACGCTGGACTTCGGCTGGGCCAGTTTCGACGCTGGCGTGCGCCACGAGCGCATTGACCATGACCTGCAACCAAGCCGCTTCAAGACCGCGCGCAATGCCGCCAACACGAAACTGCAGGATCGTTCCTACCGGCTCAACAGCTACGGCCTGGGTTCGTATGTCGAGCTCGGTCCGTTGTTCGCCGCCAAGGTGCGCTACTCGTCCTCGCAGCGCGCACCGGAGATCAATGAATTGTATGCGAGCAACGCGCACTACTCGGTGATGACCCAGGAAGAAGGCAACCAGAACCTCGAGCCAGAGCGCGCGAAAAACCTGGAGCTGACCGGCCTGTTCCATATCGGAGGGTTCGAACTGTCGGCCACCGCGTATCGGATGAAGTACGAGAACTATCTGTACCTGGGTTACTCGGGCGTGCAGACCGCCAACCGCCTGCCGCTGAAATACTGGAAGCAGACCGACACCACGGTGAAGGGCTTGGAGATCGACGCATCGCAGGCCCTGGACCTTGGCCGCTATGGCACGTTGAACATCTCCGCCTTCGCCGACCTGGTGAAGAACAAGGCCGATCACCCCGATTCGCTGCGTGCCCACAACGACGGCGAGTACCTGCCGAACATGCCGACCAACCGCTACGGCGCCAATCTGCAGTGGCAACGCGGGGGTTGGAAGGCGCAGCTGTCCAGCACCTACTACGACACGCAGAAGTACCTCGGCCGCAACGTCAGCGAGGAAGTGCCACTGGATGCCTTCAACCTGGTCGACCTGCAGGTCAGCCGTGAGCTGCCGGTACGCAACAGCTACATCGCCGGCATGGAGGTGTTCGTCAACGGCAGCAATCTGCTCAATGAAGAAGCACGCCCGCACAACTCGCCGTTGAAGTACATCGCGCCGTTGCCGGGGCGTGGTTTCCAGGTGGGGGTGACGGTGAGGCTCTGACGGTCAACCGGTGGCGCCGCCCGCGGTTCGATGAACTGCGGGCTCGGCGTAGTGGCGGCAACGTTGCGCTTCAAACCCGGTCTGATCCACCATCAGCAGAAAATGGAGATGGGAATGAACTGGATGCGCCCCCTGTCACTTGGCCTGTTGCTGTGCCTGTCATCCGGCGCCAACGCGGCCTCCGCCATCGTCTACGACGACGATGGCCGCTACGGCTACGCCATGAACCACAGCACGCTGTCGGCTGCGATGCAGCGCGCACTGCAGCACTGCGCCGTTCGGTCCCGCAACTGCGCGCAGACTGCCACGACCACCGCGGTGGGATATTCGGCGATCGCTACCGGCACCGTCGCCATGGGCTTTGCACTCGGGGAAAAGACGGCGGACGCAGCACAACGCAAAGCGGAAAGAATGTGCAGGCAACGTGCCAATGACTGCACACTGGCAATTCTCTGGCGCGAAACGCCAAGCGGCATTGCGCCGCCCGCTCATCCGGGTCATGCGGTGCCGGAGCCCAGGCTCTATTCCTCGCCCGAAGTCGGGCAGGACGCGGCTGGCACCACCCACTAGGCCTGCACAACGCCCGTGCGGCGCGGCCGTGTGTTACCGCGTTGAACAAAGAAAAACGCCTGCAGATCGAGGATCTGCAGGCGCTTCTTTGTATCTGGCGGAGTGAGAGGGATTCGAACCCTCGATAGAGCTTTTGACCCTATACTCCCTTAGCAGGGGAGCCCCTTCGGCCACTCGGGCATCACTCCGGGGTTTTCTCCGCGTCTGGTGCGTTGCACCTCAGCGGGGCGTGAATCATAACGTTAATCGAGTGCGAAGGTAAAGCGTTATTCGGCAGAATTTTCGCTACCGGTGCCACCGGCTTCATCACCACGCTGGATGCGCTGATAGATCTCTTCGCGATGCACAGCGACGTCCTTCGGCGCGGTGATGCCGATACGCACCTGGTTACCCTTGACGCCAAGCACGGTGACGCTCACCGAGTCACCGATCATCAGGGTTTCGCCGACGCGGCGAGTCAGGATCAACATTTTGTAAGTCTCCATGGAACCGTGTGGAAGGGTATCCCCCACCGGCTTGACGCTCCGTCAAGAAGCGCTACCACGACAAAGGGAAAAGATTCGCAATGGTACCGTCAGCCGTCCCGCTCCTACAAGGAGGGGGACGGCCAGGTTCATCACAGGCGGGGGCTGACCCATTCAACGACTGCAGCCAGCGCAGTGGCAAGGGCGGGCCCGTCCTCGCCACCACCCTGGGCGAGGTCCGGGCGTCCGCCGCCCTTGCCCCCGATCTGACTGGCGATATGGGACAACAGTTCCCCGGCCTTGACCTTGCCCATTGCACTGCCGTTCACACCCGCAACCAGGGCAGCCTTGCCGTCCTGGGCACCGGCCAGCACGATCACCGCATCGCCCAGCTGCTGCTTCAGGCGGTCCATGGCGTCACGCAGGGCCTTGGCATCGAAGCCCTCCAGGCGGGCAGCCAGCACCTTCACGCCGGCAACCTCGACAGCCTGGCCGGACAGGTCGGCCGTGGCACCGGCGGCGACCTTGGCCTTCACGGCCTCCAGCTCGCGCTCCAGCAGCTTCTGGCGCTGGCCAAGGGCACGGATCTTCTCGACCACGTCGGCAGCGCTGCCACCGAGCAGGTCGGCGGCCTCGGCCAGGCGGGCCTCTTCGGCGTCCACGTAGTCCAGGGCGCCCTGGCCGGTGACCGCTTCGATACGGCGCACGCCAGCCGAGACACCGCCCTCGGAGGTGATCTTGAACAGGCCGATGTCGCCGGTGCGGTTGACGTGGGTACCGCCGCACAGCTCGGTGGAGTAGTCACCCATCTTCAGCACGCGCACGTGCTCACCGTACTTTTCGCCGAACAGGGCCATGGCGCCGAAGTCCAGCGCTTCCTGCATGCCCATGTTGTGCACTTCGGCGGCGTTGTTCGCGCGCACCTGCTGGTTGACCTTGCGCTCGATCACAGCCAGCTCTTCCGCGCTGATCGGCTGGAAGTGCGAGAAGTCGAAACGCAGGCGGTCCGGAGCGACCAGCGAGCCCTTCTGCTGCACGTGGGTGCCCAGCACTTCGCGCAGGGCGGCATGCAGCAGATGGGTGGCCGAGTGGTTGAGGATGGTGGCGCCGCGGCGCTCGCCATCGACCTGGCCGGACAGCACGTCGCCGACCTTCAGGCCGCCGTCGGACAGGGTGCCGACGTGGCCATGGAACTGGCCGGCGAACTTCTGGGTATCGTCCACCGCCAGGCGCACTCCGTTGCCGGTCAGCACGCCGGTGTCGCCGACCTGGCCACCGGATTCGGCGTAGAACGGGGTCTGGTCGGTGATCACGATGACTGCGTCACCGGCATCGGCCGACTGCACCGGACGACCGTCCTTCAGCACGGCCAGCACGGTCAGGCCGTCGGCCTGCAGGCGGTCGTAGCCGAGGAACCGGGTCGGGCTCAGGGTCGCCACCAGCTCGGCCGGCAGGGTCACGCCGCCACCGAACTTGCCGGCCGCACGTGCGGTTTCGCGCTGCTGTTCCATCGCAGCATCGAAGCCGGCGATGTCGACGGTCAGGTCGCGCTCGCGGGCGATGTCCTGGGTCAGGTCGAGCGGGAAGCCATAGGTGTCGTACAGGCGGAAGGCGTCAACGCCCGGGATCACGCCATTGCTGGCCTTGCCCGCGACGTCTTCGAAGATCTTCATGCCGGCATCGAGGGTTTCAGCGAAACGCTCCTCCTCGGCCTGCAACGCACGGGTGACGGTGTCAACCGCTGCCGGCAGTTCCGGATAGGCCTCGCCCATCTGCTCGACCAGGGTCGGCACCAGCTTGCTGAAGAACGGCTGGCGCACACCCAGCATCCAGCCATGGCGCAGGGCGCGGCGGATGATACGGCGCAGCACATAGCCACGGCCTTCGTTGGAAGGCAGCACGCCATCGACGATCAGGAACGAACAGGCACGGATATGATCGGCGATCACACGCAGCGACTTGTTTTCCAGGTCGGCGGTGCCGGTCAGCTCGGAGGCCTTGCGGATCAGGGCCTGGAACAGGTCGATCTCGTAATTGGTGTGCACGTGCTGCAGGATCGCCGCCAGGCGCTCCAGGCCCATGCCGGTATCCACGCACGGAGCCGGCAGCGGCACCAGGGTGCCGTCGGGCTGGCGGTCGAACTGCATGAACACCAGGTTCCAGATCTCGATGAAGCGGTCACCGTCTTCATCCGGAGAACCCGGGGGGCCACCGGCGATATGGTCGCCGTGGTCGTAGAAGATCTCGGTGCACGGGCCACAGGGGCCGGTGTCAGCCATCTGCCAGAAGTTGTCCGAAGCGAACGGCGCACCCTTGTTGTCACCGATGCGCACGATGCGCGCTTCCGGAATGCCGACCATGTCGCGCCACAGTTCGTAGGCTTCGTCATCGGTCTGGTAGACGGTGACCAGCAGGCGCTCGGCCGGCAGCTTCCAGACCTGGGTCAGCAGTTCCCAGGCCCAGGCAATCGCGTCCTTCTTGAAGTAGTCGCCGAAGGACCAGTTACCCAGCATTTCGAAGAAGGTGTGGTGGCGTGCGGTGTAGCCGACCTGGTCGAGGTCGTTGTGCTTGCCGCCAGCGCGCAGGCAGCGCTGGACGTCGGCCGCGCGCACATAGCTGCGCTTCTCCGCACCAAGGAACACGTCCTTGAACTGCACCATGCCGGAGTTGGTGAACAGCAGGGTCGGATCATTGCCCGGCACCAGCGGCGCCGACGGCACGATGGTGTGGCCTTTGCCCTTGAAGAATTCAAGGAAGTCGCTGCGGATCTGGGAAGTCGTGAATTTGGCGGATGCGTTCATTGGGGGCTGGCAGTCTGCGGGCCGGCGGGCCCGGACCACCGGCCGCATTGGCCAGGGTCGCGAGGGACCGCCGAAAACCTAAAGGGTATCAGGCCCGGCGCCGCCAGTCTCAGTCATCCGGGTCGTAGCGGGTCGCACGGCGGATGCTGTCGCCGTCGAAGCCGCGTCGGGCCAGCAGATCGGCGGCCTTGCGCCGCTGCGTCAGGTCCTGCGGGCCGGCCTCGCCAAAGCGTCGGCGGACCAGGTCACGGGCGTTTTCCTGCCAGTCGCCTTCGTAGCTGTCCATCGCCGCGGCAATCGCGGCACTGTCCAGGCCGTGGGTCCCCAGCTCGGCTCGGACATGGATCGGCCCATAGCCGGTGTTGGCACGCATCCGCACCAGATTTTCGGCAAAACGGGTGTCGTCCTGCCAGCCGGCCTCGGTGAGCTTGGCGACAGCCGCCTGCGCCGCATCGTCTTCGATGCCGCGTGCGGTCAGCTTGCGGGTGAGTTCCTTGCGCGAGTGCTCGCGGCGAACCAGCAGGCCCAGCGCCCGTTGCACGGGGGTCTGCTCACGCGGCCGGCGTTTGCGACCGTTGGGAATGTCGTCGGCGTCGGACATGCGTACTCCAAGGGTGGCGCCATCCGTGGCGCCCCGCCCATCCCTGGGCGATTCGAACCTGCGGGACAGGGCGACGTCACTGACGGCGCCGCCCTGCCCCACAGCAAGCTTTACTCGTCGTCGCCTTCGTCGTCGCCTTCCTCACGGCTGGCTTCGGTCGGCTGGAACTTCTCGCGCAGCTCGGCTTCGAGCTTCGCAGCAACTGTCGGGTTGTCGCGCAGGTAACCGCGGGCGTTGTCCTTGCCTTGGCCGATGCGTTCTTCGCCGTAGCTGTACCAGGCACCGGCCTTCTCGACCAGCTTGGCATCCACACCCATGTCGATCAGCTCGCCCTCGCGGCTGATGCCCTCGCCGTACAGGATCTCGGTGATGACCTGCTTGAACGGAGGCGCCAGCTTGTTCTTGACGACCTTGATCTTGGTCTGGTTGCCGATGATCTCGTCGCCCTTCTTGATCGCGCCGATACGGCGGATGTCCAGGCGCACCGAGGCATAGAACTTCAGCGCGTTGCCGCCGGTGGTGGTTTCCGGGCTCTGGCCCGGCATCATCACACCGATCTTCATGCGCAGCTGGTTGATGAAGACCACCAGAGTGTTGGAGCGCTTGATGTTGCCGGTCAGCTTGCGCAACGCCTGGCTCATCAGGCGGGCCTGCAGGCCCGGCAGCTGATCGCCCATCTCGCCTTCGATTTCGGCCTTCGGGGTCAGTGCGGCGACCGAGTCGATCACCAGGATATCGACCGAACCCGAGCGGACCAGCATGTCGGCGATTTCCAGCGCCTGCTCACCGGTATCCGGCTGCGACAGCAGCAGGTCGTCCACGTTCACGCCCAGCTTGGCGGCGTAGATCGGGTCCAGCGCGTGCTCGGCGTCGATGAAGGCCGCGGTGCCGCCCATCTTCTGGCATTCGGCGATGGCCTGCAGGGTCAGCGTGGTCTTGCCCGAGGATTCCGGCCCGTAGATCTCGACGACACGGCCCTTCGGCAGACCGCCGATGCCCAGTGCGATGTCGAGCATCAGCGAACCGGTCGGGATGGCTTCGACGGGCTCGACCACGCGGTCGCCCATGCGCATCACCGAGCCCTTGCCGAACTGCTTTTCGATCTGGCCCAGAGCTGCAGCGAGGGCGCGCTTCTTGTTCTCGTCCATCGGTTGGGTCCTTGCAGAGGTCGTGTCGTTGGAGGTGCTGTCTTTGGGGGTCTTCTTTGCCATGGGCTCACTTTAAGTCGGACGTATCGCACAGGCTGAGATTCTGCCCGGCGCTCTGAAAAGAATTATCGGACATCCGTACCAACCTCAGTGGAACCAGAGAATCGCCACAAAAGACCGCGGGGTAATGCGCTATGGAACGGGTCAACGGTTGGGTCGCAACAGGCCGCAATAGAGGCCTTCGATCGAGAAGTCCTGGTCCGGCTGCACCTCGATCGGCTTGTAGTCGGGGTTGCGCGGCAGCAGGCGGATACGATCCTTGGCGATCTTCAGCAGCTTGACGGTGATCTCGTCATCGATGCGGGCCACCACGATCTGCCCGGAATGGGCGTCGCGGGTGCGGTGCACGCCGATCAGGTCACCGTCGAAGATGCCCTCGTCGATCATCGAATCGCCCTGCACCTTCAGCAGGTAGTCCGGCGCTGGCGAGAAGAACACCCGGTCCAGCACCACGAAATCGTCCGAGCCGATATCGGCGCCGATCGGCAGGCCCGCCGCAACCCGGCCGAGCACCGGCAGGCGCAGCACGCTGTCGGGCAGGCCTGGCTCGGCCAGTTTCTCGACCGGCGGCGCCTGCACCAGCCGGATGCCGCGGGCCTGGCCCGGGATGCGACGGATCGCACCGGCCTGCTCCAGGGCCTCCAGGTGGTACTGGGCCGCGCGCACGCCCTTGAAGCCGAACGCACGTGCGATTTCAGTCTGCGACGGCGGTGCGCCTTCGCTCTCGATACGCTCGGCGATCAACTGCAGGATCGCCTGCTGGGTGTCGGTCAGGTCCATGATTAGTAGTATTACTACTAACTCACAGGACTGCAAGTGCCGGAGACGACACGGCGACATCTGTAGTACCGAGCCGTGCTCGGCAATGTGGCGAATGGCTGGGCTGGGCAAGAGCAGCCGAGCATGGCTCTGCTCTACAGCAATTGCTGCGCGATTCCGCGGTTCCCGCAAGGAATCGCTGCGGCAAGCACACTAGTTGTGCTTGCCGCTTCTCCAGATCGAGAACAGGATCCACACACCGCAGAAGCCGGCGCCGATGAAGCCGCAGACCCCCAACGCCAGCAGCCAGCGGCTGGAGACGCCGCCGACGCTGTGCATCACGATCGACGAGCCGATGATCAGCGCAGCAGTGACGATGCCCATCACCAGCCGGTTCGCGGCCCGGTTCACCTGTTCGCCAAAGCCCTGCAGTGCGGTGGTTTCCACCTTCAGCTGCAGGCGCCCACGGCGCGCTGCCTGTACCAGCTTGCGCAGGTCGCGCGGTAGTTCGCCGGCGAAGTCGACCAGGCCCAGCAGGCTGCGTCGGCCACGCTTGAGCAGCGCCTTGGGGGCATAGCGCTGCAGCACCACCCGCTCCAGGAACGGGCGCGCGGCGCTGGCCATGTCGAAATCCGGGTCCAGCTGCCGCCCCATCCCTTCCAGGGTCAGGAACGCCTTGATCATCAACGCCAGGTCAGCCGGCAGGGTCAGGCTGTAGCTGCGCAGCAGCTGGGTGATGTCGCCCAGCATCAGGCCGATGCGCAGGTCCTTCAGCGGCACGCCACGATACTGGTCGACGAACTGGCTGATGTCGTGCTGCAGCCGGTTCTCGTCCACCTCGACACCGCCGGCCCAGTCCAGCAGCACGTCGGCCACGCCCTGCGGGTCCTGCTCGACCAGCCCGTGCAGCAGCTGAGCCACCTGGAAACGCCGCACTTCCGACAAGGCGCCGACCATGCCGAAATCGATCACGCCGATGCGGCCGTCACGCAGGTAGATGATGTTGCCCGGGTGCGGGTCGGCATGGAAGCTGCCGTCCTCCAGCACCATCTTCAACACGATGTCGGCACCGCGTCGCGCCAGTTCGCGGCGGTCCAGTCCAGCCGCATCGACACCGGCCAGGTCACGCCCTGGAATGCCGTCGACGAAGTCCTGCACGTTGAGGCTTTCGCAGGTCCACTGCCAGTGCACGCGGGGAATCAGGATGTCATCACGACCATTGAAGTTGCGCGCGATGCGCTCGGCATTGCGGCATTCGGCGGCGAAATCCAACTCGCGGCGCAGCGACACGGTGAACTGCTGCACGACTTCGGCCGGGCGGTAACGTCGCAGATCCGGCAGCCGGGCCTCGACGATCTCGGCCAGGCGGGCCAGCAACCGCAGGTCGGCCTCGACCACATCGCGGATGCCGGGGCGCCGTACCTTCAGCACCACCTCGCGACCGTCATGCAGGCGCGCACGATGGGCCTGCGCCAGCGAGGCGGCCGCCATCGGGGTTTCGTCGAGGAACGCGAACACGTCCTGCGGAGACGCACCAAGATCGGCTTCGAGCTGCTCGCGGATGTCCGCATACGGCAGCGCAGGTACCGCGTTCTGTAGTTCGGACAGCTCGGCGATCCATTCCGGTGGCAGCAGGTCGACGCGCGTCGCCAGCACCTGGCCGAGCTTGACGAAGGTCGGGCCGAGATCCTGCATCGCGCTGCGCACGCGCACCGGTGCGGTCATCCGCAGCAGCTCCTGGCGGTCCTCGTTCCAGTGCAGCAGGCGCCCTGCCCGCTCCAGCGTGGTGGCCAGGCCGATGCGCCGCACCACGTCGCCGAAGCCATAGCGGATCAGGACAACGGCGATTTCCTGCAGTCGGCCCAGGTCACGGACCGTGCCCAGCGTTTCCCACATCATGCGTACTCCGGACGATTACCGGAGCAGCATGTCACAGCTGGGCGTCGATACCGCGCAATGCCGCCGCCACGGTTTGCCGGCGGATGGCTTCGCGGTCACCATCAAACTGGAACAGCTCAGCGCGGGCGTAGCCGCCACGGCGCTTCCAGCCGATCCAGACGCTGCCGACCGGCTTGTCCGGGCTGCCGCCGCCGGGGCCGGCGATCCCGGTCACCGCGACGGCGATACCGGCGCCGGAGTTGACCAGGGCACCGGACACCATTTCCAGCACGGTTTCGCGGCTGACCGCGCCGAACTGCTCCAGGGTCTGCGCGCGTACGCCCAGCAGGCGCTGCTTGGCCTCGTAGCTGTAGACCACCATGCCGCAGTCGAAGAACGCCGAGGAACCGGCAATGTCGGTCATGCACTTGGCGATCCAGCCACCACTGCAGCTTTCAGCGGTCACCAGCTGCAGCGAGGCCTGCTGCAGGCGCTGCCCGAGCGCGGCGGACTGGGCGTTGAGTTCAGCGTCGGTGGGGATGGACATCGGCATGACGGTGGGATGAAGAGCCTGGACGTTGTACCGCAGATGACAGGCTGATGTCGCGCGCCGCCGCGATAGCAGTCGCCGAGCATGGCCCGGCGCCGCCTCACCACTCCGGCAGCTTCTCCGGCAGCAGCGCCCGGATCGGTGCGCCGTCGGCACTGGCGGCCAGCTTTTCGGCTTCGGCGATCGGCAGGTCGACCTGCAGCAGCCAGCCTTCCTCGTCGGCCTGCTCACTGCGGATCACTTCCAGCTGGTGCAGGCGCGCGCGCAGGCGGCCCGCATCCGGCGGCAGGCGCAGTTCGCCGGTGACGTGCTGCAGTCCCAGGCGCTTGCCCAGCACCGCCTGCAGCAGGTCCAGGCCCTGCCCGTCACGCGCGGAAATCCACACCCGCTCGCGGCGCGACTCGTCCGGGATACCGTCCTGGCCGTCGTGACGGACGTCGGCGCCTTCAATGCGGTCGATCTTGTTGAGCACCAGCAACTGCGGCAGATCACCGGCACCGACTGCGGTCAGTACCTCGTCCACCTGGGCGATGCGCTCCTCGCGGTGCGGATCGGCGGCGTCGACCACGTGCAGCAGGAAATCGGCCTCGCGTGCCTCCGACAGCGTCGAGCGGAACGCGGCGACCAGGTCATGCGGCAGGTCGCGGACGAAACCAACGGTGTCGGCCAGCACCACGTTGCCACCCGGCACCGCAATGCGGCGCACGGTCGGGTCCAGCGTGGCGAACAGCTGGTCGGCGGCATAGGCCTCGGCGCCGGTCATGGCGTTGAACAGGGTCGACTTGCCAGCGTTGGTGTAGCCCACCAGGGCCACGCGCGGCAGCTCGCTGCGCACACGCGCACGGCGCATCTGGGTACGCTGCACCTCGACCTTTTCCAGGCGCTTCTGCAGCTGCTCGACCCGCTTCTGCAGCAGGCGCCGGTCGGTTTCCAACTGGGTTTCACCCGGGCCGCGCAGGCCGATCGAACCGCCGCGCTGGCGCTCCAGGTGGGTCCAGCCGCGCACCAGCCGCGTGGCCAGGTGACGCAGCTGCGCCAGCTCGACTTGCAGCTTGCCCTCGTGGCTGTGCGCACGCTGGGCAAAGATGTCCAGGATCAGGCCGGTACGGTCGATCACCCGGCGCTCTAGGAACCGTTCCAGGTTGCGCTCCTGGCCCGGGCTCAACGCATGGTTGACCAGGACCAGGTCGGCACCACTGGCGTCGGCCGCCGCCTTGATCTCGTCCAGCTTGCCGCTGCCGATCAGGGTCGACGGATTCGGACGGTCCAGGCGCGCGGTGATCGTCGCGGCAATGCTGGCCCCAGCCGAGCGGGCCAGATCACCGAATTCTTCCAGCACATCGTCTTCCAGCTTGCCGAAATGGGGCTGGATCAACAGGGCGTGTTCGCCCTTTTTCGAGCGGTCAAACATTCACCGCTCCGGTATTACTCGTCTGCTTCATCACCTGCCTGACCACCTTCACCCGACTGCACGTAACCACCGCCCGGACCGACCTTCACGTTGCGTGCCGGAACGACCGTGGAAATGGCGTGCTTGTAGACCATCTGACTGACCGTGTTGCGCAGCAGGACCACGAACTGGTCGAACGACTCGATTGTGCCCTGCAGCTTGATGCCGTTGACCAGGTACACCGAAACCGGCACGCGTTCGCGCCGCAGTGCGTTCAAGAAAGGATCCTGCAGCGATTGCCCCTTGGACATTGCACACTCCTGATTATTGTTCTTATTGGGTTGCCGACGGTTGCCACGGCCCCCGAGCCGCCCGCCGACCGATGATGTTACACGGCTGGCGGGGGTTCAGCGTGCGACGAAGGTCGACACCGCGCCGGCCAGGCGCTCCCTGTCCATATGGGGGTCGAACCAGCGCGCATCAAGCTCGCCACGCAGCCAGGTCAGCTGGCGCTTGGCCAGCTGGCGGGTGGCGAAGATCGCCTTGTCACGGAAACGGGCGGCATCGCCCTCGCCGTCGAGGTATTCCCAGGCTTGGCGGTAGCCGACCGCACGCACCGCCGGCAGGTCCAGCGGCGCCGTCACGGCGGCCATTTCCGGCATTGCACGCAGTGCCCGCACCTCGTCCAGGAAGCCCTGCGCCAGCATGGCGTCGAAGCGGGCCTCGATGCGCTGGTGCAGGACGGCGCGGTCACGCGGGGCCAGGATCAGTTTGAGGGTGCGTACCGGCAACGGCGCCACGCCCGGCCGACGCTGCCATTCGGTGATGGGGGTACCGGTCAGGCGGTAGACTTCCAGCGCCCGCTGGATGCGTTGCGGGTCGGTGGCATGGATGCGCGCGGCCGCTGCCGGATCGACCTCGGCCAGCTCCGCATGCAGTGCCGCCCAACCACGCTCGGCCGCCTCGGCGCTGAGCGCCTCGCGCATTACCGGGTCAGCCTCCGGCATCGGCGACAGGCCCTGCAGCAGGGACCGGAAGTACAGCCCCGTACCACCTGCCAGGATCGGCGTTTTGCCACGCGCCACGATGTCGGCCACGACCCGGCTGGCATCGGCCGCGAACTCGGCCGCCGAATAGGTCTGCCACGGATCGCGCAGGTCCAGCAGATGGTGCGGCGCCTGCGCACGCTCGGCCGCATCCGGCTTGGCCGAGCCGATATCCAGATGCCGGTAGACCAGCGCCGAATCGACGCTGACGATCTCGCCATCCAGCTGCTTCGCAAGGGCGATCGCGGTGGCGGTCTTGCCACTGGCGGTCGGCCCCATCACGGCGATCGCCAGTGGCCGCCGGTCGATGCCCATCAGTCTTCGTCCGGCCAGCGGATCGTCGGCGTGGCGTCGGCGCGCGGCGTTGGCACAGCCTCGACTGCCTGCCAGATCTTCAGCGCATCGACGGTGGCGGCCACGTCATGCACGCGCACGATGCGTGCGCCGCGCTGCACCGCGATCAGATGTGCGGCTACCGAAGCCGCCACCCGTTCGGATGGCGTATCGCGGCCGGTCAGTTCGCCCAGGCTGCGTTTGCGCGACAGGCCAGCCAACATCGGCACGCCCAGTTCCAGGAAGCGTTCCGAGCGCGCCAGCAGGGTCATGTTGTGGGCGGTGCTCTTGCCGAAGCCGAAACCGAGGTCGATCAGCAGGTTCTTCTTCGCAATGCCCGCCATCTCGGCGGCGAACAGGCGCTGCACCAGGAAACCGTGCACCTCGGCGACCACGTCGCCGTAGTGTGGATCTGCCTGCATGTGGCCCGGTTCGCCCTGCATGTGCATCAGCACCACCGGCACGCCGGTTGCAGCGGCGGCGTCCAGCGCCCCGTCCTGACGCAGGCCGAAGATGTCGTTGATCATGCCGGCGCCAGCGGCCACCGCCGCGCGCATCACCTCCGGCTTGAAGGTGTCGATGCTGATCGGCACCTGGGTGCGGGCGGCCAGCTGCTCGATCACCGGAATCACCCGGCGCAGCTCATCCTCGATCGACACCGGCGCAGCGCCCGGGCGGGTCGATTCGCCGCCGATGTCGAGCAGGTCGGCGCCCTCCTCGACCAGCTTCAGACCGTGGGCGACGGCCGCCTCGGTGGTGTCGTGCGCGCCGCCATCGGAGAACGAGTCCGGGGTGACGTTGACGATGCCCATGACCTGGGCACGGTCGAGGCGCAGGATGCGGCCGGCGCAGTCGAGCTGGGGCGAGGTATCGAACATGGGCAATCCTGCTGGGACAACGAAAGGTAGTTTAGTTCGGCAGGGCGGCGCCCTGCACCCGCCGAGGCAACGGCCACAGCAAAAGCCCAAGCAACAGCAGAAGCTGGTTTCCTGAGGGTAGGCGGGGTGGGTCCGGCTGCGGGAGACGCCGTGAACCCGTCCATGGGGGCTTGGCCGCGGCATCCATGCCGCGGACACTCCCGCAACCGGACCCACCCCGCCTTCGACAGTCTTCCGCGATCTTCAGTAGATCCACGCCATGCGTGGATGCTCTTCGTTCAATTCTCGAGAAATTCGAATTCGATGGAGATTGATCCACGCATGGCGTGGATCTACCGTGTCGACCAAGGTCGACACCCACCAACAGCAGCAGAAATCTGTCAGAGGTGGGGCGGTGTCGGAGGGCGGGGTGTCAGCCGCATGGATGCGGCTGCCAAGCCCCCATGGACGGGTTCACGGCGTCCCCGCCCTCCGACACCGCCCCGCCAAACCACGGAATGTTGCTGTTGCTGTTGCTGCTGAGGTTGCCGGCCAGCGGCCGGCACTACCGCGGGTGCAGGGCGCAGCCCTGCCGATACCCCTCAACGGCGGCGGCGCTTGCGATCCACGTACAGGGTCCTGGCGATGCTCAGCACGATGCCAACGGCGATACCCACCACGCAGCCCAGCAGCAGATTGTCGGCCCCCAGGCCCACACCCACGCCGACCACGGTGGCGATGACCATTTCGGCGGTGTGGGAAATCGGTTCGGGCTTCGGGGCGGACATGCGGGCTCCAGCGTCAGTTCGGTTCTTCGGAATGGGCCGGTAGCCCGGAAACGACGAAGCCGGGTTGCCCCGGCCTCGTCTGGTGTCACGCGTAGCGGGCCGTCAGTGCGATTCGGCCGGGCCCGCGATCGGCGGCAGCGGGCGGGCGTCGCCGCCCTTGTCGTTGCCACCATCCTTGTTCGACTTGCTCCAGCCGGCCGGCGGCGGCGGATCGCGGCCTTCCATGATGGCGTCGATCTGCGGCGCGTCGATGGTCTCGTACTGCAGCAGCAGCTGGGACATCGCGTGCAACTTGTCCAGGTTGGCCGTCATCAGCTCGGTGGTGCGCGCGTAGGCTTCGTCGAGGATCTTGCGCACTTCCTCATCGATGCGGCGCGCGGTGTCGTTGGACACGCTCTTGTGCTGGGTGACCGAACGGCCCAGGAACACCTCGTCATCCTCTTCGCCATAGGCGATCGGGCCGAGCTGGTCGGACAGGCCCCACTTGGTGACCATGTTGCGAGCCATCTTGGTGGCGCGTTCGATGTCGTTGGAGGCGCCCGTGGTGACCTTGTCGGCACCGAAGATCAGCTCCTCGGCGACGCGACCACCATACAGCGAGCACAGCTGCGACTTGATCGCCACGCGGTTCATCGAATACTTGTCGCCTTCCGGCAGGTACATGGTCACACCCAGCGCACGGCCGCGCGGAATGATGGTGACCTTGTAGACCGGGTCGTGCTCGGGCACCAGGCGGCCGACGATGGCGTGACCGGCCTCGTGGTAGGCGGTGAGCGTCTTCTCTTCTTCGCTCATGGCCATCGAGCGGCGCTCGGCACCCATCAGGATCTTGTCGCGGGCACGGTCGAAGTGGTCCATGCGGACTTCCTTCTCGTTGCCACGCGCAGCGAACAGGGCGGCCTCGTTGCAGAGGTTGGCCAGGTCGGCGCCGGAGAAGCCCGGGGTACCGCGCGCGATCACCATCGGCTCGACATCGTCGGCCAGGGGCAGCTTGCGCATGTGGACCTTCAGGATGTGCTCGCGGCCCTTCACGTCCGGCAGGCCGACCACGACCTGGCGGTCGAAACGGCCCGGGCGCAGCAGCGCCGGGTCCAGCACGTCCGGACGGTTGGTCGCGGCGATCACGATCACGCCTTCTCCGCCTTCAAACCCGTCCATCTCGACCAGCAGCTGGTTCAGGGTCTGCTCGCGCTCGTCGTGACCGCCGCCCAGGCCGGCGCCACGGTGGCGACCGACGGCGTCGATTTCGTCGATGAAGATGATGCACGGCGCGTGCTTCTTGGCCTGCTCGAACATGTCGCGCACGCGGCTGGCGCCGACGCCGACGAACATTTCAACGAAGTCCGAACCGGAGATCGAGAAGAACGGCACCTTGGCTTCGCCGGCGATGGCCTTGGCCAGCAGCGTCTTGCCGGTACCCGGCGGGCCCACCATCAGCACGCCGCGCGGAATCTTGCCGCCCAGCTTGGTGAACTTGGACGGGTCGCGCAGGAAGTCGACCAGTTCACCCACTTCTTCCTTGGCCTCGTCGCAGCCGGCGACGTCGGCGAAGGTGACCTTGATCTGGTCTTCGCCCTGCAGCTTGGCGCGCGACTTGCCGAAGGACATCGCGCCCTTGGCACCGCCGCCACCGCCCTGCATCTGGCGCATGATGAACAACCAGAAGCCGATGATCAGGATGACCGGCAGGAAATTCATCAGGATCGCGCCGAGGGAGATGCCGCTGGACGGCTCCTCCTGCACGATCTCCACGTTCTTGGTGCGCAGCACGTTGATCAGGTCACGATCGAACGGCGCGGTGATGGTGGACGACTGCCCACCGCGGGTGGTGTAGGTCAGCTGGCTGGTGCCGCCGCGCATGTCGCCGCCGAAGGCGACCTTCTGCACGTTGCCGCTGTCCACCTGGTCCAGGAACTGCGAATACGACGCGCCCTGCGCCCCGGCCCCGGAGGACTTGGGCGAGAAGCTCTGGAAGACCACCATCAGCACGACGGCGACGACCACCCATAGCAGGAGGTTCTTGGTCAAGTCGTTCATCCTCATTGGCTCCGGTGTTCCTCTCAGTGCTGGCGTTGCGTTGGGGTCGAACTTGCGTACGTTGCGAGCTTACTTCATGTGGGCGCGTTTTCCCTGACCCAAGGCATACACCTCGGGAGAGCGCTTGCGCGAGGCTTCCGGCTTGCGGATGGAGACTTTGTCGTACCGGCGGCGCATGTCGCGCACGTAGTCGTCAAAGCCCTCGCCCTGGAACAGCTTGATCAGGAATGCCCCACCGGTTTTCAGGTGGTTGTCGGCAAAATCCAGGGCCAGCTCCGCCAGGTGCATCATCCGCGGCTGGTCGACCGCGCCCACACCACTCTTATTGGGGGCCATGTCCGACAGCACAAGGTCTACCGGCTGATCCCCGAGCATGGCTTCAAACTGTGATAGAACGGCTTCTTCCCTGAAGTCACCATGAAGGAACTCGACGCCGGCCAGCGGCGGCATGTCCAGGATGTCCAGGGCCAGCACGCGGCCGGTGTCGCCGATCTGTCTCCGAACCTGCTGAGACCAGCCGCCCGGGGCCGCGCCGAGGTCGACCACCACCATGTGCGGCTTCAGCAACCGGTCACGTTCCAGCAGCTCTTCGAGCTTGTAGGCGGCGCGCGAACGCATGCCTTCGGCCTGGGCCTTCTTCACGAAGGGGTCGGAGAAGTGTTCCTTGAGCCAGCGCTGGCTGCTTTTGCTGCGGGTAGCCATTGAAAATAGGGGCTGATGGGGTCCTCATGATACCCTGATCGCCCCATTCAACCGTGTTTTCCTGCATGTCCATCGCCCTGACCGCTTCCCAGACCCGTTTCCTGCGCGGCCAAGCCCACGACCTGAAGGCCCTGCTGCAGACCGGCGGCAAGGGTGTGACCCCGGCCTTCATCGCTGAGCTGAACGAAGTGCTGGAGCGCCACGAGCTGGTCAAGGTGAAGGTCGCTGCCGAAGACCGCGACGCCCGTGACGTGATGATCGGCGAGATCGTCGAAGCCACCGAAAGCGCGCTGGTGCAGCGCATCGGCCACGTCGCCGTGCTGTACCGCCCGAGCAAGGAACAGCGACAGATCGTGCTGCCGCGCGGCTGATCGCCCTACTGCCATGCAGCTGAACCACGAACCGCCGGATTACGCCTACAGCCTGCGCGCCGCCGATGGCCGCTCGGCCCGGGTCAACGAGCTGGTGCTGGGCAGCAGCTTCTTCCTGACCCCGGACCAGCTGGTCGAGCGCTGGCCGGTGAAGCAGGCCACCGAACTGCAGCTGGCCGACCTGGAGCCGATCCTGGCGCTGAACCCGGCGCTGATCGTGCTCGGCACCGGTGACCGCCAGGTGTTCCCGCCGGCGGTGGTGATGGCCGCCTGCCTGTCACGCGGCATCGGCCTGGAAGTGATGAACAATCCGGCCGCCGCGCGCACCTTCAACATCCTGGCCGGCGAAGGCCGCAAGGTCGCCGCCGCCTTCATTCTCGAAGGCTGACGTGGCGTCGCCGGGCATGGCCCGGCGGTGCCCTGGATCACACCTACTCTGTAGCGCCCGAGCCCATGCTCGGGCGGCGCCGCGTCGCGGCGCGGAAAGCCGCCGGGCGTGACCCGGCGCTACCCGATCACACGGTGATCAGCGTGCCGGCAGATACTGCTGCGGGTCGACCGGCTTGCCGTTGTAGCGAATCTCGAAGTGGACCATGTCGCGGTTCGCACCGGTGCGGCCCATTTCGGCGATCTGCTCGCCAGCCTTCACGCTCTGCCCTTCATTGACCAGGCGCTTGCGGTTGTGACCATAGGCGGACAGCCACTGGTCGCTGTGCTTGATGATGATCAGTTCGCCGTAGCCGACCAGGCCGGCACCGGAGTACACCACCACTCCGTTGGCGGTTGCCTTGACCGGCTGGCCGCTGGTGCCGGCGATGTCTACGCCCTGCTTGGTCGCGTCACCGGCCACGTAGCGGCCGACGATCGCGCCATCGGCTGGCCAGCGCCAGGCGATGTTGCTCTTGACCGGCCCGACCGGCGCCGGGGCCGGCGCGGTGCTGCCGCCACTGCTGCCAGCCGAACGCGGCGGGGTGACCACCGTGGTCGGCGCACGGCCGCTGGTGGCCCCCTGCGGATACAGGCGGATCACCTGGCCGGGGTAGATGGTCGACGGGTTGTCCAGACGATTCCAGGCAATCAGGTCGGCCGGGGTGATGTCATGGATGCGGGCCAGCGCATAGATGGTGTCGCCCTTGCGCACCACCACGGTCTGCCCGGGCTTGGGCACCGAGGTCTTCGGCGTGGTCACGCCACCAGCGTTGCCGCCGCCCGGGCGGACCACGGTGGCGGTACCGCAGGCGGCCAGTGTGGAAACCAGCAACGCCAGCGCGCCGATGCGCACTCCCTTGCTCAGACGATCAGGATTCATGCGAACTTCGACCTCCATACAAGCCAGGCGATCAGCACCACCACCAGCGCGGTGGCGATCCAGCCCAGCGGTTCAATCCAGCGACGCAGTGCCGCTTCGGCACGCGCACCACCGATACGGATGACCGCAGCCAGCACGAACACGCGCTTGCCGCGACCGATCAGCATGCTCAGCAGGTACTGCGGCATCGGTACGCCGACGATACCCGATGCCCACGTGAAGACCTTCATCGGGATGGGCATGAATCCGCCCAGCACCAGGAAGGTGAACACCGCCCAGGGCGACTCGGCCATCTTCGCCTGCACGGTGATGATGCCCTGCTCGATCGCCGGCAGCATGCCCAGCGCTTCGAACAGCGGCTTGATCGCCTCGAAGGCGTAATGACCCAGTGCATAGCCAACCAGCGCGCCGACCATCGAGCCGGCCAGGCTGAGGGTGGCGAACCACCAGCCGCGCTTGGGCTGGGCCACGCACATCGGCGCCAGCATCACCTCCGGCATCACCGGGAAGATGATCGCCTCGAAGAAGCTCAACACCGTCAGGTAGGTCGGCGCGCGCTCGTGCGCCGCCCACTTCATCGCCCGCTCGTACAGCGGCCCGAAAATCTTCATGCAACCCTGCTCCGTGGATTAGTCGAGCATGCCAGACAGCAGCGGCACGAACGTGACCGGCGCCAACACGTGTTGTTCGATGCTGCCGTCGGCCTTGCGGTCCAGCTGTACCAGCGACTGCGCCCCTGGGCCACCGACCGGCGCCACCAGGCGGCCGCCCTCGGCGAGCTGCTCGATCAGGGCGTCGACCAGTGCCGGCGCCGCCGCAGTGACCACGATGGCGTCGAACGGACCGTGCTCGGCCCAACCGACGCGGCCGTCGTCATGCTTGGTGCGGATGTTCATGCCCAGCGCACGGAAGCGCTTGCGGGCCTGGCGCAGCAGATCGCCGATGCGCTCCACGGTGTAGACCTCCAGGCCCAGCGCACCGAGGATGGCGGCCTGGTAACCGGAACCGGTGCCGACTTCCAGCACCCGCTTCGGCGCGACCTGGAGCACCGCCTCGGTCATCCGCGCGACCACCCAGGGTTGCGAGATGGTCTGGCCGTGGCCGATCGGCAGCGCGGTGTCTTCATACGCGCGCGAGGCCAGTGCCTCGTCGATGAACAGATGGCGCGGCACCACCCGGATCGCGTTCAAGGTCGGCTCGTCGACGATCCCGGCTTCGCGAAGGCGATCGACCAGGCGGTCACGCACGCGCTGCGAGGTCATGCCGATACCGACGGCTTCCGGTTGCAGGCGCAGGCGTGGGCTCATGCCGGCTGGTCCAGCGCCGCACTGAGGCCGCCAACCCAGCTGGCCACCTTCTCCAGTGCCTGGTAGCGGGTCAGGTCGACCTGGATCGGAGTGATCGAGATGTGGCCGGTGCGCACCGCATGGAAGTCGGTGCCGGGACCGGAGTCCTGCTCACGACCGGCCGGGCCGATCCAGTACACCTCGTTGCCGCGCGGGTCCTTCTGCGCGATGCAGCCTTCGGCGCGATGGCGGTTCCCCAGGCGGGTGACCTCGAAGCCCTTGACCTCGCTCCACGGCAGGTCCGGCACGTTGACGTTGAGGATGGTGTCAGCCGGCAACGGATCGGCCTTGAGCCGGGCGACGATCTCCACCGCGGCGCGCGCGGCGGTCTCGAAGTGCTTCGGATCATGGTTGCGGGTAACCAGCGAGACCGCCACCGCCGGCAGGCCGAGGAAGCGACCTTCCATCGCCGCCGAGACGGTGCCGGAATAGATCACGTCATCGCCGAGGTTGGCGGCATTGTTGATGCCGGACACGACAATGTCGGGTTCGAACTCGAGCAGCCCGGTCAGCGCAAGGTGCACGCAGTCGGTCGGGGTGCCGGCCACCGAGACGGTGTAATGGTCGATGCGCTTGAGGCGGATCGGCAGGTCCAGGGTCAGCGAGTTGCTGGCGCCGGAGCGATCGCGGTCGGGTGCCACCACCGTGACTTCGTGTCCGGCCTCGCGCAACACCGAAGCAAGCATCCGGATGCCTGCGGCGTCGACGCCATCGTCGTTACTGACCAGGATTCGCATCTTCGATTTAACCGCTTGATTTTCCAAGAATTCGATTCCATCACCGTGCAGTGTGGGCGGGACCGTCGTACTCCCCTGCGGAAGCCGTCGACCCTGCAAGGGCATCGTCTATTGTGCCGCATGCGAGCCGCCGGTCCTACCCTGCCTGCGGTCACGGCCGACATCGAACCGTCATAGGCAGACCTGCGCCGGCGGTTTACCCTGTGCGCATGTCGCACCCTGAAGACGAAGACCCGGCCGCATTGTTCCGTGCGGCCATCGGCGAAGTGACGCCGCTGCGCAAGGATGCCGAGCCGGCACCGGCTGCGCCCCGGCCGAAGCCGCGCGCGCGCATGGCCGAACGTGACGAGGCCGAAGCCGCCGGCGAGTTCGCCCGGCTGCTGCGCGACAGCACGCCGCTGGAAGCCGGCGACGTGGCCAGCTATCGCCGCGACAACCTGCCACCTCGCCTGTTCCAGCGGCTGAAGCGTGGCCAGTACTCGGTGCAGGACGAACTGGACCTGCACGGCGCCACCGCGTCGCAGGCGGAGACGCTGCTGCGCCAGTTCCTGCTGGAAGCGCATGCACACGACTATGGCTGCGTGCGCATCATCCACGGCAAAGGATTGCAGTCCGATGGCGGTGCGCCGGTACTGAAGAACCTGGTCGACCGCCTGCTGCGGCTGCGCAACGATGTGCTGGCGTTCCACTCGGCGCCAACCGGGCAAGGCGGTACCGGCGCGGTACTGGTGCTGCTGGCACGGCGGTGAGGTAACGCATCCACGCATGGCGTGGATCTACTGTGGTGAGCGGAGGAAAGTAGATCCACGCCATGCGTGGATGCTCTTCGCCTCCGTCCCCTTTTTCTGTCAGGCCTGCGAGGCGTCTTCGACCGGGCCGAGCTCGTGCAGCACGGCGGTGGCGTAGCAGCCCGGCGGCAGCGCGAACGACAACTCCAGCACGTCACCGGCCAGCCATTGGTGCTGCAGCAGCGCCGGGCGCAGGCGCAGCGCGCGGCGCTCCTGCTTCAGGCGCGCGTCTTCCAGGCCGGCCCGCAGTGCCTTCGACTCTTCGTCGTCCAGCGCGGCCAGCTCCAGCTCGCGTGCCGCATCGGTGCTGCGCAGCTCGCCTTCGCCCCACAGCGGCGCGCTGGGATGGATGTCGAAACGCGCCAGGCGCTCGGCCAGCACGTCGGTGTACGGCTCGGGTCCGAACACGCTGCGGCTGCCATCGAGCATCCACACTTCACCGTCCAGCGGCTGATCCCAGCTGCCCTGCTCCACGCGTGCGGCCAGCACGCGGTTGAACAGCGCCGAACGCGCGGCTGAGAGCAGCAGCGAACGCTGATCGTTGCGCATGCGGCGGCCACCGAACATCGCCAGTGCCGCCGGCACGTTGCCGCCGTCGCGGCCAAAGCGCTGTTCGCCGAACCAGTTCGGCAGGCCGCGCTCGGCAATCTGCTGCAGGCGTTCGCTGATCGCGGCGGCATCGCCCTGCACTTCACGCAGCACCAGCCTGAAGCGGTTGCCGGCCAGTGCGCCACGCTGCAGCTTGCGGTTATGCCAAGTCGCTTCGAGCACTTCGATCTCATCACTGGCCAACTCGGCCAGGTCCGGCGCAATGCGCTTGGGCAGGTGCACGCTGAAACGCTGGGTGGTGACCGCGTGACGATCCTTCATGCCGGCGTAGCTGACCGCCATTTCCGGCAGGCCGGCCCACTTGGCCAGCACCTTGGCCACATGCACG
The DNA here is from genome assembly GCF_034508895.1 of Stenotrophomonas geniculata. Classification (NCBI taxonomy): domain Bacteria; kingdom Pseudomonadati; phylum Pseudomonadota; class Gammaproteobacteria; order Lysobacterales; family Lysobacteraceae; genus Stenotrophomonas; species Stenotrophomonas geniculata. The sequence continues at coordinate 292,974 of NZ_CP140571.1, forward strand.
GTGTTGGCGCCGCGCTTGCGGATGTGCAGCAGCAGGTGCTCACCTTCGCCGGTGGCCTCGAAGGCCGGCAGTTCGTCCACCTGGAAATCGTCCGGCGTGGTGCGGATGCGCGCCGTGAGCAATGGCGCACCGAATGCAAGCGGCAGGGGAATCATGCGGCCACCAGCAGCACCACGGCCTGCGCGGCGATGCCTTCACCACGGCCGGTGAAGCCCAGCTTTTCCGAGGTGGTGGCCTTGACGCTGACCGCATCCAGCGGCAACTGCAGCAGCTCGCCGATGCGCTCACGCATGGCCAGCGCATGCGGGCCAACCTTGGGCCGCTCGCAGATCACGGTGATGTCGGTGTTGCCGACACGCCAGCCACGCTCACGTACCAGGCTGTCGCAGTGGCGCACGAAATCACTGCTGTCGGCGCCCTTCCAGCGGCTGTCGCTTGGCGGGAAATGCTGGCCGATGTCACCCAGCGCCAGTGCGCCCAGCATCGCGTCGCACAGAGCGTGCAGGATCACGTCGCCGTCGCTGTGTGCGAGCACGCCGCAGCTGTGCGGTACGTTCACGCCACCGAGCATGATGTGATCGCCTTCACCGAAGGCATGGACGTCATAGCCCTGGCCGATGCGGACGGGCGGGAACGGTGCGGTGCTCATGGATGCAACCCTTGCAGCAGGGCCGCGCGGGCAATCAGCTGGCGCGGCGGGAAAGTACGAATTCGAACCGGTCCAGATCGGCCGGGGTGGTGACCTTGAAGTTGTCCTCGCTGCCTTCCACCAGCAGCGGGCGCTGGCCCTGGCGCTCCATGGCCATGGCCTCGTCGGTGACTTCAACACCGGCGGCGGCAGCTTCGGACAGCGCGCGGCTGAGCTGATGGCGACGGAACAGCTGCGGGGTCAGTGCGCGCCACAGGCGCTCGCGCGGCTCGGTGCCGTCGATGCCACCGTCGTCACCCGCACGCTTGAGGGTGTCGCGCACCGGGGCGGCCAGGATCGCGCCAACCGGGTCGGCACGGCCGACTTCAAGCAGGCGGCCGAGATCGGCCAGGGACAGGTTCGGTCGGGCTGCGTCATGTACCAGCACGAACTCATCGGCGCGCACCGACTCCGGCAGCGCCTGCAACCCGGCCAGCACCGAGGCTGCACGGGTCGCCCCCCCGACACAGGTCAGCACCGGCTTGCCCGCCCACTCGTTCCAGCCCGGCCAGTCGGCGTCGTCCTGGCCGATCACCACCATCGCACCGGCCACAGCCGGGTGCGCCAGCAGGGCGTCCAGGGTATGGGCGAGCAGGATCTGTCCACCTGCCTGCAGGTACTGCTTGGGCAACGGCGCGCCGAAGCGGGTGCCACGGCCAGCAGCCGGAACCACGACCCAGATCGCCGCACTCATGGCACGTCCGCCGGGTGCTCGCCGACCTGCGCGCTGACGCTCGCCGCAGGCTGCGCCGGATGCACCGGCGCATCCTCGACCACGCGGTAGAACTTTTCGCCAGGCTTGATCATGCCCAGCTCGCTTCGCGCGCGTTCCTCGATGGCGGACTGGCCTTCCTTGAGGTCCTTCACTTCGGCAGCCAGCGCATCATTGCGCTGCTGCAGGCCCTCATTGTCCCGCTCCTGGTTGGCGACCTGGGCTTCGAGCATCATCACTTCACCCGAATTGCCCGGACCGAACCAGAAGCGGTACTGCAGCCAGCCCAGCAGCAGGGCCAGCACCAGCAGCATCCAGCGCCAGTCGCGCATCGGCTCAGCGCTTCAGCGAAACGAACGCGTCACGACCGGCGTAACGCGCGCCGGCGCCGAGGGCTTCCTCGATGCGCAGCAGCTGGTTGTACTTGGCCACGCGATCGCTGCGGCACAGCGAGCCGGTCTTGATCTGGGTGGCGGTGGTGGCCACGGCGATGTCGGCGATGGTGGTGTCTTCGGTTTCGCCCGAACGGTGCGAGACCACGGCGGCATAGCCGGCGCGATCGGCCATGGCGATCGCTTCCAGGGTTTCGCTCAGGGTACCGATCTGGTTGACCTTGATCAGGATCGCGTTGGCGGTGCCCGAGTCGATGCCTTCCTGGAAGATCTTCGGGTTGGTCACGAACAGGTCGTCGCCGACCAGCTGCACCTTCTTGCCGATGCGGTCGGTCAGCAGCTTCCAGCCGGCCCAGTCGTTCTCGGCCAGGCCATCTTCAATGGTGATGATCGGGTACTGCGCGGCCCAGTCGGCGAGGAAGTCGACGAACTGCTCGGAGGTCAGGCGCTTGTTCTCGCCGACCAGGTTGTACTTGCCGTTCTCGAAGAACTCGCTGGAAGCCACGTCCAGGCCCAGCAGCACGTCTTCACCGGCGGTGTAGCCGGCCTTGCCGATCGCTTCGAGGATGGTGTCCAGCGCTTCGACGTTGCTGCGGAAGTCCGGCGCGAAGCCGCCTTCGTCGCCGACCGCCGTGCTCAGGCCGTGGCCCTTCAGCACCGACTTCAGCGAATGGAAGATTTCGGTACCGGCGCGCAGCGCTTCGGAGAACGAGGTGAAGCCGACCGGCAGCACCATGAACTCCTGGAAGTCGACGTTGTTGTCGGCATGCGCACCGCCGTTGATGATGTTCATCATCGGCACCGGCAGCGACGGGCTCACGCCGGTCTTGGCGGCCAGATACTGCCACAGTGCCTGCTTGCTCGATGCGGCGGCGGCGTGCGCGGCGGCCATCGAAACACCCAGCAGTGCGTTGGCGCCCAGGCGGCCCTTGTTCTCGGTGCCATCGAGGTCGATCAGGCGACGGTCGAGGCCGGCCTGGTCGGTGGCCTCGAAGCCCTTCAGCGCGGCGGCAATCGTGGTGTTGACGTTGTCGACGGCCTTGCGCACGCCCTTGCCCAGGTAACGGGTCTTGTCGCCGTCACGCAGCTCGACCGCTTCCTTGGTGCCAGTCGAGGCGCCGGAGGGAACCGCGGCACGACCGAACGAACCGTCCTCCAGGATGACTTCGGCTTCCAGCGTGGGGTTGCCACGGCTGTCGAGGATTTCACGGGCGTGGATGCTGCGGATCGTACTCATGGTCGGGCCGGTTACCTGTCTGGAGAGGGGGCGACAAAACGAATGCCGCGTGATTATCCCCGGCTGCCCGCCACTTGCCAAATGGCGCGGGCGCCGTCAGGCCAGAGTGGCCCCGATCACCATCAGGATCAACGACATCATCACCACCAGCAGGCCACCGGCAATGGTGGCCACTACGCCGCCGCGGCGGCAACGCCAGGCCATCACCATCGCCACCAGGCTGCCAACGAAGGACAGCACGAGCACGGCCAGTGCAGCCAGGATCCAGTACTGCATGGCCTGCATGCCATGGCTGCCATCCCCGGGCGAACCGAAACTGGCGGCAAAGGCGAATACAGCTGCCACCAGGCCGACCCAGGCAAGAACAGCCAGCGCCAGCGCGATCAGGCCCCAGGGCCGATCACGGGTTGCCAGGGTCGCATTCATCAGAACAGCCCGTAGAACAGGGCACCAAGCCACAGCGACAGCAGGATGATCGCCAACCCGGCGGCCACCTTGCCACGGTTCAGGCGCCAGGCCAGTACGGCGGCAACGACGCATCCCACGGCGCCGACCAGCTCTGCAACCAGCAGCGCAATGAAGTACGCGCGCAGATTGAGCGCGCTGCCGCCATCACCCGGTGGGCGCACGGACGCGGCGCCGATCAGCACCAGCCCGAACATGCCCACGGTGAACAGCGCGGCCAGGGCCAGTGCGATCAAGCCCCACGGCCACTGCTTCCAGTGCCGGCGGCGGCGCTGGTTTTCCAGCGCCAGCCACGGGTCACGACTCACGCGAAGCGCGAGAAGCCGTGCTTCTTGGTCACCGCGTCGAGCTCCATCAGGGTCTCGAGCAGCGCTTCCATCTGGTCCAGCGGCCATGCATTGGGGCCATCGGACAGTGCCTTGGACGGGTCTGGATGGGTCTCGGCGAACAGGCCGGAGATGCCCACCGCCACGGCGGCACGGGCCAGCACTGGCACGTGCTCACGCTGGCCACCGGAACTGGTGCCCTGCCCACCCGGCAGCTGCACCGAATGGGTGGCGTCGAACACCACCGGGCAACCGGTCTCGCGCATCACCGCCAGCGAACGCATGTCGCTGACCAGATTGTTGTAGCCGAAGCTGGCACCGCGCTCGCAGACCATGATCTGCTCGTTGCCGGTGGCCTTGGCCTTCTCCACGACCGGCTTCATATCCCACGGCGCCAGGAACTGGCCCTTCTTGATGTTGACCGGCTTGCCGGCCGAGCACACCTTGCGGATGAAGTCGGTCTGGCGGACCAGGAACGCCGGGGTCTGCAGCACGTCCACCACCGAGGCCACTTCGTCCATCGGGGTGTATTCGTGGACGTCGGTCAGCACCGGCACGCCGATCTGCTTCTTCACTTCGGCCAGGACCTTCAGGCCTTCTTCCATGCCCGGGCCGCGGAAGGCGGTGCCCGAGGTGCGATTGGCCTTGTCGAAGCTGGACTTGAAGATGAAGTTGACGCCGAGCTTGTCGGTGATCTCCTTCAGCTTGCCGGCGGTATCAAGCTGCAGCTGCATCGACTCGATCACGCAGGGGCCGGCGATCAGGAACAGGGGCTGGTCCAGCCCGACCTCGAATCCACACAGTTTCATGGCGTTTCCTTGTTGTCCGCAGCACCGGCCGGGCCGGTGCGCTGGGGGTTGAAGCATGCAGGATGGGGACCGAAGCCCCCATTCACAAGTCAGGCGCGCGCTTCGGAAAGCAGCTTGCCACCGGCCTTGCGCTCGCGCGCGGCACGGATGAAACCGATGAACAGCGGATGGCCGTCACGCGGCGTGGACAGGAATTCCGGGTGCGCCTGGCAGGCCAGGAACCACGGGTGCGCATCGCGCGGCAGCTCAACCACTTCCACCAGGGTGTCGTCCATCGACTTGCCGGCGATCACCAGGCCGGCGTCTTCCAGCTGGGTGCGGTAACGGTTGTTGAACTCGTAGCGGTGGCGGTGGCGCTCGGCGACCACGTCCTTGCCGTACAGCTCGCGGGCCAGCGTGCCCGGCTTCAGGCGCTGCTCCTGCAGGCCCAGGCGCATGGTGCCACCCAGGTCGCTCTTGTCGTCACGCTTCTCGACATCGCCGGTGGCGGTGCGCCATTCGGTGATCAGGCCGATCACCGGGTTCGGCGACTGGCGGTCGTTCTCGGTGCTGTTGGCGCCTTCCAGGCCGACCACGTTGCGCGCGTAATCGACCACGGCCGCCTGCATGCCGTAGCAGATGCCGAAGTACGGCACGTGCTGCTCGCGGGCGAACTTCGAAGTCTGCACCTTGCCTTCGAAACCACGGTCACCGAAGCCACCCGGCACCAGGATGCCGTCAACATCGGCCAGTGCGGCCATGTCGGTGCCTTCCAGGTCCTGTGCTTCCAGCCACTTCAGGTTGACCTTGGTGCGCTGGCGCAGGCCGCCATGCTTGAGTGCTTCACCGACCGACTTGTAGGCGTCCTGATGGTCCACATACTTGCCGACTACGGCGATGGTCACTTCGTCCAACGGGTGCAGGGTGGCGTCGACCGCGTCTTCCCACATCGACAGATCGACCGGACCGGCCTTGTCGGCCAGCTTCAGCTGGTTGACCACGATTTCGTCCAGGCCCTGCGCGTGCAGGCCCGACGGAATGCGGTACAGCACGTCCACGTCCGGCACGCTGATCACCGCGCGCTCGGAAACGTTGGTGAACTGGGCGATCTTGCGGCGCTCCGAATCCGGCACCGCCTGTTCGGAGCGGCACAGCAGCACGTCCGGCTGGATGCCGATCGAGCGCAGTTCCTTCACCGAGTGCTGGGTCGGCTTGGTCTTCAGCTCACCCGCGGCGCCGATGTACGGCACCAGGGTGAGGTGCATGAACAGCGCCTTCTCCGGGCCACGCTCGGTGCGCACCTGGCGGATCGCCTCCAGGAACGGAAGCGACTCGATGTCGCCGACGGTACCGCCGATCTCGACCAGCGCCACGTCGTAGCCTTCGGTGGCTTCGTCGATGCAACGGCGGATTTCATCGGTGATGTGCGGAATGACCTGCACGGTCGCGCCCAGGTAGTCGCCGCGGCGCTCCTTGCGGATCACGTTCTCGTAGATGCGGCCGGTGGTGACCGAGTTCTTGCGGCTCAGGCGGGTGCGCACGAAGCGCTCGTAGTGGCCCAGGTCGAGGTCGGTCTCGGCGCCGTCGTCGGTGACGTAGACCTCACCGTGCTGGAACGGGCTCATGGTGCCCGGGTCGACGTTGATGTACGGGTCGAGCTTCATCATCGTGACCTTCAGGCCACGGGCTTCGAGAATGGCGGCCAGTGACGCAGCGGCAATGCCTTTGCCGAGCGAGGACACCACGCCGCCGGTTACGAAAATCAAGGGAGTCATGGCTGCAAGCATCCTGTATGGAAATGGAAAACGGCAGCACCACGCGCGCCCGGAGGGCAGGCATGGTGCTCAGAGGGGGTTTTCCGGTTCGCTGGGACAGCGAGGGAGGTGCGGATCCGTGCGGCGGCAGGCGCCGGACAGGGACCACCGTGCGAGGTCGGGGCGGCCGTGCCGGTCAAATCGACCGTCACCTGCGACCCGCCATGCTGGAAGCCACGCTTGGCCGCTCCAGCCCATTCGCAAAGGGTGGACACGCACTTACTCCCGGAAAGCCATAGTTTACAGATTGATGGCCGCCAACCCAAGAGGCAGATGGCACGCCACTAACAAGAAACGCCCCGCAATGCGGGGCGTTCCGGAGCGCAGCCCTTGTCGCAAGGGCGCCTGGCAGGTTGCGGGATCAGCGCTTCTTGCGCGCTTCCTCTTCCTCTTCCTGCTGCGGGGCCGGCTGGCCCTGCGCCTTCATTTCGGCATTGGCCTGGGCCCGACGCTTGGCCTTGGCATCGGCCTCGGCCTGCGCCTTGTCGGCCTGGTCACCCTGCTGCGGGGCCGGCTGGCCGGCGTTCTGCGCCATCACCAGCGGCACCGCAACGGCGGCAGCGGCCAGGATCGCAATGGTCAGCAACTTCTTCATGAGGTCCTCCTCGCGGTATGGCTTGGATGTTTCGACCCAACGGGGGTCGCCGGCGTTCAGATTCCAGCGGCTGCCATTTTACCCCCTCTGCGTCGCCGAGACTGAACCGCAGGCGTGCAAAATCCCGTGCCAGACCCCACACTTGCCCGTCGCTCCAAGCTTTCGAAGACAGATGAACGCCCGTTATAACGCCGCCGATATTGAAGTCCTGTCCGGCCTTGACCCGGTCAAGCGCCGTCCCGGCATGTATACCGACACCGCGCGCCCGAACCACCTGGCGCAGGAAGTGATCGACAACTCGGTGGACGAGGCCCTCGCCGGCCACGCCCGCTCGATCGAGATCACCCTGTACAAGGACGGCAGCGTGGAGGTCAGCGATGACGGCCGCGGCATGCCGGTGGACATCCATCCGGAAGAGAAGATCCCGGGCGTCGAGCTGATCCTCACCCGCCTGCACGCCGGCGGCAAGTTCAGCAACAACAACTACACTTTCTCCGGCGGCCTGCACGGCGTCGGCGTCAGCGTGGTCAACGCGCTGTCGACCCTGGTGGAAGTGCACATCAAGCGCGAAGGTGCCGAACACCGCATCACCTTCCGCAACGGCGACCGTGCCACCCCGCTGGAAGTGGTCGGCAGCGTCGGCAAGAAGAACACCGGTACCCGCGTGCGCTTCTGGCCCGACCCGAAGTACTTCGACACGCCCAAGTTCGCGGTGCGCGCGCTCAAGCACCTGCTGCGCGCCAAGGCCGTGCTGTGCCCGGGCCTGACCGTGAAGCTGACCGACGAAGCCACCGGTGAAGTCGATACCTGGTACTACGAAGACGGCCTGCGCGATTACTTGAAGCTGGAACTGGGCGATCGCGAGATGCTGCCGGCCGAGCTGTTCGTCGGCAACCTGAAGAAGGACACCGAAATTGTTGACTGGGCCGTGGCCTGGCTGCCGGAAGGCGAGCTGGTGCAGGAAAGCTACGTCAACCTGATTCCCACTGCCCAGCACGGCACCCACGTCAACGGCCTGCGTACCGGCCTGACCGAGGCGCTGCGCGAGTTCTGCGACTTCCGCAACCTGCTGCCGCGTGGCGTCAAGCTGGCCCCGGAAGACGTGTGGGACCGCGTGTCGTTCGTGCTGTCGCTGAAGATGACCGACCCGCAGTTCAGCGGCCAGACCAAGGAACGCCTGTCCTCGCGCCAGGCTGCTGGCTTCATCGAAGGCGCCGCCCACGATGCCTTCAGCCTGCTGCTGAACCAGAACGTGGAACTGGGCGAGAAGATCGCCCAGATCGCCATCGAACGCGCCAGTGCGCGCCTGAAGACCGAAAAGCTGGTCGTCCGCAAGAAGGTCACCCAAGGCCCGGCCCTGCCCGGCAAACTGGCCGACTGCATCAGCCAGGACCTGTCGCGCACCGAGCTGTTCCTGGTGGAGGGTGACTCGGCAGGCGGCAGCGCCAAGCAGGCGCGCGACAAGGACTTCCAGGCGATCCTGCCGCTGCGCGGCAAGATCCTCAATACCTGGGAAGTGTCCTCCAACAGCGTGCTGGCGTCGGAAGAAGTGCACAACCTGGCCGTGGCCATCGGCTGCGACCCGGGCAAGGACGACATTGCCGGCCTGCGCTATGGCAAGGTCATCATCCTGGCCGACGCGGACTCGGACGGCCTGCACATCGCTACCCTGCTCACCGCGCTGTTCCTCAAGCACTTCCCGGCGCTGGTCGATGCCGGCCACGTGTTCGTGGCCATGCCGCCGCTGTTCCGCATCGACGTGGGCAAGCAAGTGTTCTACGCCCTGGACGAGGAAGAAAAGCGCTCGATGCTGGACAAGATCGAACGCGAGAAGATCAAGGGTGCGATCAACGTCACCCGCTTCAAGGGCCTCGGCGAGATGAATCCGCCACAGCTGCGCGAGTCGACCATCCACCCCGACACCCGCCGCCTGGTGCAGCTGACCGTGGACGACGGCGAGCAGACCCGCTCGCTGATGGACATGCTGCTGGCCAAGAAGCGTGCATCCGACCGCAAGGGCTGGCTGGAGTCGAAGGGCGACCTGGCTTCGCTGGAAGTCTGACTCCCGCAGCCCTCCTGTAGAGCCGAGCCCACGCTCGGCTGCATTCCGCGCCGTGCCGGGCAGCCGAGCATCGGCTCGGCTCTACAGAGATCCCGCCCCCATCGGCAAACCCGGCGGCGCCATAATGCGCGTCCATCCGCGTGGATCATCGTATTGGCCAGCCACTCGCTGCTGTTCCCGGGCCTGCCGCTGCACAGCGCACGCCTGGTCCTGAGCCCGATCCGCCGCGACGATGCGGCCGCCCTGTTCGCGATCCAGTCCGATCCGGACGTGATGCGGTTCTGGAACCACCCGGCGTGGACACGACCGGCCGAGGCGCGTGCGCAGATCGACGATGACCTGGCCGCACAGGCCACCGGCACCCAGCTCAAGCTGGCCGTGCGCGAAACGCTGGACGGACCGTTGCTGGGCATCTGCGTGGTGTTCGCCCTGGACCGCGATGCCGCACGTGCCGAGATCGGCTACCTGCTGGCCCCCGACAGGCAGGGCCAGGGCTACATGCACGAAGCGCTTCAGCACCTGCTGGACTACCTGTTCCAGACCCTGCACCTGCATCGCGTGGAAGCCGAAGTCGACCCGCGCAACCGGCCCTCGGCACACGTGCTTGAACGGCTGGGCTTTCACCTGGAGGGCGTGCTGCGGCAGCGTTGGCGCATCCAGGGCGAACTGTCCGATTCGGCGGTATACGGCCTGCTGGCCGACGACGACGTGCGCACTCCTCTGCCCGCTTGACCCAATCTGGCCAGTGGCGGCCTCGACGCGCGGCCATGCCTTTGGACACATACGGCATGCCCGCCACCGGCCTAGCATCGGAACCCCCTTCCGCTGCCAATCCGGTGCCATGAAGTCCCTGCTGCATACTGCCGCGCTCTGCGTCGGCCTGCTCATCGCCCCTGCAAGCGTGCTGGCCGCGCCTGACGCCGAGGCCAAGGCCGATCCGAAAGACGACAAGACCGAAGCGACTGCGCTGCCCGCCGATGCCTCGGCCCGCCAGAGCATGCGCCTGGCGGGCCGCACCCTGGACTACACCGCCACCGTCGGTACCCTGCCGGTGCGTGATGCGAAAGGCAAGGTGATCGCCGATGTGGTGTTCACCGCCTATACGATGCCGGGCAAGGACCGGCCGGTGACCTTCGCGCTCAACGGCGGCCCGGGTGCATCGTCGGTCTACCTCAACATGGGCGCAATCGGACCCAAGGTGGTCACCTTTGGTTCGGAGGGTGACAGCGCCTCGGCACCCGCCACCCTGCACGACAACCCCGGCACCTGGCTGGACTTCACCGATCTGGTGTTCATCGATCCGGTCGGCACCGGCTTCAGCCGCGCGCGCATCGGCGATGACGAGGCGAAGAAGCAGCTGTACAACCCCGGCGCTGACATCGAATACCTGTCGCGCTCGATCTACGACTGGCTGCTGCGCAACCAGCGCATGGGCGCACGCAAGTACCTGACCGGCGAGAGCTACGGTGGCTACCGTGGCCCCCGCATCACCCACTTCCTGCAGACCCGGCTGGGCGTGGCGATGAACGGCCTGGTGCTGGTCTCGCCCTACCTGAGCCCGACCTTGGAAGACAACGCCGATGTCTCGCCGATGGCGTGGATGCAGACGCTGCCGTCGATCGCTGCAGCGCACCTGGAGCGCCAGGGCAAGCTGACGGATGCAGCGATGCGTGACGTGGTGGAGTACACCCGTGGCGACTACGCCACCGCGCTGATGAAGGGCCGCAGCGACCCGCAGGCGACCGAGGCGATGCTGCACCGGGTAACCGAGCTGACCGGGCTGGACCCGCAGTTCGTGCGCCGCGCCGGTGGCCGCCTGGAGACGCAGGCCTATCTGCGTGAGGTGTTCCGCGACAAGGGCACGCTGGGCAGCCGCTACGACTCGAACGTGACCGCGTTCGATCCGTTCCCGAATGATCCGGAGCAGCGCGCCAATGATCCGCTGCTGGACAGCATCATTGCACCGACCACCACGGCGATGGTCGACTTCGTGACGCGCGTGGTCGGCTGGAAGGTGGATGCGCGCTACCAGGCGCTGAATTACGACGTGAACCGGCTGTGGGACCGCAACGGCGAGCTGCGCCAGGGCGCGGTGACCCAGTTGCGCCAGGCGGTGGCGATCGACCCGCACCTCCAGGTGCTGATCGTGCATGGGTGGAACGACCTGTCGTGCCCGTTCATGGGGTCGATCCTGACGGTGGATCAGATGCCGGTGATGGGCAGCAATCCGGACCGGGTGCAGGTGCGTAGTTATCCGGGTGGGCACATGTTCTACAGCCGGGCCGACAGCCAGGCGGCGTTCCGCAAGGATGTGCAGGCGCTGTTCCAGCGTAATTGAGGGGTTCGGCCGGGCCTGCGGCCCGGCACCCGCCGAATCAACGGCAACGGCAAAAGCGGGCTTTCCGTGGTTGGGCGGGGTGGGGCCGGTTGCGGGGGACGCCGTAAACCCGTCCCTGGGGGCTTGTCCGCGGCATCCATGCCGCGGACACCCCCACAACCGGCCCCGCCCCGCCTTCGACAGATCTCCGCGAACTGTCGGAACGGCGTCGTGCACTGCTCTGGTGGGTGTCGACCTTGGTCGACACGCTTGATACGGAAGAATGATCTGCCCATGAAAAAAGCCCGCCGGAATACGGCGGGCTTTTTTTGTGCAACGTGTGCGTGCAGATCAGGTCCAGCCGACCAGCTCGAACAGCTTCAGGATCAGGTACGCACAACCGCCTGCTGCCGGGATGGTCAGGATCCAGGCCCAGACGATGCGTTCGATCACGCCGAACTTCAGCGAGCGCGGGTTCTTGGCGAAGCCGACGCCCATGATCGCGGTGGAGATGCTGTGCGTGGTCGAGACCGGCATGCCGAAGTGGGCGGCCAGGGTCAGGATGGTGGCCGAGCTGGTCTCCGCGGCGAAGCCGTGGATCGGGTGCAGCTTGACCATCTTGTGGCCCAGGGTCTTGATGATCTTCCAGCCACCCGAGGCGGTACCGGCAGCCATCACCACCGCACAGGTCAGCACGATCCACATCGCGATGCCGTCACCGGCATGCGCATCCGGGTGCATGAAGGCCAGCCAGGACGGCAGGTCGTTCAGTGCGCCGGTGGCTTCTGCACCGATCAGTGTCATGGCGATGATGCCCATGGTCTTCTGCGCATCGTTGTGGCCGTGAGCAAAGCCCATGTAGGCCGCCGAGGCGATCTGCGCCTTGCCGAAGAACGCGTTGACGATGCGCGGGCGGGCCAGGCGGCCGATGGCACCACCGATCTTGGCCAGGCCGGCGATCAGCGCCCACAGCAGCACCATCACCACGATGCCGAGCAGGAAGCCGGCGATCGGCGAGGTGATCATCGGCACGAACACCTTCCACAGCAGGCCCTTGTTCTGCGCCCAGCTGCCCAGGCGCTCGGACCAGATCAGAGCGTCCCAGTTGTTGTGGGCCGCAGCCAGGCCGGCGCCGCAGAGGCCACCGATCAGGGCGTGCGAGGACGAGGACGGCAGGCCCTTCCACCAGGTGATCAGGTTCCAGATGATGCCGCCCAGCAGGGCGCACAGGATCACCTGCGGGGTGACGTCGACCACGTTGGTGTTGAGCAGGCCCGAGGCGATGGTCAGCGCCACCGCGGTACCGGTCAACGCGCCGATGAGGTTCATGAAGGCGGCCAGCATCACCGCCCAGCCGGGCGAGAGCACCTTGGTCGCCACCACGGTGGCAATGGAGTTGGCGGTGTCGTGGAAGCCGTTGATGAACTCGAAAACGAGCGCGGCCAGGATCACCACCAGGACAAGGGTCAACATGCGGCGGCGTCCGTCAGCTGTTCTTCAACACGATCTGGTACGCCACCACGCCGGCCTCGCGGCATCGGTCGATGGCCTTTTCCAGGATCTCGAAGAATTCCTTCAGCAGGAACATCTGCAGGTTGTCCAGGCGACCGGAATAGATGTCGCGGTACAGCTCGAGCATCAGGCGGTCGGCCTCGTTCTCCAGCGAGCGCAGCTTCTCGTTGAGCGCGGTCATCCGGTCCAGGTTCATGTGGCGCAGGTCGGCGACCATCTCCACCACCACGCCGGCAGCCTGTTCCAGCATCGCCGCGCGCGGCGCGAAGTCGATGTGCTCCAGGTGGGTCGTTGCCAGCGAATAGCGATCGGCGAACTTCTCGATCTGCTTCGGAATCTTGTACAGGGCCGAACCCAGCGCTTCGATGTCTTCGCGCTCGATCGGGGTCATGAAGCTGTCTACCAGCGCCTGGCTGATCTTGTCCGAGGCCGCGCGCTCGCGCAGGCGGGCCAGCTTGAAGGCGTCCAGCGCGGGCTGGCGGTCGGCCTCGCGCAGCATGGAATGCAGCGCCTTGGCGGCGTCGGAGGCCGCGACGGCAGCCTCATCAAGCAGGGTGTAGAACTGTTTGCCGGAACCGAAAATGGTCTGCAGAGAGAACATTGAGAAACCTGTCAGCCGTCGCGGGAAGGACGGCACCAGACGGAATTATGACGGCTAGATGACCATCACGGGTATCCCCGTACCCTTTCGGGGCTCTGGAGCCCCCAACCTGAACAGGCGGTTGCCACCCTGCCACGCCCCTTTGCTAAGATGCCAGCGCGCCCTCGGGCGCACCTTATGGACGACGACCCTTATCCCCCTGCGCCGCGCCGGACCCTGTTCCTGAGCGCCAGCCGCCATCGCAAGCACCCGCCCTCCCTGCCACCAACCGGGGACGATGCCCGTGTTTGAAATGATCCTGATTGTCTTCGCGCTGGTTCTCCTGAACGGCTTCTTCGCCATGTCCGAGATGTCGGTCATGACCTCGCGCAAGAGCCGCCTGAAGCAGATGGCCGCCACCTCCAAGCGCGCCGCCAAGGCACTGGAGCTGTCGGAGAAGCCGGAGAGCTTCCTGTCCACCGTGCAGATCGGCATCACCGTGATCGGCGTGCTGACCGGCTACCTCGGCGGTGATGCGATCGGCGACGCGATCGCCGGCTGGCTGCAGGGCTTGATGCCCGGCTTTGCGTACGCGCGCGAGGTAGGCACCGCCCTGGCGGTCTCGCTGATCACCTTCATCACGCTGATCTTCGGCGAACTGGTTCCCAAGCGTCTGGCCCTGACCCGCTCCGAGGCCATTGCCGGCCTGGTCGCCATGCCGATGAGCTGGCTGGCCAGGTTGGCCCTGCCCTTCGTCTGGCTGTTGTCCAAGACGACCCAGCTGGTCCTGCGGCTGTTCGGCCTGGGCAAGGATGAAGTCGCCTCGGTGACCGAAGAAGAGATCCGCATGCTGGTGGCCGAGAGCCACGAGGCCGGGGTGATCGACGCCCACGAGCGCGACATGATGAACCGCGTGATGCGCCTGGGCGACCGCACCGCCGACAGCCTGATGACCCCGCGCAACCGCATCGCCTGGCTCGACACCCAGGCCGGGCTGGAGCGCAACCTGGAGATCATGGCCGAGCACGAGTTCTCGCGGTACCCGGTGTACCGCGACAACGACATGGACGTGGTCGGCGTGCTCGAACTGAAATCGCTGGCCACGCGCATGGCGCGCGGCGACAACGCGCTGTTCCAGACCCTGCGGGAACCGCTGTACGTTTCCGAATCAACCCACGCGATGAAGCTGCTGGAGATCTTCCGCGAGGAACAGCAGTCGATGGCGCTGGTGGTGGACGAGTACGGCGAGATCCAGGGCCTGGTGACCATCAGTGACCTGATGGGTGCCGTGGTCGGCCGCCTGCAGGCGGTGGAGAACGCCGACGAAGATGCGCTGGTGGTGACCCGCGAGGACGGCTCGCTGCTGGTGGACGGCTCACTGCCGATCGAAGACGTGCGCGAACTGATCGGCAGCAACGACCTGCCCGACGCCGAGGACGGCGACTACTACACGCTGGCCGGCATGTGCATCCACTACTTCGGCCGCATTCCGCACGCGGGCGAGTACTTCGACTGGGCCGGCTGGCGCTTCGAAGTGGTCGACCTGGACGGTGCGCGGGTGGACAAGCTGCTGCTGCGCACGTTGTCCGACGAGCAGGCCGATGAGCTCACCGCCTGAGGCCGGCCAGGGCCCGGGCGCCCAGCGCCCGGCCTACCGCAACGAGGGCATCCGCACCCTGCTGGAGATGTTCGCCTCCGGCGATCCGGCCGAGCACATGCCGCTGGGCCAGATCCTGTGCAACCTGCAGCAGGGCGCGTTCGGCGTGTTCCTGTTCGTGGCGATCCTGCCCTCGTTCATTCCGATTCCGGGCATGGGCGGCGCGGTCAGCGGTCCATTGGTGATGCTGATCGGCCTGCAGATGCTGTGCTGCCTGCGCCGCCCCTGGCTGCCGGGCTTCATCGCCCGCCGCGGGCCAAAGCGCGGCACCATGCACCGTTTCCTGGACCGCATCGACCGCCCGCTTCGGCGCCTGGACAAGATGCTGAAACCACGCATGCCGCAACTGCTGACACCGCTGCCCGCCCACGCCTTCAGCGGCCTGCTGCTGGTGTTGCTGGGCCTGCTGCTGTCGCTGCCGATTCCCTTCACCAACTTCCTGTTCGGCTTCCAGCTGCTGCTGTTCTCGTTGGCGCTGCTGGAACGCGATGGCGCGCTGATGCTGTTCAACTGGATCGCGGCGCTGGCAGCGATCGCATTCTTCGGTTTCAGTTCGGGGCAGCTGGTGGGCTATACGGTGGAACTGTTCCAGCGCTGGTTCTGATTGCTGTTGCAGCGCCCGCCGGGCATGGCCCGGCGGGCCGAAGCCCTCAGCGCAGATCGATGAATCCATTGTCGGCCAACGCCGTCGGCTCGTCCTGCACTGCAGACAGCACGAAGCTCAGCGCCGTGCCCAGCAGAGTGCCCGGGCCATCCCAGTATTCGGCACTGTCGGCGCGCACATGGATCAGGCGAAGGTTGGGGTCATCCTTGCCACCGGGGAAGAACAGCTTCATCGCCGGTGACCACAGCTCCTCGATCTTCGCGCGATCATCGACCACGCGTGCCCGCCCCGCCACCGACACGTAGGTGTTCTTCGAGGGCGAGGCGTAGGCCACGTTGACCCGCGGATCGAGCGCGATCTCGGCCACCTTCGGGCTGTCGCCGGTGATCACGAACCACAGGTCACCGTCGAAGGCGACCTGCTGGGTGGCCAGCGGCCGGCTGTAGAGTCGCCCGTCGACGCCGGTGGTGGTGAACATGGCCACCTCCACGTCCTTGATCAGCTCGGCCAGTTGGGCAATGTGTTCGGCACGGGTCTCGGCCATGGTGGGGACTCCAGAAGTGGGAGCCCCCATCAGACGCGGATCGGCCGCAACAGGCCGTGACGCAATTGTTCAGCCCGCGTGGCGGGCGTGCCAGGCCTGCATCGCCAGTTCGAACGAACGCAGGCGTGCGCGGTGGTCGTACAGATTGGCGGTGAGCATCAGTTCGTCGGGCTTGTGCCGTTCGACGAAGGCGGCGATGCCCTCGGCCACCTGCTGCGGATCACCCAGCACGGTGCAGGCCAATGCCCGCTCCACCCCCAGCTTTTCATGCGGTTCCCAGAACGATTCGATGTCGTCGATGGGCGCCGGAATCTTGCCCGGCCGGCCACGGCGCAGATTGACGAAACTCTGCTGCTGGCTGGTGAACAGGCGGCGTGACTCGGCTTCGCTGTCGCTGGCGACAACGTTCAGGGCCAGCATCGCGTGCGGCTGCTTCAACGCGGCCGAAGGGCGGAACTCGCGGCGGTACACCGCCAGCGCTTCGTCCATCACGTCGGGCGCGAAGTGCGAGGCGAACGCATACGGCAGGCCCATCGAGGCGGCCATGCGCGCACCGAACAGGCTGGAACCGAGGATCCAGGTCGGCACCCGCAGGCCACCACCTGGAACCGCCTGCACCGCCTGCCCGGGCTGTACCGGCTCGAAGTAGTGCAGCAGCTCGCGCACATCCTGCGGGAACTGGTCGGCGCTGTCGAAGTAGCGGCGCAGTGCACGCGCGGTCGGCTGATCGGTGCCCGGCGCGCGGCCCAGGCCGAGGTCGATGCGATCCGGATACAGCGAGGCCAGCGTGCCGAACTGCTCAGCCACCTGCAGCGGGGCATGGTTCGGCAGCATGATGCCGCCGGCACCGACGCGGATGCGCTTTGTACCCCCGGCCACATGGCCGATCAGCACAGCGGTGGCCGCGCTGGCGATGCCGGGCATGTTGTGGTGTTCGGCCAGCCAGTAGCGGCGGTAGCCCAGCGCATCGGCGTGCTGGGCCAGTTCCAGCATGTTGGCGAAAGCGGCTGTGGTGTCACTGCCCTCGCAGACCGGGGCCAGGTCAAGGATCGACAACGGGATCATCAGGCGTTTTTCCGTCACAGGATCCCCCATGCATGGGGACGGCCCGGCGCCGCGGCCAGTGACGGTGGCGGGATGCTGATTCCCGTGGGGGCAGGTTCAGCGCCCACCGGATCGTGTAGAGCCGAGCATGGGCTCGGCGCTACAGAAGCGCGGTCAGAACGCGCTGGGGCGCGGCTCCGGCAGCGGCTGGTCCACCATCGGCTTCAGCTCGGCGTCCAGCGCCACGCGCTCATCGAACACGAAGCAGCGGCCTTCGTAGCCTTCGCCGCCCACCTCCTCGAAGTAGCCGAGGATGCCGCCATCGAGCTGCAGCACATTGTCCATGCCGTCATTGACCATCCACAGCGCGGCCTTCTCGCAGCGGATGCCACCGGTGCAGAAACTGACCACGGTGCTGTCCTTCAGCGCTTCGCGGTGCGGCGCCAGCGCCTCGGGCAGGTCGGTGAACTTGTGGATGGGCAGCACCAGCGCATCCTTGAAGGTGCCGTACTCCACTTCCTGCAGGTTGCGCGTATCGAGCATCACCACCGGCTTGCCGGCGTCATCATGCCCCTGGCGCAACCAGCGCTGCACCGTGGCCGGATCGATCGCCGGCGCGCGCGGATAGTCCAATGGCTGGCCGTCGTCACGGCGGAAGCTGATGATCTCGTCCTTCACCTTGGCCTTCAGCCGCGCGAACGGCTGATGCTCACTGAGGCTGGTCTTGACCCGCATATCGGCAAAGCGCGCGTCGGAACGCAGTGCCACGTAGAAACCCTCGACCGCCTCTGGCGCACCTGCCAGGAACAGGTTCAGCCCCTCGCCCGCCACCAGGATCGTGCCGCGCAGCTCCGCCGCCTCGGCACGCGCCAGCAGCTGGTCGCAGAGGGCCTGGGGAGCGTCGATGACGGCGAAATGGTAAGCGGCGGTATTGGCGATCATCCTGCCATTTTAGCGCCTCCTGCCCGCACAGACAGATTCAGGGATCAGAGCCCTCTGCACGGCAGAGGGATCCGACCCCAAGCCCGGCAGACACCCGGAATCTGTCAGGGGTGGGGCGGTGTGGGCAGGCGGGGGCGCAGAGCGCCATGGGCCCGGGGCATGCGCCGGGCGGGTTGGGCAGGATGCCCAACCCCGGTCTTGCCGTGTGCGCAGGACAGCGCACACGAGCAAGGCGCTCTACGAGGCACGCAGGAGCAGCTTTTGCCGTCCCCCGCGTGCCCACACCGCCCCGCCCTCCCACTGAAGCCCGGCTTTTGACGTTGCCGTTGCCTCTGCGGGTGCCGGGTGCAACCCGGCCGAACCCCCTTACCCCCGCAACAGCACGAACGGCAGCAGCACCAGCGCCGCCGCACCGGCCATCGCCAGCAGCACCAGCACCACATACCCCGGTCGGCGCCGGAACAGGCTACCGAAGGTCTCCGCCGTGCCCTCGCGCAACGCCTGCTCGCGCTCGGCACGGATGCGCGGCCCGCGTTCGGCCTGGTACTCCGCCATCAGCGCCTTCGCACGCGGATGATCGGCGTCCTCGCGCAGCCACAGGCCGCCGTTGGAAATGCCCCAGGGGCTGGGTTCGGTGCGATACCAGGCGATGCCGTGCTGGTCGAGCAGCGTGCAGACATCGGCATATTCGTCGTCGCCGACATTGCGCAGATTGAGCAGGAGTTTTGCCATGCCCCCATGATACCCGGCGCCGATGCGCTACCCTTGCCGCCCTCGCCCTGCGCCCTTCCGGAGACGCCCGATGCGCCGCCTGCTGCTTCCCCTGCTGCTGTCCCTCGCCGCCGTTGGCTGCTCGACCGAACCGTCCGGCCCGCCGCCGGGTGGCACCCTGACCACCTTCGAGCGCATCGATACCGTCCCAGGCACCGGCACCGAGGCCGTTGCCGGCAACAAGGTCACCGTGCACTACACCGGCTGGATCTATGACAACCGCACCGAGACCAAGCACGGCAAGACCTTCGACAGCTCGGTCAGCCGTGGCGAGCCGTTCACCTTCGCACTCGGCGCCGGCCAGGTCATCCGCGGCTGGGATGAGGGCGTGGCCGGCATGAAGGTCGGCGGCAAGCGCACGCTGATGATCCCACCGGACTACGGCTACGGCGACCGCCGGGTTGGCCCGATTCCGGCCGGCTCGTCTCTGGTGTTCGACGTCGAGCTGCTCGATGTCAAACCGTAATACCGCACTGCCCCAGCGGGTCGCCGTCATCGGCGGCGGCCCGGCCGGCCTGTTCGCCGCCGAGCGCCTGCGCGCCGCTGGGCTGGAGGTCGACCTGTACGAGGCCAAGGGATCGCCCGGCCGCAAGTTCCTGATCGCCGGCAAGGGCGGACTCAACCTGACCCATTCCGATCCGCGCCCGCTGTTCGACAGCCGCTACCGCGAGCAGGCTGCCGTGGTCTGCAGCTGGCTGGATGGCTTCGACGCGCAGGCACTGCGTGACTGGGCCGCCGGCTTCGGCGTGGAGACCTACGTGGGCAGCTCTGGCCGCGTGTTCCCGGTCGACCGCAAGGCAGCGCCGCTGCTGCGCGGCTGGGTGCGTCGGTTGAAGGAGCAGGGTGTGCGCCTGCACGCCAACCACCGCTGGATCGGCTGGAGTGATGAAGGCGCATTGCGCTTTGAAACCGAAGACGGCGCCGTTGAAGTACATGCCGATGCCACCCTGCTGGCCATGGGCGGCGGCAGCTGGCCGCAGCTGGGCAGCGACGGCGCCTGGGTCGCGCCACTGCAGGCCCGTGGCGTGGACATCGCACCGCTGCAGTCGGCCAACTGCGGTTTCGACGTGGGCTGGACCCCATTCTTCGCCCAGCGCAATGCCGGCGCGCCATTGAAGCCGGTGGTCGCGCACTGGATCGACCTGGCCGGACAGCCACAGTCGCTGCAGGGCGAATGCGTGGCCAGCGAGTACGGCATCGAAGGCAGCCTGATCTACGCGTTGGCGGCGGACCTGCGTGAGACCATCAACCGCGATGGCCACGCGATGCTGTGGCTGGACCTGGTGCCGGGCCGTGACGAGACGCGCCTGCTGGCCGATCTGTCACGCCCGCGCAAGGGCCGCAGCTTCGGCGAGCACCTGCGCCGCCAGGCCGGCCTGGATGCAGTGAAAGCCGCACTGGTGTTCGAGATTCTGGGTAAAGAAGCGGGCAACGACCTGCCGGCTGTGGCGGCTACGCTCAAGCGCCTGCCGCTGCGCCTGCTGCGTCCCCGGCCAATGGCCGAAGTGATCAGCACCGCCGGTGGCGTGCGCCTGGGTGCGCTGGATGATGGCCTGATGCTGCGGGCAGTGCCCGGGGTGTTCTGTGCCGGCGAGATGCTGGACTGGGAGGCACCGACGGGGGGCTACCTGCTGACCGCGTGCTACGCCAGTGGCCTGCGTGCTGCGGAAGGCGTGATCGGGTGGTTGGCCGGGCGCTGAAACCGGCCTTGTAGCGTCGAGCCATGCTCGGCTGCGCTACCTGTAGAGCCGAGCCCACGCTCGGCTTGAATCAAAAGCAGCCGAGCGTGGGCTCGGCTCTACAGAACGCAGAAAACGAGCACTCACCACGGCCGGCGCATGCTCACCGAAGCCAGCGCCATGCCGCTGGGATGCGGGTAGGCCTCTTCGCGCACACTGATGAACCCCTGCCGCTGATAGAACGGCACGGCGTTGAGCGAGGCCGACAGCACCACCTCACGCTCAGGATCGGCCATCGCCAGCAGGCGCTGCATCAGCGCCTGGCCGATGCCCTTGCCGCCACGATCCGGATCGACGAACAACGCGTCGACTTCATTGGCATCGGCATCAAACACGCCGAAGCCGAGCAGACTGCCCTGCTCGTCCTCGGCCACTACGCAGCCACCCTGCGACAACAGCCGCGCGTACTGCGACGGTGGCGGCGAGGCAGACCAGGGCGCAATGACTTCGGGCGGGTAATGGCTGCTGCAGGTCTCGCGCACGCAACGCGTGCGCAGCGCCCACAACATGGCCACGTCATCCATGGTGCCGGTCCTGAACTGCATGGCGCCTCCTTGTAGAGCCGAGCCCATGCTCGGCTGCTTCTCGATCACGCATCGCGATGTTGGAACGAAGATCAGCCGAGCATGGGCTCGGCTCTACAACACAACACGTTATCGCGACTTGCTGGCGCGCAGTGCCTGGATCTTCGGCGGCGGCTGGAAGGAATCGCTGCGTGCATCGGCCCAGAACGCATGGAACACCGCATGGTCGGGCACCTTGTGCAGCAGCTCGCCCGGTTCCAGGTAACGGTACAGCGAGGCCAGCGAACGGATCTCCACCGGCGAAACACGACGCAGGATGTGCTCCGGCCCAAGTTCAGCCGGGTCGTTCAGGCCCGCGGCACACAGCAGTTCCTTCAAGGCATGCAGCGTGTGCTCGTGGTAGCTGTACACACGAGTGGCCTTGTCCGGTGCATCCAGATGCTTCCAGCGTGCGGGATCCTGGGTCGCGATGCCGGTCGGGCACTTGTCGGTATGGCAGCTCAGTGATTGGATGCAGCCCAGCGCGAACATGAAGCCTCGGCCGGCATTGCACCAGTCGGCCCCCAGCGCGATGGTCCGCGCGATGTCGAACGCACTGGTGATCTTGCCAGCCGCACCGATGCGGATGCGATCGCGCAGATCGAGGCCGACCAGGGTGTTGTGCACCAGCAGCAGCGCCTCGTGCATCGGCACGCCGACATGGTCGACAAATTCGGCTGGTGCCGCACCGGTGCCGCCCTCGGCGCCGTCGACCACAATGAAATCCGGCAGCAACCCGGTTTCCTGCATCGCCTTGGCGATGCCGAACCACTCCCACGGGTGGCCGATGGCCAGCTTGAAGCCGACCGGCTTGCCACCGGACAACTCGCGCAGGCGGGCGACGAACTGCAGCAGCTCGACCGGCGTCGAGAACGCCGAGTGACGCGACGGCGACACACAGTCCACCCCCATCGGCACGCCACGCGTCACCGAGATCTCGGCGGTCACCTTCGGCGCCGGCAGCACGCCACCGTGGCCCGGCTTGGCGCCCTGCGACAGCTTGATCTCGATCATCTTGACCTGGTCATGGGTGGCATTGGCAACGAAGCGCTCCTCGCTGAAACCGCCCTTCTCGTCACGGCAACCGAAGTAGCCCGAGCCGATCTCCCATACCAGGTCACCGCCCATCTCGCGGTGGTAGGGCGAGATCGAACCCTCGCCGGTGTCGTGATAGAAGCCGCCCTGGCGCGCGCCTTCGTTCAGCGCGCGGATGGCATTGGCCGACAGTGAACCGAAGCTCATCGCCGAGATGTTGAACACGCTGGCCGAATAGGGCTTGGCACAGTTCGGGCCGATCAACACGCGGAAGTCATGCTTGGCGATGGCGGTCGGTGCCAGTGAATGATTGATCCACTCGTAGTCCACCGCATAGGTGCTGCGCAGGGTGCCGAACGGCACCGTGTCCATCTCGTTCTTGGCGCGCTGGTAGATCAGTGCCCGCTGCTGGCGCGAGAACGGCACGTCTTCCAGGTCGCTCTGCACGAAGTACTGGCGGATCTCCGGGCCGATCGATTCCAGCCCGTAGCGGAAGTGCGCCATCACCGGATAGTTGCGGCGCAGCGTGCTGCGCTTCTGCAGCAGATCCCAGGTCCCCAGCGCCACCATCGCGGCAGTCAGGCCGACGCCCCAATACCAGGCCGGCCAGATCGTGGCCAGCCACAGGCATATCGGGAACATCAGGATGGCGAGCAGGTAGACGATATACCGGTGCATGGCTTTCCTCGGTTGCAACTGCCCCCGAGTCTACCGCGCCGTTCACTGCCCGGGCTTACAAGCGGTCGTCAACCACGTTGCGCGGCCAGGCCGATTTCACGTCGTAGACCAGGCCACCCGGCGCCAACAGCCCCCGGATTGCGGATTCATCCATCGCCTTGAAACGGGCGTGGGCCACCGCCAGCACCACTGCGTCATAGCGCCCTGCCCCGGGCTCGGCCAGCCAATCCAGGCCCTCGCCGGTCAATGCCGCCGGGCCGACCCACGGGTCGCTGACCTCTACCTGCGCGCCGGCATCGCGCAGCCGTTGCGCCAGTTCCAGCGCGCGGCTGTTGCGCAGGTCCGGGCAATCCTCCTTGAAGGTCACGCCCAGCACCAGGATGCGTGCGTCCGCCGGCACACGGCCACGCTCGGCCAGCATCGCCAGCACCCGCGCCGCCACATGCTCGCCGACGCGGTTGTTGACCTGCCGTGCGGTGTGGATCAGGTCCGGGTGGTAGCCCACGCTCTCGGACTTGTGCAGCAGGTAATACGGATCGACGCCGATGCAGTGACCGCCGACCAGCCCCGGCCGGAACGGCAGGAAATTCCACTTGCTGCCGGCGGCGTCGAGCACGTCCTGGGTATCGATGCCGAGCCGATCGAATATCAGGGCCAGCTCGTTGACCAGCGCAATGTTGACGTCGCGCTGGATGTTCTCGACCACCTTGGCCGCCTCAGCCACGCGCATCGAAGGTGCCGGGAACGTACCGGCGGCGATGATGCGCTGGTACAGACCATCAATCACCGCAGCGACTTCCGGTGTCGAGCCGGACGTGATCTTGCGGATGTCGGCCAGGCGCCGCTGGCGGTCGCCGGGACTGACCCGTTCCGGGCTGTAGCCGCAATAGAAGTCTTCGTTGAAGCGCAGGCCCGACCCCTGCTCCAGCAGCGGCACGCACACTTCCTCGGTGGTGCCGGGGTACACCGTGGACTCGTAGATCACCAGATCGCCGGCGCGAAGATGACTGGCAATCAGTCGTGTCGCCGAACGCAGGGGCTCCAGGTCGGGCTGCTCGTATGCATCGATCGGGGTCGGCACGGTGACGATGTAGACATTGCAGGCATCAAGCAATGCCGGATCACTGCCGAACTGCAGCCGCTGCGCACTGGCCAGCTCGTCGGCTTCCATTTCCAGCGTGTGGTCCTGGCCGCTGCGCAGCTCGGCGATGCGACCGGCATCGATATCGAAGCCCAACGTCGGCCACTGCCGGCCAAACGCCACCGCCAAAGGCAGGCCGACATAACCCAGGCCGATCACCGCAAACCGGGGGGCGCTGGCCGCCGCAACCGGCGCACTCATCGGCACATCCCGTGCAACGGATGCGATCGCACATACGCTGCCATGGCTTCGGCCAACACACTCATCTGCTGCACCACTCCGGAAAACCTGCGCCAGAAAGGCTACAGCCTACCGGCCCCGGCGCCCTGCCGCCAAGGCGGGCTCAGGACCCCAACGCCACCGCGGCCGGTTCCAGTTCACCGTCGGCGCCGGTCCAGGCCTGCAGCAGGCGCTCGAATCCACCACTGCCAAGCAGGAAGCCGGGCCACGCGGCATCGACAATCTGCGCCAGCAGCTCCGGCTCGATCCGCCGCGTGCCCATCGACCAGCGCGGAAATGCGCGCTGCACCACGGGTGCACGGCACAGCACTTTCAGCTGCACGTGGCTGCGCGCGTTGAGAATGCGCTGGAACACCGAATCGATGCCGTCCTCCGGGCCCTCGAGATACTGCAGGAAGCGTGCTCCGTCGAACATCAGGACACCGGTGACACCGGCTACACGATTGAATGCCGTGGCGTCGGCCAGCAGGCGGTCAAGATCGGTTGTCTGCAGATCGGCGCGGGCCTCACTGGCATAGGCAATCGCGTGCAGCGACATCAGGTGGCTCCCCCCCCTGGGAACGATGGCAGGGACTATGACATGAATGCGATCGACAGTTAAGCACGCCGCCGCCGTGATGCAATCCGGTCGCGGCACCGCAGGTGGGCTACAATCGGCGCCGCGCTGCAGGCCCGGATGGCGAAACTGGTAGACGCATCGGACTTAAAATCCGCCGGGGGCAACCCCATGCCGGTTCGATTCCGGCTCCGGGCACCACGCGAGCGCAGCACACGCTACCTTCAGATCGCCCGCGAGTAACGCGGTTGCTCATGTGCGGCACGCAGGTACGGGTCGAAGCACATCGCCAGCAACCGCAGCAATGGCCGCCCAGGTTCGCTGGCACGCACCACGCCATCGCGGTATTCGGCCAGGCCGTCTTCCTGCAGCCGCTGCACCGAACGCAGGTCCTCGGCGAAGTACTGCTCGAAATCCACACCGTGACGCTGCCCCAGCAGCACGCCATCTACCTCGCCCTGGCACATCAGCTGCTGGATCAGTTCCGCACGCAGCTGGTCGTCGGCACTCAACGCCACGCCGCGCCAGACCGGCAGCTGGCCTTGGTCCACCGCATCCTCCCACGACGGCAGATCGCGCGGATTCTGGCTGTAGGTGGCACCGATGTGGCTGATCGCACTCACGCCCAGGCCAAGCAGATCAGTATCGGCGTGGGTGGTATAGCCCATGAAGTTGCGATGCAGCTGGCCGGCGCGCTGTGCGCGCGACAGATCCTCTTCCGGCAGTGCGAAGTGATCCATGCCGATGTACTGGTAGCCAGCCGCGGAGAGCTTCTCCACCGCCAGGCCCAGCAGCGCCAGCTTGTCTTCCGGCGAAGGCAAGCGGCTTTCGTCGATCTGCTTCTGCGCGCGGAACAGATGCGGCAGATGCGCGTAGCCATACACCGCCAGGCGATCCGGGCGCAGCGCCAGCACCCGTTCGAGGGTGCGGCCGAATCCTTCCAGGCTCTGCCCCGGCAGGCCATAGATCAGGTCAACGTTGACCGAACGCATGCCGCTGTCGCGGCAGGCGCGCAGGATATCCAGCGTCTGCTGCACACCCTGTATGCGGTTGATCGATTCCTGCACCTGCGGGTCGAAATCCTGCACGCCGAGGCTGGCCCGGTTGAAGCCCAGCCGCGCCAGCATGGCGACGTCGCGGGTGTCGATGAAGCGCGGATCGAGTTCGATCGAGAAATCGCGCTGCGGCGAATCACTGAAATCGAAGCGCCGGCGCAACCCTTCCACCAGCATGGTCATCGCCTCGGCATCGAGGAAGTTCGGCGTACCACCGCCCAGGTGCAGCTGGATCACCTCGCGGCCGTCATCGAACTGCGGCGCCAACAGGTCGGCCTCGGCCAGCACGCGCGAGACGTAACTGTGGCCACGACCGCGATCGCGGGTGATCACCCGGTTGCAGCCGCAGTAGAAGCAGGGGCTGGAACAGAACGGCACATGCACATACAGCGACAGCGCGCGGGCCAGCTGGTTGCTGTCGGAGATCGCTTGGCGCAGCGCCGGCGCGTCGAAGCCATCATGGAAATGCGGCGCGGTCGGATACGAGGTGTAGCGCGGGCCCGGCCGGTCGTGCCGGCGCAGAAGGTCGGGGTCGAAGGTCCAGGCCAGGCCACCGGCGGCGGGAGAGAACGTGTCCATGCCGCCAGCATCGCGCCGGGCGGCCTGCGCCGCCTTGACCCAGATCAATCCTTGCCGGGGATCCCCAGCACCGGCAGGCCCACCTGCGGCCAGCGCAGCATCTGGTAGCGCTTCCAGAAGGTGTCACCGATGCGCGCGGCCACGTCGTTGGCCAGTTCCTGCATCGGCGGGTTGTTGCATTCGGCAGTGGTGATCCGGAACAGCACCAGCCAGCGGTCGAACAGGTCCTTGTCCAGCTCGATGGCCATGTGCTTGGACATCGGCGAGCCCTTGAAGCGGCGGGTACCGCGCAGCATCGCCGACCAGAAGTCGACCAGCTGCGCCAGATGCTCAGGCCAATCGTGGACGTGCGCCTCGAACACCGGTCCCAGCCGTTCTTCCTCACGCACGCGGGCATAGAAATCGTGAACCAGGCGGGTCACTTCCTGCTCGGTGCACAACCCGGGCGAGGCGACGGGGAGGACAGGCGGCGGTGTTGCGTTCATCGGGGTACCCAAAGCGTGCCGGCAGTGTGCCGCACCCAGGCGGCAGCGCCGTTGATCCAGATCAATGTCGGCGCAGTCCGCTGCACCTAGGCTGGCACGCTTGCAGGAAGCATGCCCTGCGGATGCCGCGCCAGCCTTGGCGAAGTATACGCGCCGCCCACTTTTCGATCCGGGACAGCATGAACAGACCTTCTCCCAACCGCCGCCAGAGGCTGATCCAGCAGTGGGGCGCCATCCTCTGGCCCAGCTTCATCGCCGCCGGCGTTGCCAGCGTGGTGTTCTTCGCCTTCGTCGATCCGTTGCGCCTGCAGGCCATCAGTTTCCCGGGCACGGCCATCAGTCGCGAACTGGGCTATACGGCGGGATTCTTCATGTTCTGGTCGGTGACGGCACTGTCCAGCGCGGTCACCTGGTACCTGCAGCGGCCGATGCCGAGCGATGACGACGACGAGCTGCCGCTGGGATGAGTACGTCCTGCACCCGGATCCCTCGTCCCTGGCACTGGCGCGGCACGCTCAGCGCCGCCTTGCTGGCGCTGTTCTACGCACTGCCGTGGCTGCGCTGGGAGGGTCGCCAGGCGCTGTTGCTGGACATCAACGCGCGGCGATTCGACCTGTTTGGCTGGACGTTGTGGCCCAGCGACGCCGGCGTGCTGATCGGACTGCTGGCGGTGCTGGCGGTGGGCCTTGCGCTGCTTACCCACCTCGCCGGGCGCATCTGGTGCGGCCATGCCTGCCCGCAGACCCTGTGGCGGCGCGCCTTCGACTGGATCGCCCGCAGCGCGGCCCGCATGCTGCCTGCACCTGCTGTACGCCCGGCCACCCAGCTGGCCTGGGGGCTGTTGTCGCTGTGGACCGGGATCACCTTCGTCGGCCTGTTCAGCCCCATCGCCGAACTGGTGACCGCTGCGCCCCACGCCGGCTGGAGCCGCTGGGAAACCTTCTGGGTGCTGTTCTATGCAGCCGCGACCTGGGGCAATGCCGGTTTCCTGCGCGAGCAGGTCTGCCGTTCGCTGTGCCCGTTCGCACGCATGCAGCCGCTGCTGACCGATCCGCACACACCGCGCATGCTGTACGACGCCCGTCGCGGTGAGCCGCGCGGGCCACGTCCGTCCGGGCTTGGCGGAGTACTGGGCCGTGGCCGCGGCCTGCTCGACCCGACCACTGCGCAGGACTACGTATTCCGCGCCGCGCATCCGCTGCTGGCCGGACCGATGCCGACCTTCAGCGCCGACCGCCTCGGTGACTGCATCGACTGCGCTGCTTGTGTCACCGCCTGCCCGATGCAGCTGGACATCCGCCAGGGGCCGCAGGCCGATTGCCTGGCCTGCGGCGCCTGCCTGGAGGCCTGCGCACAACAACAGCACCGGGCCGGTTTCGGTCCGGGGCTGGTGCGCTACTGCAGTCCGCAGGCGATGGCTGGACAACCGAAGCGCCTGTGGCGACCCCGGACCCTGGCCCTGCTGTCCTTGTTGCTGGCGCTGCTTGCCTGCGGCGCCTGGCGCCTGCTCTGAATCAACGCGCCCCGTTGGCGTGCGGCGGCACAAGCTGCGCACGCCGGACGATGCCCAGCTGTTCGATGATCAGCGCCATTTCGTTGGTGACTTCGGTACGCTCGGTCCCCTGCGGGACCAGACGGTCCAGCACCTGCTGGTAGGTATCCCAGAACGCCGGACCGCATCCGTGTTTGTGGTAACTGGCTTCCAGTTCGCGGCGTACCCGTTCAGCCAAGCCATGCATGCCGTATTCCATACGACCTCCGTTGGACTTGTTCTGCATTGTTGACGGTCTACCGACTCACTTGCGTGCTACTGAAAGACTCCCAGGCTTCACGCTTGGTTGACTCCAATTAGTCATAGATTTCACGACAGGTCAATTACATGCAGCGACTTTCGTGATTGAAATTATTAATCGTTCACGAAACTACATACGGGGACCCGCCCCCCCCGGATGGGGTGAAGCCGACAGTAAGCGGGACCCAGAGACCGACACCTCCAGTAGATGGCGCCGATTGTGATTCTCAGATCGATCGATCTTACCTATTTTGCTAAGCATACTTAGCAGAAGGCGCTTAGCGTGCTAGATGCGACAAAAGGCGGCGCAAGTCAGATGGATTCGCCCACCGACGCTTCTGTCCTGGGGAACAGGTTCGGATAGCGCTGATGCAGGATGTATTGCCGCAGGGCCGGAATCGGGAAGTCCCTCGGCCATTGCGACACTGCGGAACGGCTTATGCCAAAGAAGCGTGCCAGTTCGGCGTCGGTGCGGAATCCCAGCCGGGTGCGCACCTGCCGCTTGCTCCAGAATTCGGTCACGGTCGGTCCTTCTGTTAACCAGACTGATTCTTGCGACAAGGCTTCTTCGCAATCCACGCGTTAAGCTGGCTTGCATAGATGAATACTCTCGGCCAACGACTCGCGGCAGCCATGAAGAAAGCGGGGCACCCACGCCCGGCCGATCTGGCACGCGCCGCCAAATCAACGACAGCAACCATCAGCAACTGGCTCAACGATCACGTGAGCGCCTCGCACGTGAAAGCCGAACAGCTGTTCCGCATCGCAGATGCGGCCAAGCTGGACGCCCGCGAACTGCTGTACGGGGTCAGCGGGCTCGGCGTCGGTGAGCCCGGCAGTGCCTACATCCCCAGCCAGGCCCATCTGGATGTCTGGCAGGACGCCTACGAGCTGGTCAGCCATCTGGTGGCCGAGAACGGGCTGGAGATCGACCACCGCCGCCATGCGGCGCTGGATCTGCTCGCGTTCGAACTGCTGATGGATGGCTTCAGCCGCAGCAAGGTGGCTCGCGTTCTGACGACCTCGATGACGTGAATGCACCGCCGCTGATAGCATGGACCACGATGGGGATGGGGCTCCCCCGATAACCGCCTGAGAAGGCTGATGGCTCCTGCCAGGACGAACCCGGTGTTCGTCGACGGCAGGTCGTGCCTGCCCTCGGCGTTCGCCATTGACCCTGCGAACCCGCATTCGAGGCACGCCATGCAAGCATTGAACAATTATTTCCTGGTCTTCGTCGGCGGCGGCATCGGCGCCTGCCTGCGCCACGCCTGCAACCTGATCGGCGCGCGGGTGGCGGTCGGCAGTCCCTGGCCCTGGTCGACCTTCCTGATCAACATCAGCGGTGCGCTGCTGATGGGCGTGGTGGTCGAGGTCTTCGCCATGCGTAATGGCGCCTCGCCGCAGCTGCGCCTGCTGCTGGCCACCGGCATCCTCGGCGGCTACACCACGTTTTCCACCTACGCGCTGGAGATCGGCCTGCTGCTGCAGCGTGGCCAGCATGGGCTGGCGGCACTGTATGCCGGTGGCTCGGTGGCGCTGGGCCTGGCCGGTCTGTTCGGTGGCATGAAGCTCGTCCGGCTGGTGCTGGGCTGACCGATCAGGCCGCGCTGGCCCGCGCCTGCCCGCGCCATTCCCGTGGCGACTGCCCGGTATGCGCCTTGAACGCGCGCGACAACGCCGCTTCGCTGCCATAGCCCACATCGTCGGCGATCCGCTTCAGCGGCCGCCCCTGCCGCAGCGCCTGTTGCGCGAGCCCAACCCGCCACCCCTGCAGGTACTGGCCTGGCGTGGTGCCCATCGCCTCGCGGAAGCTGGCGGCGAACACGCTGCGTGACATGCCGGCGACCTCGGCCAGGTCTTCCAGGGTCCAGGACTGTGCGGGCGCTTCATGCATCGCCACCAATGCCAGCCGCAGCCGCGGATGACCCAGCCCGGCGAACAGGCCGCCGCGCATCTCGCCACCTTCCATCAGCTGGCGCAGCACTTGGATCATCACCACCTCGAACAGCCGGTTGACCATCGCTGCCCGCCCGCAGCGCTGCTCGAACGCCTCTTCGAACAGCAGTTCCAGCGCCGCGTTGCCTCCATACAGGTCGGCCAGCGGCAAGCAGATGAAATCGGGCAGCGCAGCACTGATCGGATTGAGCCGTCCGCCCTCGAAATGCAGGTTGGCGCAGGCCATGTCGGCGCCCTGCTGCGGGTCGGTACTGAAGCGATGTGGCATCGGCCGCGGATACAGCAGCAGGCTCGGCACTTCGACCTGCACGGTCTGCTGCCCGTGACTGACCTGCAGCGGCCCGCGCCGCACCAGGTGCAACTGACCCGCCTCATCCTCACCCTCCAGCGTGTTGATGCCGCACAGCGCGCCGGCATGGAACACCGAAGCCGTGACCGCGAAGCGTTCAAGAAGGATGGCGAGGCGGTCGACCATGGCGGGACTCCGGGTCAATCAAAAATGGCTCAATGCGACAGATCGTATCGGAATCAGCACTGGAAGGGACGGCACTGGCCGCGTGATCCCCCGGGCGCTATACAGGCCGCACATTCCCGCGCATGGAGGCACCGATGTCGCTCCGCATCGCCCTGGCCCTGTTGCCGCTGCTGCTCGCGGCCCCGCACGCACTGTCCGCCTCACCCTCGAAGATCGAACACCTGGCCTGGCTGGCCGGTTGCTGGCAGCTTGATGGCCAGCCGGCCGGTGCCGGCGAGCAGTGGTCCACCCTGGCTGGCAACACCCTGTTCGGCAGCAGCCGCACCCTGCGGGACGGCCGCACGGTGGGCTTCGAGTTCATGCAGCTGCGCCAGCATGATGATGGACGCCTGGTGCTGACCGCCCTGCCCTCTGGCCAGAACGCCACAGACTTCAACGCCACCCGGGTCGATGGCAATGAAGCCGTGTTCGAGAATCCCGCCAACGACTTCCCGCAGCGTATCCACTACCAGCGCCTCGACGACCAGCGCGCGCATGCGCGCATCGAGATTGCGCAGGACAATCCGAAGCAGGCAATGGACTTTCCCATGCATCGCGTCGCCTGCGGTGGACCGGCGCCCACACACTGACACGCAAACGCCCCGGACCGGCCGGGGCGTCTGCATGCGGTCAACACCACACGGGCATTCACCCGGCCAGCGTGGTTTCCAGTGCCTTCAGGCCATCGCGATAGATGCCCTCGAACAGCGCGGACGCCGCTTCGTCGCTGACGTCCACCGGGGTGAACTCACCGGACCAGTCGATCCTCGAACCACTGCCCTGCTCGACCACGCGCAGGGTGGAACGGTAGCCCGTGACCGGGAACGGCGCCTGCAGGATCGAGTAGGTGTAGCTGCGATCGGCCTGGTCGAAGGCTTCCAG
Organism: Stenotrophomonas geniculata; assembly: GCF_034508895.1. Classification (NCBI taxonomy): domain Bacteria; kingdom Pseudomonadati; phylum Pseudomonadota; class Gammaproteobacteria; order Lysobacterales; family Lysobacteraceae; genus Stenotrophomonas; species Stenotrophomonas geniculata. The sequence continues at coordinate 325,242 of NZ_CP140571.1, forward strand.
GCGCTCGACGATGGCATCGCCATCGGGATTGGCCAAATGGCGCACGCGACCACCTTCACTGAGCGCGCTCCGGGGAATGTACGGAAGCCAGTCGGGCAGCGAATCGAAGCCGCCGATGAGGTTCCAGACCAGGTCGGCCGGGGTCGGCACGGTGATGGATACAGATGCAGTTGCCATGGGAAGATCTCCTTGGTACTCAGATGTTGTCGATCGGCAGCGGGGCGTTGGCCGCAACCAGGCCATGGGCGCGCAGTTCCTGCCAGAACCCGGCCGGGATGACTTCCTTCAGTGCGGCGTAGTCTTCGGCGATGCGCTCGGGACGGCTGGCGCCCGGGATCACCGCCGCCACTGCCGGGTTGGCCAGCGAAAACTGCAGGGCGGCCGCCTTGATGCTGATGCCGCACTCGGCCGCGATGGCCTTGATGCGCTCGACCTTGGCCAAGATCTCCGGCGACGCCTTCTGGTACTCGTAGTGGCTGCCACCGGCCAGCACGCCAGAGCTGTACGGACCGCCGACCACGATGCCGGTGTTGCGTTCGGCCGCCTTGGGCATCACCCGCTGCAGCGCACGCTCGTGGTCGAGCAGCGAGTAGCGGCCGGCCAGCAGGAAGCCATCCGGACGGGCTTCATCCAGGTCCAGGGTCAACTCGATCGGCTCAACACGGTTGACGCCCAGGCCCCAGGCCTTGATCACGCCTTCCTCGCGCAGGCGGGTCAGCACCTTGAAGGCGCCGCGGCGTGCGGTCTCGAAGTACGACAGCCACTCATCACCGTAGAAGTCCTGGGCGATGTCGTGCACCCAGACGATATCGAGGCGATCGGTCTTCAGACGCTTGAGGCTGTCATCGATCGAGCGCAGGGTGGCATCGGCCGAATAGTCATTGACCAGCTTGTTGGGGCGGCCGGCGACGAACAGGCCGCCCTTCTCGCCCAGATCACGGGTGCTGGTGTCTTCCACTTCATCCAGGATCAGCCGGCCGACCTTGGTGCTGAGCACGAAGTCGTCGCGGTTGCGCTTGGCCAGCGCGTCGCCGAGCCGGATCTCAGCCAGGCCGGCGCCGTAGAAGGGGGCGGTGTCGAAGTAGCGGGTGCCCTGTTCCCAGGCCGCGTCCACCGTGGCCCGGGCCTCGGCTTCCGGGATGTCACGGAACATGTTGCCCAGCGGCGCGGTACCGAAGCCGAGGGTCTTGCCAGCCAGCAGAGTGTTGATGCTCATGGGGTTCCCCTTGGGGAGGTTGTTGAGGTTGAGGCACAGGCTAGGCTTGCCCGATCAGACTGTCCAAGACATAATTTATCAATCTTGAGTCCCGAATGGTCTTATGCTCGATCTCCGCCAACTGCGCTATTTCGTGGCCGTCGCCGAAGATGAACACGTCGGCCGCGCTGCCGAGCGCCTTCACATCTCCCAATCCCCGCTCAGCCGGCAGATCGCCCAGCTGGAGGAACGGTTGGAACTGCAGCTGTTCGAACGCTCGCAGCAGCGCATCCGGCTGACCGCCGATGGCCGCACCTTCCTGGCCGAGGCGCGCGCCCTGCTGACCCACGCCAACCGGCTGGAATCGCTGGCACGTCGGCTGGGCCGCGGCGACGAAGGCGGCCTGTGCATCGGCTATCTGGAATACGCGATGCACTCCGGCGTATTGCCCACCGCCCTGCGCGAACTGCGCGGCGACCGCCCGGCGGTACACATCGCGCTGTACAACCAGCAGTCGGACGTGCAGCTGGAAGGCCTGCGCCAACGCAGCCTGGACATCGCCCTGGTCTGCGAACCACCGGCGTTCGACGATCCGGACCTGGACGCCACGCAGGTGCTGAACGATCCGATGCTGCTGGCGCTGCCGGCCGGCCACCCACTGGCCAGTACAGAGACCATCACGCCCGAGGATCTGGCCAGCCAGCAGTGGATCGGCGTGATGCACAAGGAAAGCGCGCTGCGCCATGACACCTTCATCGCCGCCTGCGCGAAGGCCGGTTTCACCCCGACCATCGCCATGGAGGCGACCGAGCCGCTGGCCGCGCTCGGTCTGGTCGCCGCCGGGCTGGGCCTGACCACCATTCAGCGCAGCCTGGACCACCAGGCACCGGCGGGCGTGGTGCTGCGCGAGCTGCCGTGGTTCAGCTACCGCACACCGCTGTGGGCGGCCTGGCACCGCATCAACCTGCGCCCGCTGGTCGAGACCTTCCGCGGGACGCTGGTGCAGACCGCTACCGAGGGCAAGCCGGCCTTCGTCGACTGAACCGACCGCGCTATGCCGGGCCTGCCTGGGTGTAGCGCGTCACCACAAAGCCCTCTTCCGCAGCTGGTGCAACGAAGTGGCGGGTGATCTGCTCGAACTCCTCGTCGCTGACCTGGAACGGATGCTCGCCGAGTGCATTGCGCGCGCGCAGCCGCGCCTTGCAGACCTCGTCGGCAACATCGAGGAAATGCAGTTGATATGCAGCGCCAGCCGGCGACAACACTTCACGTGCCCACGCGCGGCTGGCTGGCGTATTGAATGGAAAATCGAGCACCACCGAAACAACCGAGGGCAAGCCGGCCTTCGTCGACTGAACCGACCGCGCTATGCCGGGCCTGCCTGGGTGTAGCGCGTCACCACAAAGCCCTCTTCCGCAGCTGGTGCAACGAAGTGGCGGGTGATCTGCTCGAACTCCTCGTCGCTGACCTGGAACGGATGCTCGCCGAGTGCATTGCGCGCGCGCAGCCGCGCCTTGCAGACCTCGTCGGCAACATCGAGGAAATGCAGTTGATATGCAGCGCCAGCCGGCGACAACACTTCACGTGCCCACGCGCGGCTGGCTGGCGTATTGAATGGAAAATCGAGCACCACCGAAACACCCGCCTGCAGCAATGCACGCAGATGATCGGCCAGCACGGTGCGCAACGTAGCTGCGCGCTGCAGATAGTCGGCAATGGAATGGATTTCGCCCGGGTACAGCGCCGCCAGCCATGCGTCTTCGCTGATCAATACGTGGCGCGGCGCCAATGCCAGCTGCTGAGACAGGGTGGATTTGCCGGCACCGATCTTGCCGCACACCAGGTGCAGGGTCGGCGCAGGGTCGTTCGATGAAAAGTCGTGCATCTGCGTTCTCCTGGGTGGATTCCACTACCCGGGAGAGCGCTGCATGCAGCCCGCCTTCCCGGGCGGGCTGCATGGCCGTGACGACCGCGCGCTACCCCGCCTTCCCGTGGGGAATGCGGATAATCGACGCAGTGCTGTGCAGGGCCATGCCGCCAGCGTAGAGCGCAGCACGGTCGGCCGGCAATGCCCTGCGGCAGTGCAGCGCGCGCAAGGTGGCTCAGGGATCTATGCTCGGCGCCATTCCCGCATGGAATGACCCCGATGCGTCCCTTGCTTCGATGCGCTGTTGCCCTCTGCCTGCTGCCCTGGATGACATCGCTGGCTGCACCGCCGACGGCGGCACGCATGCTCAGCGGCGAACTGCAGGGCGCGCCCTGGCGGCTGGATGTGCCAGCGAACTGGAATGGCGAGCTGGTGATGCTGGCCCATGGCTATGAACCGGTCGGCGTGCCGCGCACCGTACCCATGGCGGCCAATGACAGCACTGCGCCACTATTGGCAGCAGGTTACGCGGTCGCGCAGAGTGCCTATGCCAGCCAGGGCTGGGCGGTGGCCGATGCGATCACCGATACGGAACGCCTGCGCCAGCAGGTAGTGGCTGAACTCAAGCATGTACGCCACACCTGGATGCTGGGATTCTCGATGGGCGGTGCCGTGACCATTGGCAGCCTCGAGCGCTTCCCGCAACACTACGCCGGTGGTGTGTCGCTATGCGGCGCCAATCTCAGTGGCGAACAGATCGCGACCGATCTGCTGACCACGCTGGTCGCATTCGATTACTTCTTCCCCAAGGCGGAGGGGCTGCCGGGCACCGGGTTGGTATCGCGCGAAGCAGCCATGCTGCCGCAGGGTGAGCTGTACCAGGGCATCGCCAATGCTCTGCAACACGATCCGTTGCACGCTGCATTGCTGGCGCAGCGGCTGCAGGTCTCCGCTGATGCACTGGCCGGCACGATCAGCCTGCACGCACTGGTCCTGCATGAACTGGCCACGCGCAGCGGCGGCATGCCGGTCGGCAACCTTGGTGTGATGTACAGCGGATTCGGTGACGACGCCGCGTTCAATGCCGGCGTGCAACGCATCGATCCCGTGCCTGCGGCGCAGGCGCATGTCCGCAATGCGCTCGCATTGACCGGCGCGGTGAAGCGACCGCTGGCGATCCAGTTCAACCACAACGACCCCACCATCGTGCCGCACATGCAGGCGGTGTATCCGCAGATGGCCGCACGGGCTGGCGCGCGACCATTGCCGCGCGTGCTGCCGCCAGTGGGCGAAGGGCATTGTGGCTTCTCTGGATCACAGATTGTCGATGCGTTGAAGACGGTCCAGCACTGAGCCGGCGTGTGCCGCAGTTCATCAGGGACCCACCCAAAGGACTGCTCGGCACCATTCCGATCGAAGCGATGGAGGCCGACGTACAGGTGCTGCGCGCTGGTCGCACCATCGAACTGGTCGAAGCTACGCTGCGTCATGACGATCGCCCGGCGCTGCGCGTGCGTGCATGGTTGATGCGCCCGAACGATACGCAGGCCATCGCCGGCACGCCGATCGCTGCCATTGCAGCGCCGGAATCAATGCCCGCATGGGATCCAGCGGCGTCAGCCGCCCAGCGTGCCCATGGTGAAGGTGTAGCCGGAGCTCATCAGGAATTCGCGCATGCGCATCTCCGCGCGCCGCGGTGAGGCGAGGTTGGCCGGTGCATACAGCGCGTAAACCACGCCCGCGCCTTCGATGGACTCGCGGCGTACCCCGCAGTGGCGGGTCTCCGAAGCAATCACCCATCCATCCTTCAGTCGATCCGGTCCAATCGACTGGCCGTTCATCAGCCGGAACGTCAGCCAACGTACTTCCACAGAAGATTTGCTCATTGCCGGCGTACCGCCAGCGTGCCGCGATCGTTCATGTCCTTGCTCGCCATTGCAGCTCCCTAAGACTTGGAACTCGACCATAGCGCCTTGCCATGTCGTGGGCGAATGAGACTGGCAGGGCACTTATGTCGCCAGGCCGAACCGCTTCCACAGTGCTTCCCGCCCCGGCTGCGTCAGCCGCAGTTCGCGTCGGCCCTCAATCCGCCGAAGCCAATCGTTCTTCACGAAGCTGTCCAGCATCGCCTCGCCGACCAGCCCGGCCAGATGCGGGCGCCGCTCGGTGCAATCCAGGCATCCTCGGCAATAGCGTGCAGGCTTGACCGTCACGGGAAGCCGCAACAGTTCAGTCAGCGGCTGGCCGAGCTCCCGCAGGAACGCTGCACCCTCCACACTCACCTGCCAATGCCCCTCGTGCGGGACCAGGTGTCCTGCCCCCAGCAAGCGGTCGGTGATCGCCACCGCGTGCACGCCGGCCAGATGCCGATAGCAGCTCCGCGCCTGACGCAACGCCGGCATGCTGCGTGATGCGGAAACCGTGCAGGACGGCGTGCGGTCGGCAACGCGCAGGATGCCCTCCAGCATGTCGGCAACCTCGTGCGAGGCCAGCCGGTGGTAGCGGTGTCGCCCCTGCGCGACGGCGACCAGCAGATCGCCCTCAATCAGCCTGCGCAGATGCGTGCTCGCCGTCTGCGGTGTCACTCCGGCCACACGAGCCAGCTCCGTCGCGGTATACGCACGCCCATCCATCAGCTGCAGCAGCATGGCCGCGCGCGCCTGGTCACCGACCAGGGCACCGACGCTGACAAGGGAACCGGAGGTGTGGACCATGCCCGCATTGTGGCACGCCGTTGCGCGCCGACAGTTCGATGCAGGCCGAAGCATCGGCACCCGCTGCCACGGCACAGTGGACACCCCGATAGTGCAAGGCCTGCCGTGAAAGCCGCTCCGATCCCCCGCCGCCGCATCACCCCTTCGGTCCTGTATCCCGGCACACCGGTGCTGCTGATGACCACGCTGAACGACGATGGCAGCAGCAACATCAGTCCGTTGTCTTCGTTCTGGGCCTTGGGCAACCGGGTGGTGCTGGGCATCGGCGTGCAGGGTCAGGGCTATCGCAACCTGCAGTTGCGCAACGAGTGCGTAATGAACTTCCCCTCATCCGCGCAGGCCGCACAGGTCGAGGCCATCGCGCGGGCGACAGGCTGCGATCCGGTGCCCACTGCCAAACAGGCGGTGGGCTACGTGCACGTGCGCGACAAGTTCGCGCTGGGGGGTTTCAGCGCAGTCGCCTCCACCCACGTCGCGCCAGAGGCGATTGCCGAGTGCCCGCTGCAGGTGGAAGTCAGCGTGATGGCGATGCACCCGCCCGGCGAGGATGACGGCCAGGGCTTCGTGATCGTTGAGGGACGGATCCGTTGCGTGCATGCGCACGAAGCGATCACCGTGGCGGGCACCCAGCACATCGACGTTGCGCACTGGAAACCGCTGATCTACCTGTTCCGCCACTACCTGGGCGTAAGCGAACCGGTCGGGCGCAACTTCCGCGCGGAGACGCCCGTGGGGGCTTCTGTCTAGCTCTCTAGACCGTTTCGCCCTGCAGATCGAGCAAGGCCGTGGTCCAGCGGCGCTCCCCCAGCGCGGCCACCATGCCGCCTCGATAGACGAAACGGCGCGCGTGACCGCCTTCGATGAAGCAGGTCTCGTTCTGCATTGGCACATAGCCCGCAGAGGCGTAGTGCCGATGATCCAGGGCAAACAGCACGGCGAAATCGATACCGCGTTGGCGCAACTCGGCGTGCGCAGCTTCGATCAAGCGTGACGCGATGCCCTTCCTGCGAACGTCAACGCGTACCACCACGCCGCCGATCAAGCCTATGCGTTCCGGCTCGCCGTCCAGCAATACGTTGCGTTCGTACAGTGCGAGGTGGGCGACCACCTGATCACCTTCCATCGCCAGGACCAGAGCGACCGGCCCCGGGATGGCATAGCCGTCGCCCTGCATGTCCGGGAACGCCTCGCGGAGCAGATCCTCCGCCTGGTGACGGTGATCCGGCGCCACGCGCTCCCTGCTGGATACCTGAACGTGCATTGCCCTGTCTTCCTGGAACATGTGTCCAGCCTCATCGTGCCACGGAAACATGACCGTACCCGCGGCAACATTTCACCATCAGCACAGCGAGATCCAGTACGAGACGATATCCGCGTAGCTGCCCGCGCGTTTGACTGCCCGCGGCTCTGTGCCAATTACGCTGAAGCCCAGCGATTCATACAGCGCGCGCGCGGCAGTATTGTCCGCCAGCACCGTGAGGGAGAGCGATTCAATGCCTTCCGCGCGCGCAGCCGCGAACGCTGCAAGAAGAAGCTGGCGGGCGACACCCTGGCCACGATGGTCGGTGTCCACATGGACACTGTGCACTTCTGCCGTATGCCGTCGCGCCATTCGCATCGGGCGTACATAACGCAGGAAGCCCGCAAGCATGCCGTCGATGAAAGCGCCGAAGTGGCGCGTGCCGGGATCAGCAAGCTGGGCGCGCATCACCTCCGCCGAGTCATTCTGCGCCTCGGCCAGCGTGGACAGGAACGCCGCAGGCGACTCGCAAAGCGCCTGCAACCGCGCTTGCCAGAGAATCTCGGCGTCGTCAGCGCTGAGTTGCCGGATGAGCATGCGACACCCTCGTGAAGCTGTTGATGCACAGGTGCCCAGCGTAGCGCGGGTCCACTGATGCGGCGTGCATGCAAGAATGTGGAACGTCCTTTTTCATTCTCCTTCTCCGCCATGACTGAACTGCAGATTCCCCGCGTTGGATGCGGCGCCGTCGTCCGTGATGCCGACGGCCGCATCCTGCTGATCCAGCGCGGACGCGATCCGGAGCGCGGGCATTGGGGCCTGCCCGGCGGCAAAGTCGACTGGATGGAAACGGTGGAGGCCGCCGTGGTCCGCGAAATCCGCGAGGAAACGGCGCTGGAAGTGACGCTGCTGCGCCTGCTGTGCGTGGCCGATCATTTCGAGCCGGCGCTCGCGCAGCACTGGGTCGCGCCGATCTTCGAGGCTCGGGCAGCTGCGGGTGCCGAGGCCTCCATCCAGGAGCCGGGGGTTCAGACCGGGCTGGGCTGGTTCGCGCTGGATGCCCTGCCCCAGCCGCTGACCCAGGCCACGGTGCAGGCGCTGGCCCGGCTGTAGCGGGTATCGATCCGGGCGCGTGCTGGTATCCAGGCAAACAAAAAGCCCTGACCGAGGTCAGGGCTTTTCAATTGGAGGCCTCAAGCGGAATCGAACCGCTGTAAACGGATTTGCAATCCACAGTTAATTCTTAAAATTCCACAACATACGGAAGCCTGACGCCCCATTTGCCACCCAATGCTTGTAAGCCCATGGAGTGATCGTGCCTCAACGTCTAGACTCGCTACACGCCTGCCAAAATGGAACGTTCAAATGCTCTTCTCGCAACGAATGGGTTTGAAGCCGGTGAGGGTTGAGATCCAGCTCAACGGTATGGATAGAGCTCTGCGAGTCGCTTTGTGGAACGCATATCAGGGCAGCGTCATTGGCCCGGGGAAGAACACGGCGTTCTCGAACAGTTCTCTGCTCATGCCGTATTTTCGTGCACTGTGGGATGAATTGCTTCATGAGCCAGTTGATAAGATTCCCCAAGGCTACGATAGCTTGGCACAAGACGTTCGAACTTACTTCTTCGAAATTGAATGGAACGACGTTTATGAGCTTCTGGAATTTTCGCTTACCGGGACACTTCCAGATTATTACAAAACGATGCTTAGGGCAAGAATCAGCCCCGCACTCAGCAGAGAAATGTCAGGGTATAGACTTGTCGATAACAAGTTTACGGCCATCACAGACACCCAAGAAATATCAAGCATCGAAGAAGCAATAAATCGCGAAGATACCCCTACAGGTGCGACCCTACATCTACGCACAGCCCTTGCCCTGATGTCTGACCGGACAAACCCCGATTACAGAAATTCGATCAAGGAGTCAATATCAGCAGTAGAGACTATGGCAAAGCACATCACCAATAACCCCAAAGCCAGCCTTGGCGAAGCGCTTAACGTTATTGAGAAGAATGGCGAAATGCATAACGCACTCCGAAAGGGCCTTTCGTCGCTCTACGGATACACCTCAGACGCTCAAGGAATTCGCCATGCCATGATGGAGGAGGACAACCTGACTTTTGTTGATGCAAAATTCATGCTCGTGGCCTGCAGCGGATTCGTTAACTTCATGATTGGGAAATCCTCAAGCGGAGGATGAGCGAGAGATTGAAAGTCCACCCACCCACACTTACAAACGTTGAAATGTCAACTACGGATAGCACTAAAGTAAAACTGGATCGCGGAGGAAATAGGTCTCATTGCCGTCATCGGAATCAACTAGGCCAAAGTGAACGGATACACCTTGACTCTTGAATACGGAAGCGACTTCTTTCACGTAGTCAAGATTAGGTTCAAACTGCACAAGCGCCATGATCTCCCGCCCGATGTTGGTGACCTTATAGCCTACCAACTTCAGCTCAGTACTCGGGTCATCTGCAATCAAATTCAAAGCATATTTACCAAATGACACCCCCAGCTCGAACCTGCTATCCGACGCTGATGTGAGTGTCAAAGCCACCCCAACGGATCCCACGCCCACGATTATCCCTAGCTCTTGAAGCGCCAAGGCCTCGCCGAAGGCAAGCCAACTCTGGGCTGCATTTTTACTCTTGTGTACGAATCTAGTGTCGACAACAAATGGCGCCAACCTCTCGATTAGCGCTGCGTCGCTGCTTTCCAGGTTCTTGAGCACCTCCATTGCCCTGAGCGACATCGATCCAGGCTTCCGAACTTCGCGCGCCAGCACTTGCCCCCAAAGCTCCTGCATCTTCTCGACGGAAACACCACTAGCGTTTTCACGCCAGCGCTCCAACCAGTCTGGACTTGGATCTTCCCGGGGTGTCTGGACGTCACCCTCCATCAAGGCATCTGCAGCATATGCGATCGCCTTTCCGACGTTGATCTCCTTACGAAGCTGTCGCACTGCCTGGTAAGTAAATGCGGCATTGGCGTGACCAGCTAGGGTGCGAAGCGGCCCATCAGAAGCCGGAACTTGAGGCGGGGCCAACTTTAGTGGCGCAGGACTACCCTCCCCGCTTACAGAAGCGACGCTCTTGCTTTTGAGGACGGCTATTTCATCCTCCACCTTTGCGAGCATTAGCATATGCTCTCGCTGGACATCGATAGCTGCCATGCCATCGCGCCTCGCCTTCAATGAATCAACAAATGGCGATATGCCATTGCGTTCAATGATGTCCAACAAACGAATTATTAGTTTTTCGCCCGGGAAATCCACGCCCCGCCCCCTGCACTTGATCAGGACGGAGAATAGCCGACTGGCAGCCAGCTTAGAAGGCTGGCGGACTGTGCATTGCAGTCAATAGCTTAGATTGAGTTCAATTCAGGAGGCAGGGTGCCAAGGACCTACTCCTGCAATGGGACGGAACCTTGTATTCGGGAACCTACTACCAACCGCGCATTCCCCGGAACCCAGCCCTCATCCAAGCCTTGCGGGCGTCCTTCGGGCGGGGCTTGGTCTCCTTCGGCGGTCGGCGCGGTTCCAGCGCTTCCTTGATTCGCGCCAGCTCTGCAGCTCCGGCCTCGGCCAGACGCCGGGCCTGTTGCTGCTGCTCTCGGGTCTGCGGTAAGCCGGGCAGCGGATCGAGCGGTTCGCTCGGCCTGGCGTCCAACAACCGGGCCACAGCCGCGCGCAGGCGCAACTCGGGGTAGAGCCTGATCGCACACCATCGCTCTGCGTAGCGCTTGCCCTGGGCCATGCTGGCGGCCCGCACGTCCTCGGTATCCCGCATCTTCCTGGCATCAAGGTGCACACGAACCCCGCCGTCCTTTGCCGGCACGACGTGGGCGATCTGCCGGCCGCTCCACCACAGCACCCAGCCGTCTTCCATCTGGACCCAGCCAGAGGGTGGCGGTGCTGAGCGGAAGCCTTGGTAGCCGCGCGAGGGGAGCATGGCCGGAAGGATAGGACCGGCCGTCGCAGATCCTGCGAACGCGTCGGCGACCCGGCCATGTGCGGCCGATTCGTCCAGCTCCCCGTGATCGACTTCGGCCAACCGGGGCTGGTTGACCTTGCCCCTGACCTGGCAGAGATCCAGCCCAGCTACAACCTGGCCCCGACTCAGCGCGCAACGGTGATCCTGGATCGCGGCGAAGCCCGGCAGGTGGCCCGTTTGGCTTGGGGGGCCTGCTGCCGTTCTGGGCCATTGCCAAGGGCCTGCAGGGTTCGACTACGGGCAGATCAGAAATTGCGCCGACCATGCTCCACTAATTCGCTTTTTTCCCCACAAGCATCCCATCGTGCATCCACCCTTCAAATCCAGCCTTCCCTTCAATTCCTGGCGAACACTTGCGCAACTCAGCGCCTTCCAATTTCCTCACGACCGCGCCCTCCAATAGAGCGCCCGTCGCTGGATCAAAATTCTTCAAGATCATGTTATCTCCATTTATCGCAACCACGATCTTTCCGTCCGTGCACGCGTTGTTCGCAAAGAACCTCTCGCGAGCGATACCTAAAGAGCTAATCAGAGCAAGGCCATAGAAGATCAAAAAGGAAACCAGTGTGATTTTTGATGACGGAGATTCATCCTCTTTTTCACCCTCCACTTCTACCGAGTCCAGCGGCCCCCTCTTGATTTTTCGCTCATTGTTCCAATATTCCACCGCAGGAAAAATCGCTATAACCAAAGGCGGGACGAATGTCGAAAAGAAGGCATAGGGAGTTTTAGACACCAACGCTAGTGGCAAGCCTAGCCAAAGGTACGTAGCGATAAACCAGCTAACAAAGTTTGACACGACCCCGCGCTTACGAAGACGCCTAATTACGGACAAAATGAAGCTGGACAAGATAGCAAAAAACGCGGCAACGAAGAGCCCAGCAACTAGAACCCGAATGGTCGGCAGATCTATGAGTATCGGGGAAACATCAAAAAATGCATAGCGACCCAACTCGTAGAAATAGGCACCAAGTAGCGCAAAAATTGGGGCAGCGGCAACCACATAAGCGTCCTTTTTTAGAATCTTCACACATACCTCCCTTTGAACAGATCTGCCAATACATACCACGGTGTTTGATGATGAGGGCAACTGCCGGTTCAGGGAAGGGAAGCGCAGCCCGGTCGATCTCGGCCGCAACCACCGACATTTCTTTAGGGGCTGAAGACCAAGGGCAGCTGGGACCAGTCGCTTGAGCCCTACAGCAGCGCGGCCTGGCGATCATCACAGCTCTTGATGATCAACTCGCTGAACTTGCGCCCCCGGCCCTGTCCACCCCCAATGGTGTAATCCAGCTGCAGCGGCACCAGGTCGAAGCTGGCGAACACTTCGCGGATCTCAGGGTGGTCGCTGATCGAGACCACAAAGCGCCCGGCCGAGGTGCGCATCAGCTCGGCCATGGCTTCATACTCCGCGAAGAGGAACTCGACACCGTAACCCTCCGTTTCCCAATACGGCGGATCGAGGTAGAACAGCGTGCCAGGGCGATCGTAGCGCCGCACGCACTCCTACCATGACAGGCACTCGATCACGGTGTTCGCCAAGCGGAGAACCGATGCCTACGATCACTGCTGCCGATCTTGGCGAGATGATGATCGTGTCGCCCAACATAGTGCAGTGCGCGAACGCGTCCGCCAACGGCGTCGCTTCCGGAGGCGATCCGCTGGGCACCATCACGGCTTGGCCGCGCGGCGGCTCACACGCGATCGTGGCGCCGATGCTGGTGCAGGCCGCACACGGCGAAGGCGAGCCGGGAGGCGTAAAGCGTTGGGGCGCCGGGGTTCGACCGACCGATGAGCCTGCTGGCACCATCACCGCCAGTGGCAGCGGCGGCTATGCCCTCGCCGCAGCCTCCCTCGTCAAGTTCCGGGGCACCAGCGATGGCGCGCATACAGGCCGCCCGATGCCGACCATCACCAGCGGCGCTGGCGCAGCTCGGCCGGCCGGCCGACGCCGCCCATGCCATGGGGGTCATGGCAGCGTTTCTGGAACATGCCAACGGCGGGTTCTACCAGGGCGCCGGCAGTGCCGCCGATGAGCCGATGCCGACCATCTGCGCTAATGGCAGCCACCAGCGTCTCACGACCGCGCACCTGGTGACGCTGCGCAGGAACCTGGACGGCCCGACCACGACTGACCCGCTTAGCACCATCTGCGCTGGTGCAACTCATCATGGGGTGATCGAGTGCGTCCTTAGCCCTGAGCAGGAAGCCGGCGCACTGCGCGTTGCCGCTTTCCTGATGCGCTACTACGGCACGGGCGGACAACATGGCGACCTTGGCGAGCCGCTGGCGACCATCACCACGAAGGACCGGCAGGCGCTGGTCACGGTGCACCTGAGCGGTGTGCCGTATGTGATCGTGGATATCGGGCTGCGCATGCTCAAGCCGCGCGAGTTGTTCTGCGCCCAGGGCTTCCCGGCCAGCTACATCATCGATCGCACGCAGGATGGACGACAGGTCAGCAACAGCCGCGCCGTCGCAATGGTGGGCAACAGCGTGAGCCCGCCCCCTCTCCGGGCCATCCTAACCGCGAATCCAGACTCGAATGTTCAGACGGAACAGAGGCGCGCATGACTCACTTCAATGCTGAAGCGCGCAGCACAGCGGCTCAATCAAGCGACTCTGGATCCATCCATTTCCTTAGCACGCTCAAGGAGGTGAGTGATGCGAAGCTCTTGATTAGGCAGCTCCTCTTGAATCAATTCCGCGACATCACGAATCGACGAGACGAGATCGTTACGAGCGAACTCAAAATGCCTTGGAAGAAACTCTTTGAGATGGTCGAGATAGCCATAATTTTCATCGTTAGGCTCAGGAATTCCGCCAATAAACGTGTTCCACCGGCGAACTACCGCCTGGAGCGCGTTGAGCTTATCAACTATCTCCAAATGTTCTGGAGTCGGAGAGATGGCGGGAAAACTCACATTCAAGGGAAGCGCCCGAAGCATTCGCAAGACATCCCGTCTATCTCCCGCCTTATTGAATTCATCCAAGATGAACTTGGAGCGTTCAACATCGAACAACATCGCACTCATTTCAGGGACAAATGCCCTAAGCGCAGCAACAAGTGCGGACTGTGCTTCAAGCAGGCGCCGCCGATGCGGATGCACCACAGCAAAGTACGTCGCAGTCGCAGCGGCGAGGCTGCCAATCGCAGCAGCAATCCCACCAAGTGCAGCCCATGCCTCCCACCTAGGAACGCAACTCTCTCCAAGCCACCAGCATTCACTCAGCGCATCAACGAATTCCATTCCAAGCCCCCCCTTCATCCAACTTACATTCTGCCACGTTATTCGTTTGGCCTCGACATCAATTCCCGTCGGCATCAGCAAAGGATGAGGCTGTTACTTCAGTTAGATCACAGGCATCACATCGGGTAGCGCTATGAAGGTTAGTGCTCGATACATGCAGAACTCCAAGGAGGAGACCCTGGGATTGGATGGAGCTGCCACTCTGCTGCGGCTTGGCCATGAAGCAATGATAAATCTGATTAATCGAGACGAAGTGCCCGCTGTGCGCCTTAACCAGAAGCACACAGTCATGCTACGCGAGGACCTGATCGAGTTCCTGCGTTCGGAAGGGCGCAGGCAGGCCGCCGAGCGAAAGAAGTCGGCGATCGGCATGCGGCCTACAGCGAACTCACCCCCACTAGGGCAGACAAGACGTGCGAGCAATTCGCGTCGCATCAAGCTGCCCGACCTTCGCGCCTACGAGCAGGCCGATCACCAGAGCTGATCGGCCAAATCGGAAGCACGCAGGTTGGCATACCTTTTCAGCTGACGCGGATCGCGATGCCCAGTGATGCTCGCGATCTTGATGTCCGTCAGTGTGGTTTTTTCGTACAGTCGGCTCGTCGCTTCGTGACGCAGATCGTGAAAGCCCAGATCCGCGCATCCGGCCGCGACGAAGATGCGCTCGAACTGGCGCGACAACTTGCTCGATACTCGCCGCAGGGCCAGCGGGCTACGCTCGCCCGCCCAGAATGGGAATAGCCGGCCATCGTAATCACCCTCATACGCCGCAAGCTTCGCCAGCAGTACCGAGGTCATGGGTACCTGACGCTTGCTACCGTTCTTTGTCTTGTCCAAGAAGATAGTGCGCCGCGCCACATCGAGCTGGCTGCGCTCTAGCGTGTAGATCTCCCGCATGCGCATGGCCGTTTCCAACGCCATGTCGAACATCAAAATCAACGCCTCTCGCTGCGGCAGATCGAGCGGCCGCTGCCGTCCCGGCGGCTTTGCGCCGGCTAGGATCTCGCGGATGCGTTCTTCCTCACTAGGTTCCAGACGGCGATCACGCTCCTGGTCAGTTTTCGCTTCACCGTCGATGCGCTTCACAGCTATCTTGTCGTCGGCAGTGTACGTCGAATAGCCCCGGGGCAGAAGCCGCAATGGATTCATTGGCAACGCCCCGTGCACAGCCAGCCAATCCAAGGCGCGCGACTGGGCACCCACGTAGTGCCGGATGGTCGAAGGCGCGAGGTTCTGCTCACGCTTCATGGTGGTGACCCACTCGGTCGCCCACGCAAATGTCAGCTGCGGCAAGGTAATGCCGATTGGCAGCCGCGAGAGCAGGACGGGCAGCAGCTGCTCGTCATCGACCGAGATGTGCTGCGCACTCCGATACTCGCTGACCTGGCTGCGTAGATCCTTCTCGGCTGCCTTGGTGTTGGTCAGCTCCTCCGGCACCACCCCACGGTCGAGCAGCGCCTCGAGGCGGCGCACGTACTCGTCGCCTTCCGCCTCCGAGGAAAAGCTCAGGTAGACCGGCTGGGGAAGCAGGCCCGCCCGTTTGATCGTGTACTGCCAGGACTCGCCCCGGCGCCGCTTGGTTACCATCTACTCCGAGCTCAAAGTTCAATTACAAGTGTAGACCGCAGCCCCGAACCACAAACAAATGGCACCGGCCAACTAGAAATCACCCTGAATCTGCTCATTGGTAATAATTCTTGTCATTAGCCGCTGCGCTTGGGCCACCGTGTAGGCTTCGTAATTTTTCTCGTTAAGAAGAGCCGCCACGCGCTTTATTTCCTCATCCCGAGCAATGACTATGTAGCTTATGTCGCCCGGCTCAAAGGTCAACGTCAATTCTCTCAGAGACTCGTTCGCAGTTTTGGCTGTCGCGTCGTCGAAATCATCGCTCGTGTAAACCGGATGCTCACCATCAACAATCTCTGGAACATAGCGCCATTCTCGTTCATCCGAGAATCGGTAGGGAATGGGCTCCTTTCCCCTTCTTGCAAGAATCCCTTCGTAATTTTTTATGTATCTAACGATATCGATACCCAGTCTACGTGGGACTTTATCGATCTCGCCAGCCGTCTCCTTCGAATGAAGAAACGTCATCAATGCATAGTAGCTTCTGGCCAAGTTGGATTCATCCTGGACATACAGAACGGGATTAAGTCGGTTCCTTATTGCCCAATCTTTACTCAGTCCAACACCGTAGCACCCGTAACTATCGATGTGATTCTTTATTTGAGAAAACGGAATATCGCAGAAGGACACCATCGGGACATGTAGCGTTTCCTCTTCACCCTTTAGGGAGAACGTTTCCCTACAATACTTGACAATGAATCCTTGCTGAAGAATTCCCAGCAATTTTTCGAGAGAGTCGGTGAAGTGAATGATGCTGTTGGAACTGAGTGCCATACGTACTCTCCATGTTCAATTTTCATACTGACCCGCTTTCAGGATCACGCCACTGGCGACTGCGGCCGACGCTCCTGTGACCCATCTCCTTGCCCCCTGCCGAGGGCAGTAGCACAGCCCTAAGGCCAATGAGCTAGACCGCGGGCACTGACGTAAACGCACTCGACACATGTTAACGCGAGTTTGCCACCCAACGACGGGTGGCAGACCGATGATTTCACGGCCAAATCAGGGGATCATCAGATTCCCCCTAAACGCCAGAAAAAGAAAAACCCCTGACGAATCAGGGGTTTATTTGGAGGCCTCAAGCGGAATCGAACCGCTGTAAACGGATTTGCAATCCGGTGCATAGCCACTCTGCCATGAGGCCAACGTACTGCGCGCCAGGAACGTAGCCCTGACAAGACAAAACCCCAAGATGGGGCCTGTCGGAACATGGAGCGGGAAACGAGACTCGAACTCGCGACCTCAACCTTGGCAAGGTTGCGCTCTACCAACTGAGCTATTCCCGCGTAAGCCGACATGTTACCGGAAATCCGGAAAACACACCAGCGATTTCACTTTTCTGACTGCGCGTAAAGCCTTGTGGCCCAACGTGCCCCGCCTTGCCGTGGCGAGAGAAAAACAAGGCCCCTACCGGGGCCCTGTAGAATCTGGAGCGGGAAACGAGACTCGAACTCGCGACCTCAACCTTGGCAAGGTTGCGCTCTACCAACTGAGCTATTCCCGCAGATTCCGTTCGACCTGCGTCGAAGGAGCGCTATTGTGTCCAAATTCCTTCACGCCGTCAACAGTCTTCACACCATGCGGTCACAGGCGTCCGCACTGAGGTACGCTGCCCCGCCCAGCCCCTTGCGCCCATGCTCCTTCGCGGCTCGCCCATGCTGATCGCCCTGCTGCTGCATCTGCTGGTGGCCCTGCTGTACTGGGCACTGATACCACTGGGAATGAACGGGTATCGCGACCATTTCGGCTTCACTTCCCATCGGGACATCGGCCTGGGCATCGCCCAGTTTTATCTGTTCTGGATGTTCATTGGCGCGCAGCCGCTGATCGCAGTGCTGCGGCCGCTCTTCGCCAAGCTGCTGGTGCTGGCCATTCCCTTGGCATTCGCAACTTGGACACTGATGCACAACCACCCGCTGCGTCTGCTGTACTTCACGGTCGGGCCCGGCCTGCTGGCACTGGCCGCGATCGCCATATCCGTGCGCCATGCATCACGTAGCCACTTGCCCACCACCACGGGCACCGCCGATGCCTAGACGCTACGTCCGCCTGTTCTGGCTGCTGGTCGCGCTCACATGGCTGGCGCTGATCGCCGCGCTGGTCAATGTCGGCTTCACCCCGGACTACTGGCTGCTGCATCACCTGGAAGGCGCCGAGCTGCCCTACCCGACCAGCACCGTCATCGTGTTCGCGTTGCTGGGTACGGTTGAACTGGTGGTGGCCGCCTTGATCGTGCGGCCGTGGCGACTGAAACGACTGTGGCTGCGCCTGTTGATCGCCTTCGTTCTGCTGCTGGCGTGGTCGGTACCGTGGATGCTGTCGGCCATGCACCAGCCGCCGGTGCATGGCATGCACCTGCTGTGGTTGCTGCTGCTGGACGTGGGCCTGCTACTGGCACTGTGCGCGGTGTCGGCGGTGAGCGCGTGGCGGGCACTCAGGCATCGAAAGGGCCCATAGACGGCCCCACCCAACGCCCGGCCTACTTCAGGAACTCCACCCGCACGTGCTGGCCGAAGCGCGCCTTGGCTTGCCCGTCGAACTCCAGCACGCACTCCACCACCTTGGCCACGCCACGCCCTGCGTCTTCAGGCAGGCGCGCCTGCGCGAACACCGGGCTGATGCGCACCACGCGTGCCGGCGGCAGCGTGCCGGTGTTCTCGGCGCCATCGCTGTCCGGCACGACGGTAGCCTTCATGCCCACCTGCACGGCATCGGCATAGGCGGCGCTCAGTTCGGCACGCACCTGCAGCGGACGCGCCGGCAACAGCGAGATCGCCGGCTTGTCGGCCTGCACGAATGCGCCAAGGCCCGGTACCTGGCCGACCACGGTGCCGGCTTCCGGTGCACTCAACGACATCTGCTGCAGTTTCAGTCTGGCGTGTTCCAGCTTGTGTTGGGCCATGTCGACCTGCGCACCGGCCACGTCGACGTCGGCGCGCACACCGGCCAACTGCTGCTTGGCCGCGTCGGCCTGCTGGTTCGAGGACACACCTTCTCTGGCGCCCGTGGACAGGCGGGTGGCGTTGCGCTCCAGTTCGCGCAGCTGCGCTTGGCTGCCTTTCAGGCGGTCATTGGCCAACGCCAGATCGGCGGTGGCCATTGCCACTTCCTGCTGCAGCAGGGCGCCATCCAGCGACAGCAGCAGCTGCCCCTTCTTCACCGTGGCACCTTCCTTCACCGGTGCGGCAGTGATCGAGCCATCCACCGGCGGCGCCAGTGCGATCAGCCCGCCTTCGACGTCAATGATGCCCCGCGCTACGGCGACCTTGCTGGCGACGGCAGTGTCCGCCTTGCCTGAGGGTGCAGATGCCGGGGTGGGCGCCTCCCTGGAGCAGGCACCGAGCAGCAATGCCGCCGACAGGGCCAGGCTGAGGGGAAGCAGGTGCGACGTCTTGGTCATGGGGCGGACTCTACAGTTTCGTTCTGGCGGCGGTCGTCACGG
This sequence comes from Stenotrophomonas geniculata, assembly GCF_034508895.1. Taxonomy (NCBI): domain Bacteria; kingdom Pseudomonadati; phylum Pseudomonadota; class Gammaproteobacteria; order Lysobacterales; family Lysobacteraceae; genus Stenotrophomonas; species Stenotrophomonas geniculata. The sequence continues at coordinate 344,571 of NZ_CP140571.1, forward strand.
ACCATGCCGTCTTCCATGGCGATCACCCGATCGGCGTGCCGGATCAGGCGCGGATCGTGGCTCACGCACAGCACGGTGGCGCCATGCGCACGTGCGTAGCGATGCAGGATGTCGATCACGCGCTGGCCGTTCTCGGCGTCCAGCGCGCTGGTGGGTTCGTCGGCGAAGATCAGCGTCGGCGACTTGGCGAAGGCGCGGGCAACGGCTACACGCTGCTTCTCACCACCGGACAGCTGCGCCGGTCGCATGTGGCTGCGGTGGCTCAGGCCAACCTCTTCCAGCGCACGGCGGGCCAGCGGCTCGCTTTCGCGATTGCTCATCCCGCGGTAGCCCAGCGGCAGCTGCACCTGCTCCAGCGCAGTCAGTGCCGGGAACAGATTGAAGCCCTGGAACACGAAGCCGACATGGTGCAGGCGGAAACGCTCCACTTCGCTGCGGCTCATGTGGCCCACATCCTGGCCGAGTGCGTGCACACGGCCACCATCGGGCGCGGACAAGCCGGACAGCAGCGACAACAGCGTGCTCTTGCCGCAACCCGACGGGCCCGATACCAGGGTCAGCTCGCCGGGGTAGATGTCCAGCGACAGCCCGCGCAGCACCGGCACCTGCACGTCGCCGGACATGAAGCCCTTTTCAAGTGCATCGGCCCGCAGAGTCGGGGCGACGGCGCGCAAGGAAGTCATCGGCCGGTCCTCAACGCAGCAGCAACGATGGATCGGAGCGGACGACACTGCGCACCGCCATGATGCTGGAGAGCATGGCCATCACCGCCACCAGCGCCACGCAGCCGAGGATCACCATCGGTGTCAGCTGCACCGGAACGCGCTGGGTCTGCGCGATCAACAGCACCACGGTGCTGAAGGCCGCCGCCAGCAACATACCCACGCCGCCGATCAGCAAGGCCTGCTCGAACACCACCCGCGCCAGCGCATAGCGGCCTGCACCGAGTGCATTGAGCGTGGCGTACTCACGCACCGAGCCGGCCACCACAGAGGCGAACGACTGGTTGGTGATCACCGCGCCGACGAAGCAGACGATGACGGCCATGAACAACACCGCGATGCCGGCGCCGGTATCGAACAGCCAGTACTGCTGCGAGCGGCTGGCGAACGCCGGCGCGGTCCAGAACTCGACCGGCGTGGCCCGACCCATCGACGCGGACAAGCGGTCTCGCACCCGGTCAGCCAGATCGGGCGAGCGCAGCCCGGCCAAGAAGTAGGTACTGCCTTCATGCGGGTCGGTACCGGCGATGGCACGCGCGGTGTCGAGTGAGGCCAGCACGTTTACGCCCCCCAGGCCACGCAGGCCCGGCTGCGCGGCAACCACACGCACCGCCTTGCCGTTGATCCAGGCCCGGTTGTTCTGCAGGTCAACGCCCAGCGTGTCCAGGTCGGCGCTGTCGACGATCACCGCACCCGGCTCGCGCAGCTGCGCGCGCAGGTCGGCGGGCAGGATGCGCGCGAACATCATCGCGTCGTCGCGGGTGGAAATGCCGGACAGGTACACCGACACATTGCCGGTGCCCTGCGCACTGGAACGCCACTCGCCATCCACCCACTCGTAGGGTTCGACGCGGGTGACATCCGGGTCCATGCGCAGGTGGCTTTCAACATCCGCGCTGATCGCATGACCGTAGTTGACACTCTGGGTGCCGGGGAAACCGGCCCAGATGTCGGCCGACGATGCCTTCACATAGATCGCGGCGGTACCGAAGATGCCCAGCACCAGTGCGGCCTGCACGATCAGCAGCACGCCGGCGAAACACATCGCCAGCACCACCGGCAGGAACCGGCGCCACTCATAGGCCAGGGTCTTGCGGGCCAGCGCGATCATTGCTGCTCGCCCTCCCCCTCGACCGGCAGCGGTGCGCCGCCGAGGGCACGGTAGAGCGACGCAAAGGCCAGCACGCGTGCACCCTGCGCGCCGATCAGGTCGGCCTGCGAGGCGAGTGCCGCACGCTGCGTGTCCAGCCCATCGAACTCGCTGGACAAACCCAGCTGCACCTGCCGCGCCTGGCGCTTGACCTGCTGGTCGGCGGCATCATTGGCCACACGCAGCGACTGGATGCTGCTGCCCTGGCGCGCCAGGCTGCCGAGCGCACCTTCCACTTCGCTCACGCCTTCCAGCACCGCCTTGCGGTAACCGAGCAATGCGGCGTCCAGCTGCTTCTCATCGGCCTGGAAGCGCGCGCGGCGTTGACCCCAGTCCCACAGCGGAATATCGACGTACGGGCCGATCGACGGACTGGAATCGGAATTGGAGCGGGCGTTCTGGGTAAGGTTGTAGGCATACAGGATGGAGCCGCCAAGGCTGACCCGCGGATACATCGCGGCGCGTGCCGAACCCTTGCTGGCCGCAGCCTGCATCACCTCCGACTCGGCCAACAGGATCTGCGGACGATGGCGCAACAGATCCGCAGGAACCTGCTGCAGCGAGAATGTGCCCAGCTTCGGCGGCGTGCGATACGCGCGCCAGGCCGGATCCGGGCCGTCACGGCCCAGCAGCAATGCCAGCGCGCGGGCCGCGTTGTCGGCGTTTTCCCGAGCCTGTGCGATGGCGGCACGGGTGGCGGCCTGGCGTGCACGCAGGCGGTCCAGCTCGCCGGGCTCATCCAGGCGCAGGCGCTGGCGGACCAGGGCCAGTTGTTCACCGCGGTCGTCCACGGTCTGCTGCCGGGCCAGCAGGTCCTGTTGGGCCTGTGCCACGGTCAGGTCCAGATAGCTGCGCACCACGTCGGCAATCACCGCCACCTGTGCGGCATTGCGCAGCGCCTCGGCGTTGCCGGCCGAGGCCTGCGCGCTCAGCTGCGCGCTTTCGGCGGCGCCGAACAGGCCCAGGTCCCAGATCGCTTCGATGCCGGCATGGAAGTAGGTATCGACGGCGGCGGCGTCCTGCACCTGCTTGGCGCTGGCCGAGATTTCCGGCAGGAAACGCGAGTCGGAGGTGCCGGCGACGATCCGCACGGCCTGCAGCCGCAGCGTGGCCTGCTGCAGGTCGAGGTTGCCGGCGATGGCCTGGTCCACCAGTCCGTCCAGCGCCGGGTCGGCCAGCACCTTCCACCACTGCCTGGCGTCCACCGCCACACCCTGCCCCTGCGGCACCTGGGTCCAGGCGCTGGGTGTGCGATCAGGCAAGTCCGGGACGGACACCGACATGCAACCCGCCAGGGCCAGGGTTGCCAACAACGCGCCGGGGCGCAGCACTGCCTGCAGGGAGAGTCCACGCCCTGTCCTGGGCACTGCCACTGAAGTGATACGCCTGACCACCAGCCCGCCAACGTGTAGAAGGAGCATGAAGGCTACCGTGCGATTGTGGAGCGAACATGGAGAAATCGTCCGAAAAAGGTCACAGCACGCGTGCGGTTCAGGCAACGATGGCATTGGCCTTTCGCCAGCCTTTCACTGCATGCGACGCACGGAACGCTGGTGCGACATCCAGGCCATTGCGTCTTGTTGCCACCTTCCCCGAGCCCCGCGCCTGCGGCCATCCCCACGACCGATACGCCCCGCCATTCCGATTGCGACACTGACGTCGGATTCGTCACGCCGGGCCACTGATATCACGCCCGCCATGAAGATGCCTTGGCGCGACTGTAGCGGCCCTGCCGGCCAACTTCATGACAAACGAAAAACGCCCCCTTCCGGGAGCGTTCTTCTTGAATCTGGAGCGGGAAACGAGACTCGAACTCGCGACCTCAACCTTGGCAAGGTTGCGCTCTACCAACTGAGCTATTCCCGCAGATTCCGTTCGACCTGCGTCGAAGGAGCGCTATTGTGTCGATATTGCTGCACGGCGTCAACAGGAATTTTCACGTGACGTGAAGGATGGCGTTCAGGCGCGCCTGCCTGTTCCCTTCACGTGCGCAGCCCGCGGCGATGGAAGTAGACCTGTTCGGCGATGCGGCGCATGGCCGCTGTATGCAGCAGTGCATCGAGCGGCCAATCGGCCTGCAGATGATCCATCGCCCAGCGCAGCAGGCGCTTGCCATGGAACGCCGGAGCCACCTGCCGCGCCACCCGTTCCGCTTCCGGTCCTTGCCCACGCAGATGGCGGGCCATCGCCTCGCCGACCGCCCAGCCATGCCGCCACGAGGAGTGGATGCCCCCGGCGGAGAGCGGCGAGACGATGCCCGCCGCGTCGCCGGTCAGGATCACGCGTTGGCCGGTGATCGGCCCATCCGGCCGGCCGCAGGGCACCAGTCCGGCGCGGGTGGCCGAGGGACGCGCCGAAGGCGGAATGCCGACCCCATCGCGCACGTGGCCGAGGAAACCTTCAATATCCGGCGGCCGCACCTGTTGCGGGTCATGACGCAACGCCAACCCGACCTGCAGGCCGGTCGGATTCTGCGCGACCCAGCCGATGTAACCCGGCGCGTAGCGCTTGCTGACGAAGCAATGCAGCGCGTCGCCCTGCGCGACATGCAGGCCGGCGAACTCACGTTCGACGCCGTAGAGGTTGTCACGCACCTGGCCGAGCCCGGTGCGCTGTGCCACACGTGAGCGTGCGCCATCAGCGCCAACCAGATAGGCACATCGCCCCGCCCCATCCACCAGCCAGCCGTCACCATTGCGATGTGCATCGGTGAAGGACTGCTGCAGGCGCAGGTCGACACCGTTCGCGCGCAGCTCGCTGGCCAGCCAGCGCATCAGGTTCGGCGTATCGGTGGTGAGGAAGTAATAGCCCGGCGCGGCCAGCAACACGCTGCGCAGATTCGGCGCATACAGGCGCACGTTTGCGACGCGTTGCACGAGATGTTCGGGCATGCGCCCCAGCCAGGTCTGCTCCATCGCCTCTTTCACCACGATGCCGGTGGTGTGCAGGCGCTCGCCGGGGTCGGCCTTGCGTTCCAGCACGCAGACGCGCAGGCCGTACTGGGCAGCAGCCAGTGCGCAGGCGGCACCGGCAAAACTGGCGCCGACGATGACCACGTCGTGATCGTAGGCGGAAGGAGTGTGGAGCATGGCTGCATCGTCCTGGAGGAACGGAGATGCAGCTTCGAACTGCCGCGTGGTGAGGCGAAGGAGTGACGGTGAAGTGGGGATGAAGCGGGTTCTACGCAAACGAAAAACGCCCCCTTGCGGGAGCGTCTTTCTTGAATCTGGAGCGGGAAACGAGACTCGAACTCGCGACCTCAACCTTGGCAAGGTTGCGCTCTACCAACTGAGCTATTCCCGCTTGGGAGGCGAAATTTTACCTATTCCAAGGATGCCGTCAAGCGCTTTTTTCAGGGTCTGCGAGGTGCCCGGCGTCGCGTATCCGCGCCATGCGTGGATACGCGCATCGATGGGGTCAGTTGCCCAGCTTCTTCTGCCGCGAGCGCTCGCGTGCGGCGCGCTCGTCTTCGCGCAGGCTCGGCCAGGCGGCGTGCAGGTACTGCAGGCCCGACCACAGGGTCAGCACCGCGGCAATCGCCAGGGTCCAGTCGCCGATGTGGAACACCGGCCAGCCCATCCAGATGTCTTCCACCGGCACGTTGGGGGCCACCGAATACAGCAGGCACAGCAGCGCGACCATCTGCGCGGTGGTCTTGACCTTGCCGATCATCGCCACGCGTACCTTCGCGCGCTGGCCCAGTTCGGCCATCCATTCGCGCAGCGCCGACACCGCGATCTCGCGGCCGACGATGACCGCCGCCCAGAACGCCATCCACGGCGTCGGGTGGCCCTGCACGATCAGGAACAGTGCCACTGCCACCATCAGCTTGTCCGCGACCGGGTCGAGGAAGGCGCCGAATGCCGACTCCAACTGGTAGCGGCGGGCGATCCAGCCATCGAGCCAGTCGGTGATCGCGGCCAGGCCGAAGATCGCCGCCGAAGCGAAGTTGGTCCAGGTGTAGGGCAGGTAGAACACCAGCACCAGCACCGGGATCATCACGATCCGCAACAACGTCAGCCAGGTGGGCAGGGTCAACTTCATGCTTGCGTGCTTCTCTCTCTACTCGGCCGCATCAGGCGTGGCCAACCCGTGCAGGTTAGCGTAGATACGTGCCGCGAGGGCGTCATTGATGCCTTCCACCTTGGCGATTTCCGCTTCGCCAGCGGCTTTCAGGCCGACCAGGCCGCCGAAATGCTTGAGCAGGCTGGCGCGGCGGCGGGGGCCGATACCGGGGATGTCCTCCAGCTTGCTGGTCATCCGCGCCTTCTGGCGGCGGCCGCGGTGGCCGGTGATGGCGAAGCGGTGCGCCTCGTCGCGCACCTGCTGGATGAACTGCAGCGCCGGGTTGGCCGCGCCCGGGCGCAGCTCGCGGCCGTCGGGCATCACCAGCGCCTCGTGGCCGGCGCGGCGCTCCACGCCCTTGGCCACGCCCACCAGCAGTACGCCCTCCACGCCCAGGTCGGCCAGTGCGGCCTGCGCCTGTGCCAGCTGGCCGGCGCCGCCGTCGATCAGCAGCACATCCGGCAGCACGCCCTGCTCTTCCACCGCGCGGCGGAAACGGCGGTCGATGGCCTGGCGCATGGCGGCATAGTCGTCACCCGGCTCGATGCCGCTGATGTTGAAACGGCGGTATTGCGCGCGCACCGGACCGACGGCGTCGAACACCACGCATGAGGCCACGGTGGCCTCGCCCAGGGTGTGGCTGATATCGAAACACTCGACACGCTTGACCGGCTCGGCCAGGCCCAGCATGTCGCGCAGTGCATCGCTGCGCGCGTGCTGCGCGTTGCGGCTGTTGAGCTCGGTGGCCAGGGTCAGCTGCGCGTTGCGACTGGCCAGCTCCACGTAGCCGGCACGCTCGCCGCGCACGTTCCACTTCAACTGCACCTTGCGCTCGGCCGAGGCGGACAGCGCGGCGACCAGCAGGTCGGCGTCGGGAATCTCGCGATCCAGCAGGATCTCGCGCGGTGGCTCGAATTCGATGTAGTACTGCGAGACGAAGGCGGCCAGCACTTCCTCCGGGCTCTCCTCACCGTTGGTGCGCGGGAAGAATGGGCGGGTGCCGAGATTGCGGCCATCGCGGAAGGCCAGCAGCAGCACGCAGGCCTGAGACCCATGCATGGCCACCGCCAGCACGTCCAGATCTGCGGCGCGGCCGTCCACGTACTGGCGGGTCTGCATGCTGCGCAGCGAGGAGATCAGGTCGCGCAGGCGCGCGGCCTGCTCGAACTCCAGCGCCTCGCTGGCGGACTGCATCTGCTCGCCCAGCTCGCGGGTCAGTTCGTCGCTCTTGCCTTCCAGGAAGAGCGCAGCGCGGCGCACCGACTCGGCGTAGTCCGGCGCCGGTACCAGCTCCACGCAGGGCGCGCTGCAGCGGCCGATCTGGTACTGCAGGCACGGCCGCGAGCGGTTGCGGAACACGCTGTCCTCGCAGCTGCGCAGCTTGAACAGCTTGTGCATCAGGTTCAGCGTTTCGCGCACCGCCGTAACGCCGGGATACGGCCCGAAATAGCGACCGGGAATGGCGCGCGGGCCGCGATGCAGGGCGATGCGCGGCCAGTCCTCGCGGGTCAGCAGCACATGCGGATAGGTCTTGTCGTCGCGCAGCGAGACGTTGTAACGCGGCGACAGCGACTTGATCAGCTGGTTTTCCAGAAGCAACGCCTCGGCTTCCGAGCGCGTCACGGTCACGTCCATGCGCGTGATCTGCGAGATCATCGACATGATTCGTGCGTTCTTCGGGCTGCCGTTGAAATAGCTGCCGACGCGGTTGCGCAGCGCACGGGCCTTGCCGACGTACAGCAGGGTGTCGTCGGCCGCGTACATGCGGTACACGCCGGGAGCGGTGCTGAGCTGGGCCGCGAAGGCCTTGCCGTCGAAGACCGGAGCGGGAACGTCGGTCATTCGCTGATCGGCACTTCGCTGAGCACGCCGCTGTCGGGATCGAAGCGCAGCACGGCATGGGCGTCGGTCTCGGCGATCCACACCGCACCTGCGCCCACCGCCAGTCCAGCCGGGCCATGCAGGCGGCGCGGCAGCGGCTGGGTGGTCAGTTCGCCACCGCCCAGGCGCAGCGTGCGCAGGCGACCGTTGCCGGTATCGGCAATCCACAACAGCGGCGCATCCGGGCTGAGCGCGATCGCCTGCGGGAACTGCAGGCTGGCGTCCGCACGCGGGCCGTCTTCGCTGCCGAAGCGCCATGGCCCCTGCCCGACCAGCGTCTGCACCAGGTCGCCGCGCAGCTGCAGTGCACGGATCGAGGAACCCAGTGCATCGGCCACGTACAGCGCCTGCTGCACTACGGCCAGCGCAGTCGGTTGTGCGAACGCGGCCAGATGGCCGCTGCCATCACGCTCGTCGATGGAACCACTGCCGGCGCGCCGTTGCAGGCTGCGCTGGCCCAGGTGGTAGCTCCAGATGCGGTTGTCGCCGGCCATGGCGATGTGCAGCTGGTTGTCGGCGATGGCCAGGCCGACCGGATGGTCCAGCGAGACCTGCCGGGCCTGCGCGACCGGACCTTCCACCGGCGCACCGGGGCGGCCATTGCCGCACAGCGTGTCGACGATGCCGGTCAGCAGGTTGATGCGGCGCACGGCGTGGTTGCCGGTGTCGGCCACGTACAGCGCATCGCGCTCCAGCACCAGCGCCTGCGGGCGGTGGAACGCCGCTTCGGCGAGGTTGCCGTCCATGAAATCGGCGGTACCGAGGCCGAACTGGCGCAGGATGCGGCCGCCATGGCTGCATTCGAGGATGCGGTGATGGCCGCTGTCGGCGATGTAGAGGCGCTCGGTACTGACCGCCAGGCCGAGCGGGAAGCACAGTGCCTGGCGGGGCTCCGGATGCAGCTCGCTACCGCCACGCGGCGGCGCCGACGGCGCACCCTCGCACAGCGCATTCAAGGCACGCTCCAGTTCGCCGGGTGCGCCCTGCCCGACCAGCCGCTGCTGTTCGCGGCCCTGCGCATCCAGCAGCACCAGGGTTGGCCAGGCGGTGACGCCGAAGCGGCGCCAGCCATCCCAGTCCGCATCGAGCAGGACCGGCATCGTCAGGCCCTGGCGACGCAACAGCTTCAGTGCGGCACCGGCGTCGCGCTCGAAGTCGAAGCGCGGCACCTGCAGCACCAGCGGCTGCAGCTTGCCGGGGTGGCGCGACAGCCATTGGCCGAACTCGGCCAGGCGTTGCGCGCTCCACGCAGAGGCGGCGTTGACGAACAACAGCGCCACCGGCCGACCGCGCAGTTCGGTCAGGGTGCAGGGGGTGGCATTGAGCCAGGTGGCGAACTCGGGCAGGTCCGGGACGGGCTGGACGTTCATGGCCCGATTATGCCGGAGTCGGCGTCATGCAACAGTCGTGCCACGGCACGTTTTGCAGCATTGTCCACCAATGTCCAGACCTGTTCGAAATGATCACTGCCGCCGGTGTAGGGATCCGGGATCGTCACCCGGCCCTCTCCGCCCGACCATGGCAGGTACAGTGCCAAGCGTTCGCGCTGGGCCGGCGTGGCGATACGGCCGGCATCACGCAGGTTGGCCTCGTCGGCGCACAGGATCCAGTCGAAACGTTCGAAATCCACAGCCTGCAGCTGGCGTGCACGCAGGCCACCGATGTCCACGCCGTGCCCGGCCGCGCAGGCGATCGCACGCCGGTCCGGCGGCTCGCCCACATGCCAGTCGCCGGTGCCGGCCGAATCCACCTGCACCCGTCCGGCCAGCGGCGAGGCCTCCAGGCGTGCGCGCAGCGCACCTTCGGCCATCGGCGAACGGCAGATGTTGCCGAGGCAGACGACCAGCAGCTTCATCGTGCCGCCAGCGTCTGCAGCAGTGCTTCGGCGCGCTCCAGGTCCTCGGGCGTGTCGATGCCCGGCGGGAAGGGTTCGGGCGAGATCGCCACGCTGATCGGGAAGCCCGCTTCCAGCACGCGCAGCTGTTCCAGCGATTCGACCTGCTCCAGCTGGCCCAGCGGCATCGCCGCGAACTGCTGCAGGAAACCGGCGCGATAACCGTAGATGCCGATGTGACGCAGCCAGTTGTGACCGGCCGGCAACGTGTCACGGCTGCGTGCGAAGCCATCGCGATGCCAGGCGATCGGCGCGCGGCTGAAGTACATCGCCTCGTTGCGCGCGTTGCGCACCAGCTTCACCACGTTCGGATCGAACAGGGTTTCTGCATCCTCCACGGCGGTCGCCAGGGTCGACATCGGCGCATTGCCGTCAACCAGCGCCTGGGCCACCGCACGGATACCCGCAGCGGGTGCAAACGGCTCGTCGCCCTGCAGGTTGACCACCACGGTGTCATCGGCCCAGCCGGCGATGCGCGCGCACTCGGCCAGGCGATCGGTGCCGGAGGCATGCGAGGTGGCGGTCATTGCCACCTTCACTTCGGCCAGGCCGGACAGTGCGTCGGCAATGCGTTGATCGTCGGTAGCGACCCAGACCTCGCCGGCACCGGCCTGCAGCGCGCGGCGCGCCACATGCAGCACCAGCGGCTCACCGCCCAGCAGGCGCAGCGGCTTGCCCGGCAGCCGCGAGGCGGCATAGCGGGCCGGGATGGCGACGACGAATTCGGTCATGGGGCGGTACTCGGCAGGCTCGTTACAACGGGAATGCGGCCGGCGGCGCATGAATGCAAGCGCCGCCGTGCCACTCAGTTCGGTCGCAGCTTGTCCAGGCGGTCGGTCAGCGCCACCCAGAACGCGGCAGGCAGCTCGGCGCGCAGCGGGACCGCGTAGTGCCAGTCATTGCCGAACGCCCGGCATTTCACCGCGTCCTTTTCGGTCATCAGCACCGGCAGCTGGCTGCCAAAGGACAGGTCCTGCGGCTGATAGGCCTGATGGTCGGCGAAGGCGTGCGGCACCACGCCGATGCCTCGCGCGCGCAGCATGTCGAAAAAGCGCTGCGGGTGGGCGATGCCGGCCACGGCGTGCACACGCTGGCCCTTGAAGTACGACAGTGGACGGGCACGGCCACCGGCCAGCGGCTGCGCGCTGTCGATGTGCAGGGCCATCGGCCACTGGCCGAAACCACAGGCCTGGGCCGCAGATTCCTCATCGGCCTGGCCGAGATTCACCACGCGGAAATCGCACTCGCTGGCGCGGCTGACCGGCTCGCGCAGCGGTCCGGCCGGAATCATCCGGCCATTGCCGTAGCGGCGCTGCGCATCGACCACTTCGATCTCGATGTCGCGCGCCAGCCGGTAGTGCTGCAGGCCGTCGTCGCAGACGATCACATCGCAGCCGGCCTCGATCAGCGCCTTGCCAGCAGCAACGCGATCACTGTCCACGCGCACCGGCACGCCTGTCTTCCAGGCAATCAGCACCGGTTCGTCACCGCCCTTGGCAGTCGGCGTATCGGCCTTCACCCACAGCGGTTTGTCGGCATCTTCGCGGCCGTAGCCACGACTGGCCACGCCCGGCTTCCAGCCGGCGGCACGCAGGCGCTCCACCAGCGCGATGGTCAGCGGCGTCTTGCCAGTCCCACCGGCGGTGATGTTGCCAACCACGATGACCGGCACCGGCAGCGTGTAGCGCTTGCGCCAGCCACGCCGATAGGCGCGCCGGCGCAGCGCGGTGACGCCGGCATACAGCGGCGCCAGCAGGCGCATCGCCCACGGAACCGGGCTGCCGTCGTACCAGTACGGCGGGGTCTGGGTACCCTTGCCGGCCATCAGTCCTGCCTTTCGCGGAACTGCATGCTGTGCAGATGCTGGTAGAGGCCACCCATGGTGAGCAGCTCCTTGTGGGTACCGCGCTCGACGATGCGACCGTGGTCCATCACCAGCACCTGGTCTGCATGCTCGATGGTCGACAGGCGGTGCGCGATGACCAGCGTGGTGCGCTCGGGCATCAATCGCTGCAGCGCGTCCTGCACCAGGCGCTCCGATTCGTTGTCGAGCGCTGCGGTGGCTTCATCGAGGATCAGGATCGGCGCGTCGCGCAGGATCGCGCGGGCGATCGCCAGGCGCTGGCGCTGGCCGCCGGACAGCAGCGCGCCGTTCTCGCCCACCGGGGTCTGCAGCTGCTGCGGCATGCGCGCGATGAACTCCCAGGCGTTTGCGGCTTCGGCCGCCGCTCGGATCTGTTCATCGGTCGCGTCCATGCCATAGGCGATGTTGGCGCCAATGGTGTCATCGAACAGCATGACCTTCTGCCCGACCATCGCCACCTGGCGACGCAGGTCGGCCAGCGGATAGTCATCCAGTGCCACGCCATCGAGAGTGATGCGCCCGCCGCTGGGTTCATAGAAGCGCGGCACCAGCCGGATCAGGCTGGTCTTGCCACTGCCGGACCGACCGACGATGGCAGTGACCGTACCCGGCTTGGCCACGAAGCTGATGTCGTCCAGGGCGATGCCACTGTCTTCGCGGTAACGCAGCATGACGTGCTCGAAGGCCAGTTCGCCGCGCACGCGCTGCACCGTGTTGCGGCCATCGTCGCGCTCGACCGGCATGTCGAGGATGTCGAACAGGCGCTCGGCGGCGGACACACCGCGGGAGATCGAGGACTGCACGCTGGTCAGGCGGCGCAGCGACGGGATGATCGCCGTCATCGAGATCATCAGGCCCATGAACTGGCCGGCATTGAGGCGGCCTGCCAGTGCTTCGCGGGTCGACACCCAGACGATCACCGCCAGCGCCAGCGCGGCCAGGAACTGGACCACGCTGGAGGCACCGGCACGGGTGATTTCCACCTTCATGTTCAGCGCCAGCATGCGGTTGGCCAGGCGCGAGTAGCGCGACATTTCGTGCTGCTGAGTGCCGTGCACCTTCACTTCCTGCTGGGCCGCCAGCGACTGCTCGGCGGTCTGCGCCATCGTGCCCATGCCGTCCTGGATGCCACGGCTGATGCGCCGGTAGCGCTTGCCGACGTAGGACACGATCACGCCGATCATCGGCACCACCACCAGCATGGCCACGGTCACCTTGACGCTCATCTGCAGCATCACCGCCAGCATGGCGATGATGGTCAGGGTGTCGGCAACCACGGTCTTGAGCGCATCGGCACTGGCCTGAGTGACCTGTTCGGTATCGAAGTTCAGGCGGCTGACCATCACCGGCGTCGATTCGGTATCGAAATGCGAGGACGGCAGGTGCAGGTACTTGGCCAGCACCTGTTCACGCAGGTCACGCACCACGCTGCGACCGGTCTTGGCCAGCGCGTAGTCGCTCACCCAGGTGGCGGCGCTGCGCATCAGGAACAGGCCAAGGATGGTCAGCGGCAGGATCACCGCCATTTTCGGTTCGGGATTGACGAAGCCGCGGTTGACCAGCGGCTCCATCAGCTTGGTGAAGTGGTAGCCGGCCACCGACTCCACCGCCATGGCGATGACAGCGGCGACCATCATGCCCCAGTAGGCACGGGTGTATCCCAGCAGACGTTTGTAGATCGGCCACACCGGCGCGTGTTTGGAACTCATGGACGCACCTCGGGTGCTGTTGCAATGGCAATACGGCGGAAGCCGAGCTGACCGAGCGCATCCTGCGCGGTCACCACGGCCTGATAGGGCGTGCGGGCATCGGCACGCAACAGCACCGGCTGGGTGCGGTCGCTGCCGGCAACGGCCGCGATGGTCTGCTTGACCGACTCGACGTCGTTGCGCAGCACTTCCTGGTCATTGATGAAGTAGCGGCCTTCGGCGTTGATCAGCACGCTCAACGAGCGCGGTGGCTCATTGCTGGGCTGCTGGCTGGCCGTGGGCAGCTCCACCTGGAGTGTCGAGCGCGCGTCGAAGGTGGTGGTGACCACGAAGAAGATGATCAACACCAGGATGACGTCGATCAGTGGCACCAGGTCGATATGCGGCTCATCCTGGGATCGGTCGTTGCCGATACGCATCGATCAGGCCTTCGCCGTCGCCGCGCCGGCCGGGCGCGTGGCAGCAGCAGGGTTCATCACCCCGGGTCGGCCATCCAGCGTATCCAGCAGCGCGCTGGCTTCCTGCTCCATCTCCACCACGTAACCGTGGATGCGGCCCTTGAAGTAGCGGTGGAACATCAGCGCCGGAATGGCGACGATCATGCCGGTGGCGGTGCACACCAGCGCCTTGCCGATACCACCGGCCAGCTGGTTCACATCACCCACGCCGTGGTCGAGGATGCCCAGGAACATCTGGATCATGCCGATCACCGTGCCCAGCAGGCCCAGCAGCGGCCCGGCCGAAGCGATGGTACCCAGCGCGTTGAGGAAACGCTCCATGCGGTGCACCAGGTGGCGGCCGGTGTCTTCGATGCGCTCGCGGATCTGGTCGCGCGGGCGGTTGCGGGCTTCCAGTGCGGCAGCCAGCAGCGCGCCCAGCGGCGAGTTCGCGCGCAGCGTCTGCAGGTGGGCCGGGTCGAGCTTGCCGCGTGCCGCCCAGTTGCGCACTTCCTGGCCGAGGCCGGGCGGCAGCACTTCAGTACGCCGCAGGGACCAGAAACGCTCCAGGATGATCGCCAAAGCCAGTACGCCCAACAGCAGCAGCGGCACCATCGGCCAGCCACCGGCCTTGACCAGTTCCCACACGTTTCAACCCTCCGGCCCAACGGCCGCTTGTTCGATCGGCGATAGGATAGCAGCCGACCGCGCCCGCCCAGCGGCATCCCACCAGCGGGATGCGTGGATGCGCTGTTCACGCAGCTGCAGCCCTTGTGCGCCAAGCCATATGCGGATCGCCCCGGAATCGGCCGTGGCCAGTACCTCGGCCCCTTGCGCCTGCCAGCGCTGGACCACGTCCTGGCGAGGATGCCCGAAGCGGTTGCGGTGCCCGGCCGAGACCACCGCCAGCCGTGGCGCTACAGCCTCGACCCACGGCGCGCTGGAGCTGCCGCCGCTGCCATGGTGCGGCACCAGCACCACATCCGCCTTCAGCGCTGCCGGAGACGCCTCCAGCAGCGTCCGCTCGGCCGGCCGGCCGATGTCACCCGGCAGCAGGACCACGCCGTGGCGGCTGGCGATGCGCAGCACGCAGCTGTCTTCGTTCTCGGCCTGACGGCTGCCCGGCGCCGGGTGCAGGACCTGGAAATCTACCCCGTCCCACTGCCAGCGCAGCCCCTGCTGGCAGGGCGTGGCGCCAGCGATGGCGCTGCCCGGTGGCGCCAGCAGCTGCAGTCCGGGCAGCTGCCGTCGCAGGCTGGACAGGCTGCCGGTGTGATCAAGATGGTCATGGCTGAGCATCACCTGCCGGGGCGGCCCCTGGCCGAGCGCGCGCAGCGCCGGGACCAGAATCCGCTCGTTGCCTTCGCCGCCGGTCGGCGGCCCCACGTCGTACCAGAGCGCGTGCCGCGCCGTACGCACCAGCACCGCAGCGCCCTGCCCTACGTCATGCACCAGCAGCTCCAGTTCTCCTTCGGCCGGTGCATGCCGGGCGGGCCACAGCAGCGGCAGGCACAGCAGCAGGCCCGCCAGGCCACCGCCGGCGCCGCGTGGCAGCAGCCACCAGAACACCCCGGCCAGTGCCGCCGGTACCGCCCAGCGCGGCGCCTCAGCCAACCACCACATGGCCTGCGGGTGCAGCGCCAGTGGCTGCAGCGCCTGCCAACTCAGCTCGAACAGCCAGGCCGCGGCACGCCAAGCCCAGCGCCCGGCACCGTCGTGCAGCACCTGCAGCGCGGTACCCAGCAACGACAACGGCACCACCAGCAGGGTCCACCACGGAATGATCGGCAGATTGACCAGCGGCCCCAAGCGCGCGGTGCCGCCGAACAGGGCCACGCACAGCGGCAACAGGCCGAGGCTGGCCACGCCCTGCGCGGCCAGGAAGCCACGCAGGCCCCCACCGGCGCCCTCCGGCCCGGTTCGCGGCAGGCACCACAGCAGCCACAGCACGCCGCCAAAGCTGAGCCAGAACCCGGCCGACAGCACCGACAGCGGCGCCGGCAACAGCATCACCATCGCGGCCAGGGCCAGCCCCTGCCCCGCACCCACCGGGCGACGTCCGGCACGGGCCAGTGCCACCAGCCCGATCATCAGCGCCGCACGCACCGTTGGCAGCGCGCCGCCGGCTGCCACGGCATAGGCGGCTGCGGCCAGCGCCGCGCCCCATGCCGCCGCCTGCGGCCGTGGCCAGTACCGTCCCAGCACTGGGCACAGCCACCACGACACGCGGCACAGCAGCACGCCGAAACCCGCCACCACGCCCACGTGAAATCCGGAAATGGCGACCAGATGGGTCAGGCCCAGCGCGCGCAGGTGTTCCCAGTCGGCATCGGACAGGCCGCGGGTGTCGCCCAGGGCCAAGGCCTGCACGAACCGCGCGGCAGGATGTGCCACCTGCGTGGCGATGGCATCACTGCTGCGCTCGCGCCAGGCCGGCAGGCCCTGCGCAGGCGCGTGCTCACGGGCAGCGCCCGGGTCGCGCACCGTGCCATTGCCGGAGATACCACGCAGCAATGCATGGCGTTCGCCATCGAAGCCGCCGGGATTGATCCGCGAGCGTGGCGCACGCACGCGCAACGACATCTGCCAATGCGCCCCGGCACGAACCGCATGGCGCCCGCCGGCCTCGTGCGCTGACGATCCGCGCCACGGGTCGTTCCAGGTGACCTGCAGGCGCTTGCCGCGCAGCACTGGCAGCGTATCGGCCTCCTCCACGTGCAGCACGAAACGCGTGTAACCGGGGCCTCTCTGCGGAAGATCGGCCACCCGCCCGCGCACCTGCACATCCTGCGGCGGCGCGTCGGGTGGAAGCTGGTCGTGCAGGGCCCACTGCCCGTGCACTGTTGCCCATGCCAGGCCGAGCATGACTGCAGCCCAGGTGCGGCCTCGCCAGCGCAGCAGCCAGCCCGCGCCGCCTGCAACCGCCATCGGCACGCTCAGCCACAGCGGCAGCAACGCCGGCATCTGCACGCAGGCCAGCGCGCCCAGCACCAGGCCGGCGGCGCAGCCGGGGCCGAACAGGGCCGGCGCGGAACGTTCGGAAACCATTCCAGCAGCCTGCCGCCGGGCGCGACAGTTGCCTATCGGGGTTTTCCCCGCGCGGCTGTCAGCGCCGGACGGTGCCGCGGTGGAAATTGACCCGGAAGCTGGCACCACCGCCAGCGGCCTCGCCGACACTGACCGAGCCGCCGTGGTGCTGCACGATTTCCTTCACCAGATGCAGGCCCAGGCCACTGCCACTGCCCGCCGCGCGCAGGCGATGGAACGGCTCGAAGATCGCTTCACGATCGCTCACCGGAATACCGGCACCCTGATCGCTGACTTCCAGCAGGCCACGTGCATCCAGGCGCACGCAGATGGTGCCGCGTCCGCCGCCGTGGACAATGGCGTTGTGCACCAGGTTGGCGATCACCCGTCCCAACGCCAGGCTGTCGCCGTGGATCCACACCGGCATCTCAGGTGCATCCACTTCGAAGCCGTAGCCGGCACCGACCACCAGCGGCGCCAGATCGGCGGCCGCTTCACGCACCAGCAGCGCCAGATCCAGCCGCTGCAGTGCGCCGACATTGCGATCAAGTCGCTGCAGGTCAAGCAGGTGCTCGGCGACGTTGCCGAGCCGCGCTACGTCGGTCAGCAGCTGCGACTTCAGCTCGCCCTGCGGCAGCTGCGACAGACGCGCCTGCACCACCGCGATCGGCACACGCAGCTCGTGCGCGGCATCGGCAAGGAACTTGTCACGCGCCGCATAGCCCTGCTGCACCTTGTCGATCGCGTCGTTGAAGGCTTCGACCAACGGCGCGACCTCGGTCGACACCAGCTGCGCATCCAGCCGCGCACCCGGCTGGCCGATATCCAGCTCCTTGGCCTGTTGCGCGGAGCGGCGCACGCCACGCATCGCGCGGTGGATCACGGTCGGCATCACCAGCAGCGTGACCACGATCAGCGGCAGGAAGAACCACAGGCCGATCAGACGCAGCACCATCAGCGCGCCATCCAGCAGCCCGCCCTTCGGTGCCCCGCCCACCATCACCGTGATGCGCCGTCCATCCTCGTTGCGGATCATCACCCGCGCCACATCCAGGTAGGGCGGAACCAGCGAACCAAGTTCGGTCGCGCCCAGCGTCGGCAACCGCGCCAGCAGCGGCGCGTGGATCGCCGGAATCGTGCCGCGCTCCAACCAGACCCCCTTGTCGTCGACTGCCGCGAACCAGAGGTTGCCGCCGGCACTGGCATCGAGCTTTTCCCAGCGCGCCTGGTCCAGCACCAGCCGGCCACCATCGCTGTGCACCGCCTTGGCCACCGCCTCGGCCATGAACATGTCCATGCCCCAGGTGTCCTTGTCACCCCAGGTCAGGATCAACGCAACCACAGCGAACAGCACGGTGAAGGCCTGCGCCAGGAACAACCGCCAGGCCAGGCCCAGGGTGATGGAGCGGATCGGACGTGCCATCTCAGGCCTCCGCCAGCAGGTAGCCGACGCCGCGGATCACATGGATCTCCACGCCGGCCCCGGCCTGTTGCAGCGCCTTGCGCAGCTTGGAGATATGCGCGTCCAGTGCATTGGACTGGATCTCGTCATCGAAGCCGTACACTGCCGCCTCCAACGCGCTGCGGGTGACGGTGCGTCCCTGTCGCATCGCCAGCGCCTGCAGCACCAGCACCTGGCGCCGGGGCAGCGCCAACAGCTGGCCCTCCACCTGCGCCTGCAGCGATTCGAAGTCGAATTCCAGCCGGCCCAGATGCAGGCTTGGCGTCACCATCGCCGAGGGCCGGCGCGAGACCGCGCGGATCCGCGCCATCAGCTCCTCGATCGCCACCGGCTTCACCAGGTAGTCATCGGCACCGACGTCCAGCCCCTCGACCTTGTCCGACAGCGTGCCCTTGGCGGTCAGCATGATCACCGCCAGGTTCGGGCGCAGCGCGCGCGCGGTGGCGACGAAAGCCACGCCATCGCCATCGGGCAGCTGGCGGTCGAGCAGCATCAGCTGGTGCACCGGCTCGCGCAGCGCGATCGCGGCTTCGGCCAGGCTGCCGACCACGTCGGCGACCACGCCCTGCCGCTCCAGGCCCGATTGCAGGGCACGGGACAGATCGGGATCGTCTTCGACCAGGAGGATGCGCATCAGGGGCTCGGCTACCGGAAACGGTGCCGATCATAGTGCCTGGCGCCGGCTTTGGGCGCCTTCGCGTGCCGAATGCCAAGGCGCAATGTTCTGACAATGTTATGCCCGCACCATGCACAGCCATCCCCCGCAAAGTGGCTGATCGATGCCGTCGCTGTCCCCGACCCTGCTGCGCCCGTTGCTGTTCTCCGCTGCCATCGGCCTCCCGTTGATCACCCACGCCGCCGACCGGAACCCGGGGGTGCAGGCCGGTATCAGTGCCGGCGCGACCTCAGGGGCCTACGCCCACTACGACGTCAAGCCGCTGGTCGTACCGTCCATTGCCTGGCAGGGCGAGCGCTTCTTCGCCAGCCCGGGCTCGCTGGGCATGTATCTGTACAAGCGCGAAGGCCTGCGCCTGTCGGCGGCGGTCACGCCCTACACGCTGCGCTTCAAGACCGACGACGTGAACGATCCTCAGCTGCGTCGCCTGCACAGCCGGCAGATGTCCGCCATGGCCGGCATCAATGGTGAATACAGCGCCGACTGGGGCATCGTCGAGGCCAGCGTGATGCGCGAGGTCACGGGCCACGGAGGTGGCATGGAATCGCGCCTGCACTACAGCTATCCGATCCAGGCCGGTCGCTTCACCTGGGTGCCCAAGGTCGGCGTGGTGCACTCCAGTGCGCGCCTGCTCGACTACTACTACGGCATCACCGACGAAGAAGCGCTGCGCTCGGGACTTGCCGCGTACAACCCGGGCAGCGCGACATCACCGAACCTGCAGATCGCGGTCAGCACGCCCCTGGGCACGAAGTGGCGCGCGACCGGCGTCGTCGCCAACCAGTGGTTCGGCGATGCCGTAGAGGACAGCCCGATGGCCCGTCGCGGCACGCAGACGTCGGCCTTCATTTCCCTGATGCGCTCGTTCTGATCGAGCGCCCGCAACGGACAAGGACCCCCCATGGCCTCCGTCTCCCCTGCTGCTGAAGCGCACGCGATCCTGCGTGCCCCGGACCTGGACAGCGCCGAGCGCGCCTACCTGGGGCTGCTGCCGGACCTGGAACACGTAAACGCGTTGACGCGCCGCGCACTTGGCCTTTCGCGTGCTGCCGATGCGGCACGCGGCTATGCGTTGTCGATGATGCTGGTGGGATTGCGCCTGCAGGAGCTTGAGATGGGCGAAGCAACCGCAAAGGAACATCGCCAGGCCACCCTGCGCAGTCTGCGCCAGGCCTTCAGCGCCTGAGCGCAGGCCAGCAACGCTGCCGGCGCTGCAGGGCAGCGGGAAGACTCAGCGGAATGTGGTCCACGCCAGCACGGCCGCCAGCAGGGCCACCCAGATCACCGCCTTGAAGGTACCCTCCAGCATGTTGCCGCCGAACAGCAGCTCAAGGATGGGATTGGGCCGGGAAACCGGAACGTGATCGCTCATCGGTGTTTGGTCCTGGTGGTGGTTGCGGGGTGCGCGTGCCTGACCGCGCAGGCACCACTCTAGTACACGCGGCGCCTCTGCGGACGTGCGGGCAACACCTTAACAATCCGCGCGCCCGTTCCGGTATGTTCGGCCCAACGCTGTGTT
Organism: Stenotrophomonas geniculata; assembly: GCF_034508895.1. Lineage (NCBI taxonomy): Bacteria > Pseudomonadati > Pseudomonadota > Gammaproteobacteria > Lysobacterales > Lysobacteraceae > Stenotrophomonas > Stenotrophomonas geniculata. The sequence goes on from NZ_CP140571.1 coordinate 364,977, forward strand.
CAAGGATGATCGATGCTCAAGCGCGTCCTGTTCCCCGTTGTCGCCCTGCTGCTGTCCGCGCTGATCGTCGCGCTGGGATGGCAGAACCACCAGCTCCGGCAGATCAACGCGCAGATGGCTGCCCAACTGCAGAACATGCGGCTGGAAGCACATGGTCTCGGCCTGGGCAGTCGCCCGGAAGCACTGGCGCTGCGCACGACCCAGCACACTCACGTCAACATCGGCGGCGCGCGCGACGCACCTCAGATCCTCTACTTCTTCTCCACCACCTGCCGCTACTGCCTGGCCTCGATGCCACAGCTGCAACAGATCGCAGCAGCACGCGGCCGCAGTGAACTGATCGGCGTGGGACTCCCCCCTTACGACCAACTGGCCGACTACGCCGGACAGCATGTATTGCAGTTCCCGATCGCCATTGACAGTGAAGGCGATGCGTCCAAGCGCTACCGCGCCACGGTCACGCCGATGCTGATGGTGCTGGCCACCGATGGCAGCGTGACCTACAAGCATGTGGGCCAGCTTGATGAGCAGGTGGTGCGCGCCGCCATGAACTCGCTGACGCCAGCCCCTGCACTGCCCTGATTGCCGCGCGCCGCGTCGGCGCGCGTCATCGTTCACCGCATCCGCGCCACAACCGGCACCCCGGTGCCTGCGGCAACTGCAACACCACAACGCCAACCAAGGAGATACACATGATCGGAAAGAACGTACTTTCGTCCGTCGCCGGTATCGTCGTTGTTGCGGCCCTGGCATTCGGTGCCAGCCAGGCCTTCGCCGTCGCCCCCAAAACCGGCTATGCGCCCGGGTGCGAGCCGCATCCGAGCTGCCCGTTCGGCAACTCGGGCAAGCCTGGCCAGCTACTGTGCTGTGATCCGCTGTAATCGAAGCCGCACCGCAGGTCGGCCCCGCTGATCTGCTGCAGGTGCCGCAGCGCTGAGCCAGCCCTGCGGCGATGATCGGTGCCCACCCGCACATTGGGCACCGCGCCGGGCCGCCTCCAGGGGCGGCCCGGCACTTCCGGCCCCGGATTCATCCTTCCCCGGGCGCCTTGGCGCGCGCTTTACCGGCTTTCGTCGCATACCGGTTTCACACCGCAGGGGGCAGTGCCACGCTGGACTCCCTTCTCCGGAGCACCGTGCCATGCCGATGCTTGCCCTGCTGCTGTTGTGCGCTGGCCTGTTCGGTTGCGATACCGACGCAGGGGATCCCTCCCTGCGCAGCCAGATCCTGCAGGCCGACGCTGGGCAGGCAGAAACATCATCGATGCCGGATCGGAAAGCGGCCCCGGCCCCCCTGCAGCTGTACCGGCTGCGCCAGGATCGCGTACTGCGCGTGGACAATCAGCCGCTGCAGGCCGACGCCCCACAGCGGCACGCCGGCTCGGCGCGATTCGCGCAGGTCTGGGAACGCGTGGACGGGCACTGGCGGCTGCAGCGCATGATCAGCATCGACGAATGGGTGGCCCAACACTGATCGCGGGTTGCAACCCACCGGCGCAAACGAAAAAAGCCGGCCCAGGGCCGGCTTCCATCGTGATCCACCGCTGCACCGGCAATGCCGGGAGCCAGGTGGTGGGCGGTACAGGGTTCGAACCTGTGACCCCTACCATGTCAAGGTAGTGCTCTACCGCTGAGCTAACCGCCCATCTTGTTCTTGCCGCCCGAAAGCTGGCCTTGCTACGTAAAAACCCGGCGCCAGGGCCGGGCTTTGCTGTTCACGACAGCCCCCTTCCGGAGACTTCGTGGTGGGCGGTACAGGGTTCGAACCTGTGACCCCTACCATGTCAAGGTAGTGCTCTACCGCTGAGCTAACCGCCCGTTTTTGCTTCTGAACGTCCGCGATTGCGTCGGTGCAGGCCGCGTATATTACGGATGCCGGCCGTGAAGCGCAACACTTTTGTGAAGAAGATGCTGCACTGCCGCGTTCAGCCCAGACTCGCTTCCTTCAGCTGCCGGATCTGGTCACGCACGCGGGCGGCATCCTCGAACTCCAGGTTCTTGGCGTGCTGGTACATCTGCTGTTCCAGTGCCTTGAGACGGGACGCCAGCTGGGCCGGGCTGAGCGATCGATAGTCACTCCCCTCCTCGGCAACGCCGGGCCTGCCTTTGCCCTTGCCCTTCTTTGCTTCCTTCTCGGCGGCGTCCGAACGCGCCCCTTCCAGCACGTCGACGATCGGGCGCGCCACCGAGCGCGGCACGATGCCGTGCTCCTCGTTGTACTCGACCTGTTTGGCGCGACGACGGTCGGTCTCATCGATCGCGGCCTGCATCGAACGGGTGATCTTGTCCGCATACAGGATCGCCTTGCCGCGCACGTTGCGCGCGGCACGGCCGATGGTCTGGATCAGCGAGCCGGTCGAGCGCAGGAAGCCCTCCTTGTCGGCATCCAGGATCGCCACCAGCGACACTTCCGGCATGTCCAGGCCTTCGCGCAGTAGATTGATGCCCACCAGCACGTCGAACTTGCCCAGGCGCAGGTCGCGGATGATCTCCACGCGCTCGACCGTGTCCACGTCCGAGTGCAGGTAGCGCACGCGTATCCCGTGCTCGGTCAGGTACTCGGTGAGGTTCTCGGCCATGCGCTTGGTCAGCGTCGTGACCAGCACCCGGTCACCGGCCTTGATGCGCGCGTTGGCTTCGCTCATCAGGTCGTCGACCTGGGTCCCCACCGGGCGGATCTCCACCACCGGGTCGATCAGGCCGGTGGGACGTACGACCAGCTCGGTGATCTCGTCACCGGCCTCGCGGTACTCGTAGGGGCCCGGCGTGGCCGACACATAGATGCTGCGCGGGCAGCGCTCCTCCCACTCCTCGAAGCGCAGCGGCCGGTTGTCCAGCGCCGAGGGCAGCCGGAACCCGAATTCGACCAGCGTTTCCTTGCGCGAACGGTCGCCCTTGAACATGGCACCGATCTGCGGAATGGTCACGTGGGATTCGTCGATCACCAGCAGCGCGTCGGCCGGCAGGTAGTCGAACAGGGTCGGCGGCGGTTCGCCGGCATTCTTGCCGGTCAGGTGCCGGGAGTAGTTCTCGATGCCGTTGCAGAAGCCGACCTCGGCCATCATTTCCAGGTCGAACTGGGTGCGCTGCGCCAGGCGCTGTGCTTCGACCAGCTTGTTCTGTGCGTACAGCTGCTCCAGCCGCTCCTTCAACTCGACCTTGATCGTCTCGATCGCTGCCAGCACACGCTCGCGCGTGGTGGCGTAGTGGGTCTTCGGGTAGACCGTGAAGCGCTGCATGTTGCGCAGCGTCTCGCCGGTGAGCGGGTCGAACAGGGTGATCTTCTCGACCTCGCCATCGAACAGTTCCAGGCGCAGGGCTTCGCTGTCCGACTCGGCCGGAAACACGTCGATCACTTCGCCACGCACGCGGAACGTACCGCGCTGCAGCTCGTACTCGTTGCGCGTGTACTGCAGCTGGGTGAGGTGGTTGATCAGATCGCGCTGGTCGATGCGCTCGCCCTTGGACAGGATCAGGCGCAACGACAGGTAGTCTTCCGGCGCGCCCAGGCCGTAGATCGCCGATACCGTCGCCACCACGATCGCGTCCGGGCGCGACAGCAGGGTCTTGGTCGCCGCCAGTCGCATCTGCTCGATGTGCTCGTTGATCGAACTGTCCTTCTCGATGAAGGTGTCCGACGACGGCACGTAGGCTTCCGGCTGGTAGTAGTCGTAATAGCTGACGAAATACTCCACCGCGTTGTGCGGGAAGAATGCCTTGAACTCGCCATACAGCTGCGCCGCCAGCGTCTTGTTCGGCGCCATGATCAGCGTCGGCTTCTGCACGTTCTGGATGACGTTGGCGATGGTGTAGGTCTTGCCCGAACCGGTGACGCCCAGCAGGGTCTGCTTGGCGATGCCCGCTTCGAAGTTGCTGGTCAGCTTTGCGATGGCATCAGGCTGGTCGCCCGCCGGCGAATACGGCGAGACGAGTTCAAAACGGTCGCTCATGGTGTTGCCAGTTCCCGGGAAGGGTGAGTATACGGGGCAAGCGGTGACGGCCAGCTGAGGGGTTTCCGGGCAGGCAGCCGCGGCGTTGGCCGATGGTGAATGCGCGAGCACGGAACGAGGCTGGAGGCATGTCTCTTCGTCTTCGCCCTGCCCGGCTCCACCGCGGCCTCCATCTGATCGAGCTGCTGACCGCCGTCATGGTGCTGTCTGTCCTGCTGGCTTTGGCGTGGGGCCCCTGGCAACGCACGCTGCGGCACTTCCAGGCGGAAACGCTGCGCGCCGAACTGGTCGCGAGCCTGTCGATGGCACGCAACGCCGCCATCACCGAACGCCGCCGCGTGACGGTCTGCGGTTCGTCGGATGGCATGAGATGTGACCAGGCATGGAGCCAGGGCTGGCGGGTGCAGGTCGAACCGGCCAACAGCGCGACCGGCGCCGCAAGGGAACTGCATGTGCACAGGGCACGCCAGCGTCATGTCGACCTGCGCACCAGCGATCATCGGCCCGACATCCGGTTCCGGCCCGACGGCCGCAATGCCGGCACCAACCAGTCCATCGTGCTGTGCATGAATGGACAGGAGCACAGCCGCGTCATCATCAGCGTCCCCGGGCGGGTCAGGAGCCAGCGCCCGCGCAGGCCGATCCCCTGCTGAAAACTGAAATGCCATCGCGGAAACGAAAAAAACCGCGATTTCTCGCGGCTTTTTCGAATCTGGCGCCCGAAGTTGGACTCGAACCAACGACCCCCTGATTAACAGTCAAGTGCTCTAACCGGCTGAGCTATTCGGGCGGGGTGCGCATTTTAGCCAGCGTTTGGCGGCCAGCGCAAGCCCTTTTTCCAGCCGCGATGCTCAACCGCTACCAGCACTCCGCATTGGTCTTCTTGTCCGGAGTCTTGCGTCCGGCCTGATCCAGCGTCAGCGTGCCGCACACATCCTTGTCCTGGCCGGTTTCCGGCACCGCCTGCAGCGTGTAGGTGCTGGCCGTGGCCTTGCCGTTCAGGGACAGCGTGTAGCGCTTGTTGCCCTGGCGCGGCGACTGGTTGAACGGCAGTGAGAAACCGTCATAGCTGTTCTGCACCGTATGGTAGCGCTCGAGCAGCTGTGCGATCTCGACCAGATCAGCCTTGGCCAGGGCCCGGTTGGTCTTCAGCACATGACGCTGGTAGGACGGCAGGGCTACGGCTGCCAGAACGGCGATCACGGCTACGGTGATCATCAGCTCGATCAGGGTGAACCCAGCTGCAAAGCGGCGGCTTGAGGGTGCGTGCATGGGCGATCTCATGTTCATGGTCATCAGCGGATCTGCCGCCAGGACTGGCGACCGCAGGCACGCTGGCCGTATGCAGTATCCGCGCCCGGAGTGTTCAGCGTCACGATGCACCGGTCAATCGAACCATCGACCGAGCACTTCGGATCGCTGGGGTCGCAGCCCTTGCGCATCGATGTACTGACTTGTGTATCCAGCACAGGAGCCCCCGTCGCGACGTCGCCGCCGCGAGTCAACGCCCCGGCGCCACAATTCGCGCCACACAGCGGATCCCCCCCCACTTCGTCGGTGAGGCCGCCCATCGCGGGCTGGCCGGTGGCCATGTTCAGCCGATAGCGCCAGTTGACGCCACCACCTGTACCGCAGACGGACTGTCCAGGCACATACGTGGTGAACATCACGGTGCCACCCTGCAACGTCGGATATCCAAAGAAGCGCTCACCCTCCACCGTGGTATCCACGATCAGATCAACGTACCAGCCACGCTTTGTTGAATAGTCCACCGCGTTGCTGGATATGTCGCGGAATGCTGCACCATTGGCACTGATCGACTGCCCCACCAGCACGTCGCGGCTGGAGATCGCGTCGCTGAGGTTGTCCCATATTCCGTACAGCGTCTGCACAGGTGAATTGCGGGTAACGGCGTTGTCATCGGCGGTGAAATAACGACCGGTACCGAAGAACAGGCTGACGCCCCCACCCGGCCCCGCAGACGTCTGGATCGCTCCGGTGATCGGTTGCGCCACCGCGCTGCGCATGGCGGTGAACAGTGGTGTACCGCTGAGCGACACATTCCATGCCGTGGGGTCGCCCCCCCGCAGATCGAAGCGCCAGATGTTGCCCTGCATGTCACCACCGTACACGGTATCGGCCAGGCTGCTGCTGTTGTGCAGTGCCACCGCTGTGACGTGGTTGAGGCCATTGGCGATCGCGTACTTGCCCCCGCTCGGATACAGGCGCTTGAGTACCTCACCGCTCTGGATGTCGACCACATACAACACAGGACGGCCCGTACTCGAATTGACGCCGTTACCGAACAGTGCAACAAATCGCGGCGCGCCGTTCGGATCAGTGCCAGCGACAGGCACCACCACCGGCTTGCCGAACGCGAAGCCCATGTCCGATTCGGTCTTGCCGGAAATCTCCCACAGCACGTTGCCGCTGTTGAACGCCGTTGGATTGCTGATATCCAGCGCAAACACCGAGCCGTTACCGACTGCCGTGGCGGACGGGCCGCGCGTGGCACCGCCACCGCCGGTGGTCCCTACCAGTACCGTATGCCACGCCTCGCCGTAGTGGACGTCGGATGCCGTCAGTCCGCCGTCAACGTAGTAGCGATGGCCATAGGCAGGGTTGGCCAGTTCGGCCATGTGCTGCAGCGACGTGGAGGGAATGTAGGCGAACTGTTCAGTGCCGGCCGCGGTTCCGGTGCCGGCATTGAATCCGTGCAGCATGCCGTCGTTGGCCCCGACATAGACCATCGAGGGCGGGCCGCCAGACGCAGTCTTCGATGTCAGATAGGCCTTGTAGCGGGTACCCAGTGTGGTCTTCCAGCCTATCCCGCCCTGCTCCTTCCAGGATGTATAGCCGTAGTCATCCCGGGTGGAAACAATCTCGACACTGGAATTGACGATGTCGCCGAGCAGTACACTGCGCGGACGGAACCCGCTGACCGGTGAACCACGCAGATAGCTGACGAGATCGGCAACCGTATGCGAACCGAACCAGTTGGGAACGGTATTGAGCCCCAGGTTGCCCAGTTTCTCGGCGCGGTCGCGGCCGGGAATGTTGTCCGCAGTGAAATCTGCCGCTGCTACAGGAATCAACTGATTGGACTTGTTCACAAAAGTCGGCGCAGTCGACACCACGATATTGCGGCCCGAAGCGCTCATCCTGGTCGACGCCCGCCACAGCTCAGGGCCGACTTCGCCATTGGAGAGGGTCTGACGGGCGATGAGATCGCCAGTCCAGTCATTGGATCCCGACGGTACCGTGTAGTGCGCCGAGACGGTGAAGGAACCTGCGTTGACCCGGGCGCCAGTCGCGCTGCCCCCCACCGGCGCCTCGCCCGCGGCAGCACTGTCGAAGATCGACTCCAGCGCAGACTTCAGCTTGGCCGGATTGCGCGCCAGGAAATAGTTGTCCGGCACGCCAGGCACCTTGCTGTCCCATTTCTTGCCAGCCGGCACGCCATACTTGGCGGCGTACCACAGCGGGCTCTCCAACTGATTGGCCTGGCCGCTTCCCAGGCGGTAGCGCAGGACAATGGCACCTGTCCATTCTGCCGGAGGAGCCGAGGTGGTCGTCAGCACCGAACCGTTCTTGTCGCCGGGCCGCAGTACCAGTCGCTGCACGTTGTCGGCCGCGTTCGAACCCACGATCGTGTAGCCGGTGAGCATCGCGTTGCCGGCATAGGCAGAAAGATTCTCAATGCGGACCAGCACCTCATCGCTGCCCACGGTATTGCGTACAGCATTGTTGCTGCACTCCGCACTGCTGGAGCGCCAGCAGATGTTGCGGAAATTCGTGTTGTCGCCGTCGTTGCAGGTAGCGCCCACGCAGTAGCTGAGCATGGAGACAACGTCGTTGTCGTGGTCATTGCCCCACAACGAGTCTTCCCATACCAGCGAGAAACTGCCAGCCTTGCCGTCTGCGCGATAAGTTCGTCCATAGACGAAATTCGGCGAGACCGTAGACTGTTTGGTGCCGATACCAACAGAACCGAGGAAGCAACTGCGCCAGCCATTGCTGGTGATTTTTGCCGTACCGGTATTGTTGGCCTGGCACAGTGGGGCCAGGGTGATCTTGCCGTTGCCCACCGGAATCTCGAACTTGGGCAGGCTCTCAGCCATGGCCACGGTATAGGTGGTCGCAGTGAGCTTGTAGGTATCCGGCTTGTTCTGCACGCCCGGACGAAGGTCGGTCTCGGCCGCGGCCTTTGACAAGCCCGCCATCAGGTAGCTGCCTTCCGTGGAAGGCACATCCGGGCAGATGCCACGCACCAGCGACAGGCCAGTAACCTTGGCCGCGCGACAGATGTCCTCATGGGTATTGATCGAGGCATAGCGCTCGGTCAGGCCGACGCGGCCAGCCATGTAACTGCCACCAGTAATGCCTTCAAGATTGCCGATCGCATCCGTTGCCGACGCCGCAGGTGCCAGGCCATTGATCGACCCGATGTTGTCGCTATCGAACGACGGCAGGCCTGAGGACATCACCAGGATGTTGCAGGTGGCGCAGTAGGAGTTGCCGCCATCGTTCGGGGAGCGGTAGGGATCCTTCCAGGCAACCGCATTGGGCAGCCCGCTCAGGTCTCCGGACGCACTGTAGATGCCCTTGGTTTCACCCTTGATGTAGCGCACAGCTTCGGCATACATCTCGGCCAGGGGATTGCCCCAGGCACTGCACTTCTTCGAGGCATTGCCCGGATCGGTCAGATTACCTCTGTCACCGAAGCCCTGTCGGTTGAGGATGCTGTAGTCGTTGCAGTCATTCCAGTTATTGCTCCAGTTCCACTGGTCGATACGGAAGTTGGAGATGGTATTGATGATGCCTTCCGCACCACCGGACAAGCTGTTACAGAACTGACCGTTGGACAAGTTGATTTCGTCGCCGGCCGCACAGAATCCGGTGCCGTTGCCTGCGATCTTTCCGATGTTCCGCCGCACCACGCCACCATCGCGCGGATTGACATAGGTACCCGTGACCAGACCGAAGCGAAGACGGCCGCTTTCGCCATACGACTGCAGCAGCCCAGCCGGTTTCAGATAGTCCCTTGTGCCATCGTTGTACTTGCGGCAGAACGCCTCCGGGAAAGCTCCGCTGCCACTGGCGCAGACCTCAACCCGGACGTTGAAGTTGGTGGCAGAGCCAGGTGAATCAGCCTTGCCTTCATCGCTTCGGCCGGTGATGCACTGGCGGCTGGCGGTGGCCGCCCACTCGCCCCAGTTGCCCGACGCAGCGCGCATCAGCGGTGCACCACCGGATTCGATGGTGGCGTTGCAGAAGGACATGGTGGTCTTGTACGGGGTGAAACTGTTGATATCACTGCCGCTGTATACCTTTACCCACGCGTGCAGATCGTTGGGGATCTGCGCGCGCTCCAGCACGGTGCTGGCGGCGCTGTCGGTGATGCGATGGCCGCCGTACAGCACGTAGCGCATCACGTCCAGGCGACTCATCGTTGCCCAGTTCAGGAAATTGCCGGACCAGCTTCCACCGCAGCTGTGCTTCCAGGTGCCGCCGGCCTGTGCACTGGCCTTGAACTGGCCGCTGGCGTAGGAATAGCAGAGGTTGGAATCGAAGTAACCGGAGTAATCGAACTTATCCTGGTATGTGGTGTCGAGGGTGCCATCCTCATCCAGGTCGCTGTAATCGCTGTAGGCCTTGTTGAACAGCTGCTCGTCGCGCGACATCACCATCATCATCAGCGGCGGCTGGGTCTTCTTGCTGTACAGCGGCTCCTGCGCGATGTCGTAGTCGCCAAGCGCAGCGAACAGCGGGTAGACCAACGCCCCCACCCCAGCCAGCACGGCAACGGCAGCGCCCGCGCGCAGCCAGGGAGTCGAGACGATGCGGGAGAAGCGGCGCGAAGTGTTCATGGAATGAAGATCGTATCGATGACAGCGCTGGAAGATGGATTGGCCGGATCGTCACTGGCCAGGACGGTGATCTGGTAGATGTTTTCGGTCTCTTCGTTCTTCCGGCCCCCGAGGCCGGTCCCTCCGCCGCCCATCACGCACTTATCAAGGCGCCGGGTATGGATTGCCGCAGCCGCAGTCTTGCCATCGGCCCAGGTTGCCGGGTCGAATACCGGACTGCATTCTTCCTGGTTGGCCTCGAAAACGCCGCCGCTTTCGATGGCTGTCTTGATGGCCGCCTCCTGGGTACGCACGTCGGCTTCGGCGTTCTGGAAGGCCTGATTGGAACGCAGGTAGTTGGCCGCCATGCGCTCCTGCATACCGGTAACCTGCATGCCGGCGATGCCGATAAGAGCCAGCAGGATCAACATGATCAGGGCGACATACAGCACAGCGCCTCGCTGCTGCCGGCGTGCTGTGAAGGAAGGAAGACGCGGGCGTGTGTACATGCGAGCCTCAGTTGCCAAAGAGGCGGTTGCGAAGGGCGATGGTGGTTTGATAGACAGCGCGCATGCGACCGTCTGCCGGCGCCGTGAACGTCACGCCCAGCGAAGTGAGCGCAGCGTTCTGGTCGGCCTGCGGCGCCGCCGATGGATCCGGACTGGACATCACCATCCCCAGCTGCACGGCGCCGACACGACGCCAACCATTCGCGGCCGGATTGGTAGACCCCTGCACCGTTTCGGCAGTGCCCTGGCGATCAATGAAACCGGTTGGATAAACGTCGGTAAGCCCGCGGTCCTGGCCATACAACAACTGCATGTTTTCTACGCCCTCCACCAGTGCCTCCGGCGCATTGGCCACCAGCGCGCCATTGGGGATGGCGGTGAAGCGCACGCGATACAACGAAGAACGGGCAATGGCGGCGTCATAGCCGATGTAGTACAGCGCGCTTTCTGCACGGTGCAGCATCGCCTGACCGGTGGTGACCGGGCGGGTGAAGTTCCCTGCATTGTTCGGCGCATCCCCAAAGGTGACGGTGCCGGCGCCCTTGTCCACCGCGCGCGCCTGGAAGATCGTGACGCTGGCGCAGTCGGCCGCACCATACAGCCCCGGGTTGGAGACACCACTCTGCAGTACCGCAAGGCGCGCTTTGTCAAAACTGAAAATCGGCTTGCCTGGAACGCCGCCAATGGCGGTGATCGGCACACCATCCGGCATCAGGTAACGCAGCACCACGATGTCGCTGCCATTGACTCGGTTGGGCATGGCCGCAGCAAACTCGGCAGGCAGCGCGGGCTTGTAGTCGGTTCCGCCGGTTGCGGGTGTGGCTGTCAGGGTAACCGCCGCTCCCGGCGCGGTTCCGGTAGCTTCAAAGCCCTGGATCGACGTCTGGAAGTCCAGCGCCGGATGCGGAGCCGTTGCGAAGGTACTGAACAGCGAGGCATTGTCCGGTGTATTTCGCCCCTGGTCATTGACACAGCCGAAATGCCCGGCCATGCGAAGTTCGCGTTGCAGGGCATCCATCGCGAAGCGACTGTTTTCCTGCACCCGCGCCAGGCCATCGGACAGCTGGTAGGCCGCCCTCGATGCTGCAAACACCTGCACCACGCCGAGCATGACGATCACACCAATGGCCAGTGCGATCATCAGCTCAACCATGGAAAGACCCGACATGTGTCGGGATGAAGAGCATGAGGCGCGCATCACAAGCCGCTCCTGGCAGTGAACGTGGTGTCACCGGCATCGGCATTCCAGCGCTCATCCCCCCAGCTCACGCTGACCGAGTACTGGTCACCGTTCCGGGTTACTTTCCCCGTAGCGCCGTCGCCCAGCGCCTTGCCCAGGCGGCACCTCCAATCCAGGGTGAAGGCGTCTTTGCTGATGTCCTTGCCGGTGGGAGGTAAGCAGTTCTTGCTGGACGTGGTGGCGGTATAGTCGCCGACATAGACCGGCGCCATCTTCCGATTCACCCGCAGCTGGTCCAGCATCTCGTAGGTCAGATTGGTCGCCTGGGTGCGGTAGTTGGCACTCTGGACGAAGCGTACGTTCATGGTCTGCATCAGCGCGAAACCGAGCAGGCCAACGCCAAGCACGAGAATGGCGATCAGCACTTCGATCAGACTGAAGCCCCCTTGCACGCCGCGCGGGGAACGGGATCGGGACGGCCTCACTTGCAATCCTCCTTCAACAGCCGGACCTGTCCGGTCGGCGAAATGCGCAACGTTCGTTGCAGCGGTTGCTTGCCGCAGGTGTCCGGGCGCAGGGTCAGGTCCAGCGATGCATTCGCGCGGTTGCGACCACGTGGGTCAAAACCCACGGACAGATCCGGCGTACCCGCCGTAGTCAGACCCGGCCGACCGGCGCTGTAGCGGAGCACGGTCTCCCCAGCGCTCAGCGCACCATCTCCATTGGTGTCCGCCCAGACCAGCCAGCCGTCAGCCCAGCTTTTGCCATCACATGTACTGCCCGCAGACGACGCACAGACACCCGCACCACGACGATTCTTTACCGCCTCGCTGCGGGCCAATGCGAGTGAAGCGATCAACTCGTTGCTCGCGGTAGCGATGCGATTGGATCGCAGGGTGCCCTGGAAACTGGGAAAGGCGATCGTGGCGAGCACGGCCAGGACCATGATCGTGACCATCAACTCAACCAGCGTAAAGCCGTTTTGCCGGCGTAAAGACATTGGACGCTCCCCAGCGTGTTGATGGCCACGATGGGCCATCGCCCTGCCACCGGCAAGCGGCGGCAGGATGAACGGTCATTCCGGGGCGACGGGCGTCAAGGCCTTGACGACCCGCCCTCCCCTGCCTGTACCGGCGCGATCCCCATCGCGCCGGCGCAGACTCAGGCCAGCACCTGATAGCAGGGCTGGTATTCGCCGGAGATCTTCATCCGGCGCTGTTCGACGAAGGCACGCAGCAGCGCGTCCAGGGCCTGCATCATGTCCGGGTCGCCATGGATCTGGAACGGCCCGAACTGCTCGATGCGGCGCATGCCGTCTTCCTTCACGTTGCCGGCCACGATGCCCGAGAACGCCCGGCGCAGGTCGGCCGCCAGCGCGTGCGGGGCACGCCCGTGGTGCAGGTCCAGCGCGGCCATCGCCTCGTGGGTCGGCACGAACGGCTGCTGGTACTCCCACGGAATCTCGATCGACCAGTTGAAGAAGAACGAGTCCTTCTGCGCCAGGCGGTGCTCGCGCACGCGCTTGATGCCGTTGGCCATTTTCTTTGCCACCGCCACCGGGTCGCCGATGACGATCTCGTAGCGCTCGGCGGCCGCATCACCCAGGGTCAGGCGGATGAACCGGTCGATCTGCTCGAAGTACGGCGCCGCCACCGTCGGGCCGGTCAGGATCAGCGGGAACGGCAGGTCCTTGTTTTCCTCGCGCAGCAGGATGCCGAGCAGGTACAGGATTTCCTCGGCGGTGCCGACACCACCGGCGAACACGATGATGCCGTGGCCGATGCGGACGAAGGCCTCCAGGCGCTTCTCGATGTCCGGCATGATCACCAGGTGGTTGACGATCGGATTCGGCGACTCGGCCGCGATGATGCCCGGCTCGGTCAGGCCGATGTAACGCGTCACGGTACGGCGCTGCTTGGCATGGGCAATGGTGGCGCCCTTCATCGGGCCCTTCATCGCGCCCGGACCGCAGCCGGTGCAGATGTCCAGGCCGCGCAGGCCCAGCTCATAGCCCACCTGCTTGGTGTACAGGTACTCGTCGCGCGAGATCGAGTGGCCGCCCCAGCAGACGACCAGATTCGGGTCACCCGGGTTCAGGATGCGCGCGTTGCGCAGCAGGCCGAACACCGCATTGGTGATGCCCTCGGACGACTCCAGCTCGGCCGCGTAGGCCGGGCCCATCTCGATGGCCATGTAGGCCAGGTCACGCACCACCGCGAACAACAGTTCGGCGACGCCCCGGATGATCTCGCCGTCGACGAAAGCCATCGCCGGTGCATTGACCAGGTCGATGCGCACGCCGCGATCCTGCTGCGCCACCTGGATGTCGAAATCGGGATACAGATCGCGCGCCGCGCGCGGATCGTCAGAAGCACTGCCGCTGGTCAGCACGGCCAGTGCGCAGCGGCGCAGCAGCTCGTGCATGCCGCCGGCAGACGCATCGCGCAGCCGGGCCACTTCGGCCCGCGACAGCACATCCAGCCCACCGCGCGGGTAGATCCGCGCGTCCTGCACCGGCAGTGCACGGGCTGATTTTTCGTTCGTGGTCATGTCCAATTTTTCGCTTCCTTCAAGGTTTCCGACTGTACTGCCGCCCCCTTAAAAAGCAAAACGGCCGGGAAGCCCGACCGTTGGATGTGTGCTTCCCGCGTTCGCCTTTCCGGGACCGCATCGGCGGCGTTGGCACCGCGCACATTTCTGGATGCTACGCCGATGCCAGGTGACCTGCAAGGACTTTCGCCTGAACGGAAAACGGCCGGGTTTCCCCGGCCGTTTTCACTTACTGCTTCAAGCTCTGATGGATCAGAACTTGTACTTCACGGTCAGCTGCATCGACCAGCGCGACACGGCGGTGTTGCCCTTGTCGTTGTTGTTTTCCTGGACCGAGGAATCGTCCGCACCGGTGAACGAGTACACGTACTTGCCGGTGGCCGGATCGATACCCGCGAAGTTGCCCACGCGACGGGTGGCGTAGAAGCCGTAGTCGTCGATCAGGCCCCACTTCTTGTTGAGCAGGTTGCCGACATTCATGATGTCCAGCGCGATCTCACCCTTGTGGGTCTTCGCGAAGCCCGGGAACTCCTGGCTGATGCGGACATCGAAGCTGTTGACCCACTTGGCGCGATGCTGGTTGGCCGGCACCGTGCTGCCACGATAGGCATCGAGTTCCGGGTTCTGCGCCAGCCAGTCGAAGAACTTCTTCTCCATGTCCACGCCGCCAACGAACAGCACGTCACCCGGGCCCTTCGGCACGTAGAACAGGTCGTTGCCGATTGCGCTGTCGCCGTTGGCATCGTTGTAGAACACGTAGCTGTACGGGCGGCCCGAACGGCCTTCATAGAACAGGCCGACGCGGGTGGCGTTGTCACCGAAGAAGTTGTGCTTCCACTCCAGAGTACCGGTGATACGGTCCTTGATCGCATAGCGCGAGTTGTACGCGATGTTCTCGTTGGCGTTCAGGATCTGGGTGTTGTTCCAGTTCGAGGTGTTCTGCGAGCTGGTCAGCGGGCTCACTTCCTTCGACTGGGTGTAGGTGTAACCCAGCGACCAGCCCCAGTTCTCGGTCAGCGGCTTGGCCAGCGAGAAGGTCGCCTGGCTGCCACGGCCCTTGTTGGTGTTGCGCAGGAGCAGCACGTCGCCGATGTTGTTCGGGCGGTAGTTGCGGTTCAGCACGCCATTGGTGCCGTTCTCCATGCCCAGATTGTCACCGGTACGGTTGTCGATCTTGCTGTTGGCCTGGTTCAGGCCCTTGTCGTTCCAGTAGATCTCACGACCGTCCTGTGCGGACACGTAGGTCGGGCCATTGCCCTTGCCATCGGTCAGGTCCAGACGCTCGAAGTACAGGCCATCCTTGACCTTGGTGAACAGCAGTTCGGCCGACGCCACGATGCCGTACCACGGCAGCTCGTGATCGAACGCCAGGTTGGCCTTCCAAACCGACGGCAGGCGGGTGCCCGGGTTGATGATGTCGACGTTCTGGCGCGCAACGATACGCGACGGGTCCGGAATGAACGGATTGTCGGCATCGACGCTGAAGCCACCCGGATTACCCGGAACGTTGTACTCGACGTAGTTCAGGCCGGTGTTCTGGTACGCACCTGCCAGCCACACGTTCGGGGCAGCACCGCCGAACAGGCCCACGCCGCCGCGCAGCTGGGTCGGGCGATCGCTGTCGAAGGTGTAGTTGAAGCCAACACGCGGCTGGATCAGGCTCTTGTCCACCAGCTTGGTGTTGTCATAGCCGTAACGGGACTGGATGTCCGCGTTGTACTTGGTCTGGCTGGTGAAATCCGGGATGTCCACGCGGACACCGAACATCAGGCTCAGGTTGTAGTTGATCGCCCAGGTGTCCTGGATGAACAGACCGGTGTTCTTCAGGTGGAACTTGGCCGGAATGTCATCCAGGCTGCCGCCCGGACGCGGAACGCGCAGCTGGTAGCCGTTCGCGGTGCCCTTCAGGAACGAGGCCAGGTCACGGAAGTCATACGCGCCGTACAGGTTGCGGCCGTAGAAGTTCATCAGGTCGTTGTCGGTGTAATCGAAACCGAACTTGATGGTGTGGTCACCGACGTACCAGGTACCGGCACCGAAGGCGCTCAGTTCCTTCGACTCGACCAGGTTGGTGTGGGTGTTCTGCTCGGTACCCAGGTACAGCGAGTTGTTGCCGAAGCGGACGCGCATCTGCGGCAGGTGCGAAGCCGCAACACGGTTGGACGAGTAGTCCTTGTGCGAAACCTTGAACTCGGTCGAGAAGTTCTCGGACCAGTCGCTGAACAGTTCACCCATCCAGGTTTCGTATTCGGTCGGCTGGGTGTACCAGAAGTCGCTCAGCGACAGCGCGCTGCTGCTGACCTGCGGGAAGCGGACGACGTCCTGCTTCATCTTGTTGTAGCGCAGGGCTGCACGATGGTTCTCGTTGATGTTCCAGTCCAGCTTGACCGCGTACTCTTCGATCTCGGTCTTGTTGTTCAGGTCGCTGACGCTACCGACCGGATGACCCAGTTCCGCCATGCGCTTCTGCACGGCCGAGATGTCGGCGTCGCTGATGCCACCCTTCGCCGGATCCTTGTTGTACGGGCTTTCGCTCAGGCTGACGCCGCCGCCGCTGCGCTCATACTTTTCGTAGTTGGTGAAGAAGAACAGCTTGTCCTTGACGATCGGGCCGCCGAAGGTCATGCCGTAGGTCTTCTCGTCCTTGAAGCCGTTGAAATCCGTACGATCACCTTCCAGGCGCGAGCGGACCATGTCCTTGTCGCGGTACGAACCGTACACGGTGCCGTGGAATTCGTTGGTACCCGACTTGGTCACGGCGTTGATCACCGCACCGGTGCCACCGGCGATGGTGGTGTCGTAGTTGGCCAGGTCGATGTTGATTTCCTGGATGGCGTCCATCGACACCGGCTGACGCTCGGTCGGCAGGTTGTTGGAGCCCAGGCCGAACGGGTCGGAGGCACTGATGCCGTCGATGCGGATGGCGTTGTAACGGGTGTTCTGGCCACCGGCCGAGATCGCACCGTCAGCCTTGCTGACCTGCGAGATGCGCGGGTCCAGGCGGATGTAGTCCTGGATGTTGCGGTTGGCCGACGGCAGCGCGTCCATCGTTTCGCGGGTCACGTTGGTGCCGGTACCCATCTTGGTGGCGCTGAACAGGTCCAGGCCGCCGGCGGTGGCGACAACGTTCACGGCGTCCAGGTTGGTGGCAGCCAGGTCACCGCCCAGGTTGGCATTGACCGTGTTGACCTGGTTCAGGTTCAGGTAGACACCTTCTTCGGTCTTGGTGCCTTCACCGGACTTGGTGATGGTGATGGTGTACGGGCCACCCACGCGCAGGCCGCGCGCGTTGTAGCGACCCGACGCATCGGTGGTGGCACGCGAAACGGTGCCCGACTCGGTGTGGGTGATGGTGACTTCAGCACCAGCAACAGGCTGGCCTGCGGCGGACATCACCTGGCCGCCGACACCGGCAGAGGTGCTCTGGGCGAAGGCGGGAGCGGCGGCGAGCGCAGCCACAAGACCAAGGGTGAGCTTGGACATCCGGAGTGGGTGGGTCATTTTTCGGTAGCCTCGATGCGAGTTGGCGATGGCGGAAAAAAAGCGCATCCAAACAGCCCTGCGGGTGGCTGGTCGGACATTTATCTGGGGTTCCCTACCGCTTGGCTGAAGGAAGCCACAACGGTTAACACTAGATTAACACGCTACGCCATCAATGTGACGGTTGTGCGACAAACGGCACCGGATCGCAACGCAATCGTGACGGGTTCTTCACTCCGCCTTTCCCCGGAATTTACTCGCCGGGGGGCGCCTCGCTGGCATCGAGAATCTGGCCGCGCCAGGTAGCGCCAGCACCGGACAACAGGGTCACGGCCGCGGCGGCGGCGGCCTCCGGGCCTTGCGCGGCCGGGTCCTGGTCTACGGAATAGGCCCGGGCCCGCAGGGCCGTGCGCAGCGGGCCGGGGTACAGGCCACTCACCCTTACCGGGCTGCGGCCGAGCTCGTCGTGCAGGCTGGCGATCAGGCCACGCAGGCCGTGCTGGGCCACACCGTAACCGCCCCAGTAGGCCTGACCGACCCGCTCGGGGGCATCGACCGCAAACACCAGCGCCGCATCTTCGCGCTGCCGCAGCAGCGGCAGGCAGGCCTGGGCCAGCCACGCGGGCGCAGTCAGGGTGACGTGCACCGCGCGGGCGAAACTCGCTGGGTCTGCCAGCTCAAACGGGGTCAGGCCCGGGAAGTGAGCGGCACAGACCAGCAGGCCATCCAGGCGCCCCAGCTCGCGCTGCAGGGCCTGGGCCAGCTCGGCATAGTCGTCGGGGCCCGCGCCTTCCAGGTCCAGCGGATACAGCAGCGGCTCCGGGCCGACCGCCTGCACCTGGGCGTAGACACGGTCCAGGCGGCGAGGCTTGCGGCCCAGCAGAACCACGGTGGCCCCGGCGGCCGCAGCAGCCACTGCCGCCGCACTGCCCAATCCGCCACCGGCACCGGCGACCAGCACCACGCGATCCTGCAACGGGCGGCCATCGAGCGCCCCGTCGGTCGGTGACGTCGATGGCCAGGCACTCATCCCTGGGTCGCCTCTTCGACGATGCGCTTGAGCTCGCCGGCTTCGAACAGCTCCAGCACGATGTCACAGCCGCCAATCAACTCACCGTTGATGAACAGCTGCGGGAAAGTCGGCAGGTTGGAAAAGCGCGGCAGGTTGGCGCGGATCTCGGGCTCTTCCAGCACGTTGACGGTGCGCAGGGTGACTGCGCCGGCCGCCATCAACGCCTGTACGGCGCGGCTGGAGAAGCCGCACATCGGGTATTGCGGGGTGCCCTTCATGAACAGCACGAGCGGGTAACGATCGACCTCGGCCTGGATTTGCTGCATTACCGCCACAACCACACTCCTTGCTTCGCCGGACAAACCGACCGTGATGGTCGGCTAGACTGCCCACGGTAGCCGCCATTGTAAGCGGATGGAACCGGCTGCCGCCGCCCCCTGGCCACGAACCTGTCCATGCCTGTCGAATTGCCCGCCCTGCCCTATCTTCCCGGCTCCCTGCAGCCGCACCTGTCCGCACAGACCGTGGAACTGCATCACGGCCGCCACCATCGCGCCTATGTGGATGCCGTCAACGCCGGCATTCTCGGCACCGAGTGGGAGGAAGCGTCGCTGGAGGAGATCGTCCGCCACGCCCAGGGCACGCTGTTCGATGCCGCCGCCCAAGCCTGGAACCATGCCTTCTACTGGCAGTGCCTGCGCCCGCGCGGCGGCGGTGAGCCGCAGGGGCGACTGGGCGAACTGGTCAAGCGCCAGTACGGCGACGTGCAGCGCCTGCGCGAGGAATTCAACCGCACCGCGCTGGGCCTGTTCGGCTCCGGCTGGGTCTGGCTGGTGCAGCATCCGGGCGGGCAGCTGGGCCTGCAGGCCACCCGCAATGCAGGCACGCCATTGACCGGTGAAAGCACCCCGCTGCTGTGCTGCGACGTCTGGGAGCACGCTTACTACACCGACTACCAGAACGATCGCGCGCGGTATCTGGACGCGTTCTGGCAGATGGTCAACTGGGAATTTGCCGAAAGCCAGCTGCGCTGAGCCCTGTAGAGCCGAGCCCATGCCCGGCTGCTGTCCGGCCAGCCGAGCATGGGCTCGGCTCTACAGATCAGGCATCACGCGCTCTCGTGCGCGGCCACGGCGTCCATCACCCGCGCCGAGTACACCAGCGCCGCACCGGCGTTCAGCGACACCGCCACACCGAGCGCCTCGGCGATCTCCTCGCGGCTGGCGCCGTGCTTCAGCGCGGCATCCACGTGCACGGTGATGCAGCCGTCGCAGCGGGTGGTCACGGCCACCGCCAGCGCGATCAGCTCGCGGGTCTTGGCATCGAGGTGGTTGGTCTGGGCACCGGCGTTGGCCAGCGTGGCATAGCCCTTGACCGTGTCCGGCGAGAGCTTGCCGATCTCGCCGATACGGCCCTTAAGCTCCTTGCGGTAGGCATTCCAGTCGAGCATGGGGATGACTCCTGTGAAAGGAGCTCCACGCTACCACCGGGAATGTTGCGCCGATGCCTGCACCGGCGCGTCACAGCGTTGCACTGCCGGCCAACGGCCGGCACTACCGGGCTCAGCGATTGCGCAGCGCGTGTACCGCCGGCGCCACCTGGGCCTGGCGGTCCAGCTCCAGGCCGACCTGGTCCAGCGCATCGGCCAATGCAGCGGCATCATCGTCGCGCAACGTGGCGTGGCCGACCTTGCGACCTTCGCGCGGCTCCTTGCCGTAGTCATGCCAATGACCGCTGGCCTGGGCCAGCACCGGCGACGGGTCCGGCATTGCACCCAGCCAGTTCAGCATGCAGGCATGGCCGAGCATGCGGGTGCTGCCCAGCGGCAGGCCCAGCACGGCACGCAGGTGGTTCTCGAACTGCGAGGTCTCGCTGCCTTCGATGGTCCAGTGGCCGGAGTTGTGCACGCGCGGCGCCATCTCGTTGGCCAGCAGTTCGCCGTCACGGCAGAACAGCTCCAGCGCGAATACGCCCACATACTCCAGGTGCTCGGCAACGCGGCGGGCATAGCCGATCGCGGCCTGCTGCTCGGCATCGGACAGCACGGCTGGGGCCACGCTGGCCGACAGCACGCCGTCGACATGCCAGTTGCCGGTGACCGGCCAGGCCTGGAAGCTGCCATCGCGGCCACGCACCGCGACCACACTGACCTCGCGCTGGAAGGCGACAAAACCTTCCAGGATCAGGCCGGTACGTTCGACCTGCGCACCCAGCGCATCCCACGCGGCATCAATGTCGGCTTCGCTGCGCAGGCGGAACTGGCCCTTGCCGTCGTAACCGAGGCGGCGGGTCTTGAGGATGCACGGCAGGCCGAACTCGGCGGCCTTCGCGGCCAACTCGTCACGGCTGCGGATATCGGCAAAGGCGGGCAGCGGAATGCCCAACTGCTGGAACAGGGTCTTCTCGCTCAACCGGTCCTGGGCCACCGCCAGCGCAGCCGGCGGCGGGTAGACCGGCACGCGGTCGGCCAGGAACTGCGCGCTGTCGGCCGGCACGTTCTCGAAATCGAAGGTGACCACGTCCACCTTGGCGGCGAAATCCGCCAACGCCTGGCGGTCATCGAAGGCACCGACGGTGAGCGGCGCCAGCGGGCCGCTGCAGGCGTCGGCTGCCGGGTCGTACAGTTCGAAGCGCAATCCCAGCGGCGCACCGGCCAGGACCATCATGCGGGCGAGCTGACCGCCGCCCAGGATGCCGACGGTCAGGCTCATTGGCGCGGATCGTCGTGGGCCATCACGTCTTCGGTCTGGCGTGCACGGAAGGCGTCGAGCGCCTGGCCGATCGCCGGCTGGTCGCTGGTCAGCATCGCTGCGGCGAACAGCGCGGCGTTGGAGGCGCCGGCATTGCCGATGGCGAAGGTGGCGACCGGAATGCCGGCCGGCATCTGCACGATCGACAGCAGCGAATCCATGCCGTTGAGGGCCTTGGACTGCACCGGCACGCCCAGCACCGGCACGGCGGTCTTGGCGGCGATCATGCCCGGCAGGTGCGCGGCCCCGCCGGCTCCGGCGATGATCGCGCGCAGGCCACGCGGGCCCGCCTGCTCGGCGTAGCTGAACAACACATCCGGCGTCCGATGCGCGGACACCACCTTCACTTCGAACGGAACACCCAGGGCTTCAAGCTTCTGGGCGGCGTGCTGCATGGTTTCCCAGTCGGAACGGGAACCCATGACGATGCCGACAAGCGGCGCGATCGGGTTGGGGGTCATTGGCCGTCACCTGCCTTAAAGACGTATTCTAGCCATCTTCCACGCAAGACGAAGAACCATGGATCGCAAGCTGCTCGACCTGCTGGTGTCGCCGGACACCCGCCAGCCCCTGTCCCTGCTGGATGGCAAGGGCCTGGAAGCCCTCAACAAGGCCATTTCCGCCGGCGCGGTGAACAAGGCCGATGGCAACCCGCTGGCGCAGCCGCTGCGCGAAGCGCTGGTCACCCGCGACCGCAAGCAGGTCTTCCGCGTTGACGACGGCATCCCGGTGCTGCTGGCCGAGGAAGCCATCCCCACCGCCCAGATCGCCGACTTCCCGGCCGCATGAGCGCGCTGCCGACGCCGGATGCGGCCGTTGTCGCCGCCGATGTCGCGCGTGCGCTGGCCGAGGACCTGGGCAGCGGCGACGTCACCGCTGCGCTGTTGCCCGACCAGGCTGACAGCGCGTACCTGCTGTGCAAGCAGGACGGGGTGATCGCCGGTCGCCCCTGGTTCGACGCCACCCACCGCGCGCTCGACCCGGAGGTGCGCATTGAATGGCGTGTCTCCGAAGGTGACGCGGTCACTGCCGGCACCGTGCTGGCCCTGCTGCATGGGCGCAGCCGCAGCCTGGTGAGCGCCGAGCGCACCTCGCTGAACTTCCTGCAGACGCTGTCCGGCACCGCCACGACCACCGCGCGTTACGTGGCGGCGGTGGCCGGCACCGGCACGCGCATTCTCGATACCCGCAAGACCCTGCCCGGCCTGCGCCTGGCGCAGAAGTACGCAGTGCGCTGTGGCGGCGGCGAGAACCACCGCTTCGGTCTGTACGACACAGTGATGCTGAAGGAAAACCACATCCGTGCTGCCGGTTCGCTGCCCGCAGCCGTGGCTGCCGCGCGCCGGCAATGGCCCGCGCTGCCGCTGGTGGTCGAGGTGGAGGATCTGGCGCAGCTGCGCCAGGCGCTGGAAGCCGGTTGCGAACGCATCCTGCTGGATGACTTCAGCCCGGACCTGCGCCGCGAGGCCGTGCGCATCACGGCGGGCCGCATTCCGCTGGAAGTGTCCGGCAGCGTGGGCCTGGGTGGCCTGCGTTCGATCGCGGAGGACGGCGTGGACTGCATCTCCATTGGTGGCCTGACCAAGCACGTGCAGGCGATTGACCTGTCGTTGAAGCTGGGCCCGCCGCCGGGTTGAGGCCTACGGGACCTTGTAGCGCCGAGCCCACGCTCGGCTGCTTCTCGATCTGCGGCGCGCCCTGCACGCGCTTCGCGCGATAAGCCGGGCATGGGCTCGACTCTACACGATCCGGGACGCCTTCACGGCTCGGCCACGCCTGCCTCTGCGACGCTGCCGGCATCCCCCACAGGAGCCGCGCATGCGCCGGATGCTCTTGCCTGCCTGTCTGCTGCTCGCGGCAGCCCCCTTGTCCGCAACGGCCGCCGAAGCCTGTGATGTGCCACCGCGCTTCGGCCTGAGTCCGCTGGCGGTGGCCATCCGCAACACTGCCTGCAACGAGCACCGGCTCTGGCACCGGCCCTTCATCGACCGCGATGGCCGCGCCGCCAGCCTCAGTGTCACCGAGGCCGAAAGCGATCACCTGGCCGACAACGGCCTGATCGCCTGGCAGCGCGTGGCAGGCTACTGGCGCAACAGCGGCACGCTCAACGCAATGGGAAGCATCGCGGGCGCCAGCAGCTGCCTGGCGCCGCTGGGCACGCGCTACACCGACAGCGACTGCCGCGCGTTCCTGATCGACAACCCGTGGTCAGCCGCGTTCATTTCCTGGGTGATGGTGCAGTCCGGCGTTCCCGGCTTCAACACGTCGCCACGCCACATCGACTACATCCGTGCCGCGTACCAGGGCGGCCCCTCGGCCGTGCCCTACCGGCTGGTCGACCCGGCCACCGCCAAGCCCGCGCCCGGCGACCTGCTGTGCTTCCTGCGCGACCGCAGCACCACGCTCAGCTACAGCGGGCTGGTGCAGGCGCTGGGCAACGGTTCGGTGGGCCACTGGAAATCGCATTGCGAAGTGGTGGTGGCTGCCAACCTGGGGGGCGACCAGACCCTGTACCTGGTCGGTGGCAACGTCATGAACACCGTGGCGATGCGGTTGCTGCAGCTGGACCGCACCGGGCTGATCAAGTTGCCTCCGGCACGCGAACGCAACAGCACCGGCATCGACCCCAGCTGCACGCCCGGCCGCGAGGACGAATGCAGCTTCAACCGCCAGGACTGGGCAGCGCTGCTGCAGTTGACCGCCACATCACCGCTGGTGATGCCGTCGCCAACTGCGACGCCAATGCAGTCCGCGCCACCGCAGCCGGTCGTCATGCCGCCTCAACCAGTCTCTGCTGGTCCACAACCGACGCGGTGATGCGAGGCGCTTGATCCAGCGCGCGTTCGCCGCCATCTTTGCGGGATCGACCTCTGACGGCTGACGCCATGCCCACCCTGCTGCTGTTGCTGATTGCCGGCGGAATCATCTATTTCTTCTGGAATGCCGCACGTTCGGCCGCCGAGCGCGCGGTCGAACTGGGGCGCAATGCCTGCCGCGCCGCCGATGTGCAATGGTTGGACCAGGCGGTGCACGCCACCGGCCTGCGCCTGTCGCGCGGCGAGGATGGCCGACTCGGCTTCGAGCGCACCTTCAAGTTCGAGTATTCCTACGATGGCATCGATCGCCATGTAGGCCGCATGGTGCTGCGCGGCGATCAGCTGATCTCATTCACTGGCCCGGGCGCGGCGCGGATCAGCCAGATCCGCGCAGATGTGGACGATGCCGAGGATGTGTAGGACCTGAAGGTGTGCCGACCAACGGTCGGCACCCACACAATTCCGGCACCCGCCGATAAATCCTGCAAAGGAAAACGCCGCCCATCGGGGCGGCGTCGGAAACATTACTTGACCACGCGCAGGTTCGGGCGCCCCTTCGGCGGCGGACTGGCCGGCGGCGTATCGTCCGGCGGCGTGCCTTCCTCGTGCAGCAGCTCGTCGCTGGTCGGCGCGGTTTCGTTGCCCGGAATGTCATCCGGCAATGCCATGCCCTGCCCGGTCTCGCGGGCGTAGACGGCCAGCACGGCGCTGATCGGTACCTGCACCGGGTAGCTGGTGCCGGAGAAGCGCGCCGAGAAGCTCACCATCTCGTTGTCGATCATCAGCCGCACGACGGCACGTTCGGCGATGTTGAGCACGACCCGGCCATCCTTGACCGCCGAAGGCGGGACCTGCACGCCGGGAACGCCGGCGTCGACCAGGATGTGCGGGGTCAGCTGGTTGTCGTTGATCCATTCCACCAGCGCCCGCAGCAGGTACGGGCGGTGGCTGGTCATGTGGAAGAAGTCTTCGGTCATGCGTGAAGTGTACGCGCCCGGCGCCCTGCCGGGGCGGATCGCCTGCACGCCGGTCGGCGTGCAGACGGGTAACGCATGCCCGGATCAGACCGGCAGATCGCGCAGCTTCTTTTCCTGGTCGGTCAGACTGCGGACGAAACCGGGATGGCGGAAGATGCGGTTGCCGTAGTCTTCGATCGCCTTGCCGTCCTTCGGCAGCGGTACGTCCAGCGACTGCAGGCGCCAGATGATCGGCGCCATCGCGCAGTCGGCCAGGCTCATTTCCGGGTTGAGGAAGAACTTGCTGGCCTTGAACAGCGGCAGCGAGGCGGTCAGCAACTCCTTCAGGCGCTTGCGGCCGGCCTCGGCCTGGGTCTTGTTGCCCAGCTGGATGGCCTGCACCTGCGGCACCCAGTCGTGCTCGATGCGCAGCATGGCCAGGCGGATGCGCGCACGCGACAGCGGGTCGACCGGCATCAGCGGCGGATGCGGGTAGCGCTCGTCCAGGTACTCGCTGACCACCGACGCGGCGTAAAGCACCAGTTCGCGTTCGACCAGCGTCGGCACCGAGTGGTACGGATTGAGGTCGATCAGGTCTTCAGGCGGATTCTGTGGATCGACCGGAACGAAGTCGAAGGTCACACCCTTGGCCGCCAGGACCAGGCGTACGCGGTGGCACAGTACATCGTCGTTCGAGGAAAACAGCGTCAGTGTATTGCGCATGCGTACGCTCGCCGCCATCAAAGGCTCTCCCACGACAGGAGACCGCCTGCCGCATCGGCGCCGCCGGCACCGTGCCAGCGATCGACTCCTCCCCGAGTGTGCAACCGACCATCACAAAAGCCAATAGGCCCGTGCGATGGCCGGCGGCAGATTCAGTGAACGTCCTTCCAGTATTCCTTCTTCAACAGATACAGCAGGAAGGTCAGCAGGGCCAGGAACAGGATCACCCACACGCCCAGCTGCTGGCGCTTGAGCGCGGCCGGTTCGCCGGCATATTCGAGGAAGTTGGTGATGTCCCGCACGGCCTGGTCGTACTGCCCGGCATCGACCGAACCCGGCGTTTCAATCTTCAGGCCGGTCACCGGCGGGTCCATGCCCGGCGCTTCGGGCTTGCCATGCACGGCATGCTGCAGGCCCTGCATTTCCCACAGCGGGTTGGGCATGGACGCGTTGGCGAACAGCGCGTTGTTCCAGCCCAGCGGCCGGCTGCTGTCCAGGTAGAACGACTTGAGATAGGTGTAGACCCAGTCACTGCCTCGCACGCGCGAGATCAGGCTGAGGTCCGGCGGCATCTTGCCGAACCACTTCTCGGCATTCTCCTTGGACATCGCCACCGGGATCGGATCGCCGATCGCCGAGCCGGTGAAGTTGAGGTTGTTCATCACCTCCTCTTCGGTCAGGCCCAGGTCCTGCGCCATCCGCGAATAGCGCAGGTACTTCAGCGCGTGGCAGCCGGAGCAGTAGTTCATGTACAGCTGCGCGCCGCGCTGCAGCGAGGCGCGGTCACCGAGGTCGTTGCCGGCCTGCAGCAGCTTGGTGCCGCCTTCGGCGGCGGAGGCCAGGAAACTGCCCAGCATCAGGGCGGCCGTCAGGGCCAGCCGGACCATCCAGCGATCAGTCATGGGTGGTCACCCTCTCCGGTACCGGCTTGGTCCTGTCCAACCGTGTCCATAGCGGCATGGTGATGAAGAACGCGAAGTACAGGAAGGTCAGCACCCGCCCGATGTAGGTCTCGTGCACGTCGGTGCCCGGGCCGGAACCAATCACGCCCAGCCAGACGAAGCACACCGCCAGCACGCCCAGCATCACCTTCGAGATCCAGCCGCGGTAGCGCACCGACTTCACCCTGGCCTTGTCCAGCCACGGCACCAGGAACAGGATCGCAATGGCCGAGAACATCACCAGGACGCCGCCCAGCTTGTTCGGCACCACGCGCAACATCGCGTAGTAGGGCGTGTAGTACCAGACCGGCTTGATGTGCTCCGGGGTGACCAGGCGGTTGGCCTCGGTGAAGTTGTCGTGCTCCAGGAACAGGCCGCCGAAACCAGGCGCGAAGAAGATGATGAAGGCGGCGATGATCAGCAGGAAGCCGGCGCCGACACCATCCTTGAGCGTGTAGTACGGGTGGAACGGAATACCGTCGGCCGGAGCGTTCGGCGACCAGCGGTTGCCCTTCGGCCCCTTCTTGATCTCCACGCCGTCCGGGTTGTTCGACCCCACTTCGTGCAGCGCGCCCAGGTGCAGCACCACCAGCAGCAACAGCACCAGCGGCAGGGCGATGACGTGCAGTGCGAAGAAGCGGTTGAGCGTGGCGTCACTGGGCAGGTAGTCGCCCATGATCCACTCGGTCAGGCCGTTGCCGATCACCGGTATCGCACCGAACAGCGAGATGATCACCTTGGCGCCCCAGAACGACATCTGGCCCCACGGCAGCACGTAGCCCATGAACGCTTCGGCCATCAGCACCAGGTAGATCAGCATGCCCAGGATCCACACCAGCTCGCGCGGCTTCTGGTAGCTGCCGTACAGCAGGCCGCGGAACATGTGCAGGTAGACCACGATGAAGAACAGCGAGGCCCCGGTGGAGTGCATGTAGCGGATCAGCCAGCCCCACTCCACATCACGCATGATGTATTCAATGGAGCCGAACGCCTCGGCGGCGTTGGTCTTGTAGTGCATCGTCAGGAAGATGCCGGTGACGATCTGGTTGACTAGCACCAGCAGCGCCAGCGAACCGAAGTAGTACCAGATGTTGAAGTTCTTCGGCGCGTAGTACTCGCTGACGTGCTTGCGGTACACCGGCATCAGGCCCGGTGCGCGGGCATTGACCCAGTCGGCCACGCCACTGGCGGTACGGCTGAGGATATTGGCCATCAGGCAGCCCCCTGCGGATCGACACCGATGATGATGGTGTTGTCGTCCTGGTAGTGGTGCGCGGGCACCTTCAGGTTGATCGGCGCCGGCACGTCCTTGAAGACACGACCGGACATGTCGAAGCGCGACTTGTGGCAGGGGCAGAAGTAGCCGCCCTTCCACTGCGGGTCGTAGGGCTCAGGCCGGATCTCGGCGACCATTTCCGGCGAGCAGCCCAGGTGCGTGCACAGGCCGACCAGCACGGAAATATCCGGCTTGATCGAGCGCAGCTCGGGGTTCTGCTTCAGCACGTACTCCGGCTGCTGGTCCTTCTCGCCGGACTCGGGGTCCTTGAGACGGCCGTCCAGCCCGTGCAGCGCATCGAGGATCGCCTTGGACCGCTTGACGATCCAGATCGGCTGGCCACGCCATTCCACGATCAGGCGTTGGCCTTCCTGCAGGGCGCTGATGTCGGCCACCACCGGTGCGCCGGCAAGCTTGGCGCGGGCACTGGGGTTCCAGGATTTGATGAAAGGAACTGCGGTGAATCCGACGCCGACGGCGCCCACCACGGCTGTGGTGGCAGAAAGAAAACGCCGACGTCCGGTGTTGACTGGATCGTGTACCCCATCGTTGGCCATCCGGCACTCCGATATTGATTAGGTAGCTTTAAGGCTGCCAGCGGATCCGGTGGGGGCCAGAGCCGCATTGAATCACGGTTGAGTGTAGCGGAACCGTCGCGCGCCACACAACGCTCTTTGCAAGGAGTGCCGACCAACAGTCGGCACCTACCTGTTCAACGGTGTGCCGACTGACAGTCGGCACCCACCAGTCTGCGGTCCCTACTGGTGGCTCAGGGCGGTGCGGTAACGCTCGGCCAGCTGCCCGACCCGGCGCACGTAGTACTGGGTTTCGCTGTAGGGCGGTACGCCGCCATGGCGGTCGACCGCGCCTTCGCCAGCGTTGTAGCCGGCTGCGGCAAGGGTCAGGTCGCCATTGAAGCGCTTCAGCAACCACGCAAGATACTGCACGCCGCCGCGGATGTTCTGCCCGGCATCGTAGGAGTCACTGACCCCGAAGCGCGCGGCGGTTGGCGGCATCAGCTGCATCAGGCCCTGCGCACCGGCACGACTGAGCGCGGTCGGGTTGTAGGCCGACTCGGCATGGATGATGGCCCGCACCACCGCCTCTTCCACGCCGAACTCGCGCGCGGCCGAGGTGATCTCGGTCTGGAAGGCCGAGGTGTTCAGGCGCACGCTGCCGAAGTCCACGCGTGGATTGACCCCGCACGCGTAGCAGCGCTCCATGAAGCTGTAGCGGATGGTCCGCACCGGGCCGAGGTTGGCGACCTGGGTCGGGCGCGCACTGGTGTAGTGGCGCACGCCGTCCTTCATGAAGGAATAGACCTGACCGCTGACCATGCGCCCGGCACGCGAGGCGGCCGGCTGTGCCGGAGCAGCTGCGGGCGCGGATGCAGGTGCCGGCGCAACCGTTGCCGGCGCTGCGGCGCTGGCGGCAACGGCAACCGGGTTGCGTTCGATGCTGGCCACCGTGGTCGGCGCCGGCCTGGATGCGGCCACCACCGGGCGCGGCGCAGGACGGGTGTCGCGGCTGTAGCTGATGGTGCTGCAGCGCGCACCTGCCACCCGCTTGCTTACATAACTGGTGACGCCGTCAGGGCCCTGGCACTTGTACAGGGTGCCAGCGCTGGCCGGCGCAGCGGTCAGCGCAGCGATGATGATCGCCGTTGTCCCCAGTATCCCCTTCATGGCGGCGAGTGTCCCAGCTTCGCCGGGGCTTGCCAAGCGATGTGGCTCAGCCTGTGACCGGCGGCACGGCCAGCACCTGGCCCAGCCCGGCCAGGCGCTGGGCCAGTTCGTCGCGCAGGCCCGGCGGCGTGGTCCACAGCGCCACCGGCACGCGGTCCAGGCTGAGGATCTGCGCCAGCATCATGCCCCGGCTCTCGGCCCCCATGCGCAGCAGGCAGTGCTCGGCACCATCCGCCTCCAGCACCCCGCACCAGGGAGGAATGCGGCCTTCCAGCTCGGCGCGGCTGCCGGCCAGGCGGACGATGGCCTGCAACGCGAACGGGGCCTGGCTGACCGCCTGCCGCACCATCACGTCCGGGGGTGCCGGCGTGCGCCGATGCAGGCCGGGCTCGGTGCATTCGCGCACCGCGCCCATCCGGTCCACACGCAGGGTGCGCCAGTCCTGCCGGCCCAGATCCCAGGCCAACAGGTACCAGCGCCGGCCGTAATTGACCAGGTGCTGTGCCTCAACTTCGCGCTGGGTAACAGCCTCCTGCGCGCTGCGGTATTCGAAGGCCAGCCGTGACGCCTGCCGGCAGTACTGGGCCAGCCGTCCGAGCAGGCGTGCGTCGGTGGACGGAAGATCGGACAGGGTGGCCGTCGCTGCATGCACCTCGCCGGCCTGCTGGCGGCGACGGGTCGGCACCAGCGGGTCGAGCTTGGACAGCAGGCCACGCGCGGTGTCGTCGATGCCGGCGACGGTGGCCGAGGCCGCGCGCAGGGCGATGGCCAGGGTGGTTGCCTCCTCCTCGTCCAGCAGCATCGGCAGTACCGGTGCCCCGGCCCCCAGCTGATAGCCGCCCCCTACCCCGGCCGAGGCCTGCACCGGGTAGCCCAGCTCGCGCAGGCGCTCGATATCGCGGCGGATGCTGCGTCGGTCCACCCCCATGCGCTCGGCGAGCTCGGCCCCGGACCACTGGCGGCGGGCCTGCAACAGGGCGATCAGGCGCAGCAGTCGGTGGGCGGTATGGCGCATGAAGGATCGAGGACAGAAGTCGTCCGCAATAGTGCCCCAGGATGGCCTCCAGTTCACCACCCACCGCAAGGAGCAATGCCATGAATTCACGCCGGATCACCCTGTACCACGCCGCCCGTTCCCGCTCGAGCGGCGCCGTGGCCCTGCTCGAAGCGCTGGGTGCCGACTACCGCATGCAGGTGCTGGACCTGAAGGCCGGCGCCAACCTGGCCCCGGCCTACCTGGCCATCAACCCGATGGGCAAGGTGCCGGCCATCGTCCACAACGGCGCACTGGTAACCGAACAGGTGGCCATTTATCTGTACCTGGCCGACCTGTATCCGGAAGCCGGGCTGGCCCCGCCGATCGGCGACGCCCTGCGCGGGCCCTACCTGCGCTGGATGGCCTTCTATGGCGCCTGTTTCGAGCCGGCGATGATCGACAAGGCGATGCATCGCGAGCCGCCGCCGCGCCTGATGTCGCCGTACAACGACGCCGAGACCGTGCTGCAGGTGGTCGAGGCCCAGCTGGCGCAGGGCCCGTACCTGCTCGGCGAGACGATGAGCGCCGCCGATGTGCTGTGGGGCAATGCGCTGGCCTGGACCACCGCCTTTGGCCTCGTACAGCCGGCGCCGGCAACGGCCGACTACATCGCCCGGATGAGCGCGATGACCGCCTTCGACCGGTCGCGGCGGATCGATGCGGAGCTGGTGGCGGCGTAATCAGCGCCCCCTTGTAGAGCCGAGCCCACGCTCGGCTGCTCCTCCGCCTTGCACAAGGCAGCCGAGCGTGGGCTCGGCTCTACAGTGATGACCACGCCGGGCTTGGGCTTGGCCGCATGAACGCGGCGGCTGGCGCGGGATGCAGGTAGAATTGCCCGCTTTCCCGCCACCCGAATGGATTAAGCGCCATGACCGGGACGCCAGACGTCTTTCCGCCCGCCACGCCGGGCGGTACCCCGCTCGTTGCCCTGCCCGCTGGTCCGCGCAAGCCCGACCAGGTCAAGGGCAAGCTGTACATCAAGACCCACGGTTGCCAGATGAACGAGTACGACTCGGCCAAGATGGCCGACGTGCTTGCCGCCAGCGATGGCCTGGAACTGACCGATACCCCGGACGACGCTGACGTCATCCTGGTCAACACCTGCTCCATCCGCGAGAAGGCGCAGGAGAAGGTATTCAGCCAGCTGGGCGTGTGGAAGGGCCTGAAGAACAAGGGCCGCGAGGTCATCATCGGCGTCGGCGGCTGCGTCGCCTCGCAGGAAGGCGAAGCGATCATCAAGCGCGCGCCGTTCGTCGACCTGGTGTTCGGACCGCAGACCCTGCACCGCCTGCCGGAACTGATCCGCGCGCGGCGCGAACAGAAGCGCCCGCAGGTGGACATCAGCTTCCCCGAGATCGAGAAGTTCGACCGCCTGCCGGAGCCACGTGCCGATGGCGCCTCGGC
The DNA here is from genome assembly GCF_034508895.1 of Stenotrophomonas geniculata. Lineage (NCBI taxonomy): Bacteria > Pseudomonadati > Pseudomonadota > Gammaproteobacteria > Lysobacterales > Lysobacteraceae > Stenotrophomonas > Stenotrophomonas geniculata. Next base: position 397,093 of record NZ_CP140571.1, read on the forward strand.
GTTCGTGTCGATCATGGAAGGCTGCTCGAAGTACTGCTCGTTCTGCGTGGTGCCCTACACCCGCGGCACGGAGGTCAGCCGCCCGTTCGAGGACGTGGTGGTGGAAGTGGCCCAGCTGGCCGCGCAGGGCGTGCGCGAGATCAACCTGCTCGGCCAGAACGTCAACGCCTACCGTGGCCCGTATGGCGATGGTGAGTTCGCCGACCTGGGCCTGCTGATCCGCACCATCGCCGAGATCGATGGCGTTGGCCGCATCCGCTTCACCACCTCGCACCCGCTGGAGTTCAGCGATTCGCTGGTCGATGCGTTCCGCGACGTACCGCAGCTGGCCAACTTCCTGCACCTGCCGGTGCAGGCCGGCAGCGACCGCGTGCTGTCGGCGATGAAGCGCGGCTACACCGCACTGGAATTCAAGTCGAAGATCCGCAAGCTGCGCGCGGTGCGCCCGGACATCTCGATCAGCTCGGACTTCATCGTCGGCTTCCCCGGCGAGACCGATGCCGATTTCGAGAAGACCATGAAGCTGATCGAAGACATCGGCTTCGACCACAGCTTCTCCTTCATCTATTCGCGCCGCCCGGGCACGCCAGCGGCCGACCTGGAGGACACGATCAGCGATGCGGAGAAGCACGCGCGCCTGTCGCGCCTGCAGGAGCGCATCAATGCGCACGCGGCCAGCATCTCCCAGAAGATGGTGGGCACGGTGCAGACCGTGCTGGTGGAAGGTCCGTCGCGCAAGAATCCGAACGAGCTGACCGGCAAGACCGAGAACATGCGCTCGGTGAACTTCCCGGCGCCGGCACGGCTGATCGGCCAGTTCGTGGATGTGGTGATCACCGAAGCGCTGACCAATTCGCTGCGCGCGCGGGTGGTGGCGGAGTAAGGTCTGGGTGTGCCGACCAACGGTCGGCACCCACCGGAAATGATGCCGGCCAGCGGCCGGCACTACCGAATGACAGGCCTTAATCCAATCGCTTGCGGAAGCGCAGGATCGCCAGCGTCATCATCACCACGATGAAGGCCAGCAGCGCCAGCGCGTCGTGCCACAGCTCCCACAGCGAGGCGCCGCGCAGCATGATGCCGCGCACCAGCCGCAGGAAGTGGGTCAGCGGCAGCACTTCCGCCAGCCATTGCACCGGCCGCGGCATGCCCGCAAACGGGAACATGAAGCCCGACAGCAGGATCGACGGCAGGAACAGGAACAACGTCATCTGCATCGCCTGGAACTGCGAGCGCGCGCGCGTGGAAATCAGCAGGCCCAGTGCAAGGTTGGCCAGCACCAGCAGTACTGCGGCCAGGTAGATGTCCAGCAGGCTGCCGCGGATCGGCACCTGGAACAGCCAGGTGCCCAGCACCAGCACCAGCGTGGTCTGCAGCAGGCCAATCGCTGCATAAGGCAGCACCTTGCCCACCATCAGTTCGCTGCGCGACACCGGCGTGGCGATCAGCAGCTCCATGTTGCCGCGCTCGCGTTCGCGCACCACCGCCACGGCCGTGAACATCACCAGGGTCATGGTCAGGATCACCCCGATCAGGCCCGGCACGATGTTCACCGCCGAGCGCCGCTGCGGGTTGTAGAAGCTGGTCACGCTGATAGGACCACTGGCGATGCTGCCTTCGCGCAGGGGACGCGTGTTGCTGGTCGGACGCGTGTCCAGCGGCACCTGCGCCAGCTGGATCGCTGCGCTCTGCACCACGGTGTCGCTGCCATCGACCAGCACCTGCACTGCTTCGCGACCGTCGAAGCGGCGACGCTCGAAGTCGGCCGGCACCACGATGCCGACACTGATCTCGCCACGGCGCAGCGCCTGCATCAGCTGGTCGGGCGTGTACGCCTCGCTGCGCGGCGTGATCACGCCGGTGGCGACCATGTCCTGCACCAGCGCGCGCGAGGCGGCACTGTTGGCCTGATCGGCGACACCGGCGTCGAGGTGACGCAGGTTGAGATTGATCGCATAGCCGAACAGCAGCAGCTGCATCACCGGAATGCCGACGATCATCGCCAGCGTGATGCGGTCGCGCCGTAGCTGCCGCAGTTCCTTGAGCATGATCGCCCACAGCCTGCGCAGGTTCATTCCGCCGGCTCCCGGCCACGACCACGGGTGGCGGCCACGAACACGTCTTCCAGGTTCGGTGCCACCTTCTCGATGCTGGCCTGCGGGTCAGCAAGGGCCAGCGCACGGCCCAGCACTGCGATGTCCGCCGCTCCCTCATTGCACAGCACGCGCAGATGGGTGCCGATCTGCGCCACGCTGAGCACGCCGGGCAGATCGGCCAGTGCGCGGCTGGCCAGGCGCGGCTGCGACGCGGTGACCTGCAGCGTGCGCCCTTCCAGCCGTGCGCACAGCTCGGCCGGGGTGCCGTCGGCCACCAGCGCGCCACGATCAAGGATCGCCAGGCGGTGGCAGCGCTCGGCCTCGTCCATGTAGTGGGTCGAGACCAGCACGGTGGTGCCCGCATCGGCCAGTTCGAACAGGGCCTCCCAGAAATCGCGGCGCGATTCCGGATCGACTGCGCTGGTCGGCTCGTCCAGGAACAGCAGCTCCGGAGCGTGCACGACGGCGCCGGCCAGCGCCAGGCGCTGCTTCTGGCCACCACTGAGGGTGCCGGCCAGCTGCGGCTGCCTGTCCAGAAGACGATACTGCTGCAGCAGTTCGTCGACCCGCCGCCGGGCCTGCGCGCGTGGCAGATCCTGGATGGCGGCGAGGAATTCCAGGTTCTCGCGTACCGAAAGATCTTCATACAACGAGAAGCGCTGGGTCATGTAGCCGATGCGCCGGCGCAGTGCTTCGGCCTGCTCGGGAACCGCCAGGCCCAGCACCTCGATCTGCCCGGCACTCGGTTCCAGCAGGCCGCACAGCATGCGGATGGTGGTCGACTTGCCCGACCCGTTCGGCCCCAGGAAGCCATAGACCTGGCCACGCGGCACGGTCAGGTCGACATTGTCCACGGCCAGCAGATCGCCGAAGCGGCGGGTCAGGCCCTGCGCGTGCACCGCGATGTCCGCACCGGTGTTCAGAAGCGCACCTGTACCGGAAGGCCCGCTGGCAGCTTCTGCATGTCGCTGTTCCCGTCCACTTCGATCTCGGCCAGATAGCTCAGGCGCTCGACGTCATCACCGGTCAGTGCGTAGTACGGCGTGAACGACGGCTCACTGCGGATCGCACGCACGCGCCCCGTCAGCACCGTGCTGCCTCCATCCAGCTGTATCTGCGCGGCCTGTCCGACCTTGACCTGCAGGCGCAGCGGTTGCGGCAGGTAGACGCGTGCATAGGGGCGCTCGCCGACCAGCATCACCGCCAGCGGCGCGCCGACCGGCGCCTGGTCCCCCTGCCGGTAAGGCAAGGCATCGACCACGCCGTCGCGCGGTGCGCGCAGTTGCAGCTTCTGCAGGTTGACGCCCTGCACCACCTGCTGTGCCTGTGCGGCATCCGCGGCCGCCTGGCCCTGGGCGATATCCTGCACACGGCTGCCGTGCACCCGCTCCAGCCAGGCCTGCTCGGCAGCACGCGCGCTGGCCTCGGCATTGCCGGCAGCGGCGCGTGCACGATCCAGTTCAGCGGCGGCAATCAGGCGCTGCTGTGCCAACGGCTGGACACGTCGGTAATAGGCAGTTGCTTCGGCAGCCTGTGCGCGCAACGCGGCCAGTTGCGCCTGGGCCTGCGCGATCTGCTCCTGGCGTGGGCCGATCTGCAGTTCTTCCAGCTGGGCCTGCGCACGCGCCGCATCAGCCTGAGCCGCGGCGAACTGCGCGTCTCCCCGCGCCGGGTCCAGCTGCATCAGCACGGCCCCGGCCTTGACCTGCTGCCCCTCGCGCACCTCCACCGTGGCGATGACTTCGGCCGCCGGCGCCGGCACCGTGATCCGGTCCCATTCCAGCGTGCCCAGCGCAGTCGGCGTTGACTGCCCACACCCCGCCAGCAGGCCGATGCCCGCCAGTCCGATTCCACGCATCCCGTTGCCGATGCCCATGCCATCCCCTCCTGCGACGGCGACACGGTGCCATGTGCCCCGTGCACCCTCAATGATTCCGATCAGCCCTGACGGTTTTTTCACCACACGTGGGCAAGCCTTTTGCTGCAAGGCTCCGCACCACCTATCCACAGGTTGATTCGGCATCATTCCACAACCGCTGTGGAAATCCGCAGGGACGTGGCTTTGTTGCTCGCCCGGCAACGAAACCTGCACTGCCATCACGATGAATGACCCCGTACAGGCCACCCGTGGCAGTGCTGCCGCAGCGACGAACGGCCATGACGCTTTTTTCACCAGGACCTCATGGGCCTTGTGGCACAAGCATCGCAGAGGTCTATCCACAGGTTTCCGCGTGCCCCGTCCACACCGGGTGTGGAAAACGCTGTATCGACCGTCTGCTGGCCGTGTGCCCCGCACGCGCGCTACCCTTGTCCTCCCTGAATACACTGCGGTGGAAGGCGTCGGCCCCACCCCAAGCAATGAAAAGCATCGATCATCGAGACTTCACCCTGTCGCCGGAAGACAACGAGCGACTGGCCAACCTGTGCGGCCCCTTCGACGGGCACCTGCGCCAGATCGAGCTGAAGCTCGGCGTGGAGATCGCAAATCGTGGCTTCGTGTTCCGCATCAGCGGGCCCAAAGAAGCCATCGTCGAGGCGCAGAAGCTGGTTGAAGCGCTGTACGCCGAAGCCGGCGAAACCACCTTCGACAACCACGCCATCCACCTGCGCCTGGCGCAGGCCAATGTCGAGCAGATCGCCGAGCGCTCCTATGAAGCGCAGGACGTGGCGATCAAGGTCAAGCGCGGCACGGTGCGCGGCCGCGGCGCAAACCAGGGCCGCTACCTGCACCAGATCGCCACCCACGACATCAACTTCGGCATCGGCCCGGCCGGTACCGGCAAGACCTTCCTGGCCGTGGCCAGCGCGGTCGAAGCACTGAATGAATCGCGGGTGCAGCGCCTGATCCTGGTGCGCCCGGCGGTGGAGGCCGGCGAGAAGCTGGGCTTCCTGCCCGGCGACCTGAGCCAGAAGGTCGATCCGTACCTGCGACCGCTGTACGACGCCCTGTACGAGATGATGGGCGTGGAGAAGGTGGTCAAGCTGCTGGAGAAGAACGTCATCGAGATCGCACCGCTGGCCTACATGCGCGGCCGCACGCTCAACGATGCGTTCGTGATCCTGGACGAAGCACAGAACACCACCATCGAGCAGATGAAGATGTTCCTGACCCGCCTGGGTTACGGCTCCACTGCGGTGGTCACCGGTGACCTGACCCAGACCGACCTGCCCAAGCATGTGAAGTCCGGCCTGCGCGACGCCATCGACGTGCTGCGTGAGGTCGATGGCGTGAGCTTCACCTTCTTCGAATCCCGTGACGTGGTCCGCCACCCGCTGGTCGCACGCATTGTCAGCGCCTACGACCGCCGCGACCTGCATCAGATCCAACCTGGAGCAACTCCATGACCCGTGGTCCCGTGCGACTGGACGTCGCCGTCAGTTATGCCCTGCCGCGTGCAGGCCTGCCGGCGGCAGTGAGCTTCCGCAAGTGGGTGGCCGCCGCGTTGAAGGGCCGCATCCGCGAGGCCGATCTGGCCATCCGCGTGGTCGATGCCAAGGAAGGACAGTCGTTGAACCGCCACTACCGCGGCAAGGACTACGCCACCAACGTGCTCAGCTTCCCGGCCGAAGTACCCGAAGGCCTGCCCAAGGGCGTCAAGTTCCCGCTGCTCGGTGACCTGGTGATCTGTGCACCGGTCGTGGCACGCGAGGCCGACGAACAGGGCAAGGCGCTCAATGCCCACTACGCGCACCTGACCGTGCACGGCGTGCTGCACCTGCTCGGCTGGGACCACGAGGACGACAAGGAAGCCGAGGCGATGGAGCAGCTGGAACGGGAGATCCTGGCCGAGCTGGGCATCGACGACCCATACGCGGGCGAGCGCTGAGCGGGCCACCGCCCGTCGCCACGACTACAAGGGGATCAAGGATGACTCCGGGAAACAGCTTCACGACGTTTGCGATGAGCGCGGGCCTGTTCGCCGGCCTGCTGATGCTGGGCGCGTACACCGTGCGTCGCCTCAGCGCTCGTGAACCCGCCGGCAGGCACTGGCTGCTGCGCAGCCTCGCCCTGCTCTCGCCTTTGTGCCTGCTGGCCGGGCTGGCGACCGGCATGATCGGCCCCCACCTCACGGGTAGAGCGGAACCCGCCCACCTGCCCGGGCTGTGGGAAACGTCGATGGTGCTGATACTGGTCGGTGCCCTGACCCTGCCGGTGCTGTGGCGAACGCTGCTGCAGCAGCGGCTTGGCAGGCCGGTCAACGCACTCCCGTTCTTCCATGCCAGCCGCACCTCGTTGCTGGTGCTGTTCGTGCTGGCCGTGATCTACATGAAAGTGGCCAGGACAGCCGCATCGGAACTGATGCCCTGGCTGACCAGCCCGGGCCTGTGGCCGGCGGTGGCGCGCATCGCGGGGCAATCGATGCAGATCGCCATGCTTGCGGTCGTGCTGACCCTCTCACTGATGGTCGCGCGGCGGGCGATGACGGGATTCCTGCGCCTTCTCACCGGGCTGTTCAGGCGCTCACCGGAGCTATGATGGCGGCCCTTCGCCTGCGGAAACCGCCCGTGTCACTGCGCTGCTGCCTGCCTTTGCTGTGTGCCCTTGCGGTCCCAGCCGCCTTCGCTTCCAGCCTGGACCTGCCGGCGCTGATCGAATGCCGCCAGGGCGTGGCCGATCAGGCCGCGCTGGCGCCGTTGCTGGCCGACCCGCTGAAGGCCGTGGCCCAGGGCCTGCAGCCGCTGCCACAGGGCAACCAGTTCATGAGTGAGTTCCGCCTGGCCCAACCGATCAGCGTGTTCGGCATGAGCACCGAGCGGGTGGCCGTGGCCGGCGCCAGCATCATGGCGGTGCTCGACCAGGCCGACCCACGCCCGCTGGCCAAGCGCCTGGCGCTGGAGACCGGCTACGACCAGGACGGCAAGTTCATGGCCGGCCGCGAGCTGGTCAGCCGCGACGTGACCGACCCGAAAACCGGCGAGGCCCAGATCGAGTCGATCATCCTCAGCGTCTCCACCGTGGCCTCCCACCCGGGCAAGACCCTGGCCGGCTGCACCTACAGCCTGGACCTGCCCGAGGAGGAGCCGGCCCCGGCCGCCCCTGCCCCGGCCACCGGCAGTCACTGACAGGCCGTCACATCCTGCTAGACTTGGGCCAACGCCCGGCCTGCCGGGTGCCTTTTTTCCAGAGATGTCAGAAGACGACAGTAGTAGCTCCCCTGCGGAGCACAGTGAAAAGAAGCGCGGCTGGCTTGAACGCCTGACCTCCGCCTTCTCCGGCGAACCCCATACCCGCGACGAGCTGGTCGCTGTCCTGCACACCGCGCAGGAAGAGGGTCTGATCGCCGCCGATACCCTGAAGATGATGGAAGGCGCCATTTCGGTCGCCGAGCTGACCGTGGGCGACGTGATGATTTCGCGCTCGCAGATGGTCTCGCTGCCGGTTGAGGCGCCCTTCCTGGAACTGATGAAGCAGGTGGTCGAATCCGGTCATTCACGCTTCCCGGTGCACGGCGAGAACAAGGACGACATCCTTGGCATCCTGCTGGCCAAGGACCTGCTGCGCGGCGTGGTTGCCGACAACGGCCCGGCCAACGTGCGCGAGCTGCTGCGCCCAGCGGTGCTGATCCCGGAGGCGAAGAAGCTCAATGTGCTGCTGAAGGAGTTCCGCCTGTCGCGCAACCACATGGCCATCGTGGTGGACGAGTACGGCGGTGTCGCCGGCCTGGTCACCATCGAGGACGTGCTGGAACAGATCGTCGGCGAGATCGACGACGAGCATGACGAAGCTGAAGATCCCTCGGCGCAGATCGCGATCCAGTCCGACGGCCAGTACGTGGTCGACGCGCTGACCCCGATCGGCGACTTCAACGAGCGATTCGGCGCGACGTTCTCCGACGAGGACTACGACACCATCGGTGGCCTGGTCACCGAGGCCGTGGGCCATCTGCCGGAAGTCGGTGACGAGCTGGCGCTGGACCGTTTCATGTTCCGCGTGGCCCGCGCCGACGCGCGCCGGGTACAGGCCTTCCACGTGACCGTGCTGCCGCCGGACGCGCAGGACGACGCTTGAAGCGCCGCGGCCTGATCCTCATGGTGTGGCTGGCACTGTGCGTGCTGGCCATGGCCCTGCCGCTGGCCGCGTTCGCGCAGCCGGCGGCGGCCCCGCCTGCCGCTACGGCGCTCGCCAGTACTGAAGCCCCCGCCCCGCGCATCGGCGTGGTCACCATGCAGCCGGGCACGGTGTTCTTCGAACGCTTCGGCCACGACGCCATCGTGGTGCTTGATCCGGTCAGCGGTGAGGCGACCTCGTACAACTTCGGCTACTTCGACCCGTCCGAGGACGATTTCATCAGCCGCTTCGCACGCGGCGACATGATGTATTACCTGGTGGCGCTACCGCTGCAGCAGGATCTGTCCTACTACGACGAGACCGGCCGTGGCGCCAGCGTGCAGTGGCTGGACCTGCGCCCCGACCAGGCACGTGCGCTCGCTGCCGATCTGGCCGAACGGGCCAAGCCGGAAAACGCGCGTTACCACTACGACTACTACACCGCCAACTGCGCCACGATGGTGCGCGACACGGTGGACAAGGCACTCGGCGGCGGCCTGCAGTCGCAGCTGTCGGGGCGCTCACGCGGCAACACCTACCGCAGTGAATCGGTGCGCCTGGCCTCGCCGGCACCCTGGATGTGGCTGGGCTTCGATGTAGGCCTGGGGCCGTTCGCCGACCAGCCGCTGTCGCGCTGGCAGGAAGCCTTCGTACCGATGCGCCTGGCCGATGCGCTGCGCCAGGCACGTAACAGCGATGGCCGTCCGCTGGTGAAGTCCGAACAGCAACTGCTGCCGCACCGTATCGATCCGGAGCCGAAGGAATCCGCGCGCCGCTGGTGGCCGTGGCTGCTGTGCGGCCTGGTGATTGCCGCCGGCGTGCTGGCGCTGCGCCGCCGTCCGCGCCTGCTGGCCGGGCTGGCGCTGCCGTTCTGGCTGCTGTGTGCCCTGTTCGGCGGCGTGCTGGTGTTCCTGTGGGGCTTCAGCATCCACTACGCCGCGTGGGCCAATCGCAACCTGCTGTTGCTTTCGCCGCTGGCGGTGCTGCTGCTGCCCGGGGCGATCAGCCTGCTGCGCCGGCGCGTGCCGGGCCGCATGTTCAGGATCGTACTGTGGCTGCTGGCGGTACAGGCGGTGGCCGCGCTGGTGCTGCACTGGCTGAGCCTGCAGGCGCAGTACAACGTGCAGTGGATCGTGCTGCTGCTGCCCGTCCACGTCACGCTGGCATGGGTGCTGGGGCGTACTCCTCACTTGTCCAAAACACAGCCCTGACGCACGATGGCGGGCATGTCATTGCCCGCCTCCGCTGCCGCGCCCGCCTCGGCCAACCCCGCCTGCGTCATCAACTGCGTCCACTACGATGACGAGGGCAAACGCCACGACATCACCCTGGACGCCATCAGCGATGTCATTGCCGGTGGCAATGGCTTCGTCTGGGTCGGCCTGTACGACCCCAATGACGATGTGCTGTTGAAATTGCAGGAAGAGTTCTGCCTGCACGACCTGGCCATCGAGGATGCGCGCAATGCGCACCAGCGGCCCAAGGTCGAGACCTACGGCAATTCGATGTTCGTGGTGGTGACGACCGCGCAGATGGTCGACGAGCGCATCCAGTACGGCGAAACCCACGCCTTCCTCGGCCCGCGTTTCCTGGTGACGGTGCGCCATGGCGCTTCGCTGTCCTACGCCCCGGTACGCGCGCGGGTCGAGCGCGAGCCCCAGCTGCTGAAAATGGGCCCGTCGTACTGCCTGTATGCGGTGACCGACTTCGTGGTCGACAACTACCTGCCCATCGTGCACCGCTTCCGCGACACCCTGGACCTGCTCGAAAAGGACATCTTCGCCGACACCTACAAGCGCAGCACCGTGGTGCGGCTGTACGAGCTCAAGCGCGAACTGAACAAGATGCGCATGGCGGTGGCGCCGCTGCAGGACGTGCTGGCACAGCTGCGTCGCTATCAGGGCGAACTGATCCCCGACGAGGTGAAGCTGTACATCCGCGACGTGCACGACCACGCGGTACGCATCAGCGATGTGATCGACACCCTTCGCGAGATGCTGGGCACCGCACTGAGCGTGAACCTGTCGCTGGTGACGCTGGCGCAGGGCGAGACGGTCAAGCGGCTGGGTGCATGGGCGGCGCTGCTGGCGGCGCCGACGCTGATCACCAGCTGGTACGGCATGAACTTCAGCCACATGCCCGAGCTGAGCGAACCGTGGTCCTACCCGCTGATGATCGTTGGCGTGGGCGGCGTGTGCGTGGGGCTGTACCGGCTGTTCAAGCGCGCCAAGTGGCTGTAGATCGTATCGACCAACGGTCGATACCCACCAGACCGGTAGGCCACGACCGTTGGTCGTGGCGCATTGCATGATCCATCAAGCCACGTAGACGGTCTTGATGTTCATGAACTCATGGATGCCATGGTCGGCCAGTTCGCGACCGAAACCGGACTGCTTGCTGCCACCGAACGGCAACCGCGCATCGCTCTTGACGATGGCGTTGACGAACGCGGCGCCGCATTCCATCCGCTGGGCAAAGCCTTCGCCGCGCACCGCGTCGCGCGTCCACACGCTGCCGCCCAGGCCGAAACGAGTGTCGTTGGCCACGCGCAGCGCCTCAGCTTCATCCTTGACCCGGATCACCGCCGCCACCGGCCCGAACAGTTCCTCATCGTAGGCCGGCATGCCAGGACCCACCTGGTCGAGCACGGTGGCTGGATAGCCGGCATGCGTGCCGGCAATCGGCTCGCCACCGATCAGCACGCGCGCGCCCTTGGCGACGCTGGCCTGCACCTGCTTGTGTAGTTCGTCGCGCAGGTCGGCGCGCGCCATCGGCGCCAGCGTGGTGCCGCGCTCGTCAGGGTCGCCATACTGGCGCTCGCCCGCCGCTTCCACGAAGCGACGGGTGAATTCATCGGCCACCGCATCGACCACGATGAAGCGCTTGGCCGCGATGCAGGTCTGGCCGCTGTTGTCGAAGCGTGACTTCACTGCCGCGGCCACGGTCTTGTCGAGGTCGGCATCATCGAGCACCACGAAGGCATCGCTGCCGCCGAGCTCCATCACCGACTTCTTCAGCTGGCTGCCGGCATTGGAAGCGATCGAGCGCCCTGCCCGCTCGCTGCCGGTCAGCGTCACCGCCTTCACCCGCGCGTCGCGCAGCACCTCGGCGGCCTGGTCGTTGTCGATGTGCAGTACATCGAACACGCCATCGGGCAGGCCGCCGTCACGGCACACCGCCAGGATCAGGTCGGCGCACTGCGGCACGTTGCTGGCGTGCTTGAGCAGGGCGACGTTGCCGGCCATGAACGCCGGGGCCAGGAAACGGAATACCTGCCAGATCGGGAAATTCCACGGCATCACCGCGAATACGCAGCCGATCGGCTCATAGCGCACATAGCTGCGCTGGGCTTCGGTGTCGATCAGCTGCGGCTTCAGGTAGTCGGCCGCGTGGTCGGCGTAGTACTCGCAGGCGGCAGCGCACTTGTCGACCTCGGCCAGCGCCTCGGCCTTGAGCTTGCCCATCTCGTGGGTCATCGCCTGCTGCAGGTCATCGCGACGGGCGCGCAGCTGCGCGGCGATCTGGCGCAGGATGGCGCCGCGGTCCTGGAGCGAGTGATCAGCCCAGCCGGGGAAGGCATCGGCAGCGGCCTGCAGGCGCTGCTCGATGTCGGCTGCACCCATCAGTTCATGGCGGTAGGTCACCTGGCCGGTGGCCGGGTTGATGATCTCGACGGTCATGGGGGATCTCCATCTGGAAGACCCCCATTGTGCGCCGCCGGCCGTGAGCCGGGTGTTGCCGGATCAGCCGTTGTCCTGCCGCGCCAGCTGCAGATCGCGCTGGCGCCGCTTCTCCGCACGCGCATTGATGTACCAGCCGATCACAGCAGCGATCGACACCGCCGACACCAGCAGCGTGGCCAGTGCGTTGATCTTCGGGCTGATGCCCATGCGCACCGAAGCGAACACCTTCATCGGCAGCGTGGTCGAGCCCGGCGTGGCGACGAAGCTGGCCACGACCACGTCATCCAGCGACAGGGTGAAGGCCAGCAGCCAGCCCGCCACCAGCGCCGGCGCGATGATCGGCAGGGTGATGCGGCCGAACACGGTCAGCCGGCTGGCACCCAGATCCATCGCCGCTTCTTCCAGCGACAGGTCCATTTCCTGCAGGCGCGAGGACACCACCACGGTGACGAAGCACAGGGTGAAGGTGACGTGCGCGATCCAGATCGTGGTCAGGCCGCGTGCGGGAAAACCGGGAATCGCGCCCATCGAGGCCAGCAGCGCCATCAGCGAGAAGCCCAGGATCACATCCGGCATCACCAGCGGTGCGGTCACCAGTGCACCGAACAGTGGCTTGCCACGGAAGCGCTTGAAGCGGGTCATCACCATCGCCGCCAGCGTGCCCAGCACGGTAGCCGTGCAGGCGGTCCAGAACGCGACCACCAGGCTGGTCCACATCGCATCCATCAGCGCGCGGTCGGCGAACAGGTCACTGTAGGCGCGGGTGGAGAACCCGGCCCAGACCATCGCCAGCCGCGAGCTGTTGAACGAATAGAACATCAACAGCAGGATCGGCAGGTACAGGAAAGCGAAGCCGAGCAGCAGCACGCCCAGCCCCAGGCCCTTGGCGGTACGCGGGCTCATGCCTGCTTCCCTTCCAGCAGGCGCTGCTGGGAACGGTTGAACAGCAGGATCGGGACCAGCAGCAACAGGATCATTGCCACCGCCATCGCCGAGGCGCCCGGCCAGTTACGGTTGTTGAAGAACTCGTTCCACAGCTGGCGGCCGACCATCAGCGTCTCCGAGCCGCCCAGCATTTCCGGGATCACGAATTCACCGATCGCCGGAATCATCACCAGCATGCAGCCAGCGATGATGCCCGCCCTCGACAACGGCAGGGTGATGCGCAGGAACGCCTGCCACGGCTTGGCACCCAGGTCGTAGGCCGCTTCCAGCAGCCGGTGGTCATGCTTGACCAGGTTGGCGTACAACGGCAGCACCATGAACGGCAGGTAGCAGTAGACGATGCCGATGTAGGCGGCAGTCGGCGTATCGATCAGCTGCAGCTTGGGCAGGCCGAGGCTGGTCATCAGCGACTGCAGGCCGGTGAACTGCAGGAACTGGTCGAGCAGGCCGTTGCGGTCCAGGATCGCCTTCCACGCGTACACGCGGATCAGGAACGAGGTCCACGACGGCAACACCACCAGCATCATCGCCACGTTGCGTGCGGCCGGTGACAGGCGGGCGATGGCATAGGCCATCGGGTAGCCGATCAGCAGGGTCAGGAAGGTGGAGATCGCCGCGATCTTGATCGAGCTCAGGAAGGCCTGCGCATAGATCGAATCGCGGAACAGCGCCAGGTAGTTTTCCAGGTTCAGCTTCAGCGAGAAGCCGCCATCCACGTACTGCAGCAGCCAGGTGTACGGCGGCGAGCCGACCCGGCTGAGCGAGAAGCTGATCATCAGCACGATCAGGAACGGCACTGCGAAGAACAGCAGCAGCCACAGGTACGGAATGCCGATCACCGTGGCACGCAGCCCCGGCAGCCAGCGCTTCAGGCCGGCCGTGCTCATGAGGTCAGCACCACGCCGTCGTTGTCGCGCCAGTGCACCCACACACTGTCGCCCCAGGTCAGGCCATCGCTGGCCCAGCGCTGCGAGTTGGCGAAGTTGGCCAGTACCTTGGCGCCGCTGGGCAGGCGCACGTGGTAGACCGAATGGCTGCCGAAGTAGGCGATGTCCTCGATCACACCCTGGGCCTTGTTGGTGTGCCCTTCCGGCTCGTCCTTGCCGATCATCACCTTCTCCGGGCGCAGCGCGAACGCGACCGGCTGCCCTTCATAGCCGGTGATGCCATGGGCGATGTAGATCGGCGCCGGGAACAGCGGCGAGCGCACGGTGACGTACTCGGGCAGGTCCTCGTCGATCACCCCGTCGAACAGGTTGACCGAACCGATGAACTCGGCGACAAAGCGGTTGGCCGGCTGCTCGTAGACCTCGTCCGGCTTGCCGACCTGCTGGATCCAGCCGGCATCCATCACCGCGATGCGGGTGGCCATGGTCATCGCTTCTTCCTGGTCGTGGGTGACCATCACGCAGGTCACCCCCGACGATTCGATGATGCTGACCAGTTCCAGCTGCATCTGCGAGCGCAGCTTCTTGTCCAGCGCGCCCATCGGCTCGTCCAGCAGCAGCAGCTTCGGCCCCTTGGCCAGCGACCGCGCCAGCGCCACGCGCTGCTGCTGGCCGCCGGAGAGCTGGTGCGGCTTGCGCTTGCCCAGGTGGCCCATCTGCACCAGATCGAGCATCTCGCCGACGCGCTTGCTGATCGCGTCCTTGCCCAAGCCATCCTGTTTCAGGCCGAAGGCGATGTTCTGCTCGACCGTCATGTGCGGGAACAGGGCGTAGGACTGGAACATCATGTTGACCGGCCGCTGGTACGGCGGCAGCGCGTCCAGGCGCTGGCCATCGAGGGTGATGCTGCCTTTGGTGGGCGTCTCGAAGCCGCCGAGGCAGCGCAGCAGGGTCGATTTGCCACTGCCGGAGCCACCGAGCAGGGCGAAGATCTCGCCCTTGCGCACGTCCAGATTGACGTCGTCGACGGCGACGAAACCGTCGAATTCCTTGCGCAAATCACGAATGGAGAGATAGCCGGGCGCACCGGTCGTGTCGACGACGGCGGCTACCGGCTGGGCTTCAACGGGCATGGGGGCTCCGGGAGCGGGCGGTGGACAGCGGCCGCCATTCTACCGGCCGGGGGCCGCAGGGGATATGACGGCAGCAGGTGGAACCGGCCGGTGAGCGGCCTCGGGGCCTCGAGGGGTGTCGGTTTTCCCCCGCCATGCTGGCCTGTCCGCCGGAAGGCTCGGGCTCTCTTCGACGCCCGGGCGGCCGTCCCGACCAGACACCACGGGCGGCAGCCCGATCTGCAACATTTTTCAGAACGGGATCCGTTGAAAGCCAAGGACATTCCCCGCGCAATGCCTCGGATCAAGGCCTTGCATGGACCCACACTGGTGATTCCCCCGGACAGCCCCTCCCCCTCCCCCTTCCCGCCCCGCCTGCCGGGCTCCCTGCCCGCAAGGCTGCCACTGGTCATCATCGGCGCCGGCCAGGCCGGGTTGTCGCTCAGCGCGCTCCTGCAGGAGGCCGGCGTCGAGCATCGCGTGCTGGAGGCCGAAACCGTGGGCGCCAGCTGGCAACGGCGCTGGGAGTCGTTCCAGACCAACACCGCCAACGCGACGATGGCCCTGCACGGTCATGCCTATGCCGGCGATGACCCGGAAGGCTTCATGGGGGCCCCGGAGGTGATCCGGCACCTCCGCGAGTATGCCCACGAGCGCTCCTTGCCGATCAACGAGGGATGCGTGGTCCAACGGGTCGGGCCCGAGTCCAGTGGCTATGCCATCGACAGCAGCCAGGGGCCGATCCGTGCCCGCGCAGTGGTGGTCGCCACCGGTGAATACCGTCGCGCGCGGATGCCCCGGGTGCCCTTCGCGCCCGCACCAGGCCTCACCGTGCTGCACTCCAGCGACTACCGCAGTCCCGGCCTGCTACCCGAGGGCGCGGTGTTGGTTATCGGCGGCGGCCAGTCCGGCGCGCAGATCGCCCAGGACCTGCGCGACAGCGGTCGCAGCGTGTACTGGTCACTGGCCCAGCGTCACTCGCACACCCGCCGGCTGCGCGGGAAGGACTCGATGACCTGGTGGGACATGGCCGGGCGCATCCACCAGCATGTGAGTGAAGCGGCCGCCGTACTGGCCGGAGAACCGGATGCGCTGCGCAGGGCCCGCACCGCGGAGTTTCCGCTGATCTCGGGCAAGGGAAGCGGCGGCCGGGGCAGCTCGATCAGCCTGCTGGCGATGCACCGCGCAGGTATCAGGTTGCTGGGCCGGTTGCAGGAATTCAGTGGAAACACCGCCCGCTTTGCCGATGTCCGCCCGCAGCTGCGCACCGCGATCGAGGCCACTCGGGCCGAGTATGCCTATCTCGATTCGCTGGCCAGCGCGTACTACGCCACGCGGCCCGAACCGCGCACCGACGATGCCCGTTACATTCCCGAAGAGGTCTATCTGCACTGGGAGCCGGAACCGTCGCCATGCGCGCTGGATCTGCAGGCCGCAGGCATTCGTTCGGTGGTGCTGGCCACCGGCTTCGTCGCCGAATGGCCCTGGCTCGACGTGCAGGGCGCGCTGGATGCACACGGCTATCCGCTTGGCGACTTCGGCGTTTCCCCGCAGCCGGGGCTGTTCTTCATCGGCATGCACAACCTGCAGCGGATGAGTTCATCGTTCCTGTGCAACGGCGGCCGTGATGCACGCGACCTGCTGCCGGCCATCCTGCGGCACCTGGGCCGAAGCGGGAGTACCGGTTCCGGCGCAGGGCAAGGGAGCCGCCGGGCATGACCCGACGGCGCCAGACCGGCTTAACGGCCGGTCTTCACCTCGGTCCACAACCGGGTGTAGAGCTTGTCGGTCTCCGGCGTGTTGATCGAGTACGTGAACATCTTCTCGGCCACATCGGCCGGCGGGTAGATGGTCGGGTCGGTACGGATCGCCTCATCCACCAGCGGGGTCGCAGTCGGCACCGGGTTGGCGTAGTGGATGAAGTTGGTGTTGGCCGCGGCAACCTTCGGCTGCAGCAGATAGTTGATGAACGCGTACGCGGCTTCCGGGTGCTTGGCATCCTTCGGGATCGCCAGCATGTCGAACCACTGCGGAGCGCCTTCCTTCGGGATCGAGTAGGCCACGTGCACGCCATTACTGGCTTCCTCGGCGCGGTCGCGGGCCTGGATGATGTCACCCGACCAGCCGACCACCAGGCAGGTACCACCGTTGGCCAGCGAACCCACGTACTGCGAGGAGTGGAAATTCTGCACGTACGGGCGGA
This sequence comes from Stenotrophomonas geniculata, assembly GCF_034508895.1. Lineage (NCBI taxonomy): Bacteria > Pseudomonadati > Pseudomonadota > Gammaproteobacteria > Lysobacterales > Lysobacteraceae > Stenotrophomonas > Stenotrophomonas geniculata. Next base: position 414,068 of record NZ_CP140571.1, read on the forward strand.
TCGACTTCAGCAGGTCGGCCGCCTTCTGCAGCTCGGCCGGGTCACCGCTGTGCGGGTCCAGGCCCAGGTAATGCAGCGCGATCGGAATCATGTCCGCCGGCGTGTCCAGGATGGTCACGCCGCAGTCCTTCATCTTGCTGATGTTCTCCGGCTTGAACACCAGGTCCCAGCTGTTGGCGATGTCGGTGCTGCCGCCGAAGCGCTGCTTCAGCATGTCCACGTTGTAGCCGATGCCGGTCGTACCGATCATGTACGGCACGCCGTACTGGTTGCCCGGGTCCTGGGTGGCGATGCGCTTCATCACCGCCGGATCGAGGTTGGCCAAGTTCGGGATCTTGCTCTTGTCCAGCGGCAGGAACACGCCGGCCTGGATCTGGCGGCCGAAGAAGTTCAGCGTCGGCACCACCACGTCGTAGCCACTGTTGCCGGCCAGCAGCTTGGTCTCGACCATCTCATCACTGTCGAACACATCGTAGGTCACCTTGATGCCGCTCTCCTTCTCGAAGGTCGGGATGGTGTCCTCGGCGATGTAATCGCTGTAGTTGTAGACGTTCAGGACCTGGCTGTCCTGCGCGCCGCCGTTGCCACCGCTGCAGGCGGCGAGCATGGCGGAGGCCAGGCCGAGCGTGAGGATACGCAGCTTCATCGGGTGCTCCAGAATGCGGAAAGGGGGGCCGGCGGGGCCGGCAACGGGTGCCAGCCTACCCCCCGGCGGCGGATTTTTCTATTCCAGATGCTCAGACGTTCAGCAGCAGGAACTCGCGCTCCCACGAGCTGATGACGCGGAAGAAGGTCTCGTATTCCTTGCGCTTGACCGAGATGTAGGCGCGGCAGAAGCGCTCGCCCAGCAGCGCCTGCAGCTCGCTGCACTGCTCCAGCCCGTCCAGCGCTTCGCCCAGCGAGCGCGGCAGGTTGTAGCCCAGTTCCTTGGCACTGCCGGTGACCGGTGCGTCCGGTGCCAGCCGCTCACGGATGCCCAGCAGGCCGCAGGCCAGGGTCGCGGCCATCGCCAGGTAGGGGTTGGCGTCGGAGCCGGCGAAGCGGCTTTCCACGCGCATGTTCTCAGGCGTGTCCAGCGGCACGCGCAGCCCGCAGGTGCGGTTGTCATAGCCCCAGTGCACGTTGCTCGGCGAGACCTCGCCGAACACCAGTCGCCGATAGGAATTCACATTCGGCGCGAAGAACGCCATTGCCTGCGGCACGTACTTCTGCAGGCCGCCCAGGTAGTGGCCGAACACCGGGCTGAACTCGCCTTCGGCATGGGTCTCGCCGGCGAACACATTGCTGCCATCGCTCACCCGCACCAGGCTCTGGTGGATGTGCATGGCGCTGCCCGGCTCGTTCTCCATCGGCTTGGCCAGGAAGGTGGCATACACCCCGTGGCGCATCGCTGCCTCGCGCATGGTGCGCTTGAACAGGAACACCTGGTCGGCCAGGTCCATCGCATTGGCGTGGGTGAAGTTCACCTCCAGCTGCGCTGCGCCGGATTCGTGGATCAGCGTGTCCACGTCCAGCTTCATCGCATCGGCGTAGTCGTACATCAGGTCGAGGATCGGGTCGAATTCGTTGACCGCGTCGATCGAGTACGACTGCCGCGCGGTTTCCGGGCGCCCGGAGCGGCCGGCCGGTGGCAGCAGCGGGAAGTCCGGGTCGGTGTTCTTCTGCACCAGGAAGAACTCCAGCTCCGGCGCCACCACCGGGCGCAGGCCCAGCTCGGCGTAGGCTGCCAGCACGCGGCGCAACACATTGCGCGGTGCCAGTTCGTGTGGCTCACCGTTCTTCGTGTAGCAATCGTGGATGACCTGCGCGGTGGCATCGGCCGCCCACGGCACCATGCGCACCGTGTCCGGATCGGGGCGCAGCATCATGTCCGAGTCCGACGGCGAGGTCAGCTCGTAGTAGTCATCAGGGAACTCGCCGGTGACGGTGGTAGCGAAGATGCCTTCGGGCAGCCGCGTACCGTAGTCGTGCGAGAACTTGTCGGCGGGAATGATCTTGCCGCGCGCGTTGCCGGTGATGTCCGGCACCAGGCACTCGACCTCGGTGATGCGCCGTTCCTTCAGCCAGCGCAGCAGGCTGCTTTCCTGCGGTGCGGGGGGCGTGGCCGTCTTGCGCGGGCGCGTTCGGGAACTCATCGGGAATCCAGTCGGTTCTGTTGGTGCTGCCGGCAAGCTTGGCCGAACGCACGGAAAATAGCGTGATAGAACGGCGCCTGCATGACACGCCACTCCGGGTGCCACTGTACGCCGAGCACGAAACGATGGCGCAGGCTGCGCGCCGCCTCGACCAGTCCATCATCAGCCACGGCCTCGACCTGCAGGCCCTGCGAGAGGCGGGCAATGCCCTGCCCGTGCACCGAATTGACCTGCGCCCGGTCACTGCCGTGCCACTGCGCCAGCCAGCCATCGGCAACCAGGGTAACCGCGTGGGCCGGTCCGTACTGCACCTCCACCGGCGCCTGCGGGTCTTCGCGATGGTCAGCAAGGCCCGGCACCGCATGCACCTGCGGATGCAGGCTGCCACCCAGCGCGACGTTCAGTTCCTGGAAGCCGCGGCAGATCGCCAGTACTGGCAGGTCCAGCGCCAGCGCCTCGCGCAGCAGTGCGAAGGCATTGGCATCACGCGCCGGGTCATGCGGATTGCCCGGCCAGCTGCGGCCGCCCTCGTAGTGCTGCGGTTCGATGTTGCTGACCGCACCGGTCAGCAGCAGGCCATCGAGCCCCTGCAGCCAGTCGCCAGCCGGCAAAGGAGGCTGCAGGCTCGGCAGTACCACCGGGGTCACTTCGGCGGCCTCGGCCAGCGCGCGCACGTACTTCTCGCCGGCCACCGCGAAGCGGTGATGGCCGAGCACGGTACTGTCGGTGGGCAGGCCCACCCAGGGCAGGCGGCGCATGGAAAAACTCCTTGACGTGCCGACACGTTACCCGTCGCCCGGCGAAGGCGGCAAGTCGGTGCCGTCACACCACAGCCCTCACGCATCGGCGAAACTACTTGGGTGAATGCTGATCGTCCTCCCCCGCTCTCCTCTCCCGCACTGCGCCCGCGAGGCCTGCGGTGAGTGCCGCGTTCCCGCCAAGCTGGTATGCCGCCAGCCTGCCCGAACCACCCGCGCTGCCCCCGCTGCAGGGCGAGGTTCAGGCCGATGTCGCAGTGCTTGGTGCGGGCTACACCGGCCTGACCGCGGCCCTGGAACTGGCCTCACGTGGCCAGCGCGTGGTGGTGCTGGAGGCGCAGCGGATCGGTTGGGGCGCGTCCGGCCGCAATGGTGGCCAGGCGCTGGTCGGCTATGGCTGCGAGGTGGACGAACTGGAGCGTCAGCTCGGTCGTGATGATGCGCGCCACCTGTTCGACTGGTCACGCGACGCGGTGCAGGCGATGCGCGCACGCATCGATCGCCACGGCATTGACTGTCATTGGGTGGAAGGCCACGCCAGCGTCGCCATCCGCGAACGCCATGAACGCGACCTTCAGGCCAACTGCGAGCATCTGCAACGCCACTACGACTACCCCATGCAGTGGTGGGACCATGATGCCCTGCGCGCACAGCTGGACAGCCCACGCTACCGCGCCGCGATGTTCGATCCACTCAGCGCGCATCTGCAGCCCCTGGCCTATGCCCGCGGACTGGCCGATGCGGCGCGTGCGGCCGGCGCGGTGATCCATGAGAACTCCGCAGTGACCCGCGTGCAGCGCGGACCGCAGCCTACCCTGCATACCGCGCAGGGAAGCGTGCGCGCTGCGCATCTGGTGGTGGCCGGCAACGCCTGGTTGCAGGGCCTGCTGCCCGAGCTGGAACGGCGGATCATGCCGGTCGGCACCTATATCGGCGCCAGCGCTCCGCTGGGTGCCGAGCGCGCCCGTGCCCTGATCGGCAACAACATGGCCGTGGCCGACACCGCCTGGGCACTGGATTACTTCCGTCTCAGCCACGACCATCGCCTGCTGTTTGGTGGCCGTGCCAGCTATTCAGCACTGCCCCCACCCGGCCTGCGCGGGGTGATGCAGCGGCGCATGCACCAGGTGTTCCCGCAGCTGGCCGACGTGCCACTGGAGCAGGTCTGGGGCGGTTATGTGGACATTACCCGCAACCGCGCCCCGCATTGGGGCCGGCTGGACGGCAACCTGTACTTCGCGCAGGGGTTCTCCGGCCATGGGGTGGCCGCCGCCGGGCTGGCCGGCGAGGTGATCGCCGCCGCCATTGCAGGCCAGAGTGAGCGCCTGGACGTGTTCCAGCGCCTGCGGCATGCCCCCTTCCCTGGTGGCCGGCTGCTGCGCACGCCACTGCTGGTGGCGGCGATGTCGTGGTACAAGCTGCGGGATGCGTTGTGGTAGCGGGACCCTCCCCAGCCACATAATCGGTGCAGGAGCTGGGGAGCACGTGGATGCAGTGGTGGAAAGACGGCCTGCTGGTGAGGATACGGGTCAGCCCCGAGGGGCTGGCGCTGGCACTCGTCTATGCCCTCGCCTGCTGGGGTGCGCGCAAGCTGTCACTGGACCAGTTCTTCCTGCCTGCCGGCGTACGGGTGGCCGCATTGCTGTTGTGCCCGCCCCGTCTTTGGCCCTACCTGCTGATTGGTGAATACGCCTACTTTGCGCATCTGCGCATCCCCCTGATCAGCAAATACAACTTGACCTGGGTGATCCTGGCCTCGGTGTTCCTGATGCCTGCCGTGATGCTGATCGTGCGCCTGCACCGGAAGCTGCTTGCGCGCACCACGATCCTCGGCGTGATCTCAATTGCGGTATGCGCCGCGACGGTCATCAGTCTGCTCAACCTGGGCATCTCGTACCTGATCTGGGAACCGTTGCATGAAGAGACATTTCTCACCAACGTGCTGCGCTATGCGCTGGGCGACTTCACCGGCATCCTGATCCTGGCGCCTCTGGCACTGCTGTGGATCCGCCGCGCCGAGGAACAATGGACGATCCGGTCTGTTGCGGCCACCGTCGGAGCCCTCGGAGCCATGCTGGTCATTGGCCTGCAGGCGACGCCGGTACCTGCCTCGATCACCGCCCCTGGCTCGCTGCAGTTGTTGTTGATCCTGCCTATTCCCGCGATCGCTCTGACATGCCTGCTGGGATGGCGCGGTGCGGCCATCGGTGTCGCCGCCGTTAACATGATTCTTGGCCTCAGCACCCCCGCCGACCATCCGACGGCATTCGACCCGGCTACCTTCGCCACCCAGCAGGCCATGGCCATCGCCAGCATCGCCCTGCTGTTGCTCGGCGCGCGCATCACCCACTTCCAGAACCAGCACCGGTTGCGCGAGGAAGATGGCAGAGCGGCCCTGCAGCTTGCTCGGAATTCACATCTGGCCAGCGAGATGGACCTGCGTGAGCGCGCGGCCCATCTGCGCCAGCTGGGCGATGGCATGGACCTGTCGCTGAACGAAATGGTGAACTGGCTGCATGCGCAGGGTCATCACGCCGTGGCCGACAGCCTGCGGCATACCTCGGAGGTGCATTCACGCCTGTTCCGGGCCCAGGCCAGCATGATCTATCCCGCCGCCCTGGAACGGCTGGGCTTGTACGTGGCCTTGCAGGCGGGTGGAGTGCGTGAGGCATGGAACGCCACGCATCGAATCGGGCAACCCAGGTTGATGGGTGATCCCTGCCCACTGGGGGTTGGCCTGCAGCTTGCGGCATACCGACTTGTGGTGGATGCGGTATCACTCCTGCTGAAGTGCGAATCCGGACAGATTTCGGTCCGTATCCGCTGTGGGAAATTCAGGGGGAGACTTGGCGTGTTCATCTGCGTGGCCCTGCTGGACCAGCACGAGGCATTGGGAAGCCGAACCAAGGAACTGGCAAACGAGCAATTTCTTGGCCGGGTCATTGCCCACGGTGGCCACATGGACATTATTGGCAACAGGCTCCGCATGGTATTGCTGGAAGCACAGGAAGATCTCCCCCACACAGCTCGTTCCACCTTGTTTCAGGCAACCACTCGCCCAATCGACCCAAACGACCCACAGGCAGCAATCTGATACTGCAAAAAAACGAGACATTGATCACTTCTCGAAAGTGATGTTTGTTGGCGCGCCCATTAGACCGATCAATGCTCGTCGATACCTCACGATTGCGCACTGTTGCTTCTGCCGATACTGTCGCCCCATGGGGCGTCCAATCATCGATGGGCCTGCTGCCATGTATCGAGCAAGGGAGGCTTGGGATTGAATTGGTGGAAAAAAGGAATTGATCTGAGTTTTCGGGTACGGCCGCATGGACTGGCCATCGCTGCGCTTTATGCCGTGATGTGCTGGGGAGCCCGACAGATCTCTCTTGACCAGTTCTACTTGCCTGCGGGCATCCGGGTAGCGGCGCTGCTGCTATGCCCCCCTCGCCTCTGGCCCTACTTGCTCCTTGGCGAGTATGCGTACTTCGCTCAGTTGCGATACCCGCTAATAGAAAAATACGGACTGGCTTGGGTAATCCTGGGGTCGGCCTTCCTGATGCCTGCCGTCGCGCTGGTAGTTGGAGCACACCGCAAGGCCAGAACAGCGGCTTCGGAAGGATGGCTGCTATCGATCGCCGTATCTGCCGCACTGGTCGCCACAGCATTGAAACTGGGGCTCGCTCATCTGCTGTCGGAAAGCCCTTCCAGTATTCCATTGGCCACAAGGGCAATGCGATTTGTCCTCGGTGACTACATAGCAATTCTCACAGTGGCGCCGATCACCCTGTTGTGGACAAGGCGGAACCTAGCTTCCGAGTCGCGATTCTGGCGCTCTTCACCGACACTTACGTCCCTCGCATTGATGCTTGGTCTTGGGCTGTTCACAGCGTTTGCCCCTGGCCTATCCGACACCAGCAAGACAACCCTGCAGCTGGCGATGACCTTGCCGGCAATCGTGCTGACCTGCGTTCACGGCTGGCAGGGCGCGGCAATCGGCGTTCCGCTCCTGAACATTCTCATCGCAATGACGACTCCAACATCGGGACTTCCCGGCTCATTCGATGAACGAACCTTCATGACACAACAGCTAGTTGCCGTCGCGGGAACGGCACTATTGGCACTGGGATCCCGGATCTCACAGCACTATCACCAGCGTGTGCGGAGGGATTTGGACGGCAGCCAGACCGCCAAGCTCTCCCGCACTGCACACATGGCCGGAGAGATGGATCTCAGGGAGCGCGCTTTGGATCTCAGAAGGATTGCCAACGGTATCGAGGCTTCCCTCAATCAGACTGCCGACCTGCTGAAAATGCACGGACATGACTCGCCTGCCATGGACCTTCTGACTACGTCCAATGCGCATTCACGCCAGTTCCGCGAACTGACCAGCTTGGTGTATCCAACTGAAGTCGAGCAGGTTGGGCTGTATCTGGCCCTTCAGGTCAGTGGCATCCGTGAAAGCTGGGATCAGACGCATCGCATCGTGCCTCCGCGTCTAGCCGGAGATCCCTGTCAGTTAAGCATTGCGCTGCAGCTCGCAGCCTACCGCACGCTTACAGAGGCCGTGGCTCTGCTCCTCAAAAATGAACAGGGGCAAATTCAGATTAGCGCGCGTTCTGGCAGGCTGCGCGACCAGCAGGGAATCCTGCTCAGCGTTGCCCTGCTTGATCGCGATCGTCAATTGATGCTCGAAACAACAAAGCTGGCGGTAGAGCGCTTGAGCTCGCGTGCAGTTGCCTATGGAGGTCGCGTGGATTGCTCTGGAAATCGAGTTCGTGTACTGCTGCTGGAGCCTGCCACCGGCGTTTCACATGGCAGCACTCACGCCGCTTGGATCGCCCGCACTGACATTGCATAGAGAATCGGCACCTGCTGCATCCTGGCATCCAAAACCTGCAGGAGTCGGCCATACCCGACTCCTGCTTTTCCGCCTCCGCCCCTTGTCTCTACGGCGGGATTCAGCGAGGCGTACCCGCAGACTCGATAACCCAAATCGCGTCCACGCCACCACCATGCACCACCAGCGAAAACTCCGCATTGCGGAACACTACGTGCCGGAGTGCCTTCGCTGGGAGGGTCAACCGGTGCGCTGGCAACGACACCTTGGCTGGGCGCTTTCCGGCGGGCAATGTCCAGAATGTGGCCTCAACATTGGCGACAATGAGCACAACCTGACCAGAGAGGTCATTGACCTGATAGTAGTTGATTCCCTCGCGTTCGAATCCGTAGACACGCCAGTTCGGATTGAGGCTCAGGTCCGCCGCGAGCGGCAACGATTCGCCCAAACCGCTCTTGGCCATTGCGACTCCATTGTCATCGCTCGGACAACATGCCGACGCGCTGAAAGCGGATGCAGATAGAAGGAATGCGGCCGGAAGCAACACTCGCAATTCAGAAAATCTCACGCTCACCCCCATGGATGGTTGGAAAGGCAACTCCAGGCAATTCCGTTTCGCCACCCCACTACTGGATGGCGTTCGACCTCGCTTGAAGGGTTCCTTCGTTCGACGCAGTCGTGTCCAAGACACCAGTAGGGGTGGTGCGACCCAGCATAACCATGCCGCACTGTGAGCGCCATGAAGGGAGCCTTCGAACCTGACTCTATCGTCCCAAAGATAACCGATGCACTGCTCCGAACCGCGCAGGGCAGATATGTCCACAAGCGAGGGCTCCGGCTAAAGTTACACCCGAAACCGCCGCTATCCGTGCCGAGCCCTCCTTCGTGAGCCACCGCATCATGCCCGTCCTGCCGCAGGCCGCCGTCGATGGCGACCTGGCCGATCCGCTGCCCCAGCGGATCCTGCTGGTCGAAAACTCCCGTGCATTCACCAGCATGCTGCGCGAAGCCATCGAACAGCGCCTGGAACTGCCGGTGGTGATCGCTTCCACCCTCGCCGAGGCCGATCGCCTGCTCAGCGAAGGTGCCGGCTGGTTCCTGGTGCTGACCGGGCTGGTGCTGGCCGACGGCGACCGTGATGCGGTGGTCGAGTTCTTCCTGAAGCGCGACCTGCCAACGGTGGTGGTCAGCGGCGTGTACGACGAGGACCTGCGCAAGCGCGTGCTGCAGCAGCAGATCATCGACTACGTGCTGAAGAACACCCCCGGCAGCATCGACTACCTGGTGTGGCTGGTGCAGCGGCTGGAACGCAACCGCCGCATCGCCGCGCTGGTGGTGGACGATTCGCCGTCCGCGCGTGGCTATGCTGCGGCCCTGCTGCGCATGTACGGCCATGAGGTGCATGAAGCCGCCGACGGCAACGAGGGCCTGGCTGCGATCGAGGCGCACCCGGCGATCCGCCTGGCGGTGGTCGACCAGGAAATGCCCGGCATGCAGGGCGTGGAGTTCACCCGTCGCCTGCGCACCCTGCGCTCGCGCGACAAGGTGGCGGTGATCGGCATCTCCGGCAATACCGATGCCTCATTGATCCCGCGTTTCCTGAAGAACGGCGCCAACGATTTCCTGCGAAAACCCTTTTCGCGCGAGGAATTCTTCTGCCGTGTCTCGCAGAACGTGGACCAGCTGGAACTGATCGGCACCCTGCAGGATCTGGCCACCCGCGACTTCCTGACCGGCCTGCCCAACCGCCGCTGCTTCCTGGAGCAGAGCCAGCGCCAGCTGCCGCAGCTGCAGCTGCATGGCCAGTGCGTGGCGGTGGCGATGATCGACATCGACCACTTCAAGCACATCAATGACACCCATGGCCATGAAGCCGGCGACGATGCACTGCGTGCGGTGGCCGGCGCGGTGGCCGCACATGCGCGCAGCCAGGACCTGATCGCACGTTTCGGTGGCGAGGAGTTCTGCCTGCTGGTGCCGGACATGGAACAGGACGAGGCGCTGCTGTACTTCGAGGAACTGCGCCAGCGCATCGCCGCGCTGGAAGTGGACATCGGCACCGCCACCCTGCGCATGACCGTGAGCATCGGCCTGTGCTGCCTGCGCCCGCAGCGTGATGCACTGCACCGGTTGATCTCCGAGGCCGACCGCCAGCTGTACCTGGCCAAGGCCGGTGGCCGCAACCGGGTCAGCTGCACCACGGTGGCCAGCCCGCTGCGCCCACGCGAGCCTGCCCTGCCCTGACCGGCCCGCTTTGATCCAGATCAACGCCGCACCCGCGCGGCAGTTCTACAGTCGGCCCCGACATACGCATGAAGGGGAGCCGGGGATGGCACTACTGGTCTGGCAGGACGATCTGAACATCGGCATCGATGTGATCGACCAACAACACCGCCGCATCATCGAGATGCTCAACCACCTGCACGTGGCCCAGGCCAGCATGCAGCGTGCGGCGGTGGGTGAAGTGATCGATGAGGTGGTGGACTACACCATGTCGCACTTCGCGTTCGAGGAAGAGCTGATGGAGGAAGCGGGCTATCCGTTCTGTGCCGCGCACAAGCGCGTGCATGAGGTCTTCATCAAGCGGGTATCGGAATACCGCATGCGCTTCCAGGCCGGCGAGGACATCAGCGATGAACTGCGCACCATGCTCTCGCGCTGGCTGTTCAACCACATCCGCGGTGATGACCAGGCCTATGCCGAACAGGTCAAGGCGCACCTGAACCAGTTCGCCCGCGAACACCAGGGCGGCGGTTGGCTGGGGCGCACGCTCAAGCGCTTCTTTGGTTGAGCCGCAGCGCGCGCCGGTGCAGTGCCACCAGCGCGCACAGGGTCGCCACCGCGGTCAGGCACAGGTAGTAGCCCACCGCGACCAGGCCGAAGCGTTCGGCCAGCCAGGTGGCCAGGTACGGCGCTGGCGCCGCGCCGAGGATGCCGGCCAGGTTGAATGACAGCGACGCGCCGGTATAGCGCACCTCCACCGGGTAGATCTCGGCCAGGAAAGTGCCGCAGGGGCCGTAGGTCAGGCCCATCAGGAACAGGCCCAAGCACAGGAAGCCAGTGACCAGCCACGGGCTGTGCGGCTGGAACAGCGGTGCAAACAGCACACCGAAGCCGACGATCAGTACGCTGGCAACGATCATCGTGCGCCGCGTGCCCCAACGGTCGCCATAGCGCGCCGACAGCGGGATGCCCAGCGCGAAGAACAGCATGCCGGCCATCTGCATCAGCAGGAACTGCTCGCGGCTGTAGCCCAACACTGCAGTGCCATGGCCGAGACTGAACACCGTCATCAGGTAGAACAGCACGAAGGTGGCGAACGCGCCCAGGGTGCCCAGCAGCATCGGCACCGGATGGTCACGCAGCACCGTCCACATCGGCAGCCGCACCGGCGCCTTGCGCTCCAGTGCCTTCTTGAAATCGGGTGTCTCGTGGATGTTCAGGCGCACCCACAGGCCAAGGCCGACCAGCAGCGCGCTGGCCACGAACGGAATACGCCAGCCCCATTGCAGGAAGTCGTCCTGGCTCAGGCAGCGGCCAAGCACGAGGAAGATGCCGGCCGACAGCAGAAAGCCGAGCGGTGCGCCCAGCTGCGGGAACATGCCGTACCAGGCGCGCTTGCCCGGCGGTGCGTTCTCGGTGGCCAGCAGCACCGCCCCGCCCCATTCCCCGCCCAGGCCCAGACCCTGGCCGAAGCGGCACAGCGCCAGCAGCGCCGGGGCCCACAGGCCGATCTGGGCATGGGTGGGCAGCAGGCCGATCAGCACCGTGGACAGGCCCATGGTCAGCAGCGCGGCCACCAGTGTGGCCTTGCGGCCGATGCGGTCACCGAAGTGGCCGAACACCGCCGAGCCCACCGGGCGCGCGATGAACGCGACCGCAAACGTTGCCAGTGACTGCAGCAGCGCCGCCTGTTCGCTGCTGTCCGGGAAGAACAGGTGCGGAAACACCAGCACTGCAGCCGTGGCGTAGATGTAGAAATCGAAGAACTCGATGGTGGTGCCGATCAGGCTGGCCAGCAGGACTCGACTGGGGGAATTCACGGGTGGCGCGGCAGCGGTGATCGTCGACATCGGCAACACGGGTAACGGCGGATCGCCCGATTCTGCCACGCGCCGATGGCCACACGGGGCGATGGTTTCAGCCGACACCGATGCCAACGGAATTTTTCGGGCCGCCCGCTAGTCTGCGCCACCGGTCCCTGCATGGATGCTTTGCCGATGACTGCAGTCGCGCTGTCGTGGTCCGATTCGCCGAAGCTGCCGCGCATGGCGGCATGGCTGGCGGTGCTGCTGGTGCATGGGTTGATGGCAGTGTGGCTGCTGGGCAGTGGCAGGATGACGCTGCGCAGCGACGAAGGTGCCAGGATTTCATTGCGCTGGATACCGCTGGAGCAACCCGCGGCGGTTCAACCACATCCGGCGCCCCCCACCACATCGGCGGCGCGTCCGGCCCCCTCGACAGCGCCACGCCCGACCCCGTCGGCACCCACGGATGTCAGCACGCCCGCGTCCGAGGAACCGCCTGCACCGGCGCCACTGATGCTGGACCTGCCTGCGGGCAGCATCGATGGCGGTGACGGTATCAGCGCGGCGGGCGTGGCGCCACGCCTGATCGGTCGGCGCGAGGTCCATCCCGCGTTCGGGCCGCGCCGCAATTACTTCCGGATCCGTCGGCAGATGACCCCCGAGCAGATCGTGCATGGCGTGGCGCAGCTGCTGGGGTTGTGGCCACCGGGGTACATCGTCGACCCGTGCGAGCTGGGCAAGCAGGACATGGACTATTTCCAGAACGCCGTCGAAGAAGCCGACCGCGGCATGCTGCGTGCGGCCGTGCTGCAGGTGAGCACCCGCTGCCGGTAGCGGGCACGCCTTTGTAGAGTCGAGCCATGCTCGACTGCTCTTGCCGAGATGCAGCCGAGCATGGCTCGGCGCTACAGAGGGGCGAACGGCAGTCGAGCAAGGCTCGACTCTACAAAGAGCGAACAGCCGCCCAGCAATCGCGTCGTTACAACTGGATCCAGGTAGCCTTGATCTCGCTGTACTTGTCGAACGCATGCAGTGACTTGTCCCGCCCATTGCCGGACTGCTTGTACCCACCAAACGGGGCGGTCATGTCGCCACCATCCCAGCCGTTCACCCAGACACTACCCGCGCGCAACTGCCGCGCGACCCGATGGGCGCGGCTGAGATCACGCGTCCACAGGCCCGCGGCCAGGCCGTAGCGACTGTCATTGGCGAGGCGCACCGCTTCGGCCTCGTCGTCGAAGCCGAGTACGGCCAGCACCGGCCCGAATACTTCCTCACGCGCCAAGGCCTGCTCCGGGCGCACCTGGTCGAACACTGTCGGCTGCACATAGCTGCCGCCGGCCTCGACCTCGGCCCGTCGCCCACCCAGCAGCAGCCGCGCGCCCTCGCCTTCTGCGCGTGCAATATCGTCCATCACCTTGTGCAGATGCGCGGCATCCACCAGCGCGCCCATCGGTGCATCGGCCTCCAGCGGATGCTGCGGCTGCATGTGCTGGCCATGGGCGATCACCTGATGCACGAAATCCTCGCGGATCGAGCGCTGGACCAGCAGCCGGGAGCCGGCAGTACAGACTTCGCCCTGGTTGAAGAAGATGCCCTGTGCCACCGCCTTGGCGGCGACGTCCAGATCGGGGGCGTCGGCAAACACCACATGCGGGCTCTTGCCACCACACTCCAGCCAGACCCGCTTGAGGTTGGATCGCCCTGAATACTGCAGCAGCTTCGCGCCGGTGGCAGTGGAACCGGTGAAGGCCAGCACGTCCACGTCCATGTGCAGGGCCAACGGTTCACCGACGCGCGCACCGTGGCCCGGCAACACGTTCAGTACGCCCTCCGGCAGGCCCGCCTCGGCGGCCAGTGCGGCCAGCCGCAGCGCACTCAGCGGTGACCGCTCGGAAGGCTTGAGCACCACCGAGTTGCCCATGGCCAAGGCCGGTGCGATCTTCCAGCACGCCATCAACAGCGGGAAGTTCCATGGCACGATGGCCGCCACTACGCCAGCGGCCTCACGCGTGACCAGCCCCAGCTCGTGCGGGCCGGTGGGCGCGACCTCGCCGTACAGCTTGTCCACCGCTTCAGCGGTCCAGCGCAGGCAGCGCACCACGCCGGGCAGGTCGATACGGCGCGCGTCACGCACCGGCTTGCCCATGTCCAGGGTTTCCAGCAGGGCAAGTTCATCGGCGTGCGCTTCCACCAATGCCGCCATCGCCAGCAGCACGCGCTTGCGATGGGCCGGAGTGGCCTGCGACCAGTGGCCCGCCTCGAAGCTGCGTCGCGCGGCCAGGACCGCGCGCTCGACATCCTGCGCGTCGCAGTCGGCAACCGCGCCCAGCACGCGACCGTCGATCGGGCTGATGCAGTCGAAGCGGGCGCCACTGGCGGCATCGACATAGCGGCCGTCGATGAAGGCCTGGCCCGGCATCGACAGCTGGAGGGCCAGCGCCTGCCAATGGCTACGGCCGGGGAAATCAGCCATGGGAAGCTCCACCATTCAACGAGCCTTCGTTATACCGGGACCGCCGCGACTCCGCCGTGACGCGGCTGCGCTACATTCGTCGCATCGGACCCGACGGAGCTGGCATGAAGCGTCCCGAAAGCGACCTGCACGACCTGGCCACCCAGCGCCCCGAGTCACTGGACGCGTACTGGATGCCGTTCACCGCCAACCGCCAGTACAAGGCGGCACCCCGCATGCTGGTGCGCGCCGAAGGCATGCACTATGAGGATGTCGACGGCCGCCAGATCCTCGATGGCACTGCCGGCCTGTGGTGCTGCAACGCCGGCCATGCCCGCCCACGCATTGTCGATGCCATCGCCGAGCAGGCACGCACGCTCGACTACTCGCCGGCCTTCCAGATGGGCTCGCCGCCGGCCTTCGCGCTGGCGCAGCGACTGGCCGCACTGGCTCCGGGCCCGCTCAACCATGTGTTCTTCACCAGCTCCGGCTCCGAGGCGGTGGATACCGCGATGAAGATCGTGCTGGCCTACCACCGCCAGCGTGGCGAGGGCCAGCGCACCCGCTTCATCAGCCGCGAGAAGGCCTATCACGGCGTCGGTTTCGGCGGCATGGCACTTGGCGGGCTGCCCAACAACCGCAGGGCGTTCGGCCTGCAACTGGGTGGCGTGGACTACCTGCGCCACACCCTGGACCTGCCGCGCAATGCGTTCAGCAAGGGCCTGCCGCGCCAGGGCGCGGAACTGGCCGACGACCTGGAAAGACTGATCACGCTGCACGACGCCTCGACGATTGCCGCCGTCTTCGTCGAGCCCATCGCCGGCTCCGCCGGGGTCATCCTGCCTGCGCCCGGCTACCTGCAGCGCCTGCGCGAGCTGTGCGACCACCACGGCATCCTGCTGGTGTTCGATGAGGTCATCACCGGTTTCGGCCGGGTCGGCATGCCGTTCGCCGCGGAGCGCTTCGGGGTCACCCCGGACCTGCTGACCTTTGCCAAGGCGGTCAGCAACGGCGCGGTGCCACTGGGCGGCGTGCTGGCCAGCGACGCCGTGCATACCACGCTGATGCAGGCCCCGCCGCAGGCCATCGAGCTGTTCCATGGCTATACCCATTCCGGCCACCCGCTGGCCTGCGCCGCAGCGCTGGCGACGCTGGACGTCTATGCCGAGGAGCGCCTGTTCGAACGTGCCATCGAGCTGGGCGAGTACTGGCAGGAACGGCTGCATGCGCTGCAGGGCCTGCCCAACGTGATCGACATCCGCAACTTCGGGCTGGTCGGCGCGGTCGAGCTGGCACCGCGCCGCGATGCTCCCGGCAGCCGTGGCTACGAGGTGTTCCGGCGCTGCTTCCACGACGGCCGGTTGCTGGTGCGCTGCACCGGCGACATCATCGCGCTGTCGCCGCCACTGATCGTGGACAAGGCACAGATCGACCAGATCACCGGCACCCTGGGCGAGATGATCCGGGCCACCGCCTGAGCCCGGGCCAGCGGTGGCGAGCGGGTACAATGGGCGGTTCCGCTCCTGCTCGCTGCCGTGCCCATGGATATCGTCGTCAAAGAAGAACTCAAGGCCTACATCGACCCGCTGACCGCGGACGAACATGACGCGCTGGAGCGCAGCATCCTGGCCGAAGGCTGCCGCGATGCGCTGGTGCTGTGGGGTGATGTGCTGGTCGATGGCCACAACCGTTTCGGCATCTGCCAGAAGCACGGCCTGCCCTTCAACACCGTGCAGAACACCCGTTTCCAGAGCATGGAAGACGTGCACCTGTGGATGATCGAGCAGCACCTGGGCCGCCGCAGCGTGTCCGATTTCCAGCGCGGTGTGCTGGCGCTGCGCAAGCGCGACATCCTGGCCGCCCGCAAGCAGGTCGAGCAGGCCCAGCTGCAGCGCGAGAGCGACGGCACCGCCGACGTCGTCGTAGACGCGGGCGAGGACAGCCCGCCGTGGGAACCGGCGCCGAAGATCAGCCGCGCCGAGCTGGCCCGCGAGGCCAAGCTGAGCACAAGCCAGGTCGGCATGATCGAGCGCATCCACGCCCAGGCCGCGGCCGAGGTGGTGGAAGCGGTGAAGGCCGGCGTGATCTCGATCAGCGCCGCTGCGGCCGTGGCCGACCTGCCGGAAGACGAGCAGCGCGCTGCCGCCGCCGGTGGCAAGGACGAGCTGAAGCAGGCCGCCAAGCGCGTGCGCGAGTCCAAGCGCAAGCCGCGCGCACCGAAGCCTGAACCAGCCGAGATGGATTTCGAAGAACCCAGCGAGGACGAGGTGGCCAGCCGCGATGCCGAAGTTCTGTCGGCACTGGAACAGCTGGGCGAGGATGCACCGGCCCTGCGCCGTCGCGTGGTCGCGCTGACCCGCGAGAACGACACCCTGCGCGCGCAGCTGGCGGCGCTGCGCAAGCAGCTGGAAGCGCTCTAAGCGCTCTCGACGCGCTTCTGTAGAGCCGAGCCCATGCTCGGCTGCTCCTTTCCACGCGCAAGGCAGACGAGCATGGGCTCGGCTCTACAGACAGGCGTCACCAAGCTGCGGTTAGACTTTCCGCATGACGCCTGCCCACGATCCGCGCCGCGCTCAGCTGCGGCGCCTGAAAGCCCTCGCGCTGGGCCTGTTGCTGTTGATGCTGGCCGGTTTCGCAATCAGCCACTGGCAGGGCGAGCGCGGCATCTGGGCCTGGGTCTCGGCCTTCTGCGAAGCAGCGGCCGTGGGCGCGCTGGCCGACTGGTTCGCTGTGGTCGCGCTGTTCCGGCGGCCGATGGGCCTGCCGATTCCGCACACCGCGATCATCCCGCGCAGCAAGGAGCGCATCGGCGACAGCCTGGCGCTGTTCGTGCGCGACCAGTTCCTGGAGCCAGGTGTGCTGCTGGCCAAGCTGCAGGTGTTCGATCCAGCCAGCCGCCTCGGCAGCTGGCTGGCCGACCCGGCGCGCTCGCGGATGCTGGCCGACATGGCCCGCGGCTGGGCCCTGCAGGCGCTGGATTTCTTCGACGAAACCGCCGTACGCCGCCAGCTGCACGCCTTTGTGGTGCAGCAGCTGCGGCAGTGGAATGCCGCCGCCACCGCCGGTGAGCTGCTGGCCCTGCTGACCGCCGATGGGCGCCACCAGCGCGTGCTGGACGAGGGCCTGCAGCGCCTGGGGCGCTGGCTGGAGCAACCGGAAGTGAAGGAGCGTGCTTCGCAGCTGATCGTGCGTTACATCCAGCGCGAGTGGCCCACCCTGTCGAGCACGGTGAACTGGGTCAAGCCGATCGACGAGATCGGCGACAGCCTGGCCGAGCGCCTGGCGCGGGCGGTGCTGGAAGAACTGCAGCAGGTGCTGGCCGAGCCGCAGCATCCGCTGCGCCAGGACTACGAGAGCTGGCTGCAGAACTACGTGCAGCGCCTGCGCGAGGACCCGGCCCTGGCCGAGCGCATCGAGCAGCTCAAGCAGGACATGATCGACCACCCCGCCCTGCAGGACTACGTACAGGGCCTGTGGGCACGCATCCATGCCAGCCTGCGCGCCGATCTGCAGCGCGAGGATTCGGCGCTGGTCGGCCACCTGCAGCGCAGCCTCGCGTCGCTGGGCGCCAGCCTGCAGGCTGACCCGGCCCTGCGCGAGGCCCTCAACCAGCACCTGCTGGAAGGTGCGCAGCGCCTGACCGGCCGCCTCCGCGAGGGCGTGACCACGCATATCGCGCAGACCGTGAAGGGCTGGGACGAGCGACACCTGGTCGAGCAGCTGGAACTGAGTGTGGGTCGCGACCTGCAGTTCATCCGCTTCAACGGCACCCTGGTCGGCGGCCTGATCGGCCTGCTGCTGCATGCGGCAACCGTGGTGTTCAGGTTCTAGGCGTCGCCCCTCCTCACGCTCATCATGCTTGATTCATAAAATGCGAATGCCTATCATTTACTGATCGGTTGTACGCTTAGCCAAACAGGCGCGGAAGACGCGCCCATCGCCCGTGTACATCCCCGACCTCTGGGCTGCCCGTCTGCGCGGGCGGTGCTTCGTCGATGGGACACGCTGGGCGACATGCGCAGGGCGCAAGGGGGCCGCGGACGCGTTCCATCCCCTCCCCTACCTGCAGGAACGCCGTGGACCGCTCGCCCGCACCCGCCAGCCCCCGCACCTTCTTCTCCAACCCGCGCTGGGACGTGCTGTCACGCTCGTTGGCTGCGATCTTCGGCGGCTATGCGCTGGCTTCGGCCACCAGCGTGTTCTGCGCGGTGGCGCTGCCCGGCGCACGCGGGCAGACCGTGCTGACCGGCATGCTGCTGGCCATTCTGGTCGCCGCCTGCGCGGCGTTGTGGGCGTTCGCCACCCGCAGCGCGCTGCGTGCGTGGGTCGGCATTCTCGCTCCCGCCCTGCTGATGACTGCCATCGCGCGCATGCTGGGGGCCTGGGCATGAAGAACGGATTCCGCCAGTCGATGGCCTGGCTGCACACCTGGACCGGCCTGCTGGTCGGCTGGTTGCTGCTGCTGATTTTCATGGCCGGCACGGCCAGCTACTACCGCGAAGAAATCAGCCGCTGGATGCGCCCGGAGCTGCCGTCCAGCAACGTCAGCATCGACGTCGCCGCGCAGCGCGCGGTGGACTACCTGCAGGCCAACGCCGCGCAGGCCGAGAACTGGTTCGTCACCCTGCCGCAGCCGCGCAACCCGGCCATGCAGATGTTCTGGCGACTGCCCCCGGAACTGGCCGACCCCAGCCGTGGCCGTCGAGGCGGCTTCGGCGATGCCACGCTCGACCCCAACACCGGCCAGGCACTGAAGGCCCGTGAGACCCGCGGCGGTGATTTCTTCTACCGCCTGCACTTCGACCTGCACTACATCCCGGTGCTGTGGGCACGCTATCTGGTCGGCTTCTGCGCGATGTTCATGCTGGTGGCGATCATCACCGGCGTCATCACCCACAAGAAAATCTTCAAGGACTTCTTCACCTTCCGCAAGGACAAGGGCCTGCGCTCCTGGCTCGATTTCCACAACGTCAGCGCGGTGATGGCCCTGCCCTACCACGCGATGATCACCTACACCGGCATCGTCACTCTGATGATCATGTACCTGCCGTGGGGCGTGAAAGTCGCCTACCCGCAGGACGAGGACAAGTTCTTCAGCGAAGCCTTCGGCGGCATGCCGGAGGTGACCGCGCCGGCCGAAGGCCGCGCAACACCGCTGCCGATCGCGCAACTGCTGGACAGCGCGCGTGCGCATTGGCACGGCGTGGAAGTGGCCGGCTTCACCGTGTCCAACCCGGGCGCGGCCAATGCGGTGATCGACATCCGCCAGCGTGATGGCAAGCGCCTGTCCACCGACACCCCGGCCGTGCGCTACGACATGGTCAGCGGTGCATTGCTGGAAGAAACACCGCCCTCCGGTGGCGCCACCGCCACCCGCGGCGTGCTGTACGGCCTGCATCTGGCACGCTTTGCCGACTGGGGCCTGCGTGCACTGTTCTTCCTGTCCGGCCTGGTCGGCTGCCTGATGGTCGCCAGCGGCGTGGTGCTGTGGGCGGTGAAGGAACGTCCCAAGCATGCCAAGAGTGGACGCATCGGCTTCGGCCTGCGCCTGGTCGATGCGCTGAACATCGGCACCGTGGCCGGGCTGCCGATCGCCTTTGCCGCCTACTTCTGGGGCAACCGCCTGCTGCCGCTGGCCATCGCCGAGCGCTCGAGTGCGGAAGCCAACGTGTTCTTCTACGCTTGGGGCGGCGCGCTGCTGGCCGCTTTCATCTGGCCGAAGCGGATGATGTGGGCGTGGCAGCTGTACCTGGGCGCCGCCGCGTTCGCGCTGGTGCCGGTGGTCAACGCGCTGACCACGCATGCCCACCTGGGCGTCACCCTGCGCAACGGTGACTGGGTGCTGGCCGGCGTTGATCTGTCGATGATTGCCTTCGGCGCGATGCTGGCGATGTGCGGCTGGCGCATGCAGCGCTGGACGCCACCGCTGAGTGCGGCCGAGAAGAAGAAGCGCGCGGCTGCCGCAGCAGCGCCGAAGGCATCCGTCGAAGCGGCCGAAGCGGAGGCCAGCGCATGATGCTGCTGGCTCTGACGTTGTCGTTCTCTGCGTTCACCGCCCTGTCGCTGGCGATGGAAAAGCACCAGCACGACCTGCACGGCAAGGCTGCAGCTCCCCCGGCACGGCGCACGCAGTGGCGGGTGCTGGGCTGGGCCCTGCTGACGGTGGCGTTCGCGTTGTGCGTGGTCGACCATGGCTGGGCGATGGGCCCGGTGCTGTGGCTGGGCACGATGACCCTGGGCGGTGTGGCGCTGTCGTTCGGGCTTTACCCGTACCGACCGAAATGGATCGCGCCGCTGGCGATCGCGTTGCCGGTGGTCGGGCTGGTGGTGGGGTTGCTGTAACCGCCATCCACGCATGGCGTGGATCTACTGGCCAGATGGGTGGTGCCGGCCATCGGCCGGCACTGGCGGACTTACCCCAACCGCTTCAGTTCCCACGCGCGGTGGATGCGCGCGTTGCGCTCGAAATCCGGACCGATGGTGCGCGCGGTGATCTCGCGGCACTGGGCGAATTCGGCGATGGCGTTCTCTTCCAGCTTGAAGCGGCGGAAGTTGTTCGAGAAATACAGCACGCCGCCCGGTGCCAGCCGCGCCACGGCTGCGCGCAGCAGCTTCAACTGCTCGCGCTGCACATCGAAGTCATCGGCACGCGCGGAGTTGGAGAAGGTCGGCGGGTCGCAGAAGATCACGTCGTACTGGCCCCGGTCGCCTTCCAGCCAGGCCATGGCATCGGCCTGCACCAGCAGGTGCTGGTTGCCGCCCTGCCCGTTCAGCGCCAGGTTGTCGTAGCACCACTGCAGGTAGGTGGCCGACAGGTCGACGCTGGTGGTGCTGGCGGCACCGGCCACCGCGGCCTGCACGCTGGCCACGCCGGTGTAGCAGAACAGGTTGAGGAAACGCTTGCCGCGCACCTGCTCGGCCATCATCCGGCGCAGCGGGCGGTGGTCGAGGAACAGGCCGGTATCGAGGTAGTCGAACAGGTTCACCTGCAGCAGCGCGTTGTTCTCGCGCACCACGATGAACTCGTCTCGCTGCTCGAAGCGGCCGTACTTGCTGCCACCCTTGCCGCGCTCGCGCGACTTCATCGAGACCTGCTCCGGCGGCACGCCGAACACTTCACGCGCAGCGGCCAGCAGTTCGTTGCGGCGACGGCGCACGTCGTTCTCCGGAATGGCGGCCGGTGCGGCGTATTCCTGCACGTGCAGGAAGGTACGGCGCTTGCCGCCGTCTTCCTCGTAGACGTCGATGGCGGCGGCGTACTCCGGCAGGTCGGCGTCATAGGCGCGGAAGCAGGTGATGTCCTCGCGGGCACGCCAGCTCTTGAACTTCTTCAGGTTCTTGCGCAGGCGGTTGGCCACCATCTGCGCACCTTCGCTCAGCTCGCGTGGCTGTGCCGGATCGCGGCCCGGCACCGCGATCGGGTCGCAGACGATCAGCGCGCATTCCAGCGCACCGTTGAACATCTGGTACTTCTTGCCCGCACGCAGACCGGTGGCGAAGGCCAGCTCGTCGTTGCCGCACAGCAGGCTGGCACGCCACTGCGGCACGGCCTTCTGCAGGGCGTTGCCCAGTGCGCGGTACAGCGCCGGATCGGCGGCCAGGCGCTCGTCGTACGGCGGGTTGCAGACCACCGCGCCGATCTCCTGCTCCGGCGCGGCCAGGTCGGCGACGTCGGCGCGGGTGAAGCGGATCGCGTGGGCGACACCCGCCACTTCCGCGTTCTCGCGTGCCGCCTGGATCGCGGTCGGGTCGATGTCGCTGCCATGGATGACCGGCTTCAGCGCGGCCAGGCCTGCGGCCTCACGGTCACGCGCTTCGCTCTGGATGGTCTTCCAGGCGGCCTTGTCGAAGCCCAGCCAGCGGCTCGGCGGCAGGCTGCCATGGCGCATCAGGCCGGGAGCGACGTCAGCGGCCATCAGCGCGCCCTCGATCAGCAGCGTGCCGCTGCCGCACATCGGGTCCAGCAGGCCACCACCGGCGGCGTGCAGGCGCGGCCACTGCGCGCGCAGCAGCAGCGCGGCAGCCAGGTTTTCCTTCAGCGGTGCCTCGTGGGCGGCACCGCGCCAGCCACGGCGATGCAGCGGGCCGCCGCCGAGGTCGATCGACAGCGAGGCGCGGCCCTTGCGCAGTGACAGGTTGACGCGCACGTCCGGCAGGTCGGTGTTGACCGAGGGGCGTTCCAGCCCCTCATCGCGCATGCGGTCGACGATGGCGTCCTTGATCCGCTGGGCGGCAAAGCGGGCGTGGGTGATCTTGTCGCCGGACACATGTGCGTCCACCGCCAGGGTCATCTCCGGCTTGATGTGCTCATGCCACGGCAGCGCACGCACGCCGTCATACAGGGTCTGCTCGTCCGGGCACTCGAACTCGTCGATCGGCCACAGCACGCGGCTGGCCAGGCGCGACCACATCACGATCCGCAGCGCCTGCTCCAGTTCGCCCTCGGCGTTGACGCCGGCAATGGTGGCAGTGGCCTTGGCAAGGCCCAGGGCCGACAGTTCATCGGCAAGCAGGTATTCCAGGCCCTTGGCGCAGGAGACGAAGAATTTCACGGAATCGGTTCGCAGGTGGTCGGGCGCGGCACAGGGGCCGGGCCAGTCGGAAAGGAGGGCCGTAGGCACGGCCGGCAGGCCCGCGCCAGGGGCGGCGGGGCTGCCATTGTAGTCAAAGCGGGCGGGCGCACCGTGCGCCCGGGCTTCACAGTTGCCGCAGCAAGCGCTCGAAGGCCTGCGCGGAGGCCTCCACGTGGTGCTCCAGGCGGTGACCGTCGTCGACCAGCAGCAGCTGCGCCGAACGCGCCTGCGCCCAGGCAATCACCCCGGCGGCCGGTACCACGTCGTCATGCCAGGCCTGCACCACCGTGGTCGGCACCGCCGCGGCATCCAGCGCCGGCATCGGGCCCATGGTGGTCGGCGGCACCATCAGGAACAGGCCGGCCACAGGCACCTGCAGCGAGGCGATGGCGGAGATGTAGGCGCCCAGGCTGGAGCCGGCCAGCACCACCGGGCCCTGCTGGGCGGCGATGGCGGCGCGTTCCACCAGGCGCTGCAGCCGGGTGCGCACGTCACCCACCCGGCTGACCTCGCTCATCGCGTCCAGGTCGGTGTAGTCCGGGCGTTCATGGGTCCAGCCCAGGCGTTGCGCCACGTCGGCCAGCGCGGTGACCTTGGTCGCTTCCGGGCCGCTCTCGAAACCGTGGGACAGGATGCAGTGGCCGCGGCTCATGCACGCGCTCCGTGGGAGCGGGTCGGCGGCGAAAGAGGAGGCAGGTTCATGCCGCAATGCTAGCATCGCTGGATGCCCAACCCGCTCCTTCCCGGCCTGCAGTTGCAGCCCCTGCCCTATCAAGACCGCCTGCCGCTGCGCGACCCGGCCACGCTGGAGATGGTGGTGATCCACTGCACCGAGCTGCCCGATCTGGCGATGGCCCGCGAGTACGGCGAGCGCGTGCTGTATGACAGCGGCGCCGGCAACAGCGGCCACTTCTACATCGACCGCGATGGCAGCGTGGTGCAGTACGTCGCACCGGAACGGGTGGCCCACCACGTGCGCGGCATGAACGCGCATACGCTGGGCATCGAGCTGGTCAACACCGGGCGCTACCCGGACTGGCTCGACAGCCGCCATCAGGCGATGGACGAGGCCTACACCGAGGCACAGCTGGCGGCGCTGGAGGCGCTGCTGCTGGCGCTGGTGGCGCGCTATCCGTCGCTGCGGCGGATTGCCGGGCACGATCAGCTGGATCTGGAGCAGGTGCCGGCCAGCGATGATCCGACGCTGACGGTGGCGCGCAAGCGTGATCCGGGACCGTTGTTCCCGTGGGCGCGGGTGCTGGCGAAGGTGCCGCTGCAGCCTGTTGGGTAAGCGGCAGGGCTGCGCCCTGCACCCGCAGAGGCAACGGCCGAAGCAAGGGCAACAGCAGGATCCCTGGGATGGCGGGGTGGGTCCGGTTGCGGGGGACGCCGTAAACCCGTCCCTGGGGGCTTGGCCGCGGCATCCATGCCGCGGACACCCCCGCAACCGGACCCACCCCGCCTTCGACAGATTTCTGCTGCTGTTGGTGGGTGCCGACCGTTGGTCGGCACGGAGTCGGATCGATCGGAGGGTGCCTTTGTAGAGTCGAGCCGCGCTCCATGACCTGCGGGCGCCGATGATTTGAACGCATCGCCATGCGCGTGGAGCCGGCCGCTCGGCTCTGGAGAGGCTCCGCGCTCGACTGCTTTTTGCTCGGATCGCTCAGGCGCCGGTTGCCACCGGGCGGCTGCTGTCGCTGACCCACCCGCTCCAGGAATCGGCATAGATGCGTGCGCCGCTCAGGCCCGCGCTTTCCATCGCCAGCAACAGGTGGCAGGCGGTCACGCCGGAGCCGCACATCAGCACCACCTGCTGCGGGTCGCGGTTGCCGATTACGCCCTGCAGTTCGGCGCGCAGTTCCTGTGCGTCGCGCAGGCGGCCGTCGGCAACGTTCAACGCAAACGGACGGTTGACCGCGCCGGGCACATGGCCGGCGACCGGGTCCAGCGGCTCGGCTTCGCCACGGAAGCGTTCGCCCGCGCGTGCGTCGACCAGCCAGCCCGGCGCGTGCTTCAGGCGTGCGCTGATTTCGTCGGCATTGGCAATCTGGGTGGTGTCGAAACGGCCCGGGTAAGCCGGCAGCGCGGTCACCTCATCCTGCCCCGTCGCCAAGGGGTGCCCTGCGGCCTGCCAGGCGGTGATACCACCATCGAGCACTGCCACCTTGCGGTGCCCGATCAGGCGCAGCAGCCACCACAGGCGCGAGGCGGCCATGCTGCCGTCGCTGCCGTCGTAGACCACCACCTGGGTGTCGGGACCAATACCCCACTGGCCGAGCTTCGCGGCGAAGGCATCGCTGTCCGGCAGTGGATGACGGCCGTGGCCGCTGCGGGTCAGATCCGACAGGTCCCGATTGAGGTCGGCATACACCGCGCCCGGAACATGCCCCGCCAGATACTGGCCGCTACCCGCCTGCGGGTCGGCCAGCGAGGACCGCGCATCGACCACGCGTACGGCGGTGCTGGCGGTGGCACGTGCATCGACGACACGTACGCCCTCACCCAATGCTGCCGCCAGGCTGGCGACATCGACAAGCGTGGTCCACGGCGGATCGATCGGCTTCATTGCACTTGCTCCAGGCGGCGACGCAGGTTGTAGAGAATGGCGGCGGTCGCGCCCCAGATACGCTGGCCGGGCCAGCCGTACTCAAGGACGTGGCGGATGCGGCCGCGGTGATTGATTTCGACCTGGCGCAGGTTGTCTGCGGCCATCAGGTAATCCAGCGGCACCTCGAACACCTCGGCCACTTCGCTGGGCTGCGGCACCGGTACGAAGTCCGGATCGACGACGGCCACCACCGGCGTGACCCGGTAGCCGGTGATCGTCACAAAGGGATCGAGATAGCCCAGCGCCTGCACCTGGCCGGGCGCCAGTGCGATTTCTTCCTGGCTCTCGCGCAGCGCGGCCGCCAGTGCGTCGCGGTCATCGGGTTCGGTGCGCCCGCCGGGGAAGCCGACCTGGCCACCATGCTGGCGCAGGGTTTCGGTGCGACGGGTAAGGATGACCTGTGCGCCATTTGCGCGCGGCACGATGCCGGCCAGTACGGCGGCTTCCACAGGTGGCCCCGGCGGCAGCAGGTCACTCAGTTCGCTGCGGTTCCAGCCGTCGCCGGCCGGCGGCTCGGCCAGTGGATGCAGCGCGCGCATCAAGCGTTCGTGATCGGCCAGCGAGCCGCGCAGTGATTGCTGCAGCTGTTCACGCAGGGGTTGCACGCGATGCAGGATGCGGCTGCGCTCCTCGTTGCTCATCGACGACCACCGTGCGATTTCATCGATGTGCCGCCCGCAGCCGGTGCATTGCCGGTCCGGATCCAGCGTGCACACTCCGATGCAGGGACTTGCGACAACACGCGCCGTTTCTTCCATTGTTTGCACCCGGCAACAGTAGCGCGATCGGGCTGAATTTGCGCGGGGTGCAGATGCGGTGCGTGGCACCGTCGCACTCCGCGCAAACAAAAACGCGCCGGTGGAATCACCGGCGCGTTTCGTTTACGGCTTCGATTTACTTGACGCTGACCAGCTTGATCTCGAACTGCACAGCCACGTTCGGCGGGAACGGGGTGCGCGGGTCGGCACCGTAGGCCTGGTCCGGCGGCAGGGTGACTTCCCACTTCGAGCCTGCCGGCATCTGCAGCAGGGTCTCGCGCATGGCCTTCATTTCGACTTCGCTGACCTTGATCGACGGAATCTGCTGGGCCGGGCGGGCTTCGGTCGGGCGCTGGCCGTACGGGAACGGACCGGCCACTTCCAGCTGCACGGTGCTGGCCTGGGTCGGCTTGGCGCCCTTGCCGGCTTCGATCACGCGGTACTGGACGCCGCTCGGCAGGGACTGCACGCCGGCCTTGGCCTTGTTCGCCGCGATGAACTGATCGCTCTTGGTCTTGTTTTCGGCAGCAGCCTTTTCGTACTCGGCCTTGGCAGCCTGGGCACGGCCCTGCTCGCGCTTCTGGAACGCTTCAACGGCCGGCTTCAGCTGGTCGGCGGTGATCGCCGGCTGCTTCTTGGCGTAGGCGTCCTGCAGACCCTTCACCACCGAGTTGATGTCCAGCTGCTCACCACGACCGGTCAGCTCCGCCAGGTTGTTGCCGTAGTCGTAACCGAAGTAGTAGCTCAGCTTGCCCTTTTCGGACGAGACGTCCTGGGCGAAGGCATTGCCCGTCAGGGCCAGGGCCGCGACGGCGACCGCGATAGAACGCAACTTCATCAAACAGTTCTCCAGGGGTGGTAACTCAGGGACGTTCTGCGCCGCCCTGAGGCGACGGGTTAGGATAACGGGCACAACGTGTAACCGCTACTCACGATGCAGGCTAAGACCCGTCTGCGTTGGCGGAGTTCAATCTCACTTTTTTTTAACGTTTCAGGAGTTTTCCCGTGGCCGATGCCCTGATCGCTGTCGCCGACGACGGCGCCATCCGCACCGTGACCGTCCAGCGCCCGGACAAGCTCAACGCCTTGAATGCCGCGACCCTGCAGGCGCTGGCCGAGGCATTCAGCGCCGCCGCTGCCGACCCGGACGTGCGCGTGGTGGTGCTGACCGGTGCCGGTCCGAAGGCGTTCGTGGCCGGAGCCGACATCGCCGAGATGAACACACTCAGTGCGGTTCAGGGACGTGATTTCTCCCTGCTCGGCCAGGCCCTGATGCGCCAGATCGAGCGCATGCCCAAGCCGGTGATCGCTCGCGTGAACGGCTTCGCCCTGGGCGGCGGGCTGGAGCTGGCCATGGCCTGCCACCTGCGCATCGCTGCCGATACGGCCAAGGTCGGGCAGCCGGAGATCAACCTCGGCCTGATTCCCGGCTTCGGCGGCAGCCAGCGCCTGCTGCGCCTGTGCGGCCGCGCCGCCACCCTGGAGCTGTGCCTGCTGGGTGCACCGATCAACGCCGCGCGTGCGCTGGAACTGGGCATCGTCAACGAGGTGGTGCCTGCCGACGCGCTGGACAACCGTGTGCAGGATGTCGCCCGCCAGTTGGCGCGCTCGGCGCCGCTGGCCCTGCGTGGCCTGCTGGATGCCGTGCACGTGGGTGGCGAATGCAGCCTGGAGGCAGGGCTGGAGTACGAAAGCGCGCAGTTCGGCCTGCTGTTCGCCACCGAGGACATGCGCGAAGGCACCAGCGCGTTCCTGCAGCGCCGTCCGCCGGCCTTCCAGAACCGCTGACGCCATGGCATCCCGACCCAACCCCGCGCAGCTGTTCGCCCGGGTCCAGGCAGACGATCTCGATGGTGCCCTGCAGGCAGGCCTGATGGACTACGTCGCCCGCGCCGGCGACGAACAGCTGCTGCCCGGTCACCCGGACCTTCCGCGACGCCTGCAGCAGGCGCAGCAGCAATTGCATACGGCCTGGGCCGCACGCGAACGCTACCGTGCGCGTGCGGTGCGGCTGGCACGGCGCGAAGCCGAGCGCGATGCGCGCCGTACGCCGGCCCCGGCGCCGGACGTGAAACCCGCCCTGCCCGCCGCAGCCGCCGCCATCCTCGCCCGGGCCAAGGCCCGCGCCAGCGGCAAGGAGCAGTAATGGCCACCCTGAAGAAGACCGCACGCGCCCCGGCGCGGCGTGGCGGCACGATGCCGCGCGCCGACGTGGTGGAAATGTTCACCCGCCTGCGCGAACTCAATCCACACCCGAAGACCGAACTGGAGTACAGCTCGCCGTTCGAGCTGCTGGTGGCGGTCGCGCTGTCGGCGCAGGCCACCGACGTCGGCGTCAACAAGGCCACGCGCCGTCTGTTCCCGGTCGCCAACACGCCGGCGAAGATCCTCGCACTCGGCGAGGACGGGCTGAAGCAGTACATCGCCACCATCGGCCTGTTCAACGCCAAGGCGAAGAACGTGATCGCCACCTGTGCGATCCTGCTGGAGAAGCACGGCGGTGAAGTGCCGCGCGATCGCGATGAACTGGAAGCGCTGCCAGGCGTTGGACGCAAGACCGCCAACGTGGTGCTCAACACTGCATTCGGCGAGCCGGTGATGGCGGTGGACACGCATATCTTCCGCGTATCCAACCGCACCGGCCTGGCGCCAGGCAAGAACGTGCGTGAAGTGGAAGACAAACTGGTGAAGGTGATTCCGGCCGAGTTCCTGCTCGACGCGCATCACTGGCTGATCCTGCACGGGCGTTATGTGTGCAAGGCGCGCAAGCCGGATTGCCCGGGCTGCGTGATCGCCGACCTGTGCCGGTTCAAGGAAAAGACCACGGCCGAGGCGTGACCGCGTTCGTGGTGTGACAAAACAAAGACGGCGGGCACAGGGCCCGCCGTCTTTGCTTGTAGACAAGGGTGCGTCAGGACATCAGAACGACAGGTCGCCCCAGACGCCGAATTCCTTGGTCTTGTCGTTCTTCTTGTCGCTGGCGTTGGCCAGGTGCGTGTACTTGTACACGGTCGACAGCTTGAGGTTCTTCATGACCGGGAACTCGACGCCGACGTTCCAGTACTTGTCGCTCAGGGTCGGGTCCAGGGTCTTGCTGACGTCGGTGTCATCGTAACGACCGAACACGTTGATGCCGCCGTCGGTGACGCGCACGCTGCCCCACACCGACCAGCCGCTGGTCTTGTCGGTGGCAACGGTCATCACGTTGTTGAGGTTCTTGGCCTGGAAGTACTCGCCACCGACGCGGAAGTCGCTGCTGGCGTAGGCCACCATCGCATTGGCGCGGGTGTAGGTGTTCTCAGCGCTCTGGATGTCGGTTTCCTTGCCCAGCTTGCCGCTGTAGCCACCGACGGCAACCACGAAGTTCTCGTTCGGGGTATAGGCCGCGCGGCCTTCCACGTCCATGCCCTTGCTGCGGGTCGGGTTCTTGTAACCGGCGCCGGACACCACCGAGACGGCGTAGTTGAAGTTGTTGCCCAGGTTGCCGAAGCCGTGCAGGCCCCAGTCGGACGAGTTGCCGTACTTCAGGCGGTCGGTCAGGGTGTTCTCGACATAGCGCATGCCGTAGAACTTCTCGACGTACGGGATCCACGGCATGTCGGCGGCACCGACGCGCAGGTTGAAGGCCGGGTCGAAGCTGCCCTGTACGTAGGCCTTCTTGACGAACAGTTCGGTGTTACCGATGGCCGAGCTGTACTGGAAGTCGGTGGTCAGGTTGGCGGACCAGATGTCGTTGAACTTGTGATCGACGGTCAGGTAGAAGCGCTTGACGTCCAGACCGGTGCCGCTGGCGGCGGTGTCCTTGCCGTTGCTGGTCTTGTCGATGTTGGTCAGGTCGAAGAACATGCGACCGCCGATCTTGTTGTCATTGACCAGCTTGGCCAGCTTGTCGACGCTGGTCTGGGTCTTCTGCGCACCTTCCAGGGCCTGCGCCTGGGTGATGTTCACTTCGGACTGCGCGTCGGACTGCGCCTGCAGCGCCTGCGAATCGTTCTGCAACTGCTGGACCTGGGCCTGCAGCGCAGCAATCTGTGCCTGCAGCTGCTGCAACTGTGCCTGGGATACGCCCGAGCTGGCGGGGGCTGCGAAGGCGTCGGCGGAAACCAGACCGAGGCTTGCAACGACCGCGGCGGCGAGCAAATGGGAACGCATTTTGGATTTCTCCAGAGGGTTGGAATGGCTTGGGCAGAACGCCACGCCGGCAGGCCGGTCAAGCGTTTTGCGAACGTTCCGTTAAAACCATGACAGCCGAATGACAGATTGAGCACCAACCACAGATTTCTTCGTGCGGTCATGCGTACGACTCATTTGTGGCCACATGCTTGTGGATTCCTTGCGGCATATGGCGTGACGTATCAGCATCCATGCGCGGGCCGGTCGCTGCGCGACCTTCACCGGCATTGCTGGTTTCGTGCGGATGACGCGGCGTCACTGCGGAACGCCAGGCAGGGACGGCATTGACGACTACACCGGGCAGGTCATCAGCGACATATGGAACGTGATCGCAACCGGGCCACGTCCGTCTCCAGCGCATTGGTCATCACGTTGTCCGCAACACTCAGAACCTTCACGCCCCTGCTGTACGGGCGCCGGGCAGCGCTGTAACGGTTGCGTCATACAACGGTCCCTGCGCTGTCATCGAACCGTTATGGAATGTGCGCCGGGCGGGTAACCCCGCATCCCAATCAACCCAGGAGCCACCCCGTGATCCACGCCTTCAAGTCGCGCGTTGCCGTTGCCGTCTTCGCAGCGTCGTCCGTGTTCGCCGCCAACGCCGCTGAAATCACCGGCGCGGGCGCCTCGTTCATCTACCCGGTGATGTCGAAGTGGTCGGCCGACTACAACGCTGCCACCAGCAACAAGGTCAACTACCAGTCGATCGGTTCCGGCGGCGGCATTGCGCAGATCAAGGCCAAGACCGTTGATTTCGGCTCCTCCGACGCCCCGCTGAAGCCGGAAGAGCTGGCGGCTTCGGGCCTGGCACAGTTCCCGTCGGTGATCGGCGGCGTGGTGCCGGTGGTCAACGTGGCCGGCATCGCGCCGGGCGCACTGAAGCTGGACGGCACCGTGCTGGCCAACATCTTCCTGGGCAAGATCAAGACCTGGAACGACCCGGCCATCGCCGCACTGAACCCAGGCGTGACCCTGCCGAGTGCCAAGATCACCGTCGTGCACCGCTCGGATGGTTCGGGCACCACCTTCAACTTCGTCAACTACCTGTCCAAGGTCAGCCCGGAATGGAAGACCTCGGTCGGTGAAGGCACCTCGGTCCAGTGGCCGGCCGGCATCGGCGGCAAGGGCAATGAAGGCGTTGCTGCCTACGTGAAGCAGATCAAGGGCGGCATCGGCTACGTCGAACTGTCCTACGCGCTGCAGAACAAGCTGTCGTACACCGCGATGAAGAACGCCGCCGGCAAGTTCGTGCAGCCGAGCGACGCCTCGTTCGCCGCCGCTGCTGCCAGCGCCGACTGGGCCAGCGCCAAGGACTTCTACCTGGTGATGACCAACGCCCCGGGCGCCGAGTCCTGGCCGATCACCGCCACCAACTTCATCCTGGTGCACAAGAAGCCGAAGAATGCTGCCAACGGCAAGGCCACCCAGGAGTTCTTCCGCTGGGTCTACAAGAGCGGCGACGCCCAGGCCCGCCAGCTGGACTACGTACCGCTGCCGGACAGTCTGGTCCGCCAGATCGAGACCTACTGGTCGCAGAACCTGAAGTAAGCAATCGCGTTCCCCCGCAGGAACGGGATCGGCGGGTCCTCTCTCCCCCGCCGATCCCAACCCGGGCGCGAGATCCTCGAGATCTCGCGCTCTTCTTGTTTTTGGGGTGCACCAGGCCCTGTAGAGCCGAGCCCATGCTCGGCTGGGTGCTGGAGCGTGCAGACCAACGGTCCGCAGCTGCCGAGGACAGGGAGCAGTCGAGTATGGCTCGACTCTACCCAGCGCCCAGGCCGTCATATCGATGCGCAGATCCGGGGTCTCAGGGCTCCTGCCAGGGGCCGGCCAACCCCGTGAAACCCTTGTCAGAACGTGATCCAGGACACCTCTGTCATGGTCGTAATACGGCTGTAACAAAAACATCATTTCATAGCCGCATCCGCCGACACCGTCGGCTCTACCCCGCTATGGAGTGACCATGAAACTGCACTCGGCCGGCCTTGCCGCCCTTTCCCTGGCCATCGCCCTGGGCCTGTCGGCCTGCGGTGGCGACAAGCAGGCCGCGCAGCAGCCGGCTGCCGACGGTGCCGCGGCCCCGGCCGCTGCCGGTGCCAAGGTGACCGCCGAAGTGTCCGGTGCCGGCGCATCCTTCATCTTCCCGCTGGTCTCCAAGTGGTCGGCTGACTACAACGCCAGCACCGGTGCCAAGATCAACTACCAGTCGATCGGCTCGGGCGGCGGTATCGCCCAGATCAAGGCCGGCACCGTCGACTTCGGTTCCTCCGACAAGCCGCTGAGCAGCGAAGAGCTGGCCCAGGCCGGCCTGGCGCAGTTCCCGTCCGCCATCGGCGGCGTGGTGCCGGTGGTCAACATCGAAGGCCTGGAAGCCGGCAAGCTGCGCCTGAGCGGCGCCCTGCTTGCCGACATCTTCCTGGGCAAGGTCAAGACCTGGAACGACCCGGCCATCGTCGCCGCCAACCCGGGCGTGAAGCTGCCGGACGGCAAGATCACCCTGGTCCACCGTTCGGACGGTTCGGGTACCACCTTCAACTTCTCCAACTACCTGTCCAAGGTCAGCCCGGAGTGGAAGAGCAAGGTTGGCGAGGGCACCTCGGTGCAGTGGCCGGACGGCGTCGGTGGCAAGGGCAACGAAGGCGTTGCTTCCTACGTGAAGCAGATCAAGGGCTCGATCGGCTACGTCGAACTGGCCTACGCGCTGCAGAACGGCATGCCGTACACCGCCATGCAGAACGCGGCCGGAAACTGGGTCGAGCCCAGCGCGGAAACCTTCGCCGCTGCGGCCGCCAGCGCCGACTGGGCCAGCGCCAAGGACTTCAACCTGGTCATCACCAACGCCCCGGGCGAGCAGGCGTGGCCGATCACCGCCACCAACTTCATGCTGATGCAGAAGACGCCGAAGGATGCCAAGCGCAACCAGGACACCCTGGCCTTCTTCAAGTGGGCCTTCGAGAACGGCCAGACCCAGGCCAACGAGCTGCACTACGTGCCGCTGCCGGCCGAACTGGTCAAGCAGATCGAGGCCTACTGGGCGACCGACCTGAAGTGATGGACACGACGGTGCCCGCCCCGCGCGGGCACCGCCTCTTCCACGCCGTGCCGCCCCGCCCCTTCCTGGCCCTGCCGTCCCCATGAATGCCATCGCCCAGCCTGTAGCCGCCCCGTCCACGCGTGATGCGCGTGATGCCCGCAACGACAAACTGTTCCGATGGGTGCTGGTCGGCACCGTCATCTTCGTCCTGATCGCCCTGGCCTGCGCCGCGCTGTCGATGCTGTGGGGCGGCCGTCACGCCCTGCAGATGCAGGGCCTGAGCTTCTTCTTCTCCGCCGACTGGAATCCGGTTGAAAACAAGTTCGGTGCCCTCGCCCCGATCTACGGCACCCTGGTCACCGCGCTCATCGCGATGGTCATCGCCGTGCCGGTCAGCTTCGGCATCGCCTTCTTCCTCACCGAAGTCGCGCCGCGCTGGCTGCGCGGCCCGGTCGGTACCGCCATCGAACTGCTGGCCGGCATCCCCTCGATCATCTACGGCATGTGGGGCCTGTTCGTACTGGTGCCGGTGATGACCGAGTACGTCACCCCGTTCCTCAACGAAACCCTGGGCGAATGGCCGATCATCGGCCCGATGTTCCAGGGCCCGCCGCTGGGCATCGGCATGCTTACCGCCGGTTTCGTGCTGGCCATCATGGTCATTCCGTTCATCTCCTCGGTGATGCGCGAAGTGTTCCTGACCGTGCCGACCCGCCTGAAGGAATCGGCCTACGCGCTGGGTTCCACCAAGTGGGAAGTGAGCTGGGACATCGTCCTGCCCTACACCCGCTCGGCGGTGATCGGCGGCATCTTCCTCGGCCTCGGCCGCGCCCTGGGCGAGACGATGGCGGTGGCCTTCGTGATCGGCAACAGCGTGCGCCTGTCGCCGTCGCTGCTGGAACCGGGCACCACCATCGCCGCGCTGATCGCCAACGATTTCGGCGAAGCCACTGAAACCTACCGCTCGGCCCTGCTGCTGCTCGGCTTCGTCCTCTTCATCGTCACCTTCGTGGTGCTGGCCATTGCCCGACTGATGCTGATGCGCCTGTCCCGCAAGGAGGGCAACTGATGTCCACCACCGCTGATTCGCTGTACCTGCGCCGTCGCATCGGCAACGTCGTTGCGATCACTGCCTCCTGCGCCACCGCCCTGTTCGGCCTGTTCTTCCTGGGCTGGATCCTGTTCACCCTGGCCTCCAAGGGCATGGCTGGCATCAACTGGGATCTGTTCACCAGGATGACGCCGCCGCCGATGCAGGAAGGCGGCCTCGCCAACGCCTTCTTCGGCAGCGCGGTGATGTGCGCGCTGGCGATCGGCATCGGCACCCCGCTGGGCGTGCTGGCCGGCACCTGGCTGGCCGAGTACGGCAACGCCCGCAAGGCCGGCACCGTGGTCCGCTTCGTCAACGACATCCTGCTGTCGGCGCCATCGATCGTGCTCGGCCTGTTCGTCTACACCCTGTACGTGATGCAGACCGGCGGCAACTTCTCGGCGTTCGCCGGTGCCCTGTCACTGGCCTTCATCGTGCTGCCGGTGGTGGTGCGTACCACCGACGAGATGCTGCGCCTGGTGCCCTCGCAGATGCGTGAGGCGGCCCTGTCGCTGGGTATCCCGCAGTGGAAGGTGATCGTGCAGGTGCTGTACCGCAGTGCATCGGCCGGCATCATCACCGGCATCCTGCTGGCGCTGGCCCGCATTTCCGGCGAGACCGCGCCGCTGCTGTTCACCGCCTTCGGCAACCAGTACTGGAACAACAACATCTTCCAGCCGATGGCCTCGGTGCCGGTGGTGATGAACCAGTTCGCCGGCAGCCCGTATGA
The DNA here is from genome assembly GCF_034508895.1 of Stenotrophomonas geniculata. Classification (NCBI taxonomy): domain Bacteria; kingdom Pseudomonadati; phylum Pseudomonadota; class Gammaproteobacteria; order Lysobacterales; family Lysobacteraceae; genus Stenotrophomonas; species Stenotrophomonas geniculata. Next base: position 449,250 of record NZ_CP140571.1, read on the forward strand.
ATCCTGGCAGGTGCTGGCCTGGGCCGGTGCCCTGGTGCTGACTGTCTTCGTGTTGCTGGTCAGCCTTGCCGCCCGCGGCATCCTGCTGCGCAACCGTATCTCCCATGACTGACCTTTCCGTGGATAACGCCATGAACGACCTTTCCAACGCCGTGCCGATGCAGCGCATCGCCGTGCCGTCCTCGCACGAGAGCCTGCACACGCCGTCGCCGGTGAAGCTGGCTGCGCGTGGCCTGGACTTCTACTACGACAAGTTCCACGCCCTGAAGGGCATCAACCTGGAGATTCCGGAAAAGCGCGTAACCGCGCTGATCGGTCCCTCCGGTTGCGGCAAGTCGACCCTGCTGCGCATCTTCAACCGCATCTACGCGCTGTACCCGAAGCTGGAAGCGCGCGGTGAAGTACTGCTGGACGGCGAGAACATCCTGTCGCCGAAGTACCCGATGAACCGCCTGCGCAGCAAGGTCGGCATGGTGTTCCAGAAGCCGGTGCCGTTCCCGATGACCATCTTCGAGAACGTGGCCTACGGCATCCGCCACCACGAGAAGCTGAGCAAGGCCGACATGGCCGACCGTGTCGAGCAGGCGCTGCGCCAGGGCGCGCTGTGGGACGAAGTGAAGGACAAGCTGGGGCAGAGCGCGCTGGGCCTGTCCGGTGGCCAGCAGCAGCGTCTGTGCATCGCCCGTGCCGTGGCCCTGCGCCCGTCGGTGCTGCTGCTGGACGAGCCGACCTCGGCGCTGGATCCGATCTCGACCAGCCGCATCGAGCAGCTGGTGGAAGAGCTCAAGCACGAGTACACGATCGTGATCGTCACCCACAACATGCAGCAGGCCGCGCGCGTGTCCGACTACACCGCCTTCATGTACCTGGGCGACCTGATCGAGCACGACCGCACCGAAGTGATCTTCTCGCAGCCGTCGCAGCGGCAGACCGAGGACTACATCACCGGTCGCTTCGGCTGAAACGGCAGTCGAGCGTGGCTCGGCTCTACAGACAACGGCAGTCGAGCATGGCTCGACTCTACAGAGTGGAACAACCATGAATCTTCCCAACGACCACATCGTCAAGAGCTACGACGAAGAGCAGCAGCGCCTGGTGGCCGAAATCGTGCGCATGGGCGAGATGGCCGTCGCCCAGCTCGAAGCGGCGATGGACGTGATCGAGAAGCGCGACGAGAACGCCGCCCATCGCATCATCGCCAACGACGAAGCGATCGATGCGCTTGAGCAGCAGATCAGCCACGACGTGATGCGCCTGGCGCTGCGTGGCCCGATGGCGCGTGACCTGCGCGAGATCCTCGCCGGCCTGCGCATCCCCGCCGACATCGAACGCATCGGCGACTATGCGGCCAACGTCGCCAAGCGCTCGATCGCACTGGGCAAGGTGCCGCCGCTGCCGCAGATCCAGGGCCTGCGCGCACTGGGCCGCCTGGCCGCGCAGCAGGTGCGCCGCGCCATTGCCGCCTACCGCGACAACGACGCCGACGCCGCACTGGCACTGCGCGAGGACGATGCCCGCCTGGACGCGCAGTACACCGCGCTGTTCCGCGAGCTGCTGACCTACATGATGGAAGACCCACGCAACATCACCCCGTGCACGCACCTGTTGTTCATGGCCAAGAACCTGGAGCGCGTGGGTGACCACGCCACCAACATCGCCGAGAACGTGTGGTTCCTGGTGCACGGCGAGCAGCCGCTGCCGCCGCGCGAGAAGCGCGACGAAACCTCCAGCACCGGCCAGCCCTGACGCTGCACTGCAACACCGGAGTCGACTCCAAGGTGGCCGCTGTCCTCGTGACAGCGGCCTTCTTGTTTCTGGGCGTTCCACCCGCGTTGTGGGCGCCGGGCCTGCCCGGTGCGAACCTTCCGGATGCTTCTGTAACAAACCTCACGAAAATTTGAGGTCTTGGCGAGGATTCGTTGAGTAGGATCGCTGCACCATCGTTTCCACCGGCATCCCTGCCGGCCACCCGGGCACCCGCCCACACCACCCAGGAGCACGACCGATGAGCAGTTCCAACAAGACCCTGTCCCTGCTGACTGCTACCGCCCTGGCCGCCGGCCTGGGCATGACCGCCAGTGCCTCGGCGCTGAGCATGAGCGACCTGGCCCAGGGCTATCTGGTGGCCGGCCAGGCAGCCAAGGCCAGCACCGATGCCAAGGCAGCAGATACCAGGATGGCCGCCGACGCGACCAAGCACGCCGAAGGCAAATGTGGTGCCGACGGCAAGAGTGCCGAAGGCAAGTGCGGTGCCGACAAGGGCAAGGCCGCCGGTGCTGCGGCAGGCGCCAAGGCCAAGACCGGCGACAAGAAATCGGCCGAGGGCAAGTGCGGCGAAGGCAAGTGCGGTGCCAAGCACTGACGTCCGCGCCAGCGCCGTCCACCTGCGGCCGCCGCTTCATGCGGCGGCCGCCGGGTTGGGGCTGCGCAGGGCGCTGCTGCAGGATCTGCGCGATGCACCGGCGGGCGATTTCGATTTTCTCGAATGCGCGCCGGAGAACTGGATCCATGTCGGTGGTCCCGCTGGGGATGCGCTGGCCGAGCTGGCGCAGCGCCATCCGTTGAGCTGCCACGGTCTGTCGTTGTCACTGGGCGGCAGTGCGCCGTTGGATACGCAGCTGCTCGAACAGGTCGGCCAATTCCTGGAAATGCACCGCGTGCCGCTGTACAGCGAACATCTGAGCTACTGCAGCGACGACGGCCACCTGTACGACCTGCTGCCAATTCCGTTCACCGACGAAGCGGTGCGCCATACCGCCGCACGCATCGCCCGCGTGCAGGACCTGCTGGGTCGCCGCATCGCGGTGGAAAACGTGTCCTACTACCTGGCACCGGAGCCGGCAATGGACGAACTGGCCTTCACCAAGGCCGTGCTCGCCGAGGCCGACTGCGACCTGCTGCTGGACGTCAACAACGTCTATGTCAACGCCTGCAACCATGGTTACGACGCCGATGCCTTCATCGCCGGCCTGCCTGCACAGCGCATCGTCTGCCTGCACGTGGCCGGGCACCTGGACGAGGCACCCGACCTGAAGATCGATACCCATGGCAGCGCAGTGATCGATCCGGTCTGGGAGCTGCTGGCACGCACCTACGCACGCATCGGCCCGCGCCCCACCCTGCTCGAACGCGATTTCAATTTCCCGCCCTATGCGGAATTGCAGGGCGAACTGCAGACCATCCGCCGCCTGCAGGCCGCGCACGCCGGGGCTGCACATGGCTGATTCCGCCGACACCCTGCGCTCTCAGCAACACGCGTTCACCGCCCACCTGCGCGATCCACAGGCGGTGCCCGCACCGGCCGGTCTGGAGCCACGCCGGGTGGCGGTGTACCAACGGCTGCTGTTCAACAACCTGCTCGGCCTGTTGAGCAACGGTTTCCCGGTCTGCGTGCGCCTGCTCGGTGAACCGGCCTGGAGCGGACTGGTGCGCCAGTACTTCGCGACCCATCGCTGCCAGACGCCGCTGTTCACCGAACTGGCCGCCGAATTCGTGCAGTGGCTGCAAGCCCAGCCACAGCTGCCGCATCCGGCGTTGGCCGAACTTGCTCATTACGAGTGGGTGGAAACCGCGCTGTACCAGCTTCCTGCCGAGCCTCTGCCTGCGCCGGGTGACATCGACCCACTGCGGGTTCCGCTGCAGCGCTCGCCGCTGGCATGGCCACTGCTGTATCAGTGGCCCGTGCACCGGCTCGGTGCCGAGGACGCACCGTCACAACCGCCAGCCGAACCGACCGGCCTGCTGGTTCGTCGCGAGGCCGATGGCGAGGTGCGCTTTGCCGTACTCAGCCCGCTGGCGGTGTACCTGCTGTCCAGCATCGGGGAACATCCCGGCCTCGATGGCCATGGCTACCTGCGGCACCTGGCCGCCACGCACGGCCTGGCCGAGGACGCGCTGGCCGGACCCGGTGCCGCGCTGCTGCAGCAGTTCCTGCAGGCCGGCGTGATCGGCCCGCTCGCAGTCCCAGGCTGACGCCCCTTTCCCCGGAGAACCGCCGATGAACCTCCCGACCCTGGCCACCGCGCGTGGCCAGCTGGACCGTCTCGCCCCCTGGTTGGCCCCGCTCGGCCTGCGCCTGCTGCTGGCCTGGGAATACTTCGAATCCGGCCGCGAAAAACTGCACGGCCAGAACTGGTTCGCCGACCTGCAGGATGCCTTCCCGTTCCCGTTCGACCAGCTGCCGGCCACCCTGAACTGGCAACTGGCCACCTGGTTCGAACTGATCGGCGCGGCCTGCCTGCTGGTTGGCTTCGGCACCCGGTTTGCCGCGGCCAGCCTGCTGGTGCTGACCGTTGTGGCCACCTATGCGGTGCATTGGCCGATGGAGTGGAACTCGCTGTCTGACCTCGCCATGGGCTACGCGATCACTGACCAGGGCTTCGGCAACTTCAAGCTGCCGGTGCTGTTCATGGCGATGCTGCTGCCGCTGATCTTCACTGGCGCCGGCAGGCTGAGCGTGGATGCGTGGTTGGCGCGGTGGTCTCCCTCGGCCACACCTGCGCGGCCAGCGGTTCGGTAGATACCGACCCTGGTAGGCGCGTCGTGTGCCAACCAAGGTTGGCACCTACCGGGTGCCACCACGGTGGCTGGCATGGGCTGCGTGGCCGGGCGCTCAGGGTCGCTCTGCTAGAATTCACGCATGACTGCCCCCTCCCCCGCACCTGCCGCCGCTCCCGATTCCGCAGTACCCCAGGCGCAGCGCGCGATGTCACAACGCTTCCGCGGCTTCCTGCCGGTGGTGGTGGACGTGGAAACCGGCGGCTTCGACAGCCAGCGCAATGCGCTGCTGGAGATCGCTGCGGTGCCGATCGAGATGGACGAGAACGGCCTGCTCTACCCCGGCCAGACCGCCAGCGCCCACGTGGTGCCGGCCGAAGGCCTGGAGATCGACCCGAAGTCGCTGGAAGTGACCGGCATCATCCTCGACCACCCGTTCCGGCTGGCCAAGGAAGAGAAGGCCGCGCTGGACCACATCTTCACCCCGGTGCGTGCGGCGATGAAGAAATACGGCTGCCAGCGCGCGATCCTGGTCGGCCACAACGCCCATTTCGATCTCGGTTTCGTCAATGCGGCGGTGGCCCGGACCGGTCACAAGCGCAATCCGTTCCATCCGTTCAGCGTGTTCGACACAGTGACCCTGGCCGGCATCGCCTACGGGCAGACCGTGCTGGCACGTGCGGCCACGGCCGCCGGGCTGGGGTGGGATGCCAATGAGGCGCACAGCGCGGTGTATGACACCGAGCAGACCGCGCGGTTGTTCTGCACCATCGCCAACGCCTGGCCACGCTAAGGCAGCGCTTTCTGTAGAGCCGAGCCATGCTCGGCTGCGCCTTTTTCTGCGCTGTCGCGCTGTAGTCGAGCATGGCTCGACTCTACCGATCGATAGAGGCATGTCCACGCCACGCGTGGATGTGATCAACCGATGCTCGTGCGGTCGCGGCCGTCGCTCTTGGCGCGGTACAGCGCGCGGTCTGCGCGCTGGTACAGCAGCGCCGGGGTGCGGTCGTCGGCGTCCAGCTCCACCAGCCCCGCACTGAAGGTCACGCGCAGGCCGTCCACACCGGCCCAGTCGGGGTGGTCATGGAACAGGCCGCGCAGGCGTGCGCACAGCTGTGCGGCTTCCTCCAGGCGGGTGTCGTTGAGCAGCAGCGCGAACTCTTCGCCACCAGTCCGCGCGGGCAGGTCCGAGTCGCGGCTGGCGGCGGCGATCAGCCGCGCCACCTGCACCAGCACGGCATCGCCGATGCTGTGGCTGTGGCGGTCGTTGACGTCCTTGAAGTGGTCGATATCCAGCACCACCAGGCACAGCGGATGACCACTGCGCTGCGAACGCGCAAAGTCGCGGGCCAGCGTTTCATCGAAGGCACGGCGGTTGGCCAGGCCGGTCAGCGCATCTTCGCGGGCCTGCCGTTCGAAGGCCTCGGCCTGGCGTGCCAGGCGCTCGGCCAGTTCGGTCTTTTCCTGGTTCAGCGCCTGCAGGTGCACGGTCTTCGCCTGCAGGTCGAAGGTGGCCTCGTCCACCCGCCGCGCCAGGCGCAGGTTGCTGGCCTTCAGCTGCTGCAGCAGCAGGCGGTACAGCGCCACCAGCCCGGCCAGCAGCAACAGTCCACCCAACCCCTGCACGCTGCGTCGCTGCCACCAGAACGGCTCCACGGTGAAGCTCCATACCGCTTCCTGCTGGCCCCAGCTGCCACTCGGATGGGCCGCGGCCACGTGCAGAGTGTAATCGCCCGGCGGCAGGCCGACGAACTCCACGCTGCGCTGCGGGCCGCGTTCGACCCACCCCGCATCCAGGCCATCCAGCCGCGTGCGGTAGCGGATCCGGTCCGACATCAGGTAGCTCAGGCCGACATAGCTCACCGTCAAGCGACGGCCGCCGGGAATGTAGTTGCGGTCCGGGCCTTCCCAATGCACCGGTGCGCCATCCACCTGCACGCTTTCAATCGCTGCCGGCGGTGAAAGGCGCTCGCGGAAGCGCTGCAGGCGTTGCGGGTCAACGGTGCTCAGGCCTCCGGCGGTGACCACCCAGAACGTGCCGTCCTGGCGCAGGATCGCCGAGGGTCCGGAGCTGCCGTTGGCCTGCGCATTGGCCATGCCGTCGATCTCGTTGTAGCGCTCCACCATCACCCGGGGTGCGCGGCCATCGGCCACGGCGTTGAGGGTGGCCATGTCGGTGCGCAGTACACCGCGGTTGCTGCTGATCCACACATTGCCAAGGCGATCCGGCACCAGCTGGAACACCGCATCTACCGGCATGCCCTGCTCCAGCCCCACCCGCGCCAGCGTGCCGTTCCGCCAGCGGTACAGGCCGCGGTCGCTGCTGATCCACATCGCGTCGCCCAACTGATGGAAGCCGAACACGCTGCGGCCACCGCCCAGCGGCGCCAGGTCGATCGACTGCACGTGGTCGCCGCGCAGCACGCGGATTCCCTCGATGGTGCCGATCCACAGGTTGCCCTGATGATCGTGCTCAAGTGCGGTGATCAGGCCGCAGGGCATGCCCGGGACGTTCGATACCTGCACACGGTCACCGTCGATGCGGACCACGCCCTTCTGCGTGCCGGCCCAGACCACACCCTGCGGGTCCACGCTGATCGCGCGGATGTTGCCACCCGGCATGCCATCGGCGGCGGCATAGTTGTGCCGCAGCCGGCCGTCACGACCAAGACGGTAGACGCCATCGCCGAACGTTCCGACCCACAGGTCACCGTCCGGGCCCTGCGCCAGGCTGAGCACCGAAGGTGCCTTGCCGCCGCGGTTGTGCAGCGGCATCGCACGGAAGCGGCCATCGGCGGTCTGCAGATCGAGGCCGCTGGCACTGCCGACCCACAGCTGGCGGTCGCGGTCCTCGAACACGGTGCGCACATAATCACCACTGAGGCCATCGCGCTCGGTGTAGCTGCTGAACAGCGTTTCGCGCAGGCGGTACAGGCCGCCGTTGGCACCGACCCAGATGCTGCCCTCGGCATCCTCGCGCAGGCTGACCACGCGTCCACCCGGCAGGTTCAGGCCCGCCGGCAGCCGCTCCAGTCCATGCGAGGAGATCCGTAGCAGGCCCTGGTTCTCGGTGCCCAGCCACAAATCTCCATGGCGATCCTGCAGCATCGAGGTCAGGTGCAGCTGGCCCGGCAGGCGGTGCATCAGCACCAGCTGATCATCTTCCACGCGGTACAGGCGCTCGCCGGCGACGATCCACAGCGCGCCGTCCGGAGCGCGGTACGGCCACGACAGGCCGCTGCCGGCGCCCAGCCCCCACGCCGCGGGCGCCCGCTTGAGCACGCCGTCGTTGTCGCGCAGCACCAGCCCATCCAACGTGCCGGCCCAGACCCGGTCCTGCGCATCGACCACCAGCTTGGTGAAGCTCATCGCCATCGGCAGGTCGGCGGCTGGCGCCTCGTAGACGATGCCGGTATCCGGCGTCAGATAGCCGATGCCCTTGCCTTCATAGAGCAGCCACAGGCGGCCCTGGCTGTCCATCTGCATGGACTGGATCAGTACCTGCGGGGTATCGGCCTGGTGCTCCCAGACCCGCCACTGGCCATCGTTACCGCGGTGGCTGACGTTGCCGCGCGAATCACTGATCCACAGCCCGCCCTGACGGTCGACGAACAGCGCACCGATGCCGTTGTCGCGCAGGCCCGGGCGGGTGCTGCGGTCGAACACGGTGAAATCGAGGCCGTTGTATCGCACCAGGCCTTCCCAGGTGGCGAACCACAGGTGGCCTTCGGGGGTCTGCGCGATGTCGCGCAGCGAGTTGTGTGGCAGGCCGTTGCGCGACGTCCATACATCGATGGCGTAATCGCGCAGCGGCGGTGCCCCCTCCTGCGCAGCCACCGGCAGTGACAGGGCCAGCAGCAGCCACAGCAGGCCCTGTCGCAGCCATCGACCGATACCTGATCCGCAGCGCTCCGCCCAGCGCCCGATGTCCCCCTGTCCGGCCATCAGTGCAGCGGCGGCGGCCAGGCAGGGCTGCCAGGCCTGGCAGCATGCGGGAACTGCCAGGCAGCGCTGAACGGCATGCCGGCGGGAACGGGCTGGCTCATCGGGGGGAAACTGGGAAGATGCGCAGATGATAGGCCAAACCCGGCCCACGGCGTCACCATCGCCAGCCGCGAAGACTCAGCCCGCGCGCCCCGGCGGCGTTACCTGTGCACTGGCCGGCCACTGCACTACCGCCTCCAGCCCGCCTTCGGCGCGGTTCCGCAGCCACAGCCTCGCGCCATCCTTCTCGGCCAGAGCGCGGGCGATGGTCAAGCCCAGACCGGCGCCGCCGGTTTCGCGCGAACGCGAGGTCTCCACCCGCACGAACGGGTCGAACACGGCTTCCAGTTGATCTTCGGCCAGGCCGGGGCCGTCGTCGGCCACCACCACGGTGATCGCGCCGCCACTGCGCTCGACCCGTACCCTCACCCGGTAGGCGTACATCACCGCGTTGTCCACCAGGTTGGAAAACAGGCGGTGCATGGCCAGCGGACGCAACATCAACACCGCACCGCTGCCCCCTTCGAAGACGACATCACCGCCGCCCTCGGCGGTGTCTTCAACGATGCTCTCCAGCAGCGAATCCAGGTCCAGTGCGGCACGCTGCTCGGCGCTCTCAGCGCTGCGCGCCAGCTCCAGGCCTTCGCGCACCAACGCCTGCATCGCGGCCAGATCGCCGATCAGGCGCTCGCGCAGTACCTCGTCGCTGACGTTCTCCAGGCGCAGGCGCAGGCGGGTCAGCGGGGTCTGCAGGTCATGGGTGATCGCCGCCAGCATCTGCGTGCGCTCAGCCAGGTGCCGCTGCAGGCGATGCTGCATGGCATTGAAGGCTTCGGCAGCACGCTGCACCTCGCGCGGCCCGCGCAGCGGCAGGGGATCGCGCTGCAGGTCGTCGCCCAAGTCTTCGGCGGCGGCCGCCAGCTCCTGCAACGGCGCGCTGGCGATGCGCGCGACGATGTAGGCCAGCACCGCGATCGCCAGCACCAGCAGCGTCAGGAACCACGGATCAACGGCGAGGATGCCGTTGTGCGCCACCGCCGGCGAATCCAGCGCCAGCTTCAGCAACGTGCCGTCGTTGAGGGTCACGTCGACCGCACGGCACTTGGGCGGGATGAATGCCGGATCACGCTCGCGCGGGTGCTTGCGATGCCCGGGCGGCGGCGGCGGCAACAGGTCCTGCAGCTTGGGAATGCAGGAGCGGAACGAAGCGAAGTGCACATGCGCGCGAGCGACCGGGCCGGGCCGGTCATCCAGCACTTCCATCAACGCCGTGTCGGCCCGCCCCAGGCGCGCGCCGGGTTGCAGCGCGCGGACGCTCGGCCCACCGATTTCGAGCAGGCGCTCACGCAGCTCGGGATTGCCGTCGAGCAGGTTGACGTAGCCCTGCAGGCGGTCGGCGATGCGGTTCAGGTTCTGCCGCTCGAACTCCTGCTGGCGCTTGGAGGTGGCCAGCATGGTCGCGCCGATCGCGGCCACGCTCATGCCCAGCAGCAGGATCACGAACAACCGCCCGACCATCGAGGACAGGAAATGGCGCAGGCGCTTCATCGCGGCTTATTCCAGGTTCACCGAGGAGGCCAGTACATAGCCTTCGTTGCGTACGGTCTTGATCAGCCCGTCCGGGCCACCATCGTCGCCCAGCTTGTTGCGCAGGCGGCTGACCTGCAGGTCGATCGCGCGATCCTGTGCCTCGTAGTTGCGGCCACTGCTGAGCGCGACCAGCTGCTCGCGCGACAGCACCTTGTTGGCATGGGCGATGAACACCCGCAGCAGGCGGAACTCGGCGCCGGACAGCACCACCACGCGATCGTCCGGGTCCACCAGGTGGCGATGCTCCAGATCGAACACCCACCGCGAGAAGCGCGCACGGCGCACCGCCAGCGGCTCCAGGTTGGCTGGCAGCGCCTCGGTCCGGCGCAGCACGTTGCGGATGCGCGCCAGCAGCTCGCGCGGTTCGAACGGCTTGGCCAGATAGTCGTCGGCGCCCATTTCCAGGCCCAGCACGCGATCGATCGGCTCGGCGCGTGCGGTCAGCATGATCACCGGCGTGTTCGAGCGTGCGCGCAGGTCGCGGCACAGGGTCAGGCCATCCTCACGCGGCAGGTTGAGGTCGAGCACGATCAGGTCCACGTGCTCGCGGTCCAGCAACTGGCGCATGGCGGTGCCGTCGGCAGCCGTGCTCACCTGGTAGCCGGCACGGCCGAGCTGTTCGGCCAGCAGGGTGCGGATGTCGTTGTCGTCGTCGACGATCAGCAGTCGGTGCATCGTGTTTTCAGTCTCCATGTCGCGATCATCCCGTGTCGGCAGCTGAACCGCATCCGGGGCAATGCGTACCAGTGTATCCACCCGTGGGCGGGATACCTGTGGTTACGCGTATTCACCGACAGTGTTACATAGAGACATACCCCGAGGATTGAGCCGCCCATCGCCCGGTCTTCACAATGCCCACCAACGCCGCCGCCGCGGCCCCGAGAGTGAAGCCACGACGTGACGTTCCGCCTGCTGCCCGCGACCCGCCGGGGTCGCCTGATACTGATCGCCCTGCTTGCCCTTGCCGTCGCCGCAGCCGCCTGGTGGCTGCTGCGCAAGCCCGCCGCCCCGGCCGTAGCGACCACCCCGGTCAGCCGCGGCGACATCGAGCAGACGGTGGAGGCCACCGGTGTGATCGACGCCTACAAGCTGGTCAGCGTGGGTGCCCAGGCCTCGGGCCAGATCAAGTCGCTGAAGGTGCAGCTGGGCGACACGGTGAAGGAAGGCGACCTGATCGCCGAGATCGACGCCACCACCCAGCAGAACCAGGTGCTCAACGCGCAGGCCTCGCTGGACCAGGTCACCGCCCAGCGCGCCGTGCAGCAGGCTACCCTGCGCCAGGCCGAACTGGAGTTCGCGCGCCAGCAGCAGATGCTGGCCGCCGAAGCCACCTCGCGCCAGGAATACGATGCCGCCGAGGCACAGCTGAAGACCGCCCGCGCCCAGCTGCAGTCCTACGAGGCACAGATCAAGGGCCGCGAAACCGAGCTGGGCACCGCCCGTGCCAACCTGGCCTACACCCGCATCACCGCGCCGATGGACGGCACCGTGGTGGCGGTGGTGGCCGAGGAAGGCCGCACCGTGAACGCCAACCAGACCGCGCCGACCATCGTCATGCTGGCGCGGCTGGACGTGGTCACCGTCAACGCCGAGATCTCCGAGGCCGACGTGGTCAAGATCAAGGCCGGCATGCCGGTGTACTTCACCACGCTGGGCGACCCGGACCGCAAGTACCACGCCACCCTGCGCCAGATCAATCCGGCACCGGCCTCGATCGCCAACGAGAATTCGTCCAGCTCCAGCAGTTCGTCCAGCTCCAGTTCCAGCAGCGCGGTCTACTACAACGCGCTGTTCGATGTGGAGAACCCGGACGGCACGCTGCGCATCGACATGACCGCCCAGGTCTCCGTGCTGCTCAAGCAGGCCAAGAATGTGCTGATGGTGCCGGCGGTGGCACTGGGGCCGAAGCGCCGTGGCGACGAGCGCATGGTGCGGGTGCTGGACGACAAGGGCCAGCCGCAGCCGCGCAAGGTCAGCGTGGGCATCAACAACGGCGCCTCGGCCGAGATCCTGTCCGGGCTGAAGGAAGGCGAGCGCGTGGTGGTCGGCGAAGCCGGTGCGGCCGGTGCCAGCACCGGCGGCGGCAACCGCGGCGGCATGCAGATGCGGGTCGGCGGCCCGGGCATGGGGCGCCGATGAGCACGACGGCGCCGCTGCTGCGCCTGCGCGACCTGCGACGCGAATTCCCGGCCGGCGACGATGTGATCGCCGTGCTGCGCGACGTCAACCTGGACATCCACGCCGGTGAGATGGTGGCCATCGTCGGCCAGTCCGGCTCGGGCAAGTCGACGCTGATGAACATCCTCGGCTGCCTCGATCGCCCCACCCGTGGCAGCTACCAGGTGGCCGGCCGCGAAACCGGGAAGATGGAACCGGACGAGCTGGCCGAACTGCGCCGCGAACATTTCGGTTTCATCTTCCAGCGCTATCACCTGCTGGGCGACCTGGACGCGCGTGGCAACGTGGAAGTACCGGCGGTGTATGCCGGCAGCCCCGGCGCAGTGCGCAACGCACGGGCCGAGCAGCTGCTGCAACGGCTGGGCCTGAGCGACCGCATGCACCACAAGCCGGGGCAGCTGTCCGGTGGCCAACAGCAGCGCGTGTCGATCGCACGTGCCCTGATGAACGGCGGCGAGGTGATCCTGGCCGACGAACCCACCGGCGCGCTCGACACGAAATCCGGCGAGGAAGTGATGGCGATCCTCGGCGAGCTACACGCCGAAGGCCACACCATCATCATCGTCACCCACGACATGAGCGTGGCCGAACACGCACAGCGCATCATCGAGATCCGCGACGGCGAGATCATCGCCGACCGCGCCAACCCGAATGCACCGACCTACCGTGCGCAGCGCGAGGCCAGCACCGGCGTCGCCCGCGGCAACAGCTGGCGGGCGGCCCGCGACCGCTTCACCGAAGCGTTCCGCATGGCACTGCTGGCGATGAACGCGCATCGGCTGCGCACCTTCCTGACCATGCTCGGCATCATCATCGGCATCGCCTCGGTGGTCTCGGTGGTGGCGCTGGGCAATGGCTCGCAGCAGCAGATCCTGCAGAACATCAGCGCGCTCGGCACCAACACCATCGACGTCTATCCAGGCCGTGGATTCGGCGACATGCGGTCGGCGCGGGTACAGACGCTCAAGGCCAGCGATGCCGATGCACTGGCAAAGCAGAGCTACGTGGACAGCGCCACGCCCAGCGTGTCGACCTCGGTCACCGCGCGTTACCGCAACCAGTCGTCCACCGCCCAGGTCAGCGGCGTCGGTGAACAGTTCTTCCGGGTCAAGGGCGTGACCCTGCTCAGTGGCAGCTTCTTCGACAGTGATGCAGTGAAGGGCCTCGGCCAGGTGGCGGTGATCGACGAGAACACCCAGACCCAGTTCTTCCCCGATGTCGACCCGGTCGGCCAGGTGATCCTGCTCGGCAACGTGCCAGCACGCGTGGTCGGCGTGGCCAAGCGCCAGAGTTTCGGTTTCGGCGGCAGCACCAGCCTCAGCGTGTGGGTGCCGTACACCACGGTGATGTCGCGCATGCTCGGCCAGAGCCACGTCTCCAGCATCACCGTGCGCGTGGACGACGACACGCCGATGGATGCGGCACAGGAAGCGATCACCCGCTTGCTGACGATGCGCCATGGCACCGAGGATTTCTTCCTCAGCAACAGCGCCGAGATCCGCCAGACCATCGAACAGACCACGCGCACGATGACGCTGCTGATCGGCGCGATCGCCGCCATCGCGCTGCTGGTCGGTGGCATCGGCGTGATGAACATCATGCTGGTGTCGGTCACCGAGCGTACGCGTGAGATCGGCGTGCGCATGGCCGTGGGTGCGCGGCAGAGTGATATCCGCCAACAGTTCCTGATCGAAGCGGTGCTGGTGTGCCTGCTCGGCGGCGTGCTCGGCATCGGCCTGGCCCTGCTGCTGGGCTCGATGATCGGCCGCTTCGCCAGCGACTTCCAGGTGCTGTTCTCCACCGCCTCGATTGTCGCCGCCTTCGCCTGCTCGACCCTGATCGGCGTGGCGTTCGGCTTCCTGCCCGCGCGCAATGCCGCGCAGCTCGACCCGGTGGAGGCCCTGGCCCGCGAATGAAGATGATGACCCGACTGCCCTTCCCTGCTCCCTCGCGCCTGCTGCTGGTGGGCGCTGTTCTGCTCGCCTTCTCAGGCTGTGCATCGGTGGGCCGCTACCCGGTGCAGGCCCCCGACGTGGCGGCCAGCTACGGGCGTGGCGACGCCACCCTCAATGCACCCGCCGACGACCCGCGCAGCAGCCTGGATACACCCGGCCGCGACATCCGCCAGGACACCTGGTGGACCGGCTTCGGCGATGAACGACTGGACCGCCTGGTGGCGCAGGCGCTGGCCGCCAACAGCGATCTGGCCGCCGCCGGCCTGGCCGTGCAGCGTTCGCGCCTGCAGGCTGGCCTGACCAGCAACGCGCTGTGGCCGCAGCCTTCGTCCTCCGGGGTCAGTGGCAGCGCCAGCCGCGCCACCGACCAGGCTGATGACTGGCGCCGCAGCTATTCCACCGGCGTTTCGCTGGGCTGGGAGGTCGATCTGTGGGGCCGCCTGCGCACCCAGCGCGACATCGCCCGCTGGGAAGCCGAGGCCAGCGAGGAAGACCGGCAGAACACCGCGCTGCTGGTGATCGGCGACACCATCACCCAGTACTGGAACCTGGCCTATCTCAACCAGTCGATCGCCACCGGCCAGGCCAACCTGGAGCGGCTGGAACGTACCCGCGAACTGGTCCAGGCTCGCTTCGACGCCGGTGCGGTATCGCGCCTGGAAGTACGCCAGGCACTGCAGAACCTGCAGTCGCAGCGCTCCTCGCAGAGCGCGCTGGAACAGCAGCGGGTGGAAGTGCGCAATGCGCTGACCGTGCTGCTGGACGGCACGCCGTGGCCACAGCAGGACGAGCCGCAGGACCTGCTGGCCGCACGCAGCCCCGGGATCAACGAAGGCCTGCCGACCGACCTGCTCGGCCGCCGTCCCGATCTGCGCGCAGCCGAACTGCGCCTGCGCAACAGCCTGAAGACCATCAAGGTGACCGCCACCCAGTACTACCCGGCGCTGAGCCTGACCGGCAGCCTCGGTTCCAGTGCGACCTCGCTGGGTGATGTGCTGCGCAACCCGGTGGCCACCCTGGGTGCGGGCCTGTCATTGCCGTTCCTCAATCTGCAGCGCGCGCAGCTGGATACCGACATCGCCGGCACCGGCTACCAGATCGCCGCGACCAATTTCCGCAAGACGCTGTACACCGCGCTCTCGGAAGTGGACAACGCACTGTCGGCACGCGAGCAGCTGGCGCGCCAGGTGGCGGCCTCGCAGGCTTCGTATGACGAAGCGGTGGAAGTGGAGCGCGCGCAGGAAGTGCGCTACCGCGTGGGTGCCACCGACCTGCGCACCTGGCTGGAAGCGCAGCAGACCCGGCGTGATGCCGAGCTGTCGTTGGCGCGCGTGCGCCAGAGCCAGCTGAACAACGACGTGACCCTGTTCAAGGCGCTGGGCGGCAGCGCGGGCTGAGGCGGCAAGAGCCGCCAACCAAGGTTGGCGACTACCGGCAGGTGTCGACCTTGGTCGACACGCTACTTCTGTAGAGCCGAGCCCATGCTCGGCTGCCTTCTTGATCGGGTATGCGATAGCCGAGCGTGGGCTCGGCTCTACAGATCAACCGCGCTGGCGCACGGCCTCGAACAGGCTGACGCCGGCGGCGACGGAGACGTTCAGGCTCTCGATCTCGCCCGGCATCGGAATCTTGACCAGGCCATCGCAGTTCTCGCGGGTCAGGCGGCGCAGGCCATCGGCCTCGCCACCCAGCACCAGGGCGATGTTGCCCTTCAGGTCCAGCTGGTACAGCGAAGCGGTGGCTTCGCCGGCCAGACCATAGATCCACACGCCCTGCTTCTGCAGGTCCTTCAGGCAGCGCGACAGGTTGGTCACCGCCACTACCGGGATCAAATCGGCGGCACCGGCCGAGGTCTTGCGCACGGTCGCGTTCACCGTGGCCGACTTGTCCTTGGGGATGATTACTGCAGTCGCGCCGGCCGCAGCGGCCGAGCGCAGGCAGGCGCCGAGGTTGTGCGGGTCCTGCACCTCGTCCAGCACCAGCAGCAGGGCCTTGCCTTCGGCTGCAGTGACCAGGCCTTCCAGCTCGTTCTCGCTGTAGGTACGAGCGGCGGCATAGCGCGCGGCCACGCCCTGGTGGCGCACCGAACCACCCACGCCATCCAGCGCCTGGCTGTTCACCTTGCGCACGTCGATGCCCTTGCGGCGGGCGTTTTCCTCGATCTCGGTCAGGCGCGGGTTCTTCGCACCGGCCTCGACCAGCACTTCGCGGACGTTCTCGGCGTCGTTCTCGATGGAGGAGGCGACGGCGTTGACGCCGACAATCCACTGGCTGTTCTTGCTCATGCGGGCGGGGACCGGAAAGGGGGTGGCTATGGTAGAGCATCGGCGGGCCGGGCGCTGCGGCGGGCCCGCCTGTAGAGCCGAGCCTGCACCCGGCGGCCTTGGGTTCAGGCTGCGGCGACCCGCCAGCCGAGCGTGGGCTCGGCTCTACAGGTGCGTTACCGGCTGCGCGGCGGCCAGTGTGGGGTGTCGTGGTCGGGATGCTGGTGGGACACGATCGTGGCCAGGAAATCCAGCGCGGCGATGTCTTCCTCGGTACGACGGGCCGGCAGGCTGGCCGACGTATCGACGAACGGCAGCTTGCGCTCGACCCCGTACTGGATCGTCGGCGGCAGGCGCTCGGGTTCGTCAAAGGCACCGGCCGCCACCGCCACGCCGTCCGGCGCCTCGTAGGTCAGCGGCGTACCGCAGTCGGCGCAGAAGCCCCGCCGCACCACGTTGGACGACTGGAAATAGCGCGGCTGGCCGCGGGTCCAGCTGAACTGCACGCCGCGCACCGACACCAGCGGCGCGTAGTAGGCACCGAAGGCCTTCTGGCACATCCGGCAATGGCAGATCGAGCTGTCGGTGAGCGCGCCACGCGCCTGGAAGCGGATCGCGCCGCACTGGCAGCCGCCGCTGTACTCGGGTTGGCCCTGCATCTGCGGTCCTCCGTAACGTCGTGCCAACCAAGGTTGGCACCTACCGGGTGAGGGATGTGCCAACCAACGGCTGGCACCTACCGGGTGAGGCAGGTGCCGACCGTTGGTCGGCACACCTTTCAATACTGCTTCTTCGTCCGCTTGGCCGGCTTTCCACGCTCCGGCAGCGGCGGCAGGCCATCGCCTTCGTCCTTGTGTTCGACCAGGCGGAAGTCGATCTTGCGCTCCTCCATGCTGGCCTTCAGCACCAGGATCCGCACGCGGTCACCCAGCCGGTAGCTGGCGCCACGGCGCTCGCCGGTCAGCGTCTTGCGGGTGGCGTCGAACTTGTAATAGTCCTGCGGCAGCTGGGTCACGTGGACCAGGCCCTGCACTTTCGACTCATCCAGCTCGACGAACAGGCCGAAGCTGGTCACGCCGCTGATCACGCCATCGAACTGGCCACCCACGTGCTTTTCCATCCACGCCGCGCGGTAACGCTCGTCGACCTCACGCTCCGCTTCATCGGCACGGCGCTCACGCTCGGAGCACTGCAGCGCCAGCGCAGCCATTTCGCGCGCGTTGTAGGTGAACTTGTCCAACGGCTTGCCGGACAGCGCGTGCTTGATCGCGCGGTGCACCAGCAGGTCGGGATAGCGACGGATCGGCGAGGTGAAGTGCGCGTACGCCTCCAGCGCCAGGCCGAAGTGGCCGTGGTTCTCCGGGCTGTAGATCGCCAGGCTCTGGCTGCGCAGCAGCACCGATTCCAGCAGCGTGGCATCGGGGCGGTCGCGGATCTTCTTCAGCAGCTTGGTGTAGTCACCCGGGCGCACCTTGGACCACGGCGGCAGGCTCAGCTTGAACTCCTTGAGGAATTCCAGCAGGTCGGCGTACTTGGTTTCCGGCGGCTTCTCGTGGATGCGGTACGGGGCCGGCACGTGGCGCGACAGCAGGTACTTCGCCGCCTCGACGTTGGCCGCGATCATGCATTCCTCGATCAGCTTGTGCGCGTCGTTGCGCACCAGCATGCCGGCCTGGGTCACTTCACCGCGGTTGTCCAGCACGAAGCGTACTTCACTGCTTTCGAACTCGATGGCACCGCGCTTGGCGCGTGCCTTGGACAGCACCTTGTACAGCTGGTGCAGGCGCTGCACCTGCGGCAACAGATCGCCCATCCAGGCCTTGGTATCGGCATCGTCCTCGCCCACCGCCTTCCACACCTGGGTGTAGGTCAGGCGCGCGTGCGAGTTCATCACCGCCTCGTAGAAGCGCGAATGCGTGACCAGGCCGTCGCGGTCGATCTGCATGTCGCAGACGAAGCACATGCGGTCGACCTTCGGCATCAACGAACAGATGCCGTTGGAGAGCGTCTCCGGCAGCATCGGCACCACGAAGCCGGGGAAGTAGACCGAAGTCGCACGCTTCTGCGCTTCCTCGTCCAGCGGCGTGCCGGGGCGGACGTAGTTCGAAACATCGGCAATCGCCACCACCAGGCGGAAACCGTCGGCATTCGGCTCGCAGTACACCGCGTCGTCGAAGTCCTTGGCATCTTCACCGTCGATGGTGACCAGCGGCGTGCTGCGCAGATCGACACGGTCGCCGATCATCGCCGGTTCAACCACCAGCGGCACCGAGGCGGCTTCGTCCAGCACCTCCTGCGGGAACTCGAACGGCAGCTCGTGGCCGTGGATGGCGGTCTCCACCACCAGCGATGCGGTCAGCTTGTCGCCGAGCACGGCGATGATGCGGCCGATCGGCGGACGGCGGCTGTCCGGCGCCTGGGTCAGCTCGCAGACCACCAGTTGGCCGTCGCGCGCGCCACCGGTCTGGTCCGGCGGCACCTGTACGTTGCGCTGCACGCGCTTGTCGTCTGGCACCACGTAGTTGATGCCCATCTCGATGCTGAAGCGACCGATCAGGCGGGTCATGCCGCGCTCAAGCACGCGGGCGATGCTGCCTTCGCGCCGGCCACGATGGTCGATGCCGGTCACACGGGCCAGCACCTTGTCACCGTGCATCACCTTGCGCATTTCATACGGCGGCAAGAACAGGTCGTCGCCACCCTCGACCGGGCGCAGGAAGCCAAATCCTTCCGGGTTGGCGATCACCACGCCGGTGACCAGGTTCAGGGTCTGGATCGGGGCGAAGCCGCCACGACGGTTCTGCACCAACTGGCCATCACGGACCATGGCACCAAGCCGGCGCGACAGCGCCTCGGCCCGGTCAGGTGCGGTCAGGCCCAGGCGCGCGCCCAGTTCTTCGGCGGTCTGCGGCCCGTCGCAACGCTCCAGCAGGGCCAGAATGGCCTCGCGGCTGGCGATGGGCTGTTCGTATTTCTCCGCTTCACGCGCGGCATAGGGATCGTCAATCACCTTGCCGGTCGGCGGCAGCTTGCGGCCCGGGGCCGGGCCTGGCGCGTCGGTATTGCGGACCTTGCGGCCACGCGGTGGTGCGCCGCCTTCATTCAATTCGGGGAACCAGCCCGGCAACGGCTTGCCCGGCTTGGTGGTGCGGGCCGTGCCCGCCTTGGCGCCCTTCTTCGGGCCCTGGCTGCGGGAGGTGCTCCCGCCCTTGCTTGGTTTTTTGGTAGTCATCGCCCTACATGGTAGCCGTTGACGGCGTGCAGAACGGGTCAGTGGCCGTCTTGAAGGCCTTGCGTGAAAAATATTCAGGAAGTCGTTGACAGCCTGCGGATTCATCTTCACAATTGCGCCTCTGGAACGCCCAGGTGGCGGAATTGGTAGACGCACTAGTTTCAGGTACTAGCGGGTAAAACCGTGGAGGTTCGAGTCCTCTCCTGGGCACCAACGAAAAAAACTCCTCGCTTCGGCGGGGATTTTTTTTGCCTGTAATCCGGCCCTGAGGCTCGCCCCTGATTCCTCCAGGAAGGAACTCCGACCGGTAATCGCAATGATCTTCACAAGGGTGTTGACACCCCCGTCACAGCACCCCATAATCTCGCTCCTCGACGCCCAGGTGGCGGAATTGGTAGACGCACTAGTTTCAGGTACTAGCGGGTAAAACCGTGGAGGTTCGAGTCCTCTCCTGGGCACCACGTCGAGAATGAGAAAAACCCGCGAAAGCGGGTTTTTTCATGCCCGTGATTCGGCATCGCCGCGATCGACGGCCGGCATCACAACAACGGTCGCAGCACCAGCTCCAGCCCGAGCAGCAGCAGGAAACCCAGGAAGCAGGCCCGGAACACCCGTGCACTGATGCGCTGCCGGATCACCTGCCCCAGCCACATGCCCAGCAGTGCCGGCAACACCGCCAACGCACTCAGCCCCAGCTGCTGGATGCCGAATGCGCCATGCAGCACCAGGCCGGTGGTCAGCGAAATCGTCGACACAGTGAAGGCCAGCCCCAACGCCTGCACCAGCTCCTCGCGCTGCAATCCCAGCGACTGCAGATACGGTACCGCCGGCATCACGAACACGCCGGTGGCGCCGGTCACCACGCCCGACAATGCCCCCACCAGCGGCCCCAGCCAACGCTCGCGCCGCTGCGGCACGCGAAACACCGGTGCAAGCAGGGCATAGACGGCATAGACCACCAGCGCCACTCCCAGCGCAACGCGCGACCAGGTGCGATCGACCCGCACCAGCAGCGCCGCCGAACCCAGTGTCACCGCCACCACCGCCAGCATCATCGGCCACAGGCGCCGCACGATGGGGCCCAGCGACGGCCCGGACAACAGCTGCCACGCGTTGGTGACAAAGGTGGGGATGAACAGCATCGATGCCGCCGCCACCGGCGACAACGCGCCACCGAGCAGCCCCATCGCCACCGTCGGCAACCCCATGCCGGTCACGCCCTTGACCACGCCAGCCAGCACGAACACCACCACCAGCAGCGCGTAGAAGTACATCGATTCATTCATGCCTTCATTGGATCGGGCCGTCGCCCGGCGCACAATGCGGTCTTCCCGGCCCACCCTTCGGCTGATCCGAAGGCTCGGGCGTTGCGATGAGGGCATGACATGCGGATGGATATCGCCGACCTGCGCCTGTTCCTGGCGATTGCCGAGGCGGGCAGCATCACGGCCGGCGCGGCGCAGGCGAACCTGGCCCTGGCCTCGGCCAGCGAACGCCTGCGCACGATCGAAGCCGATGCCGGCACCGTGCTGCTGAACCGCCATCCGCGTGGCGTCAGCCTGACTGAAGCCGGCGCCGCCCTCGCCCACCATGCACGCCTGATCCTGCAGCAGCAGGCGCAGCTGCGCGGCGAACTGCAGGCATTCGCCCATGGCGCGCGCGGTACCCTGCATCTGTATGCCAATACCGCTGCGCTGACCAACTACCTGCCCTCGCGGCTGGCACCGTGGCTGGCCGAACGCCCACGCCTGCATGTGGAACTGCTGGAGCGCACCAGCCCCGAAGTCGTGCGTGCGATCAGCGCTGGCCAGGCCGAGGCCGGCATCATCAGCGATGCGGTCGACGCTGCCGGCCTGCAGCAGCATGTGGTGGCCGAAGATCCACTGGTGATGCTGCTGCCCGCAGACCATCGCCTCGCATCGCGGCGCAGCCTGGCCTTCGCCGATGTTGCCGGCGAGACTTTCGTCGCCCTGGCCGATGGCAATGCACTGCAGACCTACATCGAGGACCAGGCACGCGACATCGGGCGGCGCCTGGATGTGCGCATCCGCATGAAGACCTTCGAAGGGGTGTGCATCATGGTCGGCCACGACATTGGTATCGGCATCGTGCCGCGGACCATCGCCCGCCAGCATCGGCGCAGCACGCATACCGTCGCCGTACCGCTCGCCGATGCGTGGGCACAGCGCCGCCTGTGCGCCTGTTTTGCCGAGTGGGCGCAGTTGTCATCGGCAATGCGCAGCCTGCTGCTTCACCTGGGCGTGCAGCCGCAGAAAAAGCTGTGAAATGTTGTTGACACATCCTCTGCCGTACCGCACAATTCGTCTCCTGAGTCGCCCAGGTGGCGGAATTGGTAGACGCACTAGTTTCAGGTACTAGCGGGTAAAACCGTGGAGGTTCGAGTCCTCTCCTGGGCACCACGACTCAAGATGATCAAACCCGCGAAAGCGGGTTTTTTCGTTTCCGGGGTTTGGCGAGCGTGGCATCGCATCTACCGCTCGAACTGTCGTATCTCGCACCACCCAGGCGTCACCCGCTGGTGCATACGTCCTCCCGGCGCGTCGTCACCAAACCCTGAACGGCTTTCTTCTGGGTCGCATTTCACATTGCGCGTTCAATTCGTAATTTTCCTAGTCGGAGATCTACCCGATTCCTTTTCGGTGGAAGGCAGATTTACGGGAGCCGGTTGCAGGTCTATCGCCACGACCTGACCAGCGCCCCCCCCTTTCCCCAAAGGACGCCCCAATGCAGCGCAGCATCATCTGCCCTCACTGCCACACCGGCTCGAACCACGGCGTACGCGTATGCGTGGGATGCCAGGCCGAGGTCCACTACGGCGCATCGAAGGAGGCCGTAATGTTCGTCTTTGTCGCCGCCATCATCTGCGGCGCACTGGTCGGCAGCCGATTGCAGGCCACTGCCGGCTGGATCACGTGCGGCGCCGTACTTGTGGCGGGAATGTGGGCCATTTCCCGATTGTTCCGTGATCGGGTGGTGTTCAAGCGCATCTATCGCACGCGCTGAACCTGCGCCGCTGCACTCCCCCAACGGCAGGGCCCGTGCGACCCGCGTTGCACAAACAAAAACCCCGCCTTGCGGCGGGGTCAAAATACAGCACGTGTTTCCAGGGAGTTTTCAGTGCCCGCCGCCGGCGGCCGCACCTGCGCCTGCACCGAACGGCGGTTTGGCCAGCCACAGGAACGCGATGATCGCCAGGAAGATCCAGCCCAGCAGGAAGAAGATGTCGTTGAAGCCCATCTGCGATGCCTGGTGGTTGATCATGTTGTTCAGTACCGCGGCACCATGTTGCAGGTCGCCCTGCCCCATCGCCGTCACCTGGTCCTGCATGCCCGGCTGATAGACCGAGATGTGCTCGGTCAGGTCAGCATGGTGCACCTGGGTGCGCCGCGCCCACAGCCACGTCGTCAGCGACGCCGCGAAACTGCCGCCCAGCGTACGCAGGAAGGTGGCCAGGCCGGAGCCCGCCGCGATCTCGCGCCCATCCAGGTCCGACAGCAGGATCTGCAGCACCGGCATGAAGAACAGCGCGACGCCGATGCCCATGATCAACTGCACGCCGGCCACGTGGGTGTAGTCCACCTGCAGGTTGAAGTTCGAACGCAGGAAACTGGTCATCGACAACACGATGAACGCGACCGTGGCCAGCATGCGCATGTCGAAGCGCGATGCGTACTTGCCCACGAACGGGGTCATGATCACCGGCAGGATGCCGATCGGCGCCGTCGCCAGGCCCGCCCAGATCGCGGTGTAACCCATGTCACGCTGCAGCCACTGCGGAATCAGCAGGGCCACGCTGAAGAACGCCGCGTACGCCACCACCATCGCCAGCGTACCGGCGCGGAAGTTGCGATGCCGGAACAGCTTCAGGTCGACGATCGGATCCTTGTCGGTCAGTTCCCAGATCAGGAACACCGTCAGCGTGACCACAGCCACACACGCCAGCACCACGATCTTCATCGACGAGAACCAGTCCTCGTCATTACCCAGGTCGAGCACCAGCTGCAGCGCACCGACACCGATCACCAAGGTGACCAGGCCGACATAGTCCATCTTCGGCTTCTCGATGTGCTCCGGGCGCCCCTTCAACTGGTTGCCCACCACCAGCGCGGCAAAGATGCCCAGCGGCACATTGATCAGGAAGATCCATTCCCAGCTGTAGTTGTCGGTGATCCAGCCACCGAGGATGGGGCCGCAGATCGGCGCAACCACCGTGATCATCGCCAGCAGCGCCAATGCCTGCCCACGTTTCTCACGCGGGTAGATCGAGACCAGCAGCGACTGCGTGATCGGATACATCGGGCCGGCCACGAAGCCCTGCAACGCACGCGACACCACCAGCATGCCCATGCTCTGCGCCAGGCCGCACAGCAGCGAGGTGATGACAAAGGCCAGCGTGGCCCAGACGAACAGCTTGCGTTCGCCGAAACGGCGGCTGAGCCAGCCGGTCAGCGGCAGCGCGATGGCCGTGCTGACCGCAAACGAGGTGATGACCCAGGTCGCCTGCTGCGAACTGGCACCGAGATTGCCGGCGATGGTCGGCAGCGAGACGTTGGCGATGGTGGTATCGAGCACCTGCATGAACGAGGCCATCGCCAGGCCGACGGTACACAGGGCGACGCTGGGCGGCAGGAACCCGGAGGCCGCACCCGGCGCCGCCGGTGCACCCGGAGCGCCGGGCGCGGCTGGAGCTTGTGCGGACATGGCGACCTCAGCCCACCTTCGCCTGCTGCTGCGGCAGGTTGCCCTGGATGATCGTATGGATCACCTCGTCGGCATCATGCAGCTGCTTGGCATACACGTCGGTGTCGAACACCGTGCCCTTGGCCGCAGTGCTCGGCAGCACTTCGCCCTTCTGGTCGCGCAGGCTCACTTCAGCCTTCATCGACAGGCCGATGCGCAGCGGGTGTTCGGCCAGCTGCTTGGCATCGATGGCGATGCGTACCGGCACGCGCTGCACGATCTTGATCCAGTTGCCGCTGGCGTTCTGCGCCGGCAGCAGCGAGAACGCCGAGCCGGTGCCCAGGCCCAGGCTCTGGACGCGACCCTTGTACTTCACGTCACCGGCGTACAGGTCCGACTTCAGCTCCACTTCCTGGCCCAGGCGCATGTGGCGCAGCTGGGTTTCCTTGAAGTTGGCCTCGACCCACATCTGCTCGGTCGGCACTACCGCCATCAGCGCGTTGCCCGGCTGCACGCGCTGGCCGACCTGCACCGAACGACGGGCAACGTAGCCGGTGACCGGCGCGACGATGCCGGCGCGGGCGTTGTTGAGGAAGGCCTGGCGCAGCTGCGCGGCGGCCGCCTGCACGTCTGGCTGGGTGGCGATCACGGTGTCGTCGACCAGCGCGCGGTTGCGCTCGACGGTCTCGCGCGAACCGGCCACGGCGGCTTCGGCAGCGGCCAGCTCGTCACGCGCATGGGCCAGTTCTTCATCGGAAATTGCGCCGGTGGCGGCCAGATCCTTGCGGCGAGCGAAATCTTCGCGCACGCGCTTCAGGGTCACCTGGCGCGCGTTCAGGTCCGCCTGCGCACCTTCCACGCTGCGGTACAGGCCACGGGTCTGGCGCACGGTCTTGGCCAGGTTGGCTTCGGCCTGCTGCAGCGCCACCGACGTGTCGGACGGGTCCAGCTGCACCAGCAGCTGGCCGCGCTCCACGCGCATGCCGTCATCGGCGTTGATGGCGACCACGGTACCGGCCACCAGCGGGGTGATCTGTACCTGGTTGCCCTGCACGTAGGCGTCGTCGGTCTCTTCGAACCAACGGCCGAACATGAAGTACCACAGCGCCAGTGCGGCAAGCAGCAGCACGACGATCACGAACAGGCCGCGCAGCAGGTTGCCGCGGCGGTTGGAGGCGGCCGGGGCCGCGGTGTCTTGGGTCTGGCTCATGGCGGAAGTCTTCAGGAATGCGAGGAATCGGAATGGGAGGCGATCGGTGCGCGGTCGGCGTCAGCGGGCTGGAAACCACCGCCCAGCGCCTTGCTCAGGCGCACCGAGGTCTGCACCTGCTGCGACTGCAGGCCGGCCAGCTGCTGCTGCGACTGCAACAGCGTGGACTGCGCGGTCAGCACGTCCAGGTAGCTGCCGATGCCGGCGCGGTAGCGCTGCTGGGCCAGGTCGAAGGCCGAGCGTGCGGTGTCCACGGCCTGCTGCTGCGAATGCGCCTGCTGCGCCAGCGAGCGCACCGCGTTGACCTGGTCGGCCACGTCGCGCAGCGCATCGAGCACGGTCTGGTTGTAGTTGGCCACCGCCAGGTCGTACTGCGCATCGGTGTTGGCCAGGTTGGCGCGCAGCTTGCCGCCTTCGAAGATCGGCAGGCTCAGCGCCGGGCCGATGTAGGCGAAGGTGGAACTGCTCTTCAGCAGGTCACCCACGTTCGGGGCGACCACGCCGGCCAGCGCGGTCAGGTTGAAGCTCGGGTAGAACTTGGTCTTTGCCACCTTGATCTGCTTGTCGGCCGCTTCCACGCGCCAGCGCGCGGCGACGATGTCGGGGCGACGGCCGAGCAGTTCGCTAGGCAGCACGCCCGGCAGCTGCAGCGCCACCGGGTTCAGCGGCTGCGGGCGCTGGATCGACAGGCCACGGTCCGGGCCCTTGCCAACCAGCGCGGCCAGTGCGGTGCGGGCCGCGTCGATGCGCTGCTGTGCGGCCTGCACCTGCTGCTGCGCGGCCGGTACCCGGGCCTCGGCCTGGCGCACCTGCAGGTCGCTGTCGATGCCGGCGCTGCGGCGCTGGCGGGTCAGCTCCAGCGATTTCTGCGAGCGGGCCAGTTCTTCTTCGGCCACATCATTGAGCTGCCACGCATAGGCGAGATCGGCATAAGCCTGGGTGATGCCGGTGGACAGGCTCAGGCGTGCGGCCTGCGCCTCGACGGTGGCGGCATGCGCACCGTCCACGGCGGCTTCCCAGGCAGCGCGCTTGCCGCCCCACAGGTCCACGCCGTAGCTGAAGTCGAAGGCGACCTGGCTGCTGCCGCCGTAGCGGCCGCCCATCTCGCTGCCGACCATCGACTCGGGCAGGCGCAGGCCGGTGTAGCCACCGGACACCGACAGGCTGGGCAGTTCATCGGCACGTGCGGTGCCGACCTGGGCCTGGGCCTGGCGCAGACGCGCGTCGGCGGCGTCCAGGCTCGGGTGGCCGGCCAGGCCCTCGGCGACCAGCGCGTCCAGCTGCGCATCGCCCAGCGCCTTCCACCAGTCCTGCGCCGGGAAGCCGGTGGCGCTCAGGTCGGTGTCGGCCAAGGTGCGTTCGCTGTGCAGACTGTCCACGTCAAGCACGTGGCCCTGCGGGTTGAGGCCACGACTGCTGGCGCAGGCGGCCAGGGCCAGGGCCAGCGCTGACACCAGCAGCGCGCGCCCGGACCGGCGGAGAGTGGAATGCGGGATCGGGTTCATGGGGTCGTCAGGGAATCGCGGATTCGGGTAAGGAGGGACAGCAGCAGCGTGCGCTCGTCGGCGGAAAGATCACGCAGGGCGTAATCCATCACCGCGTCGCCACGCAGCTTCAGCCGCGCCCACAGCGCGCGGCCTTCATCGGTCAGTACGATCTGCAGCGCCCGCCGATCCTGCGCATGCGGCTCGCGGCGGACGCAGCCCAGCGCCTCCAGCTTGTCCAACAGGCGGGTCACCGCACTGGGCACCTGGTCGATGGCCTGGGCCAGCTCGTTGGCCGTGCACGGGGCCATGTTGGAAAGCACCTTCAACCCGATGTAGTGGGTGAAACCGATACCCAGGTCTTCTTCAGCCATGGATGCGTCGAGTTGACGGACCAGGCCGTCGCGCACCTGGCGCAGCAGCAGGCCGAAGCTGGGGGGAGTGGTTGCAGGACAGATCATGGGGGAGCATTCTCTTCCAAAAAAAATATTTCTCAATGGAAATATTCGATCTGGCATCGAATGCTGTGTTGCAGCAGTGGGCTGGATCAATGAAGGCGCCTACCTTAATGATCTGGTCAGGTGGCCCGGTAGTACAATTCAGCCAATGGATGACACATTTCAGCCAGCGGATATGATGAACAAGGCAGAAATTCCCCCTTCCAAGCGCCTGCTCAGGGATGACGCACTGGACTGGTTCGAGCGCAATGACGGGCCACCGGCTGTCGCCTTCCGCTTCGACAGCCCGCAGGGATTGGTCCGAGAAGTGGATTGGCATCATCACCAGCGCGCGCAGCTGATCTGCGTGGAGCGCGGCCTGTTGACCACCCGGACCTCGCACGGGACATGGTCACTGGCGCCGGGCTCGGCCGGCTGGATGCCGCCGCTGGAGCCGCATACGGTCACCCTCGACGGCCCGCTGCGCGGCTGGGGCATGGCACTGGCCGCGCCGGCCTGCGCCACCCTGCCTGCCGATCCCTGCGTGCTGGGCCTGTCCAAGCTGGCGCAGGCGCTGGCCGACCGCATCTGCGAATGGCCGCTGGGCTATGACACCACGCCCGAGCGCCAGCACATCATCGAGGTGTTGCTGGACGAGATCCGCACCGCGCCGCGCCAGCGCATGCATCTACCGATGCCGCACGACCGGCGCCTGCTGAAGATCGCCTCGCAGCTGCTGGCCGACCCCTCCGACGAGCGCAGCCTTGCCGAATGGGCGCATTGGGCCGGCCTGTCGCCGCGCAGCCTGACCCGTCACTTCCGCGACGAGACCACGCTCAGCTTCGCCCAGTGGCGGCAGCAGGCCCGCTTGTCCGAGGCCCTGCGCCAGCTGACCGACGGCCGCAGCGTGGCCGACATCGCCCACGCGCTGGGCTTCAGCAGCGCCAGCGCCTTCGTCACCGTGTTCCGCCGCCACTTCGGGCTGCCGCCGGGGCGCTACCTGGCACGGGCCGGCCACGGCCTGGAAACCGGGCTGGACCCTGCACGCGGCTTGGCATCCCCCGCCGCATCCGGATAATCACAGGATTGCGAGCGGCGACGCCGTCGCCGCCTCCTGACAACAGGTAACAACGCCGCATGACCGAACTTGCCCGCCCCGTGTTCCACGGATTCGAACAACTGCCGCTGCGCGAGTACGCCGAACGCGCCTACCTCGACTACTCGATGTACGTGGTCTTGGACCGCGCCCTCCCGTTCATCGGCGACGGCCTGAAGCCGGTGCAGCGCCGCATCATCTATTCGATGAGCGAGCTGGGCCTGAACGCCGCGTCCAAGCCGAAGAAGTCCGCGCGCACCGTCGGTGACGTCATCGGCAAGTACCACCCGCACGGCGACAGCGCGTGCTACGAGGCGCTGGTGCTGATGGCCCAGCCGTTCTCGTACCGCTACCCACTGATCGAGGGCCAGGGCAACTTCGGCTCCAGCGACGACCCGAAGTCGTTTGCGGCGATGCGTTACACCGAATCCAAGCTGACCCCGATCGCCGAAGTGCTGCTGGGCGAACTGGGCCAGGGCACCACCGACTGGGCACCGAACTTCGACGGCACCCTGCAGGAACCGACCTGGATGCCGGCGCGGCTGCCGCACCTGCTGCTGAACGGCACCACCGGCATCGCCGTGGGCATGGCCACCGACGTGCCGCCGCACAATCTCAACGAGATCGTCAGCGCGCTGCTGCACCTGCTGGACAACCCCGATGCCAGCGTGCGCGACCTGTGCGAGCACGTGCAGGGCCCGGACTATCCGTCCAGCGCCGAGATCATCACCGCGGCCAATGACCTGCGCAACATCTACGAGACCGGCAACGGCAGCGTGCGCGCACGTGCGACCTTCACCAAGGAAGCGCACAACATCGTGGTCACCGCGCTGCCGTTCCAGGTGTCGCCGTCGAAGGTGATCGAGCAGATCGCCGCCCAGATGCGCGCCAAGAAGCTGCCGTGGCTGGAAGACATCCGCGATGAATCCGACCACGCCAACCCGGTGCGCGTGGTGCTGGTGCCGCGTTCCAACCGCGTCGACGCCGAGCAGCTGATGGGCCACCTGTTCGCCACCACGGACCTGGAGCGCAGCTACCGCGTCAACCTCAACGTGATCGGGTTGGACGGCCGTCCGCAGGTGAAGAACCTGAAGATGCTGCTCAGCGAATGGCTGACCTTCCGCAGCAACACCGTCACCCGCCGCCTGCAGCACCGCCTGCAGAAGGTCGAGCGCCGCCTGCACCTGCTGGAAGGCCTGCTGGTCGCCTTCCTCAACCTGGACGAGGTGATCCACATCATCCGTACCGAAGACGAGCCGAAGGCGGCGCTGATCGCGCGCTTCGGCCTGTCCGAGGAACAGGCCGAGTACATCCTGGAAACCAAGTTGAAGCAGCTGGCCCGCCTGGAGGAAATGAAAATCCGCGGCGAGCAGGATGAACTGGCCAAGGAGCGCGAGAAGATCCTCGGCATCCTCGACAGCAAGGCCAAGCTGAAGAAGCTGATCCGCGATGAACTGACCGCCGACGCCAAGAAGTTCGGCGACGCACGCCGTTCGCCGCTGGTGCAGCGCCAGGCCGCACAGGCCATCGACGAGACCGAGCTGGTGCCGAGCGAGCCGATGACCGTGGTGCTGTCGGAGAAGGGCTGGATCCGTGCCGCCAAGGGCCACGACGTCGATGCGTCCGCCCTCTCCTACCGCGACGGCGACGGGCTGCAGGGCGCGGTGCGTGCGCGCAGCACGCAGCAGGTCGCGTTCCTCGACAGCGAAGGCCGCGCCTACTCGACGCCGGTGCACACCCTGCCCTCCGCACGTGGCAATGGCGAACCGCTGACTGGCCGCTTCTCGCCGGCAGCGGGTACCAGCTTCGTGACCCTGGCCAGTGCCGAGCCGGACACCCGCTTCGTGCTGGCCTCCAGTCATGGCTATGGCTTCGTCACCCGCTTCGAGAACCTGATCGGTCGCAACAAGGCCGGCAAGGCGATGCTGAACCTGTCCGCAGGTTCGTCGGTGCTGACCCCGTCGGTGGTCGCCAATGTCGCCACCGATCGCATCGTGGCAGTGACCAGCTCCGGCAACCTGCTGGCGATCGCCGCCAACGACCTTCCGGAACTGGACAAGGGCAAGGGCAACAAGATCATCGAGATCCCGAAGGCCAAGCTCGCCACCGAACGCGTGGTCGCCATCGTGGCGATCAGCCCGGGGCAGACCCTGCAGGTGCGCAGCGGCCAGCGCACCATGGGCCTGAAGTTCAACGAGCTGGATGCCTACCTCGGCGCCCGCGCCACCCGCGGCCACCTGCTGCCGCGCGGCTGGCAGAAGGTGGAAGGGTTGTCGGTGGAGTGAGGGCTGGGGCCCTACCCTGGTGGGTGTCAACCTTGGTTGACACGCATTACCCCGGTAGACGCCAACCTCGGTTGGCGTTTTCCATCCCAATGGGGTCAGAGCCGTTTTCGTTGAAAACGGATCCGACCCCGGACACGAAAAAGCCGGTGCATTCCCCGGCTTTTTCGTTGTCGGCTGGCGGGCGGTGGAGCAGCTGGCTGGCGAAAGCTGGCTGGCGGTGCTCCGGTGCTGGCGGGCGACAGAACTTTGTAGGGTCGAGCCATGCTCGACTCGGATCCAACAGCAGCCGAGCATGGCTCGGCTCTACAGAGAGCGACGTCGGCTCAGTGCGCCGGGGCGCCGTTGCCGTCGATCTTGCTCAGCTGGTACAGCTCCAGGCCGATGCGCTTGATCAGGCCCAGCTGCTGCTCCAGCCACCAGGCGTGGTCTTCCTCAGTGTCCTTCAGCTGCGCCAGCAGGATGTCGCGGCTCACGTAGTCGCCGTTCTCTTCGCACAGCTTCATGCCGGCGGCGAGATTGTTCCGAACCGCGTATTCAGTGTCGAGATCCTTCTGCAGCATCTCTTCCACGGTCTTGCCCGGCTCGGTGGCATGCGGGCGCATGTCCGGGTCGCCGCCGAGGAACAGGATCCGGCGCAGCAGCGCATCGGCGTGCTGGGTTTCCTCTTCCATCTCGTGGTTCAGGCGTTCGTACAGCGCGAACAGGCCCTGGTCCTCGTAGCGGCGGGAATGGATGAAGTACTGGTCGCGGGCTGCAAGCTCGCCGCGCAGCAGTTCCTTCAGGCAGGCGATGACGTCCGGGTTGCCTTTCATGGGGGGCTCCTGTGAATCGATGTGACATAGGGTGCCGCATTTCAAAATACGGTGATCTAATCGGAATCA
The DNA here is from genome assembly GCF_034508895.1 of Stenotrophomonas geniculata. NCBI lineage: Bacteria > Pseudomonadati > Pseudomonadota > Gammaproteobacteria > Lysobacterales > Lysobacteraceae > Stenotrophomonas > Stenotrophomonas geniculata. The sequence goes on from NZ_CP140571.1 coordinate 481,044, forward strand.
GTCGCAGTTGCGCCTGCGGCTACAATCGGCCCACGAGTTCGGAAAGGACGTGCAATGCGACGTACATGGCGTTGGGTGCTGGGCGTGTTGATCGCCATCGTGCTGGTCACCGCACTGGTCCTGTGGCTGCTGCTGCGCGGCAGCCTGGCCGATCTGGACGGCGAGCATGCGCTGCCGGGGCTGGCCAAGCCGGTCACCATCGAGCGCGATGCGCTGGGCGTGGTCACCATCACTGCGGGCAGCCAGGCCGACGCGATGCGCGCATTGGGCCGCGTGCATGCGCAGGAACGTTACTTCGAGATGGACCTGATGCGCCGCAGCGCCGCCGGTGAGCTGTCGGCACTGTTCGGACCGAAGGCCATCGACGCCGACAAACGCATGCGCGTGCATCGCCTGCGCGCGCGCACCGAGGCGAACCTGCAGGCCGCGCTGGGCGACAACGGCGCGGCCGTGCGTGCCTACGTCGACGGTGTCAACGAAGGGCTGGCCGGCCTTTCCGTGCGGCCGTGGGCGTACCTGCTGCTGCGGCAGTCGCCACAACCCTGGCAGGCCAGCGACAGCGTGCTGACCGGTCTGGCCATGTACGCCGACCTGCAGGATCCGAACAACCAGACCGAGCTTGCGCTCAGCCGCATCCGCGCAGTGGTGCCGCCCGCGCTGTACGCGCTGATCGCCCACGACGGCACCGAATGGGATGCACCGCTGTTCGGCGAACCGACCGGCAACGCCACGCTCCCCGATGCCAGCCAGCTGGATCTGCGCACGTTGAAGGGGACGCCAGGCACCGGGCAGGAAGAGGCCGATGTCATCGGCAGCAACAACTTCGCGGTGGCCGGTGCACTCACCGCCGACGGTCGCGCGATCGTCGCCGACGACATGCACCTGGGCCTGCGCGCGCCCGGCCTGTGGTTCCGTGTGCGCCTGCGCTATCCCGACCCGCAGGCCGCGGGCGGCCAGGTCGACGTCACCGGCTTCTCGCTGCCCGGCCTGCCGGCGGTGATCGTCGGCAGCAACGGGCACGTGGCCTGGGGCTTCACCAACAGTTACATCGATACCGCCGATTACCGCACTGAACCGGCCAACGCCGCCGTGACCGTGCATGAAGAACGCATCGCCGTGGCTGGCCAGGCCGACGTGCTGTTCCCGGTGCGCGAAACCGCCTGGGGCCCGATCCTGCATACCCATGCCGATGGCAGTGGCGATGCGCTGCGCTGGGTCGCCCACCTGCCCGGCGCGGTGCGCCTGGACTTCGGTGACCTGGCCCGTGCCGGTGACCTGGACGGTGCCCTGCAGTTCGCCGACCACGCCGGCATCCCCGCGCAGAACCTGGTGGTCGGCGACCGCAGCGGACGCATCGCCTGGCGGCTGATCGGCGCCCGACCGGATCGTGGTCCGGGCTGTGCACCGGCCGGCTTCACCGCCGCCAGCAACCAGGACTGCGCGCCATGGCCAATCCGCAGCGATGCCTCACCGGCATTGATCGATCCCCCCAACCATCGCCTGTGGACCGCCAACGGTCGCGTCCTCGACGGCGAGGCGCTGGCTACCGTCGGCAACGCTGGCTATGACCTTGGCGCGCGCGCGCGGCAGATCCGCGACCTGCTGGCGATCCAGGAGCGCTTCGACGAACACGACCTGCTGGCGATCCAGCTCGACGACCGCGCCGTGTTCCTGCAGCGCTGGTGGGCACTGCTGCATGACGTCATCGAAGGCAGTGGCGATCCTGCGCTGAAGCGGTTGAAGTCCGTCAGCCACCAGTGGGGCGGCCGGGCCTCGGCCAGCTCGGTCAGCTACCGGGTGGTGCGCGCGTTCCGCACGCAGGTGATGGATACCTTGTCCGATGCACTGCTGGCCCCGGCCAACGCGCAGCTGGGCGATGACTATCTGGATCCGCGCCTGGCGCAGCTGGAAGGTGTGGCCTGGCCGATGCTGCAGCAACGCCCCGCCAACCTGTTGCCACCGGCCTACGACAGCTGGGACACGCTGCTGCTTGATGCCGCACGCCGCACCGAGAGCGAGCTGGCCAAGCAGGGCCCGCTGGCCAAGCGCACCTGGGGCGAACGCAACACCGCGGCGCTCTGCCACCCGATCGCACGGGCGTTGCCCGAGGTTGCCAAGCGCTGGCTGTGCATGCCCGCCGACCAGCTGCCCGGCGACCGTGATATGCCGCGGGTGCAGACGCCGAACTTCGGCGCCTCCGAGCGCATGGTGGTCTCGCCCGGCCACGAGGCCGACGGCATCGTGCACATGCCCGGCGGCCAGAGCGGGCACCCGCTGTCGCCGTACTGGGGCGCCGGCCACGAAGACTGGGTGCATGGGCGGCCGACGCCGTTCCTGCCCGGCAAGGCGCAGCACACGATGACGCTGGTGCCAGCGCGCTGACGGCGGCACCCACATGCCCAAGGGTGCGCTGCACGCTGTAGAGCCAAGCCCATGCTCGGCTGCTTCTGGCGCGGAGCCGAGCATGGGCTCGGCTCCACAGAATGTCGGCGCGGCGCTACCGGGTCAGCCCCTGCGCCGCTCGATCAGGTTCAGCAGCGGCCCGGTCATCGCCGTGGTCACCAGCGCCATGATCACCAGCACTGCAAACAGGCGGTCGCCGAGCAGGCCCAGCTCGTAGCCCAGGTTGAGCACGATCAGCTCCATCAGGCCCCGGGTGTTCATCAGCGCGCCCAACCGCCACGCCTCGCGCGTGGGCATGCCCGCACTGCGTGCGGCACTGAAGGTGCCCAGCAGCTTGCCGGCCGTGGCTACCGCGATCACCACCGCGCACAGCACGATGTCGCTGGCCTGCAGCGCATCGGCGCGCATGCGCAGGCCGGTCATGGCGAAGAACAGCGGCAGCAGCAGCGTCACTGCGAACGGTTCGACGCGGGCCATCAGCAGCTCGCGCAGCTGCACGTTGGACGACACCGCCACGCCCGCAGCGAAGGCACCGAACAGCGCATGGATGCCGAGCATCTCGGTGACCAGGGCACTGGCCAGCGACAGCAGCAGGATGCCGAGCAGCCAGCGCCCCTCACGGCCCGGCGCAATCTGCTGGCGAGCGAACCACGGCTTCACCAGCCCCAGCATCAGCGCCACGAAGGCGACCACGCACAGCAGGTTGAGGCTGGCCGGCAGCCATCCGCTGGCCTGTGCAGCCGCCACGATCAGCGCCAGCAGGCACCATGCGGTGGCATCGCCCAATGCCGCGCAGGCGATGGCGGTGTGCCCCAGCGGCGTCTGCGTGATACCGCGGTCGGCAAGGATGCGCAGCAGCACGGGGAAGGCCGTGATGCTCATCGAAATACCAACGAAAAGTGCGAATGCAGTGAAGCCCACGCCCTGCGGGCCGTGCTGCGGATACAGCCAGATTGCGAGGGCGACGCCGAGCACGAACGGCACCGCGATGCCGGCATGACTGACCGTGAAGGCGAAACACCGGCGCCCGCGCAGCGCCGCCAGGTCCAGCTCGGCACCGGCCACCAGCAGGAACATCAGCACACCCAGCTGGCTGAGCATGCCCAGCGGGCCCAGCGAACTGACCGGGAACAGGGCACCATGCAGCTGCGGCAACAGGCTGCCGAGCACCAGCGGGCCCATCATCAGGCCGGCCGCCATCTCGCCGATCACCGCCGGCTGGCCCAGCCGCTTCAGCAGCGCACCGGCGCCCTTGGCTACCAGCAACAGCACCAGCAGCTGCAGCAGGAACAGGCCCAGCGGCGAGGCCAGATGCTGCGCCCAGCCGCCCTCGGCCACAGCCGTAGCGCGGGCAACCGCAGCGGGTGCAGCAGGGCCAGCGAAGCGTGCCAGCAGTACACCGGCAAGCAAGGGCAGCGCGGCCCACGCCAGATAGCGCCATCCCCACTTCATCGGCGGCCGTTGGCTGCCGCGCGGTACGTCCATGAACATTCCCCAATGTGCAGGGCGCCGATGATACGTCGCAAAAAGGGGACGGAGGAGATTAAGTCCTCCTTGTGCTCGCCGGGCGTGGCCCGGCGCTACCATCGCTCGGTAGCGCCGCGCCGTGCCCGGCGGAAGCATTACGCCAGGGCTTGTTCGTGCACGCCGGCGATCGCGCGGCCGGAAGGGTCGGCCGCCGCCGCAAAGCTGGCGTCCCAGGCAATGGCCGCCGGCGACGAGCAGGCAATCGACTTGCCGCCCGGCACAGTCTCGGCGGCCGCGCGGCTCGGGAAGAACTGCTCGAACAGGTGGCGGTAGTAGTACGCCTCCTTGGTCTGCGGCGGGTTGTGCGGGAAGCGCTTGTCGGCGGCCGCCAGCACACGGTCGCTCACCTGCGCTTCGGCATGCGCCTTCAGCCCGTCGATCCAGCCGTAGCCGACGCCATCGCTGAACTGCTCCTTCTGGCGCCACAGGATGCTGTCCGGCAGGTAGCCATCGAACGCCTCGCGCAGCACTGCCTTCTCGATGCGGCGGCCGCCAAAGCCGGCACCGACCATCTTGTGCGCGGCATCGAAGCGCATCGCCACGTCGAGGAACTCACGATCCAGGAACGGCACGCGCGGCTCCACGCCCCAGGCCATCATCGACTTGTTGGCACGCAGGCAATCGTAGTTGTGCAGGGCATCGAGCTTGCGCACCAGTTCGTCGTGGAATTCGCGCGCATCCGGTGCCTTGTGGAAGTACAGGTAGCCACCGAAGATCTCGTCACTGCCCTCGCCGGACAGCACCATCTTCACCCCCATCGCCTTGATCCGTCGTGCCAGCAGGAACATCGGCGTCGATGCACGGATGGTGGTGACGTCGTAGGTTTCGATGTGGCGGATCACTTCCGGCAGTGCATCCAGGCCTTCCTCGAAGGTGTATTCGAAGCCGTGATGCACGGTGCCGAGTGCCTCGGCGGCGATCGCGGCGGCGGCCAGATCAGGCGAGCCCTTCAAACCGATCGCGAACGAATGCAGCCGCGGCCACCAGGCTTCGGTCTGCCCACCATCCTCGATGCGGCGACGCGCGTAGCGTGCGGCAACTGCCGCCACCAGCGACGAATCCAGGCCACCGGACAGCAGCACGCCATACGGCACATCGCTCATCAGCTGGCGTTCCACCGCATGCTCGAACGCCTGGCGCAGTTCGGCCAGATCGGCCTGGCGGCCCTGCACGTCGGCATAGTCGCGCCACGGTTGCTGGTAGTAGCGCACCAGCTCACCACGGGCACTGTCGAAATAGTGGCCCGGCGGGAACTGCGCGACGTCGGCACAGGTATCGACCAGCGCCTTCATTTCCGAGGCCACGCGCAGGCGCCCCTGGGCATCGTGGCCCCAGTACAACGGCACCACGCCAACCGGATCCCGCGCCACCAGCACGCGTCCGGCAGCACGATCCCACAGGGCGAAGGCGAAGATGCCGTTGAGCTGCTCCAGCCACTGCGCCGGCGATCCGCCCTGGCGGTACAGCGCGTTGATCACTTCACAGTCCGAACCGGTCTGGAAGTCGTAGGCGGTAGTCAGTGCGGCCTTCAGTTGCTGGTGGTTGTAGATTTCGCCGTTGACCGCCAGCGCCAGCTGGCCATCGGCCGACAGCAGCGGCTGCGAACCACCGGCCGGGTCGACGATGGCCAACCGCTCGTGGACCAGCAGCGCGCCTTCGTCGAGGTACACGCCGCTCCAGTCCGGGCCACGGTGGCGCTGGCGCTGCGACAGTTCCAGCGCATGGCGGCGCAGGGCCGGAAGATCGTCACCGGCCTGCAGGCCGAAGATTCCGAAGATCGAACACATGGGGGAGCTCCTGTTGGGGAATTTCACGGGTGGGAAGGTGTTCGACCGGCCATCCAGGCCCGGGTGGGCGGCGCCCGGGCACAAAAAAACCCGCATCGGCTGATGCGGGTTTTCTGGTGTCCGGGCGTGTGTTGCTGTCTATCTACCCAGGGCGCAGTCCCGCATCGGCCGCGCACGATTATTCGCGCGCAGATTATTGCGGTTGTTGTTATTGACGGCGGTGGCCAGGCGGATCGGCATGGCATCGACCCTACCCCGGTTTCCGGCGCGGCGCAACAGTTGCGTCGGCAACCACGCCTGAGGCGCATAATGGCGCGCCCTGAACCGGTGTAACAGGAATGCAACACTGCAATGGACGCATCGGGGCACTGGCCGCCCTGCTCTGCCTGGGCCTGGCGGCCTGCCAGACCCTGCCCCCGCCTTCTACGCTGCCGCAATCCCAGCGGCAGGCATTGGAACAACGCGGAACCGACGGCAGCTTCGAGGGTGCCTTCGATACCGCGCAAACCTTCGAGCGCTTCAACGATCCGCGCGCCATCGCCTACTACGAGCGTGCCGCAGCGGTCGCCCCCTGGACCTTCCACAACACCAAGGCGGAAGAAGCACTGGGCCGGATCTGGATCTCCGGCACGCTGCGCCATGCCGACAGCCCCCACATCAACCCGGCACCGGTGCTGCGCGCATCCTGGCGACGTGGCGAACGCGCCTATCTGGCGGCGGCCTACCACGGCAATCCCTATGCGTTCTACGAACTCGCCAAGGCCTATCGTCAGCGTGGCGACGCGCAACAGGCGCTGCGCTGGGACCTGCGCGAAATGATCTACAAGCGATACCCGAGTTCGTCGTCGCGACTGCCGGATGCGGTGGCCGCACAGGATGACACCGTGCATCCGCGGGTTGCGCAGATCCAGCGCTGTGCCGAGCGTGGCGATGCCGAAGCGCAGGTAGACCTGGGCGCGCTGCTGGAGGGGGGCATGGGACTGCCGCGCGATCCGGCGCGTGCGCTGCAGCTGTACCAGCGCGCTGGCGAGAAGGGCAATGTGTTCGGCCAGTACTTCGCCGGGCTGCTGCTGGGCCGCAGCGCGCCGGGGGTGGAGAAGGACACCGAGGCGGCGGCGCGCTGGTTTGCCAAGGCCGAGGCGCAGCGCTTCTACATGGCGGCGCCGAGTTACTGGAAGAAAGCGGTCGAGCCGCCGTTCTTCCTCTTTTCGGAATAGTGGAGCCGAGCCATGCTCGGCTGCTTCTGCCGGTAGACATCAGCCGAGCATGGCTCGGCTCTACAGAGATGTAGCTCCGGCGGGGGGCGTGCCGACCAACGGTCGGCACCCACCGTCGCAGGCTCACACCAGCAGCCGTTCCACCAGCCGCTGGTACAGTCCGGGCAGTGCTTCCAGTTCGTCCACGCGCACGTTCTCGTCCACCTGATGGATGCTGGCGTTCACCGGCCCCACTTCGATGCACTGCGCACCCAGCGGCGCGATGAAGCGAGCATCGGACGTGCCGCCGCCGGTGCTTTCTTCCGGGGCACGGCCGATGTGCTCGGCCAGCACTGCACGGGCGGTGGCGCGCAGCGTGCCTTCCGGGGTGTAGAACGGCTCACCGCTGCGGTGCCACTTCAGCCTGTACTGCAGGCCATGCCGGTCCAGCAGTGCGGTGATCTCCGCCTCCAGCTTCGGCGCATCCCAGTGCGGGTTGTAGCGGATGTTGAAATCCACTTCGAGCTCGCCGGGAATCACGTTGTTGGCACCGGTGCCGGCGTGGATGTTGGAGATCTGCAGGCTGGTCGGCGGAAAGCTCTCGTAGCCTTCGTCCCAGCGCCGTGCACTCAGTTCGGCCAGGGCCGGAGCCGCCTGGTGAATCGGGTTGCGTGCCTTTTCCGGATACGCCACGTGGCCCTGCACGCCCTGCACGCGCAGCTTGGCCGACAGGCTGCCACGACGCCCCACGCGCAGCAGGTCGCCCAGGATCGCGGTTGATGACGGCTCACCGGTGACGCACCAGTCGATGCGCTGGCCGCGTTCGGCGAACAACCGTGCGACGTGGCGCACGCCATCGATGGCGTCGCCCTCCTCGTCGCTGGTCAGCAGCACCGCCAGCGTACCGGGGTGATCGGGATGCGCGGCGACGAACTGCTCGGCGGCGACCACGAACGCGGCCACGCTGCCCTTCATGTCGGCGGCGCCACGGCCATACAGCACGCCATCGCGGATCTGCGGCGTGAACGGGTCGCTGGTCCAGGCCTCGCGCGGACCCGTCGGCACCACGTCGGTATGGCCCAGCAGTACCAGTACCGGCGCGCCCTGGCCGTGGGTCGCCCACAGGTTGTCGACCTCGCCCAGGCGCAGGTGATCGCACTGGAACCCGGCCTGCTTCAGGCGTGCCGCCAGCAGTGCCTGGCAGCCAGCATCATCCGGCGTCACCGAGGGTCGTGCGATCAGTTCGCAGGTCAGGTCGAGGACCGCGCTCATGCGTCACCCACGCCGAAGCGAGCCTTGAAGCCGTTGTCACTGAAACCCTGGCTGACCGTGCCGTCGGCGGTGACCACCAGCGGGCGCTTGATCAGCTGCGGGTACTCGCGCAGCAGCAGCTTCCATTCGGCCTCGGAATCGGCGGCCTTGCGGTTGTCCGGCAACTGCCGCCAGGTGGTGGACGATTTGTTCACCATCGCCGCCAGGCCACCCAGCTGCGCTGCCCACGCCAGCAGGGTTTCCGGACTGGGTTTGTTGTCGCGGTAGTCGACGAAGGTGTACGGCACGCCGAAGCGGTCCAGCCACTTGGTCGCCTTCTTGCAGGTATCGCAGTTCTTCAAACCGTAGACAGTGGTGCTCATGGCCATCTGTGATGCTGGAAAACAGAGGGCCAGAATCTCACAACAGGCGCTCGGACACGACCCGGAACGGCACCCGTGGCAGCAGGAAGGCCAGCCCCTCGGTCAGGTTCACACCCAGCGCCTGCAGGCGCGGGCACTGCAGCTCGCCTTCAAGCTGCAGCGGCTGCAGGCGGTCGATCTCGACCGGCAGCGCGATACGGGTGCTGGCCCAGCGACAGTCGCAGGTACGGGCGATGGCCTCGTCCTGGCAGGTGAGGAAACGCAGGAGGGCCTGATGGCCACCGAAAGCCGCCGTCCATGCCGCGTCCTCCCAGCCCGCAGCAGCCTGCCACTGCAGGTACAGCTCCGGCGCACTGCCCTGCCCGCCTTCGATCCGGGTATTCCCACGGCCATCAGTGCGCACCGCATGTTCGAAGCGGGTGGAAAGATGCGGCTGCATGGCATCGCTGAAGGCACGCGCGCCGGCGACGAAGGGCAGCTGGTCCATCACGTTGCGGTCGAACAGCACCACCGGTGTCCCGTCCGGAGCGTCGTCACGACGCAGGTACCAGCGCCAGTTGCTCTGCCTTGGAGACGGCATCAGGGAGCGCAGCGGTCCGGCTAACGCCGGCCCGAAGTGGCCGTGACGGTAACTGAGGATGGTGTAAGGCGTACGTCCGGCATGGACCACGTAATGATGGCCCGGCGGTGGCGATGGTGCGTAGCGCACATCGACCCACCAGCTCACGTAGACCACATCGCGCACATCGCTGACCATCGCCGGCATCGGCCAGCGCCGCGACAGTGCGCGGCGCAGCCGGGTCCAGCGCGGGGCGTGCAGCAGGCGCGGCAGCATCCGCCCGAACAGGCTGTCGGACGGATGCCGGTAGATCGCGGACTGCGCCAGATCCTCCGGCGCAGCCACCTTCAGTCGGCCAGGCCGCGCAGCAGGTCGTTGACGCTGGTCTTGCTGCGGGTCTTGGCATCAACCTGCTTGACGATCACCGCGCAGTACAGCGAATGGGTACCGTCCTTGCTCGGCAGCGAGCCGGACACCACCACGCTGTACGGCGGGATGTAGCCGTAGGTGATTTCGCCGGTGGCACGGTTGTAGATGCGGGTGCTCTGGCTGAGGAACACGCCCATGCCGATCACGCTGTGGTGACCGACCACCACGCCTTCCACCACCTCCGAACGGGCACCGATGAAGCAGTGGTCCTCGATGATGGTCGGGCTGGCCTGCAGCGGCTCCAGCACGCCGCCGATGCCGGCACCACCGGACAGGTGGCAGTGCTGGCCGATCTGCGCGCACGAACCGACGGTGGCCCAGGTGTCGACCATGGTGCCTTCGCCGACGTAGGCGCCGATGTTGGTGAAGCTCGGCATCAGCACCACGTCCTTGCCGAAGTAGGTACCGCGGCGGGCGATCGCGCCCGGCACCACGCGCACGCCGCCGCGGCGGAACTTCGCTTCGTCATAACCGGCGAAGCGCGATTCGACCTTGTCCCAGAACGGCGCCGGGCGCGCATCGACCACCGCCATGTCGTTGACGCGGAAATACAGCAGCACGGCCTTCTTCAGCCACTCGTTGACCTTCCAGCCACCCTGGCCATCCGGCTCGGCGACGCGGAACTCACCGCTCTCCAGGCCGTCGATCACGCGGTTGACCAGCGGCTTGGTCGAGCCTTCCAGCTCGTGCAGGGTCAAGGTGGCACGGCGCTCGAAGGCACTCTCGATACCAAACTTCAGCTCTTCCACACCCGGTGCCGACGGCTTGCGCAGCGACTTGCGGGCGATGGTTTCGGCGCGGACGGCTTCGGCGCTCCTGGCCGGTGCCTTCTTCGCTGCAGCCGCTTTCTTCGCCGGGGCCTTCACCGCAGCGGCCTTCTTCGGCGCAGTGGTCTTCTTCGCGGCCGGTGCGGCGGCAGCAGGTTTCCGGGCCGCTGCGCTCTTGGGGGTCGCGGCGGTCTTCTTGGCGGGCTTGGTGGCCATCAGGCGGGGTCTCCGGCGTTTCGATCAGGGTCCAGGCAGGCCAGCATCGCGTCATGCAGCTGCTGCCGGGCAGGTTCAGTCAGGGGGAGGTCGTGTTCGTCACTGATCACGAAGGTGTCTTCGGCGCGTTCGCCGAACGTGGCAATGCGCGCATCATGCACGCGCAGGCCCTGGTTGCGCAGCACGAACGCCACATCGGCCAGCAGGCCGGGGCGGTCGGGAGCGACCAGGGCGAAACGGGTTGCACCCGGCTCATCGCGGAATTCGATGCGCGGGGCAAAGCGGAAGTGCCGCAGCTGCCGTGGCACCACCCGGCGTGACGGCCGCAGGCGCGACAGGTCACCACTGAGTGCGTCGCGCAGCGCCGCTTCCAGATTGGCACTGCTGCCATCGGCGAAGGTATCGGCCGGGTTCACTTCGAAGGTATCGAAGATGGTATCGGCCGGGCCGTCCAGCACGCGTGCGCGGTGGATGCCGTAGCCCTTGCGGTCCAGCGTCATCACGATGGCGGCAAACAGGCCGTCGCGGTCCGGCGAATGCACGAATACTTCCAGCGCGGGGTCGTCGACGCTGATCCGGCGTACCTTCACCAGCGCCTGGCCCTGCTTCACCGGCACCAGCGCGGCGGCCTGCCAGGCCAGCTGCTCCGGGCGCAGGCGGATGAAGCCCTCATCCGGCATCACCGCGAACTGGCGGTCGATGGTGGCATCGTCGTAACCCCGCTCGCGCACCAGCGCGCGCACGCTGTCACGCGCCTCGGCCACGCGCTCGGCTGCCGGCACCGGGTGTTCCAGCCCCTCGCGCAGCGCGCGCCGGGTGGCGAAGTACAGGTCGGCCAGCAGGCGGTCCTTCCAGGCATTCCACAGCTTCGGGCTGGTGCCGGCGATGTCGGCGCAGGTCAGCAGGTACAGGTAGTCCAGGCGGTCGCGGCTGCCGACCAGGGTGGCGAAGCGATGGATCACCTCCGGGTCGGCGATGTCCTGCTTCTGCGCGGTCACCGACATGCGCAGGTGCTGCTCGACCAGCCACGCCACCAGTTCGGTGTCGGACATGCTCAGCGCATGCGCCTGGCAGAACGCGCGCGCATCGACCGCGCCCAGCTCCGAATGGTCGCCGCCACGGCCCTTGGCGATGTCATGGAACAGGCCGGCCAGCAGCAGCAGCTCCGGCTTGCGCAGGCGTGGCCACACTTCATGCGCGATCGAGAAGCGCTCGTCGGCACGGCTGCTGGCGAACAGGCCGATGTTGCGCAGGACCATCAGCGTGTGCTGGTCGACGGTGTAGACATGGAACAGGTCGAACTGCATACGCCCACTGACCTGGGCGAAGGCGGGAATCCACTGGCCAAGCACGCCCAGCCGTGCCATGCGCGAGAGCGTATCGACCGGGCGCTGGCCGCGCAGCAACGCCAGGAACTGCTCGCGCGCATCGGCGTCGGCCTGGTCGTAGGCCGGCAACAGCGGCAGCGCTTCAGCCAGCGCCCGCGCGGTCAGCGAATGCAGGCCGCGCACCTGCGGATTGTTGGCCCAGCTGGCAAACAGTGCGAACACCTGGCCGATATCGCCGCGCGGCCAGTCGGCTTCGTTGGCCGCCAGGTAGCCACGGCGCAGGGAAAAGCCCACGGTCAACGGCTCCGGCTGCGCCTCGCCGTCGAACTGCTCCTCGAAGCGCTGCAGCAGGCGGTCGCTGATCCGGCGCACCACCAGCGCGGCGCGGTAGAAGCCCTGCATCATCTTCTCGACACCGAGATTCTCGGCATCGTCTTCAAAGCCCAGGCGTGCAGCCAGGGTCTTCTGGTAATCGAAGCGCAACCGCTCTTCGGGGCGTCGCGCCACCAGGTGCAGGCCGAAACGCAGCCGCGCCAGCACCGCACGTTCGCGCTTCAGTGCTGCCGCTTCGTCGGCGCCCAGATGGCCGAGCCCGACCAGCGCCTCCAGGTCACGCACGCCGAAGGCACGCAGTGCCATCCAGCCCAGCGTGTTGAGATCGCGCAGGCCACCGGGGCCATCCTTCAGGTCCGGCTCCAGGTTGTCGGCGGTGTCGCCAAAACGCTGGTGGCGGTTGCGCAGCTCTTCCAGCTTGGCCAGGAAAAACGCGCGTGCCGGCCACAGTTCCCGATCGTCGATGGCCTCGCGCAGCGCGCGGCGTGCCGCATCATCGGCCAGGATCGGGCGCGCCTCGATCAGTGCAGTCAGCACGGTCTGGTCCGCCGCCGCCTCACGGCACTGCGGCGCCGAACGCACCGCATGGCTGACTGCGAGCCCGCAGTCCCACAGCAGTGCGAACAGGCGTGCCAGTGCGGATTCATGCGCCAACTGTGCCGGCGGATCACCGAACACCAGCAGGTCGATGTCCGATCGCGGGAACAGTTCACCGCGGCCATAGCCCCCCACCGCGAACAACGACAGCCCGCTATCGGCCGCCAGGCAACGCTGCCACGCCAGGCGGATCAGATGGTCGGCGGCACGCGCGCGCAGCGCCAGCAGGCGCTCGATGTTGTCGCCCTGGTCGAAGCGGCGGTACAGGCGCGCGTCGGCCTGCTGCAGCGCCTGGCGCGCGGCAGCAGCCCAGTCCGGGTCGTTGAGCGACGCGGCCGGCGTGTCCAGCAGCGAACTCGCCGGCAGCATCCTCAGGAGACCTGCGACTCGCCCGGCGACAGGGTCAGCACGTCCACGCCGGTCTCGGTGACCGCGATCATGTGCTCCCACTGTGCCGACAGCTTGCGGTCCTTGGTCACCACGGTCCAGCCATCCGGCAGCACCTTGTTGTAGCGGGTGCCCTCGTTGATCATCGGCTCGATGGTGAAGGTCATGCCCGGCTGCAGCACCAGGCCCTGTCCCGGGCGGCCGTAATGCACCACCTGCGGCTCATCGTGGTAGACCTTGCCGATGCCGTGGCCGCAGTACTCGCGCACCACGCTGAAACGCTCGCCTTCGGCATAGCTCTGGATGGCATGGCCGATGTCGCCCAGCGTGGCACCCGGGCGTACCGCGCGGATGCCGCGCCACATGGCTTCGTAGGTGGTTTCCACCAGGCGGCGGGCCATCACCGACGGCGTGCCGACGAAGTACATGCGGCTGGTGTCGCCGTGCCAGCCATCCTTGATGACGGTGACGTCGATGTTGATGATGTCGCCATCCTTGAGCACCTTCCCTTCGCTGGGGATGCCATGGCAGATGACGTTGTTGACCGAGGTGCATACGGTCTTCGGGAAGCCGCGGTAGCCGACGTTGGCCGGAATGGCGCCCTGCACGTTCACGATGTGGTCGTGGCAGATGCGGTCCAGTTCCTCGGTGGTGACACCGGGCTTGACGTGGGGGGTGACGATGTCGAGCACTTCGCTGGCCAGGCGGCCAGCGATTCGCATCATCTCGATTTCCTGCGGGGTTTTCAGATTCACGCTCATGGCCGCCATTATCGCCGATCCGGCCACAATCTGAACGAACGCCACCCAACTGGCGATCCGGGCCATGCACGGTTCCGGCAAGGAAAGTGAAAGCGTGACCCCCGCCACCCTTTCGCCTCCTCATTTATCACGGAATACAGACACTTACGCCACCTAAGCTGGGGTCACCGTCGCCGAAGCGGTGCCGAACGTGCCGCCTTCGCCTTGTTCAACGGACCTTCGGGTCAGGGAGGTTGTCCATGCGATCCGCGCTTCGTTCCCCGCTTGCCTGGGCTTTGACCGGGGTTCTGCTGTCCAGCCCGGCCCTGGCCGCAGACACCACCACCTTCAATGTCACCCTGGTGGTCACCAAGGCCTGCACCATCACCGCGGCGGCGGCCACCAACGTCGACTTCGGCACCGCCGCCTCGACCACGGCGACCCCCACCCTGGGCCAAGGCACGGTCACCGCCCAGTGCTCGGCACTGACCCCGTACACGATTTCACTGAATGCAGGTGCCAACGCCAGCACCGCCAATGACGTCACCACCCGCCGGATGAAGAACACCAACGCCGCGGTGACCGCCAACAACTACGTCGGCTACCAGCTCTACCAGGACGCCGCACACACCCTGGTCTGGGGTGCCACCTCCGGCACCAACACCCAGGCTGGCATCGGCACCGGGCTGGCCGTGCCCTACATCGTCTACGGCCAGATCCTGAACCTCAGTACGAACAACCCGGCGACCGGTAACTACCTGGATACGGTTACCGCCACGATCACCTATTGATGGAGCACGCCCGCATGGCCCGACCCCGCCCGTGGCGCGCCACCGGCGTGGCGCTGCTCGTCCTGAGCCTGGTACTCGCCGCCCCGGTCGAAGCCACCAGCCTGCAGGTCGCCCCGACCAGCCTGCAGCTGGAAGCGCGCCAGCGCGCCGGCGAGCTTTGGCTGACCAACAGCGGCACCTCGCCGGTGAAGCTGCAGGTGCGGGTGTTCCGCTGGGTGCAGCAGGACGGGCAGGAACAACTGTTGCCCACCGATGGGCTGGTGGTCACCCCGCCGATGCAGGAACTGGCTGCCGGACAGCAGCAGCTGGTCCGGGTGATGCGTCCGGACAGGACGCCACCGCCTGCACAGCAGCATTACCGATTGATCGTCGACGAGGTGCCCGATCTGGCCACCCGTGCCGAAGGGATGCAGTTCGTGCTGCGCTATTCGATACCGGTGTTCGTGCAGCCCGCCGCCGGCAAGCTTGCGCCGCAGCTGCAGGCCCGCCTGGTGCAGTTGCCCGATGGCCGCAACGGCGTCGAGGTGGCCAACGCGGGCAACAGCTATGCGCAGATCGCCGATCTCGCGCTGGGTAGTGCCACGCGCCCGCGCATCGTGCATCCCGGACTGCTGGGATACGTGCTGCCCGGGCAGGTGATGCGCTGGCCGATCGAGCGCACGGCGATCGACCGCGACAACGACCAGATCACGGCCAAGCTCAATGGCGAGTCGGAACAGACGCCGCTGTCGCCTCCATCGGCTCGCTGAGGCGTTGATGGGTGCGCTGCTTGCTGCCCTGGCTCCTGCGGCGATCCAAGCCGCCGATGTGTCCGGTGCAGCGGCCACCACCGCCGCCGATGTATCAGGCATCTCCGCCGATGCGATCCTGCCACCGCCCACACCATTGACCGCCAACCAGACGCTGTACCTGGACGTGGCGCTCAACAGCACCCCACGCGGCCTGATGCCTTTCATCGAGAACCGTGGCCGCCTGCAGGCCAGCCCCGACGTGCTGCGCCAGCTCGGCTTCAACGCCAACGGCGATGCACCGGTGTACCTGGACCAGATCAGCGGCGCGGTGGTGCGCTATGACGCACGCCTGCAGACCCTGGCGCTGGACGTGCCGCTGGACCAGCTGACCCTGCCGACTACCGTGCTCAGCCGCCCGCAGACGCGCGCCCCTGCAGGCAGTGCCTCACCCGGACTGCTGCTCAACTATGACGTGTATGGCAGCCGGGTGGATACGCTCGGCAACCTCAGCCTGAGCTCGGAACTGCGCCTGTTCGGCGTCGGCAACGGTACCTTCGAAAACACCGCGGTCAGCCGACGCTACCAGCAGCCCGGCGATCGTCGCTGGCGCGGTGAGAGCGTGCGCCTGGATACGCGCTGGAGCCTGGATTTCCCCGACAAGGCGATGACGCTGGAGGTCGGCGATTTCTACAGCGGCTTCGTCGACTGGACCCGCCCGGTGCGCCTGGGCGGCCTGCAGATCGGCCGCAACTACGGCCTGCAGCCGTATCGCGTGCTCACTCCTACGCCCAGCTTCCTCGGCCAGGCCGTGGTGCCCTCCACCGTCGAGCTGTATGTCGACGGCCTGCGCCAGTACAGCGGCCAGGTCCCGGTCGGCCCGTTCCAGCTGGCCGCGCAGCCAGGCATCAGCGGCACCGGCAACGCGCAGGTGGTGGTCACCGACGCATTCGGCCGCATGCAGACACTGGATTTCAGTTTCTATGGCACCCAGCAACTGCTGGCCAAGGGACTGTCCGACTGGTCGGTCGGCGTCGGCCACCTGCGCCAGGACTTCGGCCAGCGCTCCTTCGCCTACGACGATCGCACCGTGGCCAGTGCCAGCTGGCGCGGCGGCATCAGCGATACCTTCACCGGTGAAGCGCATGCCGAGGGCGGAGGTGGCCTGGCCCAGGCCGGCATCGGCGGCTGGTGGCTGCTGGGCGGCGCCGGCGTGTTCAACGCGGCCTACGCGCACAGCAACCATCACGGCCTGCAGGGCGGGCAGTGGGCACTGGGTTACAGCTGGAACAACCGCCGTCTCAACGTCAACCTGCGCAGCGTGCGCAGCCACGGCGACTACCGTGACCTCGGCGCGCTGCAGGGCAACCTGCCGCCGAGCATCAGCGAACAGGCCACGGTCGGGCTCGATCTGCTGCGGCTGGGCACGCTCAGCGCCAGCTACCTGCGCCTGCGCTACCCCGATGGCGAAGACAACCGCTATGCCAGCCTGTTCTGGTCGCGCACCTGGAGCCAGCGCTGGTCGGCCTACCTGTCGGTGAACCAGAACCTGGACCAGAGTGATGACCGCAGCATCTATCTGTCGGTGACCGCCAGCCTGGGCAACAACCGCCAGGCCAGCCTGTCCAGCCAGCGCAACGGCGACAGCCAGACCTGGGTGGCCGACGTCACCCAGCCGGTGCCCGGCGATGGCAGTGCAGGCGGCATCGGCTGGCGCGCGCAGGTGCGCCACGGCGAAGACGGCAACGGCGGCCTGGCCGAAGTCGGCATCCTCAATGACATCGGCCGCTACTCGTTCGGCGCCTCGCGCCAGGGCGGGCTCAACTATGCCTACGGCAGCGCCAGTGGCAGCCTGGTCTGGATGAGCGGGCACGCGTTCGCCACCCGCGAGGTCTCGGACGCGTTCGCGGTAATCAGCACCAACGGCGTCGGCGGCGTGCCGGTGCGTCTGGAGAACCGCCTGATCGGCGTCACCGATGATCGTGGCCTGTTGCTGGTCAGCCCGCTGCTGTCCTGGCAGCGCAACCGGGTCTCGATCGACACCCTGGACCTGCCCGAGGACATGCGTGCCGACCGCATCGAGGACTGGGTGACGCCGCGCCAGCGCGCCGGTACCCACGTGACGTTCCAGTTGCGCTCCCGTCCCTCTCTGAGCCTGACGCTTCAGAGCATGGACGGGCAGCCACTGGAAGTGGGCAGCGAAGTGCAGCTGCCCGATGGACGCCAGGCCACGGTGGGCTATGACGGCCTGCTGTATCTGGAAGACATCGCTGCCGGCAGCGTGCTGTACATCACCACCAGCCGCGGCCAGTGCCGGGTGAAGGTACCCGACCCGCCCAAGGTGGTGGCGTCTGGCGCCCGGCCGAAGCCGGCACCGCTGCAGTGCATTCCGGAGGTCGCGCCGTGAGGGTGCTGCTGCTCGGCGTGCTGCTGGTCGCCGGCCTGCTCGCGGCACTGCCGGCCCGGGCGACAGCGGTCTGCACGGCAATCGCGAACCCGACCCTGCCATTCGGCAACATCAACAGCAACGCTCCCGGCCCTACAGCGGCAACGCTGAACATCACGGTGACCTGCACCACCGCCGCACTGAGCCTGCTGGCCACCACCGGCGTCCGCGTCTGCGTGGGTATCGGCGCCGGCAGTGGCGGCGGCAGCAGCTCCACCTTCCGTACGATGTCCACCTCCACCAGCGACACCATGAACTTCCAGTTGTACAACACCGCCAGCTACAGCCAGGCCACGGGCCTGGTGCCGCGCGGCACGCCACCCGCGCAGGAACTGACCATGAGCTACAGCGTGCCGCTGCTGACCGGCGGCAGCGGTGCGCAGTCCGTGCAATTGTTCGCGCAGATCCCTGCCAACCAGATCCTCGCTTCGGGTGCCTACAGCAGCACCTTCAGCGGCGCCAACGTGGTACTTACCTGGGCCTGGAACGAAGTCCTGCTCGGCACCGCCACCGTACCGGCCACCTGCAACGGCGGCGCGACCGGCACCAACAGCGCCAGTGGGGCTTTCAGCTTCACCGCCACTGCCAACGTGCTGCCGCAATGCGGCAGCTACGTCACCACCAGCATGGACTTCGGCAACGTCACCGGCAGCATTCCCGCCAACATCGACCGGACCGCCACGCTCACGCTGACCTGCCTGAAGAACACTGCCTACCAGATCAGCCTCAACAATGGCCAGAACAACCCCGGCGCCTCCACCACCCGGCGCATGGCCACCACCATTGGCAGCGGCACCTACTACCTCCCCTATGAGCTGTACCGCGATGCCGCGCGCAGCCTGCGCTGGGGTAGTACCCTCAACGTCGATACCGTTGGCGGCACCGGAAGTGGCAGCGCGCAGCAGCTGACCATCTATGGCCGGGTGCCGCCGGTCACCGGCCAGCCCGCGGCCGGTACCTACAACGATCTGGTGCAGGTGACGATCACCTATTGAGTCCCCTGTAGAGCCGAGCCCATGCTCGGCTTCATTTTCTGGCATCCGGCAAGCCGAGCATGGGCTCGGCTCTACAGTTCCGGCGCAACCTGCCGATACCGCGCAACGGGTCCTACAGCACGGTGGATGGCAGGTGGTTCGCGCACTTCTGATCGGGGCGATGCTGGTCGCCAGTACGCCCGCGTGGGCCGATCCCGGCAGCACACCCCTGCAGATCCGGCTGACCGTGGTCGAGGGCTGCAGCGGTGATGCCGGCAACACCCGATGCGCGGCACCGCACAAGCGCAGCGACGCGCCCGAGCTTCCGCAACAGATCCGCGATCTCGCGCCGCCGGCCGACAGCGACGACGCGGCGCCCGCCGTGACCGTCATCTACTGATGCGTACCCTGCTGAGCCTGCTGGTACTGCTGCTGGCGCTGCCCGCGTCGGCGCTGGACCTGGTGCCGACCACCCTGCAGCTGCCAGCCGAAGGGGGACACAGCGAGCTGTGGCTGTACAACCCCGGTCCCGGCCGCTGGCAGGGCGAGGTTCGGATCCTGGCCTGGGAACAGCAGGCCGACGCGGAAAAGCTGCGGCCCAGCGACCAGATCCTGGCCAGCCCTGCCCGGCTCGACCTCCCGCCCGGCACCCGCCAACGCATCTGGCTGCTGCCCCGGGACAGGTCGCCCATTGCCGTCGAGCAGGCCTACCGGGTGCTTCTGGCGCCCACTGAACCGGACCTGCCACGGTACTCGCTGCCCTTGTTCAGGGGCCACGCCATGCCCCTGGCGCGGCCGGAGCTGCATGCCGGGATCGAACCCGGTACGTCACATCCCTTTCTGCGATTGAGCAACGCAGGTACCGTACACGCCCGCCTGCACGATCTTGCGTTCGTCGCCGACGATGGCCGCCGCACCCTGCTGCTGCCGGGACTGGCCGGCTACCTGCTGGCGGGCCGGGAGCGTCGCTGGGCCCTCCCCGCCCATGCCGACGGCTATGCCCGTGGCCATTTCCAGGCCCGGCTGCAGGACGGCCGCGTGGTCGATCTGACCGTGCCGGACCCGGCAATTGCAGCGAGCGCACCGAGCGGGCTATAATCGACCGGATTCCTGCCGCCTGCGTGCGCGGGAGACCGTCCACACCGGACGTCACCGGTGAATCCACACCTGCTGCCCCCATCCGTGCCGGGGTGCTCCGCAAGGAGTTCGGCCACGGAGGCAACAGGGAAGCCCAACCCCGGAACCGATCGCGCTTCCACGCGTCCCGCATACCTATCCCCGCGGGCGGAATCGCTGGTTCCATATCAGGAGTATTGCAATGCCCCAGGTCACCATGCGTCAGATGCTGGAAGCCGGCGTCCACTTCGGCCACCAGACCCGCTACTGGAACCCGAAGATGGCTCCGTACATCTTCGGCGCCCGCGGCAAGATCCACATCATCAACCTGGAAAAGACCGTCCCGCTGTTCAACGACGCGATGAACTTCATCTCGTCGGTTGCCCAGAAGCGCGGCACCGTCCTGTTCCTGGGCACCAAGCGCAGCGCCCGCGAAACCATCAAGGAAGAAGCCGAGCGTTGCGGCATGCCGTTCATGAACCAGCGCTGGCTGGGCGGCACCCTGACCAACTTCCGTACCGTCAAGCAGTCGGTTGCCCGCCTGAAGGAACTGGAAGCCGGTGAAACCGACGGCACCTTCGAGAAGCTGGTCAAGCACGAAGTGCTGGGCCTGCGTCGCGAGCGCGACAAGCTGGAAGCCTCGCTGGGCGGCATCAAGGACATGAACCGTCTGCCGGACGCCATCTTCGTGATCGACATCGGCCACGAAGACATCGCGATCAAGGAAGCCAAGAAGCTGGGCATCCCGGTCATTGCCGTGGTCGACACCAACTACAACCCGGAACTGGTGGACTACGCCATCCCGGGCAACGACGACGCCATCCGCGCTGTGCAGCTGTACGCCCGCGCCGCTGCCGACGCCGTGCTGGAAGGCAAGGCTGCTGCTCCGCACGCTGCTTCGGTGCGTGAGGAAGAGTTCGCTGAAGCCGCTGCTGAAGGCGAAGAGAAGCCGGCCCGCCGCGCTCCGGCCAAGAAGGCTGCCAAGAAGGGCGACGACGCCCAGGCCTGATCCAGGCCCCGGGGTGGACGCCCGGCATCCACCCTCCCTGCACGCAGCCTTTGGCGCGTGACAGGACCGTGTCACACGGGCCGGCCACCATGCCGGCCCAACCCCTTTCTTTCGTGAGGTAATCCCGTGGAAATCACTGCTTCCCTGGTCAAGGAACTGCGCGAGCGCACCGGCGCCGGCATGATGGAATGCAAGAAGGCTCTCACCGAAGCCAACGGCGACATCGACGCTGCTGCTGAAGCCATGCGCAAGTCCGGCGCCGCCAAGGCCGACAAGAAGGCCGACCGCGTGGCCGCCGAAGGCCGCCTGGGCCTGGCCCAGGATGGCGGCAAGGCCGTGCTGGTCGAAGTCAACTCGGAAACCGACTTCGTCGCCAACGATGACAACTTCAAGTCCTTCGTCAATGCCGTCGCCGCTGCCGCCCTGGCATCGGGCGCCACCGACGTCGAAGCCGTGAAGGCTGCCAAGCTGGCCGATGGCCGCACCGTTGAAGAGGCCCGCGCCACCGCCGTGCAGACCCTGGGTGAGAACATCCAGATCCGCCGCATGGTCAAGGTCGACACCACCGGCAACATCGGTGCCTACGTCCACACCAACGGCAAGGTTGGCGTACTGGTCGACCTGATCGGTGGCGACGTCGAGCTGGCCCGTGGCCTGGCGATGCACGTGGCTGCCCTGAAGCCGCCGCACAACAAGGCGTCGGACGTTCCGGCCGACTTCGTCGAAAAGGAAAAGGAAATCGAGCTGGCCAAGATGTCCGAAAAGGACAAGGCCAAGCCGGCCGAGATCCTGGAAAAGATCATCAGCGGCAAGATCAACAAGATCGTCAGCGACGTGACCCTGTACGGCCAGACCTACGTGCTGGGCGACACCACCGTCGAGCAGGTGGTCAAGGCCGCTGGCGCCGACGTGGCTGGCTTCAAGCTGCTGATCGTCGGCGAAGGCATCGAGAAGGTCGTGGAAGACTACGCCGCTGAAGTTGCCAAGGCGATGCAGGTCTGATTCCAGCCTTCCGGCTGCGAAGCGACCAGAAGGAGCCGCGGGAATCCGCGGCTCTTTTTTTATGCCCGGGACAATGGGAGGCTCATGCTCCAACTGTTGTTGCGCACACCGACGCCGCGCACACCGGCACCTTTGCGTTGCGCGCGAATCAAGCCGATACTCGGCGCAGGGAATCCACAGTCACATAGCAGGAACGAAAATCGCGGACTGTGATGCATTCCTAGGTATTCTTGTCCCAATGGAATTGAACGACCCGACATGCCTCCCGAGCTGACAGCTGCCCTGGCGCTCTGCCGCAACCTGCCTTCGCCACCCGGTATTGCCCTGCGCATCATCGAACTGGCACAGGACCCGGAAGCGGACATCGCCACCGCCGCCGACATCATCGCCATCGACATGGCGCTGAGCGCTCGCATGCTGCGCATCGCCAATTCGCCGCTGTACGCCAGTCGTCGCCGCATCGAGAACCTCGGCCAGGCACTGACCATGCTCGGCCTGAATGCCACGATCAGCCTTGCCCTGGGCTTCACCGTCACCCAGGGCCTGACCGGCGGCGCCGGTGCCGACCACGACCTGCGCCAGCGCGCGTGGAAGCGCAGCATTCTCAGCGCACTGGCCGCCAGCCAGCTGGGCCAGGCCCGCGGCCTGCGCCGCCTGGAGGAACTGATGCTGGCCGGGCTGCTGCAGGACCTGGGCGTGCTGTGCCTGGCCCAGGCCGAATCAGAGCGCTACCTGCCGCTGCTGCGCGAAGCCCGTGACAACACGGACCTGGTTGCCCGCGAGCGCGACGCGCTCGGCTGCAGCCACGCCGATGTCGGCGCCTGGGTGGCCGAGCAATGGGGCCTGCCGCGCTATCTGGTGGAGAGCATCAGCCACAGCGAGGACGACGACGCTGCCGATTCGCCGTTCCAGGCCTGCGTGCAGCTGTCCGGTGCTGTCGCCGACATCTGGCTGGACGAAGATGCCGATGCCGCCCGCGAGCGCGCCCTGCACCAGGTACATGACCGGCTGGAACTCGACAGCGCCCGTTTCGACCAGGTGCTGACCCGCATCAGCGAGGCCCTGCCGGACATCGCCAGCCTGTTCGAGGCCGGGCTGAACTCGCCCTCGCGGGTCCGTGAGCTGATCGACCACGCGCAGGAGCTGGCCACCCTGCGCAACCTGCGCGAGCTGCAGGATGCCGACCAGGCGCGCCGCCGCGCCGACGAATTCGAGGCGCGGGCCAAGCGCCTGGCCGACCAGGCCCACCGCGACGCCCTGACCGGCGTGCTCAACCGCCGCCAGCTGGAGGCGGTGCTGGAGCAGGAGTTCCTGCGCGCCGGGCGCCAGGGCTGGCCGCTGTCGGTGGCCTTCATCGACCTGGACGACTTCAAGAAGATCAACGATGCCCACGGCCACCTGACCGGCGACGAGGTGCTGCGCGCCTTTGCCGGCAAGCTGCAGGGCCAGCTGCGCAACAGCGACACCGTGGCCCGCTTCGGCGGCGAGGAATTCGTCGCGCTGCTGCCCAATACCAGCGAAAGCGTGGCCCTGGACGTGATCCGCCGGGTACTGGCCAACATCGTCGCCACGCCGATGGCCGAGCTGGAGGGAGGTCCGTTGTTCGTCACCTTCTCCGCCGGCGTGGCCACCCAGGGCGGCTACGAGCGTTTTGCCGACGTGCAGGACCTGCTGCGTGCCGCCGACGATGTGCTGTACCGATCGAAGAACCTGGGCCGCAACCGGGTGATCGCCCGCTCCCCAGGCGCCCTCGGCCACGACAAGCTTTCAGCCACCGCCGGCGCCGAGCTGGGCTGAACGGGACGCCCCGCGTGACCCGGGCGGATGGCAGGATTTTGCGCCGCAGTGCACAAAACACTTTGGCCCGACGCCGCATGCGCGTAGAATCGCCCGCGATTTCCACGCACCCGAGGTCCCTATGTCCAAGCTCGCCTATCGCCGCATCCTTCTGAAACTGTCCGGGGAGGCGCTGATGGGAGATGAGGACTACGGCATCGACCCGAAGATCATCAACCGCCTGGCCCGTGAGGTCATCGAAGCCCAGCAGGCAGGCGCCGAAGTTGCGCTGGTGATCGGCGGCGGCAACATCTTCCGCGGCGCCGGCCTGGCCGCTGGCGGCATGGACCGGGTCACCGGCGACCAGATGGGCATGCTGGCCACGGTCATCAACGCTCTGGCCATGCAGGACGCCTTGGAAAAGCTGGGCGCCAAGGCCCGGGTGATGAGCGCGATCAAGATCAACGACGTGTGCGAGGACTACATCCGGCGCCGCGCCATCCGCCACCTGGAAAAGGGCCGCCTGGTGATCTTCGCCGCCGGCGTCGGCAGCCCGTTCTTCACCACCGACTCCGGTGCCGCCCTGCGCGCGATCGAGATCGGCGCCGACCTGCTGCTGAAGGCGACCAAGGTTGACGGCGTGTACGACAAGGACCCGAACAAGCATAGCGACGCGGTCCGCTTCGACAGCCTGAGCTACGACGAAGTGATCCGCCGTGGCCTGGAAGTGATGGATACCGCCGCCTTCGCACTGGCCCGCGACAGCGACCTGCCGATGCGCGTGTTCGACATGGGCCAGCCGGGCGAGCTGCTGAAGATCCTCAGCGGCGAGAACATCGGCACCCTGGTCCAGGGCCGCGACCCGGCCTGAGCCTGAGTGCCAGGCGAGCTCCGGGCCGATTCAGGCCCGGCAGCGTCCCGTATTCGCCTATAATCGCCCGATTCCAGTTACACCCAGGACCGGGCGATGCTCAACGACATCAAGAACAACGCGCAGACGCGCATGGCCAAGAGCATCGACGCTCTGAAGCACACCCTCACCTCGATCCGCACCGGCCGCGCCACCCCGGCCCTGCTGGACCGCGTCACGGTCAGCGCCTATGGCAACGCCAGCACCCCGCTGAACCAGGTCGCATCGATCTCCAACGCCGACGCCCACTCGCTGCTCGTCACGCCGTTCGACAAGAGCATGATCAAGGAGATCGAAAAGGGTCTCTACAACGCCGAGTTCACCCCGAACACGCTGGGCACCGCGATCCGCATCAACATGCCGCCGCCGACCGAAGAGCGCCGCAAGGAGCTGGTCAAGCAGGTGCAGAAGGAAGGGGAAGGCGCCAAGATCGCGATCCGCAACATCCGTCAGGACGCGAACAAGGAAATCGCCAAGCTGGTCAAGGACAAGGCGATCAGCGAAGACGAGAAGAAGCGCGGTGAAGACGACATCCAGAAGTTGACCGACACCCACATCAAGGACGTCGACAAGGTCGTTGCCGACAAGGAAAAAGAACTGCTGTCGGTCTGAAGTCGATGCCTTCAGTCCCGCCTCCGTTGCCGGCCGCCCTGCCCCGCCACATTGCCATCATCATGGATGGCAATGGGCGCTGGGCACAGCAGCGCCGTCGTCCGCGCGTGATCGGCCACCGGGCCGGCGCGCGTGCGGTCAACCGCACCATCGAGCGCTGCCTTGAGCTGGGTATTCCGGCGCTGACCCTGTTCGCGTTCTCCAGCGAAAACTGGGGCCGGCCGCAGGAAGAAGTCGATGCGTTGATGAAGCTGTTCCTCGGCGCGCTCGACCGCGAAGTGGACGAGTTGCATCGGCGTGGCGTGCGCGTGCGCTTCATCGGCGAGCGCGAACGCTTCGGCGCCGGGCTGGTCAGCCGCATGCAGCTGGCCGAGCAGCGCACCGCGGACAACACCACCCTGACCCTGTCGATCGCCGCCAGCTACGGTGGCCGCCAGGACATCACCCGCGCCGCGCGCACACTGGCCGCCGAGGTCGCCGCCGGCCGCCTGCTGCCCGAACAGATCGACGAATCGCTGCTGGGCAGCCAGGTCGCCCTGGCCGACCTGCCGCCACCGGACCTGTTCATCCGCACCGGTGGCGACACCCGCATCAGCAACTTCCTGCTGTGGCAGCTGGCGTACACCGAGCTGTGGTTCACCGAGGCGCTGTGGCCGGACTTCGATCCCGCTCTGCTGCAGCAGGCGCTGGACGCCTATGGCAGCCGTGAGCGTCGTTTCGGCCTGACCAGCGCCCAGATCGCCGCACTGGCCACCGAGACTTCCAGCCCATGACCAAGACCCGAGTCCTTGCCGCGCTGATCATGGCGCCGGTCGCCATTGCCGCGATCCTGCTGCTGCCGACCCAATGGTTGGCAGCGGCGGCGGCGGCGGTGCTGCTGATCGGCCTGTGGGAGTGGCTGAAGCTGGCCGGCATCGAAGACACCCTGGCACGCACCGTGCTGCTGGTGCTGAACCTGCTGCTGATGGTGCTGCTGGTCTGGGCCGATGGCAGCACGCTGGTGCTGTTCCAGATAACCACCCTGGCCGGCGTCGCCTGGTGGTTGGCGGCGCTGGTCTGGCTTCGCTTCTTCAATTTCGGCGCGCAACCGTCGGCACCCTCGCGCATCGTGAAGATGCTGGCCGGTACGCTGGCCATCGTTCCGGCCTGGGCCGCGCTGGTGCTGATCCATGCTGGCGGCGATCCGCCGGGCAAGCAGGGCCACCTGTGGCTGCTGGCTGCCCTGGCACTGGTCTGGGCGGCCGATTCGGGCGCCTATTTCGCTGGCCGTCACTTCGGCAAGCACAAGCTGGCCCCGCGCATCAGCCCCAACAAGACATGGGAAGGCCTGTTCGGCGGCCTGCTGGCCGGTGTCGCCGTGGCCGTCGGCCTGGGCTGGCTGGCCGGCATCGATACCGCACATCTGCCGGGCCTGCTGATCACCTCGGTGGTGGCCGTGTTCGCCTCGGTACTGGGTGATCTGTTTGAAAGCCTGATCAAGCGTCACGCCGGCGCCAAGGACTCGGGCCACCTGATTCCGGGCCATGGCGGCGTGCTCGACCGTGTCGACGGCGTCCTGGCTGCGGTGCCGGTGTTCGCACTCGGCAAGGAAATCTTCGGGTTCTGACCATGAATGCTGTCGCAGACCTGCGCCGGGTCGCCGTGTTCGGCGCCACCGGCTCGATCGGTGCCTCCACGCTGGACGTGATCGCCCGCCACCCGCAGCGCTATCAGGCCACCGTGCTGGCCGCCGGCCGCCAGGTGCAGGCGCTGCTGGCGCTGTGCCGCCAGCACAAGCCCGCGCACGCGGTGATCGCCGACGCATCACTGTTCGCCGAGCTGCGCGACGGCCTGCGCGATGCCGGACTGGCCACCGAGGCGCATGCCGGCCATGCCGCGCTGGACCAGCTGGCCGCCAGCGATGCCTGCGACACCGTGGTCGCCGCCATCGTCGGTGCGGCCGGGCTGTCTTCCACCCTGGCCGCGGCCGCCGCGGGCAAGCGCATCCTGCTGGCCAACAAGGAATCGCTGGTGCTGGCCGGTGAGCTGCTGACCCGCACTGCCGAACGTGCCGGCGCCGAAATCATCCCGATCGACAGCGAACACAGCGCGATCTTCCAGTGCCTGCGCTCGCGCGACGCCAGCATTGACGGTGCCGGTGTGCGCCGCATCCTGCTGACCGCCTCCGGTGGCCCGTTCCGCGGCCGCAGCCGGGCCGCGCTGGCCCAGGTCACCCCGGCCCAGGCCGTGGCCCACCCGAAATGGTCGATGGGCCCGAAGATCTCGGTCGATTCGGCGACGTTGATGAACAAGGGCCTGGAAGTGATCGAGGCCCACCACCTGTTCGGCATCCCCGGTGAGCGCATCGACGTGCTGGTGCATCCGCAGAGCCTGGTCCACTCGCTGGTCGAGTTCGTGGACGGTTCGACCCTGGCGCAGATGGGCCTGCCGGACATGCGCACCACCCTGGCCGTTGGCCTGGGCTGGCCACAACGCATCGAATCGGGCGTGGCGGGGCTGGACCTGCTGGCCCAGGGCCGTCTGGATTTCGAGGCCCCCGACACCGACGCCTTCCCCTGCCTGGCCCTCGCCTGGCAGGCAATGCAGGCCGGTGGCACCGCGCCGGCGGTGCTGAACGCTGCCAATGAAGAGGCCGTTTCAGCGTTTCTTCAGGGCCGGATCGGTTTCCTGACCATCCCGGAACTGGTTGCTAACGCTCTTTCAACACTGCCGACCCAGCCAGCCGATACACTGGAGGTCCTGTTGTCCGCCGACCAGCGGGCACGCCAGCTCACCCTGAACGCCATCGACGCCGCCTGAACGACCGCCTCGCACACGCATGACGACGCCGCCCCTGCCCGCCACTGTGAGCCTGCATGACTGACTTCATCGGATCGGTCTGGTGGATGATCGTCAGCCTCGGGCTGCTGGTCACGTTCCACGAGTTCGGGCATTACTGGGTCGGGCGCCTGTGCGGGGTCAAGATCCTGCGCTTCTCGGTCGGCTTCGGCCGGCCGCTGTGGTCGCGCCGGGACAAGCACGGTACCGAGTTCGCCATCGCCGCCATCCCGCTGGGCGGTTATGTGAAATTCCTCGACGAACGCGAAGTCGAAGTCCACCCGCACGAGCGCGGCCAGGCCTTCAACCACAAGACCGTCTGGCAGCGCATCGCCATCGTCGCCGCCGGACCAATCGCCAACCTGCTGCTGTGCATCCTGCTGCTGTGGGCGATGTTCGTGATCGGCAAGCAGGATTATTCGCCGACCATCGGCCGTGTCAGCGGCATCGCCGCCAGCGCCGGCCTGACCAGCGGCGACCGCGTTCTGCGCGTGGACGAGCGCCCGGTGGTCACCCTCGGCGAGGCCAGCATGGCGCTGACCGCCGCAGCGATGGACCGCCGCGACGTGACGCTGGAAGTGCTGGACCCGGCCGATCAGGTGCGCGTGCGCACCCTGCCGCTGTCGCAGCTGCCCCCCGGTTTCGATGAACGACGCGTGCCGATCCTGGCTGGCCTTTACTGGCAGTCGTGGCTGCAACCGGCACGGGTCGATTCGCTCACCGCGGACTCCGTGGTGGCCGGGCAGCTGCAGCCGGGCGATCTGATCGTGGCGATCGACGGCCAGCGCATCGACGGTGCCGACCAGGTCATCGGCGAGATCCAGACGCTGGGCCGCGCTGGCGGCCCGGGCATGATCGAGGTCCTGCGGGGCGGCGAACGCCTGGCGCTGGAAGTCACCCCGCGCCAGGGCAAGGATTCCAGGGGCGAGCCGATCTGGCAGATCGGCGTGCAGTTCCCGACCTCGTTCAGCCCGCCCTATGACACCCTGCTGCGCTATGGCCCGCTCGACGCGGTCACCGTGGCCGTGCGCGAAACAGGCCGCCTGGCGGCCGATTCGCTGGGCATGATGGGCCGCATCGTCACCGGCAAAGCCTCGCTGCAGAACGTTTCCGGACCAGTGACCATCGCCCGCGTGGCCAATGTTTCAGCCAAACGCGGCCTGGACTGGTTCCTGCAGTTCCTTGCCCTGCTGTCACTCAGCCTGTGCATCATCAACCTGTTGCCGATCCCGATCTTGGACGGCGGCCACCTGCTGTATTACCTTATCGAGTTGGTCAAGGGCAGCCCGCTGAGCGAGCGTGCCATCGCCGCCGGCCAGTACATCGGCTTGGCGTTGCTGGCCGGGTTGATGGGGTTGGCGTTCTACAACGACATCCTCGGCCTGGTCCCGCGATGAACTTTTCCATGTTGTTGCCGTCTACAGCGTCGGCATCCCGCACCAACGAAATCGACCTTCCTACCGGACGTGACATGACGCGACTCCCCAATCGCCGCCTGCTGGCCCTCGCCCTCGCCGCCGTCACCGGCGCTCCCGCCCTGGCCCAGGCAGCCGAGCCCTTCACTGTCAGCGACATCCGCGTGGATGGCCTGCAGCGCATCAGCTCGGGCACGGTATTCACCTACCTGCCGGTGGAGCGTGGCGAGACGGTCACCGACAACAAGGTCGGCGAGACCATCCGCGCCCTGTACAAGACCGGCTTCTTCGAAGACGTGCAGCTGGACCGCCAGGGCAGCATCCTGGTGGTGACCGTCAAGGAACGCCCGGCGATCAACAAGCTGACCGTGACCGGCAACAAGGACATCAAGTCCGAACAGCTGCTCAAGGGCCTGTCCGACATCGGCCTGACCGAGGGCGGCACCTTCGATCGCCTGAGCCTGGACCGCGTGACCCAGGAACTGCGCCGCCAGTACAACGACCGCGGCAAGTACAACGTCGAGATCACCCCGACGGTGAGCCCGCTGGACCGCAACCGCGTGGACATCGCGATCGCGATCAAGGAAGGCAAGGCGGCCAAGATCCGTCACGTCAACCTGGTCGGCACCGAGAAGTTCGAGAGCAAGGACATCCTGGAGACCTGGGAGTCCAAGGAGCACAACTGGGCGTCGTGGTACCGCCGTGACGACCAGTACTCCAAGGAAAAGCTGTCCGGCGACCTGGAAAAACTCAATTCCTGGTACCTCGACCGCGGCTATGTCGACTTCAGCATTGATTCGACCCAGGTGTCGATCAGCCCCGACAAGCGCGACATGTTCCTCACCGCCGGCGTGACCGAAGGTGCGCAGTACAAGATCTCCGAGATCAAGGTCAGCGGCGACACGATCCTCCCGCAGGAGGACGTCGAGCGCATGGTGATCCAGAAGTCCGGCGACACGTTCTCGCGTGCGCTGCTGGAGTTCAGCTCGGACACCATCACCAACTCGCTGTCCAACATCGGCTATGCGTTCGCCAAGGTGAACCCGATCCCGACCACCAACCGCCCCGAGCAGACCGTGGCGATCAACATGCAGGTCGTGCCCGGCCCTCGCGTGTCGGTGCGTCGCATCCTGTTCCGTGGCAACACACGTACGTCCGACGAAGTGATGCGTCGCGAAATGCGCCAGTTCGAGAACAGCTGGTACTCGCAGGCCGCGATCGACCGCTCCAAGATCCGCCTGCAGCGCCTGGGCTACTTCGAGTCGGTGGACGTGGAAACCCCGGCCGTCAGCGGCAGCAACGACCAGGTTGACGTCATCTACAACGTCAAGGAAACCACGTCCGGCAGCTTCGTGTTCGGCCTGGGCTACTCGCAGTCCTACGGCATGACCACGTCGGTGCAGCTGTCGCAGAACAACTTCCTCGGCGGCGGCAACCGCGTGTCGGTCGAAGCCTCGCGCAGCAGCTACCTGCAGCGCTACGGCTTCAGCTACACCAACCCGTACTTCACCGATGACGGCGTGTCGCTGGGCTACAACCTGTCCTGGCGCGAGCTGGACTACTCCGACTTCAACACCGCGCAGTACAACAGCACCAATGGTTCGGCGCAGGTGGTGTTCGGCGTGCCGATCACCGAGACCGATACCGTCTCGCTGATGTTCGGCATCGACAGCAACCAGATCACCACCTACCAGGGCTCCACCCCGCAGTCGATCATCGACTACATCAACGTGCTGGGCAGCAAGACCTTCCACGCGTGGCGTACGGAGCTGGGCTGGGCACGCGACTCGCGCAACGACTACTTCATGCCGACCCGCGGTACCTACCAGCGTGTTGGCCTGGAAACCACCCTGCCGGGCTCGACCATCGAGTACTACAAGCTGAATTACCAGATCAGCAAGTACTGGCCGATCATGCCGTCACTGGTCATCAACACCCGCGCCGAAATCGGCTACGGCGACAGCTACGGCAAGGACCAAACCGCAATGGTGCCGGACGAGAACGGCAACCTGCGCTCAGTCACCGCCAAGGGGCTGCCGTTCTACGAGAACTTCTATGCCGGTGGCACCAACTCCGTGCGAGGCTTCGAGGACAACACCCTCGGCCCGCGCGAAGTCACCCGTGGCTATCCAGAAGGCCAGCCGCTGGGTGGATCGCTGAAGACCGTCGGTTCGGTCGAAGCCTACTTCCCGCGCCTGTTTGACAGCCCGTCGGCACGCGTGTCGGCCTTCGTCGACTTCGGTAACGTCTATACCGGCGTGGACAACTTCAAGGCCAACGAGCTGCGTGTCTCCACCGGTGTGGCCTTGCTGTGGCGCGCCCCGGTCGGCCCGATCTCGATCAGCTACGCGTTCCCGCTGAAGAAGGAAGACGGCGACAAGATCGAACGGCTGCAATTTACCTTCGGCGGTCAGTTCTAAGAACTGACCACCGAAGGTGCGCCGCGGCTTGCTGCGCAAGCAGCGGGTCCCGACCTACCTCCTATCCCCCGCGCCGTTGGCGCGCCCCCCTTAACAGAAGGGGGGCTCTCCACCAGACGGGGTGCGAAGCGCCGGGCATTGCCCGGCGTTTCCGTTTTACTTGCTCGCCGCCATTACTTCTCGCGCTCGCGTGAAATCATCTGGTGATGGCGCAGGGGACTGACCAGGACCGTTGGCGCCATGGGCCCGAGGCATGCCTCGGGCGGGTTGGGCAGGACGCCCAACCCCGGTCTTGCCGTGTGCGCAGGACAGCGCACACGAGCAAGGCGCCATCGAGCCCCCAGGGATGGGTTTACGGCGTGTCCTGGGCAGCCCCCTGCGCCATCACCCCCGGGACATCAGGCAGCCGCCGCTTTTGACCCCGCATGACCGCAATGGCGTCACACGTTAAACTCCCGCCGTGAATACTCCCACCTACACCGCCCAGCAACTCGCCGAGCAGTTCGGCCTGCAGGTCCATGGCGACCCCGCCACCGCCATCCATGGCGTGGCTACCCTCGCCCATGCCGGTCCTGGCCAGCTGACCTTCCTCGCCAATCCACGCTACCGCGCCCAGCTGGCCGACAGCCAGGCCTCGCTGGTGGTCCTGCGTGCCGACGACGCCGAGGCCGCCCCCGGCGCCGCGCTCGTGGCCAAGGACCCGTACACCACCTTCGCCAAGATCGCCGCGCTGTTCGATATCGCGCCAACGCGCCCGCCGGGCATCCACCCCAGCGCCGTCATCGATCCCAGCGCCCAGGTCGCCGCCAGCGCCCATATCGGTCCCTTCGTCTCCATCGGCGCGCGCAGCGTGGTCGGTGAGAACTGCATCATCGGCACTGGCAGCGTGATCGGCGAAGACTGCAGCCTGGACAACGGCTGCGAGCTGATCGCGCGGGTCACCCTGGTCACCCGGGTCAAGCTCGGCAAGCGCGTTCGCGTGCATCCCGGCGCCGTACTCGGCGCCGATGGCTTCGGCCTGGCCATGGACGCCGGCAAGTGGATCAAGGTGCCGCAGCTCGGCGGCGTGCGCATCGGCGACGATTGCGAAATCGGCGCCAACACCTGCGTCGACCGTGGCGCGCTGGAAGACACCGTGCTGGACGAAGACGTGCGCCTGGACAACCTGGTGCAGATCGCGCACAACGTGCAGATCGGGGCGCACTCGGCCATCGCCGGCTGCACCGGCATCGCCGGCAGTGCCAGGATCGGCCGCTACTGCCTGCTCGGCGGCCACGTCGGCGTGGTCGGCCACCTCGAGATCTGCGACAAAGTCGTGATCACCGGCAAGTCGGTGGTCCGCAATTCCATCCATGAGCCGGGCGAGTACTCGTCCGGCACCCCGTTGACCGACAACCGCACGTGGCGCAAGAACGCCGCGCGCTTCAAGCAGCTGGACGCATTGGCTCGCCGCGTCCTGGCTGCTGGCAAGGAGAAAGAATGAACGACACGCTGCAGCTTCCGATCGACGTCTGCCAGATTCAGGAACTGCTCCCGCACCGCTACCCGTTCCTGCTGGTGGACCGGGTGCTTGAGCTCGACATCGAGGCCAAGCGCATCCTTGCGCAGAAGAACGTCAGCATCAACGAGCCGTTCTTCCAGGGTCACTTCCCGGGCCGCCCGATCATGCCTGGCGTGCTGATCATCGAAGCGCTGGCGCAGGCCGGTGGCGTGATGACCCAGCTCACGCTCGGCCGTGACTCGCAGTCCAAGCTGTTCTACATGGTCAAGGTGGAAAACGCCCGCTTCAACAAGCAGGTCGTGCCCGGCGACGTGCTGATGCTGGATGTGCAGATGAAGCGCCTGATCCGCAACATGGGCTGGTACTACGGCGAAGCCAAGGTCAACGGTGAAGTCGTTGCCTCGGCCGAAGTCATGTGTGCCGGCGCCAAGGGCTGATCCACTGGAGGCAGGAATGACTGACAACGCACCACGGATCCACCCGACCGCCGTCATCGACCCGGCCGCGCGCCTGGCCGATGACGTCCAGGTGGGCGCGTTCACCCTGATCGGTGCCGATGTGGAAATCGGTGCCGGCACGGTGATCGGCCCCCATTGCAGCATCCACGGCCCGACGAAGATCGGCCGCGACAACCGCTTCATCGGCCACGCAGCGGTCGGTGGCGAACCGCAGGACAAGAAGTATGCAGGGGAGCGCACCGAGCTGGTGATCGGCGACCGCAACGTGTTCCGCGAGTTCGTCACGCTGAACCGTGGCACCGGCGGCGGCGGCGGCATCACCAGCATCGGCGACGACAACTGGATGCTGGCCTACACGCACGTGGCGCATGACTGCCATGTCGGCAACTTCTGCGTGTTCTCCAACAACACCACCCTGGCCGGCCACGTGACCGTGGGCGACTACGTG
Organism: Stenotrophomonas geniculata; assembly: GCF_034508895.1. Lineage (NCBI taxonomy): Bacteria > Pseudomonadati > Pseudomonadota > Gammaproteobacteria > Lysobacterales > Lysobacteraceae > Stenotrophomonas > Stenotrophomonas geniculata. Next base: position 515,370 of record NZ_CP140571.1, read on the forward strand.
ATCATCAGCGGCTTCGCCGGTGCCCACCAGTTCTGCCGGATCGGCGCGCATGCCTTCCTCGGCATGGGGGCGCTGACCAATGGCGACGTTCCGCCGTTCACCATGGTCGGCACCGATTCGCTGGGCCGCCCGCGCGGCATCAACAGCGAAGGACTGAAGCGCCGCGGTTTCGATGCCGAGCGCATTTCTGCCATCAAGCGTGCCTACCGCACCCTGTACGTGGCGGGCCTGCCGCTGGCCGAAGCCAAGGTGCAGCTGACCGAACAGGCGCGTGACAGCGATGACGTGAAGGCCATGCTGGACTTCATCGAGCACGCCGAGAGGCCCTTGCTGCGATGAGCAGCACGACCGGCCAGGCGCCGGCCGGCGCCGCTGTGATTCCGCTGGCCTCGATGACCGGCAGCGTCCCCGCGCAACGGGTGCTCAGCGAGCGCCCGTTGCGGATCGCCCTGGTCGCCGGTGAGGCCTCCGGCGATCTGCTCGGTGCGGGCCTGGTTCGCGAACTGAAAGCGCGCTTCCCGCATGCCGAATTCGCCGGCATCGGTGGCGACGCCATGCGCAGCGCCGGCTGCCAGACCTGGCACGATGCCAGCGAACTGGCGGTGATGGGCCTGACCGAAGTACTGCGCCATCTGCCGCGCCTGCTGAAGCTGCGCTCGGCGTTCCGCCAGCGTGCGCTGGACTGGCAGCCGGACGTGTTCATCGGCATCGACGCCCCCGACTTCAACCTGGGCATCGAGCGCTGGCTGAAGCAGCGTGGCGTGCGCACCGTGCACTACGTCAGCCCCTCGGTCTGGGCCTGGCGTGAGAAGCGTGCCGAGAAGATCGGCAGCAGCGCCGACCTGGTGCTGTGCCTGTTCCCGATGGAGCCGCCCATCTATGCCAAGCACGGCATCGACGCGCGCTTCGTCGGCCATCCGATGGCCGACGACATTCCGCTGCAGGGCAACCGCGAGGAAGCGCGCGCCGCGCTTGGCCTGCCGACTTCGGCCAAGGTGCTGGCGGTGCTGCCGGGCAGCCGCCTGGGCGAAATCTCGCGCCTCGGCGAACCCTTCTTCGAGGCTGCCTGGCAGGTCTCCGAACGCATCCCGGGCCTGCACGTGGTGGTGCCTGCCGCCAACCCCGCCTGCAAGCGCCTGATCGAAGAGCAGCTGTCACGCTCGGCGCTGCCGGTCGCGTACTCGCATGTGCTCGACGGCCAGGCCCGCAACGCCATGATCGCCGCCGACGTGGTGGTGCTGGCGTCCGGTACCGCGACCCTGGAGGCGATGCTGGTGAAGCGGCCGATGGTGGTCGGCTACCGTGTCAACGAACTGACCTACCGTCTGGTCAAGGCATTCGGCCTGATCAAGGTCGACCGCTTCGCCCTGCCCAACATCCTGGCCGGGCAGGACCTGGCACCGGAACTGATGCAGCACGACTGCACGCCGGACAAGCTGGCCGCGGCCATCCAGCAGTGGTTCGACCACCCACAACGGGTAACCGACCTGCAGGACACCTATGCACGCCTGCATGAGCGCCTGCGCCGCAATGCTTCGGCACGTGCCGCCGACGCCGTCGGCGAGCTGCTGATGCGCGACCAGGCCCAGGCATGAGCCGCCGCCACGCCGCAGCGGCCAGCCTGGCCCTGTTCGATGGCAGCGCGGTAATCGAGCCGGAACGCCTGGTTGCCGGCGTCGATGAGGCCGGCCGTGGTCCGCTCGCCGGGCCGGTGGCGGTGGCGGCGGTGGTGTTCGACCCGGCACGGCCACGCATCAACGGCCTGGACGATTCCAAGCAGCTCACCGCGGCGCGCCGCGAGCAGCTGCATGACCGCATCATCGAGCGCGCCCTTGCCTGGCACGTGGTGCTGGTGGACGTGGACACCATCGACCGCCTGAACATCTACCAGGCCACCCTGCAGGGCATGCGCGATGTCGTCGCCGCGGTCGCCCACGTGGCCGGCTTCGCGCGCATCGACGGCAACGTGGTGCCCAAGGGCCTGGTACTGCCGGCGCAGGCGCTGATCGGCGGCGATGGCATCGACCGCGCGATCATGGCCGCATCGATCCTGGCCAAGGTCTCGCGCGATCGCTACATGCAGGACGTGCACGCCCGCCACCCGCAGTACGGCTTCGAGCAACACAAGGGCTATGGCACCCCGGCCCACCTGGCCGCCCTGCGCGAGCACGGCCCCTGCATGGAGCACCGGCGCAGCTTCGCCCCGGTACGTGAGTGCCTCGGTTGACCTTGTAGAGCCGAGCCCATGCTCGGCTTTCCGCAGCAGCCGAGCGTGGGCTCGGCTCTACAGGAAACGGGCTCCCGCACGCCTGAACCCGGTCGACCTCCGGGGCCTGTCAAGAGCTTGTCGCGCCTCTCCGCCCTCGTTACCCTGACCGGGCACTCCAGCGCTTCCCGACCCCGGCGACGATTCCCCCGTCAGCACCCGGGGCCCGCGCGCTCCAACCTGGTCCGGCATGTCCAACTCCCGCTTCGTACATCTCCACGTCCACACCGAGTTCTCGCTGGCGGACTCCACCATCCGTGTGCCGGCCAAACCGGACCAGGCGGACCCGAAGAAGGCCAAGCAGGCCAACCTGCTGTCGCGCTCGGTCGAGCTCGGCCTGCCCGCGCTGGCAGTGACCGACCTCAACAACCTGTTCGCGCTGGTCAAGTTCTACAAGGCCGCCGAAGGCGTGGGCATCAAGCCGATCGCCGGTGCCGACGTGCTGATCGCCGAGGAAGGCCAGGACCCGTGGCGAATGACCCTGCTGTGCCGCGATCGCGAGGGCTACCTGAGCCTGTCGCGGCTGCTGACCCGCGCCTGGATGGAAGGCCATCGCCCGGAAGGCGGTGTGGCCATCCATCCGGACTGGCTGAAGGCCGGCAACGCCAACCTGTTCGCGCTGGCCGGCCGGCAGAGCCTGGCCGGGCGCCTGGCGCTGGACGGCAAGCATGAGCTGGCCGAGCAGCAGCTGGCCGACTGGCAGCGCGTGTTCGGCGACGGCCTGCACCTGGAACTTACCCGTACCGGCCGCGAGGGCGAGGAAACCTTCAACCAGTTCGCGCTGATGGCGGCCGGCCAGCGTGGCCTGCCGGTGGTGGCCAGCAATGATGTGCGCTTCCTGTCGCCCACCGATTTCAGCGCGCACGAAGCGCGCGTGTGCATTTCCACCGGCCGCGTGCTGGACGATCCCAAGCGCCCGCGCGAGTACAGCGACCAGCAGTACCTGAAGTCGGCCGAGGAGATGTGCGCGCTGTTCGCCGACATCCCCGATGCGATCGACAACACGCTGGCGCTGGCCGAGCGCTGCAACATCGAGATGCGGCTGGGCACCTACTTCCTGCCCAACTACCCGGTGCCCGACGACGAGACCCTGGACACCTGGATCCAGAAGATGTCGCGCGACGGCCTGGAAGAGCGCCTGGAGAAGAATCCGCTGGCGCCAGGCAAGACCCGCGAAGAGTATTTCGAGCGCCTGGAGTTCGAGCTCAACACCATCATCAAGATGGGCTTCCCGGGCTACTTCCTGATCGTGGCCGACTTCATCCAGTGGGGCAAGAACCAGGGCATCCCGATCGGCCCGGGCCGTGGTTCCGGTGCCGGTTCGCTGGTGGCGTGGGCGCTGAAGATCACCGATCTGGACCCGTTGCCGTACAACCTGCTGTTCGAGCGCTTCCTGAACCCGGAACGCGTGTCGATGCCCGACTTCGACATCGACTTCTGCATGGACCGCCGCGACGAGGTGATCGACTACGTCGCACGCAAGTACGGGCGCGAGCGCGTCAGCCAGATCATCACCTACGGCACCATGGCCGCCAAGGCGGTGGTGCGCGACTCCGGTCGCGTGCTCGGCTTCCCGTACGGCCTGGTCGACGGCGTTTCCAAGCTGATCCCGAACATCCTGGGCATCCACCTGAAGGATGCACTGGGCAAGGGCAAGGAAGGCCCCAGCTCGGAAATGGCCTCGCCGGAACTGATCCAGCGCTACGAGACCGAGGACGATGTCCGCGACCTGATCGACCTGGCGCTGCAGCTGGAAGACCTGACCCGCAACGCCGGCAAGCATGCCGGTGGCGTGGTGATCGGGCCCGAGCCGCTGAGCGAGTTCTGCCCGCTGTATGCCGAACACGACGAGAACGGGCTGGGCAAGAACCCGGTCACCCAGTTCGACAAGAACGACGTGGAAGAAGTGGGCCTGGTGAAGTTCGACTTCCTCGGCCTGCGCACGCTGACCATCATCGACTGGGCGGTGAAGGCGATCAACAAGCGCCACGAGCGCGCCGGCATTCCGCCGGTGGACATCGCCGCGATCCCGCTGGACGACACGCCCACCTACAAGGACATCTTCGCCAACGGCAACACCGGCGCGGTGTTCCAGTTCGAATCCTCGGGCATGCGCCGTCTGCTGAAGGACGCGCGCCCCGACCGTTTCGAAGACCTGATCGCGCTGGTGTCGCTGTATCGCCCCGGCCCGATGGACCTGATTCCCTCCTTCAACGCGCGCAAGCACGGCCAGGAAGAGATCATCTATCCCGATCCGCGCACCGAAGCGATTCTGAAGGACACCTACGGCATCATGGTGTACCAGGAGCAGGTGATGCAGATGGCGCAGATCGTCGGCGGCTACTCGCTGGGCGGCGCTGACCTGCTGCGACGCGCGATGGGCAAGAAGGTGCCGGCGGAAATGGCCAAGCACCGCGAGATCTTCCGCGAAGGTGCGGCCAAGGACGGCGTGGACGAAGCCAAGGCCGATGCGATCTTCGACCTGATGGAGAAGTTCGCCGGCTACGGCTTCAACAAGTCGCACGCCGCCGCCTACGCGCTGGTCAGCTACCAGACCGCGTGGCTGAAGCGCCATTACCCGGCCGAGTTCATGGCGGCCACGCTGTCGTCCGACCTGGACAACACTGACAAAGTGGTCGGCTTCCTCGACGAGGTGCGCAACCTTGGCCTGACCGTGCTGCCGCCCAAGGTGAACCAATCGGCCTTCATGTTCGAAGCGGTCACCCCGGACACCATCCAGTACGGCCTCGGTGCGATCAAGGGCGTCGGCCAGGGTGCCTGCGAGGCGGTGGTCGAGGAGCGGCTGAAGGGCGGCCCGTTCAAGGACCTGCTCGACTTCTGCACCCGCGTCGGCTCGGCCAAGCTCAACCGGCGCACGCTGGAAGCGATGATCAACTGTGGTGCCCTGGACGAGCTCGGCCGCAACCGCGCCTCGCTGATGCTGCAGCTGCCGGAAGTGATCAAGGCCACTGATCAGATGGCGCGCGAGCGTGCGTCCGGGCAGAACTCGCTGTTTGGCGGGCCCGACCCGAGCACCGTGTCGATCCAGCTGGACCTGCCCGAAGCCGAAGAATGGCCGCTGCTTCAGCGCCTCAACGGCGAGCGCGACACGCTCGGTTTCTACCTCAGCGGCCACCCGTTCGATCCCTGGCGCGACGATGTGCGCGATCTGGTAGGCAACGACCTGGGTTCGGTGGAGAAGATCTGGAGCGCCAACAGCGGTGGCGGTGGTGGCGGCGAGAAGCGCTGGCGCCCGGAAGTACAGACCGTGCTGGCCGGCCAGGTGGTCGGTGTGCGTCGCAAGGGCGAGAGCCAGATCTTCATCCAGCTGGAAGATGGGCGCGGGCGCGTCGAGTGCAGCGCGTTCTCCGACGCCATGGCCGAGTTCGGGCACCTGATGACCAAGGACCGCATCCTGGTGGTCAAGGGCGGCCTGCGCGAGGACGAGTTCAACGGCGGCTACGCGCTGCGCATCCGCCAGTGCTGGGACTTCGACGAGGTCTGCGCCAACTACGCCACGCGGTTGTCGCTGCGCCTGGACCTGCGCCAGCAGCGCCCGGTCTGGGAGCGCATCGATGCCCTGCTCGACCGCCATCGCCCGGGGCGCACGCCACTGCGCCTGGACCTGCTGCTGAAGGGTCCGCAGGGTGGCATCGCGGGCATGCTTGATGTGTCCGGGCAAAGCGCGGTACGCATTGATTCCAAGCTGATGGAGGCGCTGCGCGCCGACCCGGCCGTGCGCACGCTGAAAGTGCGCTACAGCCCACCGTGGGCCAGCTGAGGCTGGCTCCCTGGTTTTCCTGTCCCCCCTGTTTCCCCGTTCCAAGTATCAAGGACGATTGCCGATGAAGACCCTGCTGTTCCCGTTTGCCGCCGCTCTGGCCCTGGCCGCCTGCTCGCCGTCGAAGATCGAGTTCCAGATCGACAACCCGACCGACACGCCGCTGGCGCTGAGCATCGATGGCAAGGACCTGCCGGTGGCCGCACAGGGTTCGCGCCCGATCTCGCTCGCCGTCGGTGAGCACCGCCTGCACACCGACAAACTGGGCGACGTGCGCTTCATCGTCTACGTCGATGGCCGCGGCGGACTGATCAACCCGACCCTGAGCGAGTACGTGGTCGCCCGCGAGATCTACGTCACCGACGAGAGCAAGCTGAAGAACTTCGGCACCGGCAAGGCCGGCATCGAGCTGGGCGGCGTCGACTTCGAAGGTCCGTTCGAGAAGCACCACGAACTGTTCATCGACAAGACCTGGACCTACGGCGTGCGCGAGCCCTTCCCGAAGGAAAAGGTGGTGGCCCACGTCGATTCCAGCGGCGGCCAGATCGTGGCCAAGGTATTCACGGCCCCGGATTTCATCGCCTACGTCGAGGAAGGCATGGGCGAACCCGGTGCATTCAAGCGCGAACAGCCGGCCGGCTACGTGGCCCCGGCATTCAGCCTGGAACCGGCCCCGGCCAGCCTGCCGGCGCTGGCCCCCGCCTTCGAGGCGCACGCCGCGCCGCTGCGCGAGGTCTATGCGCGCTGGCTGAAGGCCACCACCGCCGATGAACAGAAGGCCCTGCGCAAGCAGGACTTCGACGCGCAGATGGCCTTCACCTCGGCCACCGCCACCCTGGGCAGCGGCTTGGGCCGGGGAGCCAACGAGGCCTACAACGACTTCGTTTCCCAGCGCAGCCAGCTGATGGGCCGCAGCGCGCTGGTGGTGCCCTGAGCTGACTGGCGCGCCCTGCCCGGCTGCGCTACCGTCGCCTTCCAGACGAAGGCGTACGGGTGGTTTGCACGCATTCGGCTAGAATTCCCCTCTTCTTTACACGACGGCTTCCGATGAATCCGAACTACCTCGACTTCGAGCAACCCATCGCCGACCTGGAAGCCAAGATCCAGGAACTGCGCAACGCCAGTGCCGGGCCGGCGGTCAATGTCGAGGCGGAAGTGCACGCGCTGCAGGACAAGCTGCGCATGCGCACCGCGCAGATCTTCCGCAACCTGACCTCGTGGCAGGTGCTGCAGCTGGCCCGCCACCCGTCGCGCCCGTATACCGCCGACTACATCCGCGTCATGTTCGATGAGTTCCAGGAGCTGGCCGGTGACCGCGCCTTCGCCGACGACAAGGCCATCATGGGCGGCCTGGCCCGCATCAATGGCCGTTCCGTGATGGTGATCGGCCACCAGAAGGGCCGCGACACCAAGGAAAAGATCAAGCGCAACTTCGGCATGCCCAAGCCGGAGGGCTACCGCAAGGCCCTGCGCCTGATGAAGATGGCCGAGCGCTTCGGCCTGCCGGTGCTGACCCTGATCGACACCGCCGGCGCCTGGCCGGGCATCGACGCCGAATCGCGCGGCCAGTCCGAAGCGATCGCACGCAACCTGATCGAGATGGCCGAACTGAAGGTGCCGATCATCTGCACCGTGATCGGTGAAGGCGGCTCCGGCGGCGCGCTGGCGCTGGGCGTGGGCGACCGCACCGTGATGCTGGAATACGCGGTGTACTCGACCATCACGCCGGAAGGCTGCGCCTCGATCCTGTGGAAGGACGCCGGCAAGGCCAAGGAAGCCGCCGAGCAGCTGGGCCTGACCGCGCCGCGCCTGAAGAGCCTGGGCCTGGTCGACAAGGTCGTGCGCGAGCCCACCGGCGGCGCCCACCGCAACCCGACCCAGATGGCCAAGCGCCTGAAGGCCGTGCTGCTGAACGAACTGAACGAACTGGACAAGCTGTCCACCGAACAGCTGCTGGAACAGCGCTACACCCGCCTGCGCAGCTACGGCACGTACGAAGCGGCCTGATTCATCGGCTTGTTACTTTCTTGCTCGTGCAAGAAAGTAACCAAAGAACACGCCGCCGAACGCGAGCCGGTGCTATGCACCGGTTCCCTGCGCTTCTCGGTGAATCAGGGGGCGGCGCCGAACTCGCTGCGCTCAGACATCGGCGCCTCTTCGCCCCTGTTTCACCTGCGATGCTCGGCTCGCTCACGGCGGACCTGAACATCAAAAGCCACAGCTGCACCCAGTAGATCCACGCCATGCGTGGATGCCTCTGCTTTGGCGAAGAATCACGCGAACCCGTAGAGCCAAGCATGGCTCTACGGATAACAGACTGTCAGAACGGCTTGGCCAGCACCAGCCACACGATCGGAATGAAGGCCAGCAGCGGGATCTCGTTGATCCAGCGCAGCGCGCGCGACGACGGCAACGCCCTGCCCTTGGCCACGCCCTTCAACAGGCGGCCGATCCAGCTGAAGTACACCAGCAGCACCACCACCAGCCCCAGCTTGGCATGCAGCCAACCGGCGCCACCGGGCGCGACCATGGTCGGGAAATCGGGGATCACCTTGTAGCCCAGCCACAGCACCAGGCCGAGCAGGAACGCCAGCCCGAACATCGAGTGGCCGAAGCGGTACAGGCGCAGGCCCATCAGCTGCAGGCGCTCGGTCACGGCCTGCTGGCCTGCGGTCTCGGCCAGGTTCACCAGGATGCGCGGCAGGTAGAACACCGTGGCCATCCACGCCACCACGAACACGATGTGGAAGGTCTTCACCCAGTAGTAGCTCTGCATGCGCTCGCTCCAGCGGCTGGCGTAGATGGGCGGCCATTCTCGCACGCGGTGACCACCGCGCCCCACGCACCGCCGCCGCGACACATCGACGCATGGCGCGCCGCAACACCGTACGATAGGCGCCGTTTTCCCCGATCGCGCACCGCCCCATGGACAAGACCTACGACGCCGCCTACTTCCAACGCTGGTACCGCCGTGCCGACATCGGTGGCAGCGCCCGCCTGGCGCGCAAGGTCGCCCTGGCCGTGGCCAGCGCCGAGTACTACCTGGAACGACCGATCCGCAGCGTGCTGGACATCGGCTGCGGCGAAGGCGCCTGGCGCGCACCGCTGTTGAAGCTCCGTCCGAAGGTCGAATACCTGGGCTTCGACAGCAGCGAGTACGCTGTGCGCCGCTACGGCCGCACCCGCAACCTGAACCTGGCCGCCTTCGGCGACTTCGCCTGGCTGCGGCCCTGCGCCCCGGTCGACCTGCTGGTGTGTTCGGACGTGATGCACTATGTGCCCGACCGCGAGCTGCGCGCCGGCCTGGCCGGCGTGGCCGAGCTGACCGGCGGCGTGGCCTTCCTGGAGACCTTCGCCGCCGAGGACGCGTTCGAAGGCGACCACGAGGGCTTCCAGGCCCGCCCGGCGCGCTGGTACCGCCGCACGCTGGCCCGGCACGGCCTGCTGCCGGTTGGGTCGCACTGCTGGCTCGGCCCCGCCCTGGCAGGCGATGCGGCCGCGCTGGAACGGATGTGAATCCGGATTCATTATTTTCAGCCGACTTAACCTGCGGGACACCGGGATGGGATATGCTGCGCGGCAACATATGACCATACATATTCGGTCGTCATGCTCTATCAACTGCACGAACTGACCCGCAACCTGCTCGCCCCCTGGGTGCATCAGGCCCAGGCCAACGCCAGATTCTTCGCCAACCAGGGTCACTGGTGGTCGCAGATGCCGGGCGCCGATCGCCTGGCGGCGGTCAATGAACTCTTCCATCGCATCGGCAAGGATTACGAGAAGCCCGAATGGGGCATCAACGAAATCGAGGTCGACGGCGAGCGCGTGCCGATCGTGGTGCACGAGGAAGTGAGCAAGCCGTTCTGCAAACTGCTGCGCTTCAAGCGCCACAGCAATGAAGCCGACCAGCTGCATACCATGCTCAACCAGCCATTCGTGCTGGTCGTTGCGCCGTTGTCCGGCCACCACGCCACCCTGCTGCGCGACACCGTGCGCACGCTGCTGCGCGACCACCGCGTGTACGTCACCGACTGGGTCGACGCGCGCATGGTGCCGTCCAGCGAAGGCGAGTTCGGCCTGGACGACTACATCGCCTATATCCAGGAGTTCATCCGCCACCTTGGTGTCGAGCGCCTGCACGTGGTCAGCGTGTGCCAGCCCACAGTGCCGGTGCTGGCCGCGGTTTCACTGATGGCCAGCCGTGGCGAGCCGACGCCGCGCACGCTGGTGATGATGGGCGGCCCGATCGATGCGCGCTGCAGCCCGACCGCGGTGAACAACCTGGCCACGCAGAACCCGCTGTCGTGGTTCGAGAACAACGTCATCCACACCGTGCCGGCCAGCTATCCCGGCGCCGGCCGCCGCGTGTATCCTGGCTTCCTGCAGCACGCCGGCTTCCTGTCGATGAACCCCAGCCGCCACTTCAGTTCGCACTGGGATTTCTACACCGACCTGGTCAAGGGCGACCTGGAAGACGCCGACGCGCACCGTCGTTTCTACGACGAGTACAACGCCGTGCTGGACATGCCGGCCAAGTACTACCTGGATACGATTTCCGTGGTGTTCCAGGACTTCCTGCTGCCGCGTGGCGAGTGGGTGGTCAACGGCGAGAAGGTCGATCCGTCAGCGATCCGTGATACCGCGCTGCTGAGCATCGAAGGCGAGCTGGACGATATCGCCGGTCTCGGCCAGACCGAAGCCGCGCAGGCGCTGTGCACCGGCATCACTGCGGACCGCCGTGAGCATTTCATCGTCGAAGGTGCCGGCCACTACGGCATTTTCAGCGGTCGTCGCTGGCGCGAGGTGGTGTACCCGAAGGTGCGTGACTTCTTCGCCGCCCATGCCGAAGCACCGGCGGAGAAGGCCGCGAAGAAGAAGAGCAACGTCACCCCGCTGCGGCGAAAGGCGGGGTAACTCGCCGCCGTGGGGTCGGATCCCTTTCCAACGGAAAGGGCTCTGACCAGCATGATGGGATCCGGGGTCAGAGCCCTGTTCTGCGAACAGGGATCCGACCCCTGGCCCGTTACAACCGCACCAGCAGGTTCTTGGCAATCAGCCCGTGCAGCTTGCCGATGCCCCGTGCCAAGTGCATCGTCAACAGCAGCAGCAGCACGCCCACGGCTGCGATCACGATGCCCACCAGCGGCGAGGCGGCCATCGGCAGCACGTTCACGCCATCGACGTAGACACCTGGAATGTCACCGCTGAACAGCGCGGCCACCGGCGCCCAGATGAACCCCAGTGACAGCGACAGCAGCGTCACCGCGATGGTGAAGTAGACCACGCCCAACGGCAGCATCAGCACGAAGTACAGCAGGGTCAGCCAGGTACGGCCATCGGTGAACATGTCGCCGATGCGCTGCAGCCACGTGCGGCTGCGGTCGGTGTAGCGCGGACGGCGCGGCATGCGTTCTCCCAGCAGCGCTTCCACCAGCCGTCCTTCCAGCAGCGCCAGCCCGCGCACCGAGCCGAAGAACAGCACGGTCAGCGGAATACCGATGATCAGGATCAGCAGGCCCAGCGACAATGACAGGCCGGTCACCACCCAGGTGAAGAAGAAGATGCCGGTGGCCAGCGACAGCAGCATGTAGAACAGCGCACCGTAGGTGTGCGGATCGGTCACCACGCCGAAGAAGCGCGCCAGCAGCGAACGCTGCACCGGTGCCGGCGGCGGTGAGGCCGGCTCGACGCCACTGGCTTCCGCCGCCGCACGCAGCACCGGCGCGGTATCCGCACGCGGCGTGCGCAGCGCGCGGTTCACTGTCACTTCGGTCTCGCGGTAGATGTCGGCCACTTCGTCCGGCGCACCGTAGCTGCCGGCCACGTCGGCGATGACCTCGGCCTCGCTGCGGCCGGGCTGCGCCGCCAGCTCCGAGCGCAGGTATTCCTCGGCGTCGTACAACGCGTCCTGCACCATCGCCGGATCGGCACCTTCCAGCGCCGCGCGCAGCTGCGCCAGATACTGCGGGATGGTGGTCGGCAGGGCGCGGCCTGCCAGGCTCGGGTCGTTCATTGCGGTACCCCCTCCAACACGGAATCGACGGAATCACGGGTGGCCTGCCAGGCCTGGCGCCACTGCGCCAGCACGCCGCGGCCACGTTCATTGATGCGGTAGTAGCGCCGGGGCGGACCACTGCTGGATGGCTCCACATGGCTTTCCAGCAGCCCGGCGCCCTCCAGGTTGCGCAGCACCGGGTACAGCGCGCTCTGCTTGCCGCTCAGCACGCCCTCGCCCACCCGCTCCAGCTCCTTGGCAATGAGGTAGCCGTACAGCGGCTCCCCGGCCCGGGCCAGCACCGCCAGCAGGGCCAGCGACACCGTTCCGGCGCTGAGCTCCTTCTGGAACTTCTTCAGGTGGACATCGTCTTCGACCATGACCTGCCCTCCACTACGTTGAAGTCCACAGTAGTGCGAAGTTCGGTATAGCGAATGTGTCGTTAGTCATCGTGCCGGTTGGCGCGGCTGCGCGGCTCACGCAGAATCGAACCCTCGTTCATGTTCCGGGGTTCCCATGCCGCACCGCCGTCGCCTTGCACTGACCGCCCTCGCCCTGGCCTGCCTGCTGCCCTCGCTGGCCAGCGCTGCCGCCCCGTACCGTAGCCCGCAGCAGATCCTCGATGCCTCGGCGGCCAGCGACTGGCGCACGCCGGACCCGGCCAACCTGGTGTACATGGACCTGCCCGCCGGGCGGGTGATCATCGAGCTGGCGCCGCAGTTCGCCCCGCGGCACGTGGCCAACATCCAGACCTTCGCGCATGAGCACTTCTGGGACGGCACCAGCATCTACCGCTCGCAGGACAACTTCGTGGTGCAGTTCGGCGATGCCGACGCCGATGACGCAGCCAAGGCCAAGCCGTTCGGCAGTGCCGCGCGCAAGCTGCCGGCCGAGTTCGAGCGCGCCAGCGCCGGCCTGAAGGTCAGCGTGCTGCCGGACCGCGATGGCTGGGCCGCGCAGACCGGTTTCGTCGACGGCTTCCCGGTCGGCCAGGATCCGCAGGCCGGCAAGGCCTGGCTGGCGCACTGCTACGGGATGCTCGGTGCCGGCCGCAGCAACGAGGAAGACAGCAGCATCGGCGCCGAACTCTATGTGGTGACCGGCCAGTCACCGCGCCAGCTGGACCGCAACATCACCCTGGTCGGCCGCGTGCTGAAGGGCATGGAACTGCTCAGCGCGACGCCGCGCGGCCCGGCGCCGATGGGCTTCTACACCGACCCGAAGCTGCGTACGCCGATCGTGTCGATCCGCCGTGCCAGCGACGTGCCGGTGGCCGAGCGCACGCCGATCCAGGTGCTGCGCACCGATTCGAAGACCTTCGCCGATACGGTAGAGGCGCGACGCAATCGCGTGGATGATTTCTACAAGCGCCCGGCGGGGCATATCGATCTCTGCAATATTCCGGTGCCGGTGCGGTAGGAGCCTGGCTTGCTGCGCGTTGCGAGTGCTGAAGGTACGTCACTGTTCATGGGCGTTACTTTTCTTTGTACGCAAAGAAAAGTAACCAAAAGAAACGTTCCGCCGGTCGCGAGCCGGCGCTGCGCGCCGGTACCCTGCGCTCCTCGGCCCGTCGAGGGACGGCGCGGAGAGCAGCCGAGCATGGCTCGGCTCTACAAAAGTGCGTGGCGCCTCTTCGCCCTCGCCGGACCTGCGGTGCTCGGCTCGCTCAAGGCGGATCCAAGATCAAAGGCAGAAGCGCTCGCTTCGCTCGCCGGGCCCGGCCCGGCACTACCAAGCATCGTCGTGCAGCTGTGGCTCTTGACCTTGGGTCCGCCTTGAGTGAGCCGAGCATCGCAGGGGAATCAGGGGCGAAGAGGTGCCGATGTCTGAGCGCAGCGAGTTCGGCACCGTCCCCTGATTCACCGAGAAGCGCAGGGGACCGACGTGCGAAGCACGGCGGCTCGCGACCTGGCGGCGCGTTTCTTTTGGTTACTTTTCTTTTCGCGCGAGAAGAAAAGTGACGCCCATGAACAATGAAGCACCTTCAGCACGCGCCACGCGCAAAACGCCAACGCCTCAGCCCTTCTGACTCACCGCCACACTACCCAGAATCAACGCACCGGCAATCAGCATCTGCACCGTCACCGCCTCGCCCAGGAACAACCACGCAAACGCCGCGCCGAACAGCGGAATCAGGTACGTCACCGTCGACGCGCGTGACGGGCCGATGCGGCCAATCAGGCGATAGAACATCAGGAATGCCAGGCCGGTGCAGGCCACGCCCAAGGCGATCGCTGCCCCCCAGGCCTTCAGCGGAATGGCGGCCTGTGGCCAGTGCGTCACCGCCATCGGCAGCATCCACAGCGAGGCACACGACAGCGTGGCTGCCGCCGCCGCAGCCGATGGCAGGCCGGTCATGTGCCGCTTCACCAGGTTCACGCCCAGCCCGTACAGCAACGACGCCGCAGCGCCGGCGATCACTGCGGTACCAATACTCAGGCCGGACACCTTGGCGGTGGCCAGCACCACCACGCCGGCGAAACCAACCAGCAAGGCGCCGGCGCGGCGCATGCCTATCTTCTCGCCGAAGAACAGGAAGGCGATCAGCGCGGCGAACAGCACGGTCATCGCATTGCAGATCGCGCCGATCGCCGCCGGCGCCTGCTCGGCAGCATAGGCGAACAGCACGAACGGCAGCGCCGAATTGATCAGGCCGATCGGTGCCAGCCACAGCCAACGACGCGGCGGGAACTGCGCGCGGGCGCGCCACAGGAACGGCAGCAGCACCAGCGCGCCCAGCACCAGCCGCACCTCGACCAGCGCGAACGGGCCGAACGACGGCACCGCCACCCGCATGAACAGGAACGAGCAGCCCCAGATGGCGCCCAGCAGGGTCAATTCCAGCGGTGTGCGCCAGTCGCGCTCGACCGCCTGTGGGACCGCATTCATACCCTGCCTCCGTCCATCGTCTGTTTCTCGCCAAGGCAGACAGGATCGGGTGCAGACGCCCGCCGCACAAGCGCGTAGTATCGCTGCCAGCCACAAATATGGTTTGAGGCTCGCCATGCAGCTACGCCCTTCCCTGCTCCCCGCACTGGCCGTCTTCGCGGTCGCGGCGCGCCATCAGAACTTCGCCCAGGCCGCGCAGGAACTGCACCTGACGGCCAGCGCGGTCAGCCACCATGTGCGGCGCCTGGAAGAGGTACTGGAGACCCGGCTGTTCCTGCGCCATGCCCGCGGCGTGCGCCTGACCGCGGAGGGCCGGCAGTTGGCCGACGCCGCCAGCGCCGCCTTCACGGATGTCGCGGCGGTCGCCCATCATCTGCAGCCGGATGCCGACAGCGTGCCGCTGCGGATCACCACGCTGCGCTCGCTTTCCTACTGCTGGCTGCTGCCTCGACTGCCACGCTTCACCCAGGCCTATCCGCACATCCGCATCGAGCTGCACACCGGCAGCGGCCTGGATCGCTACGACGACAATGGGCCCGAGGTCGGCATCCGCTACGGCCTGGGCCAATGGCCGGGCCTGCGTGCGCAGCATCTGATGGACGACTACCTGTTCCCGGTGGCCTCACCCGCGCTGGCCGGGGTCGAAACGCTGGACGATCCGGCCCGCATCGCCGAGCTGCCACTGCTGACCGACCTGTCACCGCAGGGTTGGCGCGACTGGTTCCGTCACGCCGGCGTGCGCCCACCGTCGCCGCTGCCGCCGATGCACACCTTCGCCGACAGCACCGATGCGATGCGTGCAGCGGTATACGGCATGGGTGCGGTGCTGGCGCGCACCCACATCGCTCAACCCTACCTGCAGCGCTACGAGGTGGTGCGCCTGCCCGGCCCGGCGCTCAAGGCGCGCTATGCGTATCACGTGGTGCATGCCGAAGGACAACCACCCAGCCCCACCGCGCGCCTGTTCATCGACTGGTTGCTGGAGCAGGCGCAGGACGAACGCACGCCCATTCCGGCATTGCCGGACAGCCTGCTCGGGCGCCCGGCCACACGCGCCTGACTGCGCCCTCACCCGCTCTTTGCTTCACGCTGGCTAGGCTGCTGGCGAACCCACAACGTACCTATGCCATGGCCATGCTGCGACTGCGCATCACCGGAACCGAAGACGACGCCCGCGCCATCAGCGACCTGCTGCTCGGCCTGGACGGCATCGAACATGTCGAGGAAACCGACGACCTGATGCCGCACATGGACGACGACGATTCCAGTTCGGCCGGGCTGTCCGATGACATCGGCCCGGGCATCCACGAGCTGGAAGTGGAAGTCGGCAATGAAAGCACCGCGCAGAAGGTGCGCGATGCGGTGCAGGAGCTGGCCCTGGAACTGGATGTGTTCGTCGAGTACGAGACCGACGAGGGCTGATGCCGGCAGGCTACCGGCATCAGCCTTCACCTCAGAGGTTGGGGGGTAGCTTGCGACGACGGCGACGCCACCACGCCCGCACACCCCAGGCCGCGATCAAGGCCAGCACCGCCACCGGCAGCAGCGCGGCAACCGCGCGGATCAGGAACGCCACGCTGGTGCTGAGGATGCTGCCCGACTCGCTCAGCGCCTCACCGATTTCGCTGCGGCTGCGTTGGCCCGAGGTGGTGTCGAAATGGATCGTCACCAGCTGCGTATCGATGCGCCGGCGCTGCTGCGCGGCATCCTTGTTGGCCTGCTCGACACCCGCTTCGATCTCGGACAGGCGCGTGGTGATCGCCATCAGGTCTTCAATCTTCAGGTCCTTGCGGTCCTGGTAGGACAGCAGCCGCGCGTGTTCCTTCTCCAGCCGGGACTTGGTCAGCGCGGTGTCCGCTACTTCCTGCGCGAGGTCCTCGGCGCGCGTGTTGCGCGACTGCAGCGTGCCCCCCTCACCGGCCAACGCGATCAAGGGCTCAGTGCCCTTCGGCGCGATGCGTACCTTGACCTCGCCGCTGGGCTGCTCGCCACTGCGCTGGTCGACCTGCAGCACCGCACAATCGCCGAACTTCGCGCTCTGGCAGGCCTGCGCCACCTGCTGGATGCGGGGTGCGATCTGCGCCGCTTCCAGCTGCACCTGCACGTCGTGTTCGTAGGCGAGGAATGCGCCTTCCGGTGAAGCGACGGCAGCTTCGGCGGCACTGGCGCCCGCATCGGCCGCTGCATCGCCGTGTTTGGCGCAGGCTGCCAATGCAAGCAGCAGCACCGGCATCGCCGCCACGCGCGTCCACGCGCGCACCGGCCTCACAGTGCAGCTCCGTCATAGGAAGTCACCGAAAGACCGGCCAGATCCACCTGCGGCACGCAGCGCACGTTCACCGCCACCATCGGCGTGCCGGTGCGCGGGTCGACCGCTTCGCTGTAGGGCGCGACACCGCACTCACGGCAATGGTGATGGTCGATGTGGGCCTTGTTGAAATGATAGGTGGCCACGTCCGCCGGATCGGTGGTCAGCTGGAACGCCTCGCGCGGGGCAAACCACAGCAGGCTGCCGCGGCGGCGGCACATCGAGCAGTTGCAGTCGATGACGTCGCTGATCGGCGCCTCGGCCTGTACGGTGAATGCGATCCTGCCGCAATGGCAGCTTCCCTGGTATTCCATGTCCTGCGCTCCGCTGGAGGGTCCGTGTCTGCGCCCATGGTAATCCTATGGCACGGGGACAAAGCAGCCCCGGGGCCCTATGCTCGGGGTTTGACCCTGTACAGGAACGCCGATGCGCCCGCATCTTCTTGCCCTCGCCCTGGTCGCCGCCCTCGCCGGTTGCCAGCCGGCCGACGCCCCGACCAACGCTTCCACCCCGTCCACCAGCCAGCAGGCCGGTGACGCGGCGGTCGATGCCGCCTTCGCCGATCTGTCCAAGCGCGCCCTTGACACCTGGATGCAGCTGTCGCCGGTCAGCGCCACCCAGATCGGCGACCACCGCTACGACAGCGAACTGGACGACCTGAGCGCCGCCGGCCAGCAGAAGACCGTGGCGGCATACAAGGCGCTGCTGGGCGAACTGGACAAGATCGAGGTAGCCAAGCTGGGCCGCGAGAACCAGGTGGACGCGGCGATCCTGCGCAACCAGCTGCAGTCGGAAATCTGGAACGCCGAAGTGCTGCAGTCCGGCAAGTGGGACCCGCAGCTGTACAACGGCATCGCCGGCAGCGCGATCTACGGCCTGATGGCCCGCGAGTTCGCGCCGCTGCCGGAGCGCCTGAAGTCGGCCACCGCGCGCATGGAAAAGCTGCCGGCGATCTTCGCCCAGGCCCGCGAGAACCTGGATCCGGCCCGCGTGCCGAAGATCCATGCCGAGACCGTGGCCAAGCAGAACAAGGGCATCCTCAGCATCGTCGATACCTTCATCACGCCGCACATCGGTGAACTGCCGCAGGCCGACCAGCAGCGACTGCAGGCGGCCATCGACGGCCTGAAGAAGGCGGTGGACGAGCAGCAGACCTGGCTGGACAAGACCCTGGTGCCGAACGCAAAGGGCGATTTCCGCATCGGTGCGGAAAAGTACGACCAGAAGCTGAAGTTCGCGCTGAGCTCGTCGCTGTCGCGCCAGGAGATCGGTGAGCGTGCACGTGCCGAACTCAAGCGCGTGCGCGAAGATATGTACGGCATCGCGCAGACCGTGCTGAAGGACAAGCCGGGTGCGCCGGAAATGCCGGCGCAGCCGACCGACGAGCAGCAGCAGAAGGCGATCGAGGCCGCGCTGGAACTGGCCTACGCCGACAAGCCGGCACGCGACAAGGTGGTCGACGATGCCAAGGCCGCACTGGAGCAGTCCACCGCGTTCGTGCGCGAGCACGACCTGATGACGCTGCCCGATGCGCCGGTGGACATCATCCTGATGCCGGAATTCCAGCGCGGCGTGGCCGTGGCCTACTGCGATTCACCGGGCCCGCTGGACAAGAATCTGAAGACCTTCTACGCCGTGTCGCCGATTCCGGACGACTGGAACGACAAGCAGGTCGACTCGTTCCTGCGTGAGTACAACTCGCGCATGATCCACCTGCTGAGCATCCACGAAGGCACCCCGGGCCATTACCTGGAAGGCTGGCATTCGGCCAAGTTCCCCTCCACCCTGCGTGCGGTACTGCGTTCAGGCCTGTTCGCCGAGGGCTGGGCGGTCTACACCGAGCGCATGATGCAGGAGCAGGGCTACCTCAACAACGACCCGCTGTTCCACCTGGTGCAGCTGAAGTTCTACCTGCGCACGATCTCCAACGCGATCCTCGACCAGGGCGTGCACGTGGACAACTGGGATCGCGAGAAGGCGATGCACCTGATGACCCACGATGCGTTCCAGCAGGAGAGCGAGGCAGCGGGCAAGTGGGTGCGTGCACAGCTGACCTCGGCGCAGCTACCGACCTACTTTGTCGGTGCGCAGGAACACTTCGACACCCGCAAGGCGATGCAGGACAAGCTGGGCGACAAGTTCAACCTCAAGGCCTACCACGACCAGATGCTGTCCTACGGCGCGCCGCCGGTGCGTTTCGCCCGCCAGCTGATGCTGGACCAGCCGATCGAGTGATCGCGCCGGTGTGAGCTGAATGATAACGGCCCGGGGAAAAACCCGGGCCGTTTTCTGTTCTGGCGGTTGCGAACTGCCATCCTGGTGGGTGCGAACCTTGGTTCGCACCGCTTCTGCCGCCACTCAATCAGACGATGTGGATATACAGCTTCCTCGAGTCCAGTCTCAAATCGAGGAAGTACTCCACACCACACCCGCGGCAGGCAGCGGGACAATCCTCATCGCTCCCACGTTGGTTCTCCGAGGCATCAGCCACCACCGGATATCCACAATCAAAACACGTAAAGGCAATGTTGCTGCCATGGGGGTCGGCCCATATTTCATCTCCATCGCCGTCCATTACAAGAAAGTCCGTGATGTTCATGATTCACCGGGATCGCTTGGTTGATTGCTGGAGACTACCTGAATCCGAGCATAAGGGGCGCGAAGCAGCTTCCGTCTCATCACACTGCGACGCCGCCATCCATCCCGGATTCAAGGTGAATGCAACAGGTTGTTGAACTGCGCTTCACTGCAACCCGACTGCGCGCAGCCCGGCAGCACCAGCTCCACCCGGCCCGGCGGCTGTGCGTCGGTCAACGGGATCGCACCACGTAGCTGCTCGCGCGTGGGATAGACATACACCAACCGGTAACGCACTTCACCGGCCCCACGATCACGCCAGCGCTCGAACTGCAGCAGGCCGCCGATCGGCGTCTTCTCGTACTGCCCCGGCAGGCTGTAGTCCGTGACTCCCAACGCCACCAGCACCGAACCGATGTTGGAATCGTGGCCGACCAGCAGGCTCACCTTTGGCGATGCCGGGTCCTCGAACAACGCATTCACTCTTGCCAGCAGCGGAGCGGCCACATCGCGCGCCACCTCGGGCGTTCCGAACAGGATGTCCTGGTAGCGGTTGCGGATCTGCGCCAGCGCCTGCCATTGCGCCTCGGTGGTCAACCGGCCCCAGCCTTCGCGGGGGATGCCACTGCCCTGGTAGTGCTCCATCAACAAGGCATCGACCAACCCGCTGGCCAAGGCCAGCGAACCGGACGCGCGTGGTTCCTTGCCCGGTTCCGCATTGAAGATCGTGTCGGCCAGCATCAGATGGCACTCGCTGTGCCCCGCACAGGCCGCCGACTGCGGGTAGCGGGTGATCTGCTCCACCACGGACAGTGCCGGTGCCAGTTCCGATGCGGCCAGCGCTCGCTGCATTGCCGACAGTGCGCGCTCGCGGAAGACCGTGTCTCTGTTGTGGATCACCGGATTGAACAACGGATCCATCGTGCCCAGCGCCATGCGCTGCTCGACTGCGACATGACAGCCCGGGAAGGCACCGGCAACGAAGAACTGCGCGGTGGCCTGGGTGCGCTGAAGGCTGTTGGCATGGGCGTGGAAGTCAGCCAGCTGCGGGCAACCCGAAGCCGGCAACAGCTGCGCCTGACGCAGCCACTGGCCCATGTAACGGCCCATGTAGACCTCCAGCACGCCGCCTTTGGTAGTGAGCTCGCCTGCGCCCACGTCCCAGCCTGGCCAGCGCTCCGGAGTGGCATTGGCCAGCGCGCCCGACGCCACCACCGGCGCGCGCAGGTTGTGGCGGCTGAGCAGGATGACCTGCTCAAGCTGGTCGCCTTCCACGGGTGCCGGTGCGGTGGCTGCGGCCGTGGTTGCCAGGCTGAGGGCCAGCAGCAGAACGATCACTGATCGGCAGCCACAAAGCCACCGGTCTGCCGCGCCCACAAGCGCGCATACAGGCCACCGGCAGCAATCAGCTCGGCATGGGTGCCGGTCTCGACGATGCGGCCCTGGTCCATCACCACCAGCCGGTCCATGCGCGCGATGGTCGACAGCCGGTGCGCGATGGCGATCACCGTCTTGCCTCCCATCAACTGGTCCAGGCTGTCCTGGATCGCTGCTTCCACTTCCGAATCCAGCGCCGAAGTCGCTTCGTCCAGCACCAGGATCGGTGCATCCTTCAGCAGCACGCGGGCAATGGCGATGCGCTGGCGCTGGCCACCGGACAGCTTCACGCCACGCTCGCCCACATGCGCGTCGTAGCCACGACGCCCCTGCCCGTCCACCAGCGTATCGATGAAGGCTTCGGCACGTGCCTTGGCTACGGCTGCACGCAGCTGCTCATCAGTCGCATCCGGGCGGCCGTACAGCAGGTTGTCGCGGATCGAGCGGTGCAGCAGCGAGGTGTCCTGGGTGACCACGCCGATCTGCTGGCGCAGGCTTTCCTGCGTAACGTAGGCAATGTCCTGATCGTCGATCAGGATGCGGCCGCTTTCCAGGTCGTACAGGCGCAGCAGTACGTTGACCAGGGTCGACTTGCCGGCGCCGGACGGACCGACCAGGCCGATCTTCTCGCCCGGCTTCACCACCAGGTCCAGGCCGGCAATCACACCGCCCTTTTTACCGTAATGGAAATGGATGTCCTGGAAATGCACGCCGCCTCGGGTCACCTGCAGCGGCACCGCATCCTCGCGGTCCTGCACGGTCAGCGGCTGGGCGATGGTGGTGATGCCGTCCTGCACCGTGCCGATGTCCTCGAAGATGCCGTTGATGGTCCACATGATCCAGCCGGACATGTTGTGGATGCGGATCACCAGGCCGGTCGCCAGGGTGATCGCACCGACGGTGATGTGGCCGCCATTCCACAGCCACAGCGCCAGCCCACAGGTACCGGCGATCAGGAAACCGTTGACGATGGCGATGGTCAGGTCCATGCCGGTGGTCACCCGGGTCTGCGCGCGGTGCTTGACTGCCAGCTCCTGGATCGACTCGGCCACGTAGGCCTGCTCGCGCCCGCCATGGGCGAACAGTTTCAGCGTGGGAATGTTGGTGTAGCCATCGACGATGCGGCCCATTGCCTTCGAACGTGCTTCCGAGGCGATCCAGGCCCGCTCCTTCGCGCGCGGCACGAAGTAGACCATGATCACCACGTAGGCCAGCAGCCACAGGATCAGCGGCACCATCAGCCGCCAGTCGGCCTGCGCGAACAGGTACAGCGCTGTGCCGGTATAGACCACGATGTACCAGAGCGAGTCGACCATCTGCACCGCCGACTCGCGCAGCGAGGTACCGGTCTGCATCACCCGGTTGGCGACGCTGCCGGCGAAGTCGTTCTGGAAGAAGCTCAGGCTCTGCCGCACCACGTAGTTGTGCATCAGCCAGCGCGAGCGGTTGCTCAGGCCGGGCACGATCGCCTGGTTCACCAGCAGGTTGTGCAGGCCGACCAGGATCGGCCGCGCGATGACCGTGATGAACAGCATCCAGCCCAGTTCATTGGCGTGGCGCTTGAAGAAGCCGGCACCCGGCTGCTCGGCGACCATGTCGACGATGCGGCCCAGGTAATCGAACATCGCCACTTCCACCAGCGCCAGCAGCAGGCCGGCGATCAGGGTCGCCAGCAGCACTGGCCACACCGGGCGCAGGTAGTGCAGGTAGAACGGCAGCACCTTGCGCGGCGGCATGCGCCCGTCCACGGGCGGGAACACCGGAATCAGGGATTCAAACCAACGGAACATTGCATTCCCTCGCCTCTTGCAAGCGGCGAAGTATCCCACGCCGGATGTGTACGCCAGCCGATGATGCCCCGGTTCTGGTAGCGCCGGGCCATGCCCGGCGATTCCCCCTGCAACCGCGCTGCGCGCTCGCCGGGCATGGCCCGGCGCTACCGATCATGTGGGCCGCATCGGGTTACGTTGCCGGGGTGAACAGCAGGTCCTGGAAATCGAAGCTGAAATCGGTCAGGTCGGAGATCGACTGCATGCGCACCTCGCGTACCTTGCCGTCCGGGTCCAGGCTGAAGTTCACGAACGCGTCGGCGTTGAGCGAACGGTCGTCCCAGCGCACGATGAAGGTGTCGTGCTGCCAGTGCTCCAGGCGCCCGCTCAGCTGCGCGGTCTTCATGAAGCGCAGGCGCAGACCCTTGCCCTCGGCACTGATCTGCATGTCGCCATACCAGCGGTCACGGAAGGTGCCGGTGTAGCCGGCCAGTGCCAGCGACGGCTTGCTGCCCTTGTCGCGCGCGCTCTGGTGCTTGGCCCAGGCTTCGTCGGCCTTGTCTTGGCCCTTGGCCACGGCCTTGGCATAGGCGTCCACCCAGTCGTGCTTCCCGCCGCCCAGATAGGCATCGAGCACGCTCAGGGTGATCGCATTGAACGCCGCGCCCACTTCCTGGTTGGTCAGCACCACCACGCCCAGCTTCTCGCCCGGCACCAGGGTCAGCCGCGAGACCATGCCCGGCCAGCCACCGGTGTGCCAGACCAGCTTCTGCCCACGGTAATCGCTCAGGCTCCAGCCTTCGCCATAGCCGGCGAAATTGGCTCGCGCCGGTGCCAGCTCCGGCACGCTCGGCGCCGGGATCGACTGCGGGGTGATCATCCGCCACATCTGCTGCTGGCTCTTTTCACTGAACAGCGGCGTGCCATCGGCCAGTTTGCCTTCGGCCAGCTGCACCTTCATCCAGCGCGCCATGTCATGCGCGCTGGAATAGATGCCACCGGCGCCGGCGTTGTTCGACCAGGTCAGCGGCGCAACGGTGCGCAGGTCCTTGAAATCGTACTTGGCGTGGCCGACCGCGGCCTTGTCGCCGGGCTTCAGGTGATCGGCGTTGTAGCGCGTGCCGGCCATGCCCACCTTGTCGAAGATGCGGGTCTGCAGGAACTGCTGGTAACTCATGCCAGAGACATGCTCGATCACCTGCTGGGCGACCGCGTACAGGATGTTGTCGTAGGCATAGCTTTCGCGGAAACCGCCCTTCAGCGGCACTCTGCCCAACCGCTCCACCACTTCGGCATTGCTGTAGGACGTGGTCGGCCAGAACAGCAGGTCACCAGCGCCCAGGCTCAGGCCACTGCGGTGGGACAGCAGGTCACGGATCGTCATCTGCCCGGTCACGAACGGGTCGGACATGCGGAACGACGGCAGGTGGTCGATCACCTTGTCGTCCATCTTCAGCTTGCCGTCCTCGGCCAACAGGTTCAGCGAGGTGGCGGTGAACGCCTTGGTGTTGGAAGCAATGGCGAACAGCGTATCGGCCTGCACCGGTTCCGGCTTGCCCTGCTCGCGCACGCCCCAGCCGCGCTCCAGCACCACCTCGCCATCCTTGACCACCGCCACGGCAATGCCGGGCACGTCGAACTGCGCGCGCACGCGCTCGACGGTCGCATCCAGGTCCTGCAGCTGCGCCGGGGTGGCAGCACTCGCCATGGTCGTGCACGCCAGCAGCACGGCTCCTCCAATCCAGGGTTTCATCCAGCACGATCTCCGAACAGGGGTGGCGGCCATGTGCAGGCCGTCACCGGGGTTTCGCGGGATGGTAACGTTCTGCGGCGCACCCTGCCCTGTGCCATAGGAGGGGTGTCATGGGCGGGAACGGCCAACCGAGCAACGGCTCCACCATCATTCCGTGCCTGCGCTATCGCGACGCGCAGGCCGCCATCGACTGGCTGCAGCGCGCCTTCGGCTTCCATGCCCAGGCTGTCTACGCCGATGGCGATACGGTGTTCCATGCGCAGCTGACCTTCGGCAGTGGCATGATCATGCTCGGCTCGGCCGACAGGGAAAGCGCCTGGAGCCAGCATGCCGCGATGCCGGACGAGGTGGGCGGCCGCCAGACCCAGAGTGCCTGCGTGATCGTCACCGATGCCGACGCCCATTACGCCCGGGCCAAGGCCGCAGGCGCCCGCATCGTCATCGACATCGCCGACCAGGACTACGGCGGCCGTGGCTATGCCTGCGCCGATCCGGAAGGCTACCTGTGGTGGTTCGGCAGCTACGATCCGTGGCGCGCGGACCACGACCAGTGACCGCCGCAGCGATCCGCTGCGGCATCGGCGGCTGGGTGTTTCCCGAATGGCGCGGCGGCGTTTTCTACCCCGTGGGCCTGCCGCAGCGTGAAGAACTGGCTCATGCCAGCCGTGCCCTGCGCTGCATTGAAATCAACGGCACCTTCTACCGCACGCCCACCGCAGCACAGTGCGCGCAGTGGGCCGCGCAGACGCCGGAAGGCTTCCGCTTTGCGATGAAGGCACCACGCTACCTGGTGCAGCGCCGCGACTTGTCCAGCACCGTGGAAGCAGCCACACCGTTCCTGCAGGCAGCACTCGCGCTCGGTGACCGGCTTGGCCCGTTGCTGTGGCAGTTCGATCCGCGCCATCCGGCCGACGCCGATGCATTGGGTGCCCTGATGGCGCAGCTGCCGAAGCAATTGGACGGGGTGACGCTGCAGCATGCGCTCGAGGTCCGCAACGCCGAGACACATGGCCCGGCACTGGTCGACGCCGCGCGTCGCCACGGCGTGGCGCTGGTGATCGAAGACAGTGACGAGGCGCCATTGCATGGCGATGTCAGTGCCGGCTTCGTCTATGCGCGGATCAAGCGCAGCCAGGCCCGCTTGAAGGAGGGCCTGCTGGCGCCCATGCAGCAGCGCTGGGCCGAACGGGCCAGGCGCTGGTCGCGCGGCGAGCCGGTGGACGACCTGCCCTGCCTGGCAGGGCCCGCCCCTGAAAGCCCGCGCGAGGTCTACCTGCTGTGCATCGGCGCGGGCAAGGCGCGCAACCCGGCGGCGGCGATGGCCCTGCAGCGGCGGGTGGACACTTCCAGCAATCCCTCACGCGGATAGCGCTGCGGTCATCGGCTTGCCTCACAATAGGCGGATGAGCAGACCCGACACCCGCAAAGCGCTGTGGCAGATCCATTTCTGTGTCCTGCTGTGGGGCATCACCGCCATCCTCGGCAAACTGATCACCCTGCCCGCACTGCCGCTGGTATGGTGGCGCATGCTGCTGGTGACGGCGATGCTGGCCCTGCTGCCACGGGTGTGGCGCGGGCTGCGTACCCTGCCCCTGCGGCTGGTGGCCGGCTACGCCGGCATCGGCGCGCTGGTCGCCCTGCACTGGCTGACGTTCTACGGTGCGGTGAAGCTGGCCAATGCCTCGGTGGCCGCCACCTGCATCGCGCTGGCGCCGGTGTTCACCTCGATCATCGAGCCATGGGTGGCCAAGCGGCCGTTCCAGCTGCGTGAACTGGCGTTCGGCCTGGCGGTGCTGCCGGGTGTTGCACTGGTGGTCGGCGGCGTGCCCGATGGCATGCGCCTCGGTGTGTTGATCGGCGCGATCTCGGCGCTGCTGGTGGCAGTGTTCGGCTCGCTCAACAAGCGCATGGTCAGCCACGCCGATCCCCTGACTGTCACCGCACTGGAGCTGGGCGCGGGCACCCTCACCCTGACCCTGCTGGCACCGCTGATGCCCTACCTGCTGCCGGAGTTGGCCAGCCCGCTGTGGGTGGTTCCGGACCTGCACGACGGCATCCTGCTGCTGGTACTGGCGGGGTTCTGCACGCTGCTGCCGTTCGCCCTGGCCCTGGTCGCGCTGCGCCACCTGAGCGCCTACACGGTGCAGCTGGTGACGAACCTGGAACCGGTCTATGCGGTGGTGCTGGCGGTGGTGCTGCTGCGCGAGCAGCACGAGGTCACCCCGTGGTTCTACCTGGGCGTGGCGATCATCGTCGGCGCGGTGTTCCTGCATCCGCTGCTGAACCGCCGCAAGCCGGTGCAGCATCCGGAAATCCTTGGCACGGCCGAGGCACGCAACATCGCCGATTGAGCGCGTCCACGCAGGGCGTGGATGGCCGTATCAACGCTGCGGCCAGTGCCATGCCGGCGCATCCAGCAGGCCCTGCCCGCTCAGCAGCGTGCGGCCCTGTTCCTTGTGCAGGTGCAGCGAATGACAGCCGGGCGCTTGCTCCAGTGCTGCGATCAACCGGCTGGCGTGTGACACCACCCACACCTGGCTGCGCGCACTGGCCGCGATGATCAGCCGCGCCAGCGCCGGCAGCAGGTCCGGATGCAGGCTGGTCTCCGGCTCGTTGAGCACCAGCAGCGGCGGCGGGCGTGGCGTGTGTAGCGCAGCAGCCAGCAGCAGGAAGCGCAGCGTACCGTCGGACAGTTCGGCCATCGACAACGGCCGCAGCAACCCCGGCTGGTGGAAGCGCAGGGCCAGTCGACCGTCCAGCTCTTCGAAGCCGACCGTGGCGCCGGGGAACGCATCGTCGACGCTGCGTGCCAACGCGACCGGATCTCCGATTTCGAGAATGGTCACCCAGGCTGCCGCCAGATCCCGGCCGTCGTGATGCAGCACCGGCGTGCGCGTGGCCATCGCCGGTTGTCGCGCCGGGGCATCGGCATCGCTGCGGAAATGGTCGTAGAAGCGCCAGCGACGGATGTACTCACGCAAGGCGATGGTTTCCGGCATGCGCTGCGGATCGCCGACCTGGGTGAACAGGCTGTCGAACAGCGACAACCGGTCATCCACGAGATCCCAGCCGCGCGCATGACGTTGCCGCACCATTGCCCCACGGCGATCAACCAGCAGGTTGGCGCTGCGCAGGAACGGCCCGGCCCAGATCGCCTCCACCTTGATCTGCGGATCCAGCGCAAACGCCGAATGGCTGGGCGGCGGGTAGCCCAGGTCGATGGCATAGCCGAATTCGTCGGTGGTGAAGCCGAGCTTCAATCCCACCGATGCCTGCCGAGGGCCACCCTGCAGCGGGATCTCGCCGGCCGCGACCCGGCGATCGATGGATTCGGGGCCGGCCCACAGCGCCGAACCCAGCCCCCCCTTCGCGGGCCAGCACCGCTGCAACGCCGCCCTGTGCGGTCTCCGCCAGCAGGCGCAGCGCGCGGTACAGGCTGGACTTGCCACTGCCGTTGTCACCGGTCACCACGTTCAACTGCTGCAGCGGCAGGACCAGCCCGTGCAGCGAACGATAGTGGGCGATGGCCAGGGTCTGCAGCATGGTCGGCGTCCGTGGGAACAGGAACGGCATATTCGCCGGGCACAATCGCACAGGCCGCGACACGGCGTTATCCCATCGGCAAAATCATCCACGCATGGCGTGGACCTACTGCATGCAGGGCTCAGCCCGCCCGTTCCACCCGGTTGCGACCGTTGCCCTTGGCCCGGTACAGCGCCTTGTCGGCGCGCGCCAGCATGTCATCCACGCTTTCACCTGCCTGGTGCTGGGCAACGCCGATGCTGATCGTGACCGGGAAACCCAGCGGAAGGTCTGCCACGGCCAGGCGCAGGAACTCGCATTGCAGTTCGGCCGTGTGCAGATCGGTGCCCGGCATCACCGCCACGAACTCCTCGCCGCCATAGCGCGCGGCCATGCCACGGCCGGCAAAGTGCGAGCGCAGCAGCACGCCCAGCTCGGCCAGCACCCGGTCGCCGGTGGCGTGGCCCTGGAAATCGTTGATGTGCTTGAAGTGATCGATGTCCAGCAAGGCCACGCAGGCCAGTCCCGGCTGCCCATCGATCTCCGCCACCGCCTCTTCCAGTGCCGCCGCCATCGCGCGGCGGTTCGGCAGTCCGGTCAACGCATCGGTGCGGCTCTGCTCGGCCAGGTCGGCATTCTGCGCCAGCAGCACGTCCTGGTACTCCGACAGCAGGCGCTCGTAGTCATCGCGTTCCAGCATGTGCTTCTGGATGTCGAGCGCGAAACGGCGCAGCTCCATCACCAGCATCACCTGCCGTGACAGAGCGGCCAGTGCCTCGGCCTTGTCGCTGGGCAGGTGCTGCGGATGTGCATCGAACACGCACAACGTACCCAGTGGCAGGCCATCGGAACTGATCAGTGGCGCACCGGCGTAGAAGCGGATGTGCGGGTCACCGGTCACCACCGGGTTGTCGTGGAAGCGGATGTCCTGCAACGCGTCCTCGACCACCATGATTTCCTGCGGCTGCAGGATGGCATGGCCACACATCGATTCGCTGCGCAGGTTCTCCGCCGCGTCGATGCCCTGGATCGACTTGAACCACTGCCGCTCGACATCGATCAGGGTCACCGCCGCCATCGAGGTACCGCAGACCGCCTTGGCGATCGCCACCAGGTCGTCGAATGACTTCTCGCGCTGCGAATCAAGGATCCGGTAGCGGTACAGCGCCTCGAGCCGAAGCGCTTCGTTGGCAGGCTTGTCGGGCTTGATCATGCAGCGTCACATTCCGGCAGGTCACTGCGGAGTCTAGCCGATGTAGAGCCGAGCCTTGCTCGGCTGCCCCCGGACAAAAGGGCAGCCGAGCAAGGCTCGGCTCTACAGAGGCCGTTTACCAGTCCAGCTGCTTCGGCAACAGGCCCTGCAGCTCCTGCTCGGTCAGGTTGCGCCACTGGCCCGGCTTCAACGCGCCGATCTTGATGTTGTCGATGCGCACGCGGCGCAGCTGGGTCACGCGATAGCCGAATTCGGCGGCCATCAGGCGGATCTGCCGGTTCAGGCCCTGCTGCAGGGTGATGCGGAAACCGAACTTGGCGATGCGCGAGGTCTTGCACGGCAACGTCATCTGGTCGTGGATGCGCACACCGCGCGCCATGCCGCGCAGGAACTCATCGGTAACCGGCTTGTTCACCGCCACCAGGTACTCCTTCTGGTGGCCGTTCTCGGCACGCAGGATCTGGTTGACGATGTCGCCGTTGCTGGTCATCAGGATCAGGCCTTCGGATTCCTTGTCCAGGCGCCCGATCGGGAAGATGCGCTGCTCGTGGCCGACGAAATCGACGATGTTGCCCTTGACCGAGGTTTCGGTCGTGCAGGTGACACCCACCGGCTTGTTCAGCGCGATGTAGACATGGCGGCGTGCGCCGGGCTTGCGGGCCACGCGCGCGCGCAGTGGCTGGCCGTCGACCAGCACCTGGTCTTCGTCGCCCACCACCGCGCCAGTGCCGGCCGGATGGCCGTTGACGGTGACCCGGCGGGCGGCGATCAGGCGATCGGCCTCGCGGCGGGAGCAGAAGCCGGTGTCGGCGATATGTTTGTTGAGTCGGGTGGTCATCGCCCTATTATCCGGCATCGCTGCTCGCAGCGCTTCATGCCAGGCCGGGCGGATCGAGCTCTTCACCGTCGAACACCCGGTTGCGGCCGGCGCGCTTGGCCACGTACATGGCATGGTCGGCCCGCCGCAACAGCCCGGCCAGATCGTCCTCGCCCGGCCGCCACTGCGCCAGGCCGATGCTGGCGGTCACTTCCAGCCCCGGCACCTGCAGGGCCTGCCCGGCCTCGGTGATGCGCTGGCGCAGGCGGTCCAGCCGCGCCGACGCCGCCTCGCGCGGCATGCCGGGCATCAGCAGCAGGAACTCCTCGCCGCCCATCCGCACCACTTCGTCCTGGCTGCGCACCGCAGTGCGCAGCGCGCGTGCCACCGCCACCAGTACCTGGTCGCCCACGGCATGGCCGTGGCGGTCGTTGATGTCCTTGAACAGGTCGATGTCGAGGAAGCCGATCACCAGCGGGCCACGCTCACGGTCGACCTGTGCCAGGTGACGGGCCAGCTGCTGCAGGCCGGCGCGGCGATTCGGCAGTCCGGTCAGGCCGTCGGTTTCGGCCAGCTGACGCAGTTCATCGCGCTGCTGGCGCAGTCGGCCCAGCCGCTGGTTCATGGCATAGGCCGCCATCATCAGCAGCCAGGTCACCGCCAGCTGCAGTGCTTCGACCCGGTACTCCAACAACCATTCCGCACGGCAGGCATCGGCGATGATCAGGACCAGCATGGGTGCCAATGCGGCCAGTCCTGCCTGCGACCAACGGTCGCCACGCCAACGTGCCCATACGCCCATCAGCAACGCCAGGCCACACCCCAGCAGATAGGTCACCTGCAGGCCCTGCGCGACCCAGGCCAGCTGTTCCCAGCGCAGCCACGGCACCAGGACGGCCAGCGCCACCAGGCCCCACAGCACGGTCGCCTGCAGCGGCCGCGACCGTGGCCATACGCGGTCACCGCCGTTCAGCCGCCACAGTGCCGGCAGTACCAGCGCCTGCGTGGCGGCGGTCAGCGAGAGCAGCCACCAGGCCCCACGCTCCCCCACCGGCAGCCACGGTTCCGGGTAGCCGCTGAGGCCACCGAGGATCGCCTGCCACAGCACCAGTACCGTGGTGCCGGCGACGTAAACCAGGAAGCTGCGATCGCGCGTGGTCAGGAAGGCCATCAGCGCCGACAGCGCCAGTGCGATCGCCACGGCGATGCAGGCAGCACGCATCAGCAGGCGGGCGGTGTCGTTCTGCTGCACCGGGCTGGGCGCGCCCAGCCGCAGGGTCGGTACCCAACGTGTCTTCAGCGGTGTCTGCCAGGAAACCAGGAACGGCTCATGGCTGCCGGCCGGCGGTACGGCCACCAGGCCGATGCCTGCACGGAAGCGCGAATCACGGGTGCGGGCGTCGTGCATGTTGCCGCAGATTTCGCGGTCACCGTGCTGTACCCGCACTTCGCCGGCAAAGACATTGAACACGTCCAGCGCCTGTGGCTGGCCCGACCAGCCTTCCTGCGGAGCCGTCACCAGCACCTGCTGGCGCGGGCCCGACAGCATGTGCGGCGTGCACGCACGATGCGGGGTGGGCTCATCGGTGGCGCCACCGACCAGCAGGTAATCGCGCCCCGATTCCACCGCTGCGGCCTGCAGCGGCCACGGCGTCGCCAACCACGCCAGCAGTACGACCAGCACCGCTCCCGTTCCGTACTGCCACTGCCTGCCGCCCACGCCACATCCTGTTGTTGCTTACGCCCGCGCCCACTGCGCGTCGCCCCTGGCCGGCATTATCGCAGCCGGACGTACGCCGCACGTGTAGACCAAAGTCGCCGCCACGCCGTTCAGCCAGCCCCCGGCGGCCCCTTCACCGCGACCAGCCGCACCGGGCGCAGATCGGCCAGGGTCAGCCGCTCCAGCGGCTGCGGGCGTTCGATGGCATAGCCCTGCAGGCCCTGCACGCCAAGCCGGGTCAGCGCACCGGCAACCTCGGCGGTCTCCACCCACTCGGCCACCACTTCCATCTGCAGCTCGCGCCCGAGCTCGCTGATCGCGCGAACTGTGGCGTGGCTGACTGGATCAGTATCCATGTCCCGCACGAAGGCGCCGTCGATCTTCAGGATGTCCGCAGGCAACTGGCGCAGATAGCCGAAAGAAGACAGGCCGGAGCCGAAGTCATCCAGTGCCATCCGGCAGCCCCGCGCCTTGACCGCATCGATGAATGCACGGGCCTGGGTGAGGTTGCTGATCGCCGCAGTCTCGGTGATCTCGAAGCACAGCTTGGAGGCCAGCGCGCGGTTGCGCTCGAGCAGGTCGCAGACGAAGGCGAGGAAGCCGGGCTCGGCGATCGACTGCGCCGAGACGTTGACGTTGCACAGGCCCAGCTGGCGCACGTGTGCCGGGCACACCTGCAGGTGGCGGAACAGCAGCCCGAGCACGTGACGATCCAGCGCCACCGCCATGCCATAGCGCTCCACTGCCGGCATGAACTGTCCGGGCAGGTGCAGGCTGCCGTCGGTACCGCGCATGCGCACCAGCACTTCGTAGTGCAGGTAGGTCGGATCGCCCACGCGGGCGATGCGTTGCGCATACAGCAGCATGCGGTTCTCGGCCATCGCCAGGCTGACGCCCTGCAACCGCTCGGCTTCCCGGCGGCGCTCCTCCAGCGCCATGCGGTTCTCATTGAAACAGTGCACCCGGTTGCGACCGGCCTGCTTGGCGGCATAGCAGGCGCTGTCGGCAGCACTCATGAGCCAGTTCGCATCGGGGGCGTCGGCGCTGACTTCAACCACACCGATGCTGCAGCTCAGCTGCGGGCTGCCCTCGCTGATCGGGAACGTGGCCTGGCCCAGGTTGCGGATCACCCGCTGCAGCACCCGCTTGGCCTCGTCCTGCCCGGCATGGGCGAGGAACACGGCGAACTCGTCGGCGCCCAGACGGCCGACCCAGTCACCGTCACGCACTGCAGCCACCAGATAGTCGGCGAAACTGCGCAGCATCTGGTCACCGGCGGCGTGGCCGAAGCTGTCGTTGACCAGCTTGAAGTGGTCCAGGTTGATGTAGCACAGCGCATGCGTGCCGCCGTCGCTGCGCACCTGCAGCAGCGAACGTTCCAGCAGCCGCTCGATCTCGCGCCGGTTGATCAGGCCGGTCAGCGGATCGTGGCTGGCGTGGTGTTCGATCTCGCGCGCCAGGGCATGGTTCTGGCTGACATCCTCGATGATCGCAAACACCGACAGGCCACCTCCCGCGCTGCGCACGCCGGTGCCACTCCAGCGCCCCCACACCAGGCTGCCATCGCGGCGGCAGAAGCGCAGCTCACTCGGCCGCAGCTGCCGGTCCCAGTCAATGCGGCCGACGCCATCGATGACCAGTTCGCCTTCCATCAGCAGATCACCGAGCGACATCTGCAGCAGCACGTCGCGTCGGTAGTCGAGGATATCGGCCATCGCCTGGTTGGCTTCGATCACCTTGCCGTCGGTGTCGAGCTTGAGCATGCCGACATTGGCTTGGTAGAAGGCCGCACGGAAGCGGCTTTCGTGCTCGGTCAGGTCCTTGCCGACGCGGCGCGCCAGCGCGACAGCCATCAGGCTGATCGCCAGCACCGACAGCCCACCGACCACAAGCGTGGCGATCCGCACCATCGTGGCCATGCGCAGCAACGCCTGGGAAAATGCCTGTGCCTGCACCTGCAACCGCCGGTCCAGATCACGCAGCTGCTGCAGGTACCGGTCGCGGTCCGCCACTGGCAGCGCCCCCTGGGCATGCCCCGACTGCAGCTCGGCGACCAGCCGCTGCACGGCCAACAGGTCATCATCGGTCTGTCGCCACAGCGTGCTTGCTTCCCGGAATGCACCGATGTCGCGTGCATAGCGGAACGAGAACACCAGGCGCGGAATATCGGCGCGCGCGTTGCCGCCCTGCAGGAAGCCCTGCCTGGCCTTCTCCTCGTCCGGTACCGCCTGTTCCAGCGCCAGCCGGGCCTGCAGATCCCCCAACGGAATCCGCAGCGCCTGGCGCGCGTCGTCCAGGTCCTGGGCATCACCGCGCGCCAGATAGCGGCTGAGTGCGGCGGTCGCATCCTGCTGACCACGCGACCAGTAGCCCTGGCCGGCGATCCATGCGGTGGAGGCCGCCTGCAGCTCCTGGATCAAGGCGGACAGCGCGACCAACCCGATCGCCATGCCCGTCAACAACGCAAAGCGCAATCCCAGGCCACGGGTCATCGGCACCCGCCGGCTCTGCTGGTCCGTGCCACTTCTACCCATCCCGGATCCCCCCGAATGTGCTGCGGTGACAACCTCCCTTGGAACCGACCCAGCCTATGACCGGCAATGTGTGGGCCATGCGAAAAAGGGGACGGAGGGGATTAAGTCGTTTTCGGCATAAGCGCGCGGCCTGCCATTTACGACTTAATCCCCTCCGTCCCCTTTTCCTGTACGCCAGCCCGGAGGCTGGCGTTGATCAGGACGGCTGCGGGTGCGGCTTAGAAGCTGCGCGGGCCGCGCGGCTTGAAGCCGTCACGACGCGGCGGGCGGCTGTCGCGGTCACCGCCGCGGTCGCCACCATGGCCACCCGGACCACCCGGGCCGCCACGACGCGGGCCACCCGGGCCGCCCGGACCACGCTTGTCGAAGCGCGGCTTGAACGGACGCGGGGCCGGATTGATCTCTTCACCGGCCG
Organism: Stenotrophomonas geniculata; assembly: GCF_034508895.1. Taxonomy (NCBI): domain Bacteria; kingdom Pseudomonadati; phylum Pseudomonadota; class Gammaproteobacteria; order Lysobacterales; family Lysobacteraceae; genus Stenotrophomonas; species Stenotrophomonas geniculata. The sequence goes on from NZ_CP140571.1 coordinate 550,309, forward strand.
CCAGCGGACGCATCTGCAACTGCTGGCCGGACACCCACACCTTCTGCAGGTGCGACAGCACGTCCGGCGGCATCTGTGCCGGCAGGTCCAGCAGCGAGAAGTCGTCGTGGATGTCGATGCGGCCGATGAAGCGGCTTTCCAGGCCGGCTTCGTTGGCGATGGCGCCGACGATGTTGGCCGGCTTCACGCCGTGCTGGTGGCCCACCGAAATGCGGTAGGTCTCCATGCCCTGCTCCGGCGCACCACGCGGCGGAACCTCGCGGCGCGGACGCGGCTCGAAACCACCTTCGGCGTCGTCGCGACGCGGGCCACGCTCGAAGCGCGGCCCCCGTTCGTTGCGGTCGAAGCGATCGCCACGCTCCGGGCGGTCGCCACGGTCGAAGCGCTCGCGCGGCGCGCGCTCTTCACGCGGGGCACGCACCGGCGGCTGCAGCAGGAACGGGGTATCGCCCTGCAGCATCCTGGCCAGCGCGGCGGCGATCTCGATGGCCGGCACGTTCTGCTCGTTCTCGAAGCGCTCCAGCAGCTGGCGGTAGAAGTCCAGGCCGCCGGCGCCGAGCGTTTCGCTGATGCGCGAGGTGAACTTGTTGATGCGGGTGTCGTTGACCGCTTCCACGCTCGGCAGCTGCATCTCTTCGATCGGCTGGCGGGTGGCACGCTCGATCTGGCGCAGCATGCCCTTCTCGCGCGGAGTGGCGAACAGGATCGCCTCGCCGCTGCGGCCGGCACGGCCGGTACGGCCGATGCGGTGCACGTAGCTCTCGGTGTCGTACGGGATGTCGTAGTTCAGCACGTGGCTGATGCGCTCCACGTCCAGGCCGCGGGCGGCCACGTCGGTGGCGACCAGGATGTCCAGCTTGCCTTCCTTCAGCATGGCAATGGTCCGCTCGCGCTGGGCCTGCTGCATGTCACCGTTGATGGCGGCAGCGGCCAGGCCACGCGCCTGCAGCTTGCTGGCCAGTTCTTCGGTGCCGGCCTTGGTGCGCGCGAAGATGATCATCGCGTCGAACGGCTCGACTTCCAGGATGCGGGTCAGCGCGTCCAGCTTGTGCATGCCGCTCACCCACCAGTAGCGCTGGCGGATGTTGGCCGAGGTGGTGGTCTTGGCCGCGATGGTCACTTCCACCGGGTCCTGCAGGTAGGTCTGCGCGATGCGGCGGATCTGCGGCGGCATGGTGGCCGAGAACAGGGCCACCTGGCGCTGCTCCGGCAGCTTCTTCAGCACCGCTTCGACATCGTCGATGAAGCCCATGCGCAGCATTTCATCGGCTTCGTCCAGCACCAGGGTCTTCAGCTCGGACAGGTCCAGGGTGCTGCGGTCCAGGTGATCGATCACGCGGCCGGGGGTACCGACCACGATATGCACGCCACGGCGCAGCGCCGACAGCTGCTGGCCGTAGGGCTGGCCGCCGTACACCGGCAGCACGCGGAAGCCCGGGATCTTCGACGAATAGGACTGGAACGCCTCGGCAACCTGGATGGCCAGTTCGCGGGTCGGCGCCAGGATCAGGGCCTGGGGCTTGATCTGCTGCAGGTCGATGTTGGACAGTACCGGCAGTGCGAACGCAGCGGTCTTGCCGGTACCGGTCTGGGCCTGGCCCAGCACGTCGCGGCCTTCCAGCATCGCCGGGATGGTAGCGGCCTGGATCGGCGACGGGGTTTCGTAGCCGATAGCGGTGACCGCCTGCATCACGGGCTCGGACAGGCCGAGCTGCGCGAACTGCAGCGGCGCTTGGGAATCTTGGGACATGGGGAACTCCGAAGGCACTGCCGTCTTCCTGGCAGTGCGATAAAAAGGGTGATGGTCCGCGCTTTGGGCGCCCTTCTTATCGCGTGCCCTGGCGCTGCTCGGTTGGAGGAGATTTCACTCGCTCAGAGCGGAATCATACCGCATTGATCCTGAACAAGGCGTACAGCTTGCCGTGCGCGTGTCGTCATGCCCCGTGCTGGCGCACAATACGCGCCCTCTTCCCCGGCCCGGCCGCTGGCCCGCGCCCCTTCCCAGGAAACCCGCTCCATGCAGATTCTCGAATTCGACCTCGACGGTGACTACGTCGAACTCAAGCAGTTGCTGAAGCTGGCCGACCTGGTCACCAGCGGCGGCGAAGCCAAGATGGTCATCGGTGACGGCCAGGTGCGGGTCGATGGCGAAGTCGAACTGCGCAAGGCCTGCAAGATCCGCGCAGGCCAGGTAGTCGAATTCGCCGACAGCCAGATCCGGGTGCTGGCTGCCGGCTGATCTGAAGCTGTTCAGGCCACGCGCTGGATCAGGTGCGAGGCGATCAGCTGCCTGAACGGTGCTACGCCCTGCGCCAGGCGCAGGCCGGCCGCCCGCAGCAGGCGCGCCGGACGGCGATCGTCGGTGTACAGGCTGGCGATCGCATTGGTGGCCTCGTACAGCGGCCGCGACGCCAGCCGGTGACCGCGCTGGTAGCTGGCCAGCATGCCGGCCGCGGCCATGTCGGCACCGCGACGCTGCTGGTTGACGATGCCCTGCGCCAGCCGCTGTGCGCTGGCCAGTCCCAGGTTGAAGCCATGCGCGGTGACCGGGTGCATGCCGACTGCGGCATCGCCGATCAGTGCCGAACGCCCGCCGACAAAGCGGTGCGCGTACACACCTACCAGCGGATACGCCTGCGGCGTGGCCACCGGCTGCATGCGGCCCAGGCGATGTTCGAAGCAACCGCTGATGGCCTCACCGAAGGCCACCTCATCCATTGCCAGCAGTTCTTCAATCTGCCGCGGCGGCAGCGTGATCACCGCCGACGCCTGGCCCTCGTTGAGCGGCAGCAGCGCCATCGTGCGGCCGTAGCCGAACCATTCCCAGGCAGTGTGGTGATGGTCGCGCTCGACCTGCATGCGGCACACCAGCATCGACTTGCCGAAGTCGCGCATCTGCGCACCGATGCCGAGCATGCGGCGGGTGGCGGAGAAGCGGCTGTCAGCGGCCACCAGCAGCCGCGCATGCAATTGGCTGCCGTCATCGAGTTTGACCACATGGCCCTGTGCATCGGCCTGCACGCCCTGCACCTTGCGCCCGTCGAACAGCTCCAGGCCGTCCTGGCCCTGCACGGCATCCCATGCAGCACGGCGGATCAGATGATTGGGCACCAGCCAGCCCAGCGGCTGGCCGTCGACCTGGCTGCTGGCGAAGGTCAGCGCGAACGGCGAGCCACCATTCATCACCTTGGCATCGCGCAGTTCAGCGACTTCGGCATGCGGCAGGCGCTGCCATAACCCCAGCTGCTCCATGCTCTGCCGCGAGGCATGGGTCAGCGCGATCTCGCGGCCATCGAAGGCGGCTTCGGCCAAGGCTTGGCGCGGCTGCACTTCGACCAGCCCGACCTGCAGCCCGCTGCCGGCCAGCGCGCGCGCGAAGCACAGGCCTGCCGGTCCGGCGCCGACCACCACCACGTCCATCCTGCGCATGCGCGCCTCCTGCCGTTGATTCAGTCCGGGCCAGCATAGCGCCACACACCTGACCGGCCTTGATCTGGATCAGGCCCGGGTCACAACAACGCGAACACCAGCGCCAGGATCGACAGCAGCGACACCAGCCACACCAGGCTGCGCACGTAGGGCACGCCTGCGGCATACAGCGGCAAGTAGGCCACGCGCGCCCAGAAGTAGGCCTGCGCGGCCAGCGCGGTGGTGTCGTTGCCGCGCCCGGCCACGACCACTGCGATCGCGGCGGCGGCGAAGAACGGGAAGGTTTCCAGGAAGTTGGCCTGCGCACGCTGCAGGCGGCCGGCCAGCGGGCTGAGCGGCTTTGCATCGCCATCGCGTGCCGAGGCATTCCACTTCATCCCGCGCTCGCGGGTGACCACGGTGGAGGTGGCGAAAATGTAGACAAAGCCCAGCAGCACCGACCAGGCCAGCATCGTCAGTTCAGTTGCCATCATGCATCTCCTCAGGGTGCCGACGCACGCAGGCTGTAACCGGCCAGGCGCCACACCTGGTCCTCGTCGAAACGGAACGAGACCAGCTCGCGCACCGGCTGCACGCTGTTGGCGAAACGGGTCGGGAAGCTGACGTTGATGTACAACCCTTCCGGCACCGCAGCGCCGGCGCTGTACTTGACCCGGGTAATGGTCGGCTGGCCGCGGCCGGCCAACGCACCCAGGCGCGTGCGCTCGCTGGTCAACTGGCTGACGAAGGCGGCCTTCGGTACCGCACGACGCGCGACGGCCGAAGCGCCGTCCCACAATTCGCCTGCGCGGTTGGCATCCACCAGCTGCGCCGCCTTCACTGCGGCCGCACCCATTTCCGCGTCCTGTTTCTGCACCTGCGCCTGCTGCGCGGCGGTCAACACCGGAGCGCCGGCGGTAGCCGGTTTTGCAGCCGCTGGCGAGGCCGGTGCCGGGCGCGCGGGTGCCGGGGCGGGCGTGGCCGGCGCAGGTGCCTGCGCCAATGCGGTCAGGGGCAGCAGGGACAGCAGCAGGAGCACGCGCTTCATGGACACCGCCGGTTCTCGGGAAAGAACCGCAGTCTACGCCAGCGCGGTGAGCTGTACGTCAGCGCGCGTTGGCGCTGCCTTCCACCGTAGCGGCATCGGCCTGCGCGGCAGGCGTGCCGGAGTCTGCCGGCGCCTGTTCGGCCACCGGCGGCGGCTCCGACGGTGCCGGCGGCAGCGTTGCCACGTCGATCTCCGACAGCGGGCTTTCTTCCGGGCACACTGCATCCGGGAAACCGAAGCGCTGCTTCAGTGCCTGGCCGCAGCTGTTGATCGATTCCATGTCGGCGCCTTCGCGCTTGCACTGCTGGTCGAAGGCGATCAGGAACGCGTCCTTGCGCTGCACGAAATCATCGCCGCAGGCCCGCATCTGCTTGATCCGTTCCAGATCGTCCTGCACCGCGTTGGTGCCATCCAGGCCATACTGGCGCAGCTCGTCCGCGGTCAGCAGGCGCAGGCTGCGGTTGGGCACGGTCATCATCAGATCAGCCACGCCCACCGCCACGCCGTTGCGCTGCAGGTAGTCCTTTACGTTGTCGTAGACCTCGTGCAGCTCGCGGTTGAGTTCTGCGCGCGAGGTGGCCTTGGAGCTGATGCGCATCATGCGGTGGATGCCGACCTTGCCTGACAGCAGGCGGTTGTCACCGGCGGCCAGCACGAACACGCAGGCACTGTGGCAGATCGAGCCTTCGCGCACCCAGATGGTCCAGCCGGATTCACCGATACTGTCACCGGCGACGATCGCCGATTCCACCTGGCCCCCGCTGGAATCCAGGTCGAGGATGCGCTTGTGGATCTTCTGCTGGTCGGCAACCACGGCCAACCGCCACATCATCTCGGCGAAGCCCGGGTTGATCTTGCCGGCGTAGCGCACGCGCATCAGGCCACGTTCGGCGCAAGGCGCCAGCGCCTGGCTGATCTGCTCGCGCTGCAGGCCTTCCAGCTCGACACCGTCGCCCGCGTCACCGGCATATTCGGTGCTGCAGCTGACCCACGCACGCCCGTTCTCCAGCTGCGCCTGCGGCCACGGCCGATCCGCCCGGCTGCGCGGCGGCGCCGGCGGCGGTGGCGCATCGGCGGCGTTGATCGACACCATGTTCTCGCCATCGCTGGCGGGAGCCCGCGCCGCCTTGTCGGCAGCGGTCACATTGCCCGGATTCTCCAGCTGACTGCAGCCCGCCAGGGCCAGGCACAACAGGGGCAACCAGCGGAGTTTGGCGGACATCGGGCAACCGGATTTCAAGGGAGCAAGGGCCACAGTCTACCCGTCCGGGGCGCGCATTCAGCGCGTGGTACTGAACCCCTTCTGACCCTTGGGAAAGCGTGTCGACCAAGGTCGACACCCACCAACAGCCTCAGGAACCTGTCGAAGGCGGGGTGGGTCCGGTGGCAGGGGTGTGAGCGGCATGGATGCCGCGACCAAGCCCCCATGGACGGGTTGTGGTGGTCTAATCAACTTGGACACTCGATAGGATCAATTTCAAGCATCGAGGTAGACCCATGGCAAAGCAGATCACTCAGGGCATGAGGGACGAGGCGGTTCGCCTTGTGGTTGTGGAGGGGCAGACAGTCAGGGACGTCTGCCAGCTGATGGATGTCGGCCCGACGGCGCTGAGGCGCTGGATCGAGCAATGGCGTCGAAAACATGACCCGCAGGCCGAGGCACCGCCCGTAGATGCCCAGGTCAGAATCGCCGAGCTGGAGGCCCAGAATCGCAGGCTCAAGGAGGAGCGCGACCTACTAAAAAAATCCATCGCCTTCTTCATTCGGGACAGCGATCACCGGAACAGGTGATCCAGGAATTGGGGAAGGTCGCTCCGATCCGGTTGGTGTGTCAGTTGATGGACTATCCCCGTAGCAGCTACTACGCCTGGCTGCACCGGGAGCCCCGGATTGACCGGGAACTGCTGGCCCAGGTTGATCTGGTTCGTCGCATTCATCAGTCCCACCGGGGGAGCTGTGGCTCTCGCAAGATGGCCAGGGAGCTGACCAATCGCGGCCTGCCAGTGGGTCGCTACCGCGCCCGGACGCTGATGCGCCGGGCCGGCGTCAGGGCGCGGCAGCACCGGCGGCACAAGTACCACAGTCTGGGGCCGCAGGCACTGACCGCGCCCAACGTGTTGGAACGCCAATTCAACCCGGAGGCACCCGACCAAGTCTGGGCAGGGGATATCACCTACATCCCGACCCAGCAAGGCTGGCTCTATCTGGCCATCGTGGTGGATCTGTTTGCCCGACGGATCGTGGGCTGGGCCCACTCTCACGAAGGGGATGCCTGGCTGGCCGTCAGAGCCCTGCGTGGGGCTCTGAAACAGCGTCGTCCCAACGGGCGACTACTTTTCCACTCGGATCAAGGTCGGCAGTACACCAGCCATGCCATGGCCGAAATTCTGCGTGACAACGGCATCACCCAAAGCATGAGCAGGAAGGGCAACTGCTGGGACAACGCGGTGGTGGAACGGGTTTTCGCCACCCTCAAAGGGGAATGGCTTTACTCAAAATACCCCACTCGACAGGAGGCTGCAGCAGACATCGAGCAATTCGTGGACTGGTACAACCACCGTCGGCCGCACAGTGCCAACGGCCTTGTGCCACCTGCGCTTTGTGAAGAGCAGGTGGCCTGAACTCCCTTTGGGAGTGTCCAAAAATACTTGACCACCACAGGTTCACGGCGTCCCCTGCCACCGGTCCCACCACGCCATCCCACAGGAATCCCGCTTCTGCTGTTGCTTCTGCTGTTGCTTCAGCTGTTGCCGTTGATTCTGCGGGTGCAGGGCGCAGCCCTGCCAGATCCCCCTTCAGCATCCATGTCCGAATGTGGCGAGTATCTCCACCCGCACACGCCTAGACTGGCGCCATGGACACCGCCCTCGCCCTCGACACCGCCGCCTGCGACCGCGCCCGTCTGGCCCGCGACGCACGCTTCGACGGCGTGTTCTTCACCGCCGTGCGCAGCACCGGCATCTACTGCCGCCCGGTGTGCCCGGCACCGCCCCCGAAGCCGCGCAACATCACCTACTACCCGACCGCCGCTGCGGCCGCCGCCGCCGGCTACCGCCCGTGCCTGCGCTGTCGTCCCGAACTGGCGCCGCAGGCACAGCAGGCATTGGCTGGGCAGACCGTGCAGCGCGCCCTCGCCCTGATCCATGGCGGTTTCCTGCAGGAGCAGCCCGTTGCCGACCTCGCGCAGAAGATCGGCCTTAGCGCGCGCCAGCTGCAGCGCCTGTTCGTTGAACACCTGGGCGCGACGCCGGGGCAGATCCACGCCACCCATCGCCTGCTGCTGGCCAAGCAGCTGCTGACCGAGACCACGCTGCCGGTGACCGATGTTGCGCTGGCCGCCGGCTACAACAGCCTGCGCCGCTTCAATACCGCCTTCCTGCAGGGCTGCGGCATGGCACCGACGGCACTGCGTCGCCAGCATCAGCCGCCGGCCGCCGATGACGGCTGCCTGGTACTGCGCCTGGTGTACCGTCCACCGCTGGATTTCCCGCGCATGCTGGCCTTCCTGCGCAAGCGCAGCCTGCCCGGCATCGAACTGATCGGCGAAGACAGCTACCAGCGCGTGCTCGGCACACCCGAGCGCCCCACCCTGCTGCGCGTCACCGCCGACCCGAAACGCCCGGAACTGCGCCTGCAGCTGGGCGCGGTCGATCCGCGCCTGATCCCCGACATCGTGCGCCGCGTGCGTCGCGTGTTCGATCTGGATGCCGACCTGCAGCAGGTGCACGCCGCGCTGGGCGAGGAACCGCTGCTGGCGCGAGGCATCGCCGAACGTCCCGGTCTGCGCGTGCCCGGTGGCTGGGATGGCTTCGAGGTGGGCGTACGCGCCGTGCTCGGACAGCAGGTCAGCGTGGCCGCGGCCACCACCTTCGCGCGGCGCCTGGTCGATGCCTATGGCGCACACCTGCAGGGCATGCCATCGGAATTCGATCGCCAGTTCCCCGCGCCCGAGGTACTGGCTGAGGCGCCGCTGGAATCGATCGGCCTGCCGCGCACCCGCGCCGCCACCGTGCGTGCGCTGGCCGCTGCCTGCGCCAGCGGCCAGCTCGACTTCGGGCCCGGTCAGGCATTGGAGGAATTCGTTGCGCGCTGCGTGGCACTGCCCGGCATCGGCCCGTGGACCGCGCAGTACATCGCGCTGCGCGGACTTGGCCAGCCCGATGCCTTCCCCGCCGGTGACCTGGTGCTGCAGCAGGTCCTCGGCCACGCCCAAGGCCAGCGCCTGAGCGAGCGTGCGACCGAAGCCCGCTCGCAACCGTGGCGCCCGTGGCGCGCCTATGCCGTGCTGCATCTGTGGCACCTGTCCGGCACCTTCGTTGGAGAACCGACATGACCCTGTTGTTCGATCGTTTCGACAGCCCGATCGGCGTGTTGACCATCGCCGGTGACGAGCGTGGCCTGTCGCATGTGCTGTTCCCGGAAAACCGCCATCCGGCACGCGGCCGCGAAGACTGGCACTACGCCCCGGATGCACTGCCGGAAGCACGCGATCAGCTGCTGCAGTTCCTTCACGGCGAGCGCAACAGCTTCGACCTCGTGCTGGCACCACGTGGCACGCCGTTCCAGCTGCGTGTATGGCAGGCGCTGGCGTTGATTCCGTTCGGCCAGACCTGGAGCTACCTGCAGCTGGCGCAGCACCTCGGCCAGCCCAGTGCGACCCGTGCGGTCGGCGCTGCCAACGGCCGCAACCCGCTGCCGATCATCCTGCCCTGCCATCGCGTGATCGGCAGCAACGGTGCACTGACCGGTTTCGGCGGCGGACTGCAAACCAAGGCCGCGCTGTTGCGGCTGGAACAACGCCAGGCACCGCTGTTCGCCTGAGAGGGCTGGCCGGGCTGCGCCCGGCACCCGCAGAGGCAACGGCAAGGTCAAGAGCCAATACAGCTCCGATTTTCTACGCGTTGGATGGGGCGGTATGGGTGGGCAGGACACGCCGTAAACCCATCCATGGGGGCTCGATGGCGCCATCCATGGCGCCAACGGTCCTGCCCACCCACACCGCCCCACCTTCGACAGATTCCCGCGGCGGTGGGTAGGTGTCGACCTTGGTCGACGCGGTAGATCCACGCCATGCGTGGATGGAAGCGTCTGTAAACTGTCTGGAGAAAAGCCCCCTTCTTGTTGAAGGGGGCGCGCCGACAGGCGCGGGGATAAGGAAAAATGCGCGGACACGGCGCGCGATAGTGCGCCGTGTCTTGGGCGCGTCATTACCTCGCACTATGATGGACGGATGATTTCCGTACGCCTGACCTGCGCGCTGGCGCTGCTGCTGCCATTGGCCGCCTGCACCACCGCGCCCGCCCCTTCCGCCTCTGTTCCCACCACTGTTGCAACGGCTGCACCGCCGAAGCTGCTGCTGATCTCGATCGACGGCCTGCGCGCCGATGCGCTGGATCGCGGCCTGACACCGAATCTGCAGCGACTGATCGACGGCGGGGTACGCGCGCGCTGGATGACGCCTTCGTACCCGTCGTTGACCTTCCCCAACCACTACACCATCGTCACCGGCCTGCGCCCGGACCACCACGGCATCGTCAACAACAGCATGGACGATGCAACCCTGGGCCGTTTCGAACTGAGCAACCGCGACGCGGTCACTACCAGCGGCTGGTGGGGTGGCGAACCGATCTGGGTCGGCGCCGAGAACGTCGGCGTGCGCACCGCCACCACCTCGTGGCCGGGCAGCGAGTCGGAAATCCGTGGCGTGCGCCCCAGCCAGTGGCGCGTCTACGATGGCAAGGAACCACTGGAGCAGCGCGCCGGCATCGTGCTCGACTGGCTGGCGCAGACCGATGCCGATGCACCGCGCCTGACCACGCTGTACATGGAACACGTGGACAAGGCAGGCCACAACTACGGCCCCGAGTCGAAACAGTACGCCGACGCCATCGTGCGCGCCGACCAGATCGTCGGCCAGGTGCTCGATGGACTGCAACAGCGCGGCCTGGTCGCGACCACCAACATCATCGTCGTCTCTGACCACGGCATGGCCAGTGTCGCCGACGGCCACGTGATCGCCACCGAATCAATGGCCGATCCGACCATCGCGCGCAATGTCAGCCAGGGCCAGTCGGTAGGTTTTGCGCCGGTCGCGGGCCGCGAAGCGGAAGCGGAACGCGCCCTGCTCGGCCGCCATACGCACTACGAGTGCTGGAAGAAGGAGAACCTGCCGGCGCGCTGGCACTACGGCACGCATCCGCGGGTTCCGGCCATCGTCTGTGCCATGGATGAAGGCTGGGACGCCCTTCACCAAGAGAAGATCGCCAAGCGCGCCAGGCAGGATCGAGGCTCGCATGGCTACGACAACGCCCTGCCCTCCATGCGCGCGGTGTTCGTGGCCAGCGGTCCGTCGTTCCGCCAGGGCCTGGTGATCGATGGCTTCGACAATGTCGACGTCTACCCGCTGCTGGCGCACCTGCTGCAGGTGCCGGCCGCGCCGAACGACGGCAATCCGGAAACGCTGAAGAACACCCTGCGCTGATCCGGTTGTAGAGCCGAGCCCCTGCTCGGCTGCATTGCGCCAGCCGAGCATGGGCTCGGCTCTACAAAAACGTGCATAAAAAACGCGGCGCCAGGCGCCGCGTTTTTCGTTGAACCGGTCTGGGCCGGATCAGGCCTTGGCGACGGTCTTCTTCGCCACAGCCTTCTTCGCCGGAGCCTTGGCCACGGTCTTCTTGGCAACCGGAGCGGCGGCGCCTACGGCGACCTTGCTCGCGGTGTGCGAACGGGCGTTGCCGTAGCTGGCGTTGTAGCGCTTGCCCTTGGCGGTCTTGCGGTCACCCTTACCCATGTCTTCAACTCCTCAAATGTGAAATCTGGTTACCCCGTACTGACACGGGTTCGGCGGGGCCGCCTTGCTGGGCGCCCCCGCGCACGATCGAAAATCCTACCATGGAGCGCCTAGTGCGCGCAGCTGGCGTCGTGCACGTGACCGTGGTTGAGGCGCAGGTTGACCAGATGGGCCACACCCACCAGCAGGCCGCCGACGGTCATCACCACCGCGTGCGGCACCGCATTGTGGTGCAACGGGTCGTACAGCACGCCGGCCCACAACGCCACCAGGCCGGGAATCAGGAAGCCCAGCGCACGCAGCGCACCGTGGCGACGGTAGCCCCAGACCAGGCTGAACAGCCCCAGCAGGGTCACGAACACCACCAGCGCCTGTTCCACGCCGTCGCTCAGCCAGAACGACAGGCCCAGCGAGGGCGCTGCGGCCAGCAGCACCGGAATCACCGCGCAATGCACCGCGCACAGCATCGAACCAGTGGCGCCGAAACGGTCGAGCAGGTGGCGCAGGCGTGAGGACAGGGACATGACTTCCAGCAGGGTCGGCGAATCGTTATGGAATAATATAACATCCCTTCCCGACCCGCACGGTTCCCCTCCCCCTGTCCCGCTGACGGGATGCGTGCGCCCAGCGATTGATACAGTGTAACAAAGGACCCACCGATGCCCGCCCGTACCCCGCGGTTGAAGCCGCATTCCCTCGCCCTGGCCCTGACCGCCCTGCTTCCGACCGTTGCCTTCGCCGCCAGCGAAGACGATTCCCATCGTGACCGCCACCTGACTGAACTGTCGTCGGTGCAGGTCACCGCGTCGCCGCTGCAGGGCGACGCAGAATCGCTGGCACGCCCGGTGGAGGTTCTGGCCGGTGAACGCCTGGACGAGCAGAAGGCCGGCACCCTCGGCGATACCGTGGCCAAGCTGCCCGGCGTACAGAGCACCTTCTTCGGTCCCGGCGTCGGCCGCCCGATCATCCGCGGCCAGGAAGGCCCGCGCGTGGCCGTGCTGTCCAACGGCATGGGCAACATGGATGCATCCACCGTCAGCGCCGACCATGCCACCAGCATCGAGCCGTTCCTGGCCGACCAGATCGAAGTGCTGAAGGGTCCGGCCACGCTGCTGTTCGGCAGCGGCGCCATCGGTGGTGCGGTCAATGTGGTCGATGGCCGCATCGCGCGCGAACTGCCGGAGCGCCCTCTGAGCGGCCGCGCAGAACTGCGCGGCAATTCGGTGAACAACGAACGCAGCGGCATGTTCCGCCTCGATGGCGTCAGCGGCAATGTCGTGCTGCACGTGGATGGCCTGGTCCGCAATGGCGACGACTACCGCATCCCCGGTTATGCAGTGATCGACAGCCTTGAAGATCATCATGACCACGATCACGACCATGACGCGGCCGAGGGTGAAGAGCCGCGTCGCGGCCGCCTGGACAACAGCTCGATCCGCACCCGCGCCGGTGGCGTCGGCGCAACGTGGCTGGGCGACGGCGGCTACTTCGGCGTATCGGCCAGCACCTACCGCACCAACTACGGCATTCCCAATGGCGCGCACGTGCACGCCGATGGTGATGATCATGGCCATGACCACGGTCACGACCATGGCGATGAAGAAGAAGGCGGCGACGAGCACGACGTGCGCATCGACATGGTGCAGAACCGCTTCGAGACCAAGGCCGGCATCTACGACCCGGTCTCGTTCCTGAAGAACATCAACGCACGCGTGGCCTACACCGACTACGAACACGTGGAGCTGGAAGCCGGCACGCCGTCCACCCGCTTCACCAACCGTGGCATCGAAGCGCGTCTGGAAGCCGTACAGCAGCAGATCGGTGGCTGGGACGGTGCCTTCGGCCTGCAGTTTGGCAACAGTGATTTCGGCGCCAAGGGCGAAGAGGCGTTCGTGCCGGATACCGGCACGAAGAACATCGGCCTGTTCGTACTGCAGGAAAAGCAGTTCGGCCCGTTCAAGCTGGAACTGGGCGGCCGCCACGACCAGGTCAAGCTGGACCCGACCGGTGACTACCGCCGCCGTACGTTCGGTGCCACCAACCTGTCTGCCGCCGGTATCTGGAAGCTCAACGACGCCGTTGACCTGCGCATCGGCGTGGACAGCTCCGAGCGTGCACCGACCAACGAAGAGCTGTATGCCGCCGGCGCACACATCGCCACCCGCTCGCTGGAAATCGGCGACGCCAACCTGAAGACCGAGCGCGGCCAGCGCGTGGAACTGGGCATCCACACCCACAGCGAGCGCCTGGACTTCTCCGCGTCGGTCTACCAGACCAGGTTCAAGGACTTCATCTACCTGGCCGACACCGGTGTTACCGAAGGCCTGCCGGTCCGCGCCTGGACCCAGCAGGACGCGGTGTTCCGCGGCGCCGAGGCCGAAGCGCTGGTGCACCTGTTCGAGGGTGGCGCCGGTGACTGGGATCTGCGCCTGTTCGGTGACTACGTGAAGGCCAAGCTGGATGGCAGCGGCAGCCGCAACCTCGACATCGCCGTGCCGCACGGCGACCACAACCACAATTACAAGGTGGAACTGGCCAACACCGGCTACCTGCCGCGTATCGCCCCGGCCCGCGTCGGTGCCGACCTGCGCTGGTCGAAGGACGGCTGGCGCGCCTCGGTCGGTGCGGTGCGCTACAGCCGCCAGAAGGACGTCGCGCAGAACGAAGCACCGAGCGACGGCTACACCCTGGTCGATGCGCACCTGGCCTACCGCTGGGATCGCAACGCCAGCAACAGCTACGAAGTCTTCCTGGATGGCAGCAACCTGACCAACCGCGAAGTGCGTCCGCATACCTCGCTGCTGCGCGACTACTCGCCGCTGCCGGGCCGTGGTGTCGCATTCGGCATCCGCGCGTTCTTCTGATCGCGTAAGGCGGGGTCGGATCCCACGGGGGCCTTCGGGCCCCCGTTTTCATTTCGATCCGCACCATCACACATTCGTCACAAAGATGTGCGTACCACAACAAGCGGACAATCCCGTCACTCAAAGTCTCGCCAATCGGACATTTTTGTCCGAACATAATTCCATGACTGCCCAACGTGCCGATGCTGCTGCCCGCCGTGCCCTCATCCTCGACGCCGCCGATCATGTGTTCGGCCAACACGGTGTCACCGCCCCGCTGGACCTGGTGGTCGAACGCGCCCAGGTGGGCCGCGCCACCCTGTACCGCAACTTTCCCGACCGCACCGCGCTGATCCAGGCACTGCTGCAGCGTACGGTCGACCGCATCCGGCGCCAGGTCGAACAGCTCGGCGACCGCGACGATGCCCTGTTCGAGGTGTTCGAGGGCATGGCCCAGCGCATCATCGATTCACCTGCCTTGGCCGACTACTGGCGCGCAGTGGATTCGGACGTGCCGGCCATGCGCACCGCGCGCGAGACCGTGCGCGATCTGCTGGAAGCACCGATCGCCCGTGCCAAGGCCGCCGGCCTGTGCCGTGCCGACCTGGAGAAGACGGACATTTCACTCATCTCGGGCATGCTGGGCGCGGCCCTGCGCGGCAAGACCCGCGACGAGCGCGCCCACCTGGCCGGGCGCGCCCTGCAGCTGCTGCGCGGGGGTCTCCAGGGAGCAACCAGCGAGGCCCGCTGATGGTCCAGCCGTATCTGAAGCCGGTTCCGGATTGGGAGGAGCACGAGAAGCCGACCATGCCCGGTTCGGCTTCGATGCCCTGGCACCCACCGTACCGTCGGTTGGCCTATGCACTGGTATCGCTGCTGGTGGCGATCACCGGCGGCCTCGGCAATGCGCTGGTCACCGCCAACCTGCCGTTCCTGCAGGGCCAACTGGCACTGACCCCGACCCAGGGCAGCTGGCTGGTGGCCGCCTATGCCATGGTGAATGTCACCGCCAACCTGCTGGCCTTCAAGTTCCGCCAGCAGTACGGCATCCGCCTGTTCGCCGAGATCGGGCTGGGCCTGTATGCGGCGCTGGCGGTACTGCACCTGTTCGTCGGCAGCTTCGAGACCACGATGCTGACCCGCGCCGCCAGCGGCTTCGCGGGTGCGGCCTGTTCGACACTGGGCACGCTGTACATGCTGCAGGCGCTGCCGCGTCGCTTCACCGGCAATCTGCTGGTCGTCGGTGTCGGCCTCTCGCAGCTGGCGGTGCCGATCGCCTGGATCGTGTCGCCGGGCCTGGTCGATACCGGCCAGTGGCACCAGCTCTACTCGTTTGAGGCCGGGCTGGCACTGTGCGCGTTCGCGGCGGTGGTGGTGCTGAAGCTGCCGCCCGGCATCCAGGTGAAGGCGTTCGAGCCGCTGGACTTCCTCACGTTCGCCCTGCTCGCACCGGCCGTCGCCCTGCTGGTGATCGTGCTGGCGCAGGGCTACACCCGCTGGTGGCTCAACACGCCATGGCTGGGCTGGGCTCTGGTCGCCTCGATCGCGCTGTCCACCACCGCCTTCATCATCGAGCACTACCGGCGCAATCCGCTGCTGCAGATCCGCTGGCTGTCGAAGCTGCCGGTACTGCACTTCATCGTCGGTGCGTTCCTGATCCGATTCCTCACCACCGAGCAGTCCTACGGCGTGATCAACCTGATGCGCACGCTGGGCATGGGGCCTGACCAGATGCGCCCGCTGTTCGTGGTGATCCTGGCGGGCGTGGTCACCGGCATCGCCGGTGCATCGCTGACCTTCGGCCCGAAGCGGCTGATCCCCCAGCTGCTGATGGCGATCCTGCTGCTGGGCGCCGCCGCGTTCTTCGACCAGCACCGCACCAGCCTGGACCGGCCACACGATTTCTACGCCAGCCAGTTCCTGGCCTCGGTCGGTGCCGGTATGTTCATGGGCCCGCTGATCATGCTCGGCATCTCTGCCGCGTTGAAACAGGGCGTGGATCACATGATCACCTTCCTGGTGACGCTGTCGATCACCCAGACGCTGGGTGGCTTGGCCGGCTCGGCGGTGCTGGGCACCTTCCAGCTGCATCGCGAGCAGTTGTACTCCAGCGCATTGACCAGCCAGCTCGACCCGGCCGACCCGGTGGTGGCACAACGCCTGCGCATCCAGCAGCAGGTGTACAGCGCACAGATCACCGACCCGGTGCTGCGCAGTGCGCAGGGCAGCGCGCAGCTGGCGCAGACCACTCGCCGCGAAGCCAACGTGCGTGGATTCAATGATGTGTTCACATTGAGCGGTTGGCTGGCCATCGGCTTCCTGTGCTGGTTGCTGCTGCTGTCGCTGCGCACCGCGGTGCTCAAGCAATGGCGCAAGCGCCACCCCACTTCCCCCGCTGCGGCCACGCCGGCCGCGCCCCGCTGAGTCCTCCGCCATGCCTCCCGTCCCGCCCCGACCCGACGACAACGTGACCCCTCCGCCGCCGACCGACGCGGCACCTGCGCCCACGCCCGTTGAGCCGGCGGTCGCGCCGAAGTACCTCAAGCCCAGCGCGCGCAGCGTAGTGGTGATGGTGGTGGTCGCCCTGCTGGGCATTGCGCTGATCCTGCGCGCCTGGCACCTGTGGCCATTCACCAGCAGCGTGATGGTGACCGACAACGCCTATGTACGCGGGCAGATCACGGTGATGGCGCCGCAGGTGAACGGCTACGTGACCGAAGTGCTGGTGAAGGACTTCCAGCACGTGAAGCAGGGCGAGCCGCTGCTGCGCATCGATGACCGCATCTACGCGCAGCGCGTCGCCCAAGCGCAGGCGACGCTGGACAGCGCACGCGCGGCGTTGGCCAACTCGGACCAGTCGCAGGCGCAGAACCGTGCGCAGATCGCCTCCGCACACGCCACGTTGTCGGCCGGCCAGGCGGAGCTGCAACGCTCACGCAACGAGCTGAAGCGCTACGAGGAGCTGGCCGCGCAGCAACTGGTGTCAGTCAACGACCGCGACAAGTTCCGCACCACCCAGGCGTCGGCACAGGCCAGCGTCCAGCAGTCACAGGCGCAGATCCGCATTGCCGAGGAAACCCTGGTATCGACCCAGGTGGCGCGCAAGAGCCTGGAAGCGCAGGTGGAGAGCGCGCAGGCGCAGCTGGAACTGGCCCGCATCGATCTGGCCAACACGGTGATCCACGCACCGCGCGACGGCCAGATCAGCGAGGCCAGCGTGCGCGTGGGCCAGTACGTCGCTGCCGGTTCGCAGCTGCTGTTCCTGGTACCTGACACGTTGTGGGTGGTGGCCAACTACAAGGAAGGCCAGACCTGGGGCATGGCGATCGGCCAGCCGGCCACGTTCTCGGTGGACGCGTTCCAGGGGCAGGTGCTGCGGGGCCGCGTGCAGGAGATCGCGCCGGCTACCGGCTCGGAATTCAGCGTGCTGCGCCCGGACAATGCCAGCGGCAACTTCACCAAGGTGGTGCAGCGGCTGCCGGTACGGATTTCGATCAACGAGGGCCAGAAGCTGGCGGCACAACTGCGGCCCGGCATGTCGGTGATCGTGCGGGTGGATACCGCAAGCAAGCCGATGGACTAGCGTTTGTCATGAAACGGGGGTCAGATCCCTTTTGCCAAGGCAAAAGGGATCTGACCCCAGGACCCATTGCTCAGCCCGCGCAGCGCGCGCAGAGGCCGTGCACTTCCAGAGTCTGCGCCTGCGGCTGGAAACCCAGCTCCTTGGCGCGCTTCTCCAGCTGGGTGACGATTTCGCGGTCTTCCAGCTCCACCGCGCTGTGGCAGCTGTTGCAGATCAGGAACGGCACCGAATGCGCGGCGCTGCTGGGATGGTGGCAGGCCACGAAGGCATTGACCGACTCCAGCTTGTGCACGAAGCCATTGGCCATCAGGAAATCCAGCGCGCGGTACACAGTGGGCGGGGCATCAGCGCCCACGCCCTTGCCGTTGCGCACCCATTCCAGCAGCTCGTAGGCCTTGACCGGCTTGCCGGCCTCGGCGATCAGCTTCAGCACATTGGCGCGGATCGGGGTCAGGCGCAGCCCGCGTTCGCGCGAGACGCGCTCGACCACCGCCACAAAATCCGATGCATCGTGGACGTGGTGGTGCGGGGCCGTACAGGCAGTGGCGGTCTTGGCGGGCATGCGTGTTCTCCGGTTCGGGCCTGGCAAGGATGCCTCAGGCCGTTGCTACCTTGGTGATGGCCACATCAATGCGTTTCAAGGCCTGCTCGCGGCCGGCCAGGTACACGGTATGGGAAATGTCAGGGCTGACCTGGGTGCCGGTGATGGCCACGCGCAGCGGCTGGGCGACCTTGCCCATGCCGATCTCCAGCGCGGCGGCGACGTTGTGCAGGGCCACGCCCACAGACTCGGCGGTCCATTCCGGCAGGGCTGCCAGCAGCTCGCGGGCCTTGCCCAGCGCCACCTCGGCACCGGCCTTGAAGTGCTTGGCCACCGCCGCTTCGTCGTACTCGGTCAGCGGCTGGTACCAGATCACGGCCTTTTCGGCCATTTCCTTCAGGGTCTGCACGCGCTCACGCAGGGCGATCACCACGTCCTCCGGGGCCGGGCCGGCGGCCACGTCCAGGCCCAGCTTCTGCAGCTGGTAGACCAGGTGCGGCACGATGGCGGCCACGTCCTCGGCCTTCAGGAAGTGCTGGTTGACCCAGCCCAGCTTGGCCATGTCCAGGCGCGAGGCTTTGGAATTGCAATCCTTCACGTCGAACAGGTCGATCAGTTCCTGGCGGCTGAACAGCTCCTGGTCACCGTGCGACCAGCCCAGGCGGGCCAGGTAGCTCAGCAGCGCATCGGGCAGGTAGCCGGCGTCCTTGTACTGCATCACGTCGGCCGCGCCGGTGCGCTTGGACAGCTTGGCCCCCTGCTCGTCCAGGATCATCGGCATGTGGCCGAACTTGGGCACCGGCGCACCGATGCCTTCGTACAGGTTGATCTGGCGCGGGGTGTTGTTGATGTGGTCGTCGCCGCGGATGACCTCGGTGATGCCCATGTCCCAGTCGTCCACCACCACTGCGAAGTTGTAGGTGGGGTAGCCGTCCGGGCGGAAGATGACCATGTCATCCAGCTCGCTGTTGGCGATCTCGATGCGGCCCTTGATCAGGTCGTCGAACACCACCGTACCTTCCAGCGGGTTCTTGAAGCGGATGACGCGGTTCGGGTCGTCCCTGTACGGCAGGCCCAGTTCGCGTGCAGCGCCGTTGTAACGCGGCTTTTCCTGCCTGGCCATGGCGGCCTCGCGCATCGCATCCAGCTCTTCGCGGGTCTCGTAGGCGTAGTACGCCTTGCCGTTGGCCACCAGCTGCTCGGCCACTTCCAGATAGCGGGCGACGCGGTCGGTCTGGTAGATCGGGCCCTCGTCGTAGTCCAGGCCCAGCCACTCCATCGCCTCCAGGATGGCGTCGATCGCGCCCTGGGTGCTGCGTTCACGATCGGTGTCCTCGATGCGCAGCACGAACTCGCCGCCACGGTGGCGGGCCTCCAGCCAGCAGTACAGCGCAGTGCGGGCACCACCGATGTGCAGGTAGCCGGTGGGACTGGGGGCGAAGCGGGTGCGGCAGGTCATGGACGGCTCGAGGAACGGGAATCCCCCGATTTTACCACCAGCCCCGGAAAGGCAAGGAGGGGCGGACGCATCCCGCCCCTCCCGCCAGGTTTTTCAGGGCTGCGGTTCAGCCTTGCGCGGGAACGACTGCTCGCGCATCGCCGCGTTGTAGGCGAACGAGGCGACGATGGCCGCGGCCTGCTTCAGGTCTTCCGGTTCGGCGTGGTCCCAGGTATCCAGGTGGCTGTGGTGGACGTTGGTGAAGTAGTCCAGCCGGTCCTGGATGAACTGGAAGCCCGGAAGGCCGATGCGGTCGAAGCTGATGTGGTCGGTACTGCCGGTGTTGCGGGTGGCCACGGTGGTGGCGCCCACGTCATGGAACGGCGCCAGCCAGGCTTCGAAGATCGGCATCGCCGCCAGGTTTTCCTGCGCGTAGATGCCCCGGAAGCGGCCCGAGCCGTTGTCCATGTTGAAGTAGACCTGGAACTTGCTGTAGTCGCGGGTCTTCTGCAATGCACCGGTCGGCTCGCGCAGCGAGGCCGGCAGCGCCTTCTGGGCCGGGTCGGTGGGTTCCGGGAAACGACCGAAGTGCTTGGCCACATAGGCCTGCGAGCCGATCAGGCCCTGCTCCTCACCGCTCCACAACGCCACGCGGATGGTGCGCTTCGGCTTGGCGCCGGTGGCCTTGAGGATGCGCATCGCCTCCATCATCACCGCCACGCCGGCCGCGTTGTCAGCCGCGCCGGTGCCGCTGTGCCAGGAATCCAGGTGAGCGCCGATCATCACCACTTCGTCGGGCCTGCTGCTGCCGCGGATCTCGGCCAGCGTGTTGTAGCCGGGCTGGTCAGCCTCGTCGGTGAAGCGCGCGGCTACATCCACGCGCAGGCGTACCGGCTGCTTGGCATCCAGCGCGCGCACCAGCGGATTGAAGTGCTCGGCGATCATCGCCAGTTCCGGGATGCCCACCGATTCGCCGGCCTTGCGCGAACCGCCGCCGGCGACGCGGATGATGCCGTTGTCCCAGCTGCTGATGCTGATCGCGGCCAGCGCGCCCTCTTCGACGAAGAAGGCGTTGACCTTGGCGGCCAGCTCCTGGCGTTCCTTGTATTCCTTCACCCGCTTGGCCCGCTCGGCGGCGACGTCCTTGGGCAGGGTGAATTCCTGCAGGCCCTCCAGCGAGGTGGCGTC
Source organism: Stenotrophomonas geniculata (assembly GCF_034508895.1). Classification (NCBI taxonomy): domain Bacteria; kingdom Pseudomonadati; phylum Pseudomonadota; class Gammaproteobacteria; order Lysobacterales; family Lysobacteraceae; genus Stenotrophomonas; species Stenotrophomonas geniculata. The sequence goes on from NZ_CP140571.1 coordinate 571,148, forward strand.
ATGCCGGTGCGAGTCCGGCTCGGTGCCGCGCTTGTACTCGCGCGCCTCGCCCAGCAGCAGGATCTTGCCGCGCAGCTTGCCGCGATACTTTTCGATGTCCTCGGGCTTCTTGATCTCCACGTGCACCAGCTCGCCCTCAACCGGTCCCTTGGTGCCTGGCGTCCAGGCCTTGGGCAGCGCATGCAGCGGCTGCACGCGGTCACCCAGCATTTCCACGCTGGCCGAGGTGAACTCCCAGCCACGGCCGAAGTCATCGAAGGCTTCGTCGTGCACGTTGTCCAGCTTCCATTCGCTGAACTTGCCGCGGGTCCACGCGTTGGCGCGGCCCATCGCCGGCGAATTGGTCAGGCGCGGGCCGATGCGTTCGGTGAGGTAGCTGAAGGTATCCATCACCTGCGAACGGTGGAAGGCCTCCTGGCGGATGCGGCTGACCATGTCCAGGTCCACCGACTCGCGCTGCTGCGCCATTGCATTGCCACCCATCGCCAGCGCTACGGCCAGCACGCCCCACTTCAACACATCGCACCCCTGCCCTTCGGCTCGATCATCAACCCATCGAGTCTAGCCAGCAGGGGCGCGCCGATACCGTCCCATCGGTCATGGGCAGGAGCGTGCGAACCAAGGTTCGCACCCACAGGTGACCGGTCAGCTCGCACCCACCAGAGGGCTGGGTTCCCGCCAGTAGATCCACGCCATGCGTGGATGAACAACCCGATCACCCACTCCACCCCAACCACAACTGCGCCCGCTCCGGCAGCAACAACAACCAATGCCGCCGATCGATGCTGCTGCAGCCATACACCGACGCGTGTGCCGGCCAGTCATCCGGCAGGCCGCCGATGCCGATCTCGGCCAGCGCCTCCGCCCCGGCCTTCCATGGCCGGTAGCGCGGCACCCGGCCGGCCACCGCGCCGCGTCCCTGCCGCGCGTCCTGCAGCCAGCGCAGTCCCTGCCCCTGCAATCCCTCGCAGGTCACCGCAGCCAGCTGGAAGCGGACCAGGCCGGGGGCGATCCGTGCCCCCGGCAGGGCCGCCAGCACGCCATGTGCCTGCAGCAGTGCATCCACTTCCAGCAGGGCCGGAATGCCCTGCCGTGCCCGTTGCCGCAATCCCTGGCGCCAGCCCATGACGTACTCCTTACTTCAGTTCCGCGCCAAGCGCGTACCAGTCGACCCGGCGCGTCACCCACATCGCCAGCGCCAGGATCACGAACAGCAGCAGCGAACCCATCAGCAGCGCGTTGTTCTCCGACACCAGCAGGCCATACAGCGCGCCGTACAGCACGGTCAGCAGCGCAGCGAAGCCGAGACCGCGCTTCCAATGGCCCAGCACGTTGGCCAGGTACACCGCCTGCAGGCCGATACAGGCCACCGCCGATACCAGGTAGGCCTTCCAGAACGCGATGTGCTCGGACAGGCTGATCAGCAACAGGAAGAAGATCGCCAACGCCAGGCCCACCATCAGGTACTGCAGCGGGTGGATGCGCAGCGACTTGATCAGTTCGAACAGGATGAAGCCGACGAAGGTGAGCAGCACGAACAGCACGCCGTACTTCGAGGCGCGATCGGCCTGGGTGTAAGCATCGACTGGATCGACCAGCGATACCGTCACCGCCTGCGAATCGACCGAACCGTCATTGCGCAGCTGTCGCTGTGCGTCGGAGGCCAGCGAGGACACGGCCCAGCGCGCATCGAAACCCTGTGCATCAACGCGTCGCTCATTGGGCAGGAACGCCCCGCTGAACGACGGGTGCGGCCAGCTCGAACGCAGCGCGATATGCGTATCGTCGCCTACCGGCACCACCGACAGCATGCGGCTGCCGTCCAGGCGCAGCTCCAGTTCAACGGTGCTGGCAGCCAGCGTGCCGCCCTGATCCGCAGCGAAACCGGCCACCGGTGCATGCAGGCCTCGCCCTACTTCGCTGGCCGCGCCCACGCCGGGCAGCAGCCGCAGCTGCTTGCCATCCACGCGCAGATTCGGCGTACCGACCAGGCCACGCACATCGGAAATGCCCACGGCTACATACGGCTGGCCGTAACTGCGGCCGGCCTTCACCGGATAGTCGTCTTCGGCGAACGTCGCCTTCATCTGGCCGTTCCAGCTGTAGACTGGCACCTTGAACAGCCCGACCTCACGCTGGCTCGGCAGCATCTCACCGCCCACCTCCAGCGACGCCGGCATCTGCAACCAGTGCCCCTCGGTGACCTGCACCTCGGTCTTCTTGACGCCCAGCGGATCGACCAGTTCAACCTGCTTGCGCTCCACCCACGGCACCACCCGCACCGGCCCGACCAGCTGCTGCGCACCGGCGCGGCTGTCGGCCACCCGCGAGAAGGCCTCATCGCGGTACGCACTGCGTTCGTTGATGACCCCGCGGATCATCGTCAGCGGGATCAGCAGCAGCAGGATCAGCCCGCCGACAATGGCGAACCGCAGCAGCATCTTCAGGGATTTCATGGTCCATCCTCGTTGGAGAGGACTGCAGGATGGACCGCTGCAGTGAGCAGGGTTTGTGGCGAATTTGAAGCGAGTGTGAAGTCAGCGGCGCGGGCGCTGGCCCGGTGTACCCAGCGGCAACCACAGGCTGGCTACGGTACCGCCGCCGTCGCGTGCATCGACACTGGCGCGCCCATCGTGCAGGCGCGCGACTTCCCGCACGAACGGCAGGCCCAGGCCGGAACTGCGCCGCCCGCTGCCGGGGCGCGCCAGCGAATAGAAACGTTCGAACACCCGCTCACGCGCGTAGTCGGGAATGCCGGCGCCACGGTCGGCCACCTGCAGGCGCACGCCCTGCCCGTCCACCTCGGCCTGCAGCGCGATCTCCGCGCCAGCCGGCGAGAAGGCAATCGCGTTGTCGATCAGGTTGTGCAGTGCCTGTCGCAGCAGGTAGCCGTCGCCCTGCACCTGCAGGTCGGGCACGCTGCCGATGCGGACCTGCACGCCTGCCGCCTGTGCGCGCACCTGCGCGGCAGCGGCCGCATCGGCCAGCAATGCCGGCAGCGCGATCCGGTCGCGGGTCTGCAGCCAGCCGTGCTGTTCCACTTCAGCCAGTGCCAGCAGCTTGTCGATGGTCTCGGTCAGCCGCTCCTGCTGGTCGACAATGCTGCGCGCGAAATGCACGCGATCGGCTTCGGGCAGCGGCTCCTGCAGCAGCTCGGCGGCACCGCGGATGGCCGCCAGCGGGCTCTTCATCTCATGCGTCAGCGACTGCACGTACTGCTCGACGTAGGCCTTGCCTTCCAGCTTGCGGCGCATTGTTTCCAGCGCCTGGCCGAGATCGCCGATCTCGTCGCGGCGGCGGCGCGGCGGCGGCACCGGTTCGCCGGCGCTGACCGCACGCGCATAGCGGCTGAGCTGGCCCAGGCCGGTGGTCAGCCACATCGTCACCAGCACACCGACCAGCGCCGACAAGCCGATCAGCCAGGCCCCGCGCTCGATGATGGCGCGCTGGCTGGCGGCGATGAACGGATCGATGCTGCGGTTGGGCTGCGCCAGGCTGAGCACGCCGATGAGGGTGCGCCCATCGGCCGGGTCATATACGGGCGCCGCCACATGCATCACCGTGTCGCCCTCTTCGCCGGCAATCTCGGGACTGGAACGCGCGCCGTACTCACCTCGCAGGGTGCGATAGACATCATTCCAGCGCGAGTTGTCGCGCCCCAGGTCGCGGCCCAGCGAGTCGTAGATGACGATGCCCTTGGCATCGGTGATGGTCACCCGGTAATCCAGCGAGCGCTTCGGGAAGCGCCAGACCATCGCCTTCAGGTCGCGCTGGCGTGCCTTGGCGAGGTTGCGGGTGAAACTGCCGCTGCGGATGGTGCCGGCCTTGACGTCGGCGGCGGCCATTTCGGCCAGCACGTTGGCCGCATCGACCAGGGTCGATTCCATCGCCTGGCGCACACCGGGCTTCACTTCGTTGACGAACACGCGCATCACGAAGAACGCCGCGATGCCGGTGATCAGGAAGAAGCCCAGGAACAGCTTCAGTACCAGGCGCATCGGCTAGACTTCCAGCGCGTAGCCAAGGCCACGGTGGGTACGGATCGGGTCGTCGCTGGCACCGGCCGCGCGCAGCTTGGCGCGCAGCGTCTTTACATGCGTATCAACGGTGCGGTCGGCGCTGTCGGCGCTGCTGTCCCAGCCACGGTCCATCAGCTGGGCACGGCTGAGGATGGCGCCCGGGCGCTGCAGCAGTGCTTCCAGCAGCGCGTACTCGTAGCGGGTCAGGTCCAGTGCCTGGCCACGGAAGCGGATGCGCCGGCCTTCGCGGTCGATGGCAAAGGCGCCATGTTCCTGCCAGCCCGCATCGGCGCCGGGTGCTGCCACGACCGGTGCCGCGCGGCGCAGGCGCGCACGCACCCGTGCCACCAGCTCGCGCGGCGAGAACGGCTTGGTCATGTAGTCGTCGGCGCCCAGCTCCAGGCCGAGCACCCGGTCCACTTCGTCGTTGCGGGCGGTCAGGAAGATCACCGGCAGCTGCGCCGACGGCCCGGGCTGCGCGCGCAGTCGCCTGCAGACCTCGAAGCCGCCCAGGTCGGGCAGGCCCACGTCCAGCACCACCACGTCGATATCCCCGGCCTGCAGCCGTTGCAGGGCCTCGCCGCCCAGCAGGCAGTGGCTGGCGGCATAGCCCTCGCTGCGCAGCGCATAGAGCACGGTTTCGGCGATGGCGGCTTCGTCCTCGACCACCAGGACATGGGCAACAGGAGCTGTCATGGCGCGCAGCATAGCCGCTGCGGCCGCCGCCCCGTACACTGCCGCCCATGAACTATCGCCACGCCTTCCATGCCGGCAACCATGCCGACGTGCTCAAACACATCGTGCAGCTGGCCCTGATCGACAGCTTCAAGCGCAAGGACAGCCCGTTCTTCGTGCTCGACACCCACGGCGGTGCCGGCCGCTACCTGCTGGCCAGCGAAGAGAGCCGCAAGACCCTGGAGGCCGAATCCGGGATCATGCGGCTGATGGCCCAGCCCAAGCTGCCGGAGGTGGTCGAGCGCTACCTGAAGGCGGTACAGGCCGACAATCCGGTCGGCGCGCTGACCAATTATCCGGGTTCGCCGCTGCTGAGCGCACAGGCGATGCGTGCGCAGGACCGCATGGCGGTCTGTGAGCTGCAGGAAGCCGAAACGGCCACGTTGAAGGCCCTGTTCGCCCATGACAGCCGCGTCGATGTGCGCTCTGGCGACGGCTATGCGCTGCTGCGCTCGCTGCTGCCGCCGAAGTTCAACGGCAGCAAGATCGGCCGTGGCCTGGTCCTGATCGACCCGCCCTACGAAGCCCAGGATGCCGAGTACCAAGCGGTGCTGGCCGCCCTGGCCGAAACCCTGGCGCGCTGGCCGCAGGCCACCTGCGCGGTCTGGTTCCCGATCAAGCAGCGCCGCACCATCCTGCATTTCCTGCGCAAGGCCACCGCCCTGCCGGTGAAATCGGCGATGACGATCGAGTTCCTGGTGCGCCCGGACGACTCGCCGCTGCGCCTCAACGGCAGTGGCATGCTGCTGCTCAACCCGCCCTGGCAGTTCGACCGGGTGGTCGGCCCGGCCCTGCCGGCGCTGCGCCAGCACCTGGGCGAACCGGGGGCCAGCACCCGCCTGGATTGGCTCAAAGCACCCGAATAACGGCCTTCACGAGGCTGTACCGCCGTGAGCCTTTCGTTCACGGAATGCAGCCCCGGTGATGCCACAATCGATGGACCACCAAGGAATCACCCGGTATGGCCACTCGCAACCGCATGCCGCCCTGGCATGAGATCTTCAAGGCTCCCAGCGGCCACGAGCTGCTGATCCGCCCCATCCGCCCGGAAGATGGCGCACCGCTGCAAGCGGCATTCAGCCTGTTCGGGCCGGAAGAAATCCGTGATCGTTTCCTGCAGGCGGTGACCGAGCTGTCGCCGGAAACCACCCAGCGTCTGACCCACCCCAACCCCAAGACCGAGATCACCCTGGTCGCAGCCGAGTCCCTGCCCGCGGGCGAAGCGGTGGTCGGCGCGGTCGCCCGGGCCTCGATCATCCCCGGCACCCGTGAAGCCGAGTACGCGATCCTGATCAGCCGCTTCCTGATCGGCCAAGGCCTGGGACGGCAGCTGATGCGCAAGCTGGTGAAGTGGGGCCGTGGCAAGTACCTGGACCGCCTGTACGGCGACGTTGCCGCCGAGAACGAACCGATGAAGCAGCTGGCCGCGTCGCTGGGCTTCAAGCCGGTGCCGCACCCGACCGGAGCCGAAGGCCTGGTCCGGATGGTGCTGGAGCTGGACAACTGACGGATACGCCGGGCCCTGCCCGGCCACGTCTCCCGGTAGTGCCGGCCGCTGGCCGGCATTGCGTTCCCCCAACGGCACATGAGGCTGTCGGCAACCGGCGAGCCCGACCCACCGGGCCTGGATCAGGCTTCTGCTAAAATCCGGGGTCCATGTCGCGTACCTCATACTCCGCCCCGCCGCTGCCGCGCGCCGGCCAGCTCCGCGCCTGGTGGCGCGCCCCCGCCTCGCCGACCGCCCTGGCCTGGTACCTGGCCCAGGCCGCGCGCGCGCACGACGCGCCGCTGCTGGTGATCGCCCGTGACAACCACGGTGCCAACCAGCTCGAAGCCGACCTGCAGACCCTGCTCGGCGGCGACCCGGCCCTGCCGGTGGTCGCCTTCCCGGACTGGGAAACCCTGCCCTACGACCGCTTCAGCCCGCATCCGGACATCATCTCGCAGCGTTTGTCCGCCCTGCATCGCCTGCCCACGCTGAAGCGCGGCCTGGTGATCGTGCCGGTGCAGACCCTGCTGCAGCAGCTGGCCCCGCGCAGCTATGTGATCGGTGGCAGCTTCGACCTGAAGGTCGGCCAGCGCCTGGATCTGGAGGCCGAGAAGCGCCGCCTGGAAAGTGCCGGCTATCGCAACGTGCCGCAGGTGATGGACCCCGGCGACTTCGCCGTGCGCGGCGGCCTGCTCGACGTGTTCCCGATGGGTTCCGACGAGCCACTGCGGGTGGAACTGCTGGACGAGGACATCGATTCGATCCGTGCGTTCGATCCGGAAAGCCAGCGTTCGCTGGACAAGGTCGAGTCCGTGCACATGCTGCCTGGCCGCGAAGTGCCGATGGACGAGGCCAGCATCGCCCGCGTACTGGCCGCGCTGCGCGAGCGTTTCGATGTGGATACCCGGCGCAGTTCGCTGTACCAGGATCTGAAGTCCGGGCTGGCCCCGGCCGGCGTCGAGTACTACCTGCCACTGTTCTTCGAACGCACCGCCACCCTGTTCGACTACCTGCCCGACGGCAGCCTGCCGGTGGTCTGCGCCGGTGCGTATGAAGCGTCCGTCGCGTTCTGGGCGCAGACCGGTGAGCGCTACGAACAACGCCGCCACGACGTCGAACGGCCGCTGCTGCCGCCGTCGGCGCTGTACCTGTCGCCGGAGCTGCTGCGCGAGCGCCTGAACGATGCCCCGCGCATCGAGGTGTGGTCGGCTGACCACGCGCGCATCGCCGATGCCCATGCGCTGGGTGACCAGCCGCTGCCGCCGCTGCCGGTGGCCGCACGCGAGGCCCCCGCAGGCGACGCGCTGAAATCCTTCCTCGGCCACTATCCAGGCCGGGTACTGATTGCCGCCGATTCGCCCGGGCGTCGTGAAGCCCTGCTGGAAGTGCTGCAGGCTGCCGAGCTGAGACCGCCGGTGGTGGCCGACCTGCCCAGCTTCCTCGCCGACGACGCGCGCTTCGCGATCGCGGTGGCGCCGCTGGAAGATGGCTTCGCGCTGGACGACCCGCGCATCGCGGTGCTGACCGAGCGCCAGCTGTTCCCCGAGCGCGCCGGCAGCACCCGCCGCACGCGCCGTGCCGGCCGCGAGCCGGAAGCGATCATCCGCGACCTCGGCGAACTGACCGAGGGCGCACCGATCGTGCATGAGGACCATGGCGTCGGCCGCTACCGGGGCCTGATCGCGATGGACGTCGGCGGCATGCCCGGCGAATTCCTCGAAATCGAATATGCCAAGGGTGACCGCCTGTACGTGCCGGTCGCCCAGCTGCACCTGATCAGCCGCTACTCGGGCGCCTCGGCGGAAACCGCGCCGCTGCATTCGCTGGGTGGCGAGCAGTGGAGCAAGGCCAAGCGCAAGGCCGCCGAGAAGGTGCGCGACGTCGCTGCCGAGCTGCTGGAGATCCAGGCCCGCCGCCAGGCGCGTGCGGGTTTGGCACTGCAGGTGGACCGCGCGATGTACGAACCGTTCGCGGCCGGCTTCCCGTTCGAGGAAACCCCGGACCAGTTGGCCGCGATCGATGCCACCCTGCGCGACCTGGCCAGCAGCCAGCCGATGGACCGCGTGGTCTGCGGCGACGTCGGCTTCGGCAAGACCGAGGTCGCCGTGCGCGCGGCGTTCGCCGCCGCCAGTGCCGGCAAGCAGGTGGCCGTACTGGTGCCGACCACGCTGCTGGCCGAGCAGCACTACCGCAACTTCCGCGACCGTTTCGCCGATTACCCGCTGAAGGTCGAAGTGCTGTCGCGCTTCAAGAGCACCAAGGAGATCAAGGCCGAGCTGGAAAAGGTCGCCGCCGGCACCATCGACGTGATCGTCGGTACCCATCGCCTGCTGCAGCCGGACGTGAAGTTCAAGGACCTGGGCATGGTCATCGTCGACGAGGAACAGCGTTTTGGCGTACGCCAGAAGGAAGCGCTGAAGGCGCTGCGCGCCAACGTGCACCTGCTGACCCTGACCGCCACGCCGATTCCGCGCACGCTCAACATGGCCATGGCCGGCCTGCGCGACCTGTCGATCATCGCCACGCCGCCGCCGAACCGGCTGGCGGTGCAGACCTTCATCACCCAGTGGGACAACGCGCTGCTGCGTGAGGCCTTCCAGCGCGAGCTCGCGCGCGGTGGCCAGCTGTACTTCCTGCACAACGACGTGGAAAGCATCGGCCGCATGCAGCGCGAGCTGTCCGAGCTGGTGCCGGAGGCGCGCATCGGCATCGCCCATGGGCAGATGCCGGAGCGCGAGCTGGAAAAGGTGATGCTGGATTTCCAGAAGCAGCGCTTCAACGTGCTGCTGTCGACCACGATCATCGAATCGGGCATCGACATTCCCAACGCCAACACCATCATCATCAACCGTGCCGACCGCTTCGGCCTGGCCCAGCTGCACCAGCTGCGCGGCCGCGTCGGTCGTTCGCACCATCGCGCCTATGCGTACCTGGTGGCGCCGGACCGCCGATCGATCACCCCGGATGCGGAGAAGCGCCTGGAAGCGATCGCGTCGATGGACGAACTGGGCGCCGGCTTCACCCTGGCCACGCACGATCTGGAGATCCGTGGTGCCGGTGAACTGCTCGGCGAGGACCAGAGCGGACAGATGGCCGAGGTCGGCTTCAGCCTGTACACCGAACTGCTGGAGCGCGCGGTGCGCAGCATCAAGCAGGGCAAGCTGCCCGACCTGGATGCCGGCGAGGAAGTGCGCGGCGCCGAAGTCGAGCTGCATGTGCCGGCGCTGATTCCGGAAGACTACCTGCCGGACGTGCACACCCGCCTGACCCTGTACAAGCGCATTTCCAGCGCGCGCGAAAGTGATGCGCTGCGCGAACTGCAGGTGGAGATGATCGACCGCTTCGGCCTGCTGCCGGATGCGGCCAAGCACCTGTTCGCCATCGCCGAGCTGAAGCTGAAAGCCAACACGCTGGGCATCCGCAAGCTGGACCTGGGCGAGAACGGTGGCCGCATCGTGTTCGAGTCCAAGCCGAACATCGATCCGATGGCGGTGATCCAGCTGATCCAGAAACAACCGAACCTCTACGCCATGGAAGGGCCCGACAAGCTGCGCATCAAGCACCCGCTGCCGTTGCCGGAAGACCGCTTCAATGCGGCCCGTGCCCTTCTGACCACCCTCGCCCCGGGTTGATCGCCCCCCCGAACACCCCGCACCGGTCCCCACCCGGTGCGGGCGGATGACCATGTTCCCTGACGCCGTACCCGCCCCCGACCTGCTGCACGCGCAGGCCTGCCTGATCGATGCCCTCTCGATGTCGCTGCAGATGCGCGACGCCTACACCCGCCACCACTGCGACCGCGTTGGCCTGCTCGCGCAGCGCCTGGCCACGCACTGCGATCTCGACGACGATGCCTGTGCGCAGATCGGCCTGGCCGCGCGCTTCCACGACGTCGGCAAGATCGGCATTCCCGACGATGTGCTCCTGGCACCGCGCCGGCATACAGATGAGGAGCGCGCGATCATGCGCGAGCATCCGGTACGCGGCGAACACATCTTCCTGGCCACCGGCCGCAGCGACGCCATGCCTGTGGCGCGGCTGATCCGCGCCCATCACGAGGCGTTTGATGGCAGCGGCTATCCCGACGGCCTGCGCGGTGAATCCATCCCGCTGGGCGCGCGCATCGTCACCATCGCCGATGCCTACGATGCGATGACCAGCGCGCGCCCGTATCGCGATGCGATGGAGCACGAAACCGCATTGCGGATCATCGATTCGCAGTCTGGAGGGCTGGTGGATCCCTACGTGCTGCAGCGCTTCCATCGCATGCTGGCGCGGGAGCCCGAGCTGGCCTGAGATGCCCACCAGGCATGGCCCGGCACTACCGGCCGCGCAAAACAAAAGGCCCGGCATTCGCCGGGCCTTTCGCATCATGCATCACGGATGATCGATTACCAGATCACCACGCGCTTGTCGTCGGCACGCACCATCGCATCACCGGCCTTGCACTGGAATGCAGCGGCATAGGACGGCATGTTCGACGGCGCACCGTTGGCACGGAAGTTGGCCGGCGCATGCGGGTCGGTGTTCAGGCGGACGCGCAGCTCACCATCGGTGAAGTTGCGGCGCCACACGGTAGCCCAGTTCATGAAGAAGCGCTGGTCCTGGCTGTGGCCATCAACCTCGACATTCGCCTTCGGATCTTCCTTCAGCGCCATCTGCAGCGCGTCGTAGGCCACGGTCAGGCCGCCCAGGTCGCCGATGTTTTCGCCCAGGGTCAGCTTGCCCTTCACGAACACGCCCGGCACCGATTCATAGCCGTCGAACTGCGCGACCAGCTGGTCGGTACGCTCGGTGAAGGCCTTGCGGTCGGCTTCGGTCCACCAGTTGTCGAAATTGCCGTTGGCGGCGAACTGGCTGCCCGAGTCATCGTAGCCGTGCATCATTTCGTGGCCGATGACCGCACCGATGCCGCCGTAGTTCAGCGCCGGATCGGCCTTGGCGTCGAAGAACGGCGCCTGCAGGATCGCCGCCGGGAACACGATCTCGTTCTTGGTGGCGTTGTAGTACGCGTTGACGGTCTGCGGGGTCATGCCCCACTCGGTCTTGTCCACCGGCTTGCCGATCTTGTCCAGCATGTAGCGGTAGTTGAACGCACGCGCCGCCTGCATGTTGCCCAGGTAGCTGTCGCCGTTGGTCTGCAGGCCCGCCCAGTCACGCCACTTGTCCGGGTAGCCGATCTTCGGGGTGAAGCTGGCCCACTTCTCCAGTGCCTTCTTCCTGGTTTCTTCGCCCATCCACGGCAGCTGTTCCAGGCGCGCCTTCAGTGCCTGCGACAGGTTTTCCACCAGATGCTGCATGGCGACCTTCGACTCGGCCGGGAACACGGCGTCGACGTACAGCTGGCCCAGCGCTTCACCCATGCCGCCGTTGACCGACTCCAGCACGCGCTTCCAGCGCGGCTGCATTTCCTTCTGGCCACGCAGGGTGGTGCCGTAGAAATCGAAGTTGGCCTTCTCGAACTGGCTGCTCAGGTACGGCGAGGCATCGTCGATGGTGTGGAAGCGCAGGTAGGCCTGCCAGGTGCTGGCCGGCACATCGGCGAGCATCTTGTCCATTTCACCGAAGAAGGCCGGCTGCGCCAGCGAGAACTTCTGTGCGGCCGGCACCTTCAGGGTCTCGAACAGCGCGGTCCAGCTGAAGTTCGGGGTCAGCTTGTCGGCATCTGCGGCGCTGAGCGGGTTGTAGCGCTTGGCCGGGTCACGCATTTCGATGCGCGACATCGAGGCCTTGGCCAGGCGGGTTTCGAAGGCCATCACGGCCTTGGCCTGCTCGGCGGCCTGCGCCGCGTCCACACCGGACAGGGTCAGCACCTGTGCGATGTAGGCCACGTAGGCGTCGCGGATCTTGGCCTGCGCGTCGTCGAAGTAGTAGCCCTTCTCCGGCAGGCCCAGGCCGCCCTGGCCGACGTAGGCGATGACGTTGGCCGAATCCTTGTAGTCGGCATTGGCGAACAGCGAGAACAGCACGCCCTTGCCCTCGGCCTGGCTGTCGCGCAGGTACTGGGTGATGGCAGCGGTGTCGTTCAGTGCAGTGATCTTGTCCAGCTGCGGCTGCAGCGGCGCCAGGCCGGCGGCTTCGATCTTGGCTTCGTCGTTGCCGGTCTGCCAGATATCACCGATCTTGGCTTCCACCGAACCGGCCTTGGCCTGGCTGGCGGCGGCCTGCTGGACCAGCGCGTGCTGCACTTCCAGCGAGCGCTCGCGCAGGATCTCGAAGCTACCCCAGGTGGTCTGATCGCCCGGCACCGGGTTGGCCTTCAGCCACTTGCTGTTGACGAAGCCATTGAGGTCGGTACAGGCCGAGATCGACGGGTCCAGATCGGCGCTGTTGAGCGAGATCAGCGGCGTCTTGATCTGCGACTGGTCGAAGGCCGGCTTGGCGTCGGCACTGGCCGCCGGTGCGGTTTCATTCTTGCCACAGGCCGCCAGCGAGGCAGCAATGGCGATGGTCAGGCCCAGCGGGACCAGGTTGCGGACGTTCATGTGGCTCTCCTGCGGGTAATTTCACAGGGTAGCCGGGTACGCCCACGACAGGGACCGGCCAAAGGTCACAGGGGCGAGCTTCCTGTAGAGTCGAGCCGTGCTCGACTGCGGTTGGCCTCCTGCCGCAGGGGGCATGAACCCGCAACGGAGAGCAGTCGAGCATGGCTCGACTCTACAAAAAGCGAAGGCCGGCTTGCGCCGGCCTTCTGCTGCTTACTTCGCCTTGCCCTGGTTGGCCACGGCTTCGGCGGCCTTCCGCGCCGCTTCCGGGTCGCCCAGATAGCGGAACGACTGCACGGTCAGATCATCATTCAGTTCGAACAGCAGCGGGATGCCGGTCGGGATGTTCAGCTCGAGGATTTCCTCGCGCGAGACATTGTTGAGGTACTTGTACAGCGCGCGCAGCGAGTTGCCGTGGGCGGTGACCAGCACGGTCTTGCCGTCCTTCAGCTGCGGCGCGATGGCGTCATGCCAGTACGGCAGCACGCGGTCCAGGGTCGTGGCCAGCGATTCGGTGCCCGGCAGCGCGTTGCGGTCCAGGCCGGCGTAGCGGCGGTCGTGGATCGGGTGGCCCGGATCTTCCAGGTCCATGGCCGGCGGCGGGATGTCGTACGAACGACGCCACACCTTGACCTGGTCTTCGCCGTGCTTGGCAGCGGTCTCTGCCTTGTCCAGGCCCTGCAGGCCGCCGTAGTGGCGCTCGTTGAGCCGCCAGGACTTGTTCACCGGCAGCCAGTCCTGCTCCAGCTCGGCCAGCGCACCCTGCAGGGTGTGGATGGCGCGCTTGAGCACGGAAGTGTGGGCGACGTCGAACTGCAGGCCTTCCTCGCGCATCAGGCGACCGGCGGCAGCCGCTTCCCGGCGCCCCTGCTCGGTCAGGTCGACATCGACCCAGCCGGTGAAGCGGTTGTCCAGGTTCCACTGGCTCTGGCCATGGCGCAACAGTACGAGTTTACGGGTCACTGCAGGGTCTCCAACGCGAGGAAAGGCAGGCCGCCATTGTAGCCCCGGGCGCCACTCACCGGGCCGTGGCGCCGCGCATGCGATGCTGCGGCCAATGAATACGGTGATTGACCCCGGACGCTGGGAAGGCAGCGTCGCCACTGCCCGCGCGCAGCAGATCCAGCTGGCCGGCCGCGTGGAGCGCCAGGACCGCTTGCCCCGCGACGCGCGCTGGCTGGCCGGGCTGGATGTCGGCTTTGAAGACAACGGCGCCATCACCCGCGCCGCGGCGGTGCTGCTGGATGCGAAGACGCTGCAGCCCGTGGCGCAGGAGATCGCGCGGATTCCTACGGTGATGCCCTACATCCCCGGCCTGCTCAGTTTCCGCGAGCTGCCGGCGCTGCTGGCGGCACTGGCGCTGCTGCCGCAGGCGCCGGATCTGGTGTTCGTCGATGGCCACGGCATCAGCCATCCGCGTCGGCTGGGCGTGGCCGCGCATCTGGGCGTGGTCACCGACCTGCCGAGCATCGGTGTCGCCAAGTCGAAGCTGGTGGGCCGGTTCGTCGAGCCGGGCGCCGAGGCCGGTGCACATACGCCGCTGCTGGAGGGCGATGAACAACTGGGCTGGGTGCTGCGCAGCAAGGTGCGCTGCAAGCCGCTGTTCGTGGCCGGCGGCCATCGGGTCAGTGCCGATACCGCGCTGGCCTGGGTGCAGCGCACCCTGCGCGGTTACCGGCTGCCGGAGCCGACCCGGCTGGCGGATCGGCTCGCCTCGCGACGGGACGAATAGCTGCGCCGGGCATCTCCTCTCCCGGCACGCGCGTTATCTTCGATCAGCGATGCACGTGACCGCGATGGCCCTGCGCGTCCTCGCCGTGGTCATGGCCTTCATGGCCCTCGTGCTCGCCGCCCTTGGCCGGCACCGGCTCACCACAGGCTTCGCCGCAGTGGTCCGCTTCGATCTGCAGTGTCACGTGCTCGATGCCGAAGTCATCGTGCAGGCGCCCGCCCAGTTCACGGCGCAGCGCATCGGCATCGGTGCCGTCGCGCATCACAATGTGCGCGGTCAGCGCCGGCGTGCTGGAAGCAAGCGCCCACACATGCAGGTCATGCACGTCCAGCACCGCAGCGTGACCGGACAGGCTGTCACGCACCCTGGCCACGTCCATGCCCTTGGGTACGCCTTCCAGCAGCACGTTGATCGCCTCACGCATCAACACATAGGTGCGCGGCAGCACCCACAGGCCGATCAGCACCGCCAGGATGGGATCGATCGGCTTCCAGCCGGTCCACTTGATCAACAACGCGCCGGCGATCACCGCCACCGAGCCAAGCATGTCTGCCCACACTTCCAGGTAGGCGCCCTTCACGTTGAGGCTCTCGCCGCTGCCGGCCTGCAGCAGGCGCATCGAGATCAGGTTGATGACCAGGCCCGCTGCGGCAATCACCAGCATGCCCGACGAGGCAATCTCCTGCGGCTCGCGGAAACGCCCAATGGCCTCCCACAGGATGTAGCCAGCGACCACGAACAGCATCGCACCGTTGATCATCGCGCCCAGCGCTTCCAGGCGCGCATAGCCGTAGGTGCGGCGCGCGTCGGGCGGGCGACGGCTCAGCCGTACCGCGACCAGCGCGATCATCAGCGCCAGCGCATCGGTGGCCATGTGCGCCGCGTCGGACAGCAGCGCCAGGCTGTTGGTCCAGAACGCGCCCACCACCTCGACGACGAGGAAGGTGGAGGTCAGGCCGAGCGCCCACCACAAGGGTTTCTCGTGGCGGATCTCGGATGGCAGGTGATCGTGGTCGTGGCCCATGGCAACAGCTCCTTTGCGATGCGGTGCAGGCTACGCCGTGCTGGCGAGGGAGACTATTACGGTGTTTATAACATTGCAGGCGTACCGGTCCGGAGCCGCCAGGCATGCCTGGCGAGCCCCGTGGAACGACGCCGGCCTGGTTCAGAACCCGAAGCGCAGGCTGGCCCAGTACGCGCGGCCCGGCTCGTTATAGGTCGCCGCACCAGCATCACTGCTGTTGGCCTCGCGGAACAGGCGCTTGTCAGCCAGGTTGTTCACACCGAAACCGAAGCTGACCGTGTCGGTCACCTTGTAGCGCGCGCTCACGCCCCAGATGTTGTAGGCGCCGCGATCCTGCAGCGCCACCGACGGATCGCACGTGCCGGTGCAGCGCGGGTCGTTGTTGATGTTGGTGGTGGCCGGCTTCTGCTTGCCGTAGAACGTGCCGGTCAGCAGCAGAGACAGCTTGTCGGTGGCCTGCCAGTCCAGCATCGTGTTGACGGTGTACTTCGGAATCACCGACAGCGGCTGGCCGGTGCTCTTGTTCTCGTTTTCCACCATGTAGGTGAAGTTGTTGCTCCACTTCAGGCGGTTGCCCTGCTCACCCAGCAGCGGGATCACCAGGTTGCCTTCAAGCCCCTGCACGATCGCCTTGGGCGCGTTCTCCCAGCGGAAGATGCGGCCCCTGGTGTCGGCAGTCAGGCCGATCTGGGTGTAGCCGGCCTGGATCTTGTCCTTGTAGTCGTTGTGGAAGTAGGTCAACGACGCCTGCCAGCCGCTCTGCGGTGCCCACTCGATGCCCAGTTCCTTGTTCAGGCTGGTTTCCGCCTTCAGGTCCGCGTTGCCGCGCATGTAGCAGCCGGCGCCCAGGCTCGGCAGTGCATTCGGGCAGCCATTGCCACGGGTGTAATACAGATAGTCCGGATTCGACTGGTACAGGTTCGGTGCCTTGAATGCACGGGCGATACCCCCCTTCACCACCCAGTCGCTGTTGATGCGGAACTGCGCATTGAGGCTGGGGCTGGTGTTGTTGCCGAACTGGCTGTGATGATCGAAGCGCAGGCCCGGGGTGACGATCCAGCGCTCACCCAGGTAGATGTTGTCTTCCACGAACACGGCGGTGGTCTGCGCGTCGGACTTGCCGCGCGCGCGATCGGCCGACAATCCCGGGAGTCCGCCGCCACTGCTGCTGGACTGGCTCATCGAATACGGGTCGGTCAGGCGGCTGTCCAGGTACTCGAAGCCCAGCGTCCAGATGTTCTCGGCACCGCCCAGCGTGGTCGGGAAACTCACTTCGCCATCCAGCTGGTAGTTGCGCAGGCGCGAGGTCGACCAGTCGGTGCCGTTGAAGCTGCCCTCCGGGCCACCGGCCAGGCCTTCGTTGATGCGCGAGTTGTTCACCGCTTCCACCGCGGCCGTCACCCGCGAGGTGACATCGCCCCAGCGGCCACGATGGGTGATCGCGCCGGTGTTGCGGTACATGCGGTTGGTTTCCGCCTTGTCCTCGGCCAGGGCGGCCAGATCGATGCCGGTCGAAGTGCCGGTGGTGCTGACCGCGCGGTCACCCGCATAGATGTTGCCCTGGCGGCTGGTGCCGGCTTCGAACTCGACCACCTGGTTGGCGGTCACGTCCCAGCGCAGCAGCGCGTTGACATCGCGGTTCTTGACGCCCTCGCGGCCAGCCGGCGGCACTGCGTTCGGGTTGGTGGCGTACTGGCGGTTGAGGTCCAGCGAGTCGGCGTCGGTCTTGTTGAGATTGCCGTACAGGCGGAACGACAGGGTGTCGGTCATCGGCCCACTCAGCTGCAGGCCGACACGCTCGCTGCCACCTTCGGCGCTGTGCTCGGGCACCAGCCCGTACAGGTCGACCGCACCGGTCAGGTCGCCGGTCGGGCGCTTGGTGATGATGTTGACCACACCGCCGGACGCACCGGAGCCATAACGTGCCGCCGCCGGGCCGCGCAGCACTTCGATGCGCTCGATCATTTCCGCTGGCACCCAGTTGGTGTCACCGCGGGTATTGCGCTCGCCGCTGCGGCCCATGCGCACGGCATCACGCGCACCGATGCGCTTGCCGTCGACCAGGATCAGGGTGTTTTCCGGGCCCATGCCACGCAGGTCGATCTGGCGGTTGTTGCCGTACTGGCCCGAGGCGCTGTTGCCGGTGAGGTTGACGCCCGGCATGGTGCGCAGCAGTTCGGCGATGTCGTTGGCCGGCGGGCGCCTGGCGATGTCCTCAGCGGTGATGGTCGAAGTGCCCAACGCCTGGCGGGCAATCTGCGAGGCGGTGACATGCACCGTGTCGATATCGGTGGCGTCGGTTTCAGCCTTGGCGGTCAGGGCGCTGCCCGCCAGCAGGGCGGCAACGGCAAGCGCCAGCGGGCGCGGCGAAAGGACAACGGCAGGAGACATGATCTGGACCTTCTGGCAGGGCAACGGGGCCTCTGGCAAAGGGCTTGAGGCAACGACGAGGGGGAGGCGGAGCGTCGCTGCAGTCGCCTGCGGCCCGATCCGTGCGCGTATTCTCCCATCAATGCGAGTGATTCTCAAATGCGTTCACTCATTGCCGCAGCGGCACCGTTGTGCTTTGCCCACCGTGCAACCCTGCATCGCGCGTAAACTGGCCGGCCAACCTGCCATCAACCGTACGCCACCGCGGCCGATACCCGTGGTTTGCCGTACGCAGTCAGAGATCGACGTGGAACCACCCCAACTGGACGATGCCAGCCAGCCGCTGGCCGAGGCCTGGCAGCACTGCCTGCAACAGGCCGGCCCTGCCGCCACCGCGCTGCTGCACGCCGCCGCCGCCGATGCCCCGCCGGCGCTCGCCCAACGCTTCTACGAAGTACTGTTGCAGGACGGGCGTGCCCGCCGCTTCCTGTCCCACGACCAGGTCAAACAGCGCCTGCAGCCGGCCATGCAGCGCTGGCTGGTGCAGCTGCTGACCACCGATGCCGACGGTATTGCCAGCACCGTTGCCTCACAGCGCGTGATCGGCGATGTGCATGCCCGGGTCGGCATTCCGGTCGATCTGGTCACCCGCGGCGCGCGCGTGCTCAAGCACGAACTGTTCGTGCGCCTGCGCGACGACGCGCCCGACAGCGCCACCGCGTTCGCCGCCATCGACTGCCTCAGCGCGATCATGGATATCGCCATGGAAGGCATGACCCTGGCCTACACCCATGCACGCGAGCGCTCCACCCGTGCCGATGCTGCGTACCGGCTGTTCTCGCTGGTGCAGAACGTCGGCACCGAACGCGAGCGCCAGCGCGCACTGCTGCTGGACTGGGAGAACGCCCTGCTCTACGCACTCGCCGGTCATGTGCAGGCCAGCGACAACGCCAGCCTGGCCACCTCGGAGTTCGGCCTGTGGTTCACCCACAAGGGCATCCCCAGCTTCGGCGAAAGCAGCGAAACGCAGCAGGTGGGCCAGTTGATGGCCCGCATTGACGGCCACCTGCGGCGGGCCAGCGGCGATGCCCCGGCACAGCGACTGGCGGTGCTGCCGGCCATCCGCGAGGACCTGGCCGCCATCCGCACCCTGATGACGCTGCTGTTCGAGCGCATCGGTGAACTGGATGCCGGCAGCGATGCGCTGACCAATCTGCTCAACCGTCGCTTCCTGCCCACCGTGCTGCGCCGGGAAATCGAGCTGGCCACGCGCAACCGCACACCGTTCTCGCTGCTGCTGCTCGACCTGGATCATTTCAAGGCAATCAACGACGGCCATGGCCACGATGCCGGCGACCGCGCGTTGCAGCATGTGGCCGGCCTGCTCGGCCAGCTCACGCGTGGCAGCGACTACCTGTTCCGCTATGGCGGCGAAGAATTCGTGGTGGTGCTGGTGGCCGCCAGCGAATCGCAGGCGACCGTGATCGCCGAGAGCCTGCGCCGGCAGATCGCACAGTCGCCGGTAGCGCTGGCCAATGGCCAGGTGCTGGAACTGAGCGCCAGCATCGGCGTGGCCGGTCACGATGGTCATCCGGATTACGAGCGGCTGATGGCACGTGCCGACGCCGCGATGTACGAGGCCAAGCGCAGCGGCCGCAACCGCGTTGTGGTGGCCAGCGAGGCATTGCAGGAGGCGCCGGGCCGGCGTGCGTTGCAGCGCTGAACTGGCGGAAATGAAAAATCCCGGTGGCGGGTAGAGTCGACTGTTAGTCGACTACCGCGCGCAGCGCGGAGCCTTTCGCCGTCGGAGCGAGGAGCAGTCGACTAACAGTCGACTCTACCGGTTCGCGCGCCAGCCGATGCATTGAACGCCACCACCCGCCATGCTGCCCACCACAGCAGCGCCAGCAACGCGATGCCTGCCCCCAGCAGGCACACGGCAGGCCAGCCATGCCGGGCCTGCACCAAGGGTCCGGCCGCCGCGCCGGCACCGCTACCCACGGCATAGAACAGCATATACAAGGCCACCAGACGTCCATGCTGCTCACCCGGCGCGCGCAGCAGCAGCGCCTGGTTCGATACATGCAGCGCCTGCCCACCCAGATCAAGCACGATCACACCGAGCAGCAGCAACCACAGCGATTGCGGCAGGCCCAGCAGCGGCCACCACGCGACCAGCATCAACATCAGCGCGCCGAGGCTGACCCGATGTGCGAAACCGCAGTCCATCCAGTGCCCGACCCGCGCCGCCATCAACGCACCGACCACGCCGGCCAGGCCGAGCGCGCCGATGGCTGCGGTCGACCAGTGCAGCGGCGGTGCCGACAGCGGCAAGGGTGCCGCCGCCCAGAACACGTTGAGGCCGGCAAACAACAGCAACGCCAGCGGCCCACGCTCGCACAGCATTCGATTCCGGCGCAGCATGCCCAGCATCGAGCCCAGCAGCTCATGCCAGCGTGGAGGGACCGACGGCACCGGTACTGCGGGCAAGCGCTGCCACAGCAGCGCCGCCAATGCCGCCATCACCACCGCAGACAGCAGGTAGACCCTCTGCCAGCCAAAGGCCGCCGCCACCGTACCCGACACCACGCGCGCCAGCAGCAGGCCGATGAACACTCCGCCCTGCACCACGCCAACCATGCGACCGCGCTGCTCGGGCGGTGCGAGCGTGGCGGTGTAGGCGATCAGGCCCTGGGTCAGCGCCGTGCCCAGCAATCCGGCCAGCAGCATGCCAGACAACAGCCAGCTCGCCGTGCGTGACGCCGCCAGCCACAACAGGGTCAGCACCAGTGCAATCAGCTGCAGCCGCAGCAGGCGTCGCCGGTCGCTGCGGTCCGCCAGCGGCAGCAGGCCAAGCAGCGCCAGCACGCTACCGGCCTGGGTAGCAGCCAGCACCGCGCCGGTCACGGCCCGGTCCAGCGCAAAGGCGCGTGCAAGCTGATCCAGCAGCGGCTGCGCGTAGTAGACGTTGGCGACGCTGGCGCCGGCGGCAACCGCAAGCAGGACCAGCAGCGGGCGAGGAAGCGATGTGGCACTCATGATGTGGTTGCAATTTGAAACTTGATGCAGGCTACTTCCATTGGTTTTAAACTGCAACTACATCAGAGAGGTCCACCATGCACGCCGACAGTCCCTGTCCTGTAGCCCGCAGTGCCGACCTGCTCGGTGACCGCTGGGCATTGCTGGTGATCCGAGACGCGTTCGACGGCATCACCCGCTTCGGTGATTTCCAGCGCAGCCTCGGCGCGGCGCGCAACATCCTCAGCGACCGCCTGCGCCGGCTGGTCGAGGCCGGCATCCTGCAGCTGCAGCCGGCCTCCGATGGATCGGTCTACCAGGAGTACGTGCTCACCGCCGCCGGCCAGGAACTGTTCCCGCTGCTGGTCGCGCTGCGCCAGTGGGGAGAGCGCCATCGCTTCGGTATGGGCGAAGCCCATTCACAGCTGGTCGAATTGGCGACGCGGCGGCCGCTGCCCTACATGCAGCCACGCGGGCGCGACGGCCAGCCGCTTCAGCCCGCCGCCACCCGCGTACGCAAACTCAAGGACGACGGGCGCGACACCTGACCCGCCCATTCGCGCACACCGACGAACGCCCGCGCCGGTTAGCATCGGTTTTTTCCGCCGCTGGATGCCGCCGATGTCGCGCTATCGCCCTTCCCTGCTGACCGCCCTGCTGTTGCCCCTGCTGGCCTGCGCCACAGCAACCATGCAGGCCCGCGAGGTTGCCGCGCCCGCCGACCACGTGCAGGCCGATGGCCCCTATGTGTTCCGCCAGGGCAACCAGCTGCAGGCCAGATGGATCTGCGACGACAAGGTCGAGTCGCACACGCTTGCCACGCAGGCCTCAGGCACCGACATCGCCCCGCGTTGCGGCTACGAACACAGCGTGCACGTGGCTGCACCCAATGCGCCTTCGATCTCCGTGTTGCCGGCCGTGCCGCGCATCGTTGCGCTGTCCGACATCCACGGCCAGTACGGGCTGCTGGTGCGCCTGCTGCGCGCCAATAAGGTGATCGACGCACAGGACAGCTGGGCGCTGGGCAAGGACACCCTGGTCATCGCCGGCGATGTGTTCGACCGTGGCCCACAGGTGACCGAAGCGTTCTGGCTGCTTTACGGCCTGCAGCAACAGGCGGCTGCCGCCGGTGGCGCGGTGCACTTCGTGCTTGGCAACCACGAGACCATGGTGCTGTACGACGACCTGCGCTACGTCAACCCGAAGTACCTGCGCAGTGCCCAGCTGCTGGGGCGCAGCTACCCGCAGCTGTATGGCGCCGACTCGGTGATCGGCCAGTGGCTGCGCACCCGCCCGGTGCTGCTGAAGATCGGCGACACCCTGTTCCTGCACGGCGGAATTTCGCCCGAAGCAGTACAGCTGGCGCTGGACCCGGCGCGCACCAATGCGGCCTACCAGGCCTCGCTCGGCCTGCCCAAGGACGAAGTGAAGGCCGACCCGGACACCGCACCGCTGTATGACGGCAAGACCAGCCCGATCTGGTACCGCGGCTACTTCGATGGCCGCCTCGACACCGCAGGGGTGCAGAAGGTGCTCGACCGCCTGCAGCTCGCGCGCATCGTGGTCGGCCACACTTCGATGCCGCACGTCAGCAGCTTCCATGGCGACCGCGTGATCGCCATCGACAGCAGCATCAAGAACGGCGAGAACGGCGAACTGCTGTTCATCGAAGATGGCAAACTCAGCCGTGGCCTGCTTGACGGTTCGCGGGTGCCGCTGGCGCAGGGCGAGCCGGGCCTGCAGGACTGAATGGCCGGAAAGCGCGAGCGCGACCGACGGCGCCGGCGCGCTCCACCTTCACCCGGTTTGCGGCTACCCTCGGCAGCCGAGAGAGGCCCACCCCGTCCATCCGGCGGGCCAGACCGTTACAGGAGCCCCCGCGCATGCGCGTTCTGATTGCTGAAGACGACCCGGATATCGCCTCCGGCCTGTGCGCCTCGCTGCGCCGGCAGGGCCATGTGGTCGACCACGTCGACAATGGCGCGCACGCCGACGCCGCGCTGGGCTCGACCCAGTACGCGCTGCTGGTGCTGGACCTGGGCCTGCCGCAGCTGGATGGCCGCGACGTTCTGCAACGCCTGCGCCAGCGCGGCGATGGTCTGGCGGTGCTGGTGGTGACCGCCCGCGATGGCCTGGCCGAGCGCGTGCGCGTGCTCGACCTTGGCGCCGATGACTACCTGGTCAAGCCGTTCGCACTGGACGAATTCGAAGCGCGCGTGCGTGCGCAGCTGCGCCGGGTCACCAGCAATGGCAACCCGGACCTGCGCATCGGCCGCCTGCGCATCGACCTGGCCGGGCATCGGGTGTGGATCGACGACCAGTCGCTGGAACTGACCGCGCGCGAGTTCGGCCTGCTGTCGGCACTGGCGGTACGCGCCGAGCGCATCGTGTCGCGCGCGCAACTGGTGGAAGCGCTGTGCGACTGGGGCCAGGACCTCACCGACAACGGCCTGGACATCGCCCTGCACCGCCTGCGCCGGAAGTTGCAGCCCGGCGGCATGGGCATCCGCACCGTGCGCGGGCTGGGCTACATGCTGGAAGACGCGCAGGACGACGGCACCCCGTGATCAGTGGACCGCCCAGCCTGCGCCGGCGCCTGCTCGCCTTCCTGGCGTTGCCGATGCTGGGCCTGCTCACCTTCAACACGATCCTGGCCTATTACGTTGCGCTGGACTACTCCAACCGCATCCACGACCGCAACCTGATCGACGACACGCATTCGTTCGCACAGATGCTGAGCACCATGCCGGTGACCAGCGACCTGTCTCCGCAAGCGCGCTTCCTGATCGAGTACGACCCCGACGGCCATCGCTATTTCAACGTCGACAGCAGCCGCATGGGTACGCTCAGCGGCAATGCAGACTTCAGCCCGTATGCCCCTTCGCAGGACTGCACCGGCGTGCATCCGGCGCTGTACGACGGCAACCTCAATGGCCAGCAGGTGCGCATGGCCACCGTCTGCACGCAGGCGATGAACGATCCGCAGGACCAGCTGGCGGTGACCGTGGCCGAGAGCATGGCCGACCGCCGGCAGCGTGCGCGCGAGATCCTGATGATCATCATCCCGCTGATGACCATGCTGGCGCTGGGTACCGCGGCGCTGGTCTGGTTCGGCGTGACGTACGGCCTGCGCATCCTGACCCCGCTGAGGACCCGCCTGGCGCAGCGCCGCGGCGAACTGGCGCCGATCTCCGATGCCGACGTACCGGAAGAGATCCAGCCGCTGATCAGCACCATCGACGATCTATTCGCGCGCCAGGCGGAAATGATCACCCTGCAGAACCGCTTCATCGCTGATGCCGCGCACCAGCTGCGCTCCCCATTGGCGGGCATGGCACTGCACGTGGACCAGGCGCTGGCGCACGGCGACCCGGACACGGTGCGCGAGGCACTGCAGCACATCCGCCGGCTCAACCAGCGCACGGCACGGGTCAGCACCCAGCTGCTGGCGCTGAGCCGGGCACAGACCGAGCCGGAAACGGTCGAGGCATTGGATCTGGGCGTTCTGGTACCGCAGTGGGTCGGCATGCGGGTACCGGAAGCAATCCGTGATGGCATCGATCTGGGCTACCGCGGCAGCCCCCATCCGCTGCGTGTACTCGGCAACGGCGCCATGCTGCAGGAGGCGCTGGACAACCTGATCGACAACGCCCTTCGTTATGCCGGCCGCAATGCGACGGTCACGGTGGGCGTGCATGCGTTGGACGACAATGATGTCGAACTGTATGTGGAAGACAACGGTCCCGGCGTGCCCGACGACGTGATGCCACGGCTGGGCGAGCGCTTCTTCCGGGCGCCGGGCACCGCTGCCAGCGGCACCGGCCTCGGCCTGGCCATCGCGCATGAGGCGGTGGAGCACTTCGGCGGCCGCCTGAGCTTCCTGAACCGCCCCGGTGGCGGATTGAAGGTCGCCATCACGCTGCCGCTGCTGAAGGCGCCCTGACCCGGCCCGGGGCGCTGAAAGGCTGGCGAAAATCGCGCTTGCGATCCTGCCATCCCCACTGCCGTCCCGGAGCCGCCAGGTGACCGAATCGCACGACTTCTTCCTCCCCGGTGGCCCACAGGGCGTGCTGCTGGTCCATGGCCTGACCGGCACCCCGGCGGAAATGCGCATGCTGGGCAAAGGGCTGAACAACGCCGGTTTCACCGTGCACGGCGTGCAGCTGCCCGGCCACTGCGGCAGCGTGGATGACCTGCTGGCGACCACCTGGGAACAGTGGTACCAGGGCGTGGAAGATGCGGCGGCAACCCTGCGCGGCAAGGTTGACCAGCTGTTCGTCGGCGGCCTGTCGATGGGCGCGGTGCTGTCGCTGGCCCTGGCTGCCCGGCGCCCGGAATGGGTGTCCGGGGTCGGCGTGTACGGCGCCACGTTCCGTTACGACGGCTGGAACATTCCCGCCGTAGCCCGCTTCTCGTTCCTGCTGCCGTGGTTCAAGCGCTTCAACATCGGCCGCGACCGCATGTTCATGGAAGAACCGCCGTACGGCCTGCGTGACGAGCGCCTGCGTGCGCAGGTGAGCGCCGCCATGCTGTCCGGCGACAGCGCCGCCGCCGGCCTACCGGGCAACCCCTGGCATGCGCTGGCCGAGATGCGTGCGTTGAGCAACTGGACCCGACGCCATCTGCACCAGGTCACCGCACCGTGCCTGGTGATGCACGCCCGCGAAGACGACGTGGCCAGCATGGGCAACGCCGAGCTGGTGATGTCGCGGGTCAGCGGTCCGAAGGAACTGGTGGTGCTGGAAGACAGCTACCACATGATCACCATCGACCGCGAACGCCGCGACGTGATCCGCCGCAGCGCGCGCTTTTTCACCGAGATCGGTGAACGCACGGGCGTGCTCAAGGCGGTGGCCTGAAATGGGGGCACTTGCCACGCTGCTGTGGCTGGCCAATGTGGTACTCGATACCGGTGGCCAGCTCGCCTTCAAGGCCGCCGCCAGCGATCCGCAGGAAGGCGAAGGACTGCAACGCTGGAAACACATGCTCAGCCGCCCCTGGCTGTGGATCGGCATCGCCTGCTACGTGCTTGAGTTTGTCGCCTGGATCGCATTCCTGTCGCTGGTGCCGTTGTCCAAGGGCGTGCTGTTGGGCTCGATCAACATCGTCGCGCTGATGATCGCCGGCCGTTTCCTGTTCCGCGAGAAACTCACGCCGCTGCGGGTGACCGGCATGTTGCTGGTCACGGCGGGCGTGGCGGTGGTGGGGGCCGGCTCATGAGGCGCCTGTATGTCATCGGCTTCCCGCTGCTGATGGCCTTCGACACGCTGGCCCAGCTGTGCTTCAAGTACGCTGGCGATGCCGCGCTGCCGGTCGAGGCCAACACTGCGTGGCTGCTGCGCGTGCTGTCGCAGCCGTGGGTGTACGGCGCCATCCTCGGCTACGTGGGTGCGTTCTTCACCTGGATGAGCCTGCTGCGGCATGCGCCGATCGGCCCCGCATTCGCCGCCTCGCACCTGGAAGTGATCAGCGTGCTGCTGCTGTCGGCGTGGCTGTTGAACGAGCCGCTGACGCTGCACCATCTGCTCGGTGCGGTGTTGATCGTGGCCGGCATCGTCTGCCTCGGCCGCGCGGAAGCCGACGACCCGCACAGCCCCGCCGAAAGCGCCGCGTGAGCACCCTGCGATGAGCCTGTTCGCGCGCGAACTGCCACCGACGGCTGGCCTGCCGATGCAGGCCAGCGATTTCCTGCCCGGTGGTGGCGACCTGCGCGCGATCCTGGCCAGCCAGCTCGGCACACCGCCGCTGCAGTTGACCTGTTCCGGCACACACGCGCTGCTGATCGCACTGCGTACGCTGCGCAAGCGTGCGCCCAAGCGCGACACCGTGATCCTGCCGGCCTATACCTGCCCGCTGGTGCCGATCGCGGTGCACAGCCTGGGCCTGCGCGTGCAGCTGTGCGATACCCGCCACGGCCATTTCGACTTCGACCCCGGCCAGCTCAAGCGCCTGGCCGACGCACGCACGCTGGCAATCCTGCCCACCCACCTGGGCGGGCGCATCGCCGATGTCGAGCTGGCCTGCGAGGTTGCGCGCGGCGCTGGCGCCTGGGTGATCGAGGATGCCGCGCAGGCGCTCGGTGCACGGGTCGGCAGCAGCAGTGTCGGCCTGCGTGGCGATATCGGATTCTTCAGCCTGGCCGCCGGCAAGGGCCTGAGCCTGCACGAAGGCGGCCTGCTGGTCAGCCGCGATGACGAGCTGCGTGCCGCGCTGGCCGGACATGCCGCCGAACAGGTGCGTTCCAGCCTGCGCTGGGAACTGCTGCGCAGTCTGCAGCTGCTTGGCCTGGCCGCTTGCTATCGGCCATCGCTGCTGTCGTTGGTGTACGGCAATCCGCTGCGCAGTGCGTTGCAGCGTGGCGACCTGGAAGAAGCGGTCGGTGACATTTTCCCGCTGCAGATTCCGCAGCACCGGGTCAGCCAGTGGCGGCAGAACATCGGTGCCCATGCCGCGCGGCGCCTGCCGGCCTTCCTGCAGGCAGGGCGCCTGCGTGCATTGCAGCTGCGCGTGCAGCTGGCACAGCTGCCAGCCGTTGAGGTGGTCGACGGCCTTGCCGGTAGCGGTGGCACCTGGCCGATGCTGATGCTGCTGCTGCCCAGCCAGCGCGCCCGCGATGCCGTAATGAAAGACCTGTGGCCACGCGGGCTCGGCGCCAGCCGCATGTTCATCCATGCCCTGCCCGACTACGCGTACCTGCGCGGCATCGTGCCGCAGGACGACATGCCCAACGCACGCGACTTCGCCGCACGCATGCTGACCCTTGGCAACAGTGCCTGGCAGACCCGTGAAGAGACGGCCGAAATACTGCAGGTGCTGGCCCGCGCGTGACTTCAAGACGCACGGATGGACTGCACCTCACGCATTCATCCATGCACCTTCCTGAACGCTTTCCCAGCCCGTCAATGAAGCCTTTCAACAGGAAAGGAACGAGAAAGGCGGCCTGCCTACATTGAGTCTGCCCCGGCATCGGGCCGGGCGCTTCTTTCATCGACGGACCTGCCCATGCACTGGAGCATCCTGTGTGACTTCGATGGCACCATCAGCCTCGAAGATGTCATCGACTCGCTGCTGGAAAAGTACGGCCAGCCGGGCTGGCAGAAACTGGAAGACCAATGGAAGGCTGGAAAGATCGGCTCGCGTGAATGCATGCAGGGCCAGGTGCGGCTGCTGAAGCTGGACCCGGCCACGCTCGATGCGCACCTGGACCAGGTGCAGATCGATCCGGGCTTCGTCGCCTTCGTCGCCCGCGCCGAGCAGCTGGGCGTGCCGCTGCGCATCGTCAGCGACGGCCTGGATTATGCGATCCACCGCATCCTCGCCAACCATGGCCTGTCGCGACTGCCGGTGGTGGCCAACCACCTGCGCTGGTGCGGGGACCACTGGGAACTGGAATCGCCCTACCAGGCCGAAGGCTGCCGCAGTGGCACCTGCAAATGCACCTGCGCCGCGCAGGCGCGCGCCAACGAAGCACCGCGCGTGCTGATGATCGGTGACGGCAGCTCGGATTTCTGCGTATCCGAAGATGCCGACTTCGTGTTCGCCAAGCGCCGCCTGATCACCCATTGCGCCAATGCCGGCATCGGGCATGCCGCCATCGCTACCTTCCACGATGCAATCGCGCTGTTGCCGCGCCTGCTCGATGGCAGCCTGCTGCAGCCACGCCGCATCGACGCCAGCCCGCAGCCCACCGCACTGCCCCTGCTGCTGGCCACCGCCTGAGCACGCCCCCGCCACCTCTTTCGAACGTCCTTCACGGAACCGAACTGCATGAACATTTTTGACAAGAACGCCGACGCCGCTGCCTCCGACGCGCAGCTGCTGGCCGACGAAGCCCGCTACAGCTCCTTCGGCGACACCGTCCACTACGTCGACCCGCCGAAGATCTTCCAGCGCGGCGAAGGCAGCTACATGTTCGACGGTGCGGGCGTGCCCTACCTCGACCTGCAGATGTGGTACTCGGCCTGCAACTTCGGCTACAGCAACAAGCGCCTGAACGACGCGCTGAAGGACCAGATCGACACCCTGCCGCAGGTCGCCAGCCAGTACCTGCACCCGACCCGCGTGCAGCTGGCCAAGACCATTGCCGTGGACATGCACGAGAAGTTCGGCCTCGACGGCCGCGTGCACTTCAACGTCGGCGGCGCGCAGGCCATTGAAGACTCGCTGAAGATCGTGCGCAACGCGCGCGGCGGCAAGAGCCTGATGTTCGCCTTCGAAGGCGGCTACCACGGCCGCACCCTGGGTGCGTCTTCGATCACCTCCAGCTACCGCTACCGCCGCCGCTACGGCCACTTCGGCGAGCGTGCGATGTTCATCCCGTTCCCGTACCCCTTCCGTCGCCCGAAGGGCATGACCCCGGACGAGTATTCCGACCACTGCGTGTGGCAGTTCGAGCGCCTGTTCGAAAGCGAGTACAACGGCGTGTGGGATCCCAAGGTCGGCCAGGCCGAGTACGCCGCGTTCTACGTTGAGCCGATCCAGGGCACCGGCGGCTACGTCATTCCGCCGCGCAACTTCTTCACCGGCCTCAAGCGCGTGCTGGACAAGTACGGCATCCTGATGGTCGTCGATGAAATCCAGATGGGCTTCTGGCGCACCGGCAAGCTGTGGTCGATCGAGCACTTCGGTGTCACCCCGGACGTGCTGGTGTTCGGCAAGGCGCTGACCAACGGCCTGAACCCGCTGTCGGGCCTGTGGGCTCGCGAAGAGCTGATCAACCCGACCGTGTTCCCGCCGGGCTCCACCCATTCCACCTTCAACTCCAACCCGCTGGGCACCCGCCTGGGCCTGGAAGTGCTGAAGCTGGGCAAGGAAATGGACTACGAGCGCACCGTGCCGGAGAAGGGCGCGTACTTCCTCGACGGCCTGCGTGGCCTGCAGAAGCGCCATCCGGAAATCGGCGACGTCGACGGCCTGGGCCTGGCCCTGCGCGCGGAAATCTGCCAGACCGACGGCTACACCCCGAACAAGGAACTGCTGGACCGCATGGTCGACATCGGCCTGGCCGGTGACCTGCTGCACGACGGCAAGCGCATGGGCCTCGTGCTCGACGTGGGTGGCTGGTACAAGAACGTGATCACCTTTGCGCCGTCTCTGGACATCAGCTACGAAGAAATCGACCTGGCGATCACCCTGCTCGACCAGGCGCTGACCAAGGCCAAGGGCTGAGGTCGATGCGCTGCCGGTTCCCGTGCCGATGGAGATGACGTCACGCGCATCCAGCACCGCGCTGGAACCGGCCGCGCTGCTGGAGGGCTTCCTGGCCCACCCGCCGCTCGGATTCGAGGCAGGCCGCCTTCCCAGCGGCCTGCCGTCCTTCCGTGCACCGCTGGACCTGACCACGACGATGGACGACGAACTGCGCGGCAGGCTGCTCGGCCTCCCGCTGTCGCGCCTGTGGCGGCCGTGGATCACCTGGCAGACCCGCTTCGTTGGCGCCACCAGCACCGAGTACACCCCGCTGCCGGCACACGTCGCGCCGGAGGCGCTGGCCGAGGACGTGACGCGTCACGCGATCGGCGATACCCGGCTGCTGGTGGTCAAGGACCTGGCGATCGATTCACCACTGCTGGACGATGCGGCCAACGCGCACAGTGCTGCCTTCCTGCAGGCATTGCTGGCGCGCGGCTTCGTTGAACTTGAAGGCATGCCGCTGGCCTGGGTGGCGATCGATTTCGATTCGCTCGACGGCTATCTCGGCCGCCTGTCGTCCTCGCGCCGCAAGAACATCCGGCGCAAGCTGCGCTCGCGTGATGACCTGCAGATCGACTGTATCGCCACCGGTGATCCGGCCCTGGCCGACCCACGGCTGCAGGCCGAACTGCATGCGCTGTACCTGGGTGTGTATGCGCAGAGCGCGGTGCACTTCGACCAGCTCGGCCTGCCCTACTTCCAGCATCTGCTGGCCGACAGCCAGGGCCAGGGACGGATGTTCCTGTACCGCCACCAGGGCCAGCTGATCGGCTGGAACCTGTGCTACGTGCATGCCGGCAAGCTGGTGGACAAGTACATCGGCCTGGCTTACCCGCAGTCGCGCGAGCACAACCTGTACGCGGTCAGCTGGATGCACAACCTCGAGTACGCCCTGCAGCACGGCCTGAGCCACTACGTGGCCGGCTGGACCGACTCGCGGATCAAGGCCGAGCTGGGTGCGCGCTTCACCTCCACCCGGCACGCGATCCATGCCCGTTCCCCGCTGCTGCGTACCGCCCTGCGCCGGCTGGCCCCGTACCTGCAGGGCGAACCTGATGGAGGCGGCTGAGCGATGCTGGTGCGTTCCCCGCTGATCCTGGACCTGGACGGTGGCGTGCTGCCACTGCCCCAGGCGCAGACCCTGTCCCTGCCGCAGTGGCACGACACGCTGCGATTCGCCTGCAGCAACGGCACCCTGGATCGCTTCAGCACCGAGGTGCTTGCGCCGCTGCCGGCCCTGCTCGGCACAGTGATGCTCGGCAGTGGTGACTTCCATCACCTCAGCCTGCCGCTGCTGCGCCGCATGCGCGCGCAGGCGCCGTTCCAGCTGGTGGTGCTGGACAACCATCCGGACAACATGCGATTCCCGTTCGGCATGCATTGCGGGTCGTGGGTCAACGCCGCCAGCAAGCTGCCGCAGATCTCGCACATCCACGTGCTCGGCATCACCTCCAGCGACATCGGCCTCGGCCATGCCTGGGAGAACCACTGGCGTCCGCTGATGGGCGGTCGCCTGACCTACTGGTGCATGGACGTGGATGTCGGCTGGGGCCATCGCCTCGGCATGGGCCACGCCTTCCGCCGTTTCGAGCATCCCGAGGCCCTGGTCGCCACGTTCGCCGCCGAGCAGGCCAAGTCGCCGCAGCCGACCTATCTGTCGATCGACAAGGACGTGTTCGCCGGAGACGTGGCCCGCAGCAACTGGGACCAGGGCCGCTTCCAGCTGGAACACGCGCTGGTGGTGATCGAAGCACTGCGCGCCGGCGGCCTGGTCGGCAGTGACATCACCGGCGAAGTGTCGTTGGCCAACTACCAGAGCCGCTTCAAGCGCTGGCTGTCGTCGCTGGATGGCCAGCCGGACGTCAGCGCCGATGATCTTCCTGCCTGGCAGGCCCGGCACCAGCAGGTGAACCGCGAACTGCTGGCGGCAATGGCCGCCGTGCCGACGGCCTGCTGACCACTGTCCGGCAATGCCAACCAAGGTTGGCAACTACCAGAGCCGGGTAGAGCCGAGCCCACGCTCGGCTGGCGCCTTCTGTAGAGTCAAGCCATGCTCGACTGCGGGCACCGCGAACAGCAGCCGAGCATGGCTCGGCTCTACACTGGGTTCCCACCTCGGAGCCCTCGCCATGCCCCAGACCGTCATCCCGCAACTGCGCATGCGCCATGCCGACACCACCCTGCCGTTCTACGTGCAGGGGCTGGGTTTCGTGGTCGACTGGGAACATCGCTTCGAACCCGGCTTCCCGCTGTTCGCCCAGCTCACCCGCGACGGCCAGACGATCTTCCTCACCGAACACAGCGGCGACTGCGAGGTCGGCGGCGCGGTGTACTTCATCGTCGACGATGTTGACAGCCTGCACCGCGCCTTCAGCGCGGCCAACGTGCCGATCGAGCAGCCCCCGCATGACACCGAATGGGGCAGCCGCGAAATGCTGCTGCGCGACCCGGACGACAACCGGTTGCGCTTCGCCACACGCGTGGACTGAACGACGCCGGGTTGAGATGAATATACGAAACATATACGCTTCGTATATTGAACCCTCCAGGACCGCCCATGGGCATCGTCAACATCGATGACACCCTGCACGACCAGCTGCGCCGTGCCTGCACCGTCTCCAGCCGTTCGATCAACGCCCAGGCCAACTTCTGGATCCGGGTCGGCATGCTGTGCGAGCTGAACCCTACGCTGAGTTTCCAGGACATCGTCGCCAGCGAGCTGCGCGCGGCCGGCGTGCAGCCACCGTTGCTGCCCCCGGGCCAGGTCTGAGCCGATGGGCATCATCAAGCGCCCCGACGAGATCGCGCTGATGGCCGAATCGGGTCGCCTGCTGGCGCAGGTGTTCGCCGCACTCGACCAGCTGCCGCTGCAGGGCCGCAGCACGATGGAGATCAACGATTTCGTCGAACGCATGATCGTCGATGAGCTGCAGGCGCGGCCGGCCAGCAAGGGCCAGTACGGCTTCCCGTACGTGCTCAATACCTCGATCGACAACGTCATCTGCCACGGCGTGCCCAGCACCACCGACGTGCTGCACAACGGTCAGATCGTCAACCTCGACATCACCCTGGAGAAGAACGGCTACATCGCCGACTCCAGCACCACCTACCTGGTCGGTGAGGTCGACTACGCCGCGCGCCGGCTGGTGCAGACCACCTACCAGGCGATGTGGAAAGGCATCGCCGCGGTGCGCCCCGGCGCACGCCTGGGCGACATCGGCCACGCCATCGCCCGCCACGCGCGCAGCCACGGCTACAGCGTAGTGAAGGAATACTGCGGCCATGGCATCGGCCAGGAAATGCACGAGGAACCGCAGATCCTGCACTACGGCCATCCCCACACCGGCATGGTGCTGGAAGAAGGCATGGTGTTCACCATCGAGCCGATGCTCAATCAGGGCAAGCCGGCCATCCGCCAGCAGCCGGACGCATGGCCGGTCTACACGCGCGACGGCAAGCTGTCGGCGCAGTTCGAACACACCGTGGCAGTCACCCGCAGCGGCGTGCGCGTACTGACCCTGCGCCCCGGCGAGACGCCGTTATGCGCGGTGGATGGCGCCTAGAGTGGCCGTTGCTGCATTCCGGCGTCCTCGTGCACGGTGCGCTTGCGCGCCGTCAGCGGCTCGCGCACCCGATGTGCCACATAGCCGACGCTGGCTGCGAGAATGAAGGTGTAACCAAGGAGCTCGGTGGTCTCCTCGATGGTGTTCTTGAACACACGGATGTACTGATCACCCAACAGTCCGGTCCACAACGACGTCATGCCGATCAGGCGCGAATAGAACAGCAGCAGGACCAGACCAATCGTCATCACGGTACCCGGCCGGGATACGAGAAAACGCACCAGCGCCTGCATGGCCCGGCGCCAGTCGCGGCTGGCCCAGGCCAGTGAGCCGATGATCAGCACACCCACCGGATACTTCCAGAAACCGTGTGCGATCAGGTCCAGCGCCTCATCCATCTCACGCAGGAGCATGCAGGCGAACAGCGCTGCCGCCAGCACGGCAAAGGCCCGATCATCGGCACGCCGCAACGCAAGCCGGACGAAGGCAGCCACGCTGGCGACCAGGAAGCCTTCCTGGGTCAGTTCGACCAGCGACCACTCGCCGACGGCATTGCCCAGCCAATGGATGTCGAGCCAGGCCAACGCAGGCGGAAGCGCCATCATCAGGCCGAACAGGGAGGTGCGCCCCAGGTGGGACAGGAGCAGCTGTAGATTGTCTTTCATGCAACACCGATGCCGCACCGTGGCGGTCGTACAACGAGAACACAGGCGACCGGGGGGCTGCCGAACAACGGCATGCGCGGCGGGGTCGCGACCAGGCGCGCATTATCCGCGCTGTATCCGGCCACGTGAACCGTATCGGTGGAACACATACGCAACACCGGCGTGCGTCACGCACTCATGGCGATAAAGGACGCAACAGCAGCAGCGTGGCCAGGCAGAACATGAAAACCGCCACGCCGGCGTCCAGCATCCGCCAGGCGCCCGGTCTGCGGAACACCGGCTGCAACAGGCGCGCGCCATAACCAAGAGAACAGAACCAGGCCACGCTGGCGACGCACGCACCGGCGGCAAAGGCCCAGCGCAGATCGCCCGGGTAGCGCGTGGACAGACTGCCCAGCAGTACCACCGTATCCAGATAGACGTGCGGGTTGAGCAGGGTGAAGGCCAGGCAGGTCAGCAGCACCTGGCGCCCACTGCCGCCCTGCGCCTCGGCGGCGGCCAGCGCACTGCCCCCGCGCCACGCGCGCAATCCCGCCTGCAGGCCATACCAGAGCAGGAAGGCCGCACCACCGAAACGCAGCACCTGCAGCAGCAGCGGCCACTGCAGCACCAGCGCCCCCATGCCGCCGACACCGGCCAGTATCAGCGCGATGTCCGCACCGGCGCAGGCCAGCACCACCCTCCCCACATGACGCTGCTGCAGACCCTGGCGCAGCACGAAGGCGTTCTGCGCGCCGATGGCGATGATCAGGCCGGCACCTGCGAACAGGCCGGCGGCGGTAGCGGCGATCCACATCAGGACAGGCCAGGCAGCGGGGGGACGCGCAGGGTGCGGCCAACGGACACGTTAAGACAAACTGATTATTCTTTATCCTGTGCAGAAATACTGAAGAGGTGCTGGTGGACCTGGTACATCCGCAACTGTCCGCATTTGCCGCAGTGCTGGAAGAAGGCAGCTTCGAGGCTGCGGCGCGCCGGCTGTCGATCAGTCCATCGGCACTGTCGCAGCGGATCAAGGCCCTGGAGGACCGGCTTGGCCAGGTGCTGGTGGTGCGCCAGGCACCGTGCCGGCCCACCGCCGCCGGTGAGGCACTGCTGCGCCGGGTACGGCCGATGCAGGCGCTGGAGGCCGAGGCAGTGGCCGAACTGCTGCCCGAACGCGGCAGCGACGCCGCACGTACGCCGATCCCCTTGGCGGTCAACGACGACTCGCTCGATACCTGGTTCGTGCCGGCCATCGCCGACCTGCACCAACGCCATGGCTACCTGTTCGACCTGCGCATGGACGACCAGGACCACACCCTGCAGCTGCTGCGCGACGGCAGTGTGCTGGGTGCAGTGACCGCCGAAGGCCAGCCGGTGAAGGGCTGCAACGTACACCCGCTCGGCGCGATGCGCTACCACGCGATCGCCTCGCCCGGCTTCGCCCGCCAGTACTTCAGTGACGGCATGCAGGCCGCGGCCCTGGCGCACGCCCCCATGTTGGTGTTCAACCGCAAGGATGAACTGCAATGGCGCTTCGTGCGACGCCTGACCCGCGCGCGGCTGCAGCCACCGCTACACTACCTGCCCTCCTCCACCGGTTTCGTCGAAGCCGCCGCGTGCGGACTCGGCTGGGGCATGGCCCCGGAAACGCTGGTCGCACCCGCCGTGCGCGCCGGCCGCGTGGTGGTACTGGAACCCCGCCGCTGGCTCGATGTGCCGCTGTACTGGCAGCATGCCGCCGTGCGTTCAAGCACGCTGCAGCACATCACCCAGGCGCTGCGCACTGCGGCCAGCGGCACCCTTCGTTGAGGACAATCCGATGACCGCAGACCCGGGCTTCACGCCGCGCGCACTACCGTTTGCGCACTTCTTTACCACTGGGACGGCATGGGCGTGATCGGCCGACGTACAAGGATGCACCGCGCGAAGGCCGCGCTGGCGCTGGCGCTGGCGCTGGCGACCTGCCTGCCATTCGCTGCGTCCGCGCAGAACAACACCGACGCACCTGCCTTGGACTGGGAACAGGCGCGGCAACGCCTGGAGCAGGTCTCCGATGCACTGGCGGCCGCTGATGCAGCGGTACGCAACAAGCAGGACCTGCAGGACGCCACCCGCCTGCTGCGCCTGCCGGAGATCACCGGCGAAGTGCGCCGCCTGCAGTTCCAGAAGACCCTCACCCTGCCACTGGGCTCGCTGGCGCCTGTCGCTGAGGCCTATGGCATCGATTCGCCGCTGTCATTCACCGAACGCGACTGGCGTACCCGGCCCGTGGTCACTGCGGTGCTGCCGTTGTACACCGGCGGCGTGATTCCGGCCGCGCAACGTGCCGCCAGCGCCGCCCACGAACAGGCCAGCGCCGAGCGCGAAGCACAGCGCCAGTCGCTGACCGTGCAGCTGGCCCAGGCCTATTTCGGCCAGCGTCTGGCCGAGCAGGCGGTGGACGTGCGCCGCGATGTGCGTGATGGCCTCAACCGCCACCTGTCGGATGCGGAAAAGCTGGAACGCGAGGGCTTCGCCACCCGCGCGCAGCGCCTGCAGGCCACCGTGGCCCGCGACAAGGCCGAACGCGAGTACCAGAAGACGGTGAACGATCTGGCCACGCTGAAGGCCGCGCTGTCCACGCTCCTGCGCAGTGGCGGCGAGGTACAGCCGGTGTCGCCGTTGTTCGTGCAGCGCGTACCGCTGGAGCCGGTGGCCAGCTTCGAGCGCACCGCGCAGGCGCGCCAGCCGCAGATCGCACGCCTGCGGGCGATGGTGGCGCAGGCCGAACAGGGCGTGCGCGTGCAGCAGGCCAAGCTGAAGCCACAGATCTTCGCCTTCGGCCAGTACGACTTCCGTCGCCGCGACGAAATGCTGACCGACCCGGACTGGGCGTTCGGCATCGGCCTGAAGTACACCTTCCTGTCGCCGAACTCGCGGCCGGCGCAGATCAGCGCCGCACGTGCGCAGCAGGAGCAGGCCGAAGCCGGCCTGCGCGAGGCCGAAAACCAGGTCGCACTGGGCGTGCGCAAGGCCTGGAACGAACTGGAAACCGCGCGGCAGCAGTTCGTACTGCTCGACAGCAGCATCGCCCAGGCACAGGAAAACCTGCGCCTGCAGGAGCTGGCGTTCCGCGAAGGCCAGGCGACTTCGCTTGATGTAATCGACGCGCGGCTCGGCCTGGGCGGTGCCCGTGTCGAGCGTGCGCAGGCCGCCTACCAATACGATATTGCGCTGGCACAGTTGCTGGAGGTCAGTGGACAGATGGACCGTTTCGAAGAGTTCCGGCGGCGTGCGGACGAGGTGATCGACCATGAGTGATGTGCTGCACGACGAAGCGAAAACGCCCCCCGGCAAGCGCCGCTTGGGCCCGATCCTGATAGTGGTGCTGCTGATCGTGGTGGTGCTCGGCCTGTGGCTGGCCTGGCGCAGCCCGGCCGACCAGATCCAGGGCATGGCCGATGCGGACACCATCAACGTGGCCGCCAAGATCACCGCGCGCGTGGCCGAACTGAAGGTGCGCGAGGGCGACCGTGTACAGCCCGGCCAGGTGCTGTTCCTGCTCGACAGCCCCGAAGTGGCCGCCAAGGAACAGCAGGCGCATGGCGCATTGGCCGCCGCGCAGGCGGTGGCCGACAAGGCCGACGAAGGCGCGCGCAGCGAGGACATCCGCGCCGCCGAAGCCAACTGGAAGCGCGCCGAAGCCGGTGCGACGCTGGCTGAAGCCACTTACCAGCGCGTGCAGAACCTGTTCAACGAAGGGGTGATGACCCGGCAGAAGCGCGATGAAGCGCATGCCCAGGCCACCAGTTCGCGTGAACTGGCCCGTGCCGCCCGTGCGCAGTACGACATGGCGCTGGCCGGCGCACGCGAGCAGGACAAGCGCGCCGCGCAGGGCCAGGTGCAGCAGGCACAGGGCGCGGTGGCCGAAGTCAACGCTGCGCGTGTCGAAGTCGAAGGGCGCGCGCCGGTGGCCGGCGAGATCAACAAGCGCATGGCCGACCCCGGCGAACTGGTGCCGGCCGGCTACCCGGTGTTCACCCTGGTCGACATCGACCGCATGTGGGTGGCGATGAACCTGCGCGAATCGCAGATGCAGGGCCTGAAGGTCGGCAGCAAGCTGCAGGGCAGCGTGCCGGCACTCGGCCAGGACGGTGAGTTCGAGGTCTACTTCATCAACCCGGCCGGCGACTATGCAACCTGGCGCACCACCCGCCAGTCGTCCGGCTACGATGTCCGCAGCTTCGAGGTGCGGGTGCGCCCGGTACGCCGCATCGAGGGCTTCCGCCCCGGCATGAGCGTGCTGTTCGCATGGCCCCAGCACTGAGCCCCGACCGCAACGG
This sequence comes from Stenotrophomonas geniculata, assembly GCF_034508895.1. Taxonomy (NCBI): domain Bacteria; kingdom Pseudomonadati; phylum Pseudomonadota; class Gammaproteobacteria; order Lysobacterales; family Lysobacteraceae; genus Stenotrophomonas; species Stenotrophomonas geniculata. The sequence goes on from NZ_CP140571.1 coordinate 609,747, forward strand.
CTTCGCCGCTTCGTGGCGGCGCGAGCTGCAGTCGCTGCGCGGCAACCGTGCCGACCTGCTGCTGGTGACCCTGCTGCCCCTGCTGATGCTGGCAGTGATGGCGTGGATGTTCACGCCGTCGGTGATGCGCGATATCCCCATTGCTGTGGTCGACCTCGACCACAGCAGTGACAGCCGCCTGCTGCTGCGCATGCTCGATGCCAGCCCGGGCGTGCGCATCGCCAGCCAGCCCGTGGACATGGAAGACGCCCGTTTGCAGCTGCGCCGCCTGGATGTGTTCGCCATCGTACTGGTGCCGCGCGATGTCACCCGGCAGGCGCTGCGCGGGCGCCAGGGCACGGTGTTCGCCTATTACAACGCCACCTACATGACCACCGGCCAGTCGGCGTCGCGCGACATCGGCGACGCGGTTTCCGCGTGGAACGCACGCCTGCTGCGCGAGCGCATCGGCCTGCAGGTCGGCCCGGGCAAGCTGCGCGCGGCGCCGATCGCGGTGCAGTCGGACATCCTCTACAACCCGGCACGCAGCTACGAACTGTTCCTGCTGCCACTGATCTTCCCGGCGGTGCTGTCACTGGTACTGGCACTTGCCGTGGCCGGCAGCCTTGGCCGCGAGATCCGCGACGGCACCCTGCCCGCCTGGCTGGGTCGCACGCCGTGGTCGGCGATTGCCGGCAAGGTCGCGCCGTACACTCTGCTGTTCTCGTTGTATGGCGCGCTCGGCATTGGGTACCTGGCCTGGCTGCGCGGCGATGGTGTGGCCGGCAGCGTGCTCGTGCTGCTGCTCGCACAGCCACTGTTCTACCTGGCCACGGCCGCCTACGCGTTGTTCTTCGTCGGCGTCACCCGCGACATGGGTACCGCGCTGTCCGCGGTCGGCCTCAGCATCGGCACCGCACTGGCATTCTCCAGCGCCACCTTCCCGGTGCTGGATGGCCCCCTGTTCACCCGTATCTGGCACCAGTTGCTGCCACTCAGCGCCTACATCAAGCTGCAGACCCAGCAGCAGTTCATCGGTTCGCCGCTGCAGGTTTCGATATGGCCGCTGACCACGCTGTTGTTGATGTTAGTGGTGGCTGGCGGCATCGGCGGCCTGCGCCTGATCGCCTTCGCGCGTACCCCAGAAGCCGCACAGCCGGCGGGGGGCGACGCATGAGCGCACTGTGGCGCAGCCTGCGGCAGACCCTGATGGCGGTCCTGTGCGACCGCTACGCGATCGTGGTGATGGTCGGCGCGGTGATCTTGTATTCGTTCTTCTACCCGGCCGCGTACCGCCACCAGGTGGCCGGCAACCTGCCGGTGCTGGTGGTGGACGAAGACCACAGCGCGACCAGCCGCGCGCTGCTGCGAAAGCTCGATGCACTCCGCGTTGCACGCGTGGTCGGGCAACCGGCCGACATCGACAGTGCACGCCAGCAGCTGGAAGCCGGCCACGCCGAGGGCATCGTACTGATCCCGGCCAACCTGGAGCGCGACATCCTGCGCGGCCATCCGGCCAAGCTGGTGCTGCTCGGCAACGGCGCCTACCTGGGCCGTGCCAGCTGGGTGCTGGGCAGCGTGGCCGATGCACTGGGCGCGTTCGGGCGTGAGGCGGTAGTCGGCCAGGCGGCCTTCATGGGCGCACCGCAGGCACCGCCGGTCACCCTGGTGCAGCGCCCGCTGTACAACACGCAGGAAGGCTATGGCAGCGCCATCGTGCCCGGCGTGGCCGAGCTGATCGTTCACCAGACCCTGTTGATGGGCATCGGCGTGCTGCTCGGTGGCCGCCGACTCGCGCTGGGCCGGCGCCTGCGCTTCGACCTGCCAACGCTGGCGGGCATGGCATTGGGCTTCAGCCTGATCGGCCTGTTCGGTCTGTTCTGGTACGCCGGCTTCACCGCGTGGGTGCAGGACTATCCGCGCGGCGGCAATCCACTGGGCCAGTTGTTGGGCGGCACGCTGTTCATCGCCGCCACGGTGGCGTTCGGCCTGTTCGTCGGCAGCTTCTTCCGCACCCGCGAACGCGCCTTCCAGTACATCATCGCCACCTCGATCCCACTGTTTTTCCTGGCCAACCTGTCGTGGCCGGCGGTGATGACGCCGCAACCGCTGGTCTGGCTGGCGCAGCTGCTGCCGACCACCTCGGGCATCAACCTGATGGTGCGCCTGAACCAGATGGACGCCCGCCCGGCTGAAGTCGGCCACGAACTGATCACTCTCACCGTCCTGCTGCTGCTCTACGGCAGCCTCGCCGCCTGGCGCCTCCTCGAAAAAAAGGGGACGAAGGGGATTGAGTGGTAAACGGCAAGGTCGGGGGATGCGGCTCAATCCCCTCCGCCCCCTTTTCAGGGGTCGGGCGCGTACCAGAACGGGATGCGGTACTCGCGGCGTCGCTCCGGGCCGCGCTCGCCCCCTTCGGCATTCCAGACCAGGCTCAGGTCATGGCGACCCGGTGCCAGCGTCGCCATGGGCAGATAGCCCACCAGGCCACGCATGTCGAGATCGCGGCGCTCCATCGGTATGAAGGCGTGCAGGTCAACCGGCGTGCCATCCAGCTGCACCCGCCACAACCGGGACAGGCACTCCACCGCTGCGCTGGCAGCCTTTGCGCCAGTCGCTTCATTGCGTGCGGCGGGCAAGGCGGTGCAGTGCTGGCGCGCCAGCGGGTTGTCGCGCTGGGGGCGGTGTGGAATGAACACACGCAGGCGTGAACCACTGATAGTGTCCGACGGGATCATCGGGTACGGCAGCAGCTGATCGTGCGCCGAACGCATCGATTCGTAATGCGCGCTCAACATGCCGTGTTCGACGGCCTCGTCGGTCATCACCTGGTAGCGGTTGAACAGCGAGAACTTCACCGAACCCAGCACCTGCACCCCGCCCAGCACCATGGCCACCATCACCGCCAGCAGATAGACCGCCGTGAACGAACGCGAGCGCAGGTTGCTCTGCAGGGTCAACTGCATGGTCTGCATCAGGCGCAGCAGGGGAATCCGTTGCAGGCCCGCCAGGAAGCGCTGCAGCCACCGCTGCAGGCCGTCATAGGGCTGGTCGCGCCGCTGCCGGCGCGCAATGACACGCTCCAGCAGTGCAGGAACCAGTGCGAGTACAAGCAGGCTGACCAGCACGGTACCGACCACGATCATGGCCACACGATCGGAACCGCCGGCAAGCGCACTGATCGCCATCGCCACGCACAACGTCAGCACGGCCATCACCAGGGTGCCGGCCAGCGTCTGTACCGCCAGCAGCGTGGTGGAGAAGAGCATGGTGGCCAAACGATCAGCGCGTTCGATGCTGCCGTCCAGGCCACTGTCGCGCGCCTTGAGGAAAGCGCGCGATACCGGGCCCATCTGCGGCAGCCGTTCCCAGTCGATGCCCTTGGGAAAGTGCGATTTCAGCCCGATCAGGCCTATCCAGTACCCGCGCACGGTCAGGTGCGCGATCAGCGCTACCGCCAGCACGTAACACATGCCCACGCTGATGCTGAAACCAAACCACAGCACCTGGAAGTACATGCCTTCCGTGTGCAGGCTGCTGCGCGCCCACGCATCGAACAGGTAGCCAGGCACCGCCAACAGTGCGAACGCCAGCAGGCCGGAAATGAACAGTTCCAACTCATCGGTACGCTCACGCAGCCGACCGAAGCGCGTGCTCGCCTCGGGTCCGGGCTCGGCAACCGGCACGTGCGACTCTGCGACGGGCAATTCGTTCACAGGGCATTCATCCTTGGAGATCGGCGCAGTATAGGCGCGACACAGCGGCCGGCGATACGGGGCCCCACAACGAGGAACGCCGGCACGGGGCCGGCGTTCGAGGAACTGCGTTGCGGAAGGGGGATTACGCTGTTGGCATCATCGGTCAGCGGTAAACGCGTTCGCAGCGGCGTTCGACCACGCGGTCGCCGTTCTTCTGCTGGCTGTTGCCCTGGATCTGGCGGCCGGCAGCGCCGCCCGCTACGGCACCGGCCACGGTGGCCAGCTTCTTGCCGTTGCCACCGCCCACCTGGTTGCCCAGCAGGCCACCAATCACAGCGCCAGTGGCGGTACCGGCGATGCGGTTGGGATCGCGCGAATTACGCTGCACTTCCACGTTCTTGCAGACCACGCGGCTGCCGTCATTGAACTTGCGTCCCTCATCGCGCGGCCCATAGGTCTGCGCGCCGGCCACCGACGAAGCCGCCAGCAGGGTGCCCAGCACAAGCAATCGGGTCGAGGTCTTCATGGCCATCTCCTGAGTTCCGGTATGGCACCAGTGTCCTCCCGCGGTTGGCAACCGGGAGTGAAATGCGCGTGTCCGCCACTTCATCGGCCATCGCACGTTCAGGAAGAAAATCCGCGCCCATCGCGACCAGCCGTCGCGATGGGCGCCGTCTCCCTGCCGACATTGCCCTCTGCTAGAACTCTTCCCAACCACCCGCATTGGCGGCCAGCGTCGGCTCAAGCCGCGGCGACAGCACCGCAGGCCGGCGTACCGGCGCAACCGATGCCGCCACGGCTGCCAGCGCCGGGCGTACTGCGGCGGCGGCGGTCACCGCCCCCGTGCGGAACACCGACACGGCTTCGGCCAGCAGGTTCGCCTGCTCCTCCATCGAGCGCGCTGCGGCACTGGCTTCTTCGACCAGCGCGGCATTCTGCTGGGTGGTCTCATCCATCTGCACCACCGCCTGGTTGACCTGTTCGATGCCCGAGCTCTGCTCCTGGGAGGCAGCAGAGATATCGGCCATGATGTTGGTCACGCGCTGCACCGAGGCCACGATCTCGCCCATCGTGGTGCCGGCCTGGCGGACCAGCGCCGAGCCGTCTGCGACCTTGCCGACCGAATCCTCGATCAGGCCCTTGATCTCCTTGGCCGCGCCCGCCGAGCGCTGCGCCAGCGTACGCACTTCGCTGGCCACCACTGCAAAGCCTCTGCCCTGCTCGCCAGCACGCGCAGCTTCGACCGCCGCGTTCAACGCGAGGATATTGGTCTGGAAGGCGATGCCATCGATGACCGAGATGATCTCGGCGATCTTCTTCGACGCGGCTTCGATGGCCGACATCGTGGTGACCACCTGCCCGACCACTTCACCGCCCTGCGAGGCAACACCATGCGCGCCGATGGCCAGCTGGTTGGCCTGGCGTGCATGCTCGGCGTTCTGCTTCACGGTAGAGGTCAGTTCCTCCATCGACGCTGCCGTTTCTTCCAGGTTCGCCGCCTGCTGTTCGGTACGCCGCGACAGGTCGGTGTTGCCCGAGGCGATCTCGCCCGCTGCCAGGTTGATGCTGGAAGCACTGGCCTGGATACGGCCCACGATCTGCTTGAGCTGATCGACGGTGGCGTTGCAGTCATCACGCATGCGCGCGAACACGCCGTGGAAATCCCCCTGCATGCGCACGGTCAGGTCGCCGCGCGAGATGGCCTGCAGCAGGGTCGAGACCTGCACCAGGTTCTCGTCGGTGGTCTGCATCAGGCGATTGAGCCCTGCCACCATGTCGCGGAAATCGTAGGCGAAGCGATCTTCATCACCGCGCAGGCTGAAGTCGCCTGCCGCGGCCGCTGTCGCCAGCCGGCGGATCTCGCTGTTGATCGCCGACAGGCTGGACTTGGTTTCGTCCATCGCCTGGGTGATCGCCGCCTTCTCGCCGGGCAGCGGGTCCATGTCCACCGACAGATCGCCGCGTGCGTAGTGCTTCATCACCTCGATCAGCCGGTTCTGTACCTGCACGTGCGATCCAACCAGCGCATTGGTCTCATGCACCATGCGCCCGTAGTCGCCGGGGAATGCGCTCTCGTCCATGCGGTAGCTGAGGCTGCCGGCATCGTGCTGGCGTGCCAGCTCGCCCTGCGCCGCCATCACCGACTGCAGCTGTGCCTGCATGCGCTGCATCGACTTCAGCAGCTGGGTCACCTCGTCGTTGCCGGTGGCGTCGATGCTGCTGTCCAGGCGGCCACTGGCGATGCCGTCGGCCAGCTTCACCGCGCCTTCCAGCGGACGGGTCAGGCTGCGGGTGATCGCCCAGGCCGCCAACGTGCCCAGCAGCAGGCTCAGTGCCCCGAACGCGATCGACAGCGTGCCGGTCCACGATTCGGTTGCGCGGTACTCTTCGCGGCTGCGTTCGGTCAGTGTTTCCTGGTGGCGCAGCAGGGCCGAGATGGATTCATTCCAGGCCGTTGCCAGACCGTGCTCGGCCAGCAGCTCCTTCGCTGCCCCATCAAAATCCCCCACCTTCATGCGCTCATGCAGTTGCTGGGTTGATGCATCGGTGGCCTTTCGTGCCGCCTCGATGCGCGCGACCAGGGTATCGCCGGTGGCGTCACGCGGAATCTTGATGTACTTGGCCCAGATACCGTCATAGGTCCGCGACAACTCCTGGGCACGCTGGTAATCCCTGTCGAACTCATCACCCCGCTTGATCACCATCAGGCGGCGATGCATCAGCACCGCGTTGTTGGTATCAAGCATGTCATTCAACAAACGCATCTTGACCATGTTGACGTCCACCACTTTCTCGAACTGGGCGGATTTCAGCTGATTCCCATACAGCACCAGGCCAACGATGGCCATGATGAACAGCAGCAGCAGACCGAAGCCGGCGCCAAGCCGGGATCCCACACGGAGATTACGTAAGGCAAGCATCTCAATTCCCTTGATCGTGGCCGTACGTTCGATGGCGGCGCAGCGAAGGGAAACTTTACGGGACTTTATATATGGACCGATCCAAATATATGGAACTGTGCAGGCAGTCAGAAAACAAGGCGGCGGATAATGGCGCCATATCATTATCGAATACCGCTGACACGCCAGCGCCCGATGAAAATCACGCAGGCTTAACGCCATAATCATGCCAGCTCCATCCGAAGCGGCCCTGGATTATCTGCGCCGGACACAACCGCCGCCCGGGAGGGCTACAGTCTGCAGATGACACGGATCCTGCACATCGAAGGCGCGTCCATCAACGACATCGCCAGCCTCTACGTGGAAATCAATCGCGTGTTCATGGCCGACGAAGACTGGCAACTGGGCGCAAGCCTGGATGCGCTTGATGACCTGCTTCACGGCGGCTACGGCGCTCTCGCAGGCCATGCCATCGCCACGGTGGTGTGGCGTGACATCGCCCACAGCCGCGATGCACTGGGCCGCGAGACCACGCGCGCCTGGCTGCAATCGAAACTCGCTCAGGGCGGCAGGTTCAACGGTGCGGCCATCCACGCTCAGTTGACGGCACTGGCGCTTGGCCAGGGACAGACCTACTTCGAGATCGTCATGGAGATCTTCGGCAGCCATCCGCAGATCACCCTGGTGCCTGGCTGAGCGGGCTGCAGCGACCAGCCCCACATCAGCTCAGAGCTTGGCCAGGGCATCGCCCAGACGGCGCGGGAACGCCACCTCGCTGGCCAGGTGCCATGCGCGTGCATTGGCGCCCAGCCGGGTCCACTCGGCCTCATCCATCGCCAGCGCGCGCTCGACGGCCTGTTCCAGCGCCTTCTCATCCACATGCCAGGTCCTGGACAGATGGCAGGGCTCGCCCTCGTGCGCGGCAACCAAGATGCCGCGGCTGTCGTCGATCATCTGATTCATCGGCGCGCCGTCACAGGTGATCACCACCGCCCCGCAGCTCATCGCTTCCACCAGATAGTGGCCCCAGCCTTCGGTCTGCGACAGGCACAGGTGGAACGCATGTTCGTTCTGCAGGCGCTGCACCTCTTGGTCGGGCAGCCGCTCGCGGACGATTCTCAGGTTCGCGGCACCGCCCTCATCTTCGTCCGAAGGGCCGCCGCGCAGGATGGTCAGCAAGGGCCATTCGGGGTGCCGTTTCCAGACATTGACGAGTGCAGCCGTTCCCTTCATACGGCTGGTACCGGCCGCATGCAGGAAGCTGCGCGGCCTGCGCGGCACTGCCGGGTCGTAGCGGTCACGGCTGCAGAAACCGACTTCCAGCGCGCGCATGCCCAGCGCGTTGAAGATGCGCGTGGCTTCTTCGGTCTTGGTCAGCAACGCATCGAACCGCGGCAGGATCCGCAGGCTGCGTGCGGACACCCATTCCGGATTCGGGATCAACAGATTGACGTTGGCCAGTCCGAAGCTCGCCGGCCGGACATGTTCCAGCGAGATGTTGACGTCGAACCGGGCGGGCGTGCGCCCCAGGCTCAGCCACGAGGCCAGCAGCCTGCGCAGGCGCATTCCGCGGAGTTTCCAGGCGCCACCATTGCGCACCGCGTCCAGGCGGCTGACCGTCACCGTGTGCCCGAGCTGCTGCAACGAGCGCTCGATCACCTGGATGTCATGGGACAGGCCACGCTGGTTGTCGGCGGCCAGCAGATGGATATGCGCCATCAGGAGGGACTCCCTGGCCGGATCAGGTCACGCGCCGGCAAGGCGGTCGCCAGCATGAAACCCAGCACCAGGTAGAAATAGAACGAATGCGGCATCGCCCGGTAGAACACGTTGTCCGTGAACGCCGAAAGCGCATAGACGATGACCACGGCAAGTCCGGCGGTGGCGATCATCGCGGTGATGTCGTCGGCGTGGCCGAGACGTCGCACGAAATGGATGCCGGGCAGGATGAAGACCAGCAGCATGATCAGCAGCAACGGCACGCCACCGGTCACCGCCGCTTCCAGGTACTCGTTGTGTGGGTGGTTGTAGCGGAAGATCGACTCGGACACCTCGCCGCGGGCGATGCCCTCACGTGCATAGGTACCGAACTGGTTCAGGCCCACCCCCGCCACGGGATGCTCGGCGAAGGCGTCGACGGCCACGCCCCACATGGCGATGCGCTCGCGGACCGAGCCGACCTCGTTTTCCTGGTTGAACCCGGAGATCTCGCCACTGACCTCACCGAAGCGCTGGATCACCTCATGGTTCAGCACCGAGGTGGCGCCGACCACGCCAATGACCAGGGCACCGACGAAGGCCAGTGCCCCCCGCCAGCGCCGGGTGCGCCGGACGTGCACCGCAATCACCATCAGCATGGCGGGAATGAACGCCAGGATCGGCCCGCGGCTCTGCGCCAGGATCGAACCATAGACGCCGACGGCGATGGCCACGCCGTGCAGCCAGCGTTCGGCCGGATGGACATTGGGCTGGATCAACCGGATGACCGAGAACAGCGCCATGCACAGCGTCACCATGGTGAACTCGATGGCGGTCCATTCGCCGCCACTGAAACCGTGCGCGCGTTCAAGGCCCATCACGTGGTGCTGCACGATGCACGACCCGCCGAAGACCAGGGTGGACAGGGCGAAGATCTTCCAGATCAGGCGCCAGTCCAGCGCAGTGGCGAACACCGCAGCGGTGCCCAGGTAGAGCAGTGTCTGTGCCGGAAGGTCCAGTTCGTTCCAGCGCAGCCCGTGCCAGAGGATGCTGTAGAAGGCATAGGCCAGGCGCAGGAAGCAGACGATCACGATGAACCGGGCGATGCGGTAGCGCAGGCGGACATCGGGCTGGCGGCGGATCAGAACCACGCCGGTGACCAGCAGGGCCAGCAGCAGCACCGCCTTCAGCAAGGTGTAGGGTGCGGAGCCGGCAAGCGGAACGATGGCGACCAGGATGCTCAGCAGGACGGTACGCCAGGTGTAACGAGGTTCGGCGGCCATGCAGGCTGCAGTCATGCTTGTTCTTTCCATCAACGCCCGCCCGGGATGAGTCGCCCCGGTTTCCATGGAGGCCGCTTGGCGGAAATCGCCGGGGCTGACACTACCGTGGGGCCCCGTGGAAATCAACCAAACCGCAGGTGTACGGGGGCCTGCGTTGGCGTACGGACAGTCGCGGGCAACCGCCCTTGTCTCTGGGCTTCCGGTCGGGATCATCGACCGCCCCAGGTCGCTACACTAACGATCTCTCCGGCCATGCCTGCGCGTGGCCACGCCCCCGACGCCCTGCCAAGACGCGAAACGCCCCAAGTGACTGATACAAAAGACAACACCAGCAACGCCAAGGCGTCCAAGGACCACACCCCGCTGATGAAGCAGTTCTTCGCGGCCAAGTCCGATTACCCGGACCTGCTGCTGTTCTTCCGCATGGGTGACTTCTACGAACTGTTCTATGACGACGCCCGCAAGGCGGCGCGCCTGCTCGACATCACCCTGACCCAGCGCGGCAGCTCCGGGGGCGCACCGATCCCGATGGCCGGCGTGCCGGTACATGCCTATGAAGGCTACCTGGCGCGGTTGGTGGCACTGGGCGAGTCGGTGGCGATCTGCGAACAGATCGGCGACCCGGCGCTGGCCAAGGGCCTGGTCGAGCGCAAGGTAGTGCGCATCGTCACCCCCGGCACGGTCACCGACGAGGCGCTGCTGGATGAACGCCGCGACACCCTGCTGATGGCCCTGTCGCGCAGCAAGCAGGGCTACGGCCTGGCGTGGGCCGACCTGGCTGGCGGCCGCTTCCTGGTCAACGAAGTGGAAACCGACGACGCCCTGGAAGCCGAGCTGGCACGGCTGGAGCCGGCCGAGCTGCTGGTGCCCGACGAAGAAAACTGGCCGGAGTTCCTGCGCCAGCGCACCGGCGTGCGTCGCCGCGCGCCGTGGCTGTTCGATGCCGACAGTGGCCGCCGCCAGCTGCTGAACTTCTTCAAACTGCATGACCTGAGCGGCTTCGGCATCGATGACAAGCCGCGCGCGACCGCTGCCGCCGGCGCCCTGCTCGGCTATGTCGAGGAAACCCAGAAGCAGCGCCTGCCGCACCTGACCTCCATCGCGATGGAGACTGCCGGCGAGGCGATCGCGATGAACGCCGCCACCCGCCGCCATCTGGAACTGGATACGCGTGTTGATGGCGACACCCGCAATACGCTGCTGGGCGTGCTCGACAGCACGGTGACGCCGATGGGCGGCCGCCTGCTGCGGCGCTGGCTGCATCGTCCGCTGCGCCTGCGCGAGGTGCTGGTACAGCGCCACCATGCGGTGGAAACCCTGATCGATCGCGGCAGCGACGCTGACATCCGCGAGCAGTTCCGCCGCCTTGGCGACCTGGAACGCATCCTCACCCGCGTGGCGCTGCGCTCGGCGCGCCCGCGCGATTTCTCCACCCTGCGCGACGGCCTGGGCCTGCTGCCGGCGGTGCGCGACGTGTTGGCCCCGCTGGACTCACCACGCCTGCAGGCCCTGCATGCGGCGCTGGGCGAGCACGACGAGTGCGCGCAGCTGCTGGCCAGCGCCATCGCCGAGATGCCGCCGCTGAAGTTGAGCGACGGCGGCGTGCTGGCCGATGGCTTCGATGAAGAGCTGGACGAACTGCGCCGCCTGTCCACCCACGCCGACCAGTTCCTGGTCGACCTGGAACAGCGCGAGCGCGAAAGCAGCGGCATTGCCACCCTGAAGGTGGGCTACAACCGTGTGCATGGCTACTACATCGAAATCAGCAAGGGCCAGTCCGACCGCGCGCCGGTGCACTACACCCGCCGCCAGACGCTGACCAATGCCGAGCGCTACATCACCGAAGAACTGAAGGCGTTCGAGGACAAGGTGCTGTCCGCGCGCGACCGTTCGCTGTCGCGCGAGAAGTACCTGTACGAGCAGCTGCTGGATACCCTCGGCGGGCAGCTGGAGCCGCTGAAGCAGTGCGCCGCCGCACTCAGCGAGCTGGACGTGCTGGCCGCCTTCGCCGAACGCGCGCAGGCGCTGGACTGGGCCCGGCCGGAACTGCAGGCCGAGCCGTGCCTGAAGATCGAACGCGGCCGCCACCCGGTGGTCGAGGCGGTACGCGAGCAGCCGTTCGAACCGAACGACCTGGACCTGCATCCGGACCGCCGGATGCTGGTCATCACCGGCCCGAACATGGGCGGTAAATCGACCTACATGCGGCAGAACGCGCTGATCGTGCTGCTGGCCCACATCGGCAGCTTCGTGCCGGCCAGCCGCGCATTGATCGGCCCGATCGACCGCATCCTGACCCGCATCGGCGCCGGCGATGACCTGGCCCGCGGGCAGTCCACCTTCATGGTCGAAATGGCCGAGACCAGCTACATCCTGCACCACGCCACCGCGCATTCGCTGGTGCTGATGGATGAGATCGGCCGCGGCACGTCCACCTACGATGGCCTGGCGCTGGCCGACGCGGTGGCCCGCCACCTGGCCTACCAGAACCGCTGCTACACGCTGTTCGCCACCCACTACTTCGAGCTGACCGCGCTGGCCGATGAGCAGCACGAAGGCGGCCGCAGCGGTATTGCCAATGTGCACCTGGACGCGGTCGAGCATGGTGAGGCGCTGGTGTTCATGCACGCGGTGAAGGACGGCCCGGCCAACCGCAGCTTCGGCCTGCAGGTGGCGGCCCTGGCAGGCCTGCCGCGCGCCACCGTAGCGCAGGCGCGCCGTCGCCTGGCCGAGCTGGAACAGCGCGGTGGTGAAAGCCATGCCGCCGAGCTGGCACCACAGGCATTGGATGCACCGCAGCAGTTCGGCCTGTTCGCGGCGCCATCGAACAAGGCACAGGAAGCACTGGCCGCCATCGATCCGGACGAACTGACGCCGAAGCAGGCGCTGGAAGCGTTGTATCGCTTGAAAGCGCTGCTGTAGCCGCAGCGCAAGCGCTTGGCCTCCTGCCTCGCAGGAGGCCCATCGAAAGATTTCGCAGATCTGATTCTGAGTTTCAATTGACAGAATCTATCAACCTGAACGAATCATTCGATTATTCATTTCATCTGGCGCTAGCTAAAGTCGAGTGAAGATGTTCCACCCCGTCTTCACCCGCAGGAGCCAGCCATGAGCCAGTCCGATAACAACAGCCCCAAATGCCCGTATCACGCCGCGCCGTCGCCTGCGGAAGGCGCCCAGCAGCAGCGCGAGCTGAGCACCACGCCGAAACAGAAGCAGGGCGATGATCCGGTGACCCCGATGACCACGGCCTTCGGCGCGCCGGTGGTGGACAACCAGAACAGCAAGACCGCCGGCCCACGCGGCCCGCTGCTGATGGAAGACGTCTGGCTGCTGGAAAAGCTGGCCAACCTCAACCGCGAGATCATTCCCGAGCGTCGCATGCACGCCAAGGGCTCGGGCGCGTTCGGTACCTTCACCGTCACCCACGACATCAGCAAGTACACCCGCGCCAAGCTGTTCGAGAAGGTCGGCAAGCAGACCGAGATGTTCGCCCGCTTCACCACGGTGGCCGGCGAACGTGGCGCCGCCGATGCCGAGCGTGACATCCGCGGCTTCGCGCTGAAGTTCTACACCGAAGAAGGCAACTGGGACCTGGTCGGCAACAACACGCCGGTGTTCTTCCTGCGCGACCCGCGCAAGTTCGCCGACCTCAACAAGGCCGTGAAGCGCGACCCGCACACCAACCTGCGCAGTGCGCGCAACAACTGGGATTTCTGGACGCTGCTGCCCGAAGCCCTGCTGCAGGTGACCGTGGTGATGAGTGATCGCGGCATCCCGCGCAGCTTCCGCCACATGCACGGCTTCGGCTCGCACACCTACAGCTTCACCAACGCCGACAGTGAGCGCTTCTGGGTCAAGTTCCACTTCGTCAGCCAGCAGGGCATCGAATCGCTGACCGACGCGCAGGCGCAGATCCTGGTCGGCCATGACCGCGAAAGCCACGGCCGCGACCTGTTCGCCGCGATCGAGAAGGGTGACTTCCCGAAGTGGAAGCTGTTCATCCAGGTCATGCCGGAACTGGATGCGGAAACCTACCGCGTGCACCCGTTCGACCTGACCAAGGTGTGGCCGAAGAGCGACTACCCGCTGATCGAAGTGGGCCAGTTCGAACTGAACCGCAACCCGGTCAACTGGTACCAGGACGTGGAGCAGTCAGCGTTCGCACCGAGCAACCTGGTGCCGGGCATCGGCCCGTCGCCGGACAAGATGCTGCAGGCGCGCCTGTTCGCCTACTCCGATGCGCAGCGCTACCGCCTGGGCGTGAACCACCACCAGATTCCGGTGAACGCAGCGCGCTGCCCGGTGCACAGCAACCACCGCGACGGTGCGATGCGCGTGGACGGCAACTACGGCGGCCTGCCGCACTACGAGCCGAACAGCTACGGCCAGTGGCAGGAGCAGCCGGAGTACCGCGAGCCGCCGATGAAGATCCGCGGCGACGCCGACTTCTGGAACTTCCGTGAGGACGACGCCGACTACTTCAGCCAGCCCGGTGCGCTGTTCCGTAGCTACAACCAGGCACAGAAGGACCGCCTGTTCGCCAACACCGCCCGTGCCCTGGGCGATGCGCCGGACTTCATCAAGCAGCGCCACATCGACAACTGCAGCAAGGCCGACCCGGCCTACGGTGCCGGTGTGGCCGCGGCGCTGAAGGCGCTGGCCAGCCAGCCGTCGGATCCGTTCAAGCCGGCCCAGCCGGAAGCGGAGTTCCCCACCGCCACCCCGGGCGCCGAAGACATCGAGCTCTGATCGCCCTCCCCCGTGAACGGCACGCCGCCTCCCTGCGAGGCGGCGTCGCCGTTTTAACGGTCCGCGTCGTACCTTCTGCACGCCCAACCCCAATCAAGGATCCCGCAGATGAGCCTGACCGATGAACTTCTCGCCAAGTTGCAGGGCGCCCCGCTGCAGCAGGTGTCGCAGCAGCTCGGCATCAGCGATACCCAGGCTTCCGGCGCGATCAGTGCCGCGCTGCCGGTGCTGATGGGCGCGCTGGGCAACAACGCCTCGCAGCCGCAGGGCGCGCAGGCACTGCTCGGCGCCTTGCAGAACAACCACAGTGGCCTGGACCTGGGCAGCGTGCTCGGCTCGGTGCTGGGTGGCGGCGGCGGCGGTGCCGCCAGCGATGGCGCCGGCATCCTCGGCCACATCTTCGGCGGCAGCCAGCAGAAGGTGGAAACCGGCCTGGCCCAGGCCACCCAGCTCGACAGCGGCCGCACCAGCCAGCTGCTGCAGATCCTCGCGCCGATCGTGATGGCCTTCCTTGCCCAGCGCCTCGGTGGCGGCCAGGCCGATGCCGGCTCGCTCAGCCAGGCCCTGGGCCAGGAAAAGCAGCAGGTGCAGCAACAGGGCGGTCTTGCCGGTGGCCTGCTCGGCAGCCTGCTGGACCAGGACGGTGACGGCCAGCTCGGCGTGGGCGATCTGCTCAAGATCGGCGGCAGCCTGCTGGGTGGCAAGCGCTGAACGATGCCGCCGCCGGGCGTGGCCCGGCGTGATCGGCATCTCCATGGGACGCGCCGGGCAATGCCCGGCGTCTTACCGGTTGCCCGCCTTCAACCGCTCCAGGATCGGCGCAAACACCGGTGCCTTCATCGAACGCGGCGGCGCCACGGTCTTCCCCTTCTCCTGCGCCTGCCAGTACGACCACGGCAGCGGACTGTCGCCCAGCTCGTAGTCCATGCCATCCCAGCCGTCCTCGCGGAACGCGTAGAAGGCCCAGTGCACCTTGTCCTGCTCCAGCACCTGCAGCACGTCCTGCAGGTAGCGGCCGCAGTCGGGCCAGCGCCGCATGCAGCCGAATTCGCCGACCACCATGCGGTTGGCCCTCACGCCGTGCGTCTTCGCCCAGTCCATCGGCTGCTGCAGGTAACTGCGGACCCGCGCGGCATCCCAGCGTTCGCTGTGTTCGCCAAACGGCACCACGCCTGGGTAGCGATACGGCGTGGTGCGCTTCTGGTTAGGCGCGCTGGTTGCGGCATACGGCTCATACATGTGCACGCTGTACAGCAGTTTCGAATCTGCCAGCGGCGCCGGCCAGTAGTTGAAACCGTCGGCAGCGGCGTACCAGCCGGCATCCAGCATCAACGGCATGTCCGCATCGACCGCACGGATGCTGGCGATCAGTTCCGAATAGAAGCGGCGCAGATCGCGTGGACCGTCTTCCACACCGGCGTACCACTGCTGCATGGCCGCGGCCGAGGCATGCTCGGCCAGGCCAGCACCATACTCGGGAACCGGCTCGTTGATCAGGTTGTAGGCGGCCAGTGCGGGATGGCCCTTCAATGCCGTGGCGAGGTCGCTCCAGAAGCGCCGGGCCGGCGCGTGATTGTCGAAGGACTGCCACAGGCGCGGATCGACCTTGTCGCCGTTGTGCTGCTTCCAGCGCAGCAACGGCAACGACAAAGGAGTCAGCACCACTTTCAGCCCAGCCGCGTCGGCATCATCCAGCACCCGCCGCAGCGTGGCCAGGTCGGCCGGAACCAGGCTACGGTAGTCGTCGGCGTTGCCAATCAGGAAGTCACGCCCGCCCTGCCCCTTCCACTTGTCCGGTACCAGCCGTACCCAGGTCGCACCGGTCGCGCGCAGGGCCTCGAAGTAGCTCCGGTCCGGAGGCGACATGTTCATGCTGTTGCCCCCGCGCTGCGGAGTGTCCCAGAACGTGATGTCGGCCGCGTGCAATGGCGCGGCGGCAAGCAGGGACAGGCATAACAGCATGCGATGCATGGGCAGGCTTCCAGAAAGTGGACTTCCAGCCTGCCCCGCCCTTTCCGAATGCACCGTGACTCACGCCTGCTTTCGCGCCGCGATAGGAACCATGCACCGGAATCGCCGTTCGGTCAGAGCGCGTCGATATCGCCCAACGCGCGGATCAACCGCCGCGCGCGCTTGTCCGGTTTGTGCTCTGGCGGTTGGAACCCATCGCGTGCGGCGATGCGCAGCGCACGCTGTTCGGCACGACGGGCCTTGGAGGCCTCGCTCTCGGCATACAGCTGCTGCGCCGCCGGTGCGGGCCCGCGCTGGTCGCTCAGGCCGAGCACCCGGATCTCGAAATGCTCCTCGCCGCGATCCACCTGCAGCTGCTCACCCACACGCACCGCGCGCGAGGATTTCGGACGCTGGCCCGCGACGCTGACCTTGCCGGTTTCGATGGCCTGCTTGGCGAGGCTGCGGGTCTTGAAGAAGCGGGCCGCCCACAACCAGATGTCCAGGCGGACACTGGGCGACAGCGGGGAAAGCTCGGTCATCGGCAGGGACTACTCCGTTCGCTTGTTCAGGGGACGCGGGTTGTCGGGATCGGTGCGGCAGCCGCTGCCCCCGATCAGGGTAGGTACGCCGGCGGAAAGATCCTGGCGCTGGCTGCCGACCAGGCACTCGGGGCGGTCGGTTGGCCGCACCTGGGTATCGCCCAGCCGGTCACCTGTCGAACATGCGGCCAGTGCGGCGCCGATCAAGGCCAGCGCCACGCTCCGCTTCATCTGCAGTCGTTGATGCATTGCCACATCCTGCAAACCGGCTTGGTGCTAGTGTGCGCCTCCCGGGATTCGATCACCACTCCATGGCCAAAGCGCCGATTGACCTGACCTCCGGCCCGATCGGCCGCAATCTCCTGCTGTTTTCCCTGCCGATCCTGGCAGGCAACATCGCGCAGTCGCTGAACGGTTCGGTGAATGCGGTCTGGGTCGGGCGCTTCCTCGGCGAGGCGGCACTGACCGCCACCGCGAACGCCAACAACATCATGTTCTTCCTCATCGGCTCGGTGTTCGGCTTCGGCATGGCCTCGACCATCCTGATCGGCCAGGCCATCGGCGCGCGCGACATCGCGCAGGCGCGGCGCGTGGTTGGCACCAGCGCCACCTTCTTCATCGGCCTGTCGGTGATCATCGCCATCGCCGGCTGGTTCATGGCCCATCCGCTGCTGGCGGCGATGGGCACGCCGGCCGCCTCGCTGCCGCTGGCCGAGGCCTACCTGCAGATCATCTTCCTGGCGATGCCGACGCTGTATGCGTTCGCCTTCCTCACCGCCGCGCTGCGCGGTGCGGGCGATTCGCGCACGCCGTTCCGCTTCCTGATGGTCTCGGTGGCGCTGGACATCGTGCTGAACCCGGTACTGATCTTCGGCATGGGCCCGTTCCCGGCGCTGGGCATTGCCGGCTCGGCCTGGGCCACGCTGGTCGCGCAGACGCTGTCGCTGGCCGGCCTGCTGCTGTACATGCGGCACAAGCGCCACACGCTGTGGCTGGGCCGTGCCGACATGCGCCTGTTCAAGCTCGACCTGGCCATCCTCAAGGCGCTGGTGGTCAAGGGCGTACCGATGGGCCTGCAGATGGTGCTGATCTCGCTGTCGGTGATCCTGCTGATGACCATGGTCAACCAGTACGGTACCGACACCGGCGCGGGCTACGGCGCCGCGCTGCAGCTGTGGAACTACCTGCAGATGCCGGCGATGGCGATCGGCGCCGCGTGCTCGTCGATGGCCGCGCAGAACGTCGGTGCGCAGCGCTGGGACCGCGTGCGCGGCACCGCGCGCCAGGGCGTGCTGTTCAATTTCCTGCTGACCGGCGCGCTGATCCTGCCGCTGGTGGTGTTCGATCGCCAGCTGCTGGCCCTGTTCCTGCCGCCGGCCAGCCAGGCGCTGGACATCGCCCGCCACCTCAACCACGTGGTGATCGGCTCGTTCCTGTTCTTCGGCGTCAGCTTCGTGATCTCCGGCGTGGTGCGCTCCACCGGCGCGGTGATTCCGCCGCTGCTGATCCTGGCCGGTTCGCTGTGGGGCGTGCGCGTGCCGTTCGCCGAGCTGCTGCAGCCGTACTGGGGCGCCGATGCGATCTGGTGGAGCTTCCCGGTCAGTTCGCTGGTGTCGATGCTGCTGTCGCTGGCGTATTACCGCTGGGGTGGCTGGCGCAAGGCGAAGATGATGGGCAAGCCTTCGCACGCCGAAGAACTGGCCACGCCGTCGGAAATTCCGGCCTGCCCACCGTCGCCGGTGGCCGACCCGGATGCCGCGCTGGATGCCACTCCGCCGCGCTGAGGTGGGTGCGGACCGTTGGTCCGCACAGGCGCGGCCCTCCAAGCCGGGCATGGGCTCGGCGCTACAGGAGGCGGTCAGCGTTTCTTCTTCGCCGCGTTGAACGCCGCCGCCGCGCGCAGCAACGCCTTCAACGCAGCGGCATTCGGCATCGCACCTTCATGGATGTCGATCGCGCGCCGCGTGTTGCCCCCCAGGCTGGCGTTGAACAGGCCTTTCGGATCGGCCAGCGCCGCCCCGTTGGCGAAGGTCAGCTTCACCGCCTGCTTGTAGGTCTCGCCGGTGCACAGGATGCCGTTGTGCTCCCACACCGGTGTACCGCGCCACTTCCAGGTTTCCTGCACGTCCGGCAGCGCTTCATGGATCAACGCACGCACGCGTGCCAGCACTTCGCCACGCCAGTCGCCCAGTTCGGCGATGCGCGCATCGATCAGTTCAGTTGCCGGGGTTCCGGCATCGGTAGGGTTCGGTGCATGCGTGGCCATCAGCAGCTCTCGTCGGGAAGGAAACCAGAACGTCGGGGTTACATGCGCTCACCGGGCAGCGCGGCGGCCTGGCGCACCCAGTCGAGGAACTGCGCTTCATCCAGCGCGCCATCCTGCGGGATGTGCAGGTAGCGCGTATCGGCACTCTTGGACGGCTCCGGCGGCACGGGCGTCAGTGCAGCGCCGCGGAAGAACGCCACCTTGATGTAGCGGGTGAAGCAATGGAAGCTGAGAAACCAGCCTTCGCCCGCGGCCACCGCATACATCGGCGAGTTCCACTTCACCGCCTTGTGCACCCCGGGTACGGCTTGTTCAATCAGCGCATCCAGCTGTTCGCCGATCAGACGCTTCCAGTCCGGCATCGCCGCGATATACGCCTGCACCGGGGCATTGCCCTCGCCCTTGGCGATCTGCGGATTGCCGCCGGACAACAGCGTGGGCGCGGCGGAAGGTGCGGTTCGCTTGGCAGGCATCGCACGGCACGTCCATCGGGATGGAACCGCAGCCTAGCGCGACTCTTACCTGGCGGTCACGGCGCAGTGCGCCATCGGCTCAGTCCGCCTGCCGCGCGCGGAACTGCCGCCAGTCCGGCAGCTTGCGGTGGCGGCGCAGCGAGCGCATCAGGGCCGCCATCACCACGCCGAACAGCGCACCGGCCAACAGCCCGGCCACCAGCAACAGCGCCAGCGGGCGCTCGCTGCCCTGCCACAGCATCAGCCACATCAGCGCGGTCCAGAACAGCCCGAACAGCAGGCCCTGCACCAGCGCGTTCGTGCCGAAGCCGGCCAGGATCGGCGGCGGCAGTGCGATGCCCATGCGCCACAGCAGACGATGCAGCAGCGGTGCCGACTGCACGCGCGCCATCCCCTTGCCGTCGAGGAAGCGCAACGCCGACTGGATCACGGCGGGATAGCGCGGATTGATGTCGTTCATCAGCTGATCGTGGCCGATGCGATGCCGGAAACGCAAACGGCCACCCGAAGGTGGCCGTTGCGGCAACAACCGAAGTTGTTTATCAGGCCTTGTCGGCCAGACGGGCAGCCTTGGCGGCAGCAGCGGCAGCCAGGTCTTCCTTGATGCGGGCAGCCTTGCCTTCCAGGCCACGCAGGTAGTACAGCTTGCCGGCGCGGACCTTACCACGACGCTTCACTTCGACCGAGTCGATGATGGCGCTGTGGGTCTGGAACACGCGCTCGACGCCGTAGCCGTGCGAGATCTTGCGGACGGTGAACGAGGAGTTCAGGCCAGCATTCTTGGTGGCGATGACGACGCCTTCGTAGGCCTGCACGCGCTCGCGGCTGCCTTCCTTCACCTTCACGTTGACGACAACGGTGTCGCCCTGGCTGAACTTCGGCAGTTCACGGGTGATCTGGGCGGATTCGAATTCCGCGACGATGGACTTGTTCAGCTTGCTCATGGGTTACACCGATTCTTGTTCGGGTGGGCGTGTCGTATCGACAACGTAGGCTCATGCAGTCACCGGACTGTGCTGCACGTTTGTTTTGGGTACTGCGCACGCCGGCCGGGGCCGGCGGGAATTGGCCATGATAGCCGATAAAGCCAGCCCTGCGCTAGGGGCTGGCCTTGTGTTTCCGGGCATGGCGGGCCTGGTCCAGCAGCTTGCGGTCGGCCTTGCCCAGCGCCTGTTCATCCAGCAGGTCCGGGCGTCGCTGGGCGGTACGGACCAGCGACTGCTGGCGGCGCCAGGCGGCGATGGCCGCGTGGTTACCCGAACGCAGCACGTCCGGCACATCCCCCAGCGGGTGCTGGGCCGGCTGGCTGTAGTGCGGGCAGTCGAGCAGGCCCAGGTCACCTTCGAAGCTGTCCTGGGCCGCCGATTCAGCGTCGTTCAGGGCCCCGTCCTGCAGCCGGGCCACGGCGTCGATGATCACCGCCGCGCCCAGTTCGCCACCGGACAGCACGTAGTCGCCGAGGGAAATCTCCTCGTCGACATTAGCCTCCAGGAAACGCTCATCAATGCCCTCATAGCGGCCGCAGAGCAGGACCATGCGCGGCAGCGCCGCCAGTTCCCGCACCTTGGCCTGGGTCAACGGCGCCCCCTGCGGGCTGAGGTAGATCACCCGCGCCGGGGTCGGATCAGCATCGCGGATCGCCTGCAGGCAGGCCTGCAACGGCTCGATCAGCATCACCATGCCCGGGCCGCCGCCGAACGGACGGTCGTCCACCCGGCGGTAGTTGCCTTCGGCGTAATCACGGGGGTTCCAGCCATGCAGGCTGAACAACCCCTTCTCCTGCGCGCGCCCGACCACGCCCAGTCCAGCGGACTGGGCGAGGAACTCGGGGAACAGGGTGATGACGTCGAAACGCATGCTCACACTCAGAACTCGGGATCCCAGTCGACCACGACCAGGTTGGCCTCGAAGTCGACCGATTTGACGAAGTCCGGCTGCACGAACGGAATCATCCGCTCGCGGTCACCCCGGACCACCACCACGTCGTTGGCGCCGGTGCTGAACAGATGCGAGACCTGGCCCAGGGCAACGCCCTCGGTGGTCTTCACATCCAGGCCTTCCAGGTCCACCCAGTAGTACTCGTCCGGCTTCGGCGGCGGCAATGCACTGCGGGCCACGTAGATCTCGGTGCCGTGCATCGCTTCGACGGTATCGCGGTCCTCGACGCCGGGGAAACGGGCGACCAGGTGCTTGCCGCTGTCGCGGCCGCGTACACCTTCAATCGTGGTTTCCACGCCGGACGGGCTGCGCACGATCCACGGCTGGTAACGGAAAATGGCGGAACGTGGCTCGGTCCAGGACTCGAGCTTGATCTCGCCGCGCACACCAAAAGCGCCGACAACCCTGCCCAGCAGGATGCGGCGCTCGATATCTTTCATCTGCTTCAACCAAGAGGGCCACGCCGAAGCGTGGCCCGTCAGGATCAGGCCGCAGCGGCCTGGGACTTGGTCGCTTCCTTGATCAGGTTGCGGACCTTGTCGGTCGGCTGGGCGCCGTTCTTGACCCAATGGTCAACGCGGGCCAGGTCCAGCTCGATGCGCTTCTCGGCGCCCTGGGCGACCGGGTTGTAGAAGCCAACGCGCTCGATGTTGCGGCCGTCGCGCGCGCTGCGCACGTCGGTGACGATGATGTGGTAGAACGGACGCTTCTTGGCGCCGCCGCGGGTCAGTCGAATCTTGACCATGGTGTTTTTCCTATTGCCCAGTCGCCAGGATGGCGAGGTAAGCGGGCGATTATAGCGGCAGAGCCCGGCCGAGCCAACCCCATGGGTGACCAGCCTTCACGGTAGTGCTGGGCCATGCCCGGCGGGCTTTTCACCCCAAACCGTCCCAAGCCACCGCCGCAAGCACCGCTCTGCCCTGTTCAGCCAGTGCCTGCGAGCCGGGCAGGACATGCCCGTCGATGGCCTCCAGCGCCCACAGACCGCTGGCGTTGCAGGCAAAAGCGGCTTTCACGCCGGCCATATCCGCCAGCCGCAATGGCTGCGTGGCCTGCGCCCCCGGCCAATGCTGCTTCAGCAGCGCCTCGGCGGTCCCGCGCAGGGCCGGCGCCTGCGGCCAGAGCAGCCGTTCACCATCGTGCACGGCCAGGTTCCAGGTGCTGCCTTCACTCATTTCGCCATCGACGGTCACGAACAGCACATCGTCGAATCCTTCCGCCATCGCCGCACGGCGCTCGGCGAACAGGCCAAACGTGCCGACGTGCTTGATCTGCGGCAGTTCACGCTGCCAGGCCACGCTGCGCACACGCTTGGAGGCGGTCAGCGTCACCGGCGCGGACGCCGCCACCAGCACGTCCACGGGCACCGCCGCCAGCGGATTGCGGAAATCGAAGTGGCGCGAATACACCGTCACCCGCAACGAGGCATCGCCCTGCCCCGCTTGCCGCAGCGCCTGCACCATCCAAGCCCGCACCTGCGCCATATCCAGCTCGCTACCGAACAGCTCGCGCGTGGCATGCGACAGCCGCGCCAGATGCAGGTCCAGTCCCTGCACCGCGTGGTCGCGCACCTGCAGCGAGGTGAAGTGGCCGTAGTTGACGAGCGCCGGCAGCAGATCCTCCACCTGCGCCGGCTGGCCGTTGCAGGTCAGCGTCATCGCAGCAGTGCCTGCGCCTGGCTCCACATGCCGCGCAGCACGTCTGCGGCCGGCTGTGCCGGCGCCATCCATGCCGACTGCCCGGCCCAGGCCTGCATCGCGGCCAGGCGGTTTTCCTGCACGGCCTGCTTGCGCATCGGCGCGGTCAGGCCGCGCTGCACCGGGTACGGACGCGGCGCCGGGGCGCCTTCTGCGGCGGCGGCGCGCACGTAGGGTGTCGCCAGACCACGGCCCAGACGACCGCTGAAGGCACGGGTCGGCCAGGTGTCTTCCGGTTCGCTGGCGGCCAGCCCATCGGCCCACGCCGAGGCGATCGCCGCTTCCGGCGTGCGCAGGAACGCGGTGCCGATCTGCACGGCGCTGGCGCCCAAGGTGAGTGCGGCGGCGATACCACGGCCATCGGCGATGCCGCCGGCGGCAATCACCGGGATGTGCAGGTGATCGGCCAGCCGTGGCAGCAGCGCGAACAGGCCGACCAGCTGGCGCTCGGCCATCGCCGGATCGAATGAACCACGATGCCCACCCGCTTCCACGCCCTGCGCCACCACGGCATCGGCACCGGCATCCTGGGCGGCGCGTGCTTCAGACAACGTGGTCGCGCACGCGATCCAGGCGACGCCGGCGTCCTTCAGCTGCTGCACGTGGCGCGGCAGCAGCACACCCATGATGGTCGAGGCCACCGCCGGACGCGCCGCCAGCAGCGCGGCGAACTGTTCTTCGAAGTCGGCGGGCGTGGCATCGGCGGCGCTGGCCGGCACGTCCGGGCCCCATTGGGCGAGGAAGGCGCGGCTGGCGGCCTCGGCGGCAACATCACGGGTCGGCACGGGGTCAGGCACCCACAGGTTCACCTGTGCCGGGCCGGTGGAGGTCGCGCGGAAGTCCTCCATCCAGCGACCGATATCGGCAGATGACGACAGCACCGCGCCCATCGCACCCATGCTGCCGGCATTGGCCAACGCGGCCGACAACGGCACCGGACAGGCGCCGGCCATCGGTGCCAGCAGGATCGGAACGGAAACGTCAAAGCGCCGGCAGAACGCCTCGACGCGGGAAGATACAGCGGAACTCTGCATGACGGCCCATCGTTTCGGACAGGCCCCCATGGTGCGCGCAGGGCGGGGGTAGAGTCGAGCCTGCCCGGCGGCTTGTTGCGTCGCCTGCGCGCCGCCGCCCGAGCACAGGCTCGGGCGCTACATCAGACTGCGACCGGGCCGTCATCAACGGAACGGCATGCCGCGGCCGCCCATGGCGCCCATCATGCCCTTCATGCTGCGCAACATGCCCTTCATGCCGCCGCCAGCCATCTTGCTCATCATCTTTTCCATCTGCATGTACTGCTTCATCAGCTTGTTGACGTCGGCCGGGGTCACGCCCGAGCCCTTGGCGATGCGCGCGCGGCGCGAGCCGTTGAGCAGGTTCGGATTGCGCCGTTCCTTCTTGGTCATCGAGTTGATGATGGCGATCATGCGCGGCACTTCCTTGCCCTGGCTGACCTGCTGCTTCAGATGGTCGGGGATGTTGCCCAGGCCCGGCAGCTTGTCCATCAGGCCGCCGATGCCGCCCATGTTCTGCATCTGCTCGAGCTGGTCACGCATGTCGTTCAGGTCGAACTTCTTGCCCTTGGCGACCTTCTCGGCCAGCTTGGCGGCCTTGTCCTTGTCGACCTGCTGTTCGACCTGCTCGACCAGCGACAGCACATCGCCCATGTCGAGGATGCGGCTGGCGATGCGGTCCGGGTGGAACACGTCCAGGCCTTCCGGCTTTTCGCTGACACCGACGAACTTGATCGGCTTGCCGGTGATGTAGCGCACGCTCAGCGCGGCACCGCCGCGGGCGTCGCCGTCGGTCTTGGTCAGCACCACGCCGGTCAGCGGCAGCGCATCGCCGAAGGCCTTCGCGGTGTTGGCTGCGTCCTGGCCGGTCATCGCGTCGACCACGAACAGGGTTTCGGCCGGGTTCACCGCCGCGTGCAGGGCCTTGATCTCGGCCATCATCGCTTCGTCGATGGCCAGGCGGCCGGCGGTATCGACCAGCAGTACGTCGACGAACGACTTGCGTGCATCGTCGATGGCGGCGCGCACGATGGCTTCCGGCTTCTGGTCGGCGCTGGACGGGAAGAACAGCACGCCGACCTGCTCGGCCAGGGTCTTCAGCTGCTCGATCGCGGCCGGACGATAAACGTCGGCCGACACCACCATCACCTTCTTCTTGCGCTTTTCCTTCAGGTGCTTGGCCAGCTTGCCCACCGTGGTGGTCTTGCCGGCACCCTGCAGGCCTGCCATCAGAATGATGGCCGGGGCCGGGACATTCAGGTTCAGGTCGCTGGCTTCAGCACCCATCACTGCGGTCAGCTCGTCGCGCACGACCTTGATCAGGGCCTGGCCCGGGGTCAGCGACTTCAGCACTTCCTGACCGACCGCGCGCACCTTGATGCGCTCGATCAGCGCCTGCACCACCGGCAGCGCAACGTCGGCTTCAAGCAGCGCGATGCGCACTTCGCGGGTCGCCTCGCGGATGTTCTCCTCGGTCAGGCGGCCGCGGCCACGCAGGCGCTCGATGGTGCCGGAAAGGCGCTGGGTCAGGGACTCGAACATGCGACGCAACCTGTCTGAAAGCGGGGGACAATAAGGCAGACAGTATAACGGGTCCGCTCCCCTCCCCGGACTGCGACCACGGGGCCGTCGCCACTATCGCAGGGGTATGCGAAACTGCAACGATGACAATCGTTCTCATCGCCGTCCTGCTCTACCTGGCTGCCAGTGCCCTGCTGGTGCGCGCGCTCGGCCGCGATGAAAGCACCGGTTCCCCCACCTGGCTGTGGCCCGCCCTGCCGGCGATGCTGCTGCATGGCGGCTACCACGTGATGGTGGCGATGCGCACCAACGGCGGGCCGGACATGCACTTCTTCGCCGCGCTGTCGCTGGTCGGCCTGGGCATGGCGTGGCTGACCTCGCTGGTCGGCGCGCGTGGGCGGATGTCGGCACTGGGCGTGGTGGTGTTCCCGTTGGCCGCGGTGCTGCTGCTGGCCTACCACGGCTACGGCCACGAACCGAGCAAGGTGCTGGGCTGGCGCCTGGCCAGCCACGCCTGGCTGGCGCTGCTGGCCTACGCCACGCTGAGCATCGCCGCGCTGCTGGCGATCATGCTGTGGCTGCAGGAGCGCGCACTGCGCCGCCGCGAGTTCCGCCCGTGGCTGCGGGCGCTGCCGCCGCTGGCCGACCTGGAATCGCTGTTGTTCCGGGTGATCACCGTCGGCTTCGCGCTGCTGACCCTGACCCTGGTCACCGGCGTGCTGTTCGTCGACGACCTGCTGGCACAGAAGCTGGTACACAAGACCGTGCTGAGCGTGCTGTCGTGGATCGTGTTCGGCGTGCTGCTGATCGGCCGCCGCCGCTACGGCTGGCGCGGCATGAAGGCGGTGCACTGGACGCTGGCGGCGATGCTGTTGCTGCTGCTGGCGTTCTTCGGCAGCCAGTTCGTGATCGAGCTGGTGTTCGGGCATTCGCGATAGGCGGTGTGCCGACCAACGGTCGGCAGCCACCGGCGCTAACGTCAAGGCTGGGCCAGGATCTTCCGCACCGAACGGCCGCTGTTGGTGAGGATGTCATCGACCTGCCAGCAGCCCTGCCCCTGGCGCACCATCGATAGACGGGTCACGTAGGCCTTCTTCCAAACCGAATAGCGCATCTCAACCTCGCCGGCGGTGGCCGACGCCTCTTTCCAGCTGTAACGCACAGGGGTTTCGATGTCGCCGTCCTGCGCATCCAGCCACGGATCGGAATCGATCGTGCAGATGCCCTCTTCGCGCTGCTGGCAGGCGCGCTCGCCGCGCAGGGCCTTGCCGAAGCCGGGGCTGACCAGCGCGGGCGGCGGTTCCAGCAGGTCGCCATCGCCCGTCGTCGCTTCGTAGAACGCGCGGGCCACAGCTGCCGGTTCCTGGCAGGCGGGCGCGGCCTGTGCTGCTGGCGCCAGCAGCAGGCCGGCAATCATCAACATCCCTGTCTTTCGCATGTCCAATCCCTTTGGTCGTGATGGCGATCTGTTGTAGAGCCGAGCCCATGCTCGGCTGCGTTCCAGCATAAGCCGAGCGCAGGCTCGGCTCTACTTACAACCCGTAACGCTCGATCACATCCAGATGCGGCTGGCGGTCCTGGTCGCAGGCTTCGGCCAGCCGCAGCCAGCAGTGTGGGTGCGGCCACTTCGCGGTCTCCTGCTGCAGGAAGCGGTGCAGCGCCAGCGGTGCGTGGTCCTGCGGCTGCGCAACGGTGAACAGCACGCCCGGCAGGGTGCCTCCCTCCATGTCGGGGTCGGTCACGGTGTAGTCCGCGCGGCTGTGCGACCACACCTTCCAACCCTGTGCTTCGGCCGCCTCGACGAAGGCGTTCCAGGCTTCTTCGCCCGGGTGCGCGCCATCGACCAGCCAGCTGCGGGCAAAACCACCGCGTTCCAGCACATGGACCTGCGCATAGGTCGGAATGAAGTGCTCGCGGGCCTCTTCTTCCTCCGGTGCCGGGTGCACCAGCGCGGCATCAAACACCACCCAGTCGCCGACCTGCTGGGCACGGTTGGCCGGTGCGTTCTCGACGATGCGTGCGGTCACCGGGCCATTGCGACGGGCGTAGTACTCCATCGGCTCGCCATTCTCTTCACTGCGGATGATCACCCAGCCCCACGGCTCCTCGACCACGCCATCCTGGCTGGACAACTCCATGCCGATCGCCGCCGCCGAGCGGCGCACCGCATCCCAGTCGCGTGCCGCGCTGGCCGCACTCATGTGGTCCCAGTGCGCGGCGTTGGGTTCCTCCAGCAGCTCCACCAGCTGCGCATAGCAGGCCTGTGCTTCACGGAAACGGCCGGTTTCCATGTACATGCGCGCCAGCGTGCCCCGCGCGCCGTGCGAACCCGGCGAGGCGGCCAGCAGCGCCTGCGCGGCCTGCTCCAGCGCCGGCCAATCGGACACGCGACGTGCACGCTGCACCTCGCACCAGTGCGCGAACACCGGCACGCTGCCACGGTAGATCCCGGCCAGCTGACGCAGGCCCTCGTCGTCGCCCTGCTCGGTCAGCCAGCGCATCAGCGTGTAGGCGGCCGGGCCATCATCCTGATCGTGTGCGCGCACGAATCGCCACAGCAATGCGCGCGCTTCCGCCTGCGCACCACAGGCGCTCAATGCCGAGGCAGCCATCTCAGCCAGCGCCTCGTCATCGGGCAGCTGCGCCTGTGCCTGCAGCAGCCACTGGGCCTCGCGCTCCGGATCGCGCGACTGGTTCTGCTCCCCCTGCTCGTTCAGCCAGGCCAGCAGTTCGCTGGCCGGCACCGGCAGCGGCGCAACGTCAGGCAATGCATCGATACGCGCGGCCAGGTCGGCCACCAATGCTGCCGCACCACGGTCCTGGCGCAGCTGCGCCAGATGGGTACGCGCCAGTTCCAGCTGGCGCAGCGCCACCCAGCGTGCACCTCGCTGCAGCGCCAGTTCAAGGCTCAGCGCAGCGACTTCGATCAGCAGGCGGTGCGAGCCAACCTCGGCAAAGTGTTCGATGATGGTGTTGAAGCGCGTGCCCAGATCCCAGGTATTGCGTGCAGGATTGCGCCGGCACAGCGCTGCGGCCGTGTTCGCCCACAGTCGCCAGTAGGTAGGCGTCAGTTCGCTCCACGGCACCAGCTGCTGCACGGCCTCTTCGTCGCGGCCCAGCTGGGCCAGCGCCCATGCCTTGGACAGGCGGCGCGGCACCGTGCAGTTGGCCGGCTCGTACTCGCCCGACGCGGCCACTTCGGCCTCTCGCTTCTCGATCAGCAACAGCGCTTCTTCGGCGCGACCCATGCCCAGCAGGATCTTGATCTGCATTTCCGGGAAGCTGTCGAACACTTCCTTGCCGCAGGCCTCGATCGCATCCGACTGCACCTGCAGGTAATCCAGCGCATCCTGGCCGCGGCCATCATCCAGCAGCGCATCGGCCTTTTCGCAGCTCAGGCACTGGAAGCAGGCCCAGCTTGGATCGATGCGTGCAAGCGTTTCATCGCACACCTCGACACGTTCGGGAACCCAGCCCGGGCCATCGATGTTGCCGTAGCAGGCAGCCAGATCCTGGGTCACGCAGATCGACTGCGGGCACTCCATCGTGTCCTCACGATGCGCACGCTCGAACAGCGCCACGGCTTCGCCCAGCGCGCTTTCGCCTTCGACGCGGTTGCCGACGCGATTGCGCAGCGCCCAGTGGCCGACGTAGACGTCGACCCACGGGTTGTCCAGCGCCTTGCCCAGCGCACGCGCTTCAGGCAGCAGCGCGTCGACGCGGTCGACACGCAGTTCGCTCACCTCGTCGGCGAGACGGTTCAGCAGGTGCGCGTTCTGCGCCTGGCCCGCCTGGCGCAGGTCACCCTGCAGTTTTTCGACCCAGTTCCAGATGTCCATGGGGTAAGTGCTCCTGTCTAGCGAAGGCTGGATGAGAAGGTACGGTGCTCAGTGCAGCATCTGCTGCAGGGCACCGGCGATATCGGTAAAGGCGCCGTTGAGATCCGGGCCGGGCGTAGTGTTCGCGCGTGCCAGCGGGCGGCCCTGCGCGGCGACGATGATCTTCAGTGAGCGCAGCAGGCGGGCTGCGGCTTCGGCCTGTGGATGCCCCTCGCGCTGGGCGCGCAACAGCGCCTGCACGGCCGGGTTGTCGAGGTTGAGGTACAGCCGCGACGGTGCGCGCGATTCGATGCGCGCGGTGAACTGCCGGGCCAGGCGCAGCGCGGCCATCGAAACGCGCTTGTCGTTCTCGTCGTCTTCCAGGCGCTGCTTCAGCTCGGCTTCGCGGTCGGGCACCACCACCACCGGCAGCGACTCGGGGCTGAAGCGTGCCGGCAGCAGCTGTTCGCCGTCACCGAGCTGCTCGCGCAGCCATGCCAGCTGCGCCTCGTCGAGGCTGTCATCGCTGCGGAACAGTGCACGGTTGCCCTGTTCGGTCCCCAATTCAACCAAGCGCAGGCCCTTGGCCTGGGCCCAACGGCGCAGGAACGGCACCACCGCATAGCGATGGCCGTGCGCGACCGGCACGCCCATCGCGCGGAACAGCATTTCCTCGAAGCCGCCGCCGTTGTCGAGGATCACGTGCACGGCGCCACGTGCGGGCAGCGCACTGGCCGGCAGGTCGCCCTGCGAGGTCGGCACGCGCACGTGTTCCAGCAACAGGTCGAACAGGCGATCATCGCACAGCGCTGCGCCCAGCAAGGCCTCATTGTGGCGCGTGAGAACGCGTCGCCAGGCCTCCGGCTGCTGCCGCGCGACGTCGGCCAGGCCATCAATCAGCGCTTCCAGCAGCGCATGCTGCACGGCGCGGTACTGGTCGTCGCGCTGCAGATCTTCGCGGCTGGCGGTAGGCGTCAGCCGCGAGGATTCGATCACCCCGCCAATGAACCCAGCCCAGGGCGGCAGCAGGTCGCGCGCATCGTCATCCAACAGCATGCCGCGCACGAACACCGACAGGTTGCGGTTGTCGCTGGTGCCGTAGGTAGCGCCGTCCTGCACCCACAGCAGGCCGGTGGCATCGCTGTTGCCATCGGCACGCAACGGCACGGTGACGATCGGCTCGAAATCGTGCTCGAAGCGCGCAGCGAACTGCAGCGCCTGGCGGCGCGCCTGCACCGGATGCAGAGCAACATCCCCCTGCCCACGCCACGGCGGCGGCTCGGGATTGAGCGCCTCGCCGGCAGCGCCGATGAAGATCGGCTCGGACAGCAGCGCACAGTAACGGCCCAGCACCTCGTGCAGGCGCGCTTCGTTGGCCAGCGGCAGGAAATCCGGATGCAGCTCCAGTTCCACCTCGGTACCGATCGCACGTGCCGGCACCTCACTGACGGTGTACTGCTCGGCATTGCTGGACACGTACAGGTGACCCAGTTCCGGCGTCTGGTACGAGGTGGTACGCACGCTGACCCGGCGCGCCAGCACGAAGGCCGACAGGAAACCGAGGCCGAACATGCCGATCAGGCCTTCATCGTCCTCGCCGCCCTGGCGCAGGCCACGGGTGTAGCCGACGCCGACGGTGGCCAGGTAATCGTGGATTTCCTGGCGGGTCAGGCCGGCACCGGTGTCGGTGATGCGCAGTACGCCAGCGGCGGCATCGACCTGCACCGAAATGCGCGAAGGCACTTCGATGCCGGGCTGTTCGATGCGGCGACGGATGATCGAATCGTGCGCGTTCTGCACCAGCTCACGCAGCGCCACCACCGGGGTGGAATACAGGTGCTTGCCCAGCACCGTCATCAGTCCATTGAGATCGACCCCGGCGCGACGGATTTCGGCGTTGGGGGCGGTGAGCGCGGTGTCCTGCATGTAATCGTTTACTCCTGGGCACGGAAAGACGCCAGAGGGCGTCTTCGTCGAGCGGGAAAAACTAGCACAGGGAAGCTGACCGTTGCTGCATTGGACATGTGTAGCGCCGAGCCGATGCTCGGCTGCTGTTCGCTCTTTGTAGCGTCGAGCCATGCTCGGCTGCTGTTCGACCACCCGTCGACCATGGCTCGACGCTACAGAAAGCAGCCGGGCGTGGGCTCGGCTCTACAGTGCTGGCATCACGCCGCGTCGATGGCCTCGGACAGGCGCTCCACCGCGATCACTTCCATGCCTTTCACCGAACCGCCCTTCGGCGCATTGGCCTTGGGCACGATGGCGCGCTTGAAGCCATGGGTGGCCGCCTCACGCAGGCGGTCTTCGCCATTGGGCACCGGCCGGATCTCGCCGGACAGACCGACTTCGCCGAAGGCAATGGTCTTCTCCGCCAGCGGCCGATCCTGCAGCGAGGACAGCACCGCCAGCAGCACCGGCAGGTCGGCCGCGGTCTCCTGCACGCGAATGCCACCGACCACATTGACGAACACATCCTGATCGCCGACCAGCACACCGCCGTGGCGATGCAGCACCGCCAGCAGCATGGCCAGCCGGTTCTGCTCCAGGCCAACCGCGACACGGCGCGGGTTCGACAGCGGCGACGCATCAACCAGCGCCTGCACCTCCACCAGCAGCGGCCGGGTGCCCTCGCGGGTGACCATCACGCAACTGCCCGGTTGATGGGTGCTGCCACCGGACAGGAAGATCGCCGATGGGTTGGAGACCTCCTTCAGGCCCTTGTCGCCCATCGCGAACACGCCCAGCTCGTTGACTGCACCGAAGCGGTTCTTGAAGGCGCGCAGCAGGCGGAAGCGGCTGCCGCTCTCGCCTTCGAAATACAGCACCGCATCGACCATGTGTTCGAGCACGCGCGGGCCGGCGATGCCGCCCTCCTTGGTCACGTGACCGACCAGGAACACGGCGGTGCCGGTTTCCTTGGCGAAGCGCACCAGCCGCGCAGCACTCTCGCGTACCTGGCTGACCGAGCCCGGCGCGGCGGTCAGGCTCTCGGTCCACAGGGTCTGCACGGAGTCGGCCACAATCAGCCGCGGGCCGGCCTTGGACGCATGCTGCAGGATCGACTCGACGCCGGTCTCGGCCAGCGCATTGACGCCATCCAGCGGCAGCTCCAGGCGATGCGCGCGGCCAGCCACCTGCGCCAGCGACTCCTCGCCGGTGACGTACAACACCGGCAATTCAGCCGCCATCTTCGCCACCGCCTGCAGCAGCAGGGTCGACTTGCCGATGCCGGGGTCGCCACCGACCAGCACCACCGCGCCTTCGACCAGACCGCCGCCGAGCACGCGGTCGAACTCGCCGATGCCGGTGCTGACCCGGCGGTGCTCGGTCTGCTCCACGTCCTTCAGCGCGGTGATCTTCGGCGGGTCGATCTTGCCCGCCCAGCCGGCCCGGCGCGACGTTGGCGCCTTGGCCGCCGCCGCGCTCTCCAGCACGATTTCCGACAGCGAGTTCCAGGCGTTGCACTCGGTGCACTGGCCCTGCCACTTGCTGAATTCGGCGCCGCATTCATTGCAGACGTAGGCGGTGCGGGCTTTTGCCATTGGATGATTT
The DNA here is from genome assembly GCF_034508895.1 of Stenotrophomonas geniculata. Classification (NCBI taxonomy): domain Bacteria; kingdom Pseudomonadati; phylum Pseudomonadota; class Gammaproteobacteria; order Lysobacterales; family Lysobacteraceae; genus Stenotrophomonas; species Stenotrophomonas geniculata. The sequence goes on from NZ_CP140571.1 coordinate 642,827, forward strand.
CCAGCAACGGGAACAGGCGTGGCAGGATAGCCGAGCCGGGTCGCAGGTGCTGCGACCGCTCAAGTCCCGCCCCCCCGCGCCGATAGCTGTCGCGGGCGTGCGCCTTGCGGGCGCCCCCTCCCTCCCCCTCTGGATTCAACATGACTGGCAGTTACAGTCAGAGCCTGGTCGCCATCTCCCTGCTGGTGGCCATTCTTGCTTCGTACACGGCGCTGGACATGGCCGGCCGCCTGGCCACGGCCGAGGGCCGCGTGGCCCGCTGGTGGCTGGCCGGCGGTGCAGCGGCGATGGGCCTGGGTATCTGGTCGATGCATTTCATCGGCATGCTGGCCTTCGACCTGCCGATCCCGGTCGGCTACGACCTCGGCATCACCCTCTACTCGCTGGCCGTGTCGATCGGCGCCTCTGCCTATGCGCTGTGGCTGGTGTCGCGGCCCAGCCTGCCCTGGCGACGGCTGCTGGCCGGCGCCGTGCTGATGGGCCTGGGCATTGCCACGATGCACTACCTCGGCATGGCCGCGATGCGCATGCAGCCGGGCATCGACTATCACCCGGGCTGGTTCGCCGCCTCCATTGCGGTGGCCATCGGCGCCGCCGGTGCTGCGCTGTGGATCGCATTCCGCCTGCGTGCCGAGCAGCGCAACACCATGCGCCTGCGCGCACTGGCCTCGCTGGTGATGGGCCTGGCCATCGTCGGCATGCACTACACCGGCATGGCCGCGGCGCGCTTCCCGGAGGGCAGCATCTGCGGCGCGGTCGGCAGCGGTGGCATCGACACGCGCTGGCTGGCGGTGCTGGTGATCGTCACCACCGTGGCCACGCTGGGTATCGCCCTGGTCGCCTCGCTGTTCGACCGGCAGATGCGCGTGCGCACTGGCCTGCTGGCCGATTCGCTGGCGCATGCCAACAACAAGCTGATTCAGGCCGCCCTGCACGACCCGTTGACCCAGCTGCCCAACCGCATGCTGCTGCAGGACCGCATCGAGCAGGCCATCGAGAAGGCGCGGCGCCGCAACCATGCGGTGGCGGTGATGTTCTGCGACCTGGACGGCTTCAAGGCGGTCAACGATGCCTACGGGCACCAGCTGGGCGACCGCCTGCTGGTGGCGGTGGCGCAGCGTATCGGCGGCCTGCTGCGTCCGCAGGACACCTTCGCCCGCCTCGGCGGCGACGAGTTCGTGATCGTGCTGGCCATCGATATTCCCGACGATGCGGTGGTGGTGGCCGAGCGGATCATCGCGGCGGCTGGCGAACCGTTCCTGCTGGATGCAGCCGAGCTGCAGGTCAGCGCCAGCCTGGGCATCGCCCTGTACCCGGATGACGCCGGCAACGAGCGCGAGCTGATGGCACACGCCGACGCTGCGATGTACCACACCAAGGAAACCGGGCGGAACGGCTATACGTTCTTCACCCCCTCGATGCAGCTCAGCGCCAACCGTCAGCTGCGCCTGCTGCAGGACCTGCGCAAGGCCGTGATGCGCAATGAACTGATCCTGCATTACCAGCCCAAGTTCCCGGCCGCGGGCGCGCCAGCCACCGGCGCCGAGGCGCTGCTGCGCTGGCAGCATCCGGAGCTGGGCCTGCTGGCGCCGGACGTGTTCATCCCCATTGCCGAACGCAGTGGCCTGATCCTGCCGATCGGCGACTGGGTGCTGGACCGCGCCTGTGCGCAGTTGCGTGCGTGGCACGATGCCGGACATGCCGAATGGTCGATGGCAGTGAACCTGTCGCCCTTGCAGTTCTCCTCCCCGGCCCTTCTGGACAGCGTGCGCGGGGTGCTCGAACGGCACCACATCGAGCCGGCGCGGCTGACCCTGGAGATCACCGAGACCACCGCGATGAAGGACGTCGACGCCAGCCTGGCGATCCTCAACGACCTGACCGCGATGGGCGTGCACATTGCCATCGACGACTTCGGCACGGGCTATTCCAGCCTGCTGTACCTGAAACGCATGCCGGCCACCGAACTGAAGATCGACCGCGCGTTCGTGCATGACCTGGAATGCAATGAAGAGGACGCCGCCATCGTCTCGTCGATCATCGCGCTGGGACGCACCCTGCAGCTGCAGGTGGTGGCCGAAGGCGTGGAGACGCAGGCGCAGCGCGAGTACCTGAGCGAACTGGGCTGCGACCAGTTGCAGGGCTACCACCTGGGCCGACCGATGGACGCCGAGGAATTTCTGCGCCGGGTGGGCTGAGCCGATGTGCGGAGCAAGCTCCGCACCCACCTCATCAGTAGATCCACGCCGTGCGTGGATGTTCCTCGCCGCCCCTCCCACGGCAAACAGAAAGGCCGCCCGAGGGCGGCCTTTCTGCGTGGCAACGTCGCGAAGACGTCAGTGCATCATGTGCACGTTCATGTTGTGCATGACCCACAGGGTGCCGACCACGATGATGCCGATCACCACCACGGTGAAGGCCGCAGCGTTGACGTTCCAGCGGCTTTCCGAAGAGCGGTCCAGGTGCAGGAAGAACACCAGGTGAACCAGCATCTGCAGCACCGCGGTGATCGCGATCACCACACCGTTGACGGTGCGCGAGAAATCACCCGACATCACCATCCAGAACGGGATGACGGTCAGCACCACCGCCAGCACGAAGCCGATCAGGTACGACTTCACGGTGCCATGGCTTTCGCCGCCGGTGCCGTGGTCGTGTGCATGGTTGTCATGTGCCATTACAGGGCTCCATTGAGGTAGACGACGGAGAACACACCAATCCAGATCAGGTCCAGGAAGTGCCAGAACAGGCTCAGGCACGCCATGCGGGTCTTGTTGGTCGGGGTCAGGCCGTACTTCTTCAGCTGCACGAACATCACCAGCAGCCACAGCAGGCCGGCGCTGACGTGCAGGCCGTGGGTACCAACCAGGGCGAAGAACGCCGACAGGAAGGCACTGCGGTCCGGACCGTAGCCCTGGTGGATCAGGTGCTGGAACTCCCACACTTCCATGCACATGAAGCCGAAGCCCAGCAGCCAGGTGATGCCCAGCCACAGGTACATCTGGCCCATCTGCTTGCGGTGCATGGCGATCATGCCCAGGCCGAAGGTCAGCGACGAGGTCAGCAGCAGCGCGGTTTCCCATGCCACGAACGGCAGTTCGAACAGGTCCTTCGCGGTGGGGCCACCATCGGTGCCGCCTGCCAGCACCACGTAGGTGGCGAACAGCGAGGCGAAGATGAGGCAGTCGCTCATCAGGTACACCCAGAAACCGAAGACGGTATTGCCGCCGGTGTCGTGGTGCTCGTGGTCGTCATGGCCATGGGCCGCCGCGTGCGCGGCGTGCCCGTGGCTCAGGGTCGAGGTATTGGTGCTCATGCCTTCAGCTCCGACTTCACCAGGCCCTGGGCTTCCAGGTGCTTGCGGTGTTCGTTCTCGATGCGTTCCACCTCGGCGGCCGGGACCCAGTAGTCCACGTCCTGGTCGAAGGTGCGGTAGATGAACGTGGCGATCATGCCGATGAAGCCGACGATGGCCAGCCACCAGATGTGCCAGATCATCGCGAAGCCGAACACCAGGCTGAAGGCACCGATGACAACGCCCGTGCCGGTGTTGCGCGGCATGTGGATGTCGGTGTACTTGGCCGGCTTCGGCCAGGCTTCACCACGCTGCTTGCGCTCCCAGAAATCGTCCAGTTCGGTGACTTCCGGCAGCGTGCCGAAGTTGTAGAAGGCCGGCGGCGAAGAGGTTTCCCACTCCAGCGTACGGGCATCCCACGGGTCGCCGGTCAGGTCGACGGTCTTCTTGCGGTCGCGGATCGACACGGCCACCTGGATGATCTGGCACAGGATGCCGGCGCCAACGATGAAGGCACCTGCGGCGGCGATCAGCAGCAGCGGCTCGTAGGCCGGGTTGACGGTGCTCTGCAGGCGACGGGTCATGCCCATGAAGCCCAGCACGTACATCGGCATGAAGGTCACGTAGAAGCCGATGAACCAGCACCAGAAAGCGCACTTGCCCCAGAACTCGTTCAGGCGGAAGCCGAACATCTTCGGCCACCAGTAGGTGATGCCGGCGAACATGCCGAACACCACGCCGCCGATGATGACGTTGTGGAAGTGGGCAATCAGGAACAGGCTGTTGTGCAGCACGAAGTCGATGGCCGGGATCGCCAGCATCACGCCGGTCATGCCGCCGATGACGAAGGTGACCATGAAGCCGATGGTCCACAGCACCGGAGTGGTGAAGTGCACACGGCCGCGGAACATGGTGAACAGCCAGTTGAAGATCTTCACGCCGGTCGGGATCGAGATGATCATCGTCGTGATGCCGAAGAAGGCATTGACGTTGGCACCCGAGCCCATGGTGAAGAAGTGGTGCAGCCACACGATGAACGACAGCACGCCGATGCAGGCGGTGGCGTAGACCATGCCCTTGTAGCCGAACAGCGCCTTGCGCGAGAAGGTCGCGATGACTTCGGAGAACACACCGAACGCCGGCAGGACCAGGATGTACACCTCCGGGTGACCCCAGATCCAGATCAGGTTGATGTACAGCATGGCGTTGCCGCCACCGTCATTGGTGAAGAAGTGCGTACCCAGGTAACGATCCAGGGTCAGCAGCACCAGGGTGATGGTCAGCACCGGGAAGGCGGCCACGATCAGCACGTTGGTCACCAGGGCGGTCCAGGTGAACACCGGCATCTGCATCAGCTTCATGCTGGGGGTACGCATCTTCAGGATGGTGATGAAGAAGTTGATACCGCTCAGCGTGGTACCCAGGCCTGCGACCTGTAGACCCCAGATGTAGTAGTCCATGCCGACGCTTGGACTGTATTCGATGCCCGACAACGGCGGGAACGCCAGCCAGCCGGTGGCAGCGAACTCACCGATCCACAGCGACAGCATGATCAGCACAGCGCCCGACACGAACAGCCAGAAGCTGAGCGAGTTGACGAACGGGAACGCGACGTCGCGCGCACCGATCTGCAGCGGCACGGCCAGGTTCATCAGGCCGGTGATCAGCGGCATCGCCACGAAGAAGATCATGATCACGCCGTGGGCGGTGAAGATCTGGTCGTAGTGGTGCGGCGGCAGGTAACCCTCGGACCCGCCGACGGCGAGCGCCTGCTGGGTACGCATCATGATGGCGTCGGAGAAGCCGCGCAGCAGCATGACGAAGGCGACGATGAGGTACATCACGCCGATCTTCTTGTGATCCACCGAGGTGAACCACTCCTTCCACAGATAGCCCCACAGCTTGAACTTGGTGATCAGGGCCATGACGCCCAGGCCACCCAGCACCGCGCCGACCAGGGTGGTCAGCACGATTGGATCGTGGGGGATCGACTCAAGAGAGAGTTTTCCCAACATGTTCATTCTCCCGAACCCGCGTGGCCGGCATGGCCCGCGTGTTCGTGTTCGTTGGCATCCAGGTTTTCACCCGATTCCTTGGAATCATGTGCGTCACTGGGGGCGTGGCCCTCGTGCGCTTCATGGCTGGCGGCATCGGCAGCGGCGGCACCAGCGTGCGAGTGCTTCATGCCGTAGTGCTTGTTGTCGCCCATGTGCTTGGCGATGACCCAGTCGAACAGGCCTTCTTCGGTCTTGCCGAAGTAGGTGACCGGGTACCACTCGGCGTTGCGTGCTTCACCCAGCGCCTTGAACGAGGTCTTGTCCAGGGTCTGCTCGCCGGCACGGACCTGGTCCAGCCACTGGCGGTATTCGGCATCGGTGACCGAGTAGGCGGTGAAGTGCATCTTGGCGAAGCCCGCGCCGCTGTAGTGCGAGGACATGCCCGGGAATTCACCGGTCTCGTTGGCGATCAGATGGAGCTTGGTCTCCATCGCAGCCATCGAGTAGATCATGCTGCCCAGGTGCGGGATGAAGAAGGCATTCATCACCGAATCGGACGTGATCTTGAAGTTCAGCGGCGTGTTGACCGGGAACTTGATTTCGTTGACGACCGCCACCTTCTCTTCCGGATAGATGAACAGCCACTTCCAGTCCAGCGAGATCGCCTCGATGGTGACCGGCTTGACGTCCGAATCCAGCGGCTTGTACGGGTCCAGCGCGTGCGACGAACGCCAGGTCAGGACCGCCAGCACCAGCACGATCATGCAGGGAATGGACCACACCACCACCTCGATCGCCGTCGAGTGGGACCACTTCGGCTCGTAACGGGCCTTGGTGTTGGAGGCGCGATACTTCCACGCGAAGGTCAGGGTCATGATGATGACCGGGATGACGACCAGCAGCATGAGCACGGTGGCCGTGATCAGCAGGGTCTTCTCATCCTGGCCGATCTGGCCCTTCGGACTGAGGATGGCCACGGCATCGCAGCCGGTGAGCATCACCAGCAACGACAGCAGCAGGCCCGGGCGCAACCAGCGCCCAAGGGTTTTCAACGGAATCATCGGTCGATCCAATTGCGAGGGAATGCCGTTCCCCGTCCTGCCTGTTCCGGCCAAAGCCGGTCCCACCGGTCCGGAAGACAGGTAGGGAGGTGGGGTCGAGTCAGCCTTTCAATTTTAGGCCGTCACCCACCATTTAAGAAAGGCATTGACAATGATCGAGCGCAGGAAACGCTCGTTTCTGGCTGCGACACGTTGTCGCACCGCACGGGCGCGGCGGGCAGAACACCCGAGGGCGGCATCCTAGCATCGGGTGCTGGCCGGCGGTCCGCCCTCGTTCGGCAAAGTCATCTGAACCTGTTCAGGTGTGCTGACGGGTGCCCGGCATGGGATGCTCGGCGCTGGAGGAAGCCCATGGACAAGATCGACTTCAAGAAGCGCGATCGCGCGCTGTACCAGCCCCCGGTGGGCCGGTTCGTGACGGTGGACGTACCGCCCCTGCCCTACCTGATGGTCGACGGCCACGGGGATCCGAATACCGCCCCCGCGTATGTGCAGGCGGTGCAGTGGCTCTACTCGGTCAGCTATGCACTGAAGTTCGCGCTGAAGGCCAAGGGCCGGGACTACGTGGTGCCACCGCTGGAAGCGCTTTGGACCGCAGAGGATCCGTCGAGCTTTGTGGAACGCCGCAAGGATGAGTGGAGGTGGACGGTGATGATCCGTACGCCGGACGGGATCCGTCCAGAGCAGCTGGAGGCTGCCATCGCCAAGGCGGCGAAAAAACTGGGCGACGCACCGGCCAGTCTTCGCCATCAGGTGATTGAGGAGGGCATCTGCCTGCAGACCCTGCATGTAGGCGCCTACGATGACGAGGGTCCGGCCCTGGCCCATCTGCACGACGAACTGATGCCTTCGCTGGGCTACACCTTCGCCGGCCCCCATCACGAGATCTACCTGGGCGACCCGCGCAGGACCGACGCTGCGCGGTTGAAGACCGTGCTGCGGCAGCCGGTGCGGGCGCTTGAACCTGATAGGGGTTCGCGCCCATGATTTCCCACATCCGCCCAAACAAAAAGCCCCGGCCAAGGCCGGGGCTTTTCATGCAACTGGTGCCGGAAACAGGAGTCGAACCTGCGACCTACGCATTACGAATGCGCCGCTCTACCAACTGAGCTATTCCGGCTTAGCAGGCAATTCTAGAGGGTGCCGGTCAGCAGGTCAATTGAAGCCGCCGCCGCGAGGTTGACCCACTTCATGGTGGCTCGGAACGTCGTTTTACTCATAGGTACAGGAATCGTCGGCGGCCCCCTTGGCCGCCTTGATGGTACGCATCACATCCCAACCTGTCGCGTTGCGCCACAGCACGACCGCTCGACGCCATCGCATTCGTTCCGGACGCCGTTGAAGCCATCATTGAAGCCGGCATCGCCGTCCGCCACCAGCACCAGCGCACCCAGCGCCACCTCCGGCTGCACTTCGCGTTCGTGTGAATCTGGACATGTGGTGCGCGACACAACAGGCGCCGCAGTCACGATGTCGCCGGATCAGCCAGTCCTCACCAAATTGGCGCACACCCGCCCGGCCGCGAAATCCTGCAGGTTCCCCAGCGTGATCGCCGAGATTTCCTGCAGCGCCTCCACGGTGAAGAAGCCCTGGTGGCCGGTCACCAGCACATTGGGGAAGGTCATCAGGCGCTGGAATGCCTCATCATCGATGATCTCGCCGGACAGGTCCTGGAAGAACAGCGCGCTTTCCTGCTCGTAGACGTCGATGGCCAGATGACCCAGCCGGCGCGCCTTCAGCGCGCGGATCACCCCATGGGTATCGACCAGTGCGCCGCGCGAGGTATTGACCAGCATCGCGCCCGGCTTCATCCGCGCCAGCGACGCATCATTGATCAGGTGGTGGGTCTCGGGCGTCAGCGGGCAATGCAGCGACACGATGTCGGCGCGTGCCAGCAGTTCATCCAGTCCGACCCTATCGCCGATTCCGCCGAACGCAGCCGACGGATACGGGTCGTGCCCCAGCACGATGCAGCCCATGCCCCTGAAGATGCGCGCAGTGGCCAGGCCGATCTTGCCGGTACCGATGATGCCCACGGTGCGGCCATGCAGGGTGCGCCCGAGCAGGCCATCGAGCATGAAGTTGCCTTCGCGCACCCGGTTGTAGGCGCGATGGGTCTGCCGGTTGAGGGTCATCACCAGCGCCAGCGCATGCTCGGCCACCGCCTCCGGCGAATAGGCCGGTACGCGTGCGACGAACAGATCCAGCGCTTTTGCAACCGCCAGATCCACGTTGTTGAAACCTGCGCATCGCAGCAGCACGGCCCGCACCCCCACCGCATGCAGGGCGTGCAGTACCGGCCCATCCAGGCGGTCGTTGACGAACACGCAGACGGCTGCGCAATCCTGCGCCAGCGCCGCCGTGTGCACGTCCAGCGCCACATCGAAGTACACGAACGCAAAGCCGTCCCCAGCCGCATCGCGCTGGTTCGCCTCATCAAGGAAGCGGCGGTCGTAGGGACGGGCACTGAAGACGGCGATCTGCATGGATGGGCCTGGGTGGAATGCCATACCGACCATACCGCAGCAGCGCCCGCGTTGGGATGGCACCGGCGATGCCATCATCGCCGGTGCCGGGTGCCACTTAGAACCTGTAGCCCAGGCCCAGCATCACGCCGTTCTGGATCTGCCCGTCGCGGCGCTCGCCCACGTAATCGGCCATGATCGACAGCCGCTCGCTGGCACGGCTGGTCACACCCAGGTTCCAGGCCAGCACCTGCTCGCCCACCGCCTGGCTGCTGGCGCCGAACACCAGATCCGGAGCTGCGGCGAAGCCGGTGCTGTAGCGGGCCTGCGAATCGCCCAGCTCCTTCTGCCAGACCACCCGGGCGCGCGGGGTGATGCGCTCACCGTTGTTGCCTTCGAAGGTCTTGAACAGCTGCAGGCCCGCACCCACGCGGATGCTCTCCAGGCTGCCACTGCGGCCAACCAGCGCACCGGCGCCCTGCCCTTCGTTGAAGCGGGTGGCCGACGTGCGCGCGTAGTCCACCACCGGCAGCAACGGCTGGATCACCAGGCCCTTGCCGGTGGTGAACGAGAACGCATGTTCAACACGTGCGGAGATCGCATCGTTGCTGTACTTCGCGCGCAGGGGCTGCTGCAGGCCATCGATACCGCCGATGCTGCGACGGGTGTCATGCCGCAGATCGGTGTAGCGCACGGCCGCCGACAGATAGCCGCGCGCGTACGTCGCATCGAGGTAACCGCCCACGTCCAGCGCGCGCACATCACCGGTGAAACCAGAGCCATCGCTGGCCTTGGTCGACATGTCCGCCGCGGCCACGCTGACGCCCAGGGTTACACGGTCATCGGCCACGCGGGTGTCGGCACCGACCACGATGCCACCGATGCTGTGGCTCAGGCCGGCCACGCCACCGTCGGCATCGATGCGGCCATGGCTGGCGAAACCACGTGCCCAGATGCCATGGCTGCGTCCGGCGTCACCGCTACCCGCAACGCTGCCCGGCGCCGGTTCGACCAGGTGCATCGCCAGCTGGTTGAACAGGCTGCCATGTCGCATGCCCGGCTGGGAGGAGACCGAGTGCGCCACCTGCGAGGCCAGGCCATCGGCATCGCCGCCGCTGCGCATGGCCGACTGGTGCTGCTGCACGACGTTGCCGATGCTGCCCACCAGTGCGGTGTCTGCCAGGCGCAGGCTGGCGTGCGCATCACCGCGCAGGGCACCGGCCTGTTGTGCGATCACATCGCGGTCGGCGAACTGCAGTGCGCCCAGCAGCGATCTAAGCCCCTTGTCCTGGCGATCGGAGGCCGTCGCCAGCGCACGGCCCAGGCCGTCGCCGGACGTACCGTTGGCGAACAGGCCCAGCTGGTCAAAGCCGGGGTTGGCGGTCAGCCACAGGCCATCGGCCGTCTGCTTCACGTTGAAGCTCAACAGCGAATTGTGGCGGGGACGGAACACATCACCGCTGATGCTGGCACTGTAGCCGGTGTCACCCAGGCGCACGGCCTCTTCGAAGCCACCCTGGTAGATCGGGCCCTCAACCAGATCACGACGGAAATCCTGGCCGTAGTAGCCCTGCGCCACGTTCAGTTCGAGGAAGGCCCCCTTGGAGATCACCAGTGCCCCCTCGGTCTGCTCGTCATCGAAGAAGGTACCCACGCGCAGGCGGCCTGCAGCGGTGCCGCCATTCTCTGTAACGTCGAACAGCACCTTGCCGCCCGGCATGATGTTGACGTAGCCATGGGTGACCAGGTCGCCACCGCGCGGCATCAGCGTGCCGAACACGCGCAGGCGGTTGAAACCGTCTTCGCGGTACGACGGGCCGGTGCCGTCCAGCAATGCAGCGCGGTCCATCGCCGTACCCGCCACATCGCCATGGCCGACCAGCATGCCTGCGCCGAGCACGCGCACTTCCGATGCGCGCAGGGCACCGCCTTCCAGCGCGATGGTGCCATTGTCGACCAGCATGAAATCCGCACCCGTCGTCGCGGACGTGCGCCAGGTGGCGCCGTTGGTCACCCGGATCACGCCCATGGCGTTGTCCAGCGTGGAGACATCCAGATCAGCCAGCCGCAGCTTGGACAGCAACAGGTCCTGGATGTCCGGGTCACTGAGGTAACCCTGCACCGACAGCGCACCGATGCCCTGCGGACCCTTGCTGGATGCGTTGTAGATGCTCTGCGCGAGATTGATGTAGGTGGATCGCCAGTCGGTATTCCAGCGCGCGAAATCATCATCGACGAACGCCTGCAACTGGCGTCCGGTACGCAGGTAGCCGGGGTTGATGTCGCCGGTCACGTTGGCGGTGACATTCAAGGTGTCGCCCGGATCGCGGTACCCGTTCGCGGTGATGATCCTGTTGCTGTAGATGTCCTGGCCGGGGAACGACTCCAGCTTGCTGCCACTGCCATCGGGGTCGAAGGTGACCGAGGAACCGGTGCTGCGTGCCGGATCGCGGAACACCAGCAGGCCGTTCGGCTTCACCACTTCGTACATGGCCTTGTGCAGCAGCCCGGCATCCATGCCACCACCGTAGTTGCCGGTGTAGATCTGGGTCATGCGCGGCGACGGCGTGTAGATCACCTTGCCGCCGCTGCTGGCCGCGTGGATCTGCACCGAGTCGATGAGCGGCAGATCGCCGGCCAGATAGCGTTCGACGCCGCCAGACTGCATGATCGAGCAGGACGAGATGCAATTGCCGGACACGATGGTGTTCAGTCCGGAGGTGCGGATGATGCCCTGCAGCCACTCGCCGGCGATCAACGCACCACCATTGGACGTGCGCAGCACCACCTCACGGACCGGCCGGCCTTCGGCCTGCGCCTTGGCCAGCAGTGCCGGCAGGGACACCACGTCGGCGTAGGTCACATCGCCACTCAGGAAGATGCGATCGCCCTGCACGTGATAATTCATTGCCATGACGTCATCCACCACGGATATGGCGGCAACGCCCATCAGCCCGGCCAGGGCCAGGCTCAACTTCGAATACTTCATGTGTTCTCTCTCCACCCGCAACACGCGGGTAGAACGATCAACGCCACAGCGGGGTGATCTCCCCCAGTGGAACGGATCCTGAAAAATGAATACATTCACAATGAGAATCCGATCGATGCACACTCTTCCCCATCCGGTCATCGTCGCGTAAAACTCGATGACGCATTCGCCACCGACAGTCGAGGCCAGCCCTGTCCACCCCGTCTCCCCTGATCCATCGCGCGCCGGAGCTACCCGCACCTGCGGATGCCTTCATCGCGTTCGTACGCGAAGAGCGCGCACCGCTGTGCGCGTTCCTGCGCACGCGGGGGGTCGGGCCTGAGGATGCGGAGGATATCGCGCAGGACTGCATGGAGCGGCTGATCCGCTACCGCGCACAGGGCCCGGACGAACTGCGCCTGCTGCTGTATCGTATCGCCCGCAACCGCCTGGCAGACCGCGGCCGCTCGCCGCAGTCGCGGCCGCATCTGCCGCTGGCCGAACACGATGGCAGCGACGAACCGTCCAGTTCCTCGCCCGATCCATTGCGCCAGGCCGAGTCAGGGCAGATGCTGTCCCTGCTGCGGCAGGCCCTGTTCAAGCTGCCCGAACGCGCACGCGAGGTCTATCTGCTCAACCGCATCACCGGCATGAGCTACACGCAGATCGCGCGGCATTGTGGAATTACTGCCAAGACCGTGGAAAAACATATCGCCCGGGCCCTGCAGGGCCTGCGTCAGGAGTTGGGATCGGATCCGCTGCACAACGACAGGGACGGCCAATGAGTGGCACCCCGCACAGGGATGATGCACAGCTGTTTGAACGCGCCAGCGCCTGGGTAGCCCGCCTGGAAGCCCCGGACTGCACGTCGGTCGAACGCGAGGCGTTCGAGGACTGGCTGGCCGAAGATCCGGCCCACGTCAAAGCGTGGGTGCAGGCCGAAGCCCTGTTCCAGCAGGGTGCGGCGCTTGCGGCTGACCCTTGGCTGCGCACCGCCGCGGCACGGGCGGCGCGTCCGCCGCGCCGGCGCTGGCTGCCGGGCGTGGCCGCTGCCGCCGGTGTCTGCATGGCGATCGGCATCGGCTGGATGGTTGCCGTCGACGGCAACCCGACGCCGCAGGTCTACGCCAATGATTCGCACCAGCCACAGCAGCAGACGCTGGCCGACGGCAGCGTCGCCATGTTGGATGCCGGCACCACCCTCCACGCCCGCTTCGGCTGGCGCCATCGTGATCTGGTGCTGGAGCGGGGCCGGCTGCAACTGCAGGTCGCACCGTCGAACAAGGCGCTGAAACTGCACGCCGGCGACAGTACGATCCGCGACATCGGCACGACCTTCCAGGTGGAACGCCTGCGCGACGGCCTGGTCGAGGTCGCGCTGCTGGAAGGTGCCGTGGAAGTCAGCAACGGCGCAGCGCAGCACACGCTGGCGCCTGGCCAACAGCTGCAGGTACTGCCCTCCGGCCGCATCCAGCCGGGCCCTGCCCTCTCGTCCAACGCAGCCGCTGAAGGCTGGCTGCGGGGGCAACTGGTGTTCGATGCCACGCCCCTGTCGATCGTGGTCGAGCGCATGAACCGTTATGGCCGCACGCCGCTGGTGATCGTCGATCCGGAGATCACCGACCTGGCTGTAAGCGGCACCTTCCGCGCCGGTGATGCACAGGAGCTGCTGTCGGCGCTGGAACTGGGTTGGTCCGTGGCTGGCCAGACGCGTCCGGATGGCGCGCTGGAACTGCGCCGCACCTACTGAGGAGACCGGCAGTGACGGCAGGTCCGGGTGCGCTGCAGTGGGGGCTGCTCCGCGCCCTGCTATGCCTTGCACTGGGTGTTGCCGCACTACCGATGGCCGATGCTGGCGAGCCCGCCGGCACGCTGGAGATCGACGTGGGTGCGGGCCCACTGGTGCCGGCACTGCAGCAATGGGCCCGGCAGAGTGGCACCGCCCTGCTGTTCGACGCACGTGAACTGGATGATCTGCGCACCACTGGCACACGTGGCCAACGCGATACGGGGGCCTCCCTGAAGCTGCTGGTCGCCGGCCTGCCGGTGAACATCCTGCGCACGTCCTCGGGTGCCTTTGTCGTGCGACGTGTCCATCCTGAGCCACCTGCCACGCCACCGAAAGCGGTCGCAGCCCCGCGCCTGCCGCACCCGGCTCCCAGGTCCGCCGACACGCCACACCAGGTGGAACTGGCACCCATCCACGTCACCGGCAGCCGGCTGCCGCGCTCTTCGGTGCAGACCACACTGCCGGTCACCACCATCGATCGCGACGACATCCTGCGCAGTGGCTACGGCAATCTGTTCGACCTGCTGCGGCACCTGCCCGGCATGAACGGCCATCCCGCCATGAGTACCTCGCGCGGCGGCGATTCGCAGTACCTGCCGGTGGGTGCAGCGGCCACCACCAGCCTGGACGGCATGGGCCCGCGGGCGACGCTGTTCCTGGTCAACGGCCGGCGCCTGCCGCGCTATCCCATGGTGTCGCTGGAACAGGGTGGGCTCACCGACCTCGGCGGCATTCCGCTGAGCTTCGTCGACCGCATCGAACTGGTACGCGGCGGTGCCTCGGCCATCTATGGGGCCGATGCCATGTCCGGCGTGGTCAACATCATCCTGCGCGACCAGGCCGATGGGCCCGAAGCCATGCTGCAGACCGGACTCAGCAGCCGCGGCGATGCGGGCCAGTACCGCCTGCAGGCCGCCACGGGCGGCGCGCGTGGCAATGGGGACCGCTGGTTTGCCGGCCTGGATCTGCACCGTGTCGAGCATGTCGCCGGTGACCAGCGTGACTGGCATGCGGAAACCTCGCTGTATCCGATCGGCGCGATCTTCGGCAACTGGTACGTGCCCGCCCGACGCTGCGAGCCGCCCCTGAAGCGGCGCGAGGATGGCTGCTGGTTTGACAGCGCGCGCCCGCGTTCGCTGCAGCCCGCCTCGGATACCGCGTCGGCCTACCTGCACTACCGGCATGAACGTGGCGAGGGACGCTATGCCTATGTCGAGGCACGGGCCAGTCACAACCGTCAGCGCTTCGACCTGGGCCCGACTGCCGTTGCCGTAGTCTCGCGCGGAATCACCTTCAACAGTGTGCTGCGCGAGGCCGGCAACGTGCGCCCCAGCGTCCGCGCCACCGATGCGGACGTCACCGTCGGCATCGGCCGTGACCAGGGCCGGCGCAGCTGGGAGGTGGGCATCAGCGCGCAGCGCAGCGAAGTCACCTTGTCCACTGCCGGCACCGTGCGCACGACGCGCCTGCTTGAAGCAACGCAGGCGCGCAGGTTCACCCCCGGTTTCGACGCGCCGCCGGCGGCCGAGGCGGACACGCTGTTTCCGTCCATCCGCAACCGCGGCAGCACCGCACAATGGCAGGGCTGGTGGGGTGTGCAGCGTGAACTGATGGCAATGCCCGGGGGCAATGCGCAGCTGGCCACCGGCATCGACCTGCGCCATGAACGCTGGGTCTCGCGTCCGGATGCGCTGCTGAGCCAGGGCGACCTTGCGCTGGGCCTGCCGCAGCAGCAACGCCGCCTGTCGCGACAAAGCAGTGGCGTCTATACCGAGCTGGGCCTGCCGCTGGCATCCACGCTGCGCGCGGACCTGGCTGCACGCTGGGACCGCGACGGCGGCTTCATGGCGTTCTCGCCTCGTGCCGGGCTGCGCTGGAGCCCGACGCCGCACTGGTCGTTCCTGCTGGCCAGCGGGCGCGGTTACCGTGCACCGAGCCTGTTCGAGCAACGTCGGCCTCCCGGCTACTTCGGCTCGATCACGCTTCCGGTGTCCAATGCCCTTCCGGAATGTGCAATCGCCACCCGCGGTGGCGGCTGCAGCGTCACGGCCAACGTCGTAGAGAACGATGCACTGAAGGCCGAGCGATCGCGCAGCCATTCGCTGGCAGCCACGTGGACACCCAACGACACGTTCTCGCTGTCGCTGACCCACAACATCGTGGAACTGCGCAACGAGATCCTCGCCCTGCAGCCCAGCGATGCGGTGTGGAATCGCAGTACCTGGGAACTGGATGAAGACGGCCACCTGAGCAGCCTGCGCCTGTCGTTCGACAACATCGGCCGCACCACCTCCCGCAACTGGGTGCTGCGTGGCGAATACCGCATCGACAGCGGCAGCAACGGCCAGTGGTTGTTTTCGCTCGATGCGCTGAAACAGCAGGAGCTGCGCCGCCGCCGTGACCACGAGGCCGCCGTGGACCTGCGCGGCCACGTGACACCCGAGCTGGCTGCGGTGTTGAACGTGCAATGGCAGAACAGCAACTGGGACATCGCCCTGCGTGGCAACCAGGTCGGGCGCACCCGTGCCTGGCTGCCCGGGGCCGAGTGCCCGCAGGATCAGGTCGATCGGAACCAGTGCATGAATCCACGCCAGCTGCGCTGGAACCTGCACCTCGCACGTCGGCTGGGGCCGCGCCTCGTTGCAGCGCTGGATGTGCACAACGTAGTCGATGCGCAACCGGTGAACTATCTGGTCGGCAATGGCGGACAGATGCCCGGCCTGGACGATCCGCTCGGCCGCTACTACCTGCTTACCCTGCAGTTCCGCTGAAGCGTAGTAATCTACGCGCCCTGTTCCACCGCGGTCCCCTTCCCCCATGAAAGCCTATCTCTGGTTCTGGGGCGCGTTCCTGCTGTTCTTCGCGTTGCCTTTTCCCTGCATTCTCTATTTCGGCACCTCGTGGCCGGTGGCGTTGGTCGACCGCAGCGCGCCGTGGCCGGCACTGTTGCTGCTCGCACTGTCGATGGCCTTGTGGCTGACGCTGCTGTTCGCCTTCCTGCACTACCTGTTGCTGGGGCCACCGCGCGCACTGCACCGGGTGCAGTCGATCCTGGCCGACGGTGAACCGCGCAGTGCACTAATCGAACAGGCCGAACAGACCGGCGTGCAGGTGCGCGGCTTCGCGCAGTGGAAACTGCAGTTGTCCTTCAAGAACCTGTCAGGTACGCCGATCCGCGAACAGATGCTGGTGATCGACAGCAAACCCCAGCTGCATCGCTTCGAGGTGGGCAGGCACATCGATGCGCGCCTGGGCCGGACGCCCGGGGCATTCCCCAACATCGTGCTGGACGGCGCCCAGCCCGAACTGAATGTTGCCAGCCTGTGGCGGCGTGGCATCGGTGCAGCACTCGGCATCGCAGCCGTTGCCGCTGCCTATGTGTTGGCCTACCGGCTGCAGAACGAGGGGCTGGGCTGGACCTTCCTGTCGTTCGGTCACCCGCTGCTGGTATGCCCGCTGGTGCTGTGTGGCTATGCGCTGGGGCTGCGCCTGCTCGGCCGCCTGCTGCACGCCGATGCCCGCGGTGATGCGCTGAAGTATCGCGGCATCGGCGTGGAGGCCCGGGTATTGAAGGTCCGTCAGACCGGCACCTACCTCAACGAACAACCACAGGTGGAGTTCCAGCTGGAATACATCGACCGCGAAGGCAACGTGCAGCAGGCCCGCGTGCGCCGCTTCATCCCGCTGATTGAACTGGCCAACATCCCGCGCGAGCACGTGACGCTGCTGTACGACCCGGATGACCGCAGCAACGTGCGGCTGGAGGGAATATGAAACAGCCTCCCTCCACCCGCACGGTGTTCCTGGTACTGCTGCTGGTTCTGGCGGGCGCGGCCATTGCCGGCGGCGCAGTGCAGACCATCAGCGAAACGCTGGGGCATTCGGTACAGCCGGACCGGTTGCCCCACTCCGTCCCGTCTCAGTCACAGCGCGAACAACCCGTATCGCTTGTGCCGTCCCCGGCGCCCTTCCCCGCGGCGAGTACCGCTGCGGCGCCCGAGCGCAACAATCGCCTGTTCGATGCGGACTACCTGCTGGCTGCCCGTCAGGCACTGGAGCAGCTGCCGGCACTGGCCGGCCAGCGGCTGACGGTCTTCCACAGCATCCACTTCTACGACGATGGCCGCATCAACCTGGATCTGGTCGATCCGCAACAGCCGGGCCACGTCGACAGCTATCACTTTGAACGTGGCCAGTGGCGCAAGGGCAATCCGGTGAACCCGCAGCAGTTCGCGCCGACCATCAGCCTGCAGCGCAGCAGCACATCCCTGGCCAGCATCGATTTCGAGGCCGTGCCGCGCGTGGCGCAGGCATTGCAGGAACAACGCAATGCCCTGCAGAACCCCGCATCCGAAGTCGGCCACGTGTATGTGATCGTGCGCAAGGGCGGCAAGCTGGTGTGGCTGCCGGACGAAGTGGCCGGTGACCGCGAATCCGTGCGCCTGCAGTTCGATGCGCAGGGCACTCTGCGCGGCGTGCACCGCCGATAAGCCACACAAAAAGGGGACGGAGGGGATTAAGTCGTATTTGCCTTGGTGCGGTTTGCGACTTAATCCCCTCCGTCCCCTTTTTTCTATTTCACCGAGCGGGCGATGGCGTACTGCGCGCCGTAGTAGGTGGACAACACCAGCAGGCTGGCCAACGGCAGGCCACCGGCGAAGCGGTCCCAGGCCAGCAGGGAATCGCTGGCCACGAACAGCAATGCACCTGCCGCGGCCCAGCGGGCGCTTCGGGCGTCCACGGCACCGGGCTGCGGGCTGCGCCACTGCCGTGCCAGGGCCAGCACCGCCATCGACGCCAGCACCACCACGTAGGCCAGCACCGGCACACGCATCGGCACCGGCAGGTGCGGCCACAGGCCCATCACGTTGAGCACGGCAAATGCACCCAGCAGCACAGCGGCGCCGAACAGCCCACGCCCGGCACGCAGGCCATCGCGGAAGGCGACGATGTAGCAGACATGCGCCAGCAGGAACGCGACCAGTCCCGGCACGAACGCATCCATCGGCAGCATCAGCGCGATGTCGCCCACGCACGAAAGCAGCATGCCGGCCAGCACCGCACGGCGGTAGAACGGCTGCGCCGGATCATGCACACGCCAGGCGATGGCCGCGATCAGCAGCGTGGTCGCGGGCTTGGCCAGCCAGTGCAGCCATCGCCCATCGCCGTGCAGGAACGCGCCGACGATGGCGAGGATCGCCATCAACAGGACCGCGCCATCGCGGGCGCGCGACTTCATCGCGCCTTCCACAGATCTGCAAGGCGGTCGGGCTTGCCGGTGATGCGCTCCAGCACCGGGTACTGCAGGCCACCGTGGTAAGCGATGCTCATGGTTTCAATGCGGTCGAACTGCTTCACCAGCAACATGATCGGCGCCTTGTCCTTCGCTGCCGCAGCCACCGCGTCCTTCAAGCGCTGGCTGCTGTACTCGCGCCCGCCCACCGCGATCACCTTCATGCCAGGTGCAAGACCGGCGTTGAAGGCCGGGCTGTCCCAGATCACATCACCGACCGTGCCGTTGTCGAGCACGGTCGCACCCAGCGAGTACGCCAGCAGCGCCGCCTTCGCGCGCTTCTCCTGCGCCTTGTAGGCATCGTTCGGGGTATCGCGGTAGACCAGCTTCCAACCCGCCAGCTCCAGGCCGCCAGTCAACGAACCGTGGCCGTCCAGGCGCCCGCGCAGGAACGTGGCCCAGTCGTACGGCGCGATGCCGTTCAAGGTCGCGACCACGTCATTGAAGGTGTACGGATTGACGTCCCAGTCGCCATTGCCGACGCCGAAAAAGGCGCGCGCGAAGTCGTCCAGGCTGCGGCGGTTGCCGCTCAGTTCACGCAGCTTGCCCTCCACTTCCAGCCACAGCATCTGGCCGCCGGAGTAGTAGTCCTCGCTCATCTGGTAGTTGCGATACGGCAGCGTGCGACGCTGGGCGATGGTCGGGTCATTGGTGGTGTCCTGCAGCGGACGCCAGGCCAGGCCCGGGCGGCCACGGTCATAGGTCGCGGCCACATTGGCCAGCATGTCGCGCGCCTGCGCAGCCGACCACAACCCCGAGCGTGCTGCCAGCACCTGCCCCCAGAACTGGGTCTGCCCTTCGTACACCCACAGCAGGCTGTCGCCCATGGGCACGTTGAAGTTGGCGGTGGCCAGGTCGGCGCCGCGACGGTACTTGCCGTTCCAGGAATGGGTGTACTCGTGCGGCAGCAGGTCACGCATCCACGCGTTGCTGTCCCACTCGCTGAAGTAGCCCGGATCGGCACTGTTCTCGCTGGAACGGTGATGCTCCAGGCCGATGCCACCGAGGCGGTCGGTCAATGCCAGCAGGAACTCATAGTGGTTGTAGTGGCGCGCACCGTAGAGCTTGTCGGCCTGCTGCACCAGCGCGCGGTGCATCGTGATCTGCGCCTCGCTCGGCTTCAGCGACTTGGCGTCGTCGGCAAACACATTGAGGTGCACCGGTACCTTCGCGCCCGGATCGAGATCAATGCGCTGATAGTGCTCGCCGGCAAACAGCGGCGAATCGACCAGGTGGTCGTAGGAGATCGGCTTGAACACCACGGTGTCGCCGTCGCGGCGCGCGGTTTCCAGCGCAGTGGCGAATGACCAGCCCTTGGGCAGGGTCACGCTGGCCTGCGCCTGCAGCTGGCGCGCATCGACGCCGGCCGGATACAGCGAATTGGCATTCCACTGCAGGTTGAGCATCTCCGGAGTCATCACCACCCGCCCCTGGCTGCCACCCTGCGACGACAGGAAATCGAAGTGGGCGACGATCTCGCTGGCGCCCTCCGGCACGTTCACCTTGAACGCATAGACGTTGTACTGATCGCGCTGCCAGGCCAGCGGCTTGCCGTTGGCGGTCACGCGCAGGCCGGCCAATTTATCGATCGGGCCGGTGGGCGAATGGTTGCCGGGAATCCACTGCGGGTACAGCAGGGTCATCGGGCCGGGTTTGGCCGGCACCGTGGCGGTCACCTTGAAGATGCGACGGGCCAGATCGCGTGCGTCGACCTCGATGCGCAGCAGGCCGGCAGCTGCGGCATCCCCCGGCGGCGAGGCCTGCGCCAGCGCGGGCGTGGCCGCCAGCGCGAACAGCAACGACAGTGCCAGGGCTCGGGTCTTCATCAGGCAGCTTCCAACAACGGAGAATCTTCCGATGCTAGGCCTGTAGCGTGCCCCGCCCCATGGCCAAAGGTCATGGGCAGGCCGCCCATCCTTGCATGCGAAAAAGCGTGCGAACCCAGGTTCGCACCCGCCAGAGCAGTTTCAGTAGATCCACGCCATGCGTGGATGAGGCGCTTCCGCGGTCAGTCGACCAACCGCAACCGCAGTTCCTTCGGCAGCGCGAACACCATCGATTCCGGTTCGCCGTCCAGTTCGCCCACGCCGCTGGCGCCCAGCTCGGCCAGGCGCGCGAGCACGCCGTCGACCAGCACCTGCGGCGCCGAGGCACCTGCGGTCACGCCGATGTGCTGCTTGCCTGCCACCCACGCCGGATCGATCTCGTGCGCGCCGTCGATCAGGTACGACTCCACGCCCTCACGGCGGGCCAGCTCGCTCAGACGGTTGGAGTTGGAGCTGTTCGGCGAACCGACCACCAGCACCAGGTCGCAGCGCTTGGCCAGGTCGCGCACGGCGTCCTGGCGGTTCTGCGTGGCGTAGCAGATGTCGTCGTTCTTCGGGCCCTGCATCGCCGGGAACCGCTCGCGCAATGCATCGATGATGCCGCGCGTGTCGTCCACCGACAGCGTGGTCTGGGTGGTGTAGGCGAAGTTTTCCGGCTGGTTGATGTGCAGCGTGGCAACCTGCTCCACGTCCTCCACCAGGTAGATCTGGCCGGTGCCGGCTTCGCGGTTCCACTGGCCCATGGTGCCTTCCACTTCCGGGTGACCGGCGTGGCCGATCAGCACCACGTCACGGCCGGCACGGCAGTGGCGGGCGACCTCGAAGTGCACCTTGGTCACCAGCGGGCAGGTGGCGTCGAACACCTTCAGGCCACGACGATCGGCTTCCTGGCGCACGGCCTGGGACACGCCATGGGCGCTGAAAATGACTGTGTTGTTGTCCGGCACTTCATCGAGTTCTTCGACGAAGATCGCGCCGCGCTGCTTCAGGTCGTCGACCACGAAGCGGTTGTGCACCACTTCATGGCGGACGTAGATGGGCGCGCCCAGCGTTTCGATCGCGCGCTTGACGATCTCGATCGCACGATCGACACCGGCACAGAAACCACGCGGGTTGGCGAGCAGCACATCCATCAGTTCAATCTCCCGGCAGCGGCCGGCTTACGGTTTCGGATTGGCATTATCCGCCTTTTTGGCGGACTTGCCGTCGAACAGGCCAAACAGGGCGATGCCGATGGCACCCACCACGATGGCCGAATCGGCGATGTTGAACGAGGGCCAGGTGTAGCTGCCCACGTACCACTGGATGAAATCGACCACATGACCATGCACCTGGCGGTCGATCACGTTGCCGATCGCGCCGCCGATGATCAGCGCATACGGCACGGCCGCCTTCCAGTTGCCACGGGCGGTGCCGCGCAGCCACCAGGCCATCAGGCCGCTGATGACGATCGCCAGCACGGTGAAGAAGTGCTTCTGCCAGCCACCGGCGTCGCTCAGGAAACTGAACGCCGCACCGGTGTTGTAGGTGCGGTACCAGTTCCAGAAGCCGTCGATGACCACCACCGGCTGGAACTCCGGCAGGCTCGACAGGACCCAGGCCTTGGACCACTGGTCCAGGCCGATGATGGCCGCCGACAGCAGCAGCCAGACCAGGGCGTTCGGATGTGGACGGGGCGCGGCCATCAGAACCAGCTCCGCACTTCACCGGCACCGGTGATGTTGCTCACGCAGCGACCGCACAGCTCCGGATGATCGGCATTGCTGCCGACGTCGGCGCGGTGGTGCCAGCAACGCACGCACTTGGCCTTGGTGGTCGGCTGGGCGCTGACGAACACCTCGTCGGTGGTCGCCGGACGCACCTGCACGTCACCACTGATGAACAGGAAACGCAGTTCATCGGCCAGCGGCTGCCAGCGCGCGGCCTGCTCTTCGCTGGCGGCGATGGTGATTTCCGCTTCCAGCGCGGCACCGATGGCACCGTTGGCGCGCATCGGTTCCAGCACCTTGGCCACCTGCTCGCGCACAGCCAGCAGCTGGTCGAAATCGGCGGCGTTGAGCTGCGCATCGGCCGGCAGCGGCGCCAGGCCGTCGTACCAGGTGGTGAACAGCACGTGGCCGGCGTGCTCGCCCGGCAGGTAGCCCCACAGCTCGTCGGCGGTGAAGGTCAGGATCGGTGCGACCCAGCGGGTGAACGCTTCGGCGATGTGGTACATCGCGCTCTGCGCCGAACGGCGACCGTGCGAATCGGTCGGCATCGTGTACAGGCGGTCCTTGGTCACATCCAGGTACAGCGAGCCCAGGTCCACGCTGCAGAAGTTCAGCAGCAGCTGCACGATCTCGGCCATGTTGTAGCCGTCGTAGGCCGCCTTGATCTTCTCCTGCAGCTCCCACGCGCGATGCACGATCCAACGGTCCAGCGCGACCATCTGATCCAGCGGCTGCAGGTGCTGGGCCGGATCGAAACCGTCCAGGTTGCCGAGCAGGAAGCGTGCGGTGTTGCGCAGGCGACGGTAGGCGTCGGCATTGCGCTTGAGGATCTCCTGCGACAGCGACATCTCGTTGCTGTAGTCGGCCGAGGCGATCCACAGACGCAGGATGTCCGCGCCCAGCTTGTTCATGATGTCCTGCGGCTCGATGCCGTTGCCCAGCGACTTGGACATCTTGCGGCCGTGCTCGTCCACGGTGAAGCCGTGGGTCAGGCACTGCTTGTACGGGGCGCGCTTGTCGATCGCCACGCCGGTCAGCAGCGAGGACTGGAACCAGCCACGGTGTTGGTCGGAACCTTCCAGGTACAGATCGGCCGGCTTGCCGAAGCCACGCGCGGCGAGCACGCCCTCATGAGTCACGCCCGAATCGAACCAGACGTCGAGGATGTCGGTGACCTTCTCGTAGTCGGCCGCTTCGGCACCCAGCAGTTCGGCAGCATCCAGCGAATACCAGACGTCGATGCCCTCGGCTTCGACGCGGTCGGCGACCTGCTGCATCAGTTCCACCGAACGCGGGTGGATCTCGCCGGTCTGGCGATGAGTGAACAGTGCGATCGGCACACCCCAGGTGCGCTGGCGCGAGATGGTCCAGTCCGGACGACCGTCGACCATGCTCTGGATGCGCGCCTTGCCCCAGGTCGGGAACCAGCCGACGGTGTCGATGGCGGCCAGCGCATCGTTGCGCAGGTTGGCCTTGTCCATCGAGATGAACCACTGCGGAGTGGCGCGGAACACCACCGGCGTCTTGTGGCGCCAGCAGTGCGGGTAGCTGTGGCGGATCGGATGGAACGCCAGCAGCGAACCGTTGTCGCGCAGCACGCCGACGATGGCCTCCTGCGCCTTCCACAGGTGCTGGCCAGCCAGCACCACGTCACCGGCCGGCGGGGTCGATTCCAGGTACACGCCACGGCCGTCGATCGGGGTCACCTGGCCGGCGTTGTACTTGTCCAGCAGGCCGTACTTCTGGCTGACCACGAAGTCTTCCTGGCCATGGCCGGGGGCGGTATGCACCGCACCAGTACCGTCCTCGTCGGACACATGGTCGCCGTTGAGCACCAGGATCCCGCGTTCCGGGTAGAACGGATGCGCCAGGAGCTGGTTTTCCAGCGCCGCGCCGTTGGTTTCACCGTGCAGCACCACTTCGTCCACGCCGTAGCGCTGCAGCGCGCGCTCGGCCAGCGCGGCAGCCAGCACCAGCCAACGGCGCTTGCCGTTGTGCGCCGGGCCTTCGGCCAGGACGTAGTTGATTTCCGCACCGAGCGATACCGCCAGCGAGGCCGGCAGCGTCCACGGGGTGGTGGTCCAGATCGGCACCGCCACTTCGACGTCGGCCGGCACGCTCACGCCGAACGCCTGGCCGATGGCCTGCGCATCACGCGCGGCGTAGGCCACGTCGATCGCCGGCGATTCCTTTTCCTGGTACTCGATCTCGGCCTCGGCCAGCGCCGAGCCACAGTCGAAGCACCAGTACACCGGCTTGGCGCCGCGGACCAGGTGGCCATTGGCCACGACCTTGGCCAGCGCACGGATCTCGTTGGCTTCGAAGTCGAAGCTCAGAGTCTTGTACGGGTTGTCCCAGTCACCGGTCACGCCCAGGCGCTTGAAGTCCACGCGCTGGATGTTGATCTGCTCTTCGGCGAACTCGCGGCACTTCTGGCGGAATTCGACGGCGTCGAGCTTGGTGCCGACCTTGCCCCACTTCTTTTCGACCGCGATCTCGATCGGCAGGCCATGGCAGTCCCAGCCCGGCACGTAGGGCGCATCGAAGCCGGCCAGGTAGCGCGACTTGACGATGATGTCCTTCAGGATCTTGTTGACCGCGTGGCCGAGGTGGATGCGGCCGTTGGCGTACGGCGGGCCATCGTGCAGCACGAACAGCGGGCGGCCGGCGGCGTTGTCGCGCAGCTGCTGGTAGAGCCCCTGCGCTTCCCACTGCGCCAGAATGCCCGGCTCGCGCTTGGGCAGGTCGCCGCGCATCGGGAATTCGGTGGCTGGCAGGTTCAGGGTGGTCTTGTAGTCCTGGCTCACGCAGTGGCTCGCAATCTATGTTCGGAAAGGATGGCGCGCGCCTGTTCGGCGTCGCGGTGCATCTGGTCGGTCAGGGCCGCCAGATCATTGAATTTCTCTTCGTCGCGCAGCTTGGCGACGAATTCCACTTCGATGTGTCGACCGTACAGGTCGCCCTGGAAATCGAACAGGTGGGCTTCCAGCAGCGGCTCCACGCCCTCCACCGTCGGCCGCGTGCCGAAGCTGGACACCGACGGCCACGGCTGGTCGAACACGCCGTGCACCCAGGTCGCGTAGATGCCCGACAGCGCAGGGGTCTTCGGGAAACGCAGGTTGGCGGTGGGGAAGCCCAGCGTACGGCCGAGCTGGCGCCCGCGCACCACCCGGCCGCTGATCGCGTACGGTCGGCCCAGCAGATCGTTTGCGCGGGCGAAGTCGCCCTCCTGCAGCAGCTGGCGGATGCGGGTGCTGGAGATGCGCTCGCCATGCAGGTCGACCGCTTCGATTTCACCCGCGGTGAAGCCCAGTTCGGCGCCCATCTTCTGCAGCAGGGCCAGGTCGCCGCGACGGCGGTTGCCGAAGCAGAACTCCGGCCCGATCCAGACCTCACGCGCACTCAGGCGATTGACAAGCAGCTGGTGCACGAAGGTCTCGGCCGGCATCGCCGCCATTGCCGCGTCGAAACGCAGCAGGCCGATCGCATCGACACCGAGCTCGCGCAGGATCTCGACCTTGCTGCGGGCCAGGGTCAGCCGCGGCGGCGGCGTGCCCTGGGCGAAGAATTCACGCGGCAGCGGCTCGAACGCCACGGCCACCGCGGCCACGCCCAAGGCGCGCGCGCGGGCAACCGCGTGGCGGACCAGCGCACGATGACCCAGGTGGAGGCCGTCGAATGCACCGATACAGACCACGCTTCCGTTCGGGAACAGCTCCCCGCCCTCGACGCTTCTGAACAGCCTGCTCATCAACTCTCGTTCCGGCCCGACCGGGGCCGCCGTTTCAATGGTGTAACCCTGAAGTATAGCCGCCACGGGCCGCGATCAATGCCCACGCAGGTCGCGCGGGCGGAAGCCCATCGCCAGCATGGCCACCGCGTAGGTCGCACCGCCACCGCCGACCAGCAGCGACAGGCTGCCGATCCGCTCCCAGACACCCATCGCGGAGAACGCTGGCAGCCAGTGCAACAGGGCCAGCAGCACACCAACCATGGCCGCACAGGCCAGCAGCAGGCGCAGCAGATAGCCGCCCCAGCCCGGCCGGCGCTGGTAGACGTCGGTCTTGCCCAGCCAGTACCACAACAGGCCGAGGTTCAGGTAACTGGACAGTGCGCTGGCAATGCCCAGCGCCAGGTGCAGGCCCGGCTGCTTGCCGATGGCCGCCATTACGCCCTGCGCTTTCAGCTCATCGGGCACCATCACCTGGTACAGCACGGCCAGCAGCGCGAAGTTGAACACCATGTTGGCCACCAGCGCGGCCACACCGGCGCGTACCGGAGTCTTGGTGTCCTGGCGGGCGTAGAACGCCGGCAGCACCACTTTCAACAGGGCGAACGCCGGCAGGCCGAAGCTCAGGCCGTACACCGACAGCGCGGTCATGCGGGTATCGAAGGCGCTGAACTGGCCGTGCTGGAAGATGGTTGCGATCAGCGGCTCGGCCAGCAGCAGCAGGCCCAGCATGGCCGGCACCGAGATCAGCAGGGTCATGCGCAGGCCCCAGTCCAGCGAGCGCGAGAAGCCCTCGCGGTCAGTACTCACGTGGTGGCGGGCCAGCGCCGGCAGGATCACCGTGCCCAGCGCCACGCCGAACACGCCCAGCGGCAGCTCCAGGAAGCGGTCGGCCAGCGACAGCCAGGACTGCGAGCCATCGGTCAGCTTGGCCGCGATGACGGTGTCCAGCAGCAAGTTGATCTGCGCCACCGACGAGCCGAACAGGGTCGGCACCATCAGCGTCATCACCTTGCGCACGCCCGGGTGGCTCCAGCCCCAGCGCGGCAGGGTCAGCAGGTTGATGCCCTTCAGCGAGGGCAGCTGGAACAGCAGCTGCAGGATACCGGCGGCCAGTACCGCCCAGCCCAGTGCCAGGATCTGCTTCTCTGGAGTGCCGCCCAGCCGCGGGGCCAGCCACAGCGCACCGGCGATCATGCACAGGTTGAGGATGACCGGGGTGAGCGCCGGCATGGCGAAGCGCTGGAAGCTGTTCAGCGCGCCGCCGGCCAGCGCGGTGAGCGAGACGAACAACAGGAACGGGAAGGTCAGGCGGAACAGGTCGATCAGCAGGCCCTGCTTCACCGGGTCGGTATCAACGCCGCTTGAGAAGACCGAGGCCAGCTGCGGTGCGAAGATCAGCGCCACGGCGGTGACCAGCATCAGCACCCCCCCTAGGGTACCGGCGGTGCGGGCCATCAACTCACGCAGTTCGGCGTGGCTGCGGGTTTCCTTCACTTCCGTGAACACCGGCACGAAAGCGGTGGCGAACGAGCCTTCGGCGAACAAACGCCGCAGGAAATTGGGTACCCTGAAGGCAACCCAGAACGCATCGGTGACCGCATTGGTGCCGAACGTGGTGGTGATCACCTGGTCCCGGACAAGTCCGAGCACCCGCGAGACCATGGTCATGCTGCTGAACGACAGCAGGCCTCGCAACATCTTCGGTGAACTCACTCAGCGTCCCTCTTGACAATCGACTTGACGTGCATTTCTCGGGCCATCATACTAGCTAGCTTGCTGTTCCCATAACACCGATTTTTTCAGGAAACCACCACCGTGGCCAATATCAAGTCCGCCAAGAAGCGCGCCAAGCAGACCGTCGTGCGCAACGCGCGCAACGTGGCTCAGCGCTCGATGCTGCGCACCGCTGTCAAGAAAGTGATCAAGGCGCTGGACGCCAACGATGCCGCCGGCGCCGAAGCCGCCTTCGCCGTTGCCCAGCCGATCCTGGATCGCTTCAGCGCGCGTGGCCTGATCCACAAGAACAAGGCTGCCCGCCATAAGAGCCGCCTGAACGACCGCATCAAGGCCCTCAAGGCCGCCTGATCCGGCGTTGCCGCCCTGCCCTTCGGGGTTTGGGCTGCAGACAAAAGCCCGGCCTCGGCCGGGTTTTTTGTTGCCTGCGATCCAGCTTATGTAGAGTCGAGCCCACGCTCGGCTGCCGTCTGCGCGGAAAGCCGAGCATGGCTCGGCTCTACAGCAAAAGCAGTCCCAACAAAAAACCCGGCCGAAGCCGGGTTTTTGCACGGAACCACAACGGCATCACTGCGCGTTGCGGGCTTCCAGCTCGTCTTCCTTCTGGCGATCGAAGAACGCCATGATCCGGCTCATGATCGGGAAGGTGCCTTCGCGGCCCAGCGCCGAGACCAGGAACCACGGCTCCTTCCAGCCCAGCTCGGCGACGATCTGCTCGGCCGCGGCCTTCGCTTCGTCTTCGAACATCAGGTCAGCCTTGTTCAGCACCAGCCAGCGCGGCTTCTGCAGCAGCTCCGGATCGTGCTTTTCCAGTTCGCGCTCGATCGCACGCACCTGCTCGACCGGGGAAATGCCTTCCACCCCACCTTCCATCGGCGAGATGTCCACCAGGTGCAGCAGCAGGCGGGTGCGCTGCAGGTGGCGCAGGAACTGCGCGCCCAGGCCGGCACCATCCGCCGCGCCTTCGATCAGGCCCGGAATATCGGCAATCACGAAGCTGCGGTGGTTCTCCACCTTCACCACACCCAGGTTCGGGTACAGCGTGGTGAACGGGTAATCGGCCACCTTCGGCGTTGCCGCCGAAACGGCACGGATCAGCGTGCTCTTGCCCGCGTTGGGGAAGCCCAGCAGGCCGACATCGGCCAGCAGCTTCAACTCCAGCTTCAGCGTGCGCTCTTCGCCCGGCTCGCCCGGCAGCGCCTGGCGCGGCGAGCGGTTGGTCGAACTCTTGAAATGCATGTTGCCCAGGCCACCACGGCCACCCTTGGCCACCAGCAGGCGGTCGCCGTGCTGGGTCAGGTCGCCGATGACTTCATCGGTGGCAACGTTGATCACCACGGTGCCGACCGGCACGGTGATGGTCAGGTCTTCGCCGCCCTTGCCATAGGCCTGGCGGCCCATGCCGTTCTCGCCGCGCTGCGCCTTGAAGATGCGCTCATGGCGGAAGTCGACCAGGGTGTTCAGGTTTTCGTCGGCGCGGATGTACACGCTGCCGCCCGCACCGCCGTCGCCGCCGTCCGGGCCGCCGAGCGGAATGAACTTCTCGCGACGGAAGCCAATGCAGCCGTTGCCGCCGTTGCCGGCGAACACTTCGATTTCTGCTTCGTCTACCAGTTTCATTGTTTCGATGCCTGCGATGGGCGCGGCCTGACTGCCGTCGCCTTGAATGTCATGCCGGCCGCGGGCCGACAACCCGGCATGGCCGGTCTTGCGTTCACTCTAACGAAAAGCCCCGCCGAAGCGGGGCTCTCCATGCAACGTGCTCTTCATCCAGCACAGCCATGCCGGGGCATGGGTGCCGGCGATGCCTGGATCAGGCGTCGGCCGAGACGATGCTGACGGTACGACGCTTCTTGGCGCCCTTGACCGAGAACTCCACCTTGCCGTCCACGAGGGCGAACAGGGTGTGGTCACGGCCCAGGCCAACGCCCGAACCCGGGTGGAACTGGGTGCCGCGCTGACGCACGATGATGTTGCCGGCTTCGATGGCCTGGCCGCCGAAGATCTTGACGCCCAGGTACTTCGGGTTGGAGTCGCGACCGTTGCGCGAGGAGCCTACGCCCTTTTTATGTGCCATGACTGCTTCTCCTGATGCTTAGCCGGCGATGCCGGTGATCTCGATTTCGGTGTAGTACTGACGGTGACCCTGACGCTTCATGTGGTGCTTGCGGCGACGGAACTTGATGATCCGGACCTTGTCAGCACGACCCTGGGACAGGACCTTGGCGGTGACGGCAGCGCCCTTCAGCGCATCGCCCAGCTTCACGCCGTCGCTGTCACCCAGCATCAGGATGTTGTCAAACTTGATCTCGCTGCCGACTTCGACTTCGAGCTTTTCAATGCGGAGCTTTTCGCCCTGCGCCACGCGGTATTGCTTACCGCCGGTGACCAGTACTGCGTACATGACCAGGCCTTCCTCTGTAGTTATTGTGGTCTGAGCTGCCGCCATCGAGGGCGGACAGGAGCGGAATTGTACGCAGATCAGCGGGCGCGGGTCAAGTCAACCCCTGCGCAGCCCGGGGGCCGGCCCTGTAGGGTCGAGCCATGCCAGGCTGAACGGTCCGGGGCCCAGGCAGCCGGGCATGGTCCGGCTCTACACAAAGCTGTCGGCCTGTCTCATTAGGTGAGACATCGGGCTGGCATTGTCGCCCATTGCCCCCATCTGGTCACCTCGGTAGGCTGACCGATTGCCGTTCCCTGCTGGCCCGGCACCCAGCCAACGCCCCCACAACCGGATCCCCCATGGCGATGGATTTCATCCGCATCCGCGGCGCGCGGACGCACAATCTGAAGAACCTCGACCTCGACCTGCCCCGCGACAAGCTGATCGTGATCACCGGCCTGTCCGGTTCGGGCAAGTCCTCGCTGGCGTTCGACACCATCTATGCAGAAGGCCAGCGCCGCTACGTCGAATCGCTGTCGGCCTATGCGCGCCAGTTCCTGAGCGTGATGGAAAAGCCGGACCTGGACCACATCGAAGGCCTGTCTCCGGCCATCTCGATCGAGCAGAAGTCGACCTCGCACAACCCGCGTTCGACGGTCGGCACCATCACCGAGATCTACGACTACCTGCGCCTGCTGTACGCCCGCGTCGGCACTCCGCGCTGCCCGGACCACGGCTATCCGCTGGAAGCGCAGACGGTCAGCCAGATGGTCGATCAGGTACTGACCCTGGACCCGGAACAGCGCTACATGCTGCTGGCCCCGGTCATCCGCGACCGCAAGGGCGAACACGCCCAGGTGTTCGACCAGCTGCGCGCGCAGGGCTTCGTGCGTGTGCGCGTGGACGGCGAGCTGCATGAAATCGATGCGGTGCCGCCGCTGGCGCTGCGCCAGAAGCACACCATCGAGGCGGTGATCGACCGCTTCCGCCCGCGCGAGGACATCAAGCAGCGGCTGGCCGAGAGCTTCGAGACCGCGCTGAAGCTCGGCGATGGCATGGCCTCGGTGCAGAGCCTGGACACCGCCGACGCCACGCCGGCACTGTTCTCCTCCAAGTACTCCTGCCCGGTCTGCGACTACTCGCTGCCGGAGCTGGAACCGCGTCTGTTCTCATTCAACGCACCGATGGGTGCCTGTCCCGGCTGCGATGGCCTGGGCATCGCCGAGTTCTTCGACCCTTCGCGCGTGGTCGTGCACCCGGAGCTGTCGCTGGCCGCTGGCGCGGTGCGTGGCTGGGACCGTCGCAACGCCTACTACTTCCAGCTGATCGCCTCGCTGGCCAAGCACTACAAGTTCGACGTGGACGCCGCGTGGAACTCGCTGTCGGCCAAGATCCAGCAGGCCGTGCTGTACGGCAGCGGCGACGAAACGATCACCTTCACCTACTTCACCGAAGCCGGTGGCCGCACCCAGCGCAAGCATCGCTTCGAGGGCATCATTCCCAACCTCGAACGCCGCTACAAGGAAACCGAATCGCCGGCGGTGCGCGAGGAGCTGTCCAAGTACATCAGCGAACAGCCGTGCCCGGAATGCAACGGCGCGCGCCTGAACAAGGCGGCACGCAACGTGTTCGTGGCCGATCGTCCGCTACCGGAGCTGGTGGTGCTGCCGATCGACGAGGCACTGAAGTTCTTCAGCGAACTGAGCCTGCCGGGCTGGCGCGGCGAGATCGCCGCGAAGATCGTCAAGGAGATCGGCGAACGCCTCGGCTTCCTGGTCGATGTCGGCCTGGATTACCTGACCCTGGAGCGCAAGGCCGACACCTTGTCCGGAGGCGAGGCGCAGCGCATCCGCCTGGCCAGCCAGATCGGCGCCGGCCTGGTCGGCGTGATGTACGTGCTCGACGAGCCGTCGATCGGCCTGCACCAGCGCGACAACGAACGCCTGCTCGGCACCCTCACCCGCCTGCGTGACCTGGGCAACACGGTGATCGTGGTCGAGCATGACGAGGATGCGATCCGGCTGGCCGACTATGTGCTGGACATCGGCCCGGGCGCGGGCGTGCACGGCGGCGAGATCGTCGGCCAGGGCACCCTGCAGGACATCCTGGAGGCACCACGCTCGCTGACCGGCCAGTACCTTTCGGGCAAGCGCGCGATCGAGATCCCGGCGCGCCGGCACACCCCGAACCCGAAAATGACCCTGCATCTGCGCGGGGCGACCGGCAACAACCTGAAGGGCGTGGACCTGGCGATTCCGTCGGGGCTGCTGACCTGCGTGACCGGCGTGTCCGGCTCGGGCAAGTCGACCCTGATCAACGACACCCTGTTCTCGCTGGCCGCCAACGAGATCAACGGCGCCTCGCATCCGATCGCTCCCTACAAGGAGATCGATGGCCTGGACCTGTTCGACAAGGTGGTGGACATCGACCAGTCGCCGATCGGCCGCACCCCGCGTTCGAACCCGGCCACCTACACCGGCCTGTTCACTCCCCTGCGCGAACTGTTCGCACAGGTGCCCGAAGCGCGTGCGCGTGGCTATTCGCCGGGCCGCTTCAGCTTCAACGTGCGCGGCGGCCGCTGCGAAGCCTGCCAGGGTGATGGCCTGATCAAGGTCGAAATGCACTTCCTGCCGGACGTGTACGTGCCGTGCGATGTCTGCCATGGCA
This sequence comes from Stenotrophomonas geniculata, assembly GCF_034508895.1. Lineage (NCBI taxonomy): Bacteria > Pseudomonadati > Pseudomonadota > Gammaproteobacteria > Lysobacterales > Lysobacteraceae > Stenotrophomonas > Stenotrophomonas geniculata. The sequence continues at coordinate 675,747 of NZ_CP140571.1, forward strand.
AGCGCTACAACCGCGAGACGCTGGAGATCCTGTACAAGGGCTTCAACATCAACGACGTGCTGGAAATGACCGTCGAGGATGCGCTGAAGCTGTTCGAGCCGGTGCCGTCGATCGCGCGCAAGCTGGAAACGCTGGTCGACGTCGGCCTGAGCTACATCAAGCTGGGCCAGAGCGCGACCACATTGTCCGGTGGTGAAGCGCAGCGCGTGAAGCTGTCCAAGGAACTGTCACGCCGCGATACAGGCCGCACCCTGTACATCCTCGACGAGCCGACCACCGGCCTGCACTTCCACGACATCGAAGCGCTGTTGGGCGTGCTGCACAAGCTGCGCGACGAAGGCAACACGGTGGTGGTGATCGAGCACAACCTGGACGTGATCAAGACCGCCGACTGGATTGTGGATCTGGGACCGGAAGGCGGCCATCGCGGTGGCACCATCCTGGTCACCGGCACGCCGGAGGACGTGGCGGCCTGCCCGCAGTCGTACACCGGCCAGTTCCTGGCCCGCATGCTGCCCTCCACCAGCGCGCGCCCGGAGCAACCGGCTGCGGTGGCCAACAAGCCCGACGCCCGTCCGCCACGCAAGGTGAAGCCTGAGAAGCCGGCGAAGAAGGCGGTGGCTGCCAAGAGCACCGGCAAGACCAGCAAGACCGCGACGACCCGCAAGAAGAAGGACGCCTGATGAGCAGCGAACACAAGATCCTGGCCCGCATCCCGATCAGCGTGCGGTGGCGCGACATGGACAGCATGGGCCACGTCAACAACGCCAAGTACATTTCCTATCTGGAAGAAGCCCGCGTGCGCTGGATGCTGGGCGTTGAAGGCGTGTCGATGACCGACCGCATCGCACCGGTGGTGGCCGCGACCAACGTCAACTACCGGCTGCCGATCGTGTGGCCCAACGACATCCTGGTCGAGCTGTTCGTCGAGCGCCTGGGCAACAGCAGCGTGACCATCGGCCACCGCATCGTCGACCAGCAGGACGATTCGAAGCTGTATTCCGACGGTAACGTGGTGGTGGTCTGGATGGATACGCAGACCGGCAGGAGCGCACCGCTGCCGGAGGCGATCCGCAGCGCGTCGAGCTGATCCGCTTCTGGTAGATGCCGACCTTGGTCGGCGTCTGGTCCGCCGGGCATGGCCCGGCGCTACCGTTGCAATTCAAAGGATTGACATGATCCACCAGACTGAACTGAGCGACCTGCTGCCCGGCATGGTCCCCTTCCCCACCGACGTCTTCCCCGCTGACCAGGCGTGGCTCGCCCAGCATCTGCTGCCGCTGCTGAAGATCGACCTGGGCGTGCTGCGCCCGGAACTGGCCGGCCAGGTGGCAACGATGCTGTGCCCGATCGATCCGTATGACGGCTGCATCGGCGAGACCACCGAAGAACACCACAACGATTTCACCGGCACCAACTGGATCGCCTTCGAATTGACCGCCGGCAACGAGATGCGCTTTCTCGGCAACGAGGGCTATTTCATCGGCGACGCAGTGCAGGACAAGCACGCGCAGGAACACATCGCACAGATGCGCGAGAGCTACGCCAAGGCCCGCGACTACCATGCCGCGCACGGCCGTCTCGCCTGCTACTCGCGCTACGGCAACGGTGAGGCCAGCGAGCGCGATTACCTGGATACGCTGGGGGGACCGATAGGCTTCGGCAACTGGACCGAGACCGCGGAGATTCCCGCGGCATTCGAACTGGGCTTCACCGACGCTGCCGATGACCCCAACGCTGCGGACGATGCTGAAACGGTGATCATCACCCGCAATGGCAACACGTTCTTCGCCGTTGCCGACGTGGCCGGCTACAACTGGTGCGCCACCGGTGCCGATGCGATCGTAATGCTGTACGAGCCGGAAAGCCGCACGGTGCTGTTCTCGTACGACTGGACGTAAGCTCCCGCAGTAGTGCCGGCTGCTGGCCGGCATTTCCTGTGCTGCCGGCCAGCGGCCGGCACTACCATCCCGCTACGGCGCAGCCTTGCGCACGGTCAGCGCCGCACTCGCTTCGCCACCGCCTTCCAGCTGCAGCCGCAGCGGCAGCGCCTGGCCTTCCTTCAACGGGCCCTTGCCCTGCATCAGCATCAGGTGCAGGCCACCGGGCTTGAGCTCGGCACGCGCGCCCGGTGCCAATGGCAGGCGCTCGATCGCGCGCATCCGGCTGACCCCATCGACGATGGTGGTTTCGTGCAGCGACACATCGCCAAACACCGCACTGCTTGCGCCGGTGATCACCATCGCCTTGCTGCAGCCGTTGTGGATCACGCCGTAGCCGGCGGTCATCGGCATCGCCGGATTCGGTGGCAACCGCGCCCAGCCCTGCTCCACCGTGACGCAGGCCGGTTCCGCCGCCGAAACCGATGCTGCGGCCGCACACAGAACCAACAGTACGCCAACGCATGGTTTGGTTATCATCGTCCAGGTTCCTTCTTCGCAACGAGACCGCAGCATGACGACGCTCATCGAGGTGATCAACCATGGCCCCATCCGCGAACTGCGCCTGGCGCGGCCGCCGGTCAACGCACTGGACACCGAACTGTGCCGGCAGTTGATCCATGCCATCGAGCTGGCCATGGCCGAAGACGCGCACGGCATCGTGCTGTCGGGCAGCGAGCGCATCTTCACCGGCGGCATGGACGTGCCGCACCTGCTCTCGCACGGCGATGACAAGCATAAGTTGCTGGACACCTGGAACGCCTTCTTTGGCGCCGTGCGCACGCTGGCCGAGAGCCGCATTCCGGTGGTCGCGGCGATCACCGGCCACGCCCCGGCGGGTGGCTGCGTGCTGGCCCTGTGCTGCGACTACCGCGTCATGGCGCGCAGCGCCGATCCGTCGCGACCATATGCCATCGGCCTGAACGAAGTGCAGGTCGGCCTGATCGCACCGGAGGGCATCCAGCGCCTGCTGCGCCGTGCGGTGGGCGTGCACCGCGCCGGTGTCCTGCTGACCACCGGTTCGCTGGTGCCGGCCGAACAGGCGCTGCAGATCGGCCTGGTCGACGAACTGGCCGAAGGTGACCTGGTGGTCGCGCGTGCCGTGGCCTGGCTGCAGAACCTGCTCAAGCAGCCGCGCCAGCCGATGCTGCTGACCCGCGCCATCGCCCGCGCGGACCTGCACGTGGCGCTGCAGCCGGACCTGATCCAGCTCGACCGCTTCGTCGAGGCCTGGTTTGCGCCGGACGCACAGAACGCCCTGCAGGCGCTCGTGGCCCGCCTCGGCAAATAGCGGTTGCCTCGCCCGGGGTCAGATCCCTTTCGCCGGGCGAAAGGGAACTGACCCCTGACCGGTATAATCAGGCCCTCTTTCACTGCCGTGGCCGCCCCCTTGAACGACACGCCCGAACCCGTCGTCTCCGAGCTGATCGACCTGCTCACCCTGGAGCGGCTGGAGGACAACCTGTTCCGCGGGCAGAGCCGCGACATCGGCACCAAGTACGTGTTCGGCGGGCAGGTGCTGGGCCAGGCGCTGGCCGCGGCCCAGGCCACGGTCGACAACGGCCGCCACGTGCACTCACTGCACGCCTACTTCCTGCGCGCCGGCAACATCGACCACCCGATCGTCTACGACGTGGACCGCACCCGCGACGGCGGCAGCTTCTCGGTACGCCGGGTCACTGCGATCCAGCACGGCAAGGTGATCTTCTTCTGCGCGGCCTCGTTCCAGCAGGCCGAGACCGGCGCCGAGCACCAGCACAAGATGCCCGAAGTGCCGCAGCCGGAAGACATCGAACCGAACCGTCCGCTGCCGGCCGAAGTGCTGGAGCGGCTGCCGATCAAGGTGCAGCGCTGGCTGTCGCGCGGCGGCCCGTTCGAGTTCCGCCATGTCTACCCGCGTGACGAACTGAACCCGCCCAAGCGCCCTCCCTACCACCAGGTGTGGCTGCGCCTGAGCGAGCCGGTCGGCGACGCCCCGGAACTGCACCAGGCGCTGCTGGCCTATGCCTCCGATTTCCACCTGCTGGGAACGGCAACCTTCCCGCACGGCATCAGCTATTACCACCCGCACGTGCAGATGGCCTCGCTCGACCACGCGATCTGGTTCCATCGCCCGTTCCGCGCCGACGACTGGCTGCTGTACTCCCTGGACAGCCCCAGCGCGCAGGATTCGCGCGGCCTGGCCCGCGGCCAGTTCTTCACCCGCAACGGCGTGCTGGTGGCCAGTACCGCGCAGGAGGGCCTGATCCGCGTGGTTCCCGACCAGGCCGCGGCCGCCGCCGTGCCGGCCAAGGAGTAAACCGATGCGCCAGATCTTCAGCAGCCAGCGCGTGGAAACCGTCGAAGGCGTAGCCGACCTGCTGCGCGAGCACGGCATCGACGTCAAGGTGACCAACGGGCGCTCGTACAAGACCCGCCGCCGCGGTCAGTTCAGCTATACCGACCTGGGCAACGCCAACGCCTACCCGGCAGTCTGGATCGTGCGCGCCGACGATCAGCCGCGCGCACGCGAAATCCTGCGCGAGGCCCGCCTGCTCGACACCACCCGCCGCGACCACCCAACCGCCGAGTTCGCCTTCCGCGACACCGCCGATACGAGCGGCAGCGGCCGCGGCTGGGCCTGGCGCATCCGCATCGCCCTGCTGGTGGTGATCGCCGGCGTGGCGCTGGTGATCGGCCTGCGCCATCGCGGCGCCCCGGCACCTGCCGCACCGGCCCCTGCCCCGCAGGCCCAGCCGCAGCAGGCGCAACCGGCCCCTCAGGCCGCGCCGGAAGAGGAAGAAATCCGGGTCCGTATCCAGCCCTCCAAGTAAGAGGCGGTAGCGCCGGGCCATGCCCGGCGAGCACAGCGGCCTGGCAGCAGGGTCGCGACTTCACCGTAACCCGTCAGGATTGGAGCCCCCTTGTTGTTCAAGGGGGCGCGCCAACGGCGCGGGGATGAGGTGGAATGCGCGGACCGCAGATGCATCAGCATCTGCGGTCACATTGGGCGCGCAGCTACGTCATGGGACACAATCCCAGCAGGAGAGCCGCCGCCATGACGACGTTCGCCGCATCGATCGACCAGACCTTGGAACGCGAACTGCCCGCTGCCGCCAGCGGTTGCCAGCACGCCTACGGCCGCATCGTGCTGGCCTGCCAGAACACGGTCACCGCCATCGCGCTGGCCATCACCCGCGACCGCCAGGCCAGCGAGGACATTGCCCAGGAAGCCTTTGTGAAGGGCTGGCAGCAGCTGCACCAGCTGCGCAGCGCGACCAGCTTCCTGCCGTGGCTGCGGCAGATAACCCGCAACCTGGCCCGCGACTGGCTGCGCGCCCAGCGTGGCCGTCCACTGACCGGCGAGGCGGCCGAGGTGGCGATGGGGATGGCCGCAGATCCGTCGCCGGGCGCCGCCGATCGCCTGCAGCGGGTGGAGGAAGAAATCGCCGCCGAGGACATCATCTCCACCCTACCCGCCGACAGCCGCGAAGTGCTGTTGCTGTACTACCGCGAAGGCCAGCGCTCGCAGCAGGTGGCCGACCTGCTCGGTCTCAGCGACGCGGCGGTGCGCAAGCGCCTGTCGCGCGCCCGCACCCTGGTGCGCGACGGCCTGCTGCAGCGCTTCGGTGAGTTCGCACGCAGCAGCGCGCCGAGCGCTGCATTCGCCACCGCCGTGGTGTCGATGGTCCTGGTGGCCGCACCCGGCACCGCCAGTGCCGCGATCCTGCTCAGCACCGGCGTCGGCGTGGGCGGCAGCAAGCTGGGCCTGGGCGGCGTCAGTGCCGCAGGCGGCGCAGCCATGGGTTCACTGACGGCCGCCGCCAGCCAGCTGCACCTGATACCCGCCAGCAACTGGGCCGCCGTTGCCGGGGGCGTCGTCGGTGGCATCATCGGCAGCTATCTGGGGGGCCGCTTCCTGCTGCGCTTCGCAGACACCCCGCAGGAACGGGCGGCCGTGCGACGGTTCGTGCACCTCAATACGTTCACTGCGATGGTCGTCTGCACCAGCCTGTTGGTTTCGCTGATGCTGCAGGTGCCGCTGTGGCTGCAACTTGCCATTCTCGTCATCGGCCTGGGTACGGTGAACTACCAGTGCCTGGTGCCGCTGCAGCGCGTGATGGCCCCCATGATCGCGCGTGATTCGGCGCGGCGCGGCCGCAGCGGAACCAACTGGCAATACGAATCTGTCTACGGGCGCACCGGCATCATCGGCGCGAACGTCTTCGTGATCGCCCTGGTGGTGTATGCGCTGATGCGCAGCGGAAACGTATAACGGACAACGCCGGCAGTCTGCCGGCGTTGTCGTCATTCACTGCGTCGACCCTCAGCGCTGCGGCGCCGGTGCGCCACCGTCGCGCGGACCGCCATGGCGCGGGCCACCGTGCATCGGGCCCTTGGCGGCGTCGAACTCGGCCTTGCTCAGCTGGCCGTCCTTGTTGGTGTCGGCGGCAGCGAACCAGGCATCACGATGCTGCTTCATGCGCAGCTCGCGGTCGGCCTTGTCCAGATAGCCGTCCTTGTTCAGATCGAGCTGGTCGAAGCGCGCGGCCAGGCGCGGATCGGCCCTGGCTTCCTCGCGGCTGATGCGGCCGTCCTTGTTGACGTCCAGCTTGGCCCAACGCTCACCGCCGTGGCCACGGCGGCCATGCTTCCAGCGCGGCAGCTCATCGCGCGAGAGCTTGCCGTCCTTGTTCTTGTCCAGCTCGTCGAACTTCGCGGCCAGGCGCGGGTTGGCAGCGGCTTCGCCGCGGTCGATGACGCCGTCGCCGTTGGTGTCCAGTTTGGCCGGACGCTGCGCGGGCGTGGCCGGGGTGTCGGCAGCGAGCGCGATACCGGAAGCGGAGGTGCCGAGCAGCAGGGCCAGCAGCAGGGGGGTACGGATCATGAGGTCACTCCTGGGGATGGGAACAGCGTCGGGGTGATCACTTCACCCTCGGGGGACAACAACGCCCGGGCGCGACATCGGTTGACGCCGCTGCCGGTGCCATTCATCCGGCGGACAGTCGCCGCCACTGCGACAACCTGGGGCTATGCTGTGCCCATGGCGATGCATGGCGACAGAGACGACGAACTGCGACTTTTCCAGACCGGCGAGCACCCCTGCGGGTACTGGTCGGACCGGGTGGCACGCGACCTGGTGCTGGACCCGAACGACCGCCGCCTCGGCGCCCTCTATCCGCTGGCACTGAGCTGGGGCTTCCGCCGCAGCGGCGACCTGGTCTACCGGCCGCACTGCGCGCACTGCCAGGCCTGCGTGGCGGTGCGGATCCCGGTGGCGCGCTTCGCTCCGGACCGCAGCCAGCGCCGTTGTGCCGCCCGCAATGACGACCTGGAGGTGCGGATCACCGCCGCCACCGCCCGTGACGACCTGTTCGCGCTGTACCACCGTTATCTCACCCACCGCCACGCCAACGGCGGCATGGACGACCATGGCCCGCACGAGTTCGAGCAGTTCCTGATCGGCAGCTGGTCGCACACCCGCTTCATGGAGATGCGCCTGCCCGGCCACGACGGCCAGCCCAGCCAGCTGTTGGGGGTAGCGGTGACCGACGTCACCGAGCACGGCCTGTCGGCGGTCTACACCTTCTTCGACCCGGACCACGCCGCGCGCGGGCTGGGCACCTTCGCGATCCTGCAGCAGATCGAGTGGGCGCGCCGCGAGGGCCTGCCGCACGTGTATCTGGGCTACTGGATCCGCGGCCACCAGAAGATGGACTACAAGCGCCGCTTCCATCCGCTGGAAGCCTACGATGGCCGCCGCTGGCACGATTTCGACAAGGATCTGGACGGGCGTTGACAAACCGCTGACACCGGGCCGGGTGCACAATACGGCCCATGAACATGACCCGCCGCCATCCCCTGATCCTCGCCCTGGCCCTGCTCTGCGGCGCCACCGCCCCTGCCTTCGCCACGTCCCCTGCGATGACCGAAAAGCCGTCCGCTGCGCTGCGCCTGGCCACCTACAACACCTCGCTGTACTCCGATGACGCCGGTGGCCTGATCAAGGAGCTGGAAGGCGACAGCGAGCACGCACGCAAGATCGCCGCGGTACTGCAGCAGGTGCGCCCGGATCTGGTGCTGCTGAACGAATTCGATTTCGACGACGCCCATCGCGCCGCCGACCTGTTCCAGAAGCGCTACCTGGAGGTCGCCCAGCCCGGTGGCGGCAAACCGCTGCACTTCGCCTACCGCTATCTGGCACCGGTCAACACCGGCGTGCCCAGCGGCCTGGACCTGGACAACAACGGCGTGGTCGGTGGCGAAGGCCGCAGCCGCGGCAACGATGCCTGGGGCTACGGCCTGCACCCGGGCCAGTACGGCATGCTGGTGCTGTCGCGCTACCCGATCGACGAAGCCAGGGTGCGCAGCTTCCAGCTACTGAAGTGGAGCGCGATGCCGGGTGCCATCCGCCCGGTCGATCCGCGTACCGGCCAGAGCTTCTACAACGACCAGGTGTGGTCGCAGCTGCGCCTGTCGTCGAAGTCGCATTGGGACGTGCCGGTGAAGACCCCGGCCGGCGTGGTGCATGCGCTGGTCTCGCACCCGACCCCGCCGGTGTTCGACGGCCCGGAGAAGCGCAACGCGGCGCGCAACCACGACGAGCTGCGCCTGTGGCAGGAGTACCTTTCCAAGGGTGACAAGCCGTGGCTGTGTGACGACAAGGGCCAGTGCGGTGGCCTGGCGCAGGACGCACGCTTCGTGATCCTGGGCGACCTCAACAACGACCCGGTCGACGGCGATGGCCGCCATGAGGCGATCGTCGAGCTGATCGAGAACGCCCGCGTGCTGCGCTACCCCACCCCGCGCAGCGTCGGCGGTGAGCAGACCAGCCTGGCCTATGCGGCCAAGGGCATCGAGCGCAAGGGCGCACCGTTCCACGCCACCGGCGACTTCGGCCCGAAGTCCGGCACCATGCGCCTGGACTACGTACTGCCCTCGACCGGTTTCGAATACGTGGGCAGCGGCATCTTCTGGCCGGCCAATGAAAGCCCGGAAGCGAAGATCGCCGACGGCAGCGACCACCACCTGGTGTGGGTGGACGTGCGGTAGAGTCGACTGTTAGTCGACTGCACAGAAATCTGTACCGACCAACGGTCGGTACCCACCGGGTTTCGGTAGGCGACGACCGTTGGTCGTCGCTCCTTTCTTACGGGCGCAGTTCGACGCCGATGGCGTCGGCGGCATCACGCGCGATGGCGCGTGCTTCGTCGATCGTTTCAGCGCGCGCCAGGGTCACGCCCACGCGGCGATGACCGTGCACGCTCGGCTTGCCGAACAGGCGCACGGCGGTGTCCGGCACCTGCAGGGCGGCGGCGACGTTGTTGAAGTACGGCACGCCCTCGCCGTGTGCCAACAGCGCGCACGACGCCGACGGGCCGCTCTGGCGGATCACCGGGATCGGCAGGCCGAGGATGGCGCGCGCATGCAGCGCGAACTCGCTCAACTCCTGCGATACCAGCGTCACCAGGCCGGTGTCGTGCGGGCGCGGCGACACTTCGCTGAACCACACCTCATCACCCTTCACGAACAGCTCGACACCGAACAGGCCCCAGCCACCGAGGTCGTCGGTGATCGCGCGCGAGATTTCTTCCGCGCGCGCCAGTGCCGCGCTCGACATCGGCTGCGGCTGCCAGCTTTCGCGATAGTCGCCGTCCTTCTGCAGGTGGCCGATCGGTGCGCAGAACGAGGTGCCGCCGGCGTGGCGCACGGTCAGCAGGGTGATCTCGTAATCGAAATCGATGAAACCTTCGACGATGCAGCGGCCCGCACCGGCGCGGCCACCGGTCTGCGCGTAGTCCCACGCCGGGGCGATGTCCGCCTCGCTGCGCAGGGTGCTCTGGCCCTTGCCCGAGGACGACATCACCGGCTTGACCACGCACGGCAGGCCGATGGCGGCCACGGCAGCACGGTACTCGGCCTCGGTATCGACGAAGCGGTACGGCGAGGTCGGCAGGCCCAGGGTTTCGGCGGCCAGGCGGCGGATGCCCTCGCGGTCCATGGTCAGGCGTGCAGCACGCGCGGTCGGGATCACCCGCAGGCCCTGCTCCTGTTCCAGCTGGACCAGGGTTTCGGTGTGGATGGCCTCGATCTCCGGCACTACCAGGTGCGGCTGCTCCTGGGCGATCAGCGCGCGCAGGGCCATCGCGTCCAGCATGTCGATCACATGCGAGCGGTGCGCGACCTGCATCGCCGGGGCGTCGGCGTAACGGTCAGCGGCGATCACCTCCACACCCAGCCGCTGCAGCTCGATGGCCACCTCCTTGCCGAGTTCGCCCGAGCCCAGCAGCAGCACGCGGGTGGCGGAGGGAGACAACGGAGTTCCAAGCTTGGCCATGGCGGTTCCAGCAGCGATGTGAAGGCGGGTGGGCATTCTAGCTGGCCGGGCACCCGGGCCATGGCATCCGACGAACGGTAGTCGACAAGTGATATCACTTTGATATCTTCACCTTGAACCCTCAAGGACGTACCGCCATGAAAGAGAAGTCGCTTGCCTCCCTCAACGGCCTCGGCACCCTGGCCGGATCCCTGCTGGCCGCGCTGGCCGGCGGCGCGCTGTTCGTGCTGGGGGTGGCGGCCAAGTCCAGCACCGGCTCGCCCAACCTGCTGCTGATGCTGGCCGGCGTGCTGGTGGTCGCTGCCGCGGTCTTCATCCTGGCCGGCCTGTACACCATCCAGCCCAACCAGGCGGCCGTGCTGAGCCTGTTCGGCAAGTACGTCGGTACCGTCAAGGACAACGGCCTGCGCTGGAACAACCCCTTCTACGCCAAGCGCCGGGTCAGCCAGCGCGTGCGCAACTTCGAGAGCGGCAAGCTGAAGGTCAACGAGCTGGACGGCAGCCCGATCGAGATCGCCGCAGTGATCGTCTGGCAGGTGGTCGACGCCTCCGAAGCGGTCTACAACGTGGACGACTACGAGAGCTTCGTGCACATCCAGTCCGAATCCGCGCTGCGTGCGATGGCCACCAGCTATCCCTACGACCAGCACGAGGACGGCCAGCTGGCCCTGCGAAGCCACGCCAGCGAGATCTCCCAGCACCTGAAGAACGAGCTGGCCGAGCGCCTGGCCGATGCGGGTGTGCAAGTGATCGACGCGCGCATCAGCCACCTGGCCTACGCCGCTGAAATTGCCCAGGCCATGCTGCAGCGCCAGCAGGCCAACGCGGTGATCGCCGCACGCACGCGCATCGTGGCCGGTGCAGTGGGCATGGTCGAGATGGCCCTGGCCGAACTGCAGAAGAACGGCGTGGTTGAACTGGACGAGGAGCGCAAGGCGCACATGGTCAGCAACCTGCTGACCGTGCTGTGCTCGGACCGCGGCACCCAGCCGATCGTCAATGCCGGTTCGCTGTATTGAGCCACACTCGCAACGGGGCGCCCCACCGCCCCGCCAGGAGCCCCCATGAGTGAGAAGAAAGCCTATCCGCTGCGCATCAACGCCGAGGTCCTGGCCGCGGCGCAGCGCTGGGCCGACGACGAGCTGCGCAGCCTCAACGCGCAGATCGAATACGTGCTGCGCGACGCCCTGCGCAGGGCAGGACGCCTGCCGAAACCCACGCCATCGCCGGAGGACAAGGAATGAGCACGCGCTGGAGTTACCAGACCATCGAAGTGAAGACCACGATGATGGGCACCCTGAGGGCCGAGGACATCCAGAGTGAACTGACCCGCCAGGGCCAGCTTGGCTGGGAACTGGTCAACGTCATCATCCCGGCCCCGATGCGCCCGGCGATGCTGGTGTTCAAGAAGGAGGCCTGAACCATGGGCGGCAGCGACCCCAAACCCTTTGACGTGGCCGAGAGCTCGCCGCTGCGCGTGCTCTGGATCGTGCTGCCGCTGCTGGCTGCCTTCGTGGCCTGCCTGTACGCACAGCTGTACAAGGCACCGGCAGGCGCCCCCTGGATCGAAGTGACGCTGTCGCCGCCCTGGTTCCGGATGGGCGGCAGTGCGGCATGGAGCCTGATCGTCATCGCTGTACTCGCTGTCGGGCTGGGAGCCGCATTCTTCCGCCGCCGCGTGGCGCTGGCCGGCAACGTGCTGGACGTGCGCTCGACGATGTATCGGCGGCGCGTGCCGGTGGCGCAGCTGCGGCTGGACCAGGCCGAGGTGGTCGACCTGCAGCGTGACCGCCGCTACGGCATCCGTGTCAAAACCAATGGCTATTCAATGCCAGGCTTCTACTCGGGCCACTTCCGCCTGCAGGGCGGCGGCAAGGGCTTCGCCCTGGTCACCGACCGTGCGCGCGTCCTCGCCCTGCCGGTCAGTGATGGCAGCACGCTGCTGCTCAGCGTGGACCGGCCGCAGGCCCTACTCGATGCACTGCGCAAGGTGGCCGCGTCGGCGCCACGGCAGTAAGCTGCGGCGATGCAACGACGCGCCCCCCTGCTGATCAATACCGAGGCCATCGAGCTGTGGCCCGCCCACCTGCTGCGTGCACGCCGCAACCTGGATGCACGCCTGCTGTCGCAGGCGCACTGGGTGCTGCGGCGCAAGCGCGATGGCCGCTACCTGGCGGCGGTACTGGCGCAGGGTGTGCACGCCATGGTGCCGCGCCTGCCACGCGAGCCCGGGGTCGAGGAAGCACTGGCGCTGCTGGATGCCGCGGCAGCGCGGCCCTTCGCCGCCGGGCTGGAAGAACAATGGCTGCCACTGGCCGGGTTGCAGCAGCGCCTGCAGCAGCTTGGCCTGGATGCACAGCGCTACGCGGACGGCAGCGGCTTGCCGCTGGAATCCGAACCGTGCCTGCTGCACTTCGCCGGTCGCGACCGCTTCGCCCGCCCATTGTGGCTGCGCCGTGGCGCCGCGCAGGGCTGGCGGCGGATGCAACTGCACGCGGCACAGGACGGAATTGCGCTGGACGCGATCTCCGGCTTCCGCAGCCATGCCTACCAGCTGGGCATCTTCGAACGGAAGCTGGCGCGCGGCTTGAGCGTGGCAGAGATCCTGAAGGTGAATGCCGCACCGGGGTTCAGCGAACACCACAGCGGCCACGCGCTGGACATCGGCACGCCGGGCGACGCGCCGGCCGAAGAATCGTTCGAAGCCACCGACGCGTTCGCGTGGCTGCAGGCCCATGCCGGTGAACACGGCTTCCATCTGAGCTACCCCCGCGACAACCCGCACGGAATCGTCTACGAACCGTGGCACTGGTGCTGGAAGCCGGCCAACGGCTGAGCCCCTCGTGGCGAAAGCCTGGGGCAATCAGTGCATGGCCGCAGGATGGAACAAGAGAGCAAAGACAAAAGCGGGTCGCTTCGCTCGAAGCCGAGCATGGCTCGGCTCTACAGAAGCTGACGGCGCAGCGGTGTCGTGCTTGGCCGATCTCCGCTGCCGTCACCGCCTCAACGCATTGATCCCCAGCAACACCCATCCGGCCATCATGCTGGTGCCCCCAATCGGTGCCATCCGCGTCGGCCACTGCCACAACGCGCCGCCCACCAGGCTGCCGGAAAACAGCAGCACACCCAGCAGCAGCACGTACAGCGCCAGGTGCGCGATCGCTCCCTGCGCGCGCGGTCCGAGCGCCACCAGTACCGCACCATGCGCGAACGCATACAGCGCCGCCATGTTCAGATGCTGCTGCGCCAGCGGGTCGGCCACACCGTGCGAGGCGTAGGCCGACAGGCCGATCGAGGCGGCGGCCAGCAGCGCACCCAGGCAGGCCAGCAGCGAAGGCTTACGTGCGCGACGTTCGAGATTGAACATGTGGGCTCCTTGCGCAGCGCCCTTGCCGGGCGCCAGATGAAAAAAAACGCGCCGCAATGAGCGGCGCGTTTTCGTGTCCAACACTACATGGGTCAGCCGAAGCTTACTTGACGGCCCAGTAGATGTCGTAGGTACCTTCCGGGGTGAACGACTTGTCGATGCCGTCCTTCCAGGTTTCGTACGGACGGTCGATCACTTCGTTGCCGGAAGTCACGGCCCAGGCACGCAGACCGTTGCGGGCCACGTCCAGACCCGCCATGTGGCCGGTGTAGGCGGCATGCGCCGAACGGTGCGGAGCCACATGCACGTACTTGACCGGAGCGCCACCGTCGATCTTGACGGTCAGCTCTTCAGCGGTGGCACCTTCAGCACCCTTCTTCTTCACCGGCTGGGCGATGTCGAAGGCGTACTTTTCCTGACCGAAGTCGGTGGTGATGATGCGGAACGGACCGGCGGCTTCAAGGCCATTGGCCTCCATCACGCGCTTGATCCACTCCTGGTTGTCCTTGATGGACTTGGTGATCGTGTCCTGACCACGGTCCACGTTACCGGCGTTGACGACCAGCAGGTCTTCAGCCGGCACGTCGACGATGCCCAGATCGGTCAGCGGGGCTTCCGGGGTGCGGTAGTCCACGTTCGGGACGGTGGCCAGCATGTTGGCCATGCGCGACAGACCCATCTTGATGTCGTCGCCGATCTGGCGGCTGACATACAGGCCTGCATAACGGCCGAACAGGTCAAAGCCGTACTTCACCGAGTAGTCCTGGGTGATCTTGACGTTGCGGCCACCCTTGCCGGTCGGCTCCAGCGTGAAGGTGGTGATCTTGTCGTGACCCTTGGTGGCGTCATCGATGGCGATCGCAACACGCTTGTTCTCTTCGGCTTCGGTGATCTTCCAGGAACCGGTGCCCAGGTCCTTGGAGGTGAAGTCGAGAGTGGCACCGACGCCGGAGGCCGGGCCGGACAGCTTCAGTTCAACGGCGGGATCGCGCAGTACCAGCGGGTTCCAGTCCTTGAAGCGGCGCAGGCTGCTGACCGTGTCGTACACGATCGTCATCTTGCGGTTGGTCTCGATGCTTTCGGTGATGTGACGCTCGCCCGGCAGACATACGCCAATGATGACGAACAGGCCAGCCACGATCCCCAAGGCGATCAGGAACTCGATAATACGGGTCATTCAGAGAGTCTCCGGGGCCGATCCCACGGCCGGGTTGATTGAAGCGAAGCGCCAATCCTAGCAGGCTTCGCGGGCATTGTTTATCGGGATTGGCGCACCGGTTTCCCTGCCGGCTGCGTATTTGTATGGACAAAGAATTCGAAGGGTACCGCATACCGATACCCGTGAAGTAGGGGGCAACCCCACCCGAGGGCCATGCCTGGGCCTCAAGTCATTGTCCTGAAAAGGTTTTCCTCAGACCAGCTGAAGCTCGAACGCCTTCAGTACGGCACGCGTACGGTCGCGCACGCCCAGCTTGGACAGGATGTTGGACACGTGGTTCTTGATGGTGCCTTCGGCCACACCCAGCGAATTGGCGATCTCCTTGTTGGAGAAGCCACTGGCCATCAGGCGCAGGATCTCGGTCTCGCGGTCGGTCAACGGGTCCGGCCGGTCCAGGCTGACGAACTCGTTGCGCATGTGCTCCAGGCCGGACAGCAGGCGCTGGGTCACGGCCGGCTGCACCAGCGAACCGCCTTCGGCCACGGTGCGGATGGCACCGACCAGCTGCGCCAGGGTCACGTCCTTGAGCAGGTAGCCCTTGGCACCGGCCTTGAGCCCGGCCAGCACCAGCTGGTCGTCGTCGAAGGTGGTGAGGATGATGGTCGGCGGCAGCTGCTCCTGGCGCGACAGCACCTGCAGCGCCTCCAGCCCGGACATCACCGGCATGCGCATGTCCATCAGCACCACGTCGGGACGCACCTGCGGTATCAGCTCGACCGCCTGCCGGCCATCGCCGGCCTCGGCCACCACCTCGATACCGTCGTCGAGCGCCAGCAGGGAGCGGATTCCCTGCCGCACCAGGGTTTGGTCGTCGACCAGGCAGACGCGAATCATCAACGCACTCCTTCAGGAACCTTGGTAAGGGCGGCCACCAGCACCGTTGCCGGCACCGTCGCCCGCAACCGGAAGCCTTCACCGGGCCGGGTTTCGACCTGCAGCTGGCCACCACATTGTTGCAGGCGCTCGCGCATGCCGCGCAAGCCATTGCCCACATTGACCATATCCGCGCCGACACCGTCGTCGCGGGCCTCCACCACCACCCGGTCGGGGGCTTCACGGTACACCTTGATCCACAGGTGGCGGGCGCCGGCGTGGCGCACCGCGTTGGTGATGATCTCCTGGGTGCAGCGCAGCAGCACGTGGGCCCTCTGCGGGTCCTCCACGTTCAGCGGATCCTCGATGTCCAGCTGGATGTCCAGCGAAGGCACATTCTCGGTCAGCGGGCGCAGTGCCGCGGCCAGATCGATGGCGCCGGTCTCACGCAGCTGGCTGACCACCTCGCGCACGTTGCCCAGCAACAGCTTGGCCAGGGCGTGCGAGCGCTTCACATGGTCCAGCGCCTGGCCCTCGGCCAGGTGGCCGGCCACTTCCAGGTTCAGGGTCAGCGCAGTCAGCTGATGCCCCAGAAGATCGTGCAGCTCACGCGAAATGCGGGTTCGCTCATTGACCCGGGCGCTTTCGGCCAGCAGGGCGCGGGTGGCGCGCAGCTCCGAATTGAGCCTTCGCTGCTCGTCGCGGGCCTGGGTCTGCTGTCGCGCGACAAGGCTGGTCACGAAGATGAACATGGAAAAGCCGCCATACAGCAGCGATTGCATCACGGCTTCGAACAGCGGGAAGTGCAGCAGCATGTAATAGACCGGGGCCACCGCCAGCTGGCTGACCAGCAGCCACAGCACGCACAGGCGCGCCGACAGCATCCAGGGAATGACGCCGGCAGCCACCATCATCAGGATGCTGCCAAGGCCGGAACCACTGAGGTAGCTGACGCCCAGCGCCGAAACCGTCAGCAGCAGCAGCAGGCCGCGGTCCAGCCAGGTGGTGTGACTGTCGCTGTCGCTGCGCAGGAGGCGGGTCAGCCAGTAGTACGCGGCGCCGAAGGACAGGTAGGCGACGAACAGCAGGATCGCCCAGCTGCCCATATCGCTGCGGCTGTGCAGGTTCTCGAACTGCGAGTACGCCAGTGGCAGGCCGACCATGACCCAGGTAAACAGGCCGGCCAGACGGAGGACGCGGGTATGGCTGAGGACTCCCAACATGCCAGCACTCTACGGGCCCGGCCTGCGTCGCGCACTCCCACGGAAGTCATGCATCTGCGGCCCCTGTTCATGCCGCAGCCCACCCCGGGCATGCAATAATCGTGCGCAGGGTCCAATTTGACGGACCAACCGCGTTACCCCACGGAGTCACAATGTCGATTGTCATCCGCGACGTGCGCGAGCACGAGCTCGATTCCGTCCTGGCTTTGAACAACAACGCTGGCCTGGCCATCCTTCCCCTGGATGCGGCCCGCCTGCGCCTGTTCTACGAAACCGCTGAGTATTTCCGCGTCGCCGAGCGCGACGGCAACCTGGCCGGTTTCCTGATCGGCTTCGGCAGCGACAGCCAGCACGACAGCAGCAACTTCGCCTGGTTCAAGCAGCAGCTGGACACCCCGTTCTTCTATATCGACCGCATCGTGGTCGCCAGCCGCCGTCGTGGGGGTGGCGTCGGCCGTGCGTTCTATGCCGACGCGCAGAGCTTCGCCGAGCTGCGCTACCCGCAGATGACCTGCGAAGTCTTCCTCGACCATGGCGCCGATGCCGCCCTGCTCTTCCACGGCAGCTTCGGCTTCCGCGAGCTGGGCCAGAACACCATGCCGCAGGTCGATGTGCGCGCCAGCATGCTGGCCAAGGAACTGTGCAGCTACCCGTGGGTCCAGGAGACCTACGGCGGCAAGCTGCCGGATGTGGCATGGACACGTGCCCGGCAGCTGCCGGCACAGGCACAGCGGCCGACGGGGACCTGAGCGTGGCGGTGAATTTCGATTACGAACAGGCCGGTGAACTGAAGATCGGCCAGGTGGGCGTCGCCAACCTGCGCATCCGCACCCTTGATGTCGAGCGCCTTGTGCAGGAAATGCGTGAACGCGTCACCCGTGCGCCGAAACTGTTCGGCCGCGCGGCGGTGATCCTCGACTTCGGCGGCCTGAGCCAGGTGCCGGACGTGGCTACCGCGCAGGCGCTGGTCGATGGCCTGCGCAGTGCCGGCGTGCTGCCGGTGGCGTTGGCCTATGGCACCAGCGCGGTCGACCTGCTCTCGCAGCAGCTCGGGCTGCCCCTGCTGGCCAAATTCCGCGCCCAGTACGAGCGTGCCGAGGCCGAGCCGGCTCCGCCGCCGTCCGCGCCTGAACCGCGTCGCGCGGCCCGTGCCGAACCGAAGCCGGCGCCGGCCACGCCGGTGGCCAAGGTCGCCGACGCCGCCGCACCGCAACCCGGCCGCATGCAGCTGGGCAACGTGCGTTCGGGCCAGCAGCTGTACGCTGAGAACTGCGACCTGACCGTGATGGCCACCGTCGGTGCCGGCGCCGAAGTCATCGCCGACGGCAGCATCCATATCTACGGCACCCTGCGCGGCCGCGCGCTGGCAGGGGCCCAGGGCAACACCGCGGCACGCATTTTCTGCCGTGATTTCCATGCGGAACTGGTGGCCATTGCAGGCCACTACAAGGTACTGGACGATGTCCCGGACAACCTGCGCGGCAAAGCCGTGCAGGTGTGGCTGGAACAGGACCAGATCAAGATCGCTGCGCTGGACTGACGCAGCTCCAAACTCATGCAGAACCAGGAGAAGTCCTTTGGCTGAAATCATCGTAGTCACCTCCGGCAAGGGCGGCGTCGGCAAGACCACTTCCAGCGCGAGCCTGGCCTGCGGCCTGGCACGGCGCGGCAAGAAGGTGGCGGTGATCGACTTCGACGTCGGCCTGCGCAACCTCGACCTGATCATGGGCTGCGAACGCCGCGTGGTGTACGACTTCGTCAACGTCGTGCACGGCGAAGCGACCCTCAAGCAGGCCCTGATCAAGGACAAGCGCTTCGAGAACCTGTACGTGCTGGCCGCCTCGCAGACCCGCGACAAGGACGCACTGACCCAGGAAGGCGTGGGCAAGGTCCTGAAGGACCTGGCCGCCGACGGTTTCGATTACATCATCTGCGATTCCCCGGCCGGCATCGAGAAGGGCGCCTTCCTGGCGATGTACTTCGCCGACCGCGCCGTGGTGGTGGTAAACCCGGAAGTGTCGTCGGTGCGCGACTCGGACCGCATCATCGGCCTGCTCGATTCGAAGACCCACAAGGCCGAGTCCGGCCAGGACGTGCCGGCCTTCCTGCTGCTGACCCGCTACACCCCGCTGCGCGTGGAAAGTGGCGAGATGCTCAGCATCGCCGACGTCGAGGAAGTGCTCGGCCTGAAGGCGATTGGCGTGATCCCCGAGTCGGGTGACGTGCTCAACGCCTCCAACAAGGGCGAGCCGGTCATCCTGGATGTCGAGTCCGCTGCCGGCCAGGCCTACGACGACGCCGTCGCGCGCATCCTCGGCGAAGAACGCCCGATGCGCTTCACCAACGTCGAGAAGAAGGGCTTCTTCAGCAAGCTGTTCGGAGGGTAAGCATGGGCCTGTTTGATTTCCTCAAAGCGAAGAAGACCACCGCCGAAACCGCCAAGAACCGCCTGCAGATCATCATCGCGCAGGAACGCAGCAACCGTGGCGGCCCCGATTACCTGCCGCTGCTGCAGCGTGAGCTGCTGGAAGTGATCAAGAAGTACGTGAACATCGACGTCGATGCGGTGAAGGTCGACCTGGTGAAGGATGGCCAGCACGACGTGCTGGACATCTCCGTGGCGCTGCCTGAAGGCCCGGACAAACCCTGATCTCCTACCCCGCCCGTGCCTGCATGGGCGGGGCTGCCCGAACCGCATGACCGATACGACAACCGCCGTGGACATCACCTGCGTGGGCGACATCGCCTTCGCCGATGCGCAGCGCCTGCTCGCCGCGCATGGCCTGCGGCTGCACCACGTCGCGGCCGGTGAACCGATTCCCGGCAGCTACTGGGGCGAGCCCGAGGCCGGCATCATCGCCAGCAACGTGTATGTGCGCGACGACACTCCCGTACATTCGATGCTGCACGAAGCCTGCCACCTGATCGTGCTGCCGCCGGAGCGGCGTGCGCAGGTGCATACCGACGCCACCGACTCGGTGGCCGAGGAAGATGCCACCTGCTACCTGCAGATCGTGCTGGCCGGGCAGCTGCCGGGTGTTGGCACTGCGCGGCTGATGGCCGACATGGATGCCTGGGGGTATACGTATCGGCTGGGATCCACCAAGGCGTGGTTTGAACAGGACGCCGAGGATGCGCGGGCGTGGTTGATCGAACGCGGGTTGCTGCAGGCGGCGTAACCGCCATCCACGCATGGCGTGGATCTACTGCAGAGCCGAGCCCATGCTCGGCTGCTCTTCGCTGTCACGAGCGCGAATGCAAAGCCAGAAGCAGCCGAGCATGGGCTCGGCTCTACAGGATCAACCCTGCCCGGCCAGCGCGCGCAGGGTAATGCCGACGATGTAGGCCAGGTACGTGCCGGTCGCATAGCCCATCGTGCCCAGCAGCACGCCCACCGGCGCCAGCGCCGGATGGAACGCGGCCGCCACTACCGGCGCCGAGGCCGGGCCACCGATGTTCGATTGCGAACCGATCGCGAAATAGAAGAACGGCACCTTCAGCAGCTTGCCCAGGCACCACAGCAGCACGATGTGCACGGAAATCCAGATCAGGCCGAGCAGGAACAGCCACGGGCGATCCAGCAGCGCCAGCAGATCCATCTGCATGCCGATGCAGGCGATCAGGAAATACAGCAGCAGCGAGCCCAGCCGCGAGGCGCCCGCCCCTTCCAGGGTACGTGCACGGGTGAAGCTCAGGCTCAGGCCCAGCGAGGTCGACAGCACCACCACCCACACGAACGGCGCATCCAGGCTGAACTGCGAAGCCCAGCTGACGTTGGCCTTGAACCACGCCGCCAGCGGCGCGCCGATGGCGTGCGACAGGCCCACGCCACCGAAGGCCACCGCCACGATCAGCATCAGGTCGGTGAGGCTGGGAATGCGCTCGTGCTCGGCCTGGAAGCGCGCGATGCGCTCCTTCAGTTCATCGATGGCCGAGGTATCGGCGCCACTGCGTGCATCGATCTTCGCGGCACGCCCGGCCAGGAAGATCAGCGCGGCCATCCACACGTAGCCGACACCCACGTCGACCACCGCGAACTGGCCGAACGTGGTGGCGTTGACGTCGAATACTTCGCGCATCGCCAGCATGTTGGCACCGCCGCCGATCCAGCTGCCCGCCAGGGCGGCCATGCCGGCCCAGGTGTCACCGGCCACGGTTTCCGGATGCACCGCGCGCATCAACAGGAACGCCACCACCGCGCCGAGCATGATGCTGGCCGACGCGCCCAGGTACATCAGCACCAGCTTCGGGCCCAGCCGCAGGATGCCCTTGATGTCCACCGCCAGCGTCAGCAGGATCAGCGCCGCCGGCAGCAGGATGTCGCGTGCGATCGGGTTGTAGAGCTTGGTGTTCTGGCCATCGATGAGGCCGACGGTGTTGTAGATGCCGGGAATCAGATAGCACAGCAGCAGCGCTGGCACGAACGTGTAGAAGCGCTTCCACAGGCCCTGCTCGCGCGAGGCGGTCCAGAACACGGCGCCGAGGGTGGCGGCGATCAAGCCGAAGACGACGATGTCGTTCTGGATCATGCAGGGGCTCTTGTAGAGCCGAGCCATGCTCGGCTGCTGTTGGCGAAGGTGTGCCGACCAACGGTCGGCACCCACCGGCGGGAACATCGGCACCCACCGTCGAAAACAAAAGCGCCGCCCCGAAGGGCGGCGCTGCAGTCATCAGTTGCCGATGTGCTGCTTCAGCCAGGCATTGACGGTGTCATGCCACAGGATACTGTTGTTCGGCTTCAACACCCAGTGGTTCTCGTCCGGGAAGTACAGGAATTTCGATTCGATGCCCTGGCGCTGTGCAGCGGTGAACGCAGCCAGGCCCTGCTCGACCGGAATGCGGAAGTCCTGCTGGCCGTGGATGACCAGGATCGGCTTCTTCCAGTCCGCCACGTGGTTGACCGGGTTGAACTTCTCGTAGTTCGCGGCCTTCTGGTACGGGGTACCGCCCTGCTCCCACTCGGTGAACCACAGCTCTTCGGTGGCGTAGCCCATCATGCGCTGGTCGAACACACCGTCATGGTTGACCAGGCACTTGAACGGGCTGTTCCAGTTGCCGGCGATCCAGTTGACCATGAAGCCACCGTAGCTCGCGCCCAGCGCACAGGCCTTGTCACCGTTGAGGAAGGAATACTTCTTCAGCGCCGCGTCCCAGCCCTTCTGCAGGTCTTCCAGCGGGCGGTCGCCCCAGTGCTGGCTGATCGCATCGGTGAAGGCCTGGCCATAGCCGGTGGAACCGTGGAAATCGATCATCACCACCGCGTAGCCCTGGCCCGCGTAGGTCTGCGGGTTCCAGCGGTAGCTCCAGCCGTTGCCGAAGCTGCCCTGCGGACCGCCGTGGATCAGGAACGCGACCGGGTACGACTTGCCTTCCTGGTAGTTGTGCGGCTTGACCACGTAGCCGTGCACGGTGTCGTTGTTCCAGCCCTTGAACTCGAACTGTTCGTAGTCACCGAAGGTCACGTCCTTCAGTACGTCGCCAGCAGCCGGGGTCAGCGCGCGCAGTTCGCCGATGGCTTCGCCCGCGGCCGGCAGCAGGCCGACCAGTACCTGGTCGTTGCTCTTCAGGCTGTTGCGGGTGATGGCCACGCTGTTGCCGGCCACGTCGACAGCAGTAACGCTGCCATCGCCAATCAGCTTGGTGGCCTTGCCGCTGGCCACGTCGATCTGGAACAGCGGGTGTTCGCCGAGGTCATCGGCAGTGGTGTAGATGCTGGCACCGTCGGCGGACAGGGCGATGCCGCCAGCCGAACGATCCCACTGCGGGGCGATCTCGCGCGTCTTGCCGCTGGCAACGTCCATTGCCATCAGGCCAAAGCGATCGGCTTCGAAGCCCGGGCGCTTCATCGCACGGTAGAACAGGGTTTTGCCGTCGGCGCTGAACACCGGGCCGGCATCCCAGGCCGGGTTGGACGCGGTCAGGTTGACCGGTGCCTGCTTGCCTGCGGCGTCGAAGCGGTACAGGTCGAAGTTGGTCGACCATGGCTCCTGCTTGCCGGCCACACGGATGCTGGCCACCACGCTGGCACCATCCGGCGACCACGCGAAATCATCGTTGCCACCGAACGGCTTGGACGGCGCGTCGCCATCGATGGTCGCGCTCAGTGCAGAAGCGCCCTTGACCGCGCCGGCCTTGGCCGACGGCAGCGGCGCCACGAACAGGGTATTGCGGCGGCCGTCGTTCCAGGTATCCCAGTGGCGCACGAACAGCGAATCGAAGACCTTGCCGCTGGCCTTGGCGCCGGCCACGTCCTTCAGCTTCTTCTCGGTGCACGCCAGATCCGAGGCGCAGGCCTGGAACACGCCGGCGCTGAACAACACGCGGTCGTCCTGCGGCGACACGTGGTAGCTGTCCACGTCCACCGGGAAGTCGGTCAGCTGGCGCGGAGCACCGCCGCTGATCGGCTGCGCGTACAGCTGCTGGCTGCCGTTCTTGGCGCTGAGGAAGTACACGGTCTGGCCATCGGCCGACAGTGAAGCGGAATTGACACTCCAGCCAGCCGGGGTGATCTGCTTCGGCGGCGCCGCATCGCGGGTGCGCAGGTTGCGTGCGAACAGCGCGGTGGAGGCCTTCAGGTTGGCGTCGACGCTGCGCTTGGCGAACACCACGGTGCCGCCGTCAGCGGTCAGTACCGGCGCGGAGACGCGGTCCATGGCCACCATGTCGCGGACTTCCAGGCCACGGGCAGCGGCAACGCTGGGCAGGGCGGCCAGCAGGCTCAGTGGCAGCAGGGCATGACGCAGTTTCATCGGGGTCTCCGCAGGACGGCAAAAAACCGATGTTAGGCCCGTGCGGCCGGGGCTGCCAAGGCCATCGGTCATGCCTGCGGGCGGGCAATCGCCAGAAACAGCAAACCGCGCCGTAGCGCGGTTTGTGGGGACACGGGGGGCGGATCCGATTCCGGCGGAATCGGCTCTGACCCCAGACGCTGTCAGCGTGGGGTCAGAGCCCTTCCCTCCGGGAAGGGATCCGACCCCCTGCATTACGCCTTGGCGTACTTGCCAGTGCGGTAGATCAGCCAGCCGACCAGGAACAGCACGGCCAGGCCGATCCACTGTGCGCCCGGCAGGTGGAACGGCACGGCCAGCACGTCTGCGCGGCTGCTGACCACGATCGGAATCGCGATGGCGATGCCCATCAGCGCCTCGCCGGTGATCAGGCCGGCAGCGAACAGCACGCCCGGCTTGTGCACGCGGTCGCGGCCTTCTTCGTCATCGGCGCGCACCTTGTGGAAGCGCTCCACCAGGTGGGCAATCAGGCCACCGAGGAAGATCGGCACCATCAGTTCCAGCGGCAGGTAGATACCGATGGCGGCGGCCAGCACCGGCACGCGGAAGCGTGCGTTGCGCGACTTCAGCCAGCTGTCGAAGGCGATGATGGCGGCGCCGACCACGGCACCGATGCCGATGAAGGTCCACGGCAGTTCGCCACCGAACAGGCCCTTGGCCACCGAGGCCATCAGGTTGGCCTGCGGTGCAGCCAGCGCGTTCGGGTGCAGCTCGGACTTCACGCCGATGCCGTAGGCGGTTGCCAGCAGGTTCAGCACCGGGGCCATGATCAGTGCGCACGAGAACGCACCGATGCCCAGCATCAACTGCTGCTTCCACGGGGTGGCGCCGACGATGTAGCCGGCCTTGAGGTCCTGCAGGTTGTCACCGCCGACCGCCGCAGCGCAGCACACCACCGCGCCGATCATGATCGCAGCCACCGCACCCAGCGGCGCACCGCCGGCACCGACCGGCTTGAGGCCATCGGCGCCCAGCAGCACCACCAGCACGGCCGAGGCGAACAGGATGGTGGAGATGGTGATGCCCGAGACCGGGTTGTTGGACGAACCGATCAGGCCGGCCAGGTAGGCCGAGACCGACACGAACAGGAAGCCGGCGACGATCATGATGAGGGTCATCGGGATCGACACGTGCCACTGGCCGACGATGGCCTGGTACAGGGCCAGCAGCGGCAGCACGAAGACCACCAGGGCCACCAGCATCCACTTCATCGGCAGGTCGCGCTCGGTGTGCGCCAGCACCGGGCCGCCGCTCTTGCGGGCGGCGGCAAAGCCGCTCTTGACGCCGTTGAGCAGCGACTTGCGCAGCGAGATCAGGGTCCAGATACCACCGATCAGCATCGCGCCGACACCCAGGTAGCGCATCTTCGCACCCCAGATGGCAAACGCGGCTTCGGTGGACGAAGCGGTGGCGACCGACGCGGCCAGTGCCGGATCGGTGTTCATGAAGAACGCCTGGTAGATCGGAATGGCGATGTGCCAGGTCAGGATCGAGCCGGACACCACCACGATGCCGACGTTGAGGCCGACGATGTAGCCCACGCCCAGCAGTGCCGGCGACAGGTTGGTGCCGATGAAGGCGGTGACCTTGGAGCTGCCGACGTAGGCCGAAGTGGCCCAGGCATCGGGAATCAGGCGCATGCCGCTTTCCGCGGCCAGCTTGACGAAGGCACCGATCACCGCCGACAGGCCGAGGATCTTCAGGCCCGGGCCCGGGTTCTCACCGGCCTTGAGCACTTCGGCCGCAGCCTTGCCTTCCGGGAACGGAAGCGGGTCTTCGACGATCATCGAACGGCGCAGCGGCACCGAGAACAGCACGCCCAGCAGGCCACCCAGGCCGGCGATGCCCAGCACCCACCAGTACTTGAAGTCCGGCCAGTAGCCCATGATCACCAGCGCCGGAATGGTGAAGATCACACCGGCGGCGATCGACGAACCGGCCGAGGCGCCGGTCTGCACGATGTTGTTTTCGAGGATGGAGCCACCGCCCAGCAGGCGCAGCACGCCCATGGAAATCACCGCGGCGGGAATGGCGGTGGCGATGGTCAGGCCTGCGAACAGACCGAGGTAGGCGTTTGCGGCCGACAGCACCACCGCCAGCACGATGGCCAGGGCCACTGCGCGGAAGGTGAGCTGCTTGGGCGCAGCGTCGTGGTTCATGGAAGCCCCTGCTGGCAAAAAATCCCTGCCACGCTAGCGTTCAGGGGACGGCAAGTCCAGTGCGGTTGGTACCGGCTGGCAAGCCCTCGCCCGGCACTGCGCCCCAGCAGGCCCTTTGCCCCTTCAGATGTGTCGTGTTTGACCAAGTTGTGCACAGTGCACCGGTTCGTCCGAGCGGGGGGGCCTTGACCACAATCCCCCGACGCCCGCGGCCCACCGGACGATGCGTGCCAGGCGATGGGGTTTGCGGCTCAGCGCCTGCTTGAGTCGATTCCCGGAATCCAACACCGTGCACTGCCACCAACACGCGTCAGCAAGGAGACCGGATGGCAGACGCACCATTTATCACGATGATGCGAGGCCTCCTCGTTGCAGTGGGCGCGATGCTGTGCCTGCTGCTGGGTATAGGCAACGTCAACGCCTACAGCGGGTTCGGCACTGCGGTGGTCGAGGATCGGGAAGGACTACCTTGTTTCGGCCTGCCGCCGCGGGCACTGGAATGGGCTCGGTCGCCCCGTATCCTGCAAGCGGTGATCGTGTATCACCACGACACGGTGAAGGCATGGTCGTTCATGTACGACCTGACTCCCGCAAAGCCTTTGGCGCCGGGCCAGTGCATCGTCTACGGCGATCTGCCAGCCTCGGCCACGCTGCGCACTTCTCCACAGCCATTGATTCCTGCAACCTTGTATGAGGTCTACCTCAACGCTCCCACCAATGGCCCAATCAGGGGCTACACGGCGAAGTTCTGCCTGAAAGCTGCGCCTGACGGATCGACTCGGGTAATCCCCGTCCGCCACGACGCACAGAAGGGCTGGAGCGCGGACGCCTGCCAATCCTGAACGGCTGCACCGCATAATGTTATGTTATATCCTGTCACGCCGGTCGAGCATCCCCCGTGGCCTCTTCCCCTTCCCTCCGCCTGGCCTCCATCGACCAGCTGCGCGGCAACGTGATGCTGCTGATGCTGCTGGACCACGTGCGCGAGACCTTCTTCCTGCAGCACCAGGTGAGCGACCCGATGGACGCGGCGACGGTCTCCCCTGCGCTGTTCGCCTGCCGTCTGCTGGCCCACCTGTGTGCGCCCGTGTTCGTCCTGTTGACCGGTCTTTCGGCCTGGCTGTACGGCCAGCGCCAGGCGGATCCGCGCCGGGCCACGTCCGCCTTCCTGCTCAAGCGCGGCCTGTTCCTGGTCGTGCTGGAACTGACCCTGGTGAACTTCGCCTGGACCTTCCAGCTGCCACCGGACACGCTGTACCTGCAGGTGATCTGGGCCATCGGCCTGAGCATGATCGCGCTGGGCGGCCTGTTGTGGCTGCCCCGTCCCGTCCTGCTGGTGGCCGCGGTCGCGGTGGTGGCCGGGCACAACGTGTTGGATGGTGTGCGGACGGAAGGCAACGGGCCGCTGCCGGTGCTGTGGAAAGTGCTGCATCAGCGCGACTGGATCGAGGCCGGTGCGCTGCGCCTGCGCACGTCCTATCCGCTGCTGCCCTGGATCGGGGTGATTGCGCTGGGCTACCTGATGGGGCCGTGGTTCGGTCGCGAGCGCGCGCCAGAGCAGCGCCAGCGATGGCTGCTGTGGGCAGGCATCGGCGCACTGGCCCTGTTCGCACTGCTGCGATTCGCCAACCAGTACGGGGATGCACCGTGGCAGTACCAAAGCAGCACGCTGCGCACATGGATGAGCGTGTTCAACATCACCAAGTACCCGCCGTCGCTGCAGTTCCTGCTGTTGACCCTGGGCGTGGGGCTGTTGCTGCTGCGCCTGTACGAATGGCCGCCACTGGCGCGCGCACTGCGCCCGCTGGCCGATATCGGCGCCGCGCCGATGTTCTTCTACCTGCTGCACCTGTATGTGCTGAAGGGGCTGTACCTGGCCGCGCTGGCGATCGGGGGACCGACGCACGGTGACCTGTACGCCCTGGATTCGGTGGCCGGCCTGCTGCTGGTGGCCTGTGCGCTGGCGGTGGTGCTGTACCCGCCGACGCGGGCCTTCGCGCGGTTCAAGGCGCGAAGGCGTGACCTGGCGTGGTTGCGGTACCTGTGATCGCCCAGACCAGTCCGGCAATCCACGCATGGCGTGGATCCACTGAAAGCGGATCGGGCCACAGGCCTATAATTCCGCGATGAATTCCACCGCTATCGCTTCCGACGATTTCCTGGGCCACCCCAAGGGCGTCTACGTCTGCTTCTTCACTGAAATGTGGGAGCGCTTCTCCTTCTACGGCATGAAGGCGCTGCTGCTGCTGTACCTGACCAAATACCACCTGTTCGGCGACAAGGCCGGCCTGGACCTGCTCGGTGCCTACGGCGGCCTGGTGTACTGCATCCCGGTATTCGGCGGCATGCTGGCCGACCGCTGGCTGGGCATGCGCCGGGCGGTGCTGTTCGGCGGTATCCTGCTGGTGCTCGGCCACCTTGGCATGGCCTTCGAAGGCCACGCCGCGTACCGGGTGAACGGCGAAGTGGTGCGCGACACCTCGGCACTGGCGGTGACCTACCTGTCGCTGGCACTGATCATCATGGGCGTCGGCTTCCTCAAGCCGAACATCTCCACCATCGTCGGCAAGCTGTACGCCAAGGACGATCCGCGCCGCGATTCGGGCTTCTCGCTGTTCTACGCCGGCATCAACCTCGGCGCGCTGTTCTCCTCGCTGGTGTGCGGCTTCCTCGGCGAGGCCTATGGCTGGAAGTACGGTTTCGGAGCAGCCGGTATCGGCATGCTGGCCGGCCTGGCGATGTTCCTGTGGGGCCAGAAGTACCTGCAGGGCCATGCCGAACCGCCGCAACCGGCGGCACTGAAGCAGAAGGTGCTGGGCCTGCCGCGCGAATGGCTCATCTATCTGTGCGCGGTGCTCGGTGTGCTGCCGGTGGCGTGGCTGATGTGGGCCGCCGGCAATGGCGCATTCGCGCTGGGCGGTGAAATCAGCCTGGCGCTGATGCTGATGCTGGTGGTGCTGGGCGGCGTGCTGGTCTGGTTCGCCTGGTTCACCGGCAGCAGGTGCACGCCGGTGCAGCGCCAGCAGATGATCGCGCTGATGGTGCTGATCTTCATGGCGCTGGTGTTCTTCACGATGTACGAGCAGTCCTACGGCTCGTGGGTGACCTTCACCGACCGCCTGCTGACCAAGGACATCGTGCCCTCGCTGGTGATCACCGGCGGTACGCCGCTGCCGTGGTCGATCATCTCGCTGCTGCTGGCACCGCTGGGCTTCGTGGTCAGCGCGCGCCTGTCCGAACGGCGCCCGGGTTCGGCTGCGCCGCGCACGTTCTTCGCCGCCATCGTCGTGCTGATGCTGGTGCTGCTGGTGCGCGACTGCCTGGTGATCCCGCAGACCGCAGGCTCGCTGACCTACCTGGGTGGCCTGTTCCTGGTGCTGCTGGCACCGGCCTTCGCCGCACTGTGGACGTGGATGGACCGCCGCGGCTGGGAACCGGGCAAGCCGGTCAAATCGGCCTGGGGTCTGGTGGTCGGCGCGCTGTCGTTCGTGCCGCTGGCACTGGCCGCACAGCAGGTCGGCGCTACCGGCGAGATGGCCAGTGTGTGGTGGCTGGTGCTGGCCTACTTCCTGCTGGCCAGTGGCGAGATGTGCCTGTCGCCGGTCGGCCTGTCGGCGGTCACCCAGTTGGCCGTGCCGCGGGTGATGAGCCTGATGATGGGCACCTGGTTCCTGGCCACCGCATTCTCGGAGACGCTGGCCGCGCTGTTCGGCAAGCTGGCCGCGATCGAGGTGCCGGAAGGCGAATCGCTGGACATGGTGGCCGCCGCCGGCGCCTATGCGCACCTGTTCTGGCTGCTGATGTGGATCGGCCTGGGCTGTGCGCTGGCCGCCTTCATTGCCGCGCCGCTGCTGAAGAAGATGATGCACGGGGTCAAGTAAGCCCGCTGCAGGCGAAATCCGGGGCGGCGGATCGATCATCCGCCGCCCCCGGATTGTTCAGGGCGCGCTGCTCTTTTCCGCAGGCGTGGCCTGCGCGGCCACCTGTCCCCCCAGGCTGCGCGAGAGGAAGGCCAGCAACCTGCTGTAGTACGTGCGTTGATTGGCAGGAGAATAGAAACCATGCCCTTCGTTCTTGACGAACAGGGTTTCCACCGGCGAGCCGGCCTTCTTCAACGCAGCTTCCATGCGTTCACTGTGCACGATCGGCGCACGCTGGTCCTGCCCTCCCGCGGCCAGGAATACCGGCACCCGCACCTGCGCGGCCAGATTCACCGGGGAACGCTCTGCCAGATCCTTGGGCGATCCCAGCCAGTTGCGCAGATAGGCCAGGCCTGACTCATCACTCTGGATGTCTCCACGGGCGTACATCAACGGCAGGTCGTAGATGCCGACGTAGCCTGCCGCGCACTGGTAGAGGCCCGGCTCGCGCACCGCCCCCATCATGGCCGCATAGGCACCGTAACTTGCCCCGTAGATGCAGATGCGGTTCTTGTCGGCCACGCCCTGTTCGATCGCCCAGCGCGTGGCATCGGTGACGTCATCCTGCATCGACAGTCCCCATTGCTTGCGCGCGGCCTGCATGTGGGCCCGGCCATAACCGGAAGAGCCGCGGAAATTCACCTGCAATACCGCGTAACCTGCCGCCGCCAGCATCTGCGCCTCGGCGTCATAGGCGCCGTCGTCGGCAACACCGATCGGACCTCCGTGCGGCACCACCACCATCGGCAGCGCACGGGCCTCGCGGCCGTGCGGGACGGTAAGGAAGCCATGCAGCGGACGCCCATCGCGCGCCTTCAGGCTGATCGGACGCACCTCCGCCGCCAGCGCGGGGTCGATCCAGTCGCTGCGGCTGATCAGGTGCCGTGCACTCTTGCCAACCGTGTCATAGAGATAGAAATCGCCCGGATTGCTGCCTGACCAGGTTTCCACCAGCACCGTCCTGCCATCGCGCGTGCTGGAGGTGATGTAGGCCGCTCCGCCCAGGCCCGCTTCGAGGCTGCGGTAAAGGCGGGCTTCGTTCGAGGCGTCATCGAAGAATGCCGTTCGCGGCGCACTGCCAAGGAACAGTGCCCCGACCGGCACGCGGCTGCCGGGGCGCCGGATGATGCGCGCCGGGTCGGCGCTCTCATCGCGCAGCACGGTGCGTCGTTCATTGCTCTGGGGGTCCCAGCTGACAATGGCATCGGGTCCGTCTGCCTGCTCGACCTGCAGGTACGCCAGGCGACCGTCGGCCGAGAAGCCGAGGGGCAGCTCGATGCGCTTGCTCAGGGATTCATCGTTGAGCAGGATCCAGTCGCTGTTGCTGCCTGTGCGGTAGTAGAGCTTCTGCGTGCCATCGGTAACGACAGCGCGCGCGAAACGCACCTCACCCTGCTCATCGATCGTGAAGTCCGCATCGGGGATGGGAGCCCGTGCCACCGCGTTGCGGCGACCGGTGATCACATCCATGCGCTCGACCTGGGCATGCGAACTGCCGACCAGCGGGATCACCGTCACCAGTGCGTTGCGATCGTCATCCTTGAGTTCGTCGCTGAGGTACGCGGCCACCAGGCCTGCCGGCTTGACCTTGATGTTGGTGCCCAGGCTCTGGTCGGCAACCCGGTAACCCACCAGCAGCTCGCCGCCCTTGCCGTTGGCATTGATACCGAACAGTTCGCCGGTCGGCGTCGGCCGGTCCAGCACGCCGAACTTCTGTGCCATGCCCACCAGCAGCCGCTCGTTGCTGACCCAGTCGAAGGTGTGGGCGTGATCGTTGCGGGGCGGGCGGAAGCTGCCGACCATCTTCATGTCGGCAATGCGATAGATCGCCAAGGCGGTTCCCGCCTCCAGCGGAACCGTCGCGGCGATGTACTCGCCCCCCGGCGAAATCTTGATGTCGGTAAACGACTCCTGCCGCAGATAGCGATCCAGGTCCAGCGCTGCGGCCGATGCCCCACCCACAACCGCTCCCAACAGTACAGCCAGCACAATCCTGCGCATCCTTCCCCCATGGAAAACCGGACACCCTGTCCGGATGCACGATTCTAGGCACGTGACCGATTGCCGCGCCACATCGGCAGAAAAAACGACGGCACCGTTGCCGGTGCCGTCGTTACCACTACCTTGGAGAGAGAGTCAGGACGTGGGTTCGGGGGGCGTGCGCCGGGTCAGTGGACCCCGCGCACCGCCAACGTGAGGGCCAGGATGCTGAGGATCACGGCAATGGTGCCGTCAAGCACGCGCCAGGTACTGGGCTTGGTGAACAGCGGCGCCAGCAGGCGTGCACCCAGGCCCTGCGCGGTCAACCACAGGCAGCTGGCGGTGACCACGCCAGCGGCGAAGGCCATGCGGGCGTTGCCGAAGTTCTCGGCGATCGAACCGATCACCATCATGTCCAGCCAGAAGTGCGGGTTGATCAGCGAGAAGCCGACCGCGGCCATCAGCACCGCGCGGCGGCTGCCGTCGTCACTGTCGGCCTCGCCCATGCCACCGCCACCGGCGATCGCACGGCGTGCCGACTTCATTGCGTACCAGGCCAGGAACGCGACACCCGTCCACAGCACGGCGGTGGTCAGCCACGGCAGTGCCGAGGTGAGCGTGCGCAGGCCGGCCACGCTGGCGAAGATGAAGATCGCATCGATGGCCGCACAGGTGGCAACCACCGGCACGATGTGCTTGCGCAGGATGCCCTGGCGCAGAATGAAGGCGCTCTGGGCCCCGACCACGGCGAACAGGCCGATGCCGGTAGCTGCACCAGAGAACCAGGCACCGAGGCCGGTGCTGGCGGAGATGACCGAGAACATGGGATTCACTGCCTTTACTTGCTTGGGGGGACGGTGCCTCGCGAAGGCGGACAGCACCGGAACGGGCGCCATTGTCGCGCCGCAACATGAAAAAGACGAGCTAAACTTCCTAAACCAACATTAGCGGAACTTAATTCGATGCGTATCGACCATGCCCAGCTGCGCGCCCTGGCCGCGGTGATCCGCGAAGGCAGCTTCGACCGCGCCGCACAGTCGTTGAATGTCACGCCCTCGGCCATCTCGCAGCGGGTCAAGGCGCTGGAGGACCGGGTCGGCCGCCTGCTGGTCAAGCGCGGCACTCCGGCCACCGCCACCGCCGAGGGCCAGGTGCTGGTGCAGCTGGCCGAGCAGACCGCCCTGCTCGAACACGATGCCCTGCACCGTATGGGCCTGGCCGACGAGGACCTGCCCCAGGCAAGCATCCCGGTGGCGGTGAACCACGACAGCCTGGAGACCTGGTTCCCGCAGGCCGCCTCGCAGTTCGCGCAGAGCACCGGCACCACGCTGGACCTGCGCGTGGAAGACCAGGACCACACCGTCGAACTGCTGCGCCAGGGCACGGTGCTGGGCGCGGTGACCACCCTGGATGAGCCGGTGCAGGGCTGCCAGATCCACGCGCTGGGCAGCATCCGCTACGCGGCGACCTGTACCCCCGAGTTCCGCGAGCGCCATTTCGCCAAGGGCGTAACCGCGCAGGCGCTAGCGCAGGCCCCGGTGCTGGTATTCAACCGCAAGGACGAAATGCAGTCGCGCTTCGCCCGGCGCATGGCGGGCGACGACCTGCCCAGCACCGCGCCGACCTGGTGGATTCCGTCCACCCGCGCCTTCGTGCAGGCCAACCTGGGCGGCATGGGCTGGACCATGAACCCCCTGCCCTTGGTCAAGCGGCATCTGGACGCCGGGCGACTGGTCTACGTGCGCCAGCGCGCGTGGGAAGACGTGCCGCTGTACTGGCAGCATTGGAAGGGCGACGTGCAGACCATGGCCCTGCTGACCCGCGCGGTGCTGGATGCCTCCTCCGCGCTGATCCGGCGCAAGCGCTGAAAAGGGGACGGAGGGGATTAAGTCGTTCAAGACCCAAACGACATATCGGGCAAAGACGACTTAATCCCCTCCGTCCCCTTTTTGCTCCATCCAATCTCCACGCAACCTCCACACCGGGTCCATGCGTGATGCGGATACTGGTCGGCCGATCACTGCAAGGATGCCCTGCATGCCTGTATTCGTCCGCGATGCGCGCCCCGAAGATGCCGCCGCCTGCATCGACCTGCGCGGGCGCACCCGCGAGAACGCCTTCAGTGCCGCCCAACTGGCGGAACTGGGCATCACCGAGGACAGCTGGGCCGCCGGCATCGCCCAAGGCGATTCGATCGGCCGCGTCGCCTGGGAGGGCGAGCGCATGGCCGGTTACTGCTTCGCCGACCGCGACAGCGGCGAGGTGCTGGTGCTGGCCCTGCTGCCGGACTACGAAGGCCGCGGCATCGGCCGCCAACTGCTGCAGGACGTGGTGAGCCTGACCCGCGATGCCGGCCACCGGCGGCTGTTCCTGGCCTGCTCGGCCGACCCGCGATCGCGCTCGCACGGCTTCTACCGCCGCCTGGGCTGGCGCCCGACCGGCGAGATCGACGACGCCGGAGACGAGATTCTGGAGCTGGTCTGATTGAAGGCGTCGCCAGGCATGACCTGGCGCTATGGGTGACGGGGCCGCGAAAGGCCGGATGCTGCGTTGCATCAAAAAAGGACCGGATCCGGTTAGAATCGCACCTGGATGCTGCAAGGCGTTGTTTCTTCACGCCCTTTCCCTGCTTCATGCGCATCCTGACCTCCTCCCCTCCGCCAACGATCCCGCCCCCATGAAGAAATTTGGCAAGGCCCTGCTCGCCCTGCTCGTGCTGCTGTTGCTGGCCGCCGCGCTGTTCCTGTACTGGCCGCTGACCCAGCGCTCGGTGCCCGCCGCCAGCAACGACAAGCCCGTCGACGTTGTGCTGGTCGGCGCCGGCATCATGAGCATCACCCTGGCCACCTACCTGCAGGAACTGCAGCCGGACTGGAACATCCAGGTCTACGAACGCCTCGACGGCGTCGCCGGTGAAAGCTCCGACGGCTGGAACAACGCCGGCACCGGCCACTCGGCCTTCGCCGAACTGAACTACACCCCGGAACTGCCCGACGGCAGCATCGAGACCAAGCGCGCGGTCGGCATCGCCGAATCGTTCGAGGTCTCGCGCCAGTTCTGGTCGCACCAGGTCAAGCAAGGCCGGCTGAGCCAGCCCAGCGACTTCATCAACCCGACCCCGCACATGAGCTTCGTCTGGGGCGATGACAACATCGCCTACCTGCACAAGCGCCAGCAGGCCCTGGTGAAGAACCCGCTGTTCTACGGCATGCAGTACTCCGAGGATCCGGCCCAGATCAAGCAATGGGCACCGCTGCTGATGGAAGGCCGTGACCCGAAGCAGAAGGTTGCCGCGACCTGGATGCCGCTGGGCACCGACGTCAACTTCGGCGTGATCACCCGCCAGCTGACCACCGGCCTGCAGCGCAGCCCGAACTTCAGCCTGCACCTCAACCACGAAGTGAGCGCGCTGCGGCAGAACGCCGACAAGAGCTGGAACGTGACGGTGAAAGACCTCAAGGCCGGCACCGAATCCACCACCCACGCCCGCTTCGTGTTCATCGGTGCCGGTGGCGCCGCGCTCAAGCTGCTGCAGATGTCGGGCATTCCGGAATCGAAGGACTACGCCGGTTTCCCGGTCGGTGGCCAGTTCCTCGCCTTCCAGGGCCAGGACGTGACCTCGCGCCATGGCGTGAAGGCCTACGGCATGGCCGAGACCGGTTCGCCGCCGATGTCGGTGCCGCACCTGGATGCGCGCAAGCTGGACGGCAAGCCGGTGGTGCTGTTCGGGCCGTTCGCGCTGTACAGCACCAAGTTCCTCAAGCACGGCTCGTGGTGGGACCTGTATTCCTCGGTCACCCACAACAACGTCGGCCCGATGCTGGAAGTGGGCAAGGACAACCTGGACCTGGTGCAGTACCTGATGGGCCAGGCACGCCTGAACGATGCCGACCGCCAGGCCGAGCTGGTCAAGTACTTCCCCAACGCCAAGCCGGGTGACTGGAAGCTGGTCACCGCCGGCCAGCGCGTGCAGATCATCAAGCGTGATCCGCTGAAGGGCCCGGTGCTGCAGTTCGGTACCGAGATCGTGACCGACAAGGACCACACCCTCGCGGCCCTGCTCGGCGCCTCGCCGGGTGCGTCGACCTCGCCGCCGATCATGCTGGACCTGATGGCCAAGGCCTTCCCGGACCAGATGAAGGCCGGCTGGGAAACCCGCCTGCGCGAGATCGTGCCGTCGTACGGGCGCAAGCTCAACGACAGTGCCGCGCTGGTCAACGAGATCCGCACGCTGACCAGCCAGACCCTGCACCTTCCCTACCTGGAAGTGCCGGTGGATGCCAACGCGGCAGCACCTGCACCGGCCGCAATTCCGGCTCCGGTCAAGGAAAAGCGCAACGCCAACGAGGAACTGCAGGCGCTGTAAGCCCGCCGTTTCCTTTCGACGCACACGGACGGCCACCTTTGGGTGGCCGTTCGTTTTTGGGGCGGCTCCCTGCTGTAGAGCCGAGCCCATGCTCGGCT
This sequence comes from Stenotrophomonas geniculata, assembly GCF_034508895.1. NCBI lineage: Bacteria > Pseudomonadati > Pseudomonadota > Gammaproteobacteria > Lysobacterales > Lysobacteraceae > Stenotrophomonas > Stenotrophomonas geniculata. The sequence goes on from NZ_CP140571.1 coordinate 711,937, forward strand.
CCAGCCAAAAGCAGCCGAGCATGGGCTCGGCTCTACAGAAGGCGATGCCTGGTGCCGGAAAGCCGATGCACGATGACGCGAATTGTAATGTTGTTAAGAATTATTTACATTTGCGTCCTACGCAGTGACCGCGCCCCTCCCAGATGGACCTGATGTGCCCGAAGCCGCCGCCCCGGGTACTGGACGACTGCTGCCGCCCTTCCCCGCTTCCAAGCCTCGAGCCCACCATGTCCCTGACCCTGCGTAACCGCCTGCCCCGCCGCGCGCTGCTGCCGGCTGCCCTGCTTTCGTCGCTGTCCCTGCTGGCCGCGCCCAGCGCGTTCGCCGCCGCCGATGGCGCCGCCGATGCCAAGACCCTGGACCGGGTCAGTGTGCGTGCCGAGCAGTCCGCTCCGCCATCCAGCACCACCCGCCTGCCGATCACGCTGCAGGAAACCCCGCAGTCGGCCACTGCGATCAGCCTCAAGCGCCTGCAGGACGAATCGCTGTTCAGCATCAACGATGTGATGCGCAACGTCACCGGCGTCAGCGTGTCCTTCTATGACACCCAGCGCCCGCTGTACTACGCGCGCGGCTTTGCCATCACCGACTTCCAGGTCGATGGCATTCCCACCTACAGCGGCTCCACCAACCAGGAATACGACACCGCCTTCTACGACCGCATCGAAGTGATCCGCGGCGCCAACGGCCTGCTCAGCGGCGCCGGCGTGCCGTCGGCCACGGTCAACCTGCTGCGCAAGCGTCCGGGCAAGGAATTCGACGCATCGTTCTCGGTCAGTGCCGGCAGTTGGGACTACCGCCGAATGGAAGCCGACGTGACCGCACCGCTGACCGCCGACGGCCGTTTCCGCAGCCGCGTGGTCGCCGCCTACACCGATCGGGGCCTGTATTACGACCGCTACGACGAGAACAAGATGGCCGGCATGGCGGTGCTGGAAGGCGACGTCACTGACAGCACCACGATCACCCTCGGTTACCAGAGCCAGGACAACAACCCCACCGGTTCAACCTGGGGCACCGTGCCGTTCTTCGACAACCAGGGCAACTTCGCCCACCTGCCGCGTTCGACCAACCTGTCGCCGAAGTGGAGCTACTGGAAGCGCGAGAGCAACACCGCGTTCGCCAACCTGGAACAGCGCTTCGGTGACAACTGGCTGCTGAAGATCAACACCGCCTACACCCGTGGCAACGTGCAGAACGTGCGCCTGTACGGCACCGGCAACCCGGACCCGGTGACCGGCTCGGGCATCTACCTGCGTGCCGCCGCCGGTGATTCCAAGGACACCCGCCGCAATGTCGATGCCTACCTGTCCGGCAGCTTCGACCTGTTCGGCCGCGAGCACGACCTCACCGTTGGCGCACAGTGGTCGGACCTGGAAGGCACCACCAACACGCTTGCACTGAACTTCCCGAACGACTGGGCACGCTGCGGCGGCGAGCGCTGCTACTACATTCCCAACGTGTACAACTGGAACGGCGACATCTCCGAGGTGACCTACCGCCGCACCGGCGCGCGCCGCGTGGCCAAGACCACGCAGAGTGGCGTCTATCTGGCCACCCGTCTGCGCCTGGCCGATCCGCTGTCGCTGATTGCAGGCGCGCGCCTGAGCCGCTGGGAAACCCTCAGCCGCTCGTACAACGCCGCAGGCGCCTACACCGGCACCAGCGGTGCGTACAAGGTGAGCGATGAAGTTACTCCCTACGTGGGCCTGGTCTACGACATCACCCCGAACGTGTCGGCCTATGCCAGCTACACCGAGATCTTCAACCCGCAGAACTTCAAGGACCGCAACGAGAACCTGCTGGCACCGGTGCAGGGTTCGAACCTGGAAGCAGGCATCAAGACCCAGTGGCTGGATGGCCGCCTGACCGCCAATGCCGCCGTGTTCGAGGCCAAGCAGGACAACTACGCGGTGCGCGACATGGGCGTGCCGGAAGGTTCGCTCAGCGATGGCACCTCCGCCTACGTCGGCGTCAACGGCACCAAGGCGCGCGGCTGGGAGATGGACGTCAACGGCGAGATCCTGCCGGGCTGGACGGTCAATGCCGGCTACACCCACGTCAAGGTCACCCGAGCGGCTACCGACCTGCTGTACGCCAATCCGCCGAAGGATCTGTTGCAGCTCAACACCCAGCTGCAGCTGCGCGGCGCGCTGGAACGCCTGAGCGTTGGCGGCGGCCTGCAGTGGCAGAGCAAGGTGCAGGGCTACAACATCGCCTACCCGCTGGGCGGCACGGTCACGGTGAACCAGCCGGCCTACATGCTGGTGCAGTTCAATGCCAACTACCGCATCAGCGACAGCTGGACCGCAACGCTGAGCGTGCGCAACGCACTGGACAAGACCTACTGGGCCAACCTGGACTACAACAACTACGGCGAACCACGCTTCGTGTCGGCCAGCCTGCGCTGGAAGTTCTGAGCCACCCGCAAACCGGTGGGTGCTGACCGTTGGTCGGCACACCGCAATCCTGAATGGGCCCGCCTTCGTGCGGGCCCTTCTTTTTGCTGCACTGCAGGTTGCACCCCTCTTCATAATTATGCCGTAATTACATCGACACCAATCGGAAGCCGGTCGATGAACCCGAGCTGGGATACGTTGGAACACAGCCGCCAGGCCCGCCTGGAACGTGCCGCGCCGTGGGCCCGGGGACGCGAGGTCGCCGCCACCGATGTGGGCGAGCTGCTGCACGCACTGCTGGAGCCAGGCGACAAGGTCTGCCTGGAGGGCAACAACCAGAAGCAGGCCGACTTCCTCGCCCAGGCCCTGGCCGACCTGGCCCCCGCCCGCGTGCACGACCTGCACATGGTGCAGTCGGTGCTGTCCCTGCCCTCGCACCTGGATGTGTTCGAGCGCGGCATCGCTTCGAAGCTGGATTTCTCGTTTTCCGGCCCGCAGTCGGTGCGGCTGGCCAACCTGGTGGCCGAAGGGCGCATCCAGATCGGTGCCATCCACACCTATCTGGAACTTTTCGGGCGCTACTTCATCGACCTCACCCCGCGCGTGGCGCTGGTCGCCGCGCAGGCCGCCGACCGCCACGGCAACCTCTATACCGGCCCGAACACAGAAGACACCCCGGTGATCGTCGAGGCCACCGCCTTCGGTGGCGGCATTGTCATCGCCCAGGTCAACGAAATCGTCGACACCCTCCCCCGCGTCGATATCCCCGCTGACTGGGTCAACTTCGTGGTGCAGGCGCCGCGCCCGAACCACATCGAACCGCTGTTCACCCGCGACCCAGCGCAGATCTCCGAGATCCAGGTGCTGATGGCGATGATGGCCATCAAGGGCATCTACGCCGAGTACGGCGTCAACCGCCTCAACCATGGCATCGGCTTCGACACGGCGGCCATCGAACTGCTGCTCCCCACCTACGCCGAATCGCTCGGCCTGAAGGAAAAGATCTGCCAGCACTGGGCACTGAACCCGCATCCGGCGCTGATTCCGGCCATTGAATCGGGCTTCGTGAAGTCGGTGCACTCATTCGGTTCGGAACTGGGCATGGAGAAATACATCGCGGCGCGAGGCGATGTGTTCTTCACCGGCGCCGATGGCTCGATGCGTTCCAACCGCGCGTTCTCGCAGACCGCCGGCCTGTATGCCTGCGACATGTTCATCGGTTCCACACTGCAGATAGACCTGCAGGGCAACAGCTCCACCGCCACCCGCGACCGCATCGCCGGCTTCGGCGGTGCACCGAACATGGGCTCGGATGCACGTGGGCGCCGCCATGCCAGCGACGCCTGGATCAAGGCCGGCCAGCAGGCCGCGCGCCCGGGCGAGATGCCGCGCGGGCGCAAGCTGGTGGTGCAGATGGTGGAGACCTTCCGCGAGCACATGGCGCCGGCCTTCGTTGAACGTCTTGATGCCTGGGAACTGGCCGAGCGCGCGGACATGCCGCTGCCGCCGGTGATGATCTATGGTGACGACGTCAGCCACGTGCTGACCGAGGAAGGCATCGCCAACCTGCTGCTGTGCCGCACGCCGGAAGAACGCGAGCAGGCGATCCGCGGCGTGGCCGGCTACACCGCCGTCGGCCTCGGCCGCGACCGCGCGATGGTGGAAAACCTGCGCGACCGCGGGGTGATCCGCCGTCCCGATGACCTGGGCATCTCTGTGCGCGATGCCAGCCGTGACCTGCTGGCGGCGCGTTCGGTGAAGGACCTGGTGCGCTGGTCCGGCGGACTGTACGACCCGCCCAAGCGCTTCCGCAACTGGTAAAGGGCTGAGCATGGAAACCCTCGACTATCGATTCGAAGGACACACTGCGGTGCAGTTTCCGCGCGATGCGGTGCTGGTCGGCGTACTGGCCTCGGGCAACCTGGAAATCCTGCTGGAGCCGGCGGCGCAGGACGGCGCGATGACGGTACGCATCATCACCGCCGCACAGGGCTTCGGGACCGTGTGGCAAGCGGTGATCAGCGACTTCGCACAGCGTCATCCGCTGCGCGATGTACGCATCTCGATCAACGATGCGGGTGCAACTCCGGCGGTGGTCAGCCTGCGACTGGACCAGGCCGTGGAAACCCTGCTGGCCGGAGGCACGCCATGAGCCACGTGCAACGCCACAGCTATTACGAAGCCGATGCACGCGAACGCATCGCCGGCCTGGTCGATGCCGGTTCGTTCCGCGAATTCCTCGGCCCCGCACGGCGCGTGATGAGCTCGCACCTGGCCCAGCTCGACCAGCCGGCTGCCTTCGACGATGGCATCGTCGTCGGCGAAGCCACGCTGCAGGGAAGACGCGTGCTGCTGGCCGCACAGCAGGGTGAATTCATGGGCGGCGGCGTGGGCGAGGTGCATGGCGCCAAGTTGACCGGGCTGCTGCGCCGTGCGGCGGCAACCCGCCCTGACGGTGTGCTGCTCCTGCTCGACACCGGCGGCGTGCGCCTGCACGAAGCCAATGCAGGGCTCATCGCCATTTCCGAGATCATGCGCGCCACCCTGGCCGCGCGTGCAGCGGGCGTGCCGGTGATCGCGCTGATCGGCAGCGGTAACGGCGCCTTCGGCGGCATGGGCATCGTGGCCCGCTGCTGCAGCACGGTCATCATGTCCGAAGAAGGACGCCTGTCGCTGTCCGGGCCGGAAGTGATCGAGACCGTGCGTGGCGTGGAAGAGTTCGATTCCCGCGACCGCGCACTGGTCTGGCGCGTGACCGGTGGCAAGCACCGCTACCTGATCGACCAGGCACAGGTGCTGGTACCCGATGCCATCGAGGCCTTCGCGCACGCGGCATTCGATGCGCTGCAGCCCGATACCCGCAGCATCGATCCAGTGACTGCACTGGCCGCGCTGCAGGAACGCCATGTGGCATTGAAGGCGCGCGTGCAGGCCTGGAGCGATTGCCGCGATGGCCTGGAGATCTGGGCGCGGCTGGGCATTCCCCACCCCGAACGCCTGCCACTGCTCGACACCGATGAGTTCCTCATCGCCACCGCCGATCGGAGCCTGCCATGAGCATGCAACTGCAGAGCCTGCTCGATGCCCTGTTCCCGCAGGGGCATGCGATTGTGGTGAACGATTCGGTGCTGACCGGCAGCGCTACCACCGAGGACGGCGAGGTGACCGTGATCGGTACCGCCGACAAACTCGAAGTCGGCGTGGACCACGCACTGGCACTGGCCGGGATGGTGCTGGCCAGCACCCGCGCACATCCTCAGCGGCCGATCGTGATGCTGGTGGATACCGCCGGCCAGCGCCTGGCGCGGCGCGACGAACTGCTTGGCATCAATGGTTACTTTGCGCATCTCGCGCAGACGCTCGATCTGGCACGCCGCCGTGGTGCGCAACTGGTCACGCTGGTCTACGGTGAGTCCGTCAGTGGCGGCTTCCTCTCATTCGGTCTGATGGCCGACCACATCCACGCCCTGCCCGATGCACAGGTGCGGGTGATGGACCTGCGCGCGATGGCACGGGTGACCAAGCAGCCGCTGGAGAAGCTGCAGTCGCTCAGCCAGACCTCACCGGTGTTCGCACCGGGCGTGGAAAACTACGTAGCGATGGGTGCGGTGGACTCGATCTGGAACGGCAACCTGGCCGCCCACCTGCTGCAGGCACTGCGCACGCCCGCCGATGGCGACCGCCGCGCCGTGCGCGGAGCCGAACGTGGCGGGCGCATGCTGGCCGCACGCGTGGCTGCTGCCGTGAGCCAGGGCGATGCCTGAGCGGCTGCCCCGCCATACGCTGGTCTGGCTGTCAGCGCACGCCGGCTGGCAGGCGGACATTGCCGCGCATGAGTCGCGCTTGGCCGATTGGTTTGCGCAGGGCCGGCCGGCCATCGTCGCGCGACGTGCCGCCGATGATGCGGACCCCCGCCTGCGTCTGGGCGTGCCGCTACCGCCCGTCGAGGGCAAACTGCGCCTGGCCCTGCGCGTACCAGCACACGATGTGCTGCGCACCGCGCCGCCGCCGACACTTCAGACGGTGCTGGAAGGCGACGTTCCACAGGACTGGCAGCGGCCCCTTGAAGTGCTGCAGAACATCGCTGGGGCGCGCGTAATCGGTGCCTTCGCGTGGCAGCACCTCACTGGCCTGCGCTATGTGCACGCGCGCTCGGACGTCGATCTGCTGTGGCCGATCGACACCACCGCGCAGGCCGATGCCCTGGCTGCACGGCTACAGGCATGGGAAGCCGAACACGAGCGGCGGGTCGATGGCGAGCTGTGCCTGGGCGGCGACGCCGCCGTGAACTGGCGCGAGTACGCCGGACGCAGCCGCGAGGTACTGGTCAAGCGCCTCGATGGTGCCGCACTGGAACCACGCGAGGCATTGTTCGCCTCCGCCGGGGTGAGCGCATGAACGCCGTCGTGCAACCGGCGGTCAGGCCGGCAGCTGCCGTGGACACCGCGCGTCTGGGGCGCCTCGCCGTCGCCAGCCTGCATGCGGAGCTGGCGCTGGCGCCCAAGCCCGGACTGGTCACACCCTTCGACACCGGCAGCCATCACGACATGGACGCCGGCACGTTCCTGCGCAGCCTGTTCGCGCTGCGCCACTATTTCACCGCCGTGGCATACCTCGGTGCAGCCGGGGCGGACTTCGACGCCTTGCGCCGGTGTGGCATCGCCGCCGAAACCGCGATGCTGCGCGCGACCGCCGGCATCAATACCCACCGTGGCGCGGTCTTCAGTCTCGGCCTGCTGGTGGCGGCCGCCGCGGCCTGTCGCTCCCACCTGGGCCATTCCGCCACGGGTGAGCAAGTCTGCCAGGAAGTGCGCCGTTGGGCTGCCGAGCTCGCCGGCGCACCTCTGGATGCGAACAGCCCTGGCCAGCGCGCGCGCGCGCGGCACGGCGTGCAAGGTGTGCGCGAACAAGCGGCCACCGGCTACCCGCTGCTGCGCGACGTGGCACTGCCTACCCTGCGCCACGCACTGGCCAGCGGCCTGCCACGCGAGGCCGCGATGTGCCAGACCCTGATGCAGCTGGTCGCGCAGGTGGACGATCTCAACCTGCTGCACCGTGGCGGCGCAGAGGGCCTGGCCTGGGCGCAGCAGCAGGCGCGCCGCTTCATCGAGGCGGGCGGTACCTTCGTACCCGGCTGGCAGGCACACCTGCACGACATCGGCGAGGGCTTCGTCGCGCGCCGCCTGAGCCCGGGTGGCAGCGCCGACCTGCTGGCCTGCAGCTGGTTCCTGCTGCAGCAGGAGGGCGCATGAGCCTTGCCCTGCTCTGCCCCGGGCAAGGTGCGCAGCACGCCGCGATGTTCGAGCGCGTGCGCGATCTGCCTGCCGCGCACAACGTACTGGAGGCTGCCAGCGCAGTGCTTGGACGCGATGTGTTCGCGGCGGCCGCTGACGAATCGCGCTTCGGCAATGCACTCGCGCAGCCCCTGCTGTGTGCAGCCAGCCTCGCGCACTGGCAGGGACTTCGCGAAGCAGTGCCAGCACCGGTGCTGGTGGCCGGCTACAGCATCGGTGAACTGGCGGCGCATGTGGTTGCCGGCAGCGTTGATGCGAGCACCTGCCTGAGCCTGGCCGCGCAGCGCGCGCGGCTGATGGATGCCGCCAGCCCTGCCGATGCAGGCATGCAGGCCGTGCTGGGGCTGGAGCGCCATACCCTGCAGCCGCTGTGTGATGCACACGGCGCACATGTGGCCATCGCCAACGGCCGCGATCACTTCATCGTCGGCGGCACGCAGGCCGCTCTGCAGGCGCTGGCCGATGACGCTCGCGCGCAGGGTGCGGAGATCCGCCCGCTGCCGGTGCATGTGCCCGCGCATACGCCGCTGCTCCGCTCTGCTGTCGCAGCGTTCGCCGCCGCACTCGATGCCTCGGCGCTGCAGGGCCCACGCCTGCCGCTGCTGGCCGGCATCGATGCGCGTCCGGTGCGGGATCGCGCAACGGCGGTCCACACGCTGTCGTTGCAACTGGCGCAGACCATTGAGTGGTCGCAGGTGATGCGCCAGGCCTACGAGCGCGGTGCGCGGGTGTTCCTGCAGCTGGGCCCGGGCAATGCCTTGGCCCGCATGGTCGCGTCCGATTATCCGTGCTGCGAGGTGCGCGCGGTGGAGGAATTCCAGAGCCTCGACGGCGCGGCGGGCTGGGTCCGCAACGCGCTGGAGCGGCTGCAGTAACGGGTTCGAGCAGTACGCAACACGCAGTACGTCGCCTTACCCCGGGATGGCGGGTCTCCATCCGCGCTGTACGTGAGTCACGTGTCTGGGAGGGCGCATGAGTCCACAAATCGCAACGATCATCGGCCTGGTGATCATGTTCATCATCGCCACCGCTCTACCGATCAACATGGGTGCCGTCGCCTTCGCGCTGGCCTTCATCATCGGTGGGCTGTGGGTGGACATGGGCGGCAAGGAGGTCCTGGCCGGCTTTCCCGGCGATCTGTTCCTGACCCTGGTTGGCATCACCTACCTGTTCGCCATCGCGCAGAAGAACGGTACCATCGACCTGCTGGTGCACTGGGCGGTGAAAGCGGTACGCGGCCATATCGTGGCCATTCCGTGGGTGATGTTCGTCATCACCGCGGTCCTCACCGCCTTCGGCGCACTCGGCCCCGCCGCGGTGGCGATCATCGGGCCGGTCGCGCTGCGCTTTGCCAAGCAATACAACATCAACCCGCTGATGATGGGCCTGCTGGTCATCCACGGTGCGCAGGCCGGCGGCTTCTCGCCCATCAGCGTGTACGGCAGCATCACCAACGGCGTGGTGCAGAAGGCCGGGCTGGAAGTGACCGAGATGGCGGTGTTCCTGACCAGCCTGGGCTTCAACTTCATGATGGCCACGATCTGCTTCTTCGCTTTCGGTGGCGTCGCCCTGCTGCGGCGTGGCTCGATCACCACAGCAGGAACGATCGGCACTGCCGAACTGGCGATGGCCGGTGGCCCGCAGGCGTCGTCGCGCCAGTTCGCGATCGAAGGCCATGGCGCGCTGGTCGCAGCAGGCGGCGGCACGCTCAGCAATGATCCGGCGGCACTGGACGCGGTGGGCCTGACCCGCGAGCGGTTGTTCACCCTGATCGGCCTGCTCGGCCTGGGCGTGGCCGCGTTGATCTACAACCTCAACGTCGGCCTGGTCTCGATCACCGTGGCGGTGGCGCTGGCGCTGTTGTCGCCACAAAGCCAGAAGGGTGCGGTCGATGGCATCAGCTGGTCCACCGTGCTGCTGATCTGCGGCGTGGTGACCTACATCGGCGTGCTGGAACATGCCGGCGCGGTGGACTTCATCGGCAACGGCGTGTCCGACATCGGCATTCCGCTGCTGGGCGCGCTGCTGGTCTGCTACGTCGGCGGCATCGTCTCCGCATTCGCTTCCTCGGCGGCGGTACTGGGCGCCACGATTCCGCTGGCGGTGCCGTTCCTGCTGCAGGGCCACCTCAGCGCCGCCGGCGTGATCTGCGCGCTGGCGGTGTCGTCCACCATCGTCGATGTCAGCCCGTTCTCGACCAATGGCGCACTGGTGGTGGCCTCGGCCGCGAAGGAAGAACGCGAGACCCTGTTCCGCCGCTTCCTGGTCTACAGCGGGCTGGTGGTCGCGCTGGGGCCGCTGCTGGCCTGGCTGGTGTTCGTGGTGCCGGGCTGGATGTAACCGCCATCGGGTCGTGCCGGCCGCTGCCCGGCGCGACCTGGCGTTACACTCTGCGCATGGCCATTGCCCCTGCCCCGCAGTCACCGAAGAAGCGCGCACCTCTGTACGAAGAGGTGGCCGAACACGTGCGCGAGCGCATCTACGACTACCGGCTGCCGCCGGGTGAGTGGATCGACGAGCCCGCGCTGTGCGAAGAACTGGGCATCAGCCGCACGCCGCTGCGCGAGGCGCTGAAGCTGCTTGCTGCCGAAGGCCTGGTGCAGATCGATGCGGGTCGTGGCAGCAGGGTCACGCGACTGACGCTGGAAGACCTCAACCAGCTGTTCCCGGTGATGGCGATGCTGGAAGGCCGCTGCGCGCACGAGGCGGTCCGGCATATCGATGATGCTGGGGTGCAACGGCTGGAAGACCTGCATGCGGCGATGGAAACCGCTGCGGCCGAGGGCAACATCGCCGAGTACTACCGCAACAACTACCTCATCCACGAAACCGTGCAGCACTATGCCGGCAACCCGTGGCTGATCCGGATCACCCACGACCTGCACCGCATCCTGAAGATGCACCGTGGCCGCCAGTTGCTGACCCCGGGCCGCACCGCGCAGTCGCTGGCAGAGCACCGCGAACTGATGGAGTGCTTCCGCAAGCGTGACGCCGCTGCCGCCGAACGCACCATGGAGCGCCACCTGCTCAGCCAGGGTCAGGCGTTGGCCGCCTATGTCGCGGCAGGCGGGTTGTTGAATGTGCCGGCGCCGCTGCCGACCGAAGGCGGCGGCTGAGCAGGCCGTCGTCGCATTTGTGGAGTCGAGCCATGCTCGACTGCTGTTCAATCAAGCACCGCGGCGTTGGAGCGAAGTGCAGTCGAGCATGGCTCGACTCTACAGAGATCTCAGTCGCTGCTGCTGCCACCACCACCGTCACTGCTGCCGCCGTCGCTTCCACAGTCGGAGCTGCTGTGGTTGTGCTGGCTGTGGTTGTCGCCGGAATGCCCGCCCGAATGATCGTAGGCACCGCCGAGACCGTTGTCCCCCCGGCTTCCCGAGCCATCGGCGGTGGCCACCGCCATGCACAGGATCGCGCCGACCAGGGGCAGCAGCCAGATCAGCAGCAGCTGCACCGTCCGGCCGCCCGCCGACAGGCCATCACGCCTGACGATCACCACGGTAGCCACCACGTTCAGGCCCAGCACCAGCAGGACCAGCAGAAGGGCAACGATCAGCATGCGGCGACTCCGTGCCTGGACTGGGGGCATTATGGCCTGCCACCCCGGCAATGGCCCTGCCTGTCATGAAGATGGGACAATGTAGGGCGCGCCGGCCTGTCTCCGGGCCGCCGGCGCCCCCCGCACCACACGGAAGAAGAAGAACAACAACATGCTGAAAGTCATTTTCGATACCGACCCGGGCGTCGACGACGCCCTGGCCCTGCTGTACCTGCACAAGCACGCCCAGATCGACCTGATCGGCGTCACCACCACCTTCGGCAATGCCTCGGTGGAGTCGACCACGCACAATGCGCTGTACCTGAAGCAGGCCTGGGGCTTTGCCGCACCGGTCGCGCGCGGTGCCGGTGGCCCGCTGCAGCCGGAAGCCACCCCGGAGGCCTGGCCGGTGCACATCCATGGCCACAACGGCCTGGGCAACCACCCGGTGCCGGCCGAACTGGACGTGACCGCCGACGCGCGCCCCGCCCACCAGCTGATCATCGACCTGGTCCGCGCCCATCCGGGCGAGGTGACCCTGGTCGCGGTCGGCCGCATGACCAACCTGGCCCTGGCCCTGCAGCAGGCTCCGGACATCGCCAGCCTGGTGCGCGGCGTGGTGCTGATGGGCGGCGCCTTCCACGTCAACGGCAACATCACCCCGGCCGCCGAGGCCAACATCTGGGGTGACGCCGAAGCGGCCGACGTGGTGTTCACCACCGATTGGCCGGTCACCGCGATCGGCCTGGACGTGACCACCCGCGTGGAAATGGACCGTGATGGCCTGGATAAGCTGGCCGCACTCGGCGGCGCCGACGCCGAGCTGGTCCGTGCACTGTCGCAGGACTACGTGGACTTCTACCTGCAGGCCGGCCACAAGGGCATGGTCGTGCACGACTGCTGCGCCTGCATTGCCCTGACCCGTCCGGAGCTGTTCCAGTTCGAGCGTGCCAGCGTGCGCGTGGCCACCGACGGCGTTGCCCGTGGCATGACCATTCCGAAGCCGGAAGGCATGGGCTTCGGCCCCAGCGTGTGGGATGGCCACGTGCTGCAGTCCGTCGCCATCGGCGTGGATGCGGCCGCGGTACTGGCCGACATCGAGCAGACCCTGAAGGTCTGATCGGCTAGCGTCTGGCCCTGCCTGGGACGGTCTCGGGCAGGGTCCACAGCACCGGCAGCACCAGCACTGCCACCAGCGCGATCATCGCGCCCGGTGCCGCCGCCCAGCCGCTGCGTTCCACCCACCATTGCGCCAGCCACGGCGTCGCGCCGCCGAACACCGCAGTGGCCATGGTCACACCCAGTGCCAACCCGCTGACCCGGCCTTCGCCCGGGAACTGCTCGGCCGTGGCCGGGGCCGCGACCGCACTGACACCACCGGCCACGCAGGCCAGCAGCACGGCGGCCAGTGTGATGCCCAGCGCCGTCGCCTGCGCCATCCACGCGAACAGGGACAGCGGCAGCAGCGCTGCCAGCACGGTCAGGCCCAGCAGCACCGGCCGTCGTCCGACGCGGTCGGACAATGCGCCGCACAGTGGCGTGATCGCGATCACCGCCACTGCCGCAATCGTCGACAGCCACAGCGCATCGGCTTCGTCATGACCCTGCGCATGCAGGAACGACGGCACGTAGGTGATGCCCACGTAGTAGGTGATCGAGCCCAGCGCCGAGATCGCGAAGGTGCGCGCCACTGCTGCGGGATGGTTGCGGAGCACATGCCGCAGCGGCGTGGCGGGAATGCTGCCCTCGCGCTGCTGGCGCTCGAACTCAGGCGATTCACGCATGCCCGACCGCGCAACCAGGATCACCAGTGCCAGCGCGGCACCGAAGAAGAACGGAATGCGCCAGCCCCAGCTGTCCAGCTGCGCGATGGGCAGCAGCGCGACCGTGAGCGCGGAAATCGCCACCGCCAGCAGCGCCCCCACTTCGCTGGCTGCCGACGCCAGCGAGGTCACCAGGCCTCGTCGCCGCACGGGTGCGCTTTCCAGCAGGTAGGCCACCACGCCGGTGTATTCGCCGCCCACCGAAAACGCCATCACGCAGCGCAGTACCAGCAGCAGCACGCCCGCCGTGGTGCCTGCGGTGGCCGCGGTTGGCAGCAGCGCAGTGGCCAGCATTGCCGCCGCCATCAACGCCATCGAAGCCAGCAGCATCCAGCGCCGGCCCAGGCGGTCGCCCAGGTGGCCGAAGCACAGCGCGCCCAGTGGACGCATCAGGTAGGACACCGCGAAGCCGGCAAGCGTGACGAGCAGCGCCTGCTCGCCACCACCGAAGAACACCCGCGACAACACCGTGGCGAAGTACAGGTACAGGGTGAAGTCGTACCACTCCACCACCGTGGACAGGCCGGCCACCCACATCGAGCGCTGCCGCGCCGCGGTCATTGCTTGTTCGCCTTCAACAGCCTCGTTCCCGTGGGTGCAGGTTCCTGGCAGGGTGTCACGACCCGGGTGAAATGCCGGTCATCGGCCATCCATCGGCTGCATGTACTGCGTCTCGTGCCCGGTGAAGCGCTCACCGTCAAAGCCAAAGCAGAACCGCCCTTCCTCGAACGCGCGATAGACAAGCAACGCGCCATCCAGGCAGAACTGCTGCCGGTCTACGCCCGTTTCCAGGGTTCCGTAGCGGATGGCGTCTCCGCCCTTCTCCGCTGGCCCGGTGAAGGCATCGATCGGCAATGGCGTGGCGCGTCCGGTGCGGGTGTCGACCAGCACCACCGAGCGCTGGAAGAACCCGGGGCGATCATCGACCTGCACCAGCAGGTAGTGCTGGTTGAAGTTGGGCTTTTCGTTCCTGAAGGCTTCCTCGATGCGCGCCACGTGCTGCGCATCGCAGAAATCGATCGGGCTGTAGCGATAGCTGCATCCGTCGTGGTCGTAGGGCAGGTTCATGCCGGAATAGCTCACGCCTGCCTGGTCGCCCAGGTCGTCTCCTGGTTCCGGCGTGCTGCACAGCAGCCACGAGCGCTGTGCATCCTCGGGATCGGCCATCAATTTCGGCTCGCGTCCCGCCTCGTAGGCCGCACCACCCGGGAAATCCTGCCCGAACTGATGGCGGACAATCGAGCGTGCCCTCTCCAGCGGCAGGCCGATCTTCGCACCACGGAATGAAACGAACGTCATCGTCGGAAGGATCACCTCCTCCGCCGGCAATCCTTTCCATTGCGCCCGCACGCAGAACGTGGCGATCTCGTTTTCCTCATCCACCTTGCAGGGTGTCGACGCGTTCTCGGCCAGCCAGGGATGGGCCGGACGCCCAGTCTGATGATCGATGTACCAGCCGTCCAGCGCGCAGGTCGGCAAGGCATCGAGGAGCGGAGAGAGGTCTGTTGCCGTGGCCGGGGCGGCAAGCGATGTGCCCGCTGCGGGTGTCCCGGTCAGCGCATCCGGTGTGCGCTGACATGCGGCCAGCACGAGTAGACCGACCCGCAGCGCGACGTGGCGCGCACGCTGGATTGAATGCTGCGTTCCCTGCATTGCGTGTTTCCTGGTTTCGACACCCGCTAGATGATCGCCGATCCCGAGGCCATGCAGGTGCGTGGATGCATTGACCCCGCCAGTTACCCCGGCAGCTGCAATTCGGCCCGCAGGCCACCGCCCTCACGGTTGTGCAGCCGCAGCGAGCCGCCCAGCGACTGCGCCAGCTGCACGGCGATGGCCAGACCCAGCCCGGTGCCGCCGGTATCGCGGTTGCGTGAGCTTTCCAGCCGATGGAACGGTGCCAGCACCGCCTGCAGCTGGTCCTCCGGGATGCCGGGGCCGCGGTCGGACACGCTGATCCACGGCCGGCCTGCTGCATCGCGCCCCGCCTCGATCTCGGCACTACCGGCGTAGCGCAACGCGTTGTCGACCAGGTTGCCGACCACCCGCCGCAGCGGCTGCGGCCAGGTCTGCACGGTCAGGCCTGTGGGTGCGCCACCACTGACCGCCTTGCCCATGTCTTCATAGTCGCCCACCACGCTGGCCAGGAACGCGCCAAGATCCATCGCCACTGGCGCGCCACTGGCCACGTGGCTGCTGCGCGCGTAGGCCACGCCTTCGCGCACCAGTTGCCCCAGGTGGTCCAGGTCATCCAGCAGGCGCTGCTGGGTGGCATCTTCGGGCAGGGTTTCCACGCGCAGCTTCATGCGCGTGATCGGCGTCTGCAGATCGTGCGAGATGGCCGCCAGAATCTGCAGCCGCTCGCTGACATGGCCACGGATCCGCGCCTGCAGTGCATTGAGCGCGGCTGCGGCCGTGCCCACTTCGGCGGGGCCGTCTTCGGGCAGCATCGGTGCGTCCTTGCCAGGCTGCAGTTGCTCGACGGCGTGCGAGAGCTGCCGCAGCGGGCGCAATGCCAGCCGCACCGCCAGCCAGGCGCATACCAGCAGCAGGGCCAGCTGCACCAGCAGCACGGCCGGCAGCCAGCGCGCCAGGGGCAGGCCCGACGGTGTGACTTCGATGGTCAACGGTGAACCGTCGTGCAGGCGCAGCTCCACTTCAAAACGTTCCGGCAGCCGTGCCACCTGCCGCGCCTGCAGCGGATAGCGGTGTTCCAGACTGTCATCGATGATGGCGGTGACCTGGCGCGCACGATCGGTTTCCAACGCCGGGCCGGCCTGTGCCGGGCGCAACAGGTAACGGTACGTGCGCCGCTCCAACCGCGGCACCCAGGCCTGGCGCTGGTCGGCCGGCAGGTGTTCCAGCAGGGCCACGCTCACTGCTGCATCCTCGTCCAGGTTGCGCAGCATCATGCTGCGGGTGGACTGGTAGCGTTCGTAGAACAACAGGCCGAAGGACAGCGCATGGGCCAGGATCAAACCGCCCAGCAGCACCAGCAGCAGGCGCGCCGACAGCGTGCGCAGCCACGGCAGGCGGCGCGCGCGGGCGTTCATTCCTCCGGCCCCAGCAGCTGCACCGGCACGCTGAACACGTAGCCTTCGCTGCGCACGGTCTTGATGTAGGTGGGCTCACGCGCGTCATCGCCCAGGCGCTGGCGCACGCGGCTGACCAGGAGATCGATGGAACGATCGAACAGTTCTGCATCACGGCCCTGGGTAAGGCTGAGCAGCTGGTCGCGGCTGAGCACACGGTTGGCGTGGTCGAGAAACACGCGCAGCAGGCGGAATTCCGCACCGCTGAGCGGATAGGCGGTGTCCTGCGCATCCAGCAGATGGCGGGCAGTGGTATCCAGGCGCCAGTCGCCGAAGGCCAACTGGCGGCCGGCTTCACTCACCTGCAGGTTCGGCGGCAGCATCTGCGTGCGCCGGATCACCGCATTGATGCGCGCCAGCAGTTCGCGTGAGGAGAACGGCTTGGTCACGTAGTCATCGGCGCCCATTTCAAGGCCGATGATGCGGTCGGTTTCGTCGTCGCGGGCGGTCAGCAGCACCACCGGCACCGCGCGATGCTTGCCGGCACGCAGGTTGCGGCACAGGCTCAACCCGTCCTCGCCGGGCATCATCACGTCCAGCACCACCAGGTCCACCGCGTGGGTGTCCATCAGCGCGCGCATCGCACGGCCGCCATCGGCCTGGCTGACGCGCAGGCCGTTGCGCTGCAGGTAGTCGGCCAGCATCTGGCGGATCTCGCTGTCATCGTCGACGACAAGGATGTGCGGTACGTGGTTCATTGCGTTCTCGATGAAGACGGAGGTCAAGGCCGCGCGGCGCGGCCATGGTAGCGCGGCTCAGGGGCTGGCCAGCAGGCGCTGGATCTCGCTTTCGGTACGTGCGTAATCGCCTTCACCGTAGTGGCGGTAGACCACCCTGCCCTGCCGGTCGACCAGGTAAAGCGCCGGCCAGAAGCGGTTGCCCCAGGCGTTCCAGATCCGGTACTGGTTGTCCTGCACCACCGGCCAGGTGATATCCAGCCGCGCGATGGCCTTGCGCACATTGCCGGGCAGGCCTTCGTAGGCGAACTCCGGAGTATGCACGCCGATCACCTGCAGCCCCTGCCGCGCGTAACGTGCATGCCACTGGTGCACATGCGGTGCCACGGTGAGGCAGTTGCTGCAGGCGTAGGTCCAGAACTCGACCAGCACCACCTGCCCACGCAGTTGATTCAACGCGAGCGGTGGGCTGTTGTGCCAGGGCCCGCCGCCATCGAACCCGGCAGCAGGAGCGGCCTGCGCCGGATGCGCACCGGCCTCCGGGCTGGGCCAGGCCATCAGCAGCGCCGCCCCACCCAGCAGGCCCAGCAGCAACGGCAGTACATACACACGCAGCGCGCCCATCGTTCAGCCTCCCTGCTCGGCCAGCGGCAGTTCGGCCGGCTTCACGCCTGCGGCTTCCAGAATGCTGTCAGCCACCTGAGCCGGGTGCGAGAGCAGCGACACATGGCTGCTGCCGACCGATCGCAGCTGCGCGCGAATGCGCTTTGCGGTGGCCGCCTGCAGTTGCGGCGACAACATGCGGTCGTCACGGCTGAGCACGTACCAGCTCGGCTTGCTGCGCCACGCGGCCACAGTGACGGACTCACCCAGCGCGCTGGCCTTCAATGGCACCTGCGTGCTGTACAACAGTGCAGCGGTCTTCTTCATCACATCCGGTGCGAAGTCCTGGGCGATGGCGTCGGCTGGCAGGGTCAGGTAGCCGTCCTTCTCCTGCAGGCGCGTCAGGCCCGGGCCGACCGGATAGCCCTCGCCCTGCTGTGCCGATGACTGCCCGGCATCCGGTGCGAATGCGGCCACGTACACCAGCGCCTGCACCTTGGGATCGTTGCCCGCTTCGGTGATGACCGTGCCGCCCCAGCTGTGGCCGACCAGCACGACCTTGCCCGGTGCGGCGGCAATCGCGCGACGGGTGGCGGCCACATCGTCGGCCAGCGAGGTGAGCGGGTTCTGCACGGCCACCGCAGGCAGTTTCCAGTCATGCAGGGTGGTGATGACCTTGTTCCAGCTGGAGCCATCGGCGAAGGCACCGTGGACCAGGATGACGGTGGGCGTGGCGCCGGCATCGGCCTCGGCGGCGAATGCCGGCGTCGCGACGCCGGCAAGGGCGAGGGCAGCGGCGAGCAGGGTGGTGCGGATCATGGGTGGCACTCCGGTGTTGGGAGTGGCCATTTCCGCCTGGGGGTGTATCGGCGCTGTTTCGCTGCGAGGCAGAGTTGTACCGGACTGTAGGGCGGCGGCGGATTTCTACAGTTGGATACATTCGGCCGCTGGGCATGGCCCGGCGAACGCCCGACGCGGCGTCTTTGTATCTGACTGTACGAACCCCTGACACAGCCACAGTCGCTGACAAAACCCCGGGCAACAGCACACGTTGCCGATACCTGCGTGGCTCGGAATGGCCTCCATCGACCACTGGCCCGCAGGACACTCCCATGATCAGCTCCGCTTCTTCCGTGTATACACCCCGCCTGGACGCCGTCGGCCGCTGGCTCTCGCCATTGGCGCTACGCGCCCTGCTGGCCTGGGAGTTCTTTGAATCGGGCCGCGAGAAGCTGGCCGGACAGAACTGGTTCGCCGACCTGGAAGGGCGTTTCCCGTTCCCGTTCTCCACCCTGCCTGCATCACTCAACTGGCAGCTGGCCACCTGGCTGGAACTGGTGGGCGCGGTGATGCTGCTGCTGGGCCTGGCCACGCGCTCGGTGGCCTACATCTTCTGGGTGCTGACCCTTGTTGCCATCGCTGCCGTGCACTGGCCGGACCAATGGAACAGCCTGGGTGAGCTGTGGCAGGGCTACGCAATCACCGACCAGGGCTACGGCAACTTCAAGCTGCCGCTGCTGTTCCTGGCCATGCTGCTGCCGCTGATCCTCAACGGCGGCGGTGCACTCAGCCTGGACCGCCTGCTGGCCGGCCCGCAGCGCGCCGCGGCGGGCAACGACGGCCTCGGCTGGGGCGTGAGCCTGATCGCCCTGCTGCTGCCGGTCGCCGCGCTGCTGCCCGGTATCGGTTTCGGTGGCGCACTACTCGGCGGCGCCCTGCTGCTGGGTTACCGACTGCGCCGTCGCCGCAACGCCTGATCCGCTTCACCCCTTCCCGCGCTTCTTCCCTTCGTTTCCGTCGCCTTCAAGCGGCGTCCATCCCGCACGCCCTGCGTGCCCATCCAAGGAGTCATCACCATGTCCGTCTCGACCAAGAACACCGCTGCTTCCCGTCTGCCGCGCATCGGCGCCATCGGCATCGCCCTGGCCGGTGGCCTGCTGCTGGCCGGCCAGGCGGCCGCGATCCAGCCACTGGCCATCGGTGCCGTGGCCATGAGCGCCGCCGCCGAAGGCAAGTGCGGTGAAGGCAAGTGCGGCGCCAACAAGGCCGCCACTGGCAAGCCTGCCGCCAAGGCCAAGGTGGCCGAAGGCCAGTGTGGCGAAGGCAAGTGCGGCGACGCTTCGTTTGCCCGCACCGACCGTGACCACGACGGCCGGGTCTCGCGTGCCGAGTTCAACGCCGTGGCGGCCAAGCGCGCCGCTGAATTCGACCGCATCGACACCGACCACGACGGCTACATCAGCGAACAGGAGGCGCACGACTACCTGCGCAGTGTCTACACCGCCAACGGCAAACCGATGCCGAAGGGCCTGTTCTCCCGCGTCAACGACTGATCGTCCCCCCGGCGCCGCCGCCACGGCGGCGCCACTGCCCTGGAGTACCGTCGCATGCGCTTGCCCCTGCCTTCCGCCAGTGCCGGTCTCGGCCTGCGCCGTGGCCTGATCGATGAACTGCTGGCGATGCCGGCCGATGCCATCGACTTCCTCGAAGTGTCGCCGGACAACTGGATCGGAGTTGGCGGTGCCCACGGCGCCGCGCTGCGCCAGCTGAGTGAGCGCCATCGCCTGACCTGCCACGGCCTGTCGCTGTCGCTGGGAGGGCCGGACCCGCTGGACCGCACCCTGCTGACGCAGACCCGCGCGTTCCTCGACCTGCACCAGGTGCAGCTGTACAGCGAACACCTGAGCTACTGCGCCGCCGGCGGCCATGTCTATGACCTGCTGCCGCTGCCGTTCACCACCGAGGCCGTGCATCACGTTGCCGGTCGCATCCGCCAGGTGCAGGACACACTGGGCCGGCGCATCGCCGTGGAGAACATCTCCTACTACGCCGTGCCAGGCGCGGACATGAGCGAGATCGACTTCATCACTGCAGTGCTGGCCGAGGCCGACTGCGACCTGCTGCTGGACGTCAACAATGTCTTCGTCAACGCCTGCAACAACGGCTACGACGCCTTCGATTTCCTGGCACGCGTGCCGGCGCATCGCGTCGCCTCGCTGCACGTGGCCGGCCACTTCGACGAAGACGATGGCTTCAAGATCGACACCCACGGCGCGCCGGTGAAGGGCGTGGTCTGGGCGCTGCTGGGGGAAGCCTATGCGCGTGTCGGCGTGCGCCCCACCCTGCTGGAGCGCGATTTCAACTTCCCGCCTTTGGCCGAGCTGCTGGCCGAGGTGGAGCAGATCCGCCACGCGCAGGCCGATGTGCTGCTGCCCGAGGTGGCCCATGGCTGAGCCGCTGGCCACCCTGCAGCAGCGCTGGGCCGACCATGTACGCGACCCATCGATGCCCGCGCCTGAGGGCATCGATGCACGGCGGATGGCGGTCTACCGCCGCCTCTGCATCGACAGCCTGGACAGCCTGCTGGCAGGCAGCCTGCCGCGCCTGCAGGCGCAACTGGGTGATGCCTGCTGGCGCGACACCGTGGAGCACTACTACGCGCGGCATGCCTGCCATACCCCACTGTTCCCGCAGATCGCCGGCGAATTCGCCGCGTGGCTGGGCGTGCAGGCAGACCTCGCGCTGCCGGGCTGGGTGGCGGAACTGGCGCATTACGAAAGCACGCAGCAGGCACTGCACATTGAAGCGCGGGACACCGGCCAGCAGCCATTGCATGCGCCACAGGCAGGCAGCGTGCTGGCGCTGTCTCCACTGGTGAGGGTGCTGGGCTACCAGTGGCCTGTGCATGAGGACGCCGGCCAGAACGGTGCGCCTACCGCGATGCCGACGTTGCTGCTGCTGCGACGCCTGGGTGACTTCAGCCTGCAGGTGCAGGAACTTTCACCGCTGGCATATGCGCTGCTGTCGGCGTTCGGCGATGACGGCGCCCGTGCGGAAGACGCGCTGCAGGTACTGGCCGATCTGCATGGCGTGGCCGCCGACGAACTACGCACAGCCTACATTCCGCTACTGGGCGAGCTGTGCGCGGCCGGCGTGCTGGTTGTGCCGAACGACTGTTGAAGGCGCCGGCCAGCGGCCGGCACTCCCCATTCCTTGGCCGGCCAGAGGCCGGTGCCACCCATTTCCTGATTCGAGGTTTGATCATGGCTGTTTCCAATACGTCCTCCCTGCACGGCTGGCGCCTGTTCGTGGCCATCGCCGTGGTCCTGATCGCCTTCGCACTGGCGGCGTTCACCCTGCAGCCCGACGTGGTCGAGGGCAGCCGCGCGGCGATCCGGGTGACGGCACGCACATCGTTCCTGCTGTTCCTGGTCGCCTTCACCGCATCCTCGTTCGCCAGCCTGCTGCCCGGCCCGTTCACCCGCTTCCTGCTGCGCGAGCGTCGCATCGTCGGCCTGTCGTTCGCGTTCTCGCACCTGCTGCATGCGGTGGCGATCACCGCCTTCGGCATCCTCAACCCCGCGTTCTGGCCGGCGCGCTCAGCCCTGGCCAACCTGCCGGGCACGATCGGCTATGTAGCCATCCTCGCCCTGGCCATCACCTCACATCGTGGCATCGCCCGCCGCATGGGTCCCACTGTGTGGCGTCGCCTGCACGTGACCGGCATGTGGATCATCGCCGCAGTGTTCACCTATTCGTACTTCAAGCGCGTGCCCGGCAACTTCTGGTACGCGGTGCCCTCCGCGTTGCTCTTCACCGCCGTCGTGGTGCGTGCGATCGCCAAGCGGGCGCAGTCGCTGCGGCGCGATGCGCATGCGCGGCCGCCGCTGCGGAGTTCTTGAGGAGGCGGTTACCTTTGGAGCCGAGCCCATGCTCGGCTGCCTCTGGTTCAGCCGAGCATGGGCTCGGCTCTACAGAGGGATCACAGCACGAAAGGCAGCGAATTCCCTGCGGAAAGGGATCTGACCCCACTTCAGGTCACGGGGCGCGGCGCAGGGTGATCAGGGTGATCTCCGACGGCACACCGATGCGCGCGGGGAATCCGGCCCACAGGCCAGCGCCATTGCTCACGTACAGTGTCATCCCGTCCACCTCGTAACGCCCGGAGACATAGCCACCGTTGGCCCGCTTCACCAGCTGGTCCATGCCGATGATCTGGCCGCCGTGGGTATGCCCGGACAACTGCAGCTTCACACCGCGCGCAGCGGCCTCACGCGCATTGCGTGGGCGATGATCGAGCAGGATCACCGGCGCGGAGGGATCGGCGCCAGCCAATGCAGCGTCCATATCCGGCAGCGGCAGGCCGTAGCGTGCCGCCACCGGGTCGGTGACACCGGCGATGGTCAGCGCCGCATCGCCACGCCGCACCTGCATGTGGCTGTTCTCCAGCACCTGCATGTGCAGCGCGCGAAACGCCTGCATCCACGCCTGGTACTGCGCGTAATACTCGTGGTTGCCGGTGATGGCGACGACGCCGTCCGGCGCCCGCAGGTCCACGAGTGGACGCGCGTCGTCACGGCGGGCCTCGACACTGCCGTCGATCAGGTCGCCGGTGATCACGATCAGGTCCGGCGTCAGTGCGTTGCTCTGGTCCACCACCCTGCGCACCCAGTCACCGGTCAGCAGGCGGCTGGCATGGATGTCGGTCAACTGCAGCACGCGATAGCCGTCGAACGCAGCCGGCAATCCGGCGATGCTCACCTCGATCTGCCGGGGCTTGGGTACCGCCATGCCCTGGCTGACGCCGTAGCCACTGACCAGCAGGGCCAGCATGCCGGCCGCCGGTCGCAGACTCCGCGTGCGCAATGCGGCTACCGCGCGTGGCCAGCGCAGCAGGCGGGAAGCAAGCAGGCTCACGTCCAGCGCCAGCATCAGCAACGCCAGCAGCAACACCGCCGTGGAGCCGGTGGCCAGCGTGGCGATGGCCAGTTTCGGAATCTCGGGCGAGGCCATCGTGCCCCAGAACATGGCGACGATGCGCAGCTGCACGGCAACGCCCACCAACAGCAGTGACAGCACGACTTTCATCCAGATGGGCATGCGCAGCGGCCAGAACAGGCGCCAGGCCACATACAGGCCCATCAACAAACCGATCGTACTCAGCACTGCAACCATCCGGGAAGGAAAGCGGGCCCGCCATGGTGACGGTTGCGGGCCGTGTTGTGTAGAGCCGAGCCCATGCTCGGCTTCTCAACATGCAGCCGAGCATGGGCTCGGCTGTACAGCAACAGGTGGGTTAGGCCATTCCGTCGAGGCGCTGCACGCGCAGGCGGGCAATGCGACGCTTCTCCATCGCCAGTACGGTGATGCGTACATCCGCGATCTCCACTGCGTCACCGATGTCCGGCAGGCGTCCCAGGCGCTCCAGCACCAGGCCGGAGATGGTCATGTAGTCGGCACTGCGCGGCAGCGATACGCCCGCCAGGCGCTGCAGATCGTCCAGGGTCAGCGCACCGTCGGCCTCCCACTGGCCTTCCCCCTGCATGACCACGCCATAGCGCTCGTCCTGGGTGTCGACCAGGTCACCGGCAATGGCCGCCAACAGGTCGTTGGCGGTCACCAGGCCTTCCACGCTGCCGTACTCGTCCACCGCCACCGCCAGCGGCACCGGGTGCTGGCGGATCAGTTCCAGCGCCTGCAGCGCACTGGCGCTGGACAGCACGTACTGCGGCTCACGCAGGTTGCCTTCCAGCTGCAGCGGCTTGCCCTGCAGCAGGTCGGCCAGCAGGTCGCGGCTCTGCACCACACCGCACAGGCTGTCCAGATCACCATCGCCGACCAGCAGGCGGGTGTGCGGCGATGCCACCAGGCGTGCCACCACGTCGTCCTGTCCACGCGCCAGGTCGATCCACTGCACGTCGGCGCGCACAGTCATCACGCTCGACACCGGGCGATCCGCCAGCCCCAGCACGCTGCGGATCATCTCGTGCTCGGCCGGCTGCAGGCGCTCTTCGGCATCGACGTGTTCGTCAGCACTTTCGTCGTCGTGGCCATTGGTCGGGCGCGCGCCCAGCATGCGCAGCACCGCATCCGCAGTACGTTGGCGGAACGGCTGGCGGCGCTCGTTGCGCTCGCGGTTGAAACGTACCCACTGGTTGAATGCCTCGACCAGGATCGAGAAGGCGATAGCCGCGTACAGGTAGCCCTTCGGGATCTTGTAGCCCAGGCCCTCGGCCACCAGGCTGAAACCGATCATCAGCAGGAAGCCCAGGCACAGCACCACCACCGTGGGATGCTTGTTGACGAAGCGGGTCAGCGGCTTGCTGGCCACCAGCATCAATGCCATCGCGATGGTCACCGCGGCGTACATCACGCCCAGGTTGTCGACCATGCCGACCGCAGTGATCACCGAGTCCAGCGAGAACACCGCGTCGAGTACCACGATCTGTGCCACGACCATCGCGAAGCTGGCGTAGACCTTCTTGCCATTGTCCTCGTGCTGGCGGCCTTCCAGCCGCTCATGCAGTTCCATGGTGCCCTTGAACAGCAGGAACAGGCCGCCACCCAGCAGGATCAGGTCGCGTCCGGAGAAACTGTGGTCGAACAGCGTCAACAGCGGCTCGGTCAGCTTCATGATCCAGGCCAGCGCGGCCAGCAGCACCAGCCGCATCAGCAGGGCCAGCGCCAGGCCGATCACCCGCGCGCGGTCACGCTGGTGCGGCGGAAGCTTGTCGGCAAGGATCGCGATGAACACCAGGTTGTCGATGCCGAGAACGATCTCCAGCACGACCAGGGTTGCAAGGCCCATCCATATCGAGGGGTCAGCCAACCATTCCATTTCAGGTCCGTTTCGTCAGTAGGGAGGGAAAAAGGGAAAGCACTCAGTCAGCGTCCTGCGCCTGCGTCGGGTCATGCCCGAGCAGATCACCGGGCGTGCACTGCAGCTCACGGCAGATCGCATCCAGGGTGGAAAAGCGGATGGCACGCGCCTTGCCGGTTTTCAGGATCGACAGGTTGGCCAGGGTGATGTCGATGCGCCCGGCCAGCTCGGACAGGGTCATGCCCCGTTCCTGCAGCATGCGGTCCAGGGTGATGACAATCGCCATCAGATGACACCATCGAGGTCATCGCGCATCGCTGCGCCCACGGCGAACACGCGCGCCAGCACGAACAGCATCAGCACCGCCACCAGGCCGGTGATCGACATGCCGCCGCCCACCTCCATCCAGGTGAAGTCGGGCCCCATCCAGGCCGCGTAAGCGCCGATCAGGATCGACAGCAGCTCCATCGCCAGCATCAACCACGCCATGCGTTGCAGGCGCTGCGCGTTGGCGTGGGTGAACGGCCGCTCGCGCGCCGCCGACTTCAGCAGCCGCAGCAGATGGCGCAGGAACAGCAGGCACAGCACCAGCAGCGCGACGATCGCGCCCAGGCCGAGGCAGAAGTGCAGGAACAGGTCGTTGCCGTGCGCGGCAACAGCACCGGCATCATGGACGCTGTCGAGTAGCCAGCGGCGGTCATGGGCGACCAGCGGCACGGCCAGCAGTGCGGCCAGGATGCCCAGCCAGCACATCGCCCGGACGGCCTGTACGGCGGCCTGGGCCAGGGTGAACAGGCCTCGCGCGGGACTGGCGCGGGCGGGACGAGCGGTCAAGCGGCCTCCGGCATTGGGGTGGCCTCGCCGCCCCGGAGTGGATTTATCGATAAACGATATACCACACGCCGCGTGAAAGGCTGAATCGCGCGCGTGGCCCCTGTCAGGGCCCAGGCGCGCCCTGCTCCAGCATCGCTTCGCCCGGGGCCGCCGAGGCCATCGCCTGCACCCCTGCATCGGCCGCCTGCCGCGTGACCAGGCGGAAGCGCACCTGCAGCTTGCCCTGCCCCGGCGTGGCCCAGCCGTACTGGATGGCCACCTGATCGGCCGACAGTGGCCCACGCCCTGGCAGCGATCGCACCTGCAACGGCCTGGGTGCGGCCTGCACCAACCGGGCGAATCCCTTCTGCACGACCGCCGCGTCGGCCTTTTCGGCGTAGACCGTACACGTGCCATCGTCAGCCCAGCTCACCGCATAGCGGCCACTGGCCAGAGGCACCATCCACGCCACGCCCGATTGCCCCTGCAACAGCGTGGCGGCTTCGGCGGGCTGCAGCGGCGACAGCCCATTGGATTCCATCAGCGACTGCAACCGCGCCGGGGCACCGATGTGCTGCATGCAGGCGGTGTCGAACAGCTCGCTGAAGGGATCCTGCGCCGGGGCCTTGGCCTTGGGCGTACGCGCGGGTTGCGCCACCGCCAGGGTGGGCAGCAGGGCCAAAGCCAGCCAGAACGCAGGACGCATCGGGACTCCACGCTACGGAAAACAGCAGGGAGGATGGCAAAGCCCGGGCGCGCCGCGCAATGGCCGCGATGGCCACCAGCCTCCCGCTGCCGGGTCAGACTGCCATTTCGCCCTGGTCCTCGCCATCCCAATAGTGGATGCGGCTGGCGCGCACGTGAATCAGTACCAGCCCCGGTGTATCCACGCCCTGCTCGAACCAGCGCTCAAGATCCTTCACCCAGTGCTCGCGCATCACAGCGCGATCGCGCACCAGCGCCGCCCTTCCCTGCACGTGCACGAACAACGGCGGCTTGCCCAGCAGTGACCTGCTGCCGGAAAAACCCAGCGCAACGGCGGGGTCAGCCTCAATCTCGTGCACCATGTCGGTGTCTTCTGTGGTGAAGAACCAGCTGTCACCGTCGTAGTCCACGTCACCGTTGTTGCTCATCGGACGACCGGCAATTTCTCCGCCGGCGCGGGTCTGCAGCATGGTGAAATCGATGTCGGCCATCTTCTTGGCCAGTTCGGGCAGTGTGAGCTGGGTCATGGTGTCGTCCTTCATCAAGTGGAATCCCAGCGTCTGCGCAGAGTGGTGACCGAAGCGTGGAAGGTCAATGTCGGCTTCTTCACAGAAAGCGAGATAGGGCGCGTGGCGCGTGCGTGACGCGCTGCTCACCACCCCACCTGCGTTTGCAGCAGCTGCACGCCCCATCGCGCGCCGGGCGATCCTGCAGACGCTGCGACGGGTGCATGCACGCATTGGCTGACGCGTGCCATCAGCGCGTGATGCGACCGCCCCCCGCCACCCGTACCCGATCGCGCCCCTGCGCCTTGGCCCGGTACATGGCCGCATCGGCGGCACGCAGCAGGGTGCGCCAGCCCAGCGCGTCGGTGCCGCCCTCGGCCACGCCGAAGCTGGCGGTCACCCGCAGCACGGTGCCGCCGGCCAGCGTGATGTCCATCTGCTGCAGGGCCAATCGCAATGACTCGGCCAGCTGGCGGCCACCGGCCAGATCACCGTCGGCCAGCAGCACCAGGAACTCCTCACCACCATAGCGGGCGATGCTGTCGCTGCGGCGCAGGTGGCGCTGCAGCAACTGCGCCACCTGCACCAGCACTTCGTCGCCAGCTTCATGGCCATGGCCATCGTTGATCGCCTTGAAGCGATCCACATCCAGCAGGATCACCACGGCGCTTGCATCGCCTCCGGCGTGCCTCTGCTGCACCACCTCATCCAGCGCGCGCCGGTTCAACAGTCCGGTCAGCTCGTCGGTGCCGGCGAGCTGGCGCAGCTCGCTGGTCAGTGCCGAGCGCTCGCGCGATTTCTCACGCAGTACTTCGATGGCGTCGAACAGGCGCTGCATCTCGGCCAGCGGATGGGTGACATGCTGCTCCGGGCCAGGTGCATCCGTGGCGAGCTGGATCACCTGCTTCTGCGCCTGCAGCAGTGGCTGCAGGATCTGCAGGTGGGCGATGCGCAGGGCCACGCCCAGCACCACCAGCGTGCCCAGCGCGGTCGCCACCAGCACAGCCAGGCGCATGGCCTCGCGGTTGCTGGTGCGTTCGTAGCGGGCGATGGACACGCTCAGGTAGCCATCACGCAGGGCTTCCAGCGACTGCAGGGTAGGCACGTAGCGCGTGGTGAACTCGGCAGCGGTCCACGGCGGTGGTACACCACGGCGGCCATCCTCGATCAACTGCTCGATCATCGGCAGCGATTCGCCGAAGAACTGCCGTCGTGCCATGTCCCAGTGCCATGACAGTTCCGGGTCGCTGCGGAACACCGACTCATGGCTGCCCGCCAACCGCCACAGCTCCAGCAGGCGGCCCTCGGTCTGCAGTGCAGCGCGTACCTGCTCCTCGCGCCATGCCCCCGGCACCGCGACCGGCGCCATCACGTTCGAGGCCAGGCGGCCGCCATGTTCGCGAAGATCGATCAGCACCTGGCCCTGCATCGCCGGAATCGCCGCTTCACGGTCGGCGCTGACCAGCACGTTGATCTGTGCCGAGGTCAGCAGGTGCAGGCGATCAACCACGGCGAACATGCCACTGATCGCGCGCTCCACCGCCTCCACCCGGCGCGCATCGTGCGGTTGCGCCACCACCCGGTCCACCGCAGCCCGCGCCGACTGCAGGCGACGTTGCGCGTCGGCCAGCAGGCCACGCTCATCCAGCACGCCCGGGTCGTTCTTGAACACGGTCTCCAGCTGCAGCATGGCGGTGTCGACCCGCTTGCGCGCGGCCGCCAGCTGCGCGGCCAGCCGCGCCTGTTCGGCGGCGTCGGCCGGGTCAGCCCCCAGCAGGCTGTTGGCCGGACCGCGCTCGGCCGAAGCCAGGTTGGCGAGATCGAAGGTCTGCCGCAGCTGGCGCAGGCTGGCCAGGTTGTCTTCGGCGCCGGTGTAGCGCAGCGTGCCCTGGACCAGGGCGATGGCCATCAACGGCAGCGTGCACACCACGAACAGCCCAGCCAGGATCCAGACCCAGGTCCGCAACCTGATGGGCGATGCCTTGCCGGCCATGCAGAATTCCCCTGAAGTGCGGCTCACTGTAGCGAGCGGCTCCGGCGGCGCCAAGCCAGCGCCGTACGATCCGCCGGGGTGGATATAGCGCAGCGCGCGCGAACGCGCCGACAACGCCGGCGCCCCCCGTCCAGCCGGTCAGATGCGACAGGTCACGCCGGGTCAGATCCAGCGCTGGTCGACCAGTTCGCGTTTCACGTAAGCGTAGAACACCGGTGCCGCCACCAGCCCGGGCAGGCCGAACGCCGCTTCCATCACCAGCATGGCCAGCAGCAGCTCCCATGCGCGGGCCTGGATTTCACCGCCGACGATACGCGCGTTGAGGAAGTATTCCAGTTTGTGGATCACGATCAGGTACAGCAGCGCGGCCACGGCCACGTAGAACGAGACTGACAGCGCGACGATGGTGATGATCGTGTTGGAGATGATGTTGCCCACCACTGGCAGCAGGCCGGCGATGAAGGTGATCAGTACCAGCGTCTTGGACAGCGGCAGATGCACGCCGAACAGCGGCAGCACGCCCAGCAGGAAGATCGCGGTGAACACGGTGTTGAGCAGCGAGATCTTCAGCTGCGCGAACACCACCTGGCGGAACGCGGTGGCCAGGCGGCTGGTGCGCCCGATCAGTTCCTGCGCCAGAGGCCCCATCTTCGGCAGCGGAAGTTCGTCGTACAGCGCGATCATCGCCCCCAGCACCATGCCGATCAGTACGCGCACGCCCACCTGCACCACCGACGTGCCGGCCACGCCCAGCTGGCGCTGGTGTTCGGCGGCCCAGTCATTCAGCGCCGCACGCAGCGCCGGCATGTCTTCGGGGATATACGGCTGCAGCAGCGCCGGTACCTGGTGGCGCGACGAATTGAGGATGTCCATCAGCCGCGCCAGCAGCGCGTCCGGCCCGCCGGTCTCGTTGCGGAAGAACGACGCCACGCCAATGCCGGCCAGCACCAGTCCGCTGATGATGATCGCCGACAGCACGATCACCGCGATTGCCCGCGCCCTTCCCGGCGGCAGCCTGCCTTCCACGGTCGACGCCAGCACGTGGGTCAGCTGGAACACCAGCAGCCCCGACAGCAGGGTCACCACCAGGCCCAGCTTCAACGCCAGCCACATGCCCAGCAGCATCATCAGCCAGGCCGCGATCCTCGGAACGGGGGGCTTGGGCTGGGCAACGAGGGCGTCTTGCATGGGCGGCGCGTCCGGGCGGGGTGGCCCATGGTAGAGGATTGGCGACGACGATTCCGGGTGCAGGATGAACGGGCATCAGGCGAGGATTCCGGCGCCCCTCACCCGCCCATCGGCGCCTCCGGAATCACGCCCGGTCCAGCGCCAGATACCGCGCCGTGCGCACGATCGCCTCGCGTTCGCCGAAGCTGACCAGCTCGCCGGCAATACGTCCGCTGTCCCCGCTCGCGGCGATCTCCTGCAGCGTGCGCTGCATGGCCCGGATTGCGGCCCGTTGCAGGTCCGAAGGGATGATCACCAACCGGTAGTCGAGTTCGGCCAGCCGTTCCACTGGCACCAGCGGCGTCCTGCCACTGTGAAACATGTTGATCAGCTTCGGCCCGGGCACCCGTTGCGAGATCGCCTCGATCTGTTCCAGGGTTTCCGGTGCCTCCATGAAGATCATGTCCGCGCCCGCGTCCACATAGGCCTGCGCCCGTTCGATGGCCGCGTCCAGGCCCTCGCAGGCGATGGCATCGGTGCGCGCAATGATCATCAGCTCCGGATCGTGCCGCGCCTGGCAGGCAACCCGGATCTTCGTGCACATCTCGCCTGCGTCGACCAGCGTCTTGTCATCCAGGTGCCCGCAGCGTTTGGGGAACGCCTGGTCCTCGATATGCAGCGCGGCGACACCTGCCCGCTCGAATGCACGCACCGTACGCTCCACGTTGGCGGTTCCGCCGAAGCCGGTATCGGCGTCGGAGACCACCGGCAGGTCGCAGGCATCGACGATCCGCTCGATCTGCGCCAGTACTTCGGTGAATCCGAGCAGCCCGATGTCGGGCACGCCGGCCGAACGCGCGATGGCACCGCCACTGGCATACACCACCTCGAACCCGGCCAGCTCCACCAGGCGGGCCGACAGGCCGTCGAAGACCCCCGGTGCGATCACGCTGCGGCCGTGTCCGAGCAGGTCGCGCAGCTGGCGTGTCTTCTTCATGTGGTCTCCCTTGCAGATGGACTTTTGGCGTGGGATACCGATGATGTGGTCGCCACCGGCGACCGTCCAATACCGTGTTCGTACAGCATCAGAACGTCTGAGGTTCCAATGGAACTGCGCCACCTGCGCTACTTCGTCATGACCGCCCAGCTGCAGAGCTTCACCAGGGCCGCCGAGGCCCTGCACATTGCCCAGCCGCCGCTGGGGCAGCAGATCCGCGCACTGGAGGAAGAGATCGGAACACCGTTGTTCCATCGCCAGGGACGCGGCATCGTGCTCAGCGATGCCGGGCGGGTGTTCTGGAAAGCGGCGGAGGACATCCTCGCGCGCGTCGACCAGGCCAAGGAAGAGGCGTTGCGCGCCGCGCGCGGCGAGGTCGGCACGTTGACGTTGGGGTTGACCGAATCGGCGACCTATAACGAAGCGGTCACCGCGCTGATGCGCAGCTTCCAGCGGGCGCATCCAGCAGTGCAGGTGCAGCTGGTCGAAGATGGCAGTGAATCCCTGGTCCGGCGCCTGGATGATGGCGAGCTCGACGCAGTGATCGTGCGCCCGCCATTTTCCGGCACCGGTGAGCGGGTGACACAGCAACTCAGTGCCGAGCCACTGGTGGCAGTGCTGCCAGCCGATCACCCGCTGGCATGCCGGACGAGCATCGCGCTGGCCGAGCTGCGCGATGAGCGTTTCATCCTGTTCTCTCGGAAATCGGGGCAGGGCCTGAGTGCAGACGTAGTCGCCGCCTGCCGCACCCAGGGGTTCACTCCGGCCATCCAGCAGGAAGCGCCGCAGGTGGCTTCAGCGATCAACCTTGCCGCCGCCGGCCTGGGTATCGCCATCGTGCCGGCGTCGATGCAGAGCATGCACCGGAGCGGCTTGGCCTTTGTTGCACTGGAGCTGGGCATGCCGACCACCACGCTGCAGTTGGCAGTGCGCTGCGATCCTCCCGCGACGGCCGCCCAGCTGCTGGCCTGCGCCAGAGACGTGACAACACCTCATTCGCCATAGCTGGCGTTGTTCTTGCCCTGGCGCTTGGCGTGGTAGAGCGCGCGGTCGGCCAATGCCAGCCAGTCCTCGACGCTGCCGCCCCGCGGCGTGGCAGCAATGCCGATGCTGACGCTGAACTCGATGCCCGGCGTTGCCTGCCGTGCTGCTTCCAGAAGTTGCAGACGAACCCGCTCTGCCACATGCATCGCATCGATGGGCGCACAGTCCTGCAGCAGCACGACGAACTCGTCGCCTCCCAGCCGCGCAGGGGTATCGCCGGGCCGGGCGAAGGCGCGCAAGGTGGAGGCGATATGGCGCAGCACTTCGTCCCCGGCACGATGACCATGCGAGTCATTGATGCGCTTGAAGTCATCCACATCAAGCATCAGCAGACAGGCGAAACCACCCTGCCCCTGCGCCTTGTCCAGGGCCTGCTGCGCGCGGACGATCAGGAAGCCGCGGTTGGCCAGCTCCACCAGCGGGTCCATCCGGCTCAGCCGCTTCAACTGGCGGTTCTGCGATTTCACCCGCCGCGCCAGCTGCCAGCTGAGGATGCTGAGGCCGATGCCGTAGACGAACAGGAACGGCACACTGAGTACGATCGTGCGCTGCGATGACACCGGCTGATAGGGAAACCCGAGTACCCACCAGGTGAGCGCGAACCCAACTGCCAGCGCCAGTGTGGCCCGTACCGCCAGCTTCACCCCGCCGGCGGCGATCTTGTCGGCGACCAGCAGCGCGGCGAACAACGCACTGGGCACCACGCTGAGCCCCATGAAGGCGATCCAGCCACCGCCAAAGAAGGAATCGATCACCATGCAGCGGAACTGGACCACCGCGGGCTGCCGTGAGCGATGGGTCAGCACGAGGGCGAGCGCCGGCCAGGCCAGCGCATTGAGCAGCAGCAGGCTCCACGCCAGCGCACCGTCCTGGCGTTCGAGCATGATCGAAGCAATGGGGATCGCCCCCAACCCGTTGCCCACGAAACGCATCCAGCCGATGCGCCGTGCCGCGCCGATGCCTTCGACCGAGACCTCGGTCGAGTCCGTCAAGAACGGCATTGCCGACCCCCTTGAGCGATCGCAGCTGCCACCAAGGCCCTTGCCGGGCTGCCTGCGGTGAGTCTGACAGCTCTGCGTCAATTCGGGATCAAGGTTGCAGAAGCCATCTGGCGACAATCAGTGAGGCAGCGCGCTCTGTCCTGCCCTCACCCGGCCCTGGGTGCGGCCGTCGAGCCCCGCAGCATCAGGCTGAAATCCAGCGTCTGCTGCAGCGGCACATCCACGTGTTCGATGATGGCAAGCAGCAGGTTGACCGCGCGCTCACCAATCTCCCGCATCGGCTGTCTGATCGTCGTCAGTGGCGGCGTGAGGTAGCGCGAGGAGGCCAGGTCGTCAAAGCCGACGATGGACAGATCCTCCGGCACTCGGAGGCCCAGCTCCCGACAGGCCGCCAGGGTGCCCAGCGCCATCTGGTCGCTGAAACAGAAGACCGCAGTCGGTACAGGCGCGGCGGCCAACATCGCCATCGCGGCGGCATGGCCGGACTCCACCGAAAAGTCACCCGGCACGATGTTCAGCTGGCGCAGGCGTCCACGCGCCTTGCCGGCCGCCCGCACCCCTTCCAGCCGTTGCTGGTGCAGCGGATTGTCGGGGGGGCCACCGACCACCGCAATGCGTTCGTGTCCCAGCCCATACAGGTGTTCCATCACCGCGCGCGCGGCGGCGGCATTGTCGATGTGGATGCTGGGGATGCCCAGCGAAGGATCGAACTCGCAGCCGTTGACCACCGGCGCGGCGGCACCCCGCTGTTCGACGATGTCACGCGCCGTCGGTGGCAGGCGATGCCCCAGCACGATCATGCCGTCGGCCTCGTTGCGCCGGAGCATCTGCGCATAGCGCTCCTCGCGATCCGGTTGATGCTGGGTGTCCCCCAGCAGGACCGCGTAGCCAACGGCCTGCGCGGCGTCCTCCGCACCCTGCAGGATCTGGGCGAAGAACGGATTGGCGATGTCCGGGACGGTGACCAGGATCTTGCCGCTGCGCTGGGTCTTGAGCGTGCGGGCCACCGTGTTGGGCACATAGCCCAGCGCGGCGGCAGCCTGCTCGATACGCGCGCGGGTCGCCGGCAGGACTTTGTCCGGCCGCGAAAGCGCCCGCGACACTGTGCCTGCGGAGACGCCGACGTGCTTTGCGATGTCGTAGATGGTGGCCATGGCGTTAGATCTCCTGCCCGCTGTGCACTGCACAACAGGTCCTGCGTGAGCCCCTGCTAGGATAATGCAATCGATTGCATCGAGGGCGAATCACGTTGAAGACGCTCAAGGGTCCAGCGCTGTTCCTGGCGCAGTTCATCGGCGACACAGCTCCTTTTGATCGGCTGGACACGCTGGCCGGCTGGGCCGCAGGCCTGGGCTATTCTGGCGTACAAGTGCCGACCAGCGCGCCCCACCTGTTCGACCTGGCCGAGGCCGCACGCAGCCAGGCGTACTGCGACGACCTTGCCGGCATGCTGGCCGGGCATGGCGTACAGATCACCGAACTGTCCACCCACCTGCAGGGGCAGCTGGTCGCCGTCCATCCCGCCTATGACAGCCTGTTCGACGGATTCGCACCGCCGGAAAAGCGCGGCGACCCGTCCGCGCGCCAGGCCTGGGCAGTGGAGCAGCTGCTGCTGGCAGCCAAGGCCAGCCAGCGGCTGGGACTGACCGCACACGCCACCTTCTCCGGCGCACTGGCCTGGCCCTACTTCTATCCCTGGCCGCAGCGCCCGCCCGGCCTGGTGGAAGAAGCCTTCGCCGAACTCGGCCGCCGCTGGCGTCCCATCCTCGATGCGTATGACGCCTGCGGCGTGGACCTGTGCTTCGAGATCCACCCGGGGGAGGACCTGCACGACGGTGCGACCTTCGAACGCTTCCTCGACGTGGTCGATCACCACCCGCGCGCGAAGATCCTGTACGACCCCAGCCACCTGCTGCTGCAGCAGATGGACTATCTGGGGTTCATCGATCGCTACCACGCGCGCATCGGCATCTTCCACGTCAAGGACGCGGAGTACCGCGCCAGCGCCTGCAGTGGCGTGTATGGCGGCTACCAGGACTGGATCGATCGCCCGGGCCGGTTCCGTTCACTCGGCGACGGCCAGATCGACTTCAAGGCGATCTTCTCCAAGTTCGCCCAGTACGACTTCCCCGGATGGGCGGTACTGGAATGGGAGTGCTGCCTGAAGCACCCGGAAGACGGCGCACGCGAGGGCGCCGCCTTCATCCGCGACCACATCATCCGCGTGACCGAGCGCGCCTTCGACGACTTTGCCGACAGCGGCACGGACGCCGGATCGCTGCACCGCATGCTGGGAATCTGAGCCGACACCGCCCCGGGAGGGCAAGCCATGACGCACGCCATGTCGCGCTTGGGCGCGATGATGTTTCTGCAGTTCTTCATCTGGGGGGCGTGGTTCGTCACCCTGGGTACCTATCTGGTGCAGGGCCCGCTGCAGGCCAGCGCGAGCCAGGTGGCAACGGCATTCCTCAGCCAGTCCATCGGCGCCATCGTCGCGCCGTTCCTGGTCGGCCTGATCGCGGATCGCTACTTCGCCGCGCAGCGCATCCTGGCGGTGCTGCACCTGGCCGGTGCGGTGCTGCTGTGGCTGGCCTCCACAGCAGACAGCTTCAGCACGTTCTCCGCCTGCGTGATGGGCTACATGCTGCTGTTCATGCCGACGCTGGCACTGGCCAACAGCGTGGCGATGCGGCACATGCAGTCGCCGGAGAAGCAGTTCCCGCTGGTGCGCGTGGCCGGCAGCGTCGGCTGGATCGTGGCCGGTGTGCTGATCGGCTGGCTGGGCTGGGAACAGGCGCATCGGCTTGAACTGACGTTCCGGATGGCGGCGCTGGCATCACTGCTGCTGGGCCTGTATGCCTTCACCCTGCCGCACACGCCGCCGCTGGCGCAGCAGCGCGATGCCGGCCTCGGGCAGATCCTGGGGCTGGATTCGCTGCGGCTGCTGAAGTCGCGCGCCTATCTGGTGTTCTTCCTGGCCTCCATCGCCATCTGCATCCCACTGTCGTTCTATTACAACTTCACCAACCCGTACCTCAACGACCTGGGCGTGCGCGGCGCCGCGGGCCTGCAGTCGCTGGGCCAGGTCTCCGAAGTGCTGCTGATGCTGGCCATGCCGTTCCTGTTCGTGCGGCTGGGGGTAAAGACCATGCTGGCGGTCGGCATGGCCGCTTGGGTGGTGCGCTACGCGATGTTCGCCTTCGGCGATGCGGGCAGCGGTTTTTCCCTGCTGGTGATCGGCATCGTGCTGCACGGCATCTGCTACGACTTCTTCTTCGTCACCGGCCAGATCTACACCGATGCACATGCCGGTCCCGCCGCGCGCAGCAGCGCGCAGGGGTTCATCACCCTGGCCACCTACGGCGTGGGCATGCTGATCGGCACCTTCCTGTCCGGCGCGGTGGTGGAGCACTTCACCACTGCGGCCGGCCCCGACTGGCAGCAGATCTGGCTGTTCCCGGCAGGCGTTGCACTGGTGGTGCTGGTCGCCTTCCTGCTGCTGTTCCGCGACCGGCCGGCGGCCACGGCCGCGCCCTCCACGCCCTGAGGATCCCAGTCGATGCCCAAGCTTGGAATCGCCATCGTCGGCGCCGGCATGATCGGCGCAGTGCATCGTCGCGCGGCACTGCTGGCGGGTGCCGAGGTACGCGGCGTGGCCGCCTCGTCACCGCAGCGTTCACATGAGGCAGCGCAGTCCTGGAATGTCGCGCGTGCCTATCGGGATATCGACGAGGTGATCACCGACCCGCAGGTGCAGGTCGTGCACGTCTGCACGCCCAATCACCTGCACCGCGCGATGGCCCAGGCTGCGCTGGAAGCCGGCAAGCACGTGATCTGCGAGAAGCCGCTGGCCACCTCGCTGGAAGATGCACAGGCGTTGGCTGCGCTGGCGGCCTCGCGCGGCCTTGTGGCCACGGTACCCTTCGTCTACCGCTACCACCCCGTGGTCCGCGAGGCGCGCGCACGCATCGCCCAGGGCGATCTGGGGCCGTTGCACCTGATCCACGGCAGCTACCTGCAGGACTGGCTGCTGGACCCGGCCAGCAACAACTGGCGCGTGGACCCCGCGTTGGGGGGCACTTCGCGCGTGTTCGCCGACATTGGTTCGCACTGGTGCGACCTGGTGGAATGGATCAGCGGCGAACGCTTCACCGAGGTCAGCGCGGCATTCTCCACGGTAATCGCCGAGCGCGGCGCCGTCAGCGGGCAGAGCTTCAGCACGCCAACGGCCGCCAGCGCGATGCAGGCCGTCACGAGCGAGGACGTGGCCGCGGCGATGTTCAGGACCGGCGCCGGCACGCTGGCGTCATTGACGGTCAGCCAGGTCTCGGCCGGACGCCACAACCGCCTCTGGTTCGAGATCGATGGCGCCAAGGCCAGTGTGGCCTTCAACCAGGAGGATGCCGAACGACTGTGGATCGGCCTGCCCGACCAGCGCGAGGAGATCTTCGTACGCGGCCCCGGTGCCGGCAGTGCCGATCAACGCCGCCTTTCCGTGCTTCCGTCCGGGCATGCACAGGGCTACGCCCAATGTTTCGAAGCATTTGTCGCCGACACCTATCGCGCCATTGAAGGCGAGCGGCCGCAGGGCCTGCCCACCTTCGAAGACGGCCTGCGCTCGGCGCAGATCGTTGACCGTGTCATTGCATCAGCCAGGTCACGCGCCTGGACCGTCATCGGTTGAAACCCGGGAGGATCTGTTGATGAAAGCCCTTTTCCGTAGAAGTGCAAGCCTCATCCTGCTGTTCGCTGCCCTGCCCGCTTTCGCGGACGAAGCCGCCAGCACGCAGAAACCGATCGCGGTGCAGATGTATACCCTGCGCAACGCCGGGTCGCTCGACCAGCAGCTGAAGATCGTCCACGACGCCGGTGTGCACGCGGTGGAAACAGTCGGTACGCAGAACACCAGCGCTGCAGAGCTCAAGCGGCTGCTGGACCGGTATTCGATCAAGGCGGTTTCGTCGCACGTGCCGCTGGCCGAGCTGCGCAATGATCTGGACGGCGTGGTGACGTTCAACCGGTCTATCGGCAACACCACGCTGGTGGTGCCGTACCTGGACAAGAAGGATCGCCCAACCGATGCCGCGGGCTGGACTGCGTTGGGCCAGGAACTGTGCCGGATCGCAAAGCATGTGCGCGGCAAGGGCATGCGCCTGGCCTATCACAACCACGACTTCGAGCTGGCCGACTTCGATGGCAGCACCGGACTGGAGCTGCTGTTCGCAGCGGCCGGCCCCGACCTGCAGACCGAGCTGGACCTGGCCTGGGTCGCACGTGCGGGCCTGGACCCGGCCGTGATGCTGGGAAAATTCCGCGGCCGCGTGTTCGCGGTGCACGCCAAGGACAATGCGCCCAAGGGCCAGGCTGAAGACGAAGGCGGATTCGCCGCCGTCGGCCAGGGCGTACTGGACTGGAACGCGATCCTGCCAGCCGCGGCCGCCGCGGGCGTGCACTGGTACATCATCGAGCACGACCAGCCGCGCAACCCGGCCAAGGCGATCCAGACCGGCGCGGACTACCTGCGTGAACACCTGGCCATCGACCAACCTGCTCGCGCACCGCGCTGATGCGAAGGAGCCTCGCTTGAACACTCGCCTGAAATTGAGCTTCACCCTGACCGCGGTCCTGTGCGGCGCGATGCTTGCGACCACGGCCTGGTGCAAGAACGACCCTGCGGCCGGTGCAAAGCTCTACAGCGCAAACTGCACGGCCTGCCACGGTGCCGATCGCGCTGGCATGCCGGGCGCGTTTCCTGCGCTCACCGACATCAGCAAGCGGCTGCAGCCCGCGCAGATCAAGGACAAGATCAGAAAGGGCGGCGGATTGATGCCGCCCTTCGCGCAGCTGTCGCAACAGGAAATCGATGACATCGCCAGCTACCTGGCGAAATAGCGGGTGGGCGCTACAGTTCGCGCACCCAGATGTTGCGGTAGCTGACCTTGGCGTCGTGCTCCTGCAGATAGAGCGGCGCGCACGCATGGGGCGCGTACGAAGGCGCACCGATGTACTCGGTCTTGCCTGCCAGCACGGTGTCGTCCTGCACGAGCACGCCGTTGTGCAGCACGGTGATGCGCGCGGGCGAGGTCAGGCCGCCGCCCTGCGAGAAACGCGGGGCCTTCCAGATGATGTCGTAGACCTGCCACTGGCCCGGTGCGCGCGAGGCGTTCACCCGTGGCATGGCCTGCTTGTAGATCGAACCCGCCTGGCCGTTGGCATACGTCGGGTTGTTGTAACTGTCGAGCACCTGCAGCTCATACAGTTCCTGCAGGAAGATGCCGCTGTTGCCCCGGTTCTGGCCGTCGAAGCCCTTCGTCTCGGTGGGAGTACGCCATTCGACATGCAGCTGGACATCGCAGAAGCGTTGCCGGGTGCGGATGCCCTTGCTGCCCGGCACCACGGTCATCGCGCCATCGGCGACGGTCCAGGGCACGCGCCCGCCCTGCTCTGCCTCCCACGCCGAGGCATCCTTGCCATCGAACAGCACGATGGCGTCGGACGGCGCCTTGCCCGCGGGCGTTGCCACGACTGCTGGCACCGGCGTCCACACCTCGGTCTTCTTCGGGTCACGCGCAGCGTCGGCACTGTCCTGGGCAAATGCAGTTGCAGCGGCCAGCAGGCTGGCGGTGATCAACGCAGGACGGATCATCAGGGTGGTGTCCATCAACTGGTCCCCCACGCCGGCGTGCCGGGAACATAGGCAAGGTCGCCGTCGTAACGACCCGGCACCGCGACGTACTGCAGCACCCCGGTCGCGCCGACCTTGGAGGTGAAGAAGCCGAAGATGGCCAACTGCTTGAGCATCGTGAAGTAGTGCGGCATCGCCTCACCCTCTTCAGGCGTACCGGTCTCGGTCACATCGGCCTTGCGTACCTTGGCCTCCGCATCCAGAGCACGCAGCAGTTCGGTGCGGGCTTCCGGTGTGAGCGATACGAAGCGGCCACCGGCGCGTTTGTCGATGTCGGCCAGACCAGCGCGGAACGCCGCCTGCTGCCGGGCGGTGTAGCAATCGCTGACGAATGTCGCCATGAACAACCCGGCACCGGCGTCCTTCGCGCCAGGTGTCCGGGTCCGCGGCAGGATGGTCTCGGCGATCCCGTCCAGCGTGCCGACATCGGCATCGGAGAAATGGATCTTT
Source organism: Stenotrophomonas geniculata (assembly GCF_034508895.1). Taxonomy (NCBI): domain Bacteria; kingdom Pseudomonadati; phylum Pseudomonadota; class Gammaproteobacteria; order Lysobacterales; family Lysobacteraceae; genus Stenotrophomonas; species Stenotrophomonas geniculata. The sequence goes on from NZ_CP140571.1 coordinate 752,321, forward strand.
GTGGCGCCCGCCGGTGCCTGCCCCTGCACAAGCGCAGGCAATCCAACCATGGCCGCGCCGGTGGCGGCGACGATCATCTTCAGCAGTTCGCGACGATCCATCAGAGGTTCCCCGCTTTCAGTTCGCGTACCGCGTGGTCGGCCGCGCGCGCGGTCAGCGCCATGTAGGTCAGCGAGGGATTCACGCAGGCGCTGGAGGTCATGCAGGCACCGTCGGTCACATAGACGTTGGGGGCATCCCAGACCTGGTTGTGCTGGTTCAGTACCGAGCTCCTGCGATCACGTCCCATGCGCGCGGTCCCCATCTCGTGGATGCCCTTGCCCGGGGCATAGTCGTTGTCGTGCATCTTCACGTCCTTGACGCCGGCCGCCTCCAGCATCTCGGCAGCATCGGCGGCCATGTCCTTGCGCATCGCCAGTTCGTTGGCACGCATGGCAACGTCCATCGCCAGCACCGGCAGCCCCCACTTGTCCTTGCGGTCGTGGTCCAGGCGGATTGTATTGTCGTGGTGCGGCAGCATTTCACCGAACCCGGTCATGCCGATGCGCCAGTCACCCGGCACGGTCAGCGCTTCCTTCAGGTCGGCGCCGATGTTCAGCTCGGCGATCTCGCGCGACCAGCCGTTTCGGCTGGCACCGCCCTGGTAGCCGAACCCGCGCAGGTAGCCACGCTTGTCGGCTGCGACGTTGCGGAAGCGTGGAATGTAGAAACCGCAGGGACGGCGGCCGAAGTAGTACTTGTCTTCGTAGCCCTCGACCCGGCCCGAGGCGCCCGCACCGAAGTGATGGTCCATCACGTTGTGCCCCAGCTCGCCCGACGAGGAGCCCAGCCCGCCTTCCCACACATCGGTGGCCGAGTTCATCAGCAGCCAGGTCGAGTTGAACGACGATGCGTTGAGGAAGATGACCTTGGCGGTGTACTGGTAGGTCTGCCCGGTCTCGGCGTCGATCACCTCCACCCCGCGCGCACGCTTGCGGTCCTTGTCGTAGAGCACTTCCTTGACGATCGAGAACGGCCGCAGGGTCAGGTTGCCGGTCTTCATCGCCGCCGGCAATGTCGCCGCCTGGGTGGAGAAGTAGGCGCCGAAGGGACAGCCCAGAATGCACTTGTTGCGATACTGGCAGTTGACGCGGCCCTGCTCGGGCATCGGTTTGGTGATGTTGGCGGTGCGCGAGTGGATCATATGGCGCGTTCCGCCGAAGGCCTTCTTGATACGCGCGGCCACATCCTTCTCGACGATGTTCAAGGGAACCGGCGGAAGGAACTCGCCGTCTGGCAGCACGTCCAGTCCTTCGCGCGTGCCGGCGATGCCGGCGAACTTCTCCACGTAGTCGTACCACGGCGCGATGTCGGCGTAGCGGATCGGCCAGTCGGTCGCGAGGCCGTCCTTGAGGTTCGCCTCGAAATCCAGATCGGAGAAGCGATAACTCTGCCGCCCCCACAGCAACGAGCGGCCGCCGACGTGGTAGCCACGGAACCAGTCGAACCGTTTGGTCTCGATGTAGGGTGAGTCCTGTTCGTTGGCCCACATTCCTTCCAGATTTTCGGCCAGGCCGTAATCGCGCATCAGCACCGGGAAGTCGGCCTTCATCGCCTGCGTTGGCCGATTGCGGTGCGGGAAGTCCCACGCCTCCTTCATCGCGTTGACGTAGTCCTTGACGTGCTCGATGTTACGGCCACGTTCCAGCATCAGGACCTTCAAGCCCTTTTCGGTCAGCTCCTTCGCCGCCCAACCGCCACTGATTCCCGAGCCAACAACAATGGCGTCGTAGTGATTATCTGCCATGGGTTTCTCACCTGGGTGGATATCGTTTCAGACGTCGCAGAGGCGGATCGCCTCGCGCAATGAGGCAACGGGATCGGGCGCTGCAGGCGTGAACTCCTGCGCCAGATACCCCTTGAAACCGGTGTCGCGAATCGCGCGACAGATGGCCGGATAGTGGAGCTCCTGCTGGTCTCCGATCTCGTTCCGGCCTGGCACGCCTGCGGTGTGGTAATGCTTGAAGCAGGCGTGGTGTTTTCCAATGGTGGCGATGATGTCGCCCTCCATGATCTGCATGTGGTAGATGTCGTAGAGCAGGCCGAAATTGTCCGAGCCCAGCCGCTGGCACAGCTCCACGCCCCATGCGGAGTGATCGCACAGGTAGTCGTGGTGATCGACCCTGGAGTTGAGCAGCTCCATCACCAGCACCACGCCGCGCTTCTCGGCATGCCCGAGGATGCGCTTGAGGCCGGCCTCGGCATTGGCCATTCCGTCATGGGGATCCATGCCGTTGCGGTTGCCGGAGAAGCAGATGAGATTGCGGTAACCGGCATCGGCGACCAGGTCGATGTGCCGCGTGTAGCGCGCCACCAGTTCATCGTGGAACTCACGGCCGGCAAAGCCCTTGGTCAGGCCCAGCTCCGCGCCGTTGCACATCGAGCTGTACACGCCATTCGCCTTCAGCGTGGGCCAGTCTTCCGGGCCGACCAGGTCGATCGCGGCGAAGCCGATGTCCTTCACCGTCGCGGAGAGCTGGGCGACGGACAGCTGCGGGAAGGTCCAGCGTGCGACGGAGTGTTTCAGGTTGCCCTTGAGTGGCGCCGTGGCGGCGAATGCGGGCAACGTCCCTGCGGTGCCCAGGGCGACGCTCCCGGCAACCGCCATGCGCAGCGCATCGCGCCGCGTGAACCCCGTCGCCGGGGCCGGTCTGATCGAATGGATGGACATCCACCTTCCGGCCTCCCAACCGGTATCAAACGCAACGATTCACAGCAATGCAATCGATTGCACCATAGGGGAGGAAATTGTCTGTTTGCAAGTCGCGGTGCACGAAAAATCAATGCTGCGGGGCACAACGCAGATGACGCCGAACAAAAAGAAAAGCCCCGCATGAGCGGGGCTTTCTTTTCTGCTGCGAACGGGCGTTCGATCAGAAGGGTTGTGCACACATCGCCTCCTACCCCACGGACGAACCGCAATCCTAACTTGTTGATCAATATACCATTCCAGCGTCCGCATCGAGATCTATTTCGACCGCCAATCGAGTTTTAGTTGGGCATGCATCAAAACGGCGCGAGTTTTTGGCTCTTTTACAGTTACGCGAGACGATTGAAGTGGCCGGTTCGAGGATGGGATGAAGGCTTTAGGGCCCTATCACACTTCGCCCTGGAAGGCTTTTTGGACGAGAGATCCGAGCAGCCCATGATTAATCTGACTGTGACTAACTAGCTTCTCCTTGCAGTTCCGCACCGTGGAAGTCAAGTTACGGTACTTCTTCTGCAACGCAATCGGAGGCAAGAGTATTTCGAGCGATTTTACATCCTGCTGATTTATGCTCGATTGATTAACCGCATCTTTAGCCGAGGCAAGTATTTGCGACCTCATAAAAGGCTGTTGCATGAGGAAAATAAAATACTCGGGATCAATCTTCCTCGCATCTATAGCAAACCTCATCATATTTGATTCATACAGAACAACCTCTTCAAGAGACCGTATCAAGGCTGTCTTACCAAGATATTCCCGACTATTAACGCGATTGATCACCACATCACCAACACTCAGGGAAAACCTTGCCCTTTCATCCTCACTCACACGAACCCTTTTTAGATTAGATTCGGAAATAACCTCTCCAAAATAAAATCCATCGATCCTCAAGATCCTCGTGCCCACACCATAATAATTTGAAGGCTTATATAGCCCGTTGTTTGGACCAAGCACTATCAATGTTCCGAGCTTGACCAAATCCCATCCGTTCGGATTGGTCACCGGGTCGCCGAACATGTCCAGAAAAACAGCGCGCAGGAAGTCATCAGCAAGCTGGATGGCTTGCTGGCGCTTAAGGCGGATGGCGTCGACCTTGTCGAGGATGGCGGCAATGCGCTTTTGTTCGACTAGAGGGGGGATCGGAACCTCCAACTCCAAAAATCTATCGACATCCAAATTTGAAATATTTGTAGTCTTTCGCCCGCAACCCCTGATTTTATTCTGAACTTCAGGGCTGGCAATCCAATAGTATAAATATTTTGGATCAACAATATTACATTTAGGCCTCAATATTGAAATGAAACCACCAGCTGCAGCAGCATAGCCGAGCGTTGGAACGTAGCAAGCCTTACCGACAAGATTCCAGCTGTTCGCTGAAGAAATTAGAGTATCGCCCTCTTGTAGCTCCTGCTCAGCCCTCTTCACAAATCTAGATGGCACTGCAATCAGATCGGACTGATCCAAGCCTTCAATCTGAACATTTTTTGTCCGCATTACAACTGTAGAGCCATCAGAAAATGGCTCGACTCGATCCTCAGGCGCGAAGGTAACGCCTCTAACAAAGCAAATAACCTCTCTCAGCTTAGATACTGGCCAACTCACAGCATCCCCTCCAGCACATCCAGATCCGCCAGGATCTCCCGCTCTAGCGCACGCAGCCGCTGCAGAATCAGCTTCGGGTCCTCGTACTGAGCCTGCCGGTGCTCCACTTCCTTGTAACGGTTGATGGACAGGTCGTACTTGTTGGCGGCAATGTCTTCGGCCGGCACCACAAAAGCCTTCTGCTTGCGGTCACCGAACTGCTTGCTGATGGTCTGTTCGCGTGCATTGCGCTCGACCAGCTTGCGATACGCCGACCACTGGGCAATCGAATCGGGCAGATCATTGCTGCCTTGGCCCTTCAGCGGGGTGCGCTTGTCATCCAGCGAATAGCCATCAGCCTGCAAGTCGTAGAACCATACCCGCTCTGTTTCACCGCCCTTGGTGAACAGCAGGATGGCCGTGCTCACGCCGGCATAGGGTTTGAACACGCCACTGGGCAGGCTGATGACACCTTCCAGCTGGTTGTTCTCCAGCAGTTCCTGCCGCAGTTGCTGATGGGCCTTGCTTGAGCCGAACAGCACGCCATCGGGCACGATCACCGCTGCGCGGCCGCCCAGCTTGAGCGAGCGCAGAATGTGGGCCACAAACAACAGCTCGGTCTTCTTGGTCTTGACCAGGGCCAGCACATCCGGGTTGACGTTGGTCTCATCCAGGCTGCCCTTGAACGGTGGATTTGCCAAAACCACGTCAAAGAAGTTCTCTTCCTGACGAGGGAAGTATTCCTTAATGGATTTGTTCAACGTGTCCTGATAGCGGATGTTCGCCCCGCTCACCCCGTGCAGCATCATGTTCATGCTGGACACGCGCAGCATCGTGGTATCGAAATCGAAACCCCAGAACATCTGGCTGTTGATGTGCTTGCGGTAGGCGTCCAGCAAGTCACCGGTGTAGCTGAGGTTGCCGTCCTCGCCGGCGAGGATACCCGCTCCGCTGGAATGGGTGCGGTTGAGGTATTCCATGGTGCGAGCTAGGAAGCCGGCCGTGCCGCAGGAGGGGTCGCAGACCACCTCATACGGCTGCGGTGCCATCATTTCCACCATCGCATCGATGATGTGGCGCGGGGTACGGAACTGGCCATTGATGCCGGCGGTGGTCAGCTTGCTGAGCAGGTATTCGTAGATGTCGCCCTTGACGTCGGTCTGGGTCAACGGCAGTTCGTTGACCATCTCCACGGCAGCCACCAGCACCGATTCGTTCTTGATCTCCAAGTCGGCATCCTGCATGTACTCGCCGATATGCCCCAGCGCTGCCCCCACCCCGCCCTTGGTACTGGCAGTGCCCAGCGTGGCAAAGAACGGATAAACGCTCTTCTTCAGGTGCTTGTGCAGTTCCTTGCCGTTGAGGTTGCGGAAGTTCTTCCAGCGCAGCAACTGACCTTCTCGAGTATCGGGGAACAGGCGCTCGACCGGCTTCCCGGTGCGCTTGGCCTTGCGTTCGGCCACGTCCTCCTGCATGTCCAGCATGCGGGCAAACATCAGGTAGCTGATCTGCTCGATCACAGTCAGCGGGTTGGTGATACCGCCGGTCCAGAACTTCTCCCAAAGCTTGTCGATATCGTTGCGGATATTGCCGGTCAACATTGCGTTTTCTCTATCTTGCGGTGACGCCAGCTTCAGACGGACAGGTCCGAGGGGTCGGTTTGTTTGATGAAGGGTTTGAGTACGGCCACCAGCTCACCGACATCGTCCGGGGTGAAAACACCATCGATGCCTTCGTGGGAGATGCTGTCAAATGGTGGCTCGTAGAGCTTCTCAATGACGATGCTGCCGTGGGTGGCGATGTAGTTCTTCAACAGGTTCATGAAGCGCACCTGTTGCGCGGTCAGGCCGGGGTGGGCGTGCAGGAAGCCCTTGAAGTGTTCTTCGATGGCCTGTGCATCCAGGCCAATTATCTCACGCACGGTGAGGTGCAATTCATTGGCGGTTCGGCCGTAGAACTCGTTGAGCACCTCCAGGCTGACACCTGGATGGCTGGTGAGAATAGTGGAGGTAAGCGTCTTGAGCTCATGCTCGGCAATCGGCTGGCCCTGGTGGATCTTCTGCAGGCTGGGATTGGCGGTCAGCATGTCATCCAGGATGCCCTTGAGCCGGCGCCGGTAGATCAGCATTTCGCTGGCATTCCCTATGTACAGATCCCGCTCGCCCTCACTAATCCCGCCATCAGTGGTGCCGGTAGTAGGCACGTCATAGCCCGGCCCGGACTCCACTCGCCGGTACTTCATGATGCCGCGCAGCTCCTTGCGGGCATGTTCGAGGCTGGCAATGCTGGCCTGCTGCCAGAACGCGGCGCTGCGCACCTGGGCAATCACTGCATCCTTCTGACGGACGGCCTGGATGTTGACGGCCAGCTTGTCCAGAGCAGCCAGCAGTTCGGTCTTGCCATCCTCGAAGCAGCTGGCTCCTTCCACCAGACAACGTTGGATGTTCGCCATGAGCTTGTCCAGTGCGGCGGCATGTTTGTTGCGTAGAACGCGGGCTGACATAAGCGGCGCAATGGTCTCGCTGACCAGATGCTGAGTGCGGCTGTCGAAAGTCTGCAGCTGGTCGGTCTGCTGCAATTGGTGCACCAGCCGCAGTTGCCGGCGCACGGCCACGCTGTTGTCCGGCAGGTCGTTGATATCATCGCGCATCAGGCGTACGGCCAGGTCAAAGGCCTCGGCGTGGCTTTTCTTCAGCGCCACCTGGGCCAGCTCGACACGCGCGGCGAAGGTGGTCTGCAGCAGTGAGTTCCCGCCGGTGTCATCCGGCTCCTGGTATTCCTGCTCGAAGAATTCAAAATTTCCGTAGTGGTCAAAGATCAAAAATTCGATCTTGTGCTTGCCCGGACCGAACAGATGCGGGCGAAGACGCGTACCGCGGCCGATCATCTGCCAGAACTTCACCCATGATTTGACCGGCTTGGCGAACACCAGGTTCACCACCTCCGGCACGTCGATGCCGGTATCGAGCATGTCCACCGAAATGGCGATGCGGAAGTCGCTGTCCGGCTTCTTGAACTCCTTGATCAGGGTTTCCACATGCGGGATGTCGTTGTGGATGACCTTGCACACCCGTGTGCCGTACTGCGGGTAGAGCTGGGTGAAGATCTTTTCCAGGTGCTCGGCGTGGTCCTGGCGCTGGGCAAAGACAATGGTCTTGCCCACCAGCGAGCCGGTGTCATCCTTGATGCCATTGTTGATCAGGTTTTCCAGAATGATGCGGTCGGTGGACTCGCTGAAGATCCGGCGGCCGATGTCCTTGCCGGCAATGGTGGTGCGCTTGGCTTCTTCCGCGCCCAGGTCCTCCTCCAGCTGACGCTTCTGCTCGTCGCTCAGATCGTTGTAGTGGATGCCATCGCGCAGGAAATCGGTGGTGAGGTCTTTGACGCGGAACGGCACCAGATACGGCGGGTCGTTGTTGATGGCCGCGTCCAGACCGAACTCGAAGGTTGGGTCGGTGGTTTCGCAATCGAACATGTCGAAGGTATTGCGGCTGATGAACCTCACCGGCGTGGCGGTCAGCCCGACCTGCAGGGCGTCGAAGTAATCGAACAGGTCTCGGAATTTGTTGTAGATGCTGCGGTGGCTTTCGTCGGCAACAATCAGATCAAAAAAGCCGACATCCAGCTGCGCAAAGCGATTCATCATCCCCGGGTAGGTGGCGATGTAGATGCGCGCGGTTTGGTCAACCTTGTTGGTCTCGCCGATGACGCAGCGCGGTTCGCTGGGCAGGTTCTGCTTGAAGGCATCATCGGCCTGGACACGCAGTTCCTTGCGGTCGCACAGGAACAGCACGCGCTTGACCCAGCCGGTGCGCAGCAGCAGTTCGGCCAGTGCAATGGCCACACGGGTCTTCCCGGTGCCGGTGGCCTGGATGATCAGTGCCTTGCGGCGCTGCTTCTGGAAATGCGCGACAACGGTCTTGATCGCCTCGATCTGATACGGTCTGTCGGCAATGCTTAATTCTGGGTTGTATTTTTCCGGCTCGGCAATGCGGTACTGACGCTGGTAGGTCAGGTATTCCAGGCTGTCCTTGCCGTAGAAGCCATACACCTGGCGATAGCTGTTGTACTGTTTGTCATCCCAGATGAAGGTCTCATAGCCGTTGCTGTAGAAGATCACCGGGCGTTGCATGCCCATGCGTTCAAAGCCATCGGCATACATGCGGGCCTGTTCGCGCCCGGCCTGCAGGCTGACGTTGCCTGATTTTTTGGCTTCTACCACCGCCAGAGGCTGGCCGTTGTCTCCCCACAGCACATAATCCGCATAGCCCTTGCCGCTAGCGTTGCCTGGAAAATCGACTTCCACCTCGAGCCCGACCTGTGCGGGGTTGCCCACATCCCAGCCGGCCTGAAGCAGCATGGCGTCGATCAACAGCTTGCGGGTCTTGGCCTCGCTCCATTGCAGGCTGCCGGCAACCTGCTCGCTCCTTTCCTGGCGCTGCTTCTGGTCTGCCGGAGCGGGCATTTGCAGCTTTTCAATATCACGTGCCCGCTGCTGCTCCAGTTGCTCCACAACACGCCGCAGCTCTTCCTGTTGCTTGGATAGCTCCTTCTCGTAGCTGGCAACCGACTTCTGCAGCGCATTAAGCGCAGTGGTGGGTTCCTTGACCTCGACAAAATCCGGCAAGTTCGAATGGGCCAACCCGTAGTACTTCACCGCCATGTATTTAGCCAGCTCGTGCGCCGTCTTCAGTGCCGACTTGGCTATACCCACATCCCCCTCGCCACCATGAGCCGTTTCATTGCCCTGGATACGCAGGAAGTTGATCTGGTGGACCAGTGAGCTGCTTGTGCACGCAGTGAATACCGAACTCTTCACCAAGTTATAGAACGTGGACTGCGGCAAACGCGGCAGGCGCTCTTCGCTGTAAATGGTCTTGGTTAGCTCCTCGGCGAAGCCGCGTAGGCGCGTCAGTGCACTGCCCGCATCGACATGCAGGACCCCCTCTGCAAGACCGGCCAGATTGGCCAGCAGCTCGTTCCCGGGGCGAAGAAATTCAAAGTTAACGGATTTCATGCAGGAGACTTCTGTCCTTGGAGGCCTCGAAATCAAGGCTGTGCGGCGTTGCATGCGAGCAACTATAGCCTACTCATCAGCCTAACCAGAGCCGGAATGGCGAGTTCGATGAAAGGATGGGTAGCTCTATTTGTAGCGAAAATCATCGACGGGAGCTGGGTTAGAATCAGGCTGTGTCATTGGATACTTTCGCTATCGCTGTACCCATGTGTTACAACCCTTACAATTGCTCAGCCAGCAATTTCTTCAGCCGGGTGTTCCACGTCCAGATCGTTGAGCCGCTTCGCATCCGGCACCGTCATATAGCAGTATTCTTCAACTACGCATGACGGGGTTATAAACTAAAAGCCCCGCAAAAGCGGGGCTTTGTAAGACTTTTTATCAACACTCTCAACTAGGTGTTTCTTCAGAACGGAATATCGTCGTCAGCGAAGTCGTCCATCGGCGGCGCCTGCTGCGGCTGCGGGCGCTGGTTGCCACCCTGGTTGCCGTAACCGCCGCCCTGGTTGCCACCCTGGTTGGCATAGCCACCACCCTGGCCGCCACGCTGGCCACCGCCACCGCCGCCGTACTCCTGGCGCGGAGCCTGCTGGCGCTGCGGGCGATCGCCGCCGTAGTTGCCACCACCGCCGCCACCGCCGCCTTCACCACGGCCGCCCAGCATCTGCATTTCATCGGCAACGATGTCGGTGGAGTACTTCTCCACGCCGTCCTGGCCGGTGTACTTGTCGTAGCGCAGGCTGCCTTCGACGTAGACCGAGCTGCCCTTGCGCAGGTACTCACCGGCGATCTCGCCGAGCTTGCCGAAGAACACCACGCGGTGCCATTCGGTACGTTCCTGCTGGTTGCCATCCTTGTCCTTGCGGACGCTGGTGGTGGCCAGGCTGATGCGGGTGATCGCCATGCCGCTCTGGGTGTACTTCACGTCCGGGTCGTTGCCGAGGTTGCCGACCAGGATGACTTTGTTGATGCCGCGCGCCATAGATGGATTCTTCCGTTGTCCGGGGCTGGACCAGTGATAGCACACCCGACGGGGTGCCGATACGCTGGACCTCCCACGGTTGCGAATGGGGGATATCGGAACGATGCATCTTACCATTCCCTTCGCCCCCGGCCCGTCGGGAATCCGGCCGATCCGGGTCGGAACCGACCTCAACGAAGCAGGGGGCGATCCAGCAGCAGGCCGGTGACCCGTGTGACCTCCCCCACCGCCACCACCCTGGGCCCTTCATGGCAGTGGAAGCGCACGCCGGGCCGGATACGCTCCCGGTGCAGCCCCGCCCTGAGCACCTCATTGACCACGGTCAGGCCGGCCAACAGGGGCTCGCCCACCGGCAGAGGAAGCTCGGTCGCCCAGCTGTCGCCCTCGGCGTGCCGGAAGTCAGGCCAGATCATGAACAGCTCTGGCGCCCCGGCGTCATCGGCGTAGGCGAAGTCCCAGCGGATACCGTTTCGGGCCGGGCTGCGTCGCCCGCCCTCCTCCGGCGCGAGGATACGGATCCGCGCCTCGAAATCATCTGGAACATTCGGGTACAGGCGAAAAGACACCGCTTGGCTCCATCAGGCTGTGGCACTGACCGTCGCATGCCTGCGACCTTGACCACAAGCAGCATCGGGCGGGACTGCCTGCAGCCACCCCATGGCATCATGCCTAGGCACCTTTCCCCCAGCCCCTTCCGCGCGCCCATGACGATCAAAGGCAAAGCCACCTCCCTGGACATCGCCCACCTGGCCGGGGTCTCCCAGCCCACCGTGTCGCGGGCCCTGCGGGGCAGCCCGATGGTCAATGCCGAGACCCGCGAGCGCATCCTGCGCATCGCCCGCGAGCTGAACTACAAGGTCGACAAGAACGCCTCCAGCCTGCGCCTGCGCAACGCCGGCACCCTGGCCCTGCTGTTCTTCGAGGACCCGACCAACGACGACTCGCTGATCAACCCGTTCTTCCATTCGATGCTGGGCTCGATCACCCGCGCCTGCGCGCTGCACGGGCAGGACCTGCTGGTCTCGTTCCAGCAACTGTCCACCGACTGGCAGGCCGATTACGAGGACAGCAACAAGGCCGACGGCATCATCCTGCTCGGCTACGGCGACTACCACGAATCGCGCGACCGCCTGCAGCGGCTGGTCGAACAGGGCACGCACTTCGTGCGCTGGGGCGCCGCCCTGCCCGGCCAGCCCGGTGTCTCGATCGGCAGCGACAACTTCCAGGGCGGGCATGACATCACCACCCACCTGCTGCAGCAGGGCTGCCGCCGCATCGCCTTCCTCGGCCATGCCTCCAGCCATTACCCCGAATTCCAGGAGCGCTACCGCGGCCATGTCGCGGCCCTGCAGGACCACGGCCTGGCCGCCGAACCGGCGCTGCAGCACGATGCGATCACCACCGAGGCTTCCGGCCAGGAGGCCTGCCAGGCGCTGCTGGCGCGCGGCGAACCGATCGATGCGATCTGCGCCGCCAGCGACCTGATCGCCATCGGTGCGATGCGCGCCCTGCGCGAGGCCGGGCTACGGGTGCCGCAGGACGTGGCGGTGACCGGCTTCGACGACATCCCGCTGGCGGCCTCGGTGTCTCCGGCGCTGACCACGGTCCAGCAGGACACCAAGCAGGCCGGCCAGCTGCTGGTGGAGCGCCTGCTGACGCTGATCGGCCGGCAACCGGTGGAGGGCCAGAGCATCCCGGTGAAGCTGGTGGTGCGGGAATCGTCGCTGCGCCGGTAAGCGCCACCAGACCTCCCGCCACGCCTCAACGTGCGACGGCGGAATTCTCCCCCCATGACCAACGGCGGATGCGCACGGAAGCCGATGCGCGGATAACGCGCAGACATCGCCCATGGAAAGGTGTACGTCGCATGCTGAAGATCGATTCGCTGTCCAAGACGTACGCCAACGGCGTGCATGCCCTCAACAACGTCACCCTGGACATCCCGCGCGGCATGTTCGGCCTGCTCGGTCCGAACGGCGCCGGCAAGTCGTCGCTGATGCGCACGCTGTCCACCCTGCAGGAAGCCGACAGCGGCACGGCCACCCTCACCATTCCAGGCGAGGCGCCGATCGACGTACTGCGCGACAAGGACGCGGTGCGCCGTCGGCTGGGCTACCTGCCGCAGGATTTCGGCGTGTACCCGAAAGTCAGCGCGCTGGACCTGCTGGAACATTTCGCGGTGCTCAAGGGCCTGACCCAACGCGCGCAGCGCCGCGAGGTGGTCGATGGACTGCTGCAGCAGGTGAACCTGTGGGACGCGCGCAAGCGCAAGCTCGGCACCTACTCCGGCGGTATGCGCCAGCGCTTCGGCATCGCCCAGGCGCTGCTGGGTGACCCGCGGCTGGTGATCGTCGATGAACCCACCGCCGGCCTCGACCCGGAAGAACGCAACCGCTTCCTCAACCTGCTGGCGGCCATCGGCGAGAACGTGGCAGTCATCCTGTCCACCCATATCGTCGAGGACGTGACCGATCTGTGCCCGACGATGGCGATCATGAACAAGGGCCAGGTGCTGCTGACCGGCCGCCCCAGCGAAGCGATCGACGCCCTGCAGCACCAGGTCTGGCGCAAGCAGGTCGATCCTTTGGAACTGGCCGACCACGAGGCACGCTACGTGGTGCTGTCCACCCGCCTGGTCGGTGGTCGCCCGGTGATTCACGTACACAGCGCCAATGACCCCGGCGACGGCTTCGCCGCCGTAGCCCCCGACCTCGAGGACGTGTACTTCCAGCGCCTGCGCCTGCAGGCCCGTGCCCGCGCGGCAGCCTGAGCGGAGCACGCCATGATCCTCAACTTCTTCCGCTTCGAGCTGCGCGAGCAGCTGCGCTCCCCGCTGCTGTGGCTGCTGGCCGGGCTGTTCGCCCTGCTTGCCTTCGCCGCCGCGTCCAGCGACGCGGTGCAGATCGGCGGTGGCGCCGGCAACGTGCACAGCAACGCGCCCACCGTGATCGCACAGATGCTGGGCATCTTCACCCTGCTCGGCATGCTGGTCACCGCGCTGTTCGTCAGCAACGCGCTGTTGCGTGACTTCGAACTGGGCACCGCCGAGCTGATCTTCGCCAGCCCGGTGAAACGCCGCGACTACCTGGCCGGGCGCATCGCCGCCGCCCTGGCGGCAGGCCTGCTGGTCTACGTGCTGATCGCGTTCGGCCTATGGCTGGCACCATTCATGCCGTGGGTCGATCCCGAACGCATGGGCCCGATCAGCTGGCATGGCTATGCGTGGACGTTCGCAGTCATCGTCATTCCCAACCTGTTGTTCACCACCGCGCTGCTGTCGCTGCTGGCGGCGCTGACCCGCTCGATCCTGTGGGTCTACATCGGCCTGGTGGCCTACCTGGTGCTGTATGGCGCCAGCGCGGCCCTGCTGCGCGACATCGACAACACGTGGATCGCGGTGCTGAGCGAACCGCTGGGCATGCGCGCACTGGGCCGCACGATCCGCTACTGGTCCACCGCCGAGCGCAACAACGGGATTCCCGAGCTGGCCGGTTACCTGCTGGCCAACCGCGCCCTGTGGTTGGGTGTGGCTGCCGTACTGTTCACCGCCACCTTCGCGCTGTTCCGCACCGAACGCAGCGGCAGTGGCCGTCGGCGCTGGGGCCGCAGGCCGGCGCAGCCGGTTGCCGATGCCGCCGGCATCCGCCCCAGCCGCGCGACACTGCCGCGCGTGGTACCGGCGTTCACTGCCACCACCGCGAGGCAGCAGTTCCTGCGCCAGGTCCGCTTCGATACACGCGGCGTCCTGCGCAGCGTGCCGTTCATCGTGCTGCTGGTACTGGGCCTGGCCAACTTCCTGCCCAGCGCGCTGTTCCGGCAGACCCTGTACGGCACCTCGATCTGGCCGGTCACCTCGCAGATGATCATGGGGCTGCAGGGCGCCTTCAGCTGGCTGCTGGTGATCATCGTGCTGTTCTTCGCCGGTGAGCTGGTCTGGAAGGAACGCAGTGCGCGCATCAATGAAGTGACCGATGCCATGCCGGTGCCGAACTGGGTGCCGCTGCTGGCCAAGTTCACCGCACTGCTGGCCGTGATCGTCTGTTTCCAGGCCGCCGGCGCGCTGGCCGCGATGGCCGTGCAGCTGGCCAAGGGCTACACGCATCTGGAGCCGCTGCTGTACCTGCGCAGCCTGGCGCTGGATTCGGTGGTCTACATCCTGATGGGGGGCCTGGCACTGGTGCTGCAGGTGCTCACCAACAACAAGTTCGTCGGTTACGCGCTGCTGATCGTGGTGATGATCGGTCAGGGTGTGCTGGGCATGCTCGACTACACGCAGAACCTGTACAACTTCGGCAGCTGGCCCAACGCACCCTATTCGGACATGAACGGCTACGGCCACTTCCTGACCGGGCAGCTGGCATTCCAGGGCTACTGGGCCCTGTTCCTGCTGACCTTGATGTGCCTGGCGTCGGCCTTCTGGGTACGGGGTGTCAGCCAGGGCCTGCGCCAGCGCCTGGCCCTGGCCGGCCGCCGCCTGCGTGGTCCGACCGGCGCCTTCGCCGCGGTGGCCGCGCTGGCGTTCGTTGGCGTGGGGAGCTGGCTGTACTGGAGCACCAACATCCGCAACGAGTTCCTTTCTCCGGACCAGCAGCTGGATCTGCAGGCCCGCTACGAGCGCGAGCTGTCGAAATACCGCAACCTGCCGCAACCACGCATTGTCGCCGTGGACAACCGCGTGGACCTGTTCCCGGAATCGCAGTCGATGGTGATCGATGCGAACTGGACGGTACGCAACACCCACGCCACGCCGATCCAGGACGTGCACGTCTCGATGGGCGATGACAAGCAGCTGATCGCGGTCGACCTGGGTGGGCAGACACTTTCGATGCATGACGCCGATCTCGGCTACCGCATCTACCGCCTGCAGAAACCGCTGCAACCGGGTGAAACCCGCAGCGTGCATTTCCGGGTGGTGCAGAAGCCCAACGGCATCACCGCCGGCCAGGCACCAAGCAACATCGTCGACAACGGCACCTTCTTCAACAGCCGCGTGCTGCCTTCCTTCGGCTACAACGAAGGCGCCGAGATCAGCGACCGCAACGAACGCCGCAAGCGCGACCTGGGCGAGCCGCGGCGCATGCCCAAGCTGGAAGACGAAGCCGCACGCGCCAACACCTACATCTCCAACGATGCCGACTGGCTCGACTTCCGCACCACGGTCTGCACGGCACCGGACCAGGTGGCGCTGGCCCCGGGGTACCTCCAGCATGAGACCACGGTCAACGGCCGGCGCTGCTTCAGCTATGCCATGGACCGGCCGATGCTGAACTTCTACGCCTATCTGTCGGCGCGCTGGGAGGTGCGCAAGGCAAAGTACAAGGACATCCCGATCGAGGTCTACTTCGACCCGGCGCACGGCTACAACGTGGACCGGATGATCGAAGCGGTGCAGAAATCGCTGGCCTACTACGAGGCGAACTTCACCCCGTACCAGCATCGCCAGGTGCGCATCATCGAGTTCCCGGGCTATGCGCGCTTCGCGCAGTCGTTCGCCAACACCATCCCCTACTCCGAGGCCATCGGTTTCATCGCCGACCTGCGTGACCCGGACAAGGTGGACTACGTGTTCTATGTGACCGCGCACGAGATCGCACACCAGTGGTGGGCGCACCAGGTGATTGGTGCCAACGTGCAAGGCGCGACGGTGCTGTCCGAATCGCTGTCGCAGTATTCGGCACTGATGGTGATGGAGCAGGAGTACGGCCGCCAGCACATGCGCCAGTTCCTCAAGCGCGAACTGGACGGCTACCTGTCCGGGCGTGGTGGCGAGGCCATCGAGGAACAGCCGCTGGAACGTGTGGAGAACCAGCAGTACATCCACTACCAGAAGGGTTCGCTGGTGTTCTACCGGCTGCGCGAGGAGATCGGCGAGCAGGCGCTTAACCGGGCATTGAAGCGTTTCCTGCAGGACAAGGGTTACCAGCAACCACCCTACACCACCTCGCGCGAACTGCTGGCCTACATCCGCGCCGAGACTCCGGCCGACCGCCAGCCGCTGGTTACCGACCTGTTCGAGAAGATCAGTTTCTACGACAACCGGGTGATGGTCGCCAGCGCCCGCAAGCGCGATGACGGCCGCTACGACGTGACCCTGGACCTGCATGCTGCCAAGCAATATGCCGACGGCAAGGGCCAGGAAAGCGACGGGAAGATGGATGACTGGATCGAGATCGGCGTGTTCGCCAACGGGCCTTCAGGCAAGGAACGCGACCAGAGAGTGCTGTACCTGCAGCGTCATCACATCACCAGCGCCGATCCGAAGATCACGGTGACCGTGGATGAAAAGCCGGATGAAGCGGGCTTCGATCCGTATAACAAGCTGATCGACCGGGTGAGCGACGACAACCGGCGCAAGGTGACGATGTGAGGCAACGTGGCGCCGGCCTGTGCGCCGGCGTTCCACGCAACACGTGTGGGCTTGGCTCGGCCTTGATGTTTGGCTTGGCCCTCCTGTAGTGCCGAGCCATGCTCGGCACATTGTCTACAGCAGCCGCGAAAATTCAGTGCACCGTGGCCTTCGGCCCCAGCAATGCCAGCAGCACATAGACCACGATCGAGGCGACGGTGCCGAACGCTGCCGGCAACCCGAACGCCCACGCCGAACGGCCCTGCTGGCGTGCCCACTGGGCCAGATGCCAGGCCGCGCCCAGGTTGATCAGCCAGGCAATGACGAACACCGGCCACAGCACCATG
The DNA here is from genome assembly GCF_034508895.1 of Stenotrophomonas geniculata. Classification (NCBI taxonomy): domain Bacteria; kingdom Pseudomonadati; phylum Pseudomonadota; class Gammaproteobacteria; order Lysobacterales; family Lysobacteraceae; genus Stenotrophomonas; species Stenotrophomonas geniculata. The sequence continues at coordinate 769,340 of NZ_CP140571.1, forward strand.
CCCACCGCGCGCAGCAGGGGCATGGACACCAGCGCGGCAGCGATCGCTGAGATCAGGAAGATCAGTGCGGAGCGGGAATGGCGTGATCGTGCTGGTGAGCCGGCAGGTAGTTCCCTCAATTCCATGGCAGAGCCTCGATCCTGGTGTCAACCAAAGGGGATCACGTACGGCACCCGAAGGGAAGCGTTCTGTAGGGTCGGGCCGTGCTCGACTGATCCGGCATTGCGCGAACGGCAGCCGAGCATGGGCTCGGCTCTACAGGACAATCAGCCTTGGGCGAAGTCCTTCAGGATCTCGCCGACGCCGCTGGGCGAGATCTCGAAGCCCAGCGGAGTGCCTGGGTTGATCACCACGCCGTAGCCCCCCGGCACGCGGCGCAGAACGTCCAGCATCAACCAGCGGATCTGGTGTTGGGCCTGCTGGCTGTAGATGCCCACCCGCGATGGATCGGTGAACACGGCCACGTGCAGGATGCCCTGCTTGTCGAACAGCAGCGGGTCGAAGCCGCTGCCGTCGGGCGTGACCAGGCTGCCGGTCAGCAGCACTACCTCGGAAGCGACGAAGGCCTCCATGAAGGCGCGGATCGGCACCGCCCCGTCCATCGCCGCCTTCAGCAGGGTTTCGATCGGGGTCTGCGGGGCGAGGTCGGTCATGGCGGTACGGCAGGGCGTGAGGGGGGCCTATTGTAGGGTCGAGCCTGCTCGACTGCTCGAAGAGCGTGCCAACCGAGGTTGGCACCCACCAGAGCGGTAGCGCCGGGCCATGCCCGGCGGCGCCCTCATCGTCCCAGACGCTGGTCCCGAGCCTTCTGGTCGGTCATCGCCTTGTCCAGCTCGGCCTGCAGCGCTGGCTGCTGCACGGCGGCATCCAGCACGTACACCTTCACGCCATGCGCGGGCACTTCGGCCTTCAGGGAGGCATCCACCTGCAACGAACCGCCGTCCAGCGCATCACGCCAGCGGCCCGCCTGGACGTAACGCGCCACGGTGAAGCTCCTGGCCTGGTCGCCCTTGTTCAGCAGCACCAGCGCGGTCTGCGCCACCTCGCCCTGCTGCAGCACACGGAAGAACACCGCCTCATCACCCTGCAGGCGCTCGTTCACCTGCAGGCCGCGCTGCAGCGCCGGGGTGGCTTCACGCAGTCGCGCGATACGCTGCAGCGGCGCGAAGATGGGGCTCTTCGGCGCCGCATCCACACGCGGCTGGCCGAAGTAGGCGCGGTTGCCGGCGTGCTCGGCGCGGCCACGCATGAAACCGGTCTCCGAGCCGTAATAGACCACCGGAATGCCGCGCGCGGTGAACAGCCAGTTGTGCGCATCGATGAAACCGCTGTCGCTGGCCTGCAGGCGCGGCATGTCGTGGTTGTCGTAGAAGCTCATCAGCTCGTACGGGTTGGCGTACGGCCCCCCGCTCAGGTGCAGCGGCTCGGCCAGCGTTTCAAAGCCCTTGCCGGCGGTGCCGAAGGTCTGCTCCAGTGCACCGCGCAGCGGGAAGTCGAGCACGCTGACATTGGCGTTGGCCGGCCAGGTGTGCTCGGCAATGGTCGCCGCGTTGTAGTCGAAGGCTTCGCCAAACATGAACATGCCCGGATGCTCGGCGCGGATGCGCTTGACGAATTCATGCCACCACGGGTGCGGCAGCCAGCCGATGGTGTCGATGCGCAACGCGTCCACGCCCTGCGCGGTCCACTGCAGGTAGGCGCCGACCAGGTACTCCATCACCGCCGGATTGTCCTGGTTGAAGTCGGACAGCTCGGCCAGGTTGCCATCGAAGATCGAGCCATCCTTGCTGTCGACCGGACCAACGTTGTTGTAGAACGCGTGCAGCGGGTTGTGCTTCGGATCCAGCTTCTGCGGGGGCAGGTTCTGGTGGTCGGCAATCAGTTTTCCATCCCTGTCGAAGATCTGGCCGAACTGTGGCTGCCGCGTCGGCATGGTCCAGGCCGGCGAACCGTGGTTGCCCACGATATCCAGCACCACCTTCAAGCCAGCACCGTGCAGCCCCTTGGTCAATCCGGCAAAGTCCAGGTCCTTGCTGGGCAGGTGTTCATCGAGTTTGTAGAAGTTGATGCCCCAGTAGCCGTGGTAGCCGGTCTTGCCACGGTCGGTCAGCGTGCTGGTGCAGCTGATCGGCTTGCTGCCGGTAAAGGCTTCGTCCGGGTTGTCCACGATCGGCGTGATCCACACCGCGCCGAACCCCAGATTGCGGATGTACTGCGCATTGTCGAGCACGCCGCGGAAATCACCACCGAGGTAACCGATGTTACCGTCCACCTTGTCCGGGCACGGCACCGGGATATCGAAGGTGCGGTGCTTGCCGCCCTGGTCGCGGTGATCGTTGGACGGATCGCCGTTGACGAAGCGGTCGGTGACCACGAAATACACCGCATCACTGGCGAACGGTTCGGTGGTACCGACGTAGTCCGGACGCGGCGCGGCCACCGCCTGACCAGCCAGCACCAGGGAAACAGCAACAGACAGCGCAACAGACAGCACACCACGCATCACACCACCTCCGGACGGGACGGAACCCGCAGCACGCACAGGCCGGCGACGAACAGGCTGCAGCCGCCCAGCACCAGCACATGCATCGGTTGACCACCCAGCCAGGCGCGCAGGGCAAAACCGAGCGCGCTGGCCGCGACCAGCTGCGGGATCACGATGAAGAAATTGAAGATGCCCATGTACACGCCCATCTTCGACGCCGGCACGCTGTCGGACAGCAGTGCGTAGGGCAGTGAGAGGATCGACGCCCAGGCGAAGCCGACGCCGACCATCGACAGCAGCAGCCAGTGCGGGTCGCGGATGAACATCAGCGAGACCAGACCGGCGCCACCCAACCACAGGTTGAGCAGGTGGCTCCAGCGCAGGCCGATGGCACGCACCATCGGTGGAATCAGTACCGCGGCCAGCGCAGCGAAGCCGTTGTAGGCGCCGAACAGTACGCCCACCCAGTTGGCGCCCTCGTTGTAGGCCGCCGTCTTCGGGTCGTCCGAACCGAAGTGGACACCGGCCACTGCGGCAGTGGTGTAGATCCACATGGCGAACAGCGCGAACCACGAGAAGAACTGCACCCAGGCCAGCCGCCGCATCGTGACCGGCATCGCCCGCAGGTCGCCCACGATGGCGGCCAGCATATGCGTGCCAGGCAACGCGCGGGCCACGGCCAGCAGCAGGCCGTAGCCGGCACACAGGCCGGCCAGCACGTACAGCATCCGGTCGCCCTGCCGCCACGCGATCAGCAGCGCCAGCAGCACGCCCAGCCCCAGCCATACGGCCACCTGCGTCCAGGGCGCCGGACCGCTGATCGTCGCCGCCGCGTAATGTGCCGGCGGCTCGGCATCATCGAACCCGGCCAGCTCCGCCGGTGAATATTCGCGGGTGCTGACCACCGTCCAGGTGATCGCCGCCAGCAGCACCACCGCGCCGAAGTAGAACGCATAGCGCACGGTGTCCGGCACTTCACCTGCGGCGGCCGTATTGGCGACGCCGAAGTGGGCCAGGATGAACGGCAGGAAGCTGGCGACGATGGCGCCCACGCCGATGAAGAAGCTCTGCATGGCATAGCCGGTGGGGCGCTGGCGTGGCGCCAGCTGGTCGCCGACGAAGGCGCGGAACGGCTCCATCGATACGTTGATCGAGGCATCCAGCACCCACAGCGTACCGGCAGCGATCCACAGCGTTGGCGAATTCGGCATCACCAGCAGGGCCAGCGTGGTCAGCACCGCACCGATCATGAAGTATGGGCGACGGCGCCCCCAGCGGGTCCAGGTGCGGTCGGACAGGTAACCGATCACCGGCTGCACCAGCAGGCCGGTCAGCGGCGCGGCGATCCACAATCCAGGTACCGCGTCGATGTCCGCGCCCAGCGTCTCGAAGATGCGGCTGGCGTTGGCGTTCTGCAGGGCGAATCCGAACTGGATGCCGAGGAAGCCGAAACATATGTTCCAGATCTGCCAGAACGACAGTTGTGGCTTGGCGGGACGATTCATCGTGCGTCCTCTTCCGCCGCCACCTGCGTCACCTTCAACGCCTGCACCTGCGCCTGGTTGAGCACGCCGTCGCGCCCGCCCTTTCCGCCGGTGTAGTGCGCGAAATGCTGCAGCGCGCTCATGTTGAAGCCTTCTTCAAGCGCGACCGTGCACGGCCCCTTGGGCACGGCGAACGTTGCCGAGGTCGAGTCCTGCACGGCCACGCTGTGCGGCATCGCAACCGTATGCCGCTGCAAAGGCTGGCCCGGGCACTGCAGCACCAGCTGCTTGACTGCAGCCGTGACGCCGGTGTTGATCGGCCCGTTCGGGTTGCGGTACTGCAGGCGCAGGCGCACCTGCCCGGCCTTGGCCGAGGTGAACTGCCAGCGTTCCTCACCCTTCAGCACCTGCTGCGGACCGACGCAGAGCATCGGGCTGTGCAGCGATTCCAACGTGCCTTCGCGCCGGGTCAGGCTGAGGCAATGCTGCAGGCCATCGTCGTTGATGCGCGCCACGCCGTTGCTGGCGGTGACCGCCTTGCCGTCCTTCCACAGCACCTGATCGGCTGCCACCGGAACGTTCCAGCCCGTGCCCTTGCGCGGGGCCTGCGGCGCAACCGGCGTGGCCGGCGCACGCACGTTGGCATCCGCAGTCGTGGCAGCGAAACCGGTTGCTGCCGGGGCGGCGACCAGCTGCACTGTCGTGGTGCTGCCACGCGTGGTAGTTCTGCCGGCCACCAGCAGGCCATCGCCCACATTCTGCGGGCGCTCCAGCACATAGCGCTTGCCGTTGGCTTCCAACGTGATACGGGAATGTGTGCCGAACAGTTCCGGCACCAGCGCGGCCGGCAGCTTGGGCTGCACGCGGCCATCGTCCTGCACGCCGAACACGCCTTCGGTGACCATGGCCAGATAGCCGGCCACCGACCACAGCTGGCGCTCGGAATTGACCACCGGCCCGCTCAGCGCGCCTTCGTCCACATGCACGGCCTGACTGACAAGCTCGTAGTTTTCCATGTTGGAACCGGCCAGCGCGGCGCCGCGCATCAGCGAACGGATCTCGGCGGCAATGCGCGGGACATCATCCAGCTGGCGCGCCGCGCGCAGCGAATAGGCGCTGACGAACGGCCAGATGGCGCGGTTGTGATAGATCGGCTGCTGCCCTTCCTGCGGCCAGACCACCGGACTGCCGGCCGGCCCGATCGGGTACGCCGCCAGCGCACGGCGCGCACGCCCGGTCGGCAGCACGTCGGCCAGGATACCCAGCGACAGGCCCAGCAGATCGACCTTGGCGTACGGCACCGGGTGCGCCGCTTCGCCGATGTAGCTCATGTACTGGCCCATGTCCTCCCGCCAGAAGCGCGCATCGATCTGCTGCGCCAACGCATCGGCCCACGCCTTGTACTCGTCCGCGCGGGCATCGCCGCGCTGGCCGGCCAGGCGTTCGGCCAGGCGCAGCGCCTGGTAGTGCAGTACGTTGGTGGACAGCGCGTAGGAATCACCGATGAAGCGCACGTCCTCGCGGGTCCAGTCCGGATAGGTCTGCTCGCGCCAGTCCAGGAACGAGGTCTCGCCGCGGTACAGGCCCACCTGCGCGTCGAACACCATCGCGCGGTCCTGGGCCAGCGTGCCCTGCAGCGCCTGCCAGACCTGATCGGCAAACGCCGGATCATCCAGCAGGTGGCGCGCGGCCAGGAACCACACCACGCGGTCGCTGCTGATCGGCCAGCTGCCGCCGGACCCGGTGTCCTGCGCCACGAACAGGCCGGGCGTGTGCCCGTCGCGCGCCGCCGACAGCTTGAACTGCAGCGACTGCCGGGTGCGCTGCGGGTCCAGCCGCGCCAACGCCAGATCGGCGGCGAAGCTGACATCGCGGGTCCACACATAGGGCCAGCGCGCGCCGGTCTGGAAGCACTCGCACGGCACCGGCCGGCCTTCGTCGAACGCAGGATCGCGAATCGCGTCCACACGGTCCTGGTCCATTTCCTGCTGGGCCAGCGCGAACAGCGCGTCGAACATCACGCTGCCGGTCTGGCTGCGCATCGGCATGGGCGCGATACGCACCTCACCTTTCGGCGCATGAAGTATGAAGCTGCCGTTGGCAGCGGCTTCGGCACGCGCATGGCGGCCGTCGAATTGCAGGTCGGCCGCCTGCGCGGTCGATCCCAGCGCTGCCCCCAGGGCAGCGGTCAGGCAAATGATCTTCAGCATCGAAGCGGCGGACCGGCTTGCGCCCGTCGGCCTCCCTCCCTCTCTGCACGCGTTGTAGGTCCGCACCGTCGTTGCCGGCGGGCGGGCACGGCCCCTCCCTCAAGGTGCCTTGGCCCCATGGTAGACGCGGGGCTGTCGGCTGCGTCCAGCTGCATACGTATTCATGGCGCCACGCGGTAGCGCGCCTGCTGTGCTGGCTTATGGTCCGGGTCTGCCAACGGCGCCTTGGGAGGGGAACTGCCGATGTCACCCACTGCTGTACGCGCGGCAATCGCGCACCTGCTCGGCCTGGCCCTGTTGGCCTGGGCCACGCTGGCACAGGCCGCGCCACAGGTCGCCAGCGTCGAATCACCCGGCAAGGTGCTGAAGGTCAGCCTGGTGCTGGACGGCGGCACCGCCCGCTACCGCGTCGAGCGTTTCGGCGAGCCCGTGGTGGAGGATTCGAAGCTCGGCTTCGCCCTGCGCGATGGCCGCCTGGACCGCGATTTCGCCCTGCTCGGCCAGCAGCGGCGCAGCGTCGACGACAGTTGGGAGCAGCCGTGGGGCGAGCGCCGGGTCACCCGCAACCACTTCAACGAGCTGACCGTGCAGCTGGCCGAGACCACGGGCAGCAAGCGGCGGCTGGATGTGGTGTTCCGCGTCTACGACGACGGCCTCGGCTTCCGCTACGTGTTCCCCGAGCAGCCGAACCTGCGCGAAGCGATCATCGATGACGAGCTGACCGAGTTTGCCATCGCACAGGATTCCACCGCCTGGTGGATTCCCGCCGGCGAACCGATCCATTACGAGTACCTGTACCAGCGTACCCCGCTGCGCGAAGTGCCGCAGGTGCATACGCCGATGACCCTGCGCAGCCGCGATGGCCTGCACGTGGCGATCCACGAGGCTGCGCTGGTGGACTACGCCGGCATGTGGCTGCGCCGCACCGAGGGCCAGCGCCTGCGCGCGCAGCTCTCGCCCTCGGCCGAAGGCTGGAAGGTGCGCCGTGCCCTCCCCTTCGCCACACCCTGGCGCACGCTGCAGGTTGCTGACCGCGCGGGTGGCCTGATCGAATCGGACCTGATCCTCAACCTCAACGAATCCAATGCGCTGGGCGACGTGAGCTGGGTGAAGCCCGCCAAGTACCTCGGGGTGTGGTGGTCGATGCACCTGGACAACGAGAGCTGGGCGACCGGGCCGAAGCATGCGGCCACCATCGCCAAGACGAAGAAGGTGATCGACTTCGCTGCTGCGCACGGCTTCCGCGGCGTGCTGGTGGAAGGCTGGAATCCGGGCTGGGACGGCATGTGGGTGGGTAATGGCTACAACTTTGATTTCACCCGCGCCACGCCCGATTTCGATATCGAAGCGCTGTCGGCGTATGGCCTGAAAAAGGGCGTGCACCTGATCGGCCACCACGAAACCGGCTGTGCCATCGAGCACTACGAGGATCAGTTGGGCGCCGCGCTGGACCTGTACGCACGGCTGGGGGTGGACCAGTTCAAGACCGGCTACGTCTGCGACGATGGCCAGGTCGACCGGCGAAATCCGGCTGGCGGCTCGCTCTGGCGCGAGTGGCACGACGGGCAGTTCATGGCCCGCCATCACCTGAAGGTGGTGCAGGAGGCCGCGCGCCGGCACCTGTCGGTGAACCCGCATGAGCCGATCAAGGACACCGGCCTGCGCCGCACCTACCCCAACTGGATCTCGCGCGAAGGCGCACGCGGCATGGAGTACAACGCCTGGGGCCAGCCGCCGAACCCGCCGGAGCACGAGGTCAACCTGGTGTTCACCCGGATGCTGGCCGGGCCGATGGATTACACCCCCGGCATCCTCAGCCTGAAGGGCCGCCACGGCCAGGCCATTCCCAGCACGCTGGCGCGCCAGCTGGCGCTGTACGTGGTGCTGTACAGCCCGATCCAGATGGCCGCCGACCTGCCCAAGCACTACCTGCAGCATCGCGAGGCGTTCCGCTTCATCGAAGACGTGGCGGTGGACTGGGAGCAGAGCCGCGTGCTCGATGGCGAGGTGGGCGACTACGTGACGATCGTGCGCCGCGACCGCAACAGCCGCGACTGGTTCCTCGGCAGCATCACCGATGAACACGGCCGCGTGCTGCCGGTGTCGCTGGGCTTCCTGGAACCCGGCGTGCGCTATCGCGCCGAGATCTACCGCGATGGCGAGGGCGCTGATTTCCGCAGCAACCCGTTCGCGTTCGCACGCGAAACCCGCGAGGTGACCAGCGCCGATGCAGTGACGCTGGTACTGGCACCGGGCGGTGGGCAGGCCATTCGCTTCACGCCTATCCGTTGAACGTCTTCCTGCCTGCGCGCCGCTGTAGCGCCCGAGACCACGCTCGGGCGGCGGTGCGCAGCACCGGAACGCAGCCGAGCATGGGCTCGGCTCTACAGAACGATGCACCTGAAAGCGATTACACCCCTGCAAACGGCATTGAATACGTATGCAGGGTGATTCCCGCGAAGAACGCGCTGCCTACCATAGCGGCGACGACAGCGGCCACCGCGTCGCACGTCCACGGTCACTCCGGGACGTTCACGAATCGATCTGCAACATTGCCTGGGAGGGGAAAATGTTGAACCACAAGCGCAGCGCGCTGAGCATCGCGCTGGCCGTTGTCCTGGCGCCGACGCTGGCGTCTGCACAGTCCACGCAGAGCACCACCACGCCGGCCGCCACCGCCGCCACCAACCTGGATACGGTGCAGGTCACCGGCATCCGCCGCGGCATCGAAAACGCGATCGCGATCAAGCAGGACGCCACCTCGGTGGTCGAGGCGATTTCCGCCGAAGACATCGGCAAGCTGCCCGACGTCAGCATCGCCGAATCCATCTCGCGCCTTCCCGGCCTGGCCGCCCAGCGCGTTGCCGGCCGTGCGCAGGTGATCAGCGTGCGCGGCCTGTCACCCGACTTCGCCACCACCCTGCTCAATGGCCGTGAAGTGGTCAGCACCGGCGACAACCGCGGTGTCGAGTTCGACCAGTACCCGTCCGAGCTGGTCAACGGCGTGACCGTCTACAAGACCCCGGACGCGGCCTTGGTCGGCCAGGGCCTGTCGGGCACCATCGACATGCAGACCGCACGCCCGCTCAGCTTCGGCGAGCGCGTGATCGCGGTCAGCGGCCGCTACCAGAAGAGCTCCCTGGGCCGCGCCGCCAACATCGATCCGTACGGCAATCGTTTCAGTGCCAGCTACATCGACCAGTTCTTCGACAACACCCTGGGCATCGCCATCGGTTACGCGCACAGCGACATGCCGATCCAGGAGAACCAGGTCGGCCTCTACGAGCCCTGGACCACCGAGCACACCGACAAGGGCGAGCGTCGCGGAATCGCGCCAGGCACCTACTTCACCGATGGCATCAAGGCGCTGCGCCGTACCGGCAACAACAAGCGCGACGGCGTGATGGCGACGATCCAGTTCCGCCCGAGCAACAGCTGGACCAGCACCTTCGACGCCTTCCACACCGAAGCCGAGCAGATCGACACCGCCAACCAGTTCGAGCTGAGCCTCAGTGGCAATGGCGAGGACAGCAACAATCCCAACGCGATCCTGCCGGTGTTCAGCAATGTCGGCCGCAATGCCGATGGCAGCTTCACCGGTGGCACGATCAGCAATGCGTACCCGCTGGTCCGCGGCATGTACAACAAGCGCAAGGACAAGATCGACGCGTTCGGCTGGAACAACGAGTTCAACGTCGGCGGCGTGAAACTGGTCGCCGACCTGAACTACTCGAAGGCGACCCGCCGCGAGATCAACCTGGAAAACAACCTGCAGCTGGTGCCGCGCCCGCAGTTCGATACGATCGGCCTGGTGGTGAACAACAACAGCTTCTCGCAGATCACGCCGGGGCGCGACTATTCCAATCCGGACAGCCTCTTCCTGACCAATACGATCTATGGTTCCGGCTACGGCAAGGTGCCGGAAGTTGAAGACCGCTTGAAGGGCGCCAAGCTGGCGGCGACGCTGCCGGTTCCTGAAGCCATGTCCAGCTGGTTCTCGGATGTGGACGTGGGCGTGAACTATGCCGACCGCCGTAAGCAGAAGGCCCAGGCCGAAGGCAGCATCCTGCTCGGTGCTCAGGGTGAATCCACCATCGCCCCGGACCTGCAGTACCGCCCGGTCAACCTCGGTTTCGCCGGCATCGGCTACATCCCCTCGTGGAACGTGCCGGCGGCGGTGGGTCGCTACATGACCTTCAACCCGGTCGACAACCTGGACTACCTGATTCCCAAGTCGTGGACGGTCGAGGAGAAGATCACCACCGCGTGGGCACGCCTGAACATCAACACCGACATCGGCGTGGTCGGCGTGCGCGGCAATATCGGCGTGCAGATGCAGCACACCGACCAGAGCTCGGATTCGCGCTACTGGGACAGCTCGCAGCCGGTGGGCAGCAACATCCAGCCCTTCTCTGCCGGCAAGACCTACAAGGATTGGCTGCCGAGCTTGAACCTGGTGTTCATGTTCCCGCACCAGCAGACGCTGCGCTTCGCCGCCGCCAAGCAGGTCGCGCGCCCGCGCGTGGACCAGATGCGTGCCGGCCTGGAATTCGGTGTGGATACCAACAACGGCCGCCCCGGTGGCAGCGGCGGCAATCCGCTGCTGGATCCGTGGCGCGCGACCGCGCTGGATCTGTCCTATGAGAAGTACTTCGGCGAGAAGGCCTACGTCGCAGCGGCGATCTTCTACAAGGACCTGAAAAGCTACGTCTACACGCAGTCGGTGGACAACTACGACTTCAGCGGCCTGCTGGGCAACTACGTGCCGCCACCGGGCATGACCGCACCGGTGCTGACCACCGGCACCTTCTCCACGCCGCAGAACGGCAAGGGCGGCACGTTGAAGGGGCTGGAACTGACCGGGTCGTTCCCGCTGGAGATGCTGACCGACAGCCTGCGTGGCTTCGGCGTGCAGGCCAGCGCGACCTTCAACAAGAGCGACATCACCATCCTGGATCCGGAAAGCGCCTCCAGCGTGGGCAGTGACCCGATCAGCCTTCCCGGCCTGTCCAAGCGTGTCTACAACTTCACCGCCTACTACGAGCGCAGTGGCTTTGAAGCACGCGTGAGCCAGCGCCGCCGCTCGGACTTCATTGGTGAGATCGGCAACTTCAACGGCAACCGCACGCTGCGTTACGTGGTGGGCGAGAACGTGACCGATGCACAGGTCAGCTACACCTTCAGCGACAGCAGCAGCCTGCGTGGGCTGACCCTGCTGCTGCAGGGCAGCAACCTGACCAACGAGCCGTACCGCACCTACGCCGGCAGCAAGGATCGCCCGCTGGAGTACATCGAGTGGGGCCGCACCTACATGCTGGGCGTGAACTACAAGTTCTGATCACGACCGGGTAGTGCCGGCCGCTGGCCGGCAACCCATGGGTAGCAGGACCGGAAACCCGCTGCGCAGGCAGCGGGTTTTCCTTTGCGCGGATGCCGGCCGTTGGTCGGCCAGGCCCACCCACAAAAAAGGGACGGGGCGCTTCGGCCCCGTCCCCGCAAGTACCGCCACCGGAGAAAACGGTCAGCTGCGTCGGGCGCAATACACCGCGCGCGGCGGCAGCTGGAGTTCATTGCCCTGCACCGTGCTCGCATCCGGGCCCGGTACCGCCACCTGCTGCCAGTTGCCCGGCGGCAGCGGATGGCTCACCGCCTCGGCCGACAGGTTGAAGGCCAGCAGGAGGGTTTCATCTGCAAGCATACGCTCGAACAGCAGCACTGGCTCGGCACTGTCGATGAATCGGATGCTGCCATGCAGGAGCGCCGGCTGGCTATGCCGCCAGGCCAGGAACCCCCGGAACGCGGCCAGGACCGAGTCCGGGTCGCGCTCCTGCACCGCCACGGCCGCGGCGCGGTGCTCGGCCGGGATCGGCAGCCACGGCTGGCCGGACGTGAAACCGGCCAGCGGCGCATCGGTCCACGGCATCGGCGTGCGGCAGCCATCACGGCCCTTGAAGTTCGGCCAGAAGGTGATGCCGTAGGGGTCCTGCAGGGCCTCGAACGGCACCTCGGCCTCGGCCAGGCCCAGCTCCTCGCCCTGGTACAGGCAGACCGAGCCGCGCAGCGAGCACAGCAGCGCCACCAGCATCCGCGCCAGGCGCGGGTCGGCCGGGTGGCCGCCCCAGCGGCTGACCGCCCGCTCCACGTCGTGATTCGAAACCGCCCAGCACGGCCAGCCTTCGGTCATCGCCGCTTCCAGGCGGGAGACCGTGTCGCGGATATAGGCCGCGCTGTAGTCGTCCACGAGCAGCTCGAAGCTGTAGCCCATGTGCAGGCGGCCGTCCCGGGTGTACTCGGCGGTGGTGGCCAGCGAGTCCTCCGAGGAGATCTCGCCCAGGCTCACCGCGCCCGGGTACTCGTCCAGCAGCGCGCGCAGGCGCTCCAGGAAGGACAGGTTCTCCGGCTGGGTGTTGTTGTAGTAGTGGTACTGGTACGCGTACGGGTTGTCCGGGCTGAAGCCGCGGCCCACGCGCTTGTCGGCGGGCTTTGGCGGGTTGTCGCGCAGCTGCGCGTCGTGGAAGCAGAAATTGATGGCGTCCAGGCGGAAGCCGTCCACGCCGCGGTCCAGCCAGAAGCGCACGTTGTCCAGGGTGGCCTGCTGCACGTCCGGGTGGTGGAAGTTCAGGTCCGGCTGGTCGACCAGGAAGTTGTGCAGGTAGTACTGCTCACGGCGCGGCTCCCACTGCCAGGCGCCGCCGCCGAACAGCGACAGCCAGTTGTTGGGCGGGGTGCCGTCCTCGCGCGGGTCGGCCCAGACGTACCAGTCCGCCTTCGGATTGCTGCGGTCCTGGCGGCTCTCGCGGAACCAGGCGTGCTCGATCGAGGTATGGCTCAGCACCTGGTCGATCATCACCTTCAGGCCCAGGCCGTGGGCCTTGGCCAGCAGCCGGTCGAAGTCGTCCAGGCTGCCGAACAGCGGGTCGACGTCGCGGTAGTCGGCGATGTCGTAGCCGAAGTCGGCCATGGGGGACTTGAAGAACGGCGAAATCCAGATCGCGTCCACGCCCAGTGCGGCGATGTGGTCCAGCCGCTCGATGATGCCCGGCAGGTCACCCACCCCGTCGCCGTTGGCATCGAGGTAGCTGCGCGGGTAGATCTGGTAGATGACGGCTCCGCGCCACCATGGATAGTGCGACATCGACAGCCCCCCTCCGGGCATGCAGGGCCCACCGGAAGCGGGCCGAAATCCTGTTCCGGCAAGCTTAGCGGTGGCCTCCGGGGCATGGCGCAGCCTGCATACGTATTCACGCTGGCCGCTGGCGTGACCACGCCGCAGCGGCGTGCCAGTCCGGTTTGCGCCCGGAGTTCACGGGCAACGCCTATAATCAACGGCGAGCCTGAAAGCCTGATCGCATGACCATCACCGAAGACACCCGTCCCGCCCTGGGCCTGCCCCAGATCCAGTCGCTTGCTGCGGCCGACATGGCCGCCGTCGACGCCCTGATCCGGCGCCGGCTGTCCTCGGACGTCGTGCTGATCAACCAGATCGCCGATCACATCATTTCCGCCGGCGGCAAGCGCCTGCGCCCGATGCTGGTCATGCTGGCCGGCCATGCGGTCGGCCAGGCCGGCCCGGATCACCACCAGCTGGCGGCAATCATCGAGTTCATCCACACCTCCACCCTGCTGCATGACGACGTGGTGGACGAATCCAGCCTGCGCCGTGGCCGCAGCACCGCCAACGCGCTGTGGGGCAATGCACCGAGCGTGCTGGTCGGCGACTTCCTGTACTCGCGCAGCTTCCAGCTGATGGTCGAACTGGAGCGCATGTCGGTGATGCAGATCCTGGCCGATGCCACCAACCGCATCGCTGAGGGTGAGGTGTTGCAGCTGCTGCACGTGCACAACCCCGATACCGACGAAGCCGCGTACCTCCGCGTGATCGAGCGCAAGACCGCGGTGCTGTTCGCCGCCGGCACCCGCCTGGGCGCGCTGGCCAGTGGCGTGGACGAAGCCAAGCAACAGGCCCTGTTCGACTACGGCATGCACCTGGGCTACGCGTTCCAGATCGCCGACGACGTGCTGGACTACTCGGCCAACGCCGACGAGCTGGGCAAGAACCTGGGCGATGATCTGGCCGAAGGCAAGGCGACGCTGCCGCTGATCCACGCGATGGCCCATTCCGACGACGCCACCCGTGAGCGCCTGCGCACCATCGTGCAGGACGGCGATGCCTCGGCGATGCCGGAAGTGCTGGCCGCGATCCGCGCCACCGGCGGCCTGGAGTACAGCCGCGCGCGTGCGGAGGAATACGCCGAAGCCGCCGAGCGCGCGCTCGATGGCCTGGGCGACAACGACGCGGTCGCCGCCCTGCGCGGCCTGGCCCGCTACGCGGTGCAGCGCTCGCATTGATCGATTGAGGTGTGCCGACCAACGGTCGGCACCTACCGCGGCTGTGGGTGGATGCCGACCATTGGTCGGCACTGGAACATGGGTGGGTGCCAACCTTGGTCGGCACTGGAACATCGGTGGGTGCCAACCTTGGTCGGCACTGGAACATCGGTGGGTGCCAACCTTGGTCGGCACGCCTTTGTTTACCGGAACCGCTCCTCGAAGAACTCATCCAGCGCCTTCCATGCGCGCTTGGCCGCCCGTTCGTTGTACTGGCAGCCCGGCGGACTGTTGGCATCGCGCTCGGCAAAGCAGTGCACCGCACCACTGTAGTTGGTGAACTCCCAATCGACCTTGGCCGCGTTCATTTCCTTCTGGAAACCGGCGATGTCCTCGGCGGTCACGCTCTTGTCGTCGGCGCCATTGAGCACCAGCACCGACGGATGGCTGCCACCGGCCTGCGCCGGCAACGGCGAGCCCAATCCACCGTGCAGGCTCACCACACCGGCCAGCGGCGCACCGGCCCGGGCCAGCTCCAGCACCGTGGTGCCGCCAAAACAGAAGCCCACCGCGCCGATCCGGCTGGCATCCAGCGGCACCTTGCCGGCCTGCGCCTTGAGCACGTTCACCGCCTCCAGCGCGCGGGCACGCAGCAACGGCCGGTCGTTGCGCAGCTTGGTCGCCACCGGCCCGGCCTCGGCATCGGTCTTCGGCCGCACACCCTTGCCGTAGACATCGGCCACCAGCACCACGTAGTCGTCACCGGCCAGCTGCTTGGCCTTCTCGATGGCCGATTCGTTCACGCCCTTCCAGTTCGGCACCATCACCAGGCCAGGGCGCTTGTCATGCTCGCCGTCGTCATAGACCAGCACGCCACTGAAGGTCGTGCCCTGGTGTTTCCATTCCACCGGCTGCGTCTTCATCGCCGCCCACGCCGGCATCGCCGCCAGCCCCAGGATCACCGCCACACCGCATCGCCAACGATTCATGCGCCTGCTCCGCAAGAAAAAGGGGACGGAGGGGATTAAGCCGTAATAGCCCCTCCCGCGTCGCATTCTGCATTGGCGGCGTGACGCAGGTGTGGTTGGATACGACTTAATCCCCTCCGTCCCCTTTTTTCGCATGAATCTTGTTGATCGCTTTCTGTCTGGCCTGATCCCGCGTTTGCCTGCCGAGGATGCCCCGCAGTGGGCACATGTCCAGGGCGCCAGCGCCGAAGACCTGCAGCGCCTGCGTGTGCAGTGGCCGCAGGTGCCGGGCAGCCTGGTGGAGCTGCTGTCGCGCGTGGATGGCACCCACTACCGGGAGTACCCCGCGGGCAAGGTCTGCGTGCTGATGCTCGGCTCGGATGTCGAGGACGGCGGCTATCCGTACTACCTGCAATCGGTCGCGCAGATCTTCGAGGACCAGCAGCGGTGGGACGACAGCATCCGTTCCATCTACGAAGAGTGGCTGGATGACGAGCCGGAGATTCTCGGCGAGGGCATCGATGCGGATCTGCCGATGAGCCGCCGGCTGTGTTTCTCGCACTGCATGAACAACGGTGGCACCTCGATGCTGTATCTGGATTTCGCTCCGGCACCGGGCGGCACCGTCGGCCAGGTGGTGCGCTACCTGCACGATCCGGACAGCTACGCGGTGATCGCACCGAGCTTCGATGCGTACCTGCAGCAGCTGATCGATGGCGATTACGCGTTCATCGACGAAGACCAGTAGATCCACGCCATGTGTGGATGAATTCCCCGCTGGGTTGCCGGCCAGCGGCCGGCACTACCCTCAGGCGATGCCCAACCCCGGAATCGCGCTGATGCTGTCCGGGTCGAATCCGGCCAGTTCGGCGAAATGGCGACCACGCGCCACGTAATCGCGGTAGGCACCAAAACTGGGCGCGCCCGGCGACAGCAGCACCACCCCGCCCTGCGCGCCCAGCGCCGTGCGCGCCAACGCCATCGCCTCGGCAAGATCGCCCGCAGCGTGCAGGCCGAAGCGGCCGGCGTCGGCCAGCGGCTGCAGCATCGCGTGGATGCGCGGGCCGTTGCTGCCCATGGTCACGATCTCCACCGGCGGCACATCGTGCGCCATGTGCTGCATGAAGTCGGTCCAGTCCAGGCCACGGTCGTGCCCGCCCACCAGCAGCGCGATGCGCTGCCCGGCGAAGCACTCCAGCGCGGCCAGGCTGGCATGCGGCGTGGTGCTGATCGAATCGTTGACGTAGGTCAGGCCATCGGCCACGCCAATGCGCTGCAGGCGATTCGGCAGCGGGCGGAAATCCTGCACCGCCGGTGCCAGCGCCACCGCGTCCAGGCCCAGCGCTTCCAGTGCAGCCAGCACCGCGCACAGGTTGCCGCGGTTGTGGCGGCCCGGCAGCGGCGTGTTGCGGGTATCGAATACGGGCTGCTCGCCGCGATGCACGATGTCAGCGCGCATGTGCCACCCCTGCGGCTGGTTGAACCAGACCACCTCACTGTCGGGCAACGACAGCGCGGCCAGATGCGGATCGGCGGCATTGAGCACGGCGATGCGCGGCGCAGCTTCAGTCACCAGCCGCAGCTTGTCTTCGATGTAACGTTGTTCGCTGCCGTGCCAGTCCAGGTGTTCGGGGAACAGGTTCAGTACCACCGCCACCTGCGGATGAGCGCCACTGCGCGCCACTTCACCGGTCTGGTAACTGGACAGTTCCACCGCCCAATACTCGGGTGCCGGCTGCGGATCCAGCACTTCCAGCAGCGGCAGGCCGATGTTGCCGACCAGGCCGGTACGATGACCGGCGGCACGCAGCAGGTGCGCGACCAAGGCGGTGGTGGTGCTCTTGCCCTTGGTACCGGTCACGCACACGGTGTCGTGCACGATGCCGTCGTCGGCCGCGTGTTCGGCAAACCACAGCGCGGTGCCGCCGATGAAGGTGGTGCCCTGCTCTGCCGCCGCCAGCGCGATCGGCTGGTAAGGGCTGATGCCGGGCGACTTGATCACCACATCGAACGCGGCCAGCGCATCGGCCGAGGGTTCGCCACGCACGTCCAGCGCGCCCTGCGTTTCCGCACGCGCGGCTTCGGCTTCAGCGGCCGGGCAGAACAGGCTCAGGCCAAGCGTTGGCAGGCGCTCACGCAGCACCGCAAACGCGGCGCGGCCCTCACGGCCCCAGCCCCACAGCGCAACGTGCTTTCCCTCAAGCTTCGAAATCTTCACGGACCCGTTCCCACAGCGCAGCCGGAACGCGGTGCTCGCCCTGCAGCTGCAGCAGCGGCGCCAGTTCCAGTTCGGCGGCATCCAGCTGCGGCTGGATCTCGTTGCAGAAGCGCTTCACCAGCACATCTTCCTTCCACTCCGGGCGCTGCGCCAGGGTCGCCATCGCTGCACGCGATTCGCGGCCCTCGCCCACGCACTCGAACGGCTTGTGGTCCTGGAATTCCAGCAGCGCGTCGAAGCCACCGGCCTGTTCGGCATCGTCCAGCAGATTGCGGCCGAAGATGCGCACCAGGCGCGTCTTCGGCATGAACGGGGCCAGCGCCAGGAACACGAAGTGGCACTTCGGGCAGACGCCGCACCAGCGGTTCACCGGGCGCTCGCCGAGGATGTGGAAATTGCGGTTGCAGCTGGAGAAATGCGCGTCGTAGAAGTCGGTCTTGGCGAACTGGCGGGCCACCGCCAGCTCCGACATCGGGCGCAGCAGCGAGTAGTACTGCAGGTCCGCCGCGACGTGCGCCTGCACATGGCTGCCGAACGCCTGCTCGAACGCCCAGCCCTTGGACCACTGGTGATTCACTTCGCCGGTGCCCGGAATCTGGCTGCCGTAGCTGGCCGAACGCTCGTTGGAGAACACCACCTGGTCCACGCCCTGCAACAGCGCGGACAGCACCATGATCGCCGAGTTCACCGCAGTGACCGGGATATGCCCGTTCCACGCGCCCTGGCGGTTGAGCTCGAACAGTTCCGGCGCCAGCGCGCGGCCCAGGTTCAGGATCGGCAGGCCGGTGCGCTCGGCGCAGGCACGGATCAGTTGCGAACCACCGATCCAGGTCACCGTTTCGTCCACGCCGGCACGGCGCAGCGCTTCGATGCTGACCAGCGAATCCTTGCCGCCGCCGATCGCCACCAGTGCGTGCGGCTGCAGGCCCAGCACCGGTGCCTGCACCGCTTCGCCCTGCACCGGCAGGCGGAAACGCCCGCGCAGGTTCAGGCCGTTGCGGTAGGCGAACTCGCCCAGGCCATTGAGGTAGACCGTCTCCACCAGCGCCGCGGTATCGGCATCGATGGCATAGCTGTCGATGCTGACCGTCTCCGGCACGCCGGCCTTGTAGTAGCTGACACCGGCAATCAGGTGCAGCAGCTGCAGCGCACGCTGCACGGCGGCGGCACGCGCCTCGTCCAGCACGAACGGGGCGCCTGGCACGGTGATGGTTTCCACCATCTCCGGGCCGTCATCGAAGGCGTAGACCAGCTTGGCCACGCCGGTCTCCGCAGCGAATTCGCAGCGGACGAAGCGGAAGCGGGAAACCTGGTGTTTGTCGAAAGCAGTCATGGTGTATCCGGTCAGGCACGGACCCGCGCAAGGGCGCGGGACGTGTCGGTGGGCGGGTGCAGGGCGCGCGCTGCGATCATTCGATCACGTCTTCGCGCGGCAGCATCCGCTGGTTGTAGGTGTTGGCCATCGAATAGCCGTAGGCGCCGGCATCGGCGATCAGCATCACGTCATCCGGCGCGGTCGACACCGGCAGCTTGCGGCGCTTGCCGAACACATCGCTGGATTCGCAGATCGGGCCGACCACATCGAACGCCGCCTCGGCATAACCACCCTGACGGCTGAGGTTCTCGATGTCGTGCCATGCGTCGTACAGGGCGGGGCGCATCAGTGCATTCATGCCGGCATCCAGGCCGACGCGACGCACGCCCTCCTTTTCCACCACCTGGGTGACGTGGGTCAGCAGCACACCGGACTCGGCCACCAGGTAGCGGCCCGGCTCGATCGCCAGGCGGAACGCCGGATGCAGCGCCTTGACCTCGGCCAGGCCAGCGGCCCAGGCATCCAGGTCGAACGGCTCGTCCTCGGCGGAATACGGAATCGGCAGTCCGCCACCGATGTCAATGGTCTGCACGCTGCCGATGCGGCGGGCGAAACCGGCCAGCTCATCGCACATCAGGCGCCAGTGCTGGGCAGTCTCCACGCCGCTGCCAAGGTGCGCGTGCAGGCCGACCACGCGGCTGCCCAGGTCGGTGGCCGCGCGCACGAATTCGTCGACGCGGGCGATCGGCAGGCCGAACTTGGAGTCCTTGCCGCCGGTACGGACCTTGGCATGGTGGCCTTCGCCACGGCCCAGGTCGACACGCAGCCACAGCTCGCGGTTGCGGAACAGGTCCGGCCAGCGCTGCAGTGCTTCGACGTTGTCGACGGTCACGGTCACACCGAGCGCGAACGCCGCCTCGTACTCGCTGCGCGGGCAGAAGCTGGGGGTGAACAGCACGCGCTTGGGCGACAGTTCCGGCAGGTGCTGGAACACATGCTTCAGCTCGCCGTGCGACACGCATTCCAGGCCGAAACCTTCGGCTTCCAGCAGCTGCAGGATGGCCGGGTGGCTGTTGGCCTTGATCGCGTAGTAACGCTGGTCGATCGGCTTGATCGCGGCCAGCGCGCGGGCGCGGGCGCGCACGGTCGGCAGGTGGTAGACGTAGCGCGGCGTACCGGCATCGGCCAGCTGCAGCAGGTGCGCACGCTGACCCCGCCACCACGGCGTGCCACGCGGGCGCACAGTGCCGGCGATTTCGCGCCAGCGCGGGCCGAACACCTCGGTCTCTTCCACCGGCATCGCACCGCTGTCGATCAGCTCGG
Organism: Stenotrophomonas geniculata; assembly: GCF_034508895.1. Taxonomy (NCBI): domain Bacteria; kingdom Pseudomonadati; phylum Pseudomonadota; class Gammaproteobacteria; order Lysobacterales; family Lysobacteraceae; genus Stenotrophomonas; species Stenotrophomonas geniculata. The sequence goes on from NZ_CP140571.1 coordinate 789,671, forward strand.
CGTGCAGCACGGGCAGCAGGCCATCGGCATCGGCTTCGTCGATGACGAAGGTCAGGTTCAGGTCGTTGGATGACTGCGAGATCATGTGCACGCGCTCGCGGCCGAAGGTGGCCCACACGTCCGACAGCTTGTGCAGCAGCGAGCGCATGCCACGGCCAACCAGGGTGATGGCCGCGCACGGCACGATCACCTTCACCTTGCAGATCTGCGACAGGTCGGCCGACAGCGCGGCCAGCACATCGGTGTTGACCAGGTTCTCGGACGGGTCCAGCGACACCGTGACGTTGGTTTCGGCCGAACCGATCAGGTCCACCGAAAGCCCGTGCTTCTTGAACAGGTTGAACACATCAGCCAGGAAGCCGACCTGCTGCCACATGCCAATGCCTTCCATCGACACCAGCACGATGCCGTTGCGGCGGCTGATCGCCTTCACCCCCGGCACCGGCGCGGCGCTGCCGTCGATGCTGGTGCCCGGCAGTTCCGGGCGCTCGGTGTCGAGGATGGCCATCGGCACGCCGGCATCGCGGCACGGCTTGATCGAGCGCGGGTGCAGCACCTTGGCGCCGGTGGTGGCGATTTCCTGTGCTTCGTAATAGTCCAGGCGGGTCAGCAGGCGCGCGTCCGGCACGTCCTTCGGGTTGGCGCTGAACATGCCCGGCACGTCGGTCCAGATCTCCACGCGGCTGGCGCCGAGCAGCGCACCGAAGTACGCCGCCGAGGTATCCGAGCCACCACGGCCGAGGATGGCGGTGCCGCCATCGGCATGCCGCGAGATGAAGCCCTGGGTGATCAGCAGGCGGGTCGGCTGCACGCGGAAGCGCTGCATCCAGTCCGCATCGGCACGCCACTGGCAGTTCACCGACAGGCGCTGCGACCAGTCGCTCTGGTTCGGCTGCGGCGGCATCGCATCCAGCCACTGCCGGGCATCCATCCAGCCCATGTCCAGGCCTGAGGCGTGCAGGTAGGCCGCGCCCAGGGTGGAGGACAACAGCTCGCCCTGGCCCAGCACGTCGGCCTGCCAGTCCAGTGGACGGGTGGCCGCACGCGCGTCGTCGAGCAGGCCCTGCAGCGCCGCCAGGCGCTCGGCCAGTACTTCGCGGCCCAAGCCCAGTTCAACCAGGAAGCCCTCGTGGCGCTCGACCAGCGCGGCCACGCGATCACGGCTGTCCGGCGCGCCATCGGCGATCGCGGTCAGTTCGTTGGTGACCCCGGACAGCGCCGACACCACTACCAGCACGCGCGAGCCGGTCTCTTCCGCACGTTTTTTCGCCAGCTTCCCGATCGTGTCCCAGCGATGACGACGCGACACCGAGGTGCCGCCGAACTTCAGTACGATCCAACGATCGACAAGGGGGGAAGCTGACATGGATTGGCTATGTAGAATGTGGGGAAGCCGCCCTCGGGGGCGGAACCTTTGATTCTAAGCGCAATATCCCCGTAGATGGCCGTCCTCCGTTACCTGCAGCTCGATGTCTTCGCCCCCCGCCCCGGCACCGGCAACCCACTGGGCGTCATCCTGGACGCCGACGGGCTCTCCAGCCGCCAGATGCAGGCCCTGGCCGCCTGGCTGAATCTGTCCGAGACGGTGTTCTTCCTGCGCCCCAGCGCGCCGGGTGCCGACTACCACATCCGCATCTTCACCCCGACCCGCGAGCTGGCATTTGCTGGCCACCCCAGCGTCGGCGCCGCCTGGGCCGCGGTGAGCTGTGGCTTGGCGCAACCGCGCGACGGCGCCCTGCTGCAGCAATGCGCGGCGGGGTTGCTGCCGGTACGGGTGAGCGGTCCGGCCGAGGCACTGCAGATCCAGCTGGCCAGCCCACCGGCACGGCAACTGGACACGAGGGTGGACGCCGCGCCGGAGACGCTGCTGGCGCTGGCGGCCAACGGGCACGTGCCCGAACTGTGGGACAACGGTGCACGCTGGTGGCTGCTGCCGCTGCGCGACGCCGCCGCCGTGCGCGGACTGGCGCCAGACATGGCGGCCCTGCGCGACTGGAGCCTGGCCACCGACGCTACTGGCCTGGCCGTGTTTGCCGACGAGCCCGGCGACGACCACGCCCGCGTGGTGCGCGCCTTCTGCCCCGCTGACGCGGCCGCCGTACCCGAAGACCCGGTGACCGGCAGCGCCAATGCGCTGATCGGCGCCTGGCTGCGGCAGCGCGATGCCCTGCCCGGCCGCGAAGGCCGCTACGTGGCCAGCCAGGGCCGCGAAGTGGGCCGCGATGGCCGCGTGCAGGTGCAGGTCGACGCGCAGGGCACGGTGTGGATCGGCGGCCAGGTGCAGTGCGTGATCGACGGCAGCATCCATTGGTAGCGTCGGGCCACGCCCGGCGAACGCCGCACACGGACGCCGGGCATGGCCCGGCGCTACCGTACCCCTCTCGTTCTACGGAGTTTGCCCCCTATGACCACCCGCCGTTTCCTGCAGCTGGATGTGTTCTCCCCGCGCGCCGGCGCCGGTAACCCGCTGGCCGTGGTACTCGATGCCGAGGGCCTGGACGATGCCAGCATGCAGGCCATCGCCCGCTGGACGCGGCTGCCCGAAACCACCTTCGTGTTTCCACCGCAGGCACCCGGTGCCAGCTACCGGCTGCGCATGTTCAGCCCGCAGAAGGAAGTGCCGTTCGCCGGCCACCCCAGCGTCGGCACGGCGCATGCGGTGCTGCAGGCAGGCCTGGCCACACCGATCGATGGCGTGCTGGTACAGGACGGCATTGCCGGCGCCCTGCCGCTGCGCGTCAACGGTGAAGGCGCGCAGCAGCGCATCGCCATCCGCACCCCGCGCGCGCAGCTGGCCGAAACGACCGAGGCCACCGATCCTCGCCTGCAGGCCGCACTGAAGGGCTGGCCGCTGGGCACGCTGCCGCCGGCACGCATGCAGGGCGGGCGGAGCTGGTGGGTGGTGCAGGTGGCCGATGAGGCCGCATTGCGCGCGCTGCAGCCGGACTGGGATGCGGTGGCCGCACTGGCCGAGACCACCGACAGCATGGGCGTGTTCGCCTATGCCTTCAGCGATGGCAGCGAGGGCTTCGACCTGGCGGTACGTGCCTTCGTCGGTAATGGACGCCGCTTCGAGGACGCCGCCTCCGGCGCGGCCAACGCCGTGCTGGCCGCGTGGCTGGACCTGCGCGATGCGCTGCCCCGTGGCCGTGCCCCATTCGAAGTCAGCCAGGGCCGCGAAGTCGGCCACGATGCGCGCCTGACGCTGCTGGTCGACGAGGACGGCGAGGTCTGGTCGGGCGGCCAGGTGCAGACCGTCATCACCGGCACCCTCGATTGGTAAAGGGACACTGTAGAGCCGAGCCCATGCTCGGCTGCTCTTCGGCCAGATCACGGGAGCTGCAGAAGCCGAGCATGGGCTCGGCTCTACAGATGCGCCGGCTCAGCCCAGCTCGGCTTCCAGGCTGATCGGCACGGCGCTCAGTGCCTTGGACACCGGGCAGTTCTGCTTGGCGTCATCGGCAATCGCACGGAACTGCGTCGCGTCGATGCCCGGCACCACCGCCTTCACCTTCAGCCGGATCTGCGACAGCTGCGGGCCGCCTTCCAGCGACAGATCAACCTTGGCTTCGGTATCCAGCGAGGTCGGGGTAAAACCGGCTTCGCCGAGCTTGGCCGACAGCGCCATGGTGAAACAACCGGCGTGCGCGGCAGCGATCAGCTCTTCCGGATTGGTGCCCTTTTCGTCGCCGAAACGGCTGTTGAAGCCGTAGCGGGTCTTGTCCAGCAGGCCACTCTGCGGCGTGCTCAACTGCCCCTTGCCCGACTTCAGATCGCCTTCCCAGTGCGCGGTGGCGTGTCGCGAGATTCCCATGTGCAGCTCCTGCGTGACGGTGATGAACGGTCACCCTCGCACGGGAGGCGTTAGCCCTGCGTCGCTCCGCCGCACGCTGGAGGTCGTCTTCCGAACCCGGCGCGTGGACACTTCCTCGCCAACCGGAAACGCATTTCCCTCTTGTTTTCAGTGGTTTCGCGCATTCCGACGATGGGCGGGCGCCGGCCATCGCGTGCGCTGCCACACCCCCATCCCCCACTGCCGGCCATGTACTGAATCGGCCTGGATATGAAAAAACATGCACTTTCCGCGCTTCGGGCTATTGGCGGCGCCCGAGAGTTGCCCTACATTGCGCTTGCCGACGGGGTTCGGCGCCGACCAAACAACCAACCGTTCACGGAACAGGAAACCATGGCAAAGACCGCTAAGAAGGCTGCCCCGAAGAAGGCAGTGAAGAAAGTCGCGACGAAGGCAGCCGCCAAGCCGGCCGCTCCGAAGCCGATCAAGGAAGTGCTGACCAAGTCCGGCCTGGTTGCACACATCGCTGAAGCCTCCGGCGTCATCGCCAAGGACGTCCGCGCTGTGCTGGCCTCGCTGGAAAGCGCCGTCGCCTCCTCGGTGCACAAGAAGGGCGCTGGCTCGTTCACCCTGCCGGGCCTGCTGAAGATCACCACCGTCAATGTGCCGGCCAAGCCGAAGCGCAAGGGCATCAACCCGTTCACCAAGGAAGAGCAGTGGTTCGCTGCCAAGCCGGCCACCACCAAGCTGAAGGTGCGTCCGCTGAAGAAGCTGAAGGACGCCGCGCTGTAAGCGCGCGCCCCAACGCGGATTCCGACGGGACGGCTCTGGCCGTCCCGTTTTTTTTGTACCAACCACAGCCCGCAACACAGCGTTGCCGCATCCCCGGGAATGCGCGTACAGGCCCGTCGCCATTGGCTGGGCGTGGTGCGTTGCGGCCCCGGAACGTACCGGGTGGAACACTGCGTGCAGCCCCGGCCATCGCCGCCGGGCACGGCCTTGCCTAAGGTGGGCACATCCTCCACAGCTACGGCGAGCGTCCCCTCATGGCCAGCCCCTCCACCCGCTACCGGATCTCGGTGACCCCCATCGAAAAGGACGGGTTGCAGTGCACCGGGCGCTGCACCATCGAACTGGAACATCGCGCCAGCCGCGACCTGATGCGCCTGCTGGAAGCGGCGCCGCGCACCGCAGGCATCAGCGGCGACGAGCGCGCGACCCTGGTGATCGCCACCCAGCTGCTGCGCGACATCGTGCAGCGCCACGCCGAAACCGAAGGCCATGCCCTGGCCGCCATCGCCGCGCAGGTGCTGCCGGCGCTGGATGCACTGGAACAGCTGCCCTCCTCCCGCTGATCGCGGCACAGCCGATACACTGCCTCCTTCCGTTCGCCTCGGGGAGGAGGCAGACATGCGCAGGTTCCTGATACTGATCGCACCGCTGGTGCTGCTGGCCTGTTCCCGGCCGCCATCGCAACCTCATCCTGCGGATGCCGCTCCGCCGGCCACGACCGAGGCGGCTGCCCGCGCGAAGCCACAGGCCGCCGCAGAAGGCGATGCAGCGGCCGTGCAGGCCATCGATGTCGATCCCCTGTTTGCCGCCGTCGCGGCCGAGGCCGAGCTGCCGGCGGGAATGCTCAATGCCTATGTCATGGCCCTGCTCAATCGCGACCGCAAGGCCATCGACGCCGCATGGACCTTCCCGCCCAGCGATGCACGACGCGCCGACGATGCCGCATTGCGCCAGCTCACGGACGTGCGCAGCCTGCGCCTGACCAGCGAACTGCCGGTCGCGCGCGACGGTCACCAGCCACCGCAGCTGCTGGAGGTTCCGGTGCAGATCCGCGCGGTGACCGCTGAGGGCACTTTCCGCTTCGGCGGCTGGTACCGCGTGCAGCCCAGCAGCGATGGCCGCGCCTGGCAGATCCAGTCGGCGCAACTGCGGCCATCGCTGGACTGAACCGTTGCAGCGGCATGCACGCGCGATTCAGCCGGCAAGGCTACTCTTTGGTCCATCCATTCCGCATTCACCGGTCACCGCCATGCGCCTGCGTTCCCTGATGACCCGCCTCGCGGCCTCCACCGTGCTGATCGCTGCTGCGATCGGCGCCCAGGCCGCCCCTTCCATTTCCGGCCGCGAACTGTCGGTCGGTGCCAGCGACGTGCAGCAGTACCTCGATGGCAGCTTCCCGCGCACCCAGGACGCCCTGGGGGGCCTGATCGCCCTGACCATGAGCCATCCGCAGCTGAGCCTTCCGGCCGGCGAACGGTTGAACCTGGGCATGGACGTCGCACTGGCCACCGCCGGTGGCAACCCGTCCAAGCTGGGAACGGTGAAGCTCAGCAGCGGCCTGCGCTACGACGCGCAGACCCAGGGCTTCCACCTGCAGCAGCCGAGCGTGGATGACTTCACCCCGGCCAACCAGGGCGGTCGCCTCGATTCGCGCACCCGCGGCCTGCTCAATGCCTGGCTGAGCGACTACGCCCAGCGCGAACCGATCTACAAGCTGGACCCGGCCGTGGCCGGCCTGCTCGGCGCACTGCAGGTGCAGTCGGCACAGGTGAAGAACGGCAAGCTGGTGGTCACCTTCAACCAGAACCTGGGCAACCTGGTGCCGGCAGGCGTGCTGGGTAAGTGAGGTAGTGCCGGCCGCTGGCCGGCACTACCCGTAGCGCATCAGGCGGCAAGTGCCTTGACCACCGCCTCACTGAAGGCGGGAATGTCGTCCGGCTTGCGGCTGGTGATCAGGTTTCCATCGATCACAACCGCGGTATCGCGCCATTTCGCACCTGCGTTGACCAGATCCTGCTGCAGGGACGGCCAGGACGTCACGTCGCGCCCCTCGGCAAGGCCGCTGTTGATCAGCAACCACGGGCCGTGGCAGATGGCCGCCACAGGCTTGCCGGCTTCATCCACTGCCCGGATGAAGCCGAGTACAACCTCGTCGGTACGCAGCGTGTCCGGATTGATGACGCCTCCGGGCAGGACCAAGGCATCGAAGCGTGCCGGATCCGCTTCATCCAGCGGAATGTCCACCGCGACGGCGTCGCCCCAGTTCTTCTCCTTCCAGCCCTTGATCGTCGCCTCCTTTGCGGGCGACACCACGCTGACGCGCGCGCCCTCGGCTTCCAGCAGCCGCTTGGGTTCGGTCAATTCGGACTGTTCGAAGCCGTGGGTGGCCAGGATGGCAATCTGCTTGCCCTTCAATCGCTCTGCCATGGGTGCACTCCGGTTGGGGGAGCCGACAGAATGGAAGAACGGCCCTTGCACGGCGGTGACCCTGCCGTGCACGGCAGGTGGAGAGCCTCCGGGTAGTGCCGGCCAGTGGCCGGCAGTCCCCGGTACCGGTCAGCGCTTGGGCTGCAGCATGGTGCCGGTGCACTTGGGCGAGCCGCAGCGGCACTCCCAGATCTTCTTCAGCTTGGCGGTATGACGCTCGGCCAGGGTGATGCCGTAGTTGTAGGTCAGTTCCTCACCGGCCTTGATATCGCGCAGCGCCTCGATGAACACCTTGTCGCCACGGCTGTCGCCGTCCTCGTCTTCCTCGATCACTGCCTCGCAGTTCGGGTCGCAGCTGTGGTTGATCCAGCGCGCGTCGTTGCCCTTGTAGTTGGCATCGATCACCCAGTCGTCATTGAGGGTGAACAGGAAGGTATGGCCACTTTCAACGTCGCCGCTGTCATCGGCATCAACGTCGCCGTGGCTGCGCAGCAGGCCCTTGTACTGGATCACGCGCTCGCCCTGCTTGATCGGGGCCACGGAAAACACACCGTTGCCGTGGATGGCGGACTTGCGGGCTTGGATCTTCTTGGGCATCGGCAAGGGAAGTCTGCAGCGAAAGGAACGTTGATTCTCGCCCATTCCGGGTGATTGCGAAAATCACCCCGTTGGCGCAGCATTGCGCCCTGGCAACGGCCCCGGTGTGTTCTCCCGTCCCGGCGCCAGCGCCGGCTGAATGCCCGGGTTGGATGGCGGCGAAGAAAAGCGTACAATTTCAGTCCGCTTTAAGAACCACTCGCATCCCCATGTTGCGCGTCACCAAACTCACCGATTACGCCACCGTCGTACTGACCGTGCTCGCCGCCCGTCCGGGCGAGGTGCTCAGTGCCACCGAGCTGGCCGAATTCACCGGTCTGGAGCCGCCCACCGTCAGCAAGGTACTCAAGCCGCTGGCCCAGGCCGGCCTGGTTGAAGGCCTGCGCGGCGTGCGTGGCGGCTACCGCCTGACCCGCCCGGCCATCGAGATCTCGCTGTTCGAAGTGGTCGAAGCGATGGAAGGGCCGCTGGCCCTGACCGAATGCAGCCACGACCACCACCAGTGCGGCATGGCGCCCAAGTGCGGCGCGCGCAGCAGCTGGCGGCTGATCAACGACGTGGTCTCCGAGGCCCTGCGCGATGTCACCCTCGCCCAGATCCTGCCCCCTCTCCCCCTTGCCGATGACGAACAGCGCCGCACCATCGCTGTCGACGTCGTCTCCTGATCCGTAGGCAGCCCCCCATGGCCACCGAAACCATCGAAAACGTCGCCCACGACGACACCCCCAACCGCGAGATCCACGAGCAGCTCGGCCGCAAGTATTCGGCCGGCTTCATCACCGAGATCGAGTCGGACTCCCTGCCGCCGGGCCTGGACGAGGACACCATCCGTGCCCTGTCGGCCAAGAAGGAAGAGCCGGAGTGGATGACGCAGTGGCGCCTGGACGCCTACCGCCACTTCCTGACCATGCCGATGCCGGACTGGGCCAAGCTGGAGATCGCCCCGATCGACCTGCAGGCGCTCAGCTACTACTCCGCGCCGAAGGGCCCGAAGTACGCCTCGCTGGATGACGTGCCCAAGGAGCTTCTGGACACCTACGACAAGCTGGGCGTGCCGCTGCACGAGCGCGCCAAGCTGGCCGGCGTGGCGGTGGACGCGGTGTTCGACTCGGTGTCGGTCGGTACCACCTTCCGCAAGGAACTGGCCGAGAAGGGCATCATCTTCTGCTCGATGTCCGAGGCCATCAAGGAACACCCGGAGCTGGTGCGCCAGTACCTGGGCACCGTGGTGCCGGTCGGCGACAACTACTTCGCCGCGCTCAACTCGGCGGTGTTCTCCGATGGCAGCTTCGTGTTCATCCCCAAGGGCGTGCGCTGCCCGATGGAACTGAGCACCTACTTCCGCATCAACGCCGGCCACACCGGCCAGTTCGAGCGCACCCTGATCGTGTGCGAGGACAAGGCCTACGTGTCCTACCTGGAAGGCTGCACCGCGCCGATGCGCGACGAGAACCAGCTGCACGCCGCCGTGGTCGAGCTGGTCGCGCTGGAAGATGCGGAGATCAAGTATTCCACCGTGCAGAACTGGTACCCGGGCGACGAGAACGGCGTCGGCGGCATCTACAACTTCGTCACCAAGCGTGCCGAATGCCGTGGCGCGCGCAGCAAGGTCACCTGGACCCAGGTCGAAACCGGCTCGGCGATCACCTGGAAGTACCCGTCCTGCGTGCTGCTGGGCGACGACTCGGTGGGTGAGTTCCACTCCGTGGCGCTGACCCATCACCGCCAGCAGGCCGACACCGGCACCAAGATGATCCACGTTGGCAAGCGCACCAAGAGCAAGATCGTCAGCAAGGGCATCAGCGCCGGCCGCGGCCAGAACACCTACCGCGGCCTGGTGCGGGTGGACCGCAACGCCGATGGCGCGCGCAACTACACCCAGTGCGATTCGCTGCTGATCGGCAAGCAGTGCGGCGCCCACACCTTCCCTTACATCGAGGTGAAGAACCCGGGCGCCACCGTCGAGCACGAGGCCACCACCTCCAAGATCTCCGACGACCAGCTGTTCTATTGCCGCGCCCGTGGCATCAGCCAGGAAGACGCGGTGTCGATGATCGTCGACGGCTTCTGCAAGCAGGTGTTCCGCGAACTGCCGATGGAGTTCGCGGTGGAAGCCAAGAAGCTGCTGGAAGTCTCGCTGGAAGGTTCGGTGGGCTGACCGCCCGCCCCTGCCCCTCGCAAACGCATTCTCTTTACCGGCGGGCCGCGGCCCGCCCCACGGAAACCCCCACCATGCTGAAGATCGAAAACCTCCACGCCCGCATCGGCGACAAGGAAATCCTCAAGGGCCTGTCGCTGGACGTCCAGCCGGGCCAGGTGCACGCCATCATGGGCCCGAACGGCGCCGGCAAGTCCACCCTGGGCAATGTCCTGGCCGGCCGCGACGGCTACGAAGTGACCGAAGGCAGCGTGCAGTTCGACGGCGTCGACCTGCTGGAGCAGGAACCGGAAGCGCGCGCCGCTGCCGGCCTGTTCCTGGCGTTCCAGTACCCGGTGGAGATCCCGGGCGTGAACAACACCTACTTCCTGCGCGCGGCATTGAACGCCCAGCGCAAGGCACGCGGCGAGGAAGAACTCGATTCCATGCAGTTCCTCAAGCTGGTGCGCCAGAAGCTGGCCGTGCTGCACCTGAAGGACGAACTGCTGCACCGTGGCGTCAACGAAGGCTTCTCCGGTGGCGAGAAGAAGCGCAACGAGATCTTCCAGTTGGCCGTGCTGGAACCGAAGCTGGCGATCCTGGACGAAACCGATTCGGGCCTGGACATCGATGCACTGAAGAGCGTGGCCGATGGCGTCAACGCACTGCGCGCCGCCGACCGCTCGTTCCTGGTCATCACCCACTACCAGCGCCTGCTGGACTACATCAAGCCGGACGTGGTGCACGTGCTGGCCGATGGCCGCATCGTCAAGAGTGGTGGCCCGGAGCTGGCGCTGGAACTGGAAGCGCACGGCTATGATTTCCTGAAGGACCGGGTCGTGCCCGAGGCGGCGGTCTGATGAGCGCCCTGCTTGATTCGATGGCCCAGGCCTTCTGCGGCAGCGATGCGCGCCGCGAAGTGCTGGATGCGGCCCTGCGTGACGGCCTGCCGGCCGCCCGCAACGAAGCCTGGAAGTACACCTCGCTGCGCCAGCTGGAACGCCGTGCGTTCACTGCGGCACCGCTGCAGGGCCCGGCGCTGGACGCCGCCCTGCTGGACGACATCCCGGCGCCGCGCCTGGTGTTCGTCAACGGCCGTCTGGATGCCGCGCTGAGCGACGTGCAGGCCTTGCCGGCCGGCGTGCAGCTGCAGCCGCTGTCGGCCGCACTGGCCGCCGGCGAAGACGCCGTGCGTTTCCTTGGCCGCCGCTACGAGCGCAGCGAGGAGATCTTCGCCCGCCTGAATGCCGCGCTGGCCGATGAAGGCGTGGTGCTGCGCGTGGATGAAGGCGTGCAGGTCGAAACGCCGCTGCAGCTGGTGTTCGCCAGCGTCGCCGGTGACACCGACCTGGCCTGGCATCACCGCCACCTGATCGAACTGCGTGCCGGCGCCAGCCTGGGCGTGGTCGAGCATCGCTTCAGCGTGGGCGACTCCGCCCACCTGGACAACACCGTGCTGCATGCCCATGTCGCCCGCGATGCCGTGCTCAAGCACGCCCGCGTGCAGGCCGGCAGCGCGCGCCAGACCAGCTTCCTGCGCACCGACGCGGTGCTGGCCCGCGACGCGCAGTACCACCGCGTGGACCTCGAACTGGGCGCCGCGCTCAGCCGCCATGAACTGAACGTGCGCCTGGAAGGCGACAATGCCCAGCTGACCGCCAACGGCGTGATGCTTGGCAATGGCCGCCGCCACGTCGAAACCCGCCTGGGCATCGACCACATCGCACGCGATACCAGCTGCGAACTGCTGTGGCGCGGCGTCGCCGCCAACCGCAGCCGCGTGGTGTTCCATGGTGGCATCCAGATCCGCGAAGGCGCCGATGGCACCGACGCGAACCTGTCCAACAAGAACCTGCTGCTGTCGGCCGATGCCGAGATCGACACCCAGCCGACGCTGGTGATCGACGCCGATGAAGTGAAGGCCGCGCATGGCGCGACCGTCGGCCAGCTCGACGCCAATGCGCTGTTCTACCTGCGCTCGCGCGGCCTGCCGCAGGCACAGGCGCAGGCACTGCTGAGCGCCGCGTTCTGCCACGAGCCGTTGAAGATCCTGCCGGACGCACTGCGTGCGCAGCTGGCACGCCGCCTGGACAAGGCGCTGGCCGAGGCAGGTGTGGCATGAACCTGTCCACGCCGCGCCCGATCGAAGAACGCACCGGCGCCCCCGACTGGGACCGCGTCCGCCTCGACTTCCCGCTGCTGATGCGTGAAGTGCACGGCAAGCCGCTGGTCTATTTCGACAATGCCAATACCGGCCAGAAGCCGGTGCAGGTGATCGGCGCAGTGGACGAGTTCTACCGCCGCTACAACGCCAACGTCAGCCGCGCGGTGCATGCACTGGGCAGCGAAGCCACCGACGCCTACGAAGGCGCACGCAACACGCTGGCGCGCTTCCTCAACGTGCGGCCCAGCGACCTGGTGCTGTGCAGTGGCACCACCTTCGCCATCAACCTGGTGGCCTATTCGTGGGCGCTGCCGCGGCTGAAGACCGGTGACGTGATCCTGATCACGCGCATGGAGCACCACGCCAACATCGTGCCGTGGCAGCTGGTCGCGCAGCGTACCGGCGCCACCATCCGCGTGGCCGAGATCACGCCTGACGGCGCACTCGATCTGGATGCGCTGCGCGCGGCGATGACCCCGGAGGTCAAGCTGCTGGCCGTCACCCACGTCTCCAACGTGCTGGGCACGGTCAATCCGGTGCGCGAGATCTGCCGCGAAGCGCGCAAGCGCGGCATCATCACCGTGGTCGATGGCTCGCAGGCCGTGCCGCACCGCAAGGTCGATGTCGCCGCGATCGGCTGCGATTTCTACGCCATCACCGGCCACAAGATGTGCGGCCCGACCGGCACCGGCGCACTGTGGGCGCGCCGCGAGCACCTGGACGCGATGCCGCCGTTCCTCGGTGGCGGCGAAATGATCAAGGAAGTCAGCTTCGACGGCACCGTGTTCAACGATGCCCCGCACAAGTTCGAAGCCGGCACCCCGAACATCGCCGGTTTCATCGGCCTGGGTGTGGCTGCCGACTACCTGCAGCAGCTTGGGCAGGAGAACGTGGAAGCCCGCGAAGCCGAACTGCTGGCGCACTTCACCGAAGAGCTGCGCCGCGTCGACGGCCTGCGCATCATCGGCGAAGCGCCGGAGAAGGCTGCGGTGGTCTCGTTCCTGATCGATGGCGCGCATGCGCACGATCTGGCCACCCTTCTGGATCTGGAAGGCGTGGCCGTGCGCTCGGGCCAGCACTGCGCACACCCGCTGCTGCAGTACTTCGGCGTCGCGGCTACCTGCCGCGCCTCGCTGGCGTTCTATAACACGCATGCCGAGATCGAGCGGTTCATGACCGCACTAACCAAGGTGCGGAAGCTGCTGGGCTGAGGATTCGCCAGAATCAGGGAAGTACGAGAACGCCGCAGGGAACTGCGGCGTTTTTTATTGCCGCCACTCGACTGCACGTAGGTCTTGCGGCGAAAAAATTCCGATGACGCCGTCTCCCGTTGCAGCTGGCGCTTCAGCAGCCTGCCAGATAGCCGCGCTAAAGAAGAGGCCCCATTCTGCGGACATATCGCGTCTGCACAAAGCTCCTACGAACTCTTCCCGCGTAGCAAGCCAACGAAAAGAGGTATGTAACCCACCGTGAATGCCGCCAGAAGTATGAGCGCCCATTCAATGAATGAAATACCTGTATGCCCGTACACGAAACGCAGCAACCCATAGCTTGCGATCACAAAAATAATAGCTTTCGCGTAATAGGCGGTGACACCCTTCAGGATCGGCTTGGAAATTTTCACTTTCGCATCAGGCATCAGGCATCATTGCTATTCACGAATCCACCCTTTGCACTAGATGTCGGATCATCCAATTCAGCATGAAAATTCTCTCGTATAAGATGCAGGGCGGTTTTCGCGTCAACTCCATATCCTGAATGAAGCGCGTCAGCAATGTTTCGGGCAGCATCCGCAAGGATGACACCCCACGCTTTCTCTTCGGAGATATTGGTTGTCTCCCGATACATACCAACCTTCATTGAACAGTGGAGTCTTCTTTTCGCAATCCACACTCGTAGCATCTCAACAGAGTTCTCGTCTTCCAAAGCTGCTTTAGGAATCGGGCGCTCGTTCATTGCGAAACCTCACTTTGCCGTTGGGGGATCAATTCCGCGCTCCTGCCATCTTTTTGGCGCCACTTCATTACGTTTATTATCCAAGCCATCTTTGCCGCCACGATCATTCATCACTTTCTGTTCCTTATTCTGCCTGTCGGTGCGATCTCCCTTCTTGTAAGAGTCGACCTTCTCAGCCCCCCTTCGGTCGCGACCATCTGATCTATCGCGAGCACGACTATCGAGGTCGTCCGTCGAGCCAATGTAGTCTTTGCCTGAGCTCGTGTTCTCGCCACTTACACAATAAATGCAACCTTCATCACTGTTAGCGGTTCCTGGCTCTGGGGTTGGGCCTTGGGACTCGTTTTTCTGGGACTCTGCAATTGCATTTTCGAGTAGTCGCCGAGCGTAAATGATACCAACGGTCCCATAGTCCACGATCGCTTCGCCGAGTGAACGACTTTCGATCGTGCAAGAGCTTTGATTGCAAGTGACATCCCTTCCATCTGGGTCGGTGAACTTGTAAGGATTGTTCAGCGCATAGACATAGCTATTGAAGTTTGAAACGGGCTGCTGATACGCCGTCACGGGGTCTGCTGACAGGAACCGGCCCAACTGAGGGTCCATATATCGCTGCTGCATGTAGCTCAGACCCGTGCCCGAGTCCGTCACATGCCCCGTATATCCCGGCCCATCCTTCAACGGCCGATTCACCACCGCCCCATACGGCTCATACACCGTACGCTCGATGACGTTTCCGCTGGCATCGGTGATCGCCACCGGTGAACCGAGTGCATCAGTGTGGATGTACTCGACCACTTCCTGTGCGGCCGCCGGAGCCACACAGGCCGCCAGCGCTACCACCGCGAGCACCGCCCGAATCAACAGCAAAGAGAGTCCATTCATGGCTTAGTCCCAGCTCAATACGCCGCGGGTGACGGGGAAGTCTGCGGACCATGCCGAACAGCCACCGGCGTTGCAGGCCCTGACAATGTAGAGACTGGCGCAGTAGGTCCCGCCGCTCGACTGCACGTAGGTATTGGGGCCGGTGTACAGGCGCCGTCCAGCTCCGGAAGGCTCAAGCTGATACTCCGTTGCCCCCGGAACCGCGCGCCAGCCGACGCTGCATTGCACCTGATAGGGCGCCTTGCGCGTGCTGAGCCACTCGGCCACGTAGATCTGAGTGGCCGCGGGAGGAAGCACCACGGAGACACTGGCGATGCCCGAGTAGGGGCTGCACCCCGCGAAATTGCATGCCCTCACGCGATAGGCGTAGCTGCCATTGCCACGGCTGGCACCAAAGCTGTTCCCGCCGCCGTTATGCACCACCGTCCAGCCACCACCGTTGGCACTCTCCTCCAGCACGAAGCTCTCGCTGTTGGCCGGCACCGACCAGCTCAGGCTGTACTGCGGCACGTTCACCAGGCCCGGTGCGCTGATCACCGGCTCGATCGTCGGCGGCCCGATCACCGCTACCGTCGACGTGGCCGACCACGGTCCGCAGCCTGCGCCATTGCAGGCGGCAACCCGATAGCCATAGCTGCCGACCCCGCGCGCAGCGGTGGCATAGGAACCCGCGTTGCCGTCGAACAGCGTGACCCATCCGCCACCATTGCTGCTTTCCTGCAGGGTGTAGCGCGTGGCACCAGCCACCCCGTTCCAGCCAATGCCGATACTGCCCGGCGCAGCGCGTGCCGGCGCAGAAAGACCTGGCGCAGTGGCAGGCGGATACACCACCGTCACCGCAGCCGTGGCGCTGTATCCCGTGCACCCCACCGGGTTACATGCGCGAACCCGGTAGTTGTAGCTTCCCGCTGCCTTGCCACTGAAGGCCTTGGACTGACTGATGGCGTTGTGCACCTGGGCCCATGCGCCACCATTGGCGCTTTCCTCCAGCTCATAGCGCTCGGCACCGGAAGCCGCAGACCAAGCCACGTTGTAGCTGCCGTTGAAGGCCGTGGCAGGCAGGTTCAAGGTCGGCACAGTGGATGGCGCCAATGCCACGGCCACTGATGCGACATTGCTCCATCCGCCGCACACCGCCCGGCAGCCGCGCACGCGGAACTGATAGGTTCCCGTGACCAGGCCGGTGCTGGTGAACGATTGCGCCGCGCCATCAAAGACCGTGCTCCAGGTGCCCGCAAGGGCCCGCTGCAGCTCATAGCGGTTGGCACCACCGGCCTGGCTCCAGGTCAGGTTCACGCTGCCCTGGGTGATGTAGCCCGGCGCACTCAGCGCGGGAACGCTGGGTGCGGCTTCGCCATGCACCTGTGAAACCAAACTGCCTGACAGGTAGAGATAGTCGGTCTGCTTGCCGGTACGTTCGTTGCGCTGGAATCGCAGCACACCGCCGTTGTCGTAGAACGAGTAGATTGCCCCCTTGCCACTGGCAGCAGCCTTCACCCGGCGCCCGTGGGCGTCATACTCGTAGCTCTCTGCTGTACCCGCCGCACGCAGCCGGTTGCCGTAGTCAAACGCGAAAGCCTGGCCATTGCGCACCGAAAGATTGCCCTGCACGTCATAGCCAAGACCGGTCACGGTTGCCCCGGTTCCGGTTTCGATCACGTTGACCAACCGATTGGTCGGATCGAAATAGTGCGTACGATCGCGGCTGCCGACCTTCGCACGGCGCAGGTTGTCCAGCGCGTCATACTCATACAAGGCGTTGCCGAAGCCCGGTGCAGTGACCGTCCGCAACCGGTCCAGGCCGTCATAGGTCATGTCCCGGTTACCGGGCGCCCCGGGCAGGCCATCGGAAATGGCCATCACATTGCCGCCGGCATCGTAGTCGTAGCTGTCATCCAGCACTGCGGCCGCTGCAGTGGCATCGCGGCTGCGGTCAGGCAGTCCGCGGGCATTCTGGGTCAACGTGTGCACGATCCCGTTGCCATAGACAAAGCGGGCCAACGCGCCATTGGCAAAGTAACTGGCCTCCTTTGCATAGCCGCCGACCGTCGTCGCCCGACCCAGTGCATCCGGCGCATAGCTGACGACACGCCCCCCCGGGTAGGTATTGCTGGCCAGTGTGCCGTTGGCATCGTAGCCATAGGCCAGGCTCAGGCTTCCCAGATCCGGATGCTGCAGGGTTTCGCCGCTGAGCAGGCGGCGGCGGTTGTACTGGTAGCGGTTGACGACCATCGGCCGGGCCGGATCGTTCTGCGTGCTGATCTCGGCAGGCAGACCATCAGGCGCGTAGGACCAGTTCTGATTTCCGCGCCCATCCGGGAAGATCAGGGTCGACAAGCGGTTGGCAGCATCGTAACTGCGCTTCACCGCACGTCCACTGGCCAGGGCTTCACTGCGGTTGCAGTCGGTGGTGCTGGTCAAACCCGTGCCGGCCGCCGACCACAGCACGTTGCCTGCCGCGTCGTAGTCCTGCACGGTCGCGCCGGTTTCCGGTTCGATGGTCTTGCACAGCTGCTGGTAGCCGTCATAGACGTAGCGGCGGGTCAGCGACTGGCTGCCGTCTGCACTGCGGCGGGTGATCGCCAGCGGCTTGCCCAACGTGTCTCGCTGGATCTCGGTCACTACGCCTTCCGGGTGCTGCAGCGTCAGCGGCATCTCATAGCTGGGCTGGTCGTAGGCAAGATGACGGGTCGTCGTAGCCTGCCCGCGGGGGTTGGTCACCTTCACCGACAGGTTGCCCACGTACTCGGTGCGGGTAACCAGTGCCCCAAGCTCGGACGATTGACTGACCACGGTGGGGCGGCCCAACGCGTCGTACTGCGTCGTGGTGCCGGTCAGGGTGGCATTGATATCGGAGAACTGCCGCGTGGGATACGAGGCAAACACGGTCTTGCCGCTGGTGTCGTAACGGGTCACCACGGCGCTGTCCAGGACGTTGTTGGCGTTTTCGGTCACCAGCACCGGGCGGAACATCGCATCCAGGTAGGTATCCGTGCGCCGCCCGCCCTGCGTGCGGGAGTGCTTCCACGCACCGGCGGGCACCCCCAGCTGCGCGCCACCCAGCCGCTGCAGGTCCATGGTTACGCCATTCCAGTTCACGCTGTCGCCGCCAGGGAACTGCTGGCTGCGCAGCCTGCCCATGCTGTCGTAGCTGAAGCTGGTGGTTGCGCCGGTTTCGTCGGTCAGCGAGGTGATCCAACCGTTGTCGTCGACGACAACCGTGCGCACCGCGCCATTGGGCGCTTCGGGCGTGGCCGGCATGCGCAGCTGCTGCGGAACACCACGCTTCCATCCCGACAGATGGCTGGTATTGCCGCGGCCATCGGCCACCGAGGCAACCGTGCCGTCGGCTGCGTAGGTCACCTGCTGCGCCAGACGGCCGAATGCATAGGCGCGTAACGGTAGTGCTTTGGCCGTATCGAATTCGGTGCGGGACTGCTCGATGCCATTGAGCACACTGCGCGCCGCCTGGCCGTTCACCCACAGCGCGGGATTGTCGTAGTAGCTGGTGCTGCTGGTGCGACTCTGGCCGGCGGAATTCGCTTCGACAACGGTGACTTCGCGCGCAAATGCATCAAAGGCCTGCACGGTGCGGGTGAACTGCACGCCATCCTGATTCACGACTGTGCTCTGCACTGGGCGATTCAAATGCTCTCCCAGTTCCCTGGCCCCGTACTTGAGATTCCGGCCCGCCTCGCCCGGGAACGGTGCGCTGGCAAGCTGCGCGTCCGGGTAGTAGTTGCTGCGCTCGGTGCGAACCACCGCGCCACCCGAGCTGGTGGTCGTGGACAACAATCGACCGTCGTTGTAGCCGACTTCCTTCCCGAATTCGTAGGTCCGAATGACCCCGTCCGGCAGAGTTTCAATTGTAATCTTGGGTTCTGCCTGCCCCACCGGGATCATCGGCCACCCAGCCTGGTCGACTCTCCTGTCGTACTGCCACCCCAGATTGGTGTACTGATAGCTCCACTGCGCGGTGGGCATCCCCGGGCCGCTTATCCGCTTTGCTACCAAAGACATCGCGTCCCGATAGAGGGGCGTGAGATTCCATCCGTCGGCCAGCAACTGTTCGTCGCCGGAGGTCTGGCAGTTGAACGGAACATTCTTGCGCCCGTGCCGGAAAGGTCGGAATACAAAGGTTCCCACCGCACCTGATGGATGCGTGATGGAGGCTGTCACCTCGGTCTGCACGATCTTGTTCGTCTTCGCGCACAGCCCAGGGTAGTCCATGTAGGCTGAGGGGTCCTGCCCGGTATATTCGGGGTACTTCTTCGTCACGTTGACCGGAGGCAGGTCGTACTGCCAGGCGGTGCCATCCGGCAGCGTCACCGACTGCAACACACCGGCCGGGGTGTAGCCATAGGTCCAGGTGCGGCCCGCTGCCGTTGCCGTTGCAATGCGGCCCTGGGAGTCATAGGCAAGGCTGATGCTGCGCCCATCGTTGGCAACGATTCGATCCAGCCGCCCGCCACTCCATTCGTAGCGGACCCAGTTACCGAAACGATCGACAACCTGGGATGGATAGAGGAAGACCTTTTTCCGTTTCAGCGTGGCATGGGTGATGGTGTCGTAGGGCTGGAGAACGGCAGACTCGTTCTCGCGCGCCACCATCCAGTCGAAGTAGTACTTGGTTCCATCTGGCGCGTGGCCCAGGAATCCTTCGCCCGGCTGGCCGCTCTTGAGCGCACTGAGGCAGGAGAAGAACCATCCCCCTTTTGTGTTCCAGGGCGTTGGCGTGCCGACCTGGGGCGTTGGCTGGCGCGCGTCCCCGCTGCCAGCCAGGACGGTTTCACCGCCTCCGCCCGGCAATGAAAGCCTCACCCCATCCCAATAGGTGTGGGGAGAAAAATTGATGGTCTGGGTATGCTTGTAGTTCCAGACATCAAGCGACGGAGGTGCGGAAACTGTCGAGCAACGGGCGCTTGGCGTCCAATGCCCGGCGATCGCAGTTTCCGGCTGGTCTCCGTAAGTACCTGAAAGCGAAGGAATGTCGAGATCCCAGTTTCCATATTCCTTGTCATTTGCACTGCCGCCGACATCCCCGTAGCTGCGGCTGAGCGAAACCGCGAGCCCACCATTGCCCGGAATCGAAACATCCGTGGCCTTGAAGCTGATCGAACCGTCATAGAGGTTGACCTGCTCGCCGAAGATCTCGCCCTTCAGCGGTTCGACAAGGTCCCCGTACTTCAGTCGCTTGTCGTACTCCTGGCGCCAGGTGGGAACGATCTGGGCGGAAACGCTGACCGGTGCCAGCACACACAGGGCAATGAAACCGAGAAACAGACCCTTGGCAGCCGTTGCGGCGCGCGGATGAGAAATGAGGCCAGACTGCATGCAGATCCTCCCTGGATCGACGTCCCTGTGTGCCCCACCCGCGCCGAACGGCGGTTGACCTTCGACCAGGCGGCACCCACGCCGGCAGACAGCCACGCGTTGCTTCACGGTGGGCGGGTGCTGGTCACAGATATGAACGAATAATGAAGATGGCGTCAAGTCCACGTATTGACCACACTCGGCAAAGTCAGGTCAACCAGCAGCCTCCCGCGCCCTTCCCCGCTCCACCTAGAATGTCCCCATGAGCACCCTGACCTTCCGCGCCGCCACGTCGGCCGACATCCCCGCCCTCATTGCCCTCGTCACCTCGGCCTACCGCGGCGATGCCAGCCGCGTCGGCTGGACCACCGAAGCCGACCTGCTGGACGGCGCCCGCATCGACGCCGAAGGCATCCAGGCCGACCTGGACCGCCCGCGCTCCACCATTCTGCTGGCCGAGCGCGGGGATCAGCTGGTGGCCTGCGCCCATGTCGCCGATGTCGACGGCAAGGGCTACTTCGGCATGTTCTCGGTCGACCCGGCCCTGCAGGGTGGCGGCGTTGGCAAGCAGCTGATGGACGCTGCCGAAGCGCACGCTGCACGCGAATGGAACGTGCCGGTGATGCAGATGACGGTGATCGACGTGCGCGACGAACTGATCGCCTTCTACGAGCGTCGCGGCTACAGCCGCACCGGCATCAAGAAGCCGTTCCCGTATGGCGACGAGCGTTTCGGTATCCCCAAGCGCGACGACCTGCGCTTCGAGATCCTGGAAAAGCCGCTGGCCGGAGCCGTCGCGTGAGCGATACCTGGACCTTCGTCTGTGCCGGCAACGAGCTGTTGCCGGGCGAAATGAAGAGTGTGTTCGACGAGGTGACCGGCACGCCGATCGTGGTGTTCAACCTCGACGGCGAGCTGTACGCACTGGAAGACCAGTGCACGCATGAAGAGTTCGAACTGTCCTCCGGCGAGTTCAACACGACCGAAGGCAGCGTGGAGTGCGTGCTGCACGGCGCGCGCTTCGACGTGCGTGACGGGCGCGCTCTGTGCGCGCCGGCCTACAGCCCTGTGCCCAAGTTTCCGGTGAAGCGCGAGCACGACGCTGTCTGGACCCGCGACGACCGGGATTGAGGCGGCGCTCCGCCCGGAGAGATCATCCACGGGGCGCCCCGCCAGAGAGCATCAACCCATGGGGTGGATCTACCGGAAGGCCATGAGGCCCCTTCCAGGGCGCCCCGTGGCGCCTCGGGAGGCCGCCACGCCCCGCACATGCGAATCATTATCGTTGATGTTATTCTACGTAACATCTTCGTAACGACTCTGCCCCCGCGCCATGGCTTCGCCCGCGCCCACCGCCACGCTGTGCCAGCTTGCCCGTCAAGGGTGGCCGCTGCTTGTGGTCGTGCTGCTGACGCTGCTGCTGGGCTGGTCGGCATTGCACGAAGGGCGCGGCAACAACCCGGCTGCCCACGGCTGGCAGGCACACGCTGATGATCTGCAGCAGGTCATGCCGATGCCGGCCCCGCCGGCGGACGAGTGCCCGCACCATGCCGCGCCAGCACCGGAGCCGCCGCTGGATGGCGAGGGCACCACGCCCTGTACCGGACTGGCTCCCCCGCGCGCCGCCCTGGTCGCGCATGTTCCGCTGTGGCGCTCCAACGCCCTGCGCTGGCAGCTGCACGATCCCGCACTGCGGTTGAACCCCGGCCACGCACCGCCCGCACCGCACGCCAGCTGAGGCGCCCTGCGGCTGTTGCCGTGCGCCTGTTTACGTTTCCTGCCAGCCGAGCGTCGGCTCGGCTCTACAGATACCGCCTTCTACATGCCGTCGCGCTGCCTGCGCTTCGGCCCGCGCCCTTTTCTGATCCAAGCCACCGCCACCCAGACCATGACCCACATCACGTCCCGCAAGCACGCCCCGCGCGTTTCCCTGCTCGCTACCGCCACCCTGGCCGCCGGCTTCGCACCGCTGGCCGCACAGGCCGCCGACAGCGCCGATGCCAGCTCCCGCAACGCCACCGACCTGGACAAGGTGCAGGTGCGCGGCAGCTGGTTCAATCCGTCCTCGCCGAAGTTCACCGCCGAGCTGCTGGACACCCCGAAGTCGGTGTCGATCGTGTCGGAAAAGCTGATCGCCGAAACCGGTGCGACCAATCTGCAGGATGCGCTGCGCATGGTCCCGGGTATCACCTTCGGTGCCGGCGAAGGCGGCAACCCGACCGGTGACCGCCCCTTCATCCGTGGCTTCGATTCGCAGAGCAACGTGTTCGTCGACGGCCTGCGCGACGTCGGCTCGCAGACCCGCGAGATCTTCGACCTGGAGCAGGTGGAAGTGGTCAAGGGCCCGAGCTCGGCCTACGGCGGCCGTGACTCCGGTGGTGGCAGCCTGAACCTGGTGAGCAAGACGCCGAAGCTGAAGAACGAGACCAGCGCCAGCATGGGCATCGGTACCGACAGCTACGCACGCGGCACCGTGGACGCCAACTACGTGCTGGGCGATGGCATCGCCGCCCGCCTGAACCTGATGAAGCACGAATC
Organism: Stenotrophomonas geniculata; assembly: GCF_034508895.1. Taxonomy (NCBI): domain Bacteria; kingdom Pseudomonadati; phylum Pseudomonadota; class Gammaproteobacteria; order Lysobacterales; family Lysobacteraceae; genus Stenotrophomonas; species Stenotrophomonas geniculata. Next base: position 812,273 of record NZ_CP140571.1, read on the forward strand.
GGACATCGCCGGCCGCGACGCCGCCAACGTCAGCCGTTGGGGCATCGCGCCGTCGATCGCGTTCGGCCTGAACGGCCCGGCGCAGCTGATCGCCAGCCACTACCACATGCAGAGCGATGACCTGCCGGACGCGGGTGGTTTCCCGTACAACAACCCGTTCACCAGCGGCCCGAACGTGGCCAAGAACGGCGACGGCCGCCCGATGGTGCCGGACCGCAACAACTACTACGGCCTGGTCGACCGTGATTTCCAGCGTACCCGCGCCGATATCAGCACCCTGGACGCCAGCTACGATTTCGGCGGCCACAAGCTGCGCAACATCGCGCGCCTGGGCAACACCAGCAACGACTACCTGTGGACGCAGCCGGACGACAGCAAGGGCAACCCGAACAATTACGGCACCTTGTGGCGCCGTACCAACAGCCGCGCCGTCGACGTCAAGAGCTTCGCCGATCAGCTGGGCCTGACCGGCGCCTTCCAGACCGGCGCGCTCAAGCACAGCTACAGCGCCGGCGTGGAATACAGCGACGAGAAGATGACCCGCGGCAGCTATCAGATGACGCCGGGCACCGCCAATCCGCTGGAACCCCTCGCTGCCAACAGTTCGCGATGCACGGTGTCCGGCGCTGCCACCAATTACAACTGCACCGACTTCAACAATCCGAACCCGAACGATCCGTGGGCGGCCGGTCAGATCGTCTACCGCAGCAACAAGGCGCTGGACGTTGAACAGCGCACCAAGACCAAGTCCGCCTATCTGTTCGACACCATCGAGCTCAATGCACAGTGGAGCTTCAACGTTGGCCTGCGTTATGACGACTACAGCACCACGCTGACCACGCCGGTGCTCAACGCGGCGCCGACCCGCCTGCGCAACGACAACGACTTCGTGAACTACCAGGCCGGCGTAGTGTTCAAGCCGGTGGCCAACGGCAGCATCTACCTGTCCTGGGGCACCTCCTCGACCCCGCCGGGCATGGACGGTGGCGATGGCTCCGACGGCCTGACCGGGCTGGTGGCCGACCTCAAGCCGCAGGACACCAGGAACCTCGAACTCGGCACCAAGTGGGACCTGCTCGACAACCGCCTGAACCTGACCGCCGCGATCTTCCACACCGTGATGAACAACGCACGTGTGACCATCGACAACGGCACCAGCCAGAACGCCGGCAAAAAGGAGATCAACGGCTTCGAGCTGGGCTTCAATGGCCAGCTGACCGATGCCTGGAGCCTGTACGGCGGCTACACCTACCTGGACTCGGAACTGAAGGACAATGGCTTTGTCTGTGGCGCACCGGTGGGCCGCACCTGCCCGTCCAACGTCTACGTGCCGTCGCCGAACAACGGCAACGTGTTCCCGAACACCGCCAAGCACAGCGCCAACCTGTGGACCACCTACCGCTTCCCGATCGGCCTGACCGTCGGCGCTGGTGCGTTCTACTCGGACAAGCAGTACGGTGACGTTGCCAACACCAAGTGGATTGCCAGCTACACCCGCTTCGACGCGATGGCCAGCTACGCGATCCAGGACAACATCAGCGTGCAGCTCAACGTGCAGAACCTGACCGACAAGACCTACTTCACCAAGGCCTATGCCTCGCACTACGCGAGCATCGCCCCGGGTCGCTCGGCCACCCTGGCACTGAACGTGAAGTTCTGATGTAACTTCGCTCCACCACGGCGGCAGGCTCTCCTGCCGCCGTTTTTGTTTCCGGCGATACTCACCCCATGGCGACCCTTACCCCCATCGACAGCGACGCCCTGGCCGAACTGCTGCAGCACGACCCGGCAGCCGCGTTCGCACGCGTGCGCGACGCTGCGCAGGCCGGGCAGGTCGAGGCACAACTGCTGCTCGCGCAGATGCACATGGAAGGCAAAGGCACCGCACAGGACGCCTCGGCGGCACTGCTCTGGTACGAAACCGCCGCCAACAACGGCGCGCCGATGGCGATGAACATGCTTGGCCGCTGCCACGAACTGGGCCAGGGCACCGCCCCCGACCCGGCGCTGGCCGCAGTGTGGTACCGCCGCGCGGCCGACACCGGGCTGGACTGGGGCCTGTACAATCTGGCCAACCTGCTGGCCACCGGCCGCGGCGTGCCGCTGGACCGCGCGCAGGCGCTGGCGCTGTACACGCGCGCCGCGCACCTGGGCCACGCCAAATCGATGAACCTGCTGGCCCGCCACCTCGAAGACGGACTGGAGATCGAGCGCGATCCGCAGGCGGCGCTGGACTGGTACCAGCGCGCGGCCGAGGCCGGTGATTTCCGCGGCCAGGCCAACTACGCCTCGATCCTGCTGCAGGCCGGCCAGATCGAGCAGGCCGTGCACTGGCTGCGGCTTGCACTGGCCCACGGCAGCCCGGCGTTCATGGCGCACCTCGTGCCGGAACTGGCCGCATCGCCGCATCCACAGGTGCGCGCCCTGGTCGCACCGCCGTCCCTCTGAGGAGTCCCGCATGCTGCTGCACATCCCCGACATTCTCAGCGCCGACCAAGTGGCCGACTTCCGCCGCCGGCTGGATGCCGCCGACTGGACCGATGGTCGCGAGACCGTCGGCCATCTGGGCGCACAGGCCAAGCACAACCAGCAGCTGCCCGAGGCCTCACCGCTGCGCCGCGAACTGGGCGAGATCATCCTCGTCGCACTGGCCCGGCACCCGCTGTTCTTCAGCGCCGCGCTGCCACTGAAGTACCTGCCACCGCGCTTCAACCGCTACAGCGGCGGCGGCACCTATGGTTTCCACGTCGACGGCGCGGTGATGAACCTGGCCAACGGCGAACAGCTGCGTTCGGACATCTCCTGCACCCTGTTCCTCTCGGCGCCGGACGAGTATGAGGGCGGCGAACTGATCATCAGCGACACCTACGGCGAGCATGAAGTGAAGCTGCCGGCGGGCGACCTGATCGTGTATCCGTCCAGCAGCCTGCACCAGGTGCGGCCGGTCACCCGAGGTACGCGCGTGGCTTCGTTCTTCTGGGTGCAGAGCATGATCCGCGACGATGTGCAGCGCCGCCTGCTATGGGAAATGGACGGCTCGATCGAGCGCCTGCGGCAGACCGGCGGCGACGCCGAGGCGGTGCTGCAGCTGACCGGCGTGTACCACAACCTGCTGCGGCGCTGGAGCGAAGTCTGAGCCCCATCTGGCCAGCCCGCGACATTTTGGCAATCATTCTCATTTGCAACAGCTAACGGCTCTCATTACAATCACGCCCCGTTGATGCCGGCCGCTGCCGGCAGACCCCTGGGGACCCCTGCTTGCTGCGCCCGCTTCGCCCTCGCCCACTCATCCATCGCAAGATGGGCACCGCCATGCGCGGCCAGCGTCCTGCGCTGGCCAGCCTGCTGGCGTGGGTGGCGATGCTGGTACTGCTGATGGGTACTCTGCCGCTGCTCCCACAGGCCCACGCCGGCAACGCCGCGCAGGCAGTGCAGCCGCCGCTGGAAGAGCGTGGCGGCGAAGCCCCGCTGCAGGAAGAAGCCCCGGCCAAGCTGCGTCGCTGTGCTGCCGCGCCGGTGAAATCAGCCGAGAAGGCACACCCGCCGCTGCTGCTGGCCAGCCAGTGGCTTCGTACCGAACGTGAACTCGTACCCGCCACGCCGGCCATGCCCGGTGTGCGCCCGGACTGGCCGCTGGCCGCTCCGGACACGCCCTGGGCCGACGCGCCCGGGCGCCGCCAGCAACGCGGCCAGGCGCCGCCGCTCGCCTGATTCACGGCCCCGCGTGACCGCCTGCGCGGTCGCGTCAGCGCGCCGCTGCCTGCTTCATCCCTGCCGCCCCTGACCGGGCCTCCCCGTGCATGCCGCGCCACTCGCGCCTGGCATTGCACCACCCTGCATCCTTCGAGGTTACTGCCATGGCCCAGCGCCATCGTGTCCGTTCGTCCCTGCCCCGTACCCTGCTGACCAGCGCCGTGCTGGCGGCCATGGCCGCCCCTGCCTTCGCCCACGGTGACGCTTCCGGCGCGCCGCAGACGCTGGACAAGGTGGTGGTCACCGCCTCCGGCTTCGAGCAGAAGGTGGTCGATGCACCGGCCAGCATCAGCGTGGTCAGTCGCGAAGAACTCAGCAAGCGCCCCTACACCAACCTGGTCGACGCGCTGCGCGACGTCGAAGGCATCGATGTCGGCCTGGAGGCCAGCGACAAGAACGGCCGCGCCACCATCTCCATGCGCGGCCTGCCGTCCGAGTACACCCTGGTGCTGATCGACGGCCGCCGCCAGAGCAATGTCGGCCAGCTGTATCCGAACAACTTCGGTGGCGGCCAGTTCGCCTACCTGCCGCCGCTGGACGCGATCGAACGCATCGAAGTGGTGCGCGGCCCGATGTCCACGCTGTATGGCTCGGACGCGATGGGTGGCGTCATCAACATCATCACCCGACGCAACCAGGACAGCTGGCACGGCGCCGTGACCCAGGGCTTCACCGTGCAGCAGGATGACCAGTTCGGTGATGCACGCACCACCGACCTGTACCTCAGCGGCCCGCTGCTGAAGGACCGCCTCAGCCTGGCGGTGCGCGGCAGCTACTACGACGCCAAGGCCTCCAATCCGGAGTGGGATGCACTGACCCTGCCCGACGGCAGCCTGTGGGAGCGCAGCATCGGCTTCGGCGGCGGTGGCAAGTCGGTGGCCAACACCAACTGGAACACTGGCGTACGCCTGGATTTCCGCGTCAACGACGATCACGAACTGTGGCTGGACTACGACGTGTCGCGGCAGAAGTACGACAACAGCGAAGGACAGACCGGCACGCTGGACAGCTTGGCCAGCCTCTGGCGCGTCGGCAACGCGGTCATCCCCAACCCGAACGGCAGCGGCACCGTCACCCGCCGCGTGGTGCAACCGCGCGTGGGCTACACCGCCTACCAGCGCTACGAGCGCGACCAGCTGTCGTTGACCCACCAGGGCCGTTACAGCTTCGGCACCTGGCAGACCTCGCTGACCCACAGCAAGAGCAGCAACCTCGGCCGCTCGCTGCCGCTGACCCTGGACGAGCGCGCCAACCTGCAGACGCTGTGGAATGACGTCTGCCGTCGCACCGGTGCCGCCAACAACTGTGCGGCCGGCCGCGGCAATGCGCTGACCGCACTCAATCCCAGCGAGATGGCGCGCCTGCAGGCGTTCCTGCCGCGCCCGCTGCGCACGATGGAACTGGAAGGCTACGTGCTCGACACGATGCTCGACCTCGACTTCGGCGCGCACAAGCTGACCGTTGGCGGCCAGTACAACGACACCGACATGATCGATGGCGTGTTCGGCATGGATGGCGCCGGTTACCGCAGCAACACCAAGCAGAAGCACCGCATGTGGGCCCTGTTCGCCGAGGACAACTGGGCGCTGACCGATACCCTCACCGCCACCTTCGGCCTGCGCTACGACGACCACAACGTGTTCGGCAGCCACGTCAGCCCGCGCGGCTACCTGGTGTGGAACGCCAGCGACGCGTGGACCTTCAAGGGCGGCGTCAGCACCGGCTACAAGACCCCGCGTCCGGACCAGCTGTTCCCGGGCATCACCGGCTTCGGTGGCCAAGGCGTGCTGCCGCTGGTGGGTTCGCCGAACCTGAAGCCTGAAACCAGCACCAACTACGAGCTTGCCGCCTACTACGAGGGCCAGCGCTGGGGCTTCAACGTGACCGGCTTCTTCAACAAATTCGAGGACAAGATCGCCAGCGGCGGCACCTTCCCCAACTGCGAAGTGGCCCGCGCCGGCAGCGGCTACTGCGTGGACATCGGCCCAGGCTGGGCAGCACTGGGCTACAGCACCTTCACCCAGAGCGTGAACATCGACAAGGCCGAGACCCGCGGTGCCGAGCTGGCCGGTCATGTCGACCTGCTCGACACCCTGCAGCTGCGCGGCAACTACACCTGGACGAAGAGTGAGCAGACCAGTGGCGCACAGAAGGGGCTGCCGATCAGCGGCACCATGCCGGCAAAACACATGGCCAACGCCAGCCTCAACTGGCAGATCAATGAAGCGGTCAGCCTGTCGCTGATCGGTGAGGGCCGCTACGACCGCTACCGCGACACGCTGCTGGATGCCAGCGGCGCCAGCCACACCCGCTACTACGAGGACTACACGATCTTCCATCTCGGTGGCAGCTGGAAGGCCACGCCCTGGCTGACGGTGAACGCACGGGTCAACAACCTGCTCGATAAGGATTTCGTCTCGCAGTCGTGCCTGTTGATCAGCCAGAGCGAATTCAACTGCGTGGACGACTATGCGACCAAGGACCAGCGCCGCAGCTACTGGATCTCGCTCAACGCGAAGTTCTGATCGCCGCGCACCGCCTTGGTGGGTGCCAACCTTGGTCGGCACCGCCCTGCTCTGGTGGGTGCCAACCTTGGTCGGCACCGCTTCATCCACGCATGGCGTGGATCTACCAATCCTGCGGTAGTGCCGGCCGCTGGCCGGCAACCGCTAAAGCCCCCTCCGGGATACAGAACGACACGCAATTGCGAGCTATTCTCATCAATGATGTAATGGGCAGTCCCCGTCCGCCCCGAACCGTGCCGTGAGCCGTCCTGCCTCTTCCACCGTGCAGCAGCAACAGAACCGTGGCTTCTGGCTGCGGACGCTGCACCAGTGGCACTGGATCAGCTCGGCGGTGTGCCTGATCGGCATGCTGCTGTTCGCGGTGACCGGCCTGACCCTCAACCATGCCGCGAAGATCGAGGCCAAGCCCGAGGTGCAGAACCAGCATCTGGAGCTGCCGGCCGAACTGCTGGGCCAACTGGGCACCCGCGAAGACGGCAACGCGCCGATCCCGCGCCCGGCGCGGCAATGGCTGGATACGCAGCTGGGCATCGCCATTGGCGGCCGCCCGGCCGAATGGTCGGCCGAAGAGATCTACCTGTCGCTGCCGCGCCCCGGTGGCGATGCCTGGCTGAGCATCGATCGCCAGACCGGCGCGGTGGAATACGAATCAACCTCGCGCGGCGCGGTGTCCTACCTCAACGACCTGCACAAGGGCCGCAATGCCGGCCCGGCGTGGGGCTGGTTTCTGGACCTGTTCGCCGTGGCCTGCCTGGTGTTCTGCATCACCGGCCTGTTCCTGCTGCACCTGCATGCGCGGCAGCGGCGCATGACCTGGCCGCTGGTCGGCCTCGGCCTGATGATCCCGCTGCTGATCGCCCTGCTGCTGATCCACTGACTTTCCTTCGTTCCTGGAGCCGCCCCATGCGCGTCACCCTGACCATCGCCCTCAGCGGCCTGCTGGCCACTTCGCCGGCCTATGCCACCACGCTCGACATCAACGTCGAAGTGCCCAAGCTCAACGTGGCCGAGTACCACCGCCCGTACGTGGCGGTGTGGCTGGAAGGCGCCGACCAGAAGGTCGCGGCCAACCTGTCGGTCTGGTACCAGCAGACCAGCAACAGCGAAGGCCATGGCACCAAGTGGCTGCCCGACCTGCGCCAGTGGTGGCGCAAGAGCGGCCGCACCCTGCAGGTGCCGGTGGACGGCGTGACCGGCCCGACCCGCCCGGCCGGCAAGCACGCGCTGTCGTTCAACGACAAGCAGCCGGCACTGAAGCAGCTGGCCCCGGGCAACTACACCCTGGTGGTGGAAGCGGTGCGCGAAGTCGGCGGCCGTGAACTGCTGAAGATTCCCTTCACCTGGCCGGCCACCGCCGCACAGAACGGCAAGGCGCAGGGCGCCACCGAACTGGGCCAGGTCACCCTCGCCGTCAAACCCTGAGAGGGGACGGAGGGGATCACGTCGCAGCCCCCTCTTCCTTTCCGCATCACCCGCATCCACTGGAGTCCTCCGCATGAAGCGCACGCTCGTCCTCGCCGCCGCCCTGGCCGCTGCCCTTCCCTTCTCCGCCCTGGCCCACAAGGCCTGGCTGCTGCCCTCGCAGACCGTGATCGCCGGCAACGCGCCGTGGATCACTGTCGACGGTGCGGTCTCCAACGACCTGTTCTATTTCAACCACGTGCCGCTGCGCCTGGAATCGCTGGTGATCACCGCGCCGGACGGCAGCACCGTGCAGCCGCAGAACGCCTCCACCGGCAAGTACCGCAGCGTGTTCGACATCGAACTGAAGCAGCCGGGCACCTACCGCATCGCCTCGGTCAACGACGGCCTGTTCGCCACCTACGAGCAGAACGGCGAGCGCAAGCGCTGGCGCGGCAGCGTCGCCACCTTCGGCGAACTGCCCAAGGACGCAAAGAAGCTGGAAGTGAGCCAGTCGGTCGGCCGCGTGGAGACCTTCGTCACCAACGGTGCGCCGAACGACACCGCGCTGAAGCCCACCAACCATGGCATCGAGCTGGTCGCCGTCGGCCACCCGAACGACCTGTTCGCCGGCGAGGAAGCCACCTTCCGCGTGCTGGTCGACGGCAAGCCGGCCACCGGCCTGGAATTCGAGATCGTGCGTGGCGCCACCCGCTACCGCAACGCGCAGGACGAACTGAAGGTCACCAGCGATGCCAAGGGCGAGATCAAGGTGACCTGGCCGGAAGCTGGCATGTACTGGCTGGAAACCGGCACCGAGGACAACAAGACCTCGGTGAAGCAGGCCGCCAAGCGCCGCCTGAGCTACGTGGCCACGCTGGAAGTGCTGCCGCAGTAATGACGTGGACCGCGATGCCGGGCAGCCCCGGCATCGCATCTGCAGCACACCACCATGACCGATCCCCTGCTCGACATCGCCCGCCTCGGTGGCACCACCATGGGCACCACCTGGAGCGTGTCGCTGGTCGCGCCGCGCCAGCGCGACCTGCACCCGCTGCATGCCGGCATCCAGGCGCGGCTGGACGAGGTGGTCGCGCAGATGAGCACCTGGGAGCCCGGCTCGGACCTGAGCCGCTACAACCGCGCCAACGCTGGCCAATGGTGCGCGCTGCCGGCTGAGACCCGCCAGGTGCTGGCCTGCGCACAGGCCATCGCCGCCGCCAGCGATGGTGCATTCGATCCCACCGTCGGCCCGTTGGTGGCACTGTGGGGTTTCGGTGCACATGCCGGCGAACGCCGCCAACCCGATGCCGCCACCGTGCAGGCCACGCGCGAGCGCTGCGGTTGGCAGCGCCTGCAATGGCGCAGCGATGCGCTGCTGCAACCGGGCGGACTGGAACTGGATCTGTCGGCGATCGCCAAGGGGTTCGGCGTCGATCACGTGGCCGCCTGGCTACGCGATCAGGGCATCGCCGCTGCACTGATCGAGGTCGGTGGCGAACTGGCCGGCTACGGCCGAAAACCGGACGGCCAGCCGTGGCGCGTGCTGGTGGAGTCCGCACCGGAAGAAGACGCGCACACCGAAACACCACCGCGGGTGCTGGCACTGGAGGACAAGGCGGTGGCCACCTCCGGTGATCGCTGGCACCAGTACCAGGCCGATGGCCAGGCCTTCAGCCATAGTCTCGACCCGCGCACCGGTATGCCGGTACGCCAGGTCGCCGCAGCGGTCACCGTGGTCGCCGACGATGCCATGCACGCCGATGCCTGGGCCACCGCACTGACCGTGCTCGGCCACGAACAGGGCATGGCGCTGGCCGAACGCGAAGGCCTGGCTGCACGCTACCTGCAGCGTGCAGCAGACGGCCCCCGGGAATTTCTCAGCAGCGGCTTCCAGCGCCTGCTCGACGAGCAGGACGCATGAGCGCACGTCCATCGCGCGCGTGGCTCGGCAACGCACTGGCCCTGCTCCTGCTGGCGCTGATCGCCTGGGCGCTGCTGCGACTGCATCTCGGCGAAGCCTGGTGGCAGGGCGCGCCGCCGGCACGGCAAACGCAGATTGCGATCATCGCCACCGCGCTGTATGCGCTGGCCTGCGCCGCACTGTGGTGGCGTGGGCGACCGCGCGACGATGCTGCCTCTGGCGACGTCGCACCGATCCTGATGGTGTGGTCCAGCCAGACCGGTTTTGCCCGCGAACTGGCCGAACGCAGTGCCGAGGCATTGCGCGGTGCCGGCGTGCCGGTGCGTGTGCGCGGCCTGCATGAGGTCGACGCCACGCTGCTGGCCGACAGCCAGCGTGCATTGTTCATCGCCAGCACCACTGGCGAAGGCGACCCACCCGATCATGCGCTGCCGTTCCTGCGCGGCGTGATGACCTCACCGCCTGCGCTGCAGCACCTGCAGTACGGCGTGCTCGCACTGGGCGACCGCAGTTACGGCAACTTCTGCGGATTCGGCCACCAGCTCGACCAGTGGCTGCGCCAGCACGGTGCGCATCCGCTGTTCGATGCGATCGACGTCGACAACGCCGATCCGGCCGCGCTGCGCCATTGGCAGCAGTTGCTGGGCCAGCTCGGCGGCGGCGCCAGCGAACTGCCCGACTGGAGCCCGGCCGAGTACCAGCCGTGGACGCTGCTGCAACGTGAGCATCTGAACCCGGGCAGCCCCGGCGGCCCCGTGTATTGGCTGCGCCTGCAGCCCCCGGCCGATGCAGATGCGCAGTGGCAGGCCGGTGACATCGCCGAGATCGGCCCGCAGCACGCACCGCACACCGTGCGTGCCTGGCTGGACGCACAACGCTTCGATGCGGATACCGTGCTGGATGACGGGCAGACGTTGCTGGCACGCGTCGCGCGCTCGCACCTGCCCTCATTGGTTCCCCCGGGTGATCTGCCCGCATTGCTGGCGACCCTGCAACCGCTGCCCCATCGCGAGTACTCGATCGCCTCGGTGATGGCCGACGGTGCGGTCGAGCTGCTGCTGCGTCGCCAGCTGCGCGCGGACGGCACGCCTGGCATCGGCAGCGGCTGGCTGTGCGACCACGCGGCCATCGGCGAACCGGTGCAGCTGCGCCTGCGCCGCAACGACAATTTCCATGGCGTGCCCGCCGATGTACCGCTGCTGCTGATCGGCAACGGCACCGGCATCGCCGGCCTGCGCGCGCATCTGCACGAACGTGCCCAGCGTGGCGCACGCCGTACCTGGCTGCTGTTCGGTGAGCGCACCGCCGCCCACGACTTCCACTTCGGTGAAGAACTGCAGGCAATGCTGGCCGACGGCTCACTGGCACGGTTGGATGCCGTGTTCAGCCGCGACGGCGGCGCGCATCGCTATGTGCAGGACCGGCTGCTGGCCGAAGCGGCAACGCTGCGGCAGTGGGTGGATGAAGGCGCCACGATCCTGGTCTGCGGCAGCCTGCAGGGCATGGCCCCGGCGGTGGATGCGGTGATCGAACAGGTGCTGGGTGTTGCGGGCAAGGAAGCGCTGTTGCTGGCCGGTCGTTACCGGCGCGATGTGTATTGAGGTTGCCGCATCCACGCATGGCGTGGATCTACTGAACGCACCGACGCCTGCGAACCGCCTCTGGTGGGTGCGAACCTTGGTTCGCACCATGACGCAGCATTGGCGGCCGCATCCACGCATGGCGTGGATCTACTGCGCGGCGTGTCCAGGCATGGCAACTACACCCCAGTAGATCCACGCCATGCGTGGATTGAGCCACCGGCGCCCAGGAATCATCCCGCCGCTGCACAGACCCGTATCGCCAACAACTCGCCACCGCCCTGCAACGCGTGCCGCTGACGTTCGCCGGCCGCCAACCACGCGGTATCGCCGGCCCGTAGCGCGGGCAGGCCGCTGTCGGCACCGAACTCTGCCTGACCGGACAGCAGATGCAGCGCCCAGGCCACGCCCGGTTCGCAGAAGAAGAACATCGCGCCCACCAGCGGCCGGTGCAGCAGTTCGGCCTGCAGCAACTCGCGCTTCCACATCAGGTTGAAGTCGTGGGTGGTGCCATCGACCAGTTCACCGTGCAGGGTTTCCTCGCCGGCAAAGCGCACCCGTCCATGCGGCGGCAGCACCTCGGCCACACGGCCATCGTCGAAGCGCAGGCGCACGCCATTGCCCTGCAGCAGTACCAGTTCGCGCTCCACGCCGGGGAAGGCGGAGAACGCGGCGTCCTGTTCGATCTCGGCCACCGACAGGCGCAGCGCCCAGTCATCCCCCTGCGGAGGCAGGCGCAGGATCTCGCGGGTCCAGCCAAGTCCATTCCGCCAGCGTTCGCGGCGGTAGTCCAGGCGGGAGATCACCTGGCTCGGAGTGTGCAGCAGGGAGTCGATGTTCATCCGCGCAATTGCATCATGCCGCGCGCCGTCGTGCATCACCGCGTGGCGAGCGTGCCCTGGCCACCGCACCCGCCGGCCAGCAGCTGCGAGTGCTTCAGCCAATCCTGGTCGGGGTAGTAAGCAAACACCATCGTGCCACCACGCAACGCATCGATCAGCGGCTTGGCCACCGACAGCCGCACCGCCGGGCAACCCAGGCTGCGTCCCAGCCGCCCCTGCAGCTGCGCGGTAGCCGGGTTCACGTACGGCGCACCATGGATGACGATCGCTCGGTCACGCGCGCGGTCATTGAAGCCCGGTTCCAGGCCGGCCAGGCGCAGCGAATATCCATTGCCGCCCATGTAGGTCTCCTGCGCGGTGAACGCGCCGAGACTGGACATGAAACTGCCGTCGCGGTTGGAGAAGTGCTCGGTGCGGTTCTCGCCGCTGTTGCGGCCATGCGCCACCCATTCCTCGAACAACAGGCGCTGATGGGCCAGGTCGAACACCCACAGCCGCGGCTCGGTGGACGGGCGCGAGTAATCGATCACGCTGAGGCGATCACCATTGATGCCCAGTTCCGGCCGCTGCAACGCACAGCGCATGGCGTGCGCCGCCAGCTGCAGCACGTGGCGGTCGGCCTTGGGCGCACTGCGCGACAGCAGGGCAGCCAGATCATCGGCAGAGGTGGCGAGGGCGGGCGTCTGTGCCAGCGCCGGGGCGCTGGCCGAGGTCGCCAGCAGGCCGAACGCGGCCAGCCGGCACAGGCGGGATGCAGTCATGGGCACAACGAGGGGACTCAGTTGCCCTTGAGGGTGGACCCTGGCGGCTCGGATTCCAAGACCGGCTGCATTCCGGATTCAGCCGGGCTTGGGCGGACCGCCGGCAGCGAGGTGACCAGCAGGGTCGTGCCCGGCACCAGCACCTGGTACAGCTGGCGAGCGAAATCGGTCGGCAGCGCCATCGGCAGCGAGGGCGTGGCCAGCAGGTCCGGCGTGGCCTGGGCACGGTCCTGGCCCAGCAACGGATAGGCCGTCCACTGGTGCAGCCGCTGGTTCACGTCCAGCGGGCTGGGGGTGTCGCTGTAACCCTGCCCCATCACGAACAGCGTGGTGCCCTGGAAGGCCGGCAGGGCGTCGGCCTTCAGCGGCGACTCGCCAATCATCACGCCGTCGCGCAGCACGTACAGGCGCTGGTCGTGCAGGCTGACCAGGATGCCGACCTGCCCGGCCGGCGCCGCGGCGTCGTCCCACCAGGCCTGTGCCGGGGCTCCGCCCTCGGTCTCCGGCAGGGCCTGGCCGCGCGCGTTCACCGGCGCCAGCACCGACGGATAGGCCAGGGTCATCGGCGAGCTCTTGGCATCGGCCACGACCACGGTATCGCCGCGCTGGGTTTCACTGAACAGCTTCTGCGCGAAGGCCTGCGGCAGGCGCACGCAGCCGTGCGAGGCCGGATGCCCGGGCAGGCTGCCGCCATGCAGGGCGATGCCGTCCCAGGTCAGCCGCTGCATGTACGGCATCGGCGCGCTGTTGTAGAGGTTGGACTTGTGGTCCTTGTCCTTCTGCAGGATGGTGAACACACCGGTCGGCGTCTCGTGCCCGGCCTTGCCCGAGCTGATCGTGGTCAGGCCGATGGCGATACCGTTGCGGTAGACATAGGCGCGCTGCTCATCAAGGCTGACCACCAGCACGATCGGGCCGGTCGGCGAGATTTCCGGATGCCACAGGTATTCGCCCGGCTTGAGGTCGGTCGGTCCGCGTACCTCGGCGGTGGCCGCAGCGGCAGCTGCAGGCTTGGCGGCCGGCGTAGGCGCAGCGGCATGGGCCAGCAGCGGCAGGGCCAGTGCAAGGGCGAGCATCAGGGTCGTGGGGCGGTGCGGAAGCATCCAGCGGGGGTCCTTTCCATGCGGAGCGGCCACCGTACACCATCGGCCCGTGGTGGCCGCGGCAAAACCAGGCGCCGGAAATGAAACTGCCCGGCGACACAGCCATGTGTCGTACCGGGCAATCGTTACGTCCTTGTCGGCCTGCTGCCGCCCCCTCGCATCCTGCGCTGTGGGGGTAGCGTTGCATCCTGCACGCGGCCGCGTCTGTCCTGTTTGTATCTCAGCCCCTTCCACAGGTCTGTGATGCCACCATCCTGGTGAGTGGTGCCGCGTCCTGCGGCGGTCGGTGGTCACGGCCTTCCTGTCCGTGACCGGTGAACCAGCCTCCTGCCGGTTCCGACGATTCCTGCTGTCAGCGCCTCGGTACGGTTCGCACCGGTACCGATCCGGGTACCGGATCCGCCGGCAACAACCTGTTGCCTACGGTGATCCGCTGTCGATTCCGTTCGACGATTGCTTTCCCTATCCCCTTCACCTGCGCCAGGTCCTCGACGCGATGAAACGGGCCGTGTCTGCGCCGGTGCTCGACGATCGCCTCGGCCTTGGCGGCTCCGACCATCGTCAATCCCTGCTGCAGCGCCTGGGCATCGGCGCGGTTGATGTCGATCGGTTCGGCGGCATGCGCCCCAGCGATCCACACGACCAGCACCAGTGCCCTCAACACGACACTCCAAGGCACGACGTGTATCTCCTTGTGGTTCTGACCGTCCCGACCGGCAATCCCGTCGGTAGGAACAGTGTCCGTCACCACATGCACACAGCCTATCGGTTTCCTGGATTTCTAAAAGCCAGCCAAATACCCGACGTGATGTAGGAAAAACCCTACCCACGGCACAGGCGTAGAATGTCGCGATCACAGCCCATGCAATCGGAGTTTCAGATGGACAGCGCCAAGCTCGGCCAATTCGTCAATGACAAGTGGGACAGCGAGATCGTCCCGCAGTTGGTCGACTACATCCGCATTCCCAACAAGTCGCCGATGTTCGACGCCAATTGGGTGCAGAACGGCTACATGGAACAGGCGGTCACGCTGATGGAGAACTGGGCCAAGGCCCAGCAGCTGCCCGGCCTGAAGGTTGAAGTGGTGCGCCTGGAAGGCCGTACCCCGCTGATCTTCCTGGAAATTCCGGCTACCGGCGCCGAAACCGGCGACGACACCATCCTGCTCTACGGCCACCTGGACAAGCAGCCGGAAATGACCGGCTGGGACGACGACCTCGGCCCGTGGACCCCGGTCCTGCGCGGCGACAAGCTGTATGGCCGCGGCGGCGCCGACGACGGTTACGCCATCTTCGGCTCGCTGGCCGCCGTACTGGCGCTGCAGGCCCAGGGCCTGCCGCACGCCCGCTGCGTGGTGCTGATCGAAGCCTGTGAAGAATCGGGCAGCTACGACCTGCCAGCCTACGTCGACCACCTGGCCGACCGCATCGGCAAGCCGTCGCTGGTGGTCTGCCTGGATTCGGGCTGCGCCAACTACGACCAGCTGTGGTGCACCACCTCGCTGCGCGGCCTGACCGGCGGCAACTTCACCGTGAAGGTGCTCAACGAAGGCGTGCATTCCGGCGATGCCTCCGGCGTGGTGCCGTCCAGCTTCCGCCTGCTGCGCCAGCTGCTGTCGCGCATCGAGGACCAGGACACTGGCCGCATCCTGATCGACGGCATGAACGTTGAAATTCCGACCGAGCGCCAGGAACAGGCCAAGCGCGCCGCCGAAGTGGTCGATACCGAAATCTTCGAGAAGTTCCCGATGGTCGACGGCCTGCGTCCGATGAACGAGGACCTGACCGAGCTGGTGCTCAACCGCACCTGGCGCCCGGCGCTGTCGGTCACCGGCGTCGGTGGCATGCCGGCATTGGAATCGGCCGGCAACGTGCTGCGCCCGCAGACCTCGGTGAAGCTGTCGCTGCGCCTGCCGCCGACCGCCGATGGCAAGACCTGCGGTGAGCTGCTGAAGGAAGCGCTGCTGCGTGATCCGCCGAACGGCGCGCAGGTCACCCTGGATCTGGAAAAGGCCTCCACCGGCTGGAACGCCCCGGCCATGGCGCCGTGGCTGACCCAGGCCATCGACGACGCCAGCCAGGCCTTCTTCGGCAAGCCGGCGATGTACATGGGCGAAGGCGGCTCGATCCCGTTCATGGGCATGCTGGGTGAGAAGTTCCCGGGCGCCCAGTTCATGATCACCGGCGTGCTTGGCCCGCACTCCAACGCGCACGGCCCGAACGAGTTCCTGCACATCCCGATGGGCAAGAAGGTCACCGCCTGCGTGTCCAAGGTGATCAGCGAGCACTACGCTGCCAGCCTGCGCGGCGAGACCAGCGGTTCGCCGGTGGCTGCCGACAGCGGCACCCGCCACGGCGACCACGGCTGCTGCTGATTACGCCACACCGTGACGGACGCAGTCTGGCCTTGCTAGGCTGCGTCCACCCTTGCTGGAAATCGCGCGCATGAATGGTCTGTTCGGCAGCAGCAGCTGGCTCTACATCATCCTGGTCGGCTTCTTCGTCGGCCTGCTCGGGCGTTTCTTCATGCCCGGCAACAACCGCATGGGCTGCCTGCTGACCATCGTGCTGGGCATCCTAGGTGCGCTGCTGGCCGGCTGGTTTGGCCAGTACATGGGCTGGTACGCCCCCGGTGAGCCGGCCGGTTTCCTCGGTGCGGTGGTGGGCGCGGTGGCCGTGCTGGCCGTCCTGCGCCTGTTCAGCGGCCGCCGCTGAGCCCGCATCCCCTTCCCTTCCTGTTCCCGACGTTGGCGCGCCCGGCGCGCCCGGATATGCCTGCATGACCGAACCCGCCTCCGATCCCCAGCGCAGCGCGCAGCGCCTGCGGTGGGCCCGTACCCAGCTCGATGATGCCAGCGCGGTGGTCGAACGCGCCTCGGTCGATGCCGGCATGCGCAGCTACTGGCGCACCACCAGCACCGGTGGCAGCCACATCGTGATGGATGCCCCGCCGGGGCTGGAAGATCCGCGGCCGTGGCTGCGCATGCGCGGCCTGCTGCACGACAACGGCCTGCGTGTGCCCGCGCTGCTGGCACAGGATCTGGAGGCCGGCTTCCTGCTGCTGGAAGACCTCGGCGGCCCGACCCTGGCGAAGATCCTCGACGAGCGCAACGCTGACGAATGGTTCGGCCGTTCGATCGAACAGCTGCTGCGCCTGCAGGCGATTCCGGTGCCGGCCGACTTCGGCCAGTTCGGCGAAGCGTTGCTGCAGCGTGATGCCGGCCTGTTCGACGAATGGTTCCTGCAGCGCCACCTGAACCTGGAACTGGACTGCGGCGAGATTGAAGGGCTGCAGCTGGTGCATCGCCGGTTGATGGACAACGCGCTGGGCCAGGCCCAGTTGATGACCCACCGCGACTACATGCCACGCAACCTGATGCCAGTCGACGGCGGCCCCGCCGTGCTGGATTTCCAGGACCTGGTGCGCGGCCCGATCGCCTACGACGCGGTGAGCCTGTTCAAGGACGCCTTCCTGAGCTGGCCGCTGCAGCGCGTGGACGAGTGGCTGGCGCAGTACCACGAGCGCGCGCACGACGCCGGCCTGCCAGTGCCCGACCGCGCCACCTTCCTGCGCGATGCCGACTGGATGGGCATCCAGCGCCACGTGAAGATCCTCGGCCTGTTCTGCCGCCTGCGCTACCGCGACAACAAGGGCCATTACCTGGACGACGCACCGCGCTTCATCAACTACCTGGATGAAGTGCTGCCGCGTTACCGCGAACTGGCACCGCTGCAGCAGCTGCTGGACGACCGCATCAAACCGGCGCTTGCCGAACTGGCCGCACCGATGCGCGTGGCCCGATGAAGGCGCTGGTCTTTGCCGCCGGCCTCGGCGAGCGCATGCGCCCGCTGACCCTGCACACGCCCAAGCCGCTGCTGGAAGTAGCCGGCAAGCCACTGATCGTCTGGCACCTGGAGCGCCTGGCGGCGCTCGGTGTGCGCGAGGTAGTGGTCAACACCGCGTGGCTGGCCGAGCAGTTCCCGACGATGCTGGGCGATGGCAGCCAATGGGGCCTGCGCCTGCATTTCCTTTACGAAGGGCAGACCCCGCTGGAAACCGGCGGCGGCATCCTCAACGCGCTGCCGGTGCTGGGCGACGCCCCGTTCCTGGTCGTGAACGGCGACATCTGGACTGATTTCGATTTCGCCACGCTGCCGCGCGAACCACAGGGCCAGGCGCACCTGGTGCTGGTCGACAATCCCGCGCAGCACCCAGACGGCGACTACCGGCTGGACGCGCAGGGCCTGCTGCACCACGACCGCCAAGGGCCGTGCCTGACCTACGCGGGCATCGGCGTGTATCGCCCCTCCATCGTGGCCGGCTGGCGCACGGTGATCGGCGATGCGCCGGGTAGCGAGCGTGTTCCGCCAAAGTTCTCGGTGGTGCCGCTGCAGAAGCATTTCATGGCACAGGGGTTGATGACGGGGCAGCACCATCGCGGGCGTTGGACCGATGTGGGTACCGTGGATCGCCTGCGCGCGCTGGATGTTGAGTTGGCGGCGAACGGCTGAGCCCCTCGTGGCTGGACTCATTGAAAGCAGAAGCCGTGCTTGGCCGGTCGGGGTGGGCTGCGCAGGGGACGCTGCAAGTACGTCCATGTAAGCTCGGTCGCCGCATCCATGCGGCTCACGCCCCTGCGCAGCCCACCCCGACCGGCCTCTGACAGTTTCCGTGCGCGTCCAGCCACGGAAAAGAAAAAGAAAATCAAAAGCGGATCGCTTCGCTGCGCTCGCTCTGGTGACGGCCAACGGTCGTCACCCACCAACAGCAGTCAGCAGTGCAGTACGCAGTCCCGGCAGATCGCGGGAACCTGTCGAAGGCGGGGCGCTGTGGGTTTGCGGGGTGTGAGCCGCATGGGCCCGAGGCATGCCTCGGGCGGGTTGGGCAGGACGCCCAACCCCGGTCTTGCCGTGTGCGCAGGATTGCGCACACGAGCAAGCGGCGACCAAGCCCCCATGGATGGGTTCACGGCGTCCCCGCAAACCCACAGCGCCCCGCCATCCCACGGATAGCCCGCTTTTGACGTTGACGTTGATGTTGCTTCGGCTTCGGCGGGTGCAGGGCGCAGCCCTGCAAACAAACCCCACCCTCAGTAACGAGGCCGGCCTTCTTCCAGCACCTGGCGCAGGAACGGCACGGTGATCCGCCGCTTCGCCGCCAGCGACTCGCGGTCCAGCCAGTCCAGCAGCGTGATCAATCCACCCAGCTCGCGCCCGGTGTGCGACAGCAGCCACTCGATGGCCGCCTCGTCGATCGCCAACCCACGCCGCAGTGCACGCTCACGCAGCACCGCCGCGCGACCTTCCTCATCCAACGGCTGCAGCAGCACGCGCACGCACTGGCCCAGGCGCGAACGCAGGTCGGGCAGTACCAGCCCCAGTTCTTCCGGCGCCTTCTGCGCCGTGTACAACACGGTGACACCCGCAGCGCGCGCGCGGTTGTGGAAATCGAACAGCGCGATCTCGTCCTCGCGGTTGCCGGCAACCTCGTCCAGGCCATCCAGCGCCACCAGTTCGCGCACCTCCAGCCCATCCAGCGCCGCGCGCACGCGACCGGCGGCGCTGGCCAGCGGCACGTAGGTCGGCAGGCGGCCGGCCTGCTCGGCGCTGGAACACATCGCCAGCGCCTGATGGGTCTTGCCGGTGCCCGCCGCCCCTTCCAGGTAGACCCAGTCGTGGCTGGCGCCCACCGCGATCGCGCGCAGCTGCGCCAGCGCGCCATCCGGCGCGCCGATGAAGGTCTCCAGGCGCTGGTCCCGCGGGTAATGCAGGGCCAGCGGCAGTTGCGGCACACCCATCACGTCAGGTCGGGGCCCTTGTCGTTCGGAATGATGATATGGGGGGCATCGACCACGCCATCAAGCACGATCGCCGGCTTCTCGCCCACGTACAGCTCGCTCTGGCGGTAGCGCTGGTGCGCGTAGCGCAGCAGCACGTTGGTCACCGCCGCCACCGGCAGCGCCAGCAGCATGCCGAGGAAGCCGAACAGCTGGCCGCCGGCCATCACCGCGAAGATCACCGCTACCGGGTGCAGGCCGATCTTGTCGCCGACGATGCGCGGGGTCAGCACGTAGCTTTCCAGCAGCTGGCCCACGGTGAACACCACGCCGACCAGGATCAGCAGCTTCAGGTCGAAGCCCTGCGCCTGCACCAGTGCGGCGATGATCGCCATCAGGATGCCGGTGGTCGCGCCCAGGTAAGGGATGAAGCTGATGAGGCCGGCAATCAGGCCGATCAGCAGGCCCAGCTTCAGGCCAACCAGCGACAGGCCACCGGCATAGATCACGCCCAGCGCCAGCATCACCAGGAACTGGCCGCGGATGAACGCGCCCAGCACCTCGTTGGATTCGCGCGCCAGCGCGCTGATGGTGCCGATCTGGTTGCGCGGAATCACCGACGCGACCCGCTCGACCAGCTTGTCCCAGTCACGCAGGAAGTAGAACGCCAGGATCGGCAGCAGCAGGATGTTGACCACCCAGGTCACCATCGCGAAGCCCGAGCGCGAGACGTAGCCCATGAACGTGGTGGCGAAGCCGCCCGCCTGCTGCCAGTGGCTGCGCACCCATTCGATCAGGCGGTCCGGGTCCAGCCACTGCATCACTTCCAGGCCGGTCTTCTGCTCGAACCAGGGAATGCCCTTTTCCATCAACCACGCCTGTGCCTGCGGCGCGACCGCGATCAGGGTGGTGATCTGGCGCTCGATCATCGGCACCAGCACCAGCAGCAGCGCCACGATCACCAGCACCATCGCGGCGAACACCAGCACCACGCCGGTCATGCGCGAGCGGCCGGTAGCCTCGATGCGGTCCACCAGCGGATCGCCCAGCCAGGCCAGCGCCAGCGCCAGCACGAAGGGAGTCAGGATCGGCGCCAGCAGCCACACCACCCAGCCGACCAGGCCGGCGAACAGGATGTACTTCAGGCGGCGCAGGAACTGCGCGATTTCCGCTTCCGGGGTCAGAGTCATCGCAGGCGGTACTCGTTGCTGACCGGGGCGGCCACCGGAGTACCGGTGGTGTCATCGATCGGCGTCGGCAGGGCCGGCAGCGGTGCGCTCGGCACCAGCACGCCGTTGTCGCCCAGCATGCGGTTGAAGCCGGCCAGGCCGGTGGTCATCTCCAGGCTCAGCTCCAGCTGGCCGGCCGAAGCGTGCAGCGGGGTGACGTTGCGCACCACCGGTACCTCGCGCAGGCCGGCAGCCAGGCGCAGGTAGTCGTCGGCGCTGTTGATGCCGGTGACCACCACCCGGTAGCTGCCGGCCTGGCCGACGGCGGCGCCGGCCTTGGCATAACGCTTGACCAGCGCATCGGCGGCACCATCGGCACCGGCGGCCATCGCACGCATGGCGTTGGCGTCCTTGCTGGTCCACTTGTTCAGCTCACGGCCGTTGTCGACGAACACCCAGTCCGCCTGCCAGCCACCGTTGGCGCGGTAGAGCTTGCCGATCAGCTGCATCGGCGGCGAGTAGCGCGAAGAGGCGCGGGCCACGGCGGCGCTGTCCTGACGCCAGATGGCACCGGCCAGTGCCTGTTCGGCGGCACCACCGCTGGGCAGGCCCAGCTTGTAGCCGCGCTCGATGGCGCGGTTCAGCAACGGGCGGGCGGCGTTGGCCTGCTGCACGCTGACCAGGCGCGGACCACTGCCGTCGTCGACGGCCAGCCACAGCACCGGCTTCGGGCGCGGCTGCGGCCACAGCGGCAGGCCCAGCGCAGACACCAGCGAATCGACATCGTCCTCGCGGAAGCGGGCCACCAGCAGGGTACGGAAGCTGGGGGCGCCACTGGCGCTCACGCTCTGGTCCTGCTTGTAGTCGTAGCTGGCCACGTAATCCTTGGCATTGCGCAGCGCCTGCGCCACGCCAGGGCGCGACATCACGCTGCGATCGCCGGACAATTTGCCCAGTACAACGCTCAAGGCGCGGGCCAGGGCGCCGTTGCGGTCGGCTTCGGCTTGGCTGTTGACGGGCACTTCGGCCTCGTACGCGCCAGTGGCGGTGGCAACATCACCCTCGGTGCGCAGGCCGCTCTGGGCCATCGTGGCCACCGGCAGGCTCAGCGCAAGGAGCAGGGTCAGAATCAGGCTGCGGCGCATCAGGACATCCATTGGCTCGACGTATCCGGGGGAATTGTTGCCCGAATACGGCCTTTGCGCCAATGCGGCCTGTTAAAATCGCCCGTTCAACCCCTGCCAGCGCCGACGCCCGTGACCAACACCCCGTCTTCCGCCCCCTCCCCCCTCACCTATCGTGACGCGGGTGTCGACATCGACGCCGGCAACGCGCTGGTCGAGCGGATCAAGCCCCTGGTCAAGCGCAGCTTCCGCCCGGAAGTGATGGGTGGCCTGGGTGGCTTCGGCGCCCTGTTCGACCTGTCCAACAAGTACCGCGAGCCGGTGCTGGTGTCCGGTACCGACGGCGTGGGCACCAAGCTGAAGCTGGCCCACCAGCTGAACCGCCACGATACGATCGGCATCGACCTGGTCGCCATGTGCGTGAACGACGTGCTGGTGCAGGGTGCCGAACCGCTGTTCTTCCTGGACTACTTCGCTACCGGCAAGCTGGACATCGACACCGCCGCGGCGGTCGTGGGCGGCATCGCCAACGGCTGCACCGAGGCCGGCTGCGCGCTGATCGGCGGCGAAACCGCTGAAATGCCCGACATGTATGCCCCGGGCGAGTACGACCTGGCCGGCTTCACGGTCGCTGCGGTCGAGAAGAGCGAGCTGAAGGACGGCGCCAGCGTGGCCGCCGGCGACGTGCTGATCGGCATCGCCTCGTCCGGCCCGCACTCCAACGGTTACTCACTGGTGCGCCGCATCTACGACCGCGCCGGTCGCCCGGCCGATCTGGAGCTGGAAGGCGGCGTGAAGCTGGTCGATGCGCTGATGGCGCCGACCCGCCTGTACGTCAAGCCGATCCTGTCGCTGCTGAAGTCGCACGGCGAGGCCATCCATGGCATGGCCCACATCACCGGTGGCGGCCTGACCGAGAACATCATCCGTGTGGTGCCCGAAGGCCTGGGCCTGGACATCCAGGCCTCGTCGTGGACCCTGCCGCCGGTGTTCCAGTGGCTGCAGAAGGAAGGCGCGGTGGCCGACAGTGAAATGTGGCGCACCTTCAACTGCGGCATCGGCTTCGTGCTGATCGTGGCGCCGGACCAGGTGGCTGCAGTGTCCGACGCGGTCAAGGCGCAGGGCCTGGAGCACTGGACCATCGGCCAGGTGGTCACCGCCGAAGGCGCCGAGCGCGTCCACATCGGCTGATCCCGGCAACCCAGGAGCCCGCATGGACGCAACGCCCCCCTTGTCGCCCGCCCCCGTGCCGCCGCCGCTGGCGACGGTACCGGTGTTCAGCGCGCAGGATGCCGATCACCTGCGCATGCTGGCCATCGCGCACTACGTGGTCGGCGCCCTGATCGCGCTGTTCTCGCTGATCTTCATCATCCACATCGTGCTGGGCATCACCGCGCTCACCGGCAACCTGCCGATGAATTCCGGCGGCCAGCCGTCATCGCCGGCCGAGGAACGCCTGTTCGGCTGGATGTTCACCATCGTCGGCTGCGTCATCGTGTTCGGTGGCGTGACCCTGGGCGCGTTCGTGGCCTACGCCGGCCGCTGCCTGACCCGTCGCCGCCGCTACCTGCTGTGCCTGATCGTGGCCGGCTTGGCCTGCCTGTTCACGCCGATCGGCACCGCACTGGGGGTGTTCAGCCTGATCACCCTGCTGCGCCCGCAGGTCAAGGCCGCCTTCGACCTTCCCGCCACGACCGCATGACTGCCTCTGGCAATCCGCCGCCGCTGCCGCATCAGACCCTGGCGCAGCTGCAGCTGACCAGCCATCTGCAGACGCTGAAAGTGCTGTTCTACGCGTTGGCCGGCTTCCATTGGGTCGCCACAGTGGCGTTCCTCGGCCTCAGCGGCTGGGTGGCCCAGTCACGCGGGCTGGACGATGCCTGGATGCTGACCACGGTCTATGCGTCGATCGCCGGGCTGGCCGCCGTGCTGGGGTTCGTGCAGCTGCACACCGCGCGCCAGCTGTCACATCGCACCGGGCTGGCCTGGTGCCAGCGCGCAGCCTGGCTGGGCGTACTGGCAGGCCCGCTGGGCATGGCCTTGGCCGCCTATGCCTGGGTGTTCCTGTCCAAGCCTGAAATGGCCGCGCTGTTCGACCGCGGCGACCACCTCAGTGTCTGAACCTGCCGGCAGACGCCCCGTCCTGTCCTGATCGATTTCCCATGTCCGCGCCTGCCCTCCCGACGTCCACTTCGCCCACCACCCACCGCTTCTCGGGGCCCAAGAAGCTGGCCTTTGCCACCGTACTGGCGGTGTTCGCCATCAGCTGGGTCCACCCGCTGTGGCCTACCGAACAGGCCCTGCACAGCACCCTGACCGTGATCGGGCTGGCCGCGCTGCTGTGGGTCGACCGTCGCGGCGGCTGGCTGGGCAACGGCGCCTTCATCGCCATCTGTGGCTTCATCGCGCTGCACTGCGTGGCGGCGCGCTGGCTGTATTCCAACGTGCCCTACGACGCTTGGGCGCAGGCGCTGACCGGCTGGTCGCCGAACGCGGCCTTCGGCTGGCAGCGCAATCACTTCGACCGCCTCATCCACTTCCTGTTCGGCGTCTGCTTCACTCCCGCGCTGCTGCAGCTGGCGCGCCATGCGTGGCCCGCGCTGCGCCTGGGCCAGGCCTTCACTCTGGCAGTGATGACGGTGATGTGCGCCAGCCTGGTCTACGAATGGTTCGAATGGGCCATCGCGCTGGCGCTGTCGCCGGATGCCGCCGAGGCCTACAACGGCCAGCAGGGTGACATGTGGGATGCGCATGCCGACATGCTGATGGCGACCGTCGGCAGCCTGCTGACGTGGCCACTGATCCGCCGGAGTTCCCTGCAATGACCGCCCCAACCCGCATCGCCGTGCTCGCCTCGGGCCGCGGCAGCAACCTGCAGGCCATCCTCGACGCGATCGGCAGCGGCCGCCTGCCGGCCGAGGTGGTCGGCGTGTTTTCCGACCGCCCCGCCGCGGAGGCCCTGCAGCGCGTCGCACCGAACCTGCGCTGGGCACACGCACCGAAGTCCTTCAGTGACCGCGCCAGCTACGAGCAGGCACTGGGCGATGCGCTTGCCGCGGTACAGCCGGACTGGATCGTCTGTGCAGGCTACATGCGCATCCTCGGCGCGGCCTTCGTACAGCGCTTCGATGGCCGGCTGGTCAATATCCATCCGTCGCTGCTACCGCTGCACAAGGGCCTGGACACCCATGCCCGGGCGCTGCAGGCCGGCGATGCCGAGCACGGCGCCAGCGTGCACCTGGTGGTGCCGGAGCTGGATGCCGGAGCCGTGCTGGCGCAGGTACGTGTACCGGTGCAGCCAGGTGATGACGCGCACAGCCTGGCCGAGCGGGTGCTGGCGGTGGAGCATCCGCTGCTGATCGCCACCCTGCAGCTGTTGTGCGAGGGCCGCCTGGCTGAACGGGAGGGTCAGCCCTGGCTGGACGGTCACCCCCTGTTTAGCCCCTTGGCCCTAGATTCCGCCGGAAACCTGAACCGGTAACGCCCTTGCACACGCCCCGCTGACTGCGGGGCTGGCATCCTGCCCCCTCCTGCGGTCCCTGTCCTCCATGAAGACCACGACCCTGCTGTCCACTTCATTGCTGCTGTCGCTTGCCGTGTTCCCCGGCGTGGGCTGGGGACAGGCACCGGCGCCTGCCACCCCGCCGGCACCGGTGCCCGCAGCGCAGCCGCCTGCCGAGGCGCCGGCCGTACCGATGCCACCGGCACTGGCCTGGGAGCCACCGCCGCTGCAGCCGTTCAGCGCCACCTACCAGGCCTTCTACAAGGGCAAGGAAGCGGGCGATGCCAGCATGCAGGTCACCCACACCGGCGGCAGCCAGTGGCGGGTGGACATGCAGGTGGTCGGCCGCCGCGGCTTTGCCAGCGTGCTGGGCCTGAACATCGAACAGAGCACAGTGTTCGAGGAGCGCAGCGGCGTGTATGCGCCGCTCAGCCAGAGCACGGTGCGCAAGGGCCTGTTCCTGGGCAAGAAGGCGGTCGGTACCTACAACTGGCAGGCCGGCACCGCGCAATGGACCGGTGACGTCAAGAAGGAACGCGCGCAGCCGATCCCGCTGCAGGCGGGCGACCAGAGCGCGCTGCTGATCAATCTGGCGATCATGCGCGATGCCCGCCCGGGCGCCGCCATGCACTACCGCTACGTGGACATGGGCAAGGTCCGCGAACACGACTACCAGGCCGCGCCGCAGACCGAGAACGTCGAGGTCGGCGACCTGTCCTACAACGCGCTGCGGGTCTACCGGACCAACGGCGGCAGAAACGAAACCATTCTCTGGATCGCCAACGGTGTCCCCACCCCGG
Source organism: Stenotrophomonas geniculata (assembly GCF_034508895.1). Lineage (NCBI taxonomy): Bacteria > Pseudomonadati > Pseudomonadota > Gammaproteobacteria > Lysobacterales > Lysobacteraceae > Stenotrophomonas > Stenotrophomonas geniculata. Next base: position 838,533 of record NZ_CP140571.1, read on the forward strand.
TGCGCATCCTGCAACGCGAAGACGGCGAAGATCGCGTCGATCTGCGCCTGATCGAATACCAAGGAGTCTGAGCATGAACACCCTGACCCGCCCCCTCACCTGGATCGCAGCCGCTGCCCTGACCGTGGCCAGCCTGCCGGCCATGGCCCTGGAACCGTTCAAGGCGGATTACCTGGCCAGCTACATGGGCATGCAGGCCAACGGCACCATGACCCTGGCCAGCGAAGGCAGCAACAAGTGGCGCTACAGCCTGCAGGTGAAGAACCAGCTGGCCGACCTCAGCCAGAGCACGGTGTTCGAGGAAGTCCGTGGCCAGCTGCGCCCGCTCAGCAGCCAGGACCGTTCGGCGCTGCTGGTGAAGAAGCGCAACGTGCAGGCCAACTACAACTGGACCAGCAACCAGGCCACCTGGACCGGCGACATCAAGCCGGACCGTGCGGGCCCCATCGCGCTGAAGGCGGGCGACATGGACGCGCTGCTGATCAACCTGGCGATCGCCCGTGACCTGGCCGCCGGCAAGCCGCTGACCTATCGCATGGTCGACGAAGGCCGCATCAAGAACATGACGTACCGCGTGATCGGCAAGGAGTCGATCACCGTGGGCGGCAAGAGCTACGAGGCCACCAAGGTCTCGCGCGCCGACGGCAACAAGGAGCTGATCGCGTGGATCGTGCCGGAGTTTCCGGTGCCGGCGCGCATGCTGCAGCGTGAGAGCGGCCGCGATGCGCTGGACCTGACCATCAAGGCGATGAACTGACCGGAGATCCACGTCATCCACGCATGGCGCGGATGGGTGTATCCCAAAAAGAAACGCCCGCTTTCGCGGGCGTTTTCTTATTTCTTCGCTTCGGCCGGTTTGTCTTCGGCCGCCTTGAACTCGGTGCGGCAGTCCACGCGGATCTGCTCACCGGTGCTGCGCCAGACGAAAGTGCGGCAATGGCGGTTGCCGTCCTGGCTGTCGTTCACCGCAACCGCATAGAACGACTCGATGATTTCATCACGCGAGACCGTGCCATCGCCGTTCCAGTCCATGTCCTTCTGCTCGATGCCCCGGGTGATGGCGATGTTGGCGTACCAGGCATAGCCCAGCCACGCCAGCACGATCAGCACCAGGGCCAGCAGCGCCTTGCGACGCGGGCTGAACTTGCCGCGCAGGATCATGGCACGCGCCGGATGGTGGCACCGAGCGAAGACAGCTTCTCTTCGATGTTCTCGTAGCCACGGTCAAGGTGGTAGATGCGGTCAATGGTGGTGTCGCCGCTGGCCATCAGGCCGGCCAGGATCAGCGACGCCGACGCACGCAGGTCGGTGGCCATCACCGGTGCACCGCTCAGGTGCTCGCTGCCACGCACGATGGCGGTATGCCCTTCGACCTGGATGTCCGCACCCAGGCGCAGCAGTTCGTTGACGTGCATGAAACGGTTCTCGAAGATCGTTTCGTTGATCACGCCCACGCCGTCGGCCACGCAGTTGAGCGCCATGAACTGCGCCTGCATGTCGGTCGGGAATGCCGGGTACGGCGCGGTGGTCAGGTTGACCGCCTTCGGCCGCTTGCCCTGCATGTCCAGGGTGATGGTGTCGTCGGTGGTCTCGATCTTCGCACCGGCCTCGACCAGCTTGGACAGCACCGCGTCCATGGTGTTCGGGCGCGCACGGTTGACCGTGACCTTGCCACCGGTCATCGCTGCGGCGACCAGGAAGGTGCCGGTCTCGATGCGGTCGGGCAGCACTTCATGGCGGCCACCGGACAGGCGCTCGATGCCTTCGATCACCAGGCGGGCGGTGCCCAGGCCTTCGATCTTCGCGCCCAGCGCGATCAGGCAGTGCGCCAGATCGGTCACTTCCGGTTCCATCGCGCAGTTGTCGAGGATGGTGGTGCCTTCAGCCAGCACCGCACCCATCAGCACGTTCTCGGTGCCGGTGACGCTGACCATGTCGAAGGTGAAATGGCCGCCCTTGAGGCGCTTGGCGGTGGCCTTGATGAAGCCGTTCTCGACCACGATCTCGGCACCCAGCGCCTGCAGGCCCTTGATGTGCTGGTCAACCGGACGCGAACCGATCGCGCAGCCGCCGGGCAGCGACACTTCGGCCGCGCCGAAGCGGGCCAGCAGCGGGCCCAGCACCAGGATCGAAGCGCGCATGGTCTTGACCAGCTCGTAGGGTGCCACGTGCTGGTTGACCGAGCGCGGGTCGACCACGATCGCGCTGCCGCGCGACAGCGTGCCCTGGTCGATGGTGACCTTGGCGCCCAGCTCGCCCAGCAGCTTCACCGTGGTGACCACGTCGTGCAGGTGCGGCACGTTGGTGATCTCCACCGGCGCATCGGCCAGCAGGGTCGCGCAGAGAATGGGGAGGACGGCGTTCTTGGCGCCGGAGATGCTCACTTCACCGTGCAGCGCAGCGCCGCCGGTCACAACGATCTTGGCCATGTATTCGGGATCTTCTGCGGTTCAGCCGGCTTCGGCCGGGGTCACGGTTTTCAGCGCCAGCGCGTGGATCGCGCCGCCCATCAGGTCGCCCAGCGTGGCATACACCATGCGGTGGCGGGCCAGCGGCATCTTGCCGGCGAAGGCCTCGCAGATCACGGTCGCTTCGAAATGCACGCCATCGTCGCCCTGCACGTCGGCGCGGGCGCCAGGCAGGCCGGTTTCGATCAGATTGCGGATGGTGTCGGCGTCCAACGGGCTTTCCTAATAAAATGTGCGTCCATTCTACTTCCGCTGCGTGGCGTCCGCATGGCCGAATCCCTGTTGCCCCCCCGTTCCGTCGACCCTGCCGGCCTGGTCGCCAGCGGCCGCCGCGTCTTCGAGATCGAGCGGCAGGCGCTGGATGCCGTGGCCGACCGCCTTGGCGAGGCCTTCCAGCAGGCCTGCCAGGCGATCCTGGCCAGCCGCGGGCGGGTGGTCGCCACCGGCATGGGCAAATCCGGGCATATCGCCCGCAAGATCGCCGCCACCCTGGCCTCCACGGGTACGCCCGCGTTCTACGTGCACCCGGGCGAAGCCGGCCATGGCGACCTGGGCATGATCACCGAAGACGACGTGGTGCTGGCCCTGTCCTATTCGGGCGAGTCCGACGAGGTGCTGATGCTGCTGCCGGTACTCAAGCGCCAGGGCAACGTGCTGATTTCCATGACCGGCCGCCCGCAGTCCAGCCTCGCCACCGCCGCCGACATCCATCTGGATGTGAGTGTGCCGGCCGAGGCCTGCCCGCTGGCGCTGGCGCCGACCTCCAGTACCACCGCCTCGCTGGCGATGGGCGATGCGCTGGCTGTGGCCCTGCTCGACGCACGCGGCTTCACCGCCGATGACTTCGCCCGCTCGCACCCGGCCGGCAGCCTCGGCCGCCGCCTGTTGCTGCACATCACCGACGTGATGCACGCCGGCGAGGACCTGCCCAGCGTGGGCGCCGACGCCAGCCTCAGCGAAGCGCTGATGGAAATGAGCCGCAAACGGTTGGGCATGACCGCCGTGGTCGATGCCGACGGCGTGCTGATCGGCCTGTTCACCGACGGTGACCTGCGCCGTGCGCTGGACAGCGCGCTGGACGTGCGCACCGCAAAGATCGCCGATGTGATGACCCGTAACCCGCGCACCATCGGTGCTGACCAGCTCGCGGTCGAGGCGGCCCGGCAGATGGAAACCCAGAAAATCAATGGCCTGATCGTGGTCGATGGCCAGGGCCGCGCGGTCGGCGCCCTGAACATTCATGACCTGTTGCGGGCCCGGGTGGTTTAACCGACAGTCCATCAACCCCATTCAGTCTGTAACGCCGCACCTGCCCCCAACGAGCCTGCCGCCCTGATGCCCTGGTCCCCCCTGCCCGCCTTCCCCGCCCACCTGCATGCCGCCGCGGCCCGTATCCGCCTGGCCTGCTTCGACGTGGACGGCACCCTCACCGACGGTCGGCTGTACTACGACAAGGACGGCAACGAGAGCAAGGCGTACTTCGTGCAGGATGGCCTGGGCCTGAAACTGCTGCAGCAGCACGGTATCCACCCCGTGCTGATCACCGCGCGCAACAGCCAGTCCGCGCTCAAGCGCGGCGCCGACCTCGGCATCGACACCCAGATCGCCGTGGGCGACAAGCTGGCCAGCGTGCAGGCGCTGTGCGCGCAGCACGGCATCGGCCTGGAACAGGTGGCGTTCATGGGCGATGACCTGCCCGACCTGGCGCCACTGGGTGCGGTCGGCCTGGCGGTGGCCCCGGCCAACGCCCATCCGTGGATCGCCGAGCGCGTGCACTGGCAGACCCGTGCCGAGGGCGGGCTGGGCGCCGCACGTGAGCTGTGCGACATCCTGCTGGCCGCCCAGGGCCACGTGGACGCCGTGCTGGCGAGGTTCGGCGCATGAACCTGCCCACCCTGAACTGGCGCACCGTGCTCGGCATCGGCCTGCTGCTGGCCGCCCTGCTGAGCAGTTGGGCGGCGCTGCGCAACCGCGACAAGGGGCCAGCCAAGGGTGGCCAGGAAGTCGGCGTGGATTACATCCTGCATGACTTCCAGATCGTCGCCCTGGATGAGCACGGCAAGGAATCGACCACCCTGCGTGCGCCGCTGCTGGAGCGCCAGCGCGGTGACCAGACCATCAACATCGCCACGCCGCTGTTCGAGATGCCGGACAAGGATGGCAAGCACTGGACCCTGCGTGCCGAGACCGGCTGGCTCAGTGCCAAGGGCGACGAGATGAAGCTGCGCGGCAATGTCGCCGGCGACAGCCCGGCCGGCCCGGGCACGGTGCCGACCACCTTCCGCACCGATCATCTGGACGTGTTCCCGAAGGAAAACCGCGCCCGCACCGACGCCCTGGTGACCATGACCCGCCCGGGCATGGAACAGTCCGGCGTCGGCTTCGAAGTGGATTCGAAGAACAACACGTATCATTTCCTCAGCCAGTCCAAGGGCCGCTACACGCCCAAGCACTGATTCCGCCGCCAGCCTGCGACGTCTCCGGACAGGCGCAGGGCCGGCAGCCCCATCCGCCCGCCCCCGGCCCGCCCGGGAGGCCCTCACCGGTAGAACGGACCCCGATGAAGATTCCCTTTGCCGCCGTACTCGCGCTTGGTCTTCTTGTCCCCAGCGCCGCCTTCGCCAAGTCCACCGACCGCAACGAAGACATGCACATCGATTCCGGCGCCCAGTCGGGCATGCTCACCGGCGACGGCAAGACCGTGCTGTCGCAGGGCGTGATCATCACCCAGGGCACGCTGGACCTGCGCTCGTCCGAGGCCGAGATCTACCTCAAGGACGGCGAGGCCGTGCGCGTGGTGTTCACCGGCAAGCAGGCCAAGATGAAGCAGCAGCTCGATGACGGCACCTGGATGGACGCGCTGGCTGATCGCATCGATTACGACATCAAGACCGAGATCATCACCCTGACCGGCAACTACAAGGTCACCAGCGCGCGCGGCACCAATGCCGGCCAGCGCATGGTCTACAACACCCGCACCGGCGAGATGAACTCCGGTGGCGACGGCAGCCGCGTGCGCACCGTCATCCCGCCGAAGAACAAGACCCCGGCCGCGCCTGCGGCACAGCCCAAGGCCACCACGCCGGCGCAGCCGGCCGGGAGCAGGAAGTAATGCTCGTCGCCAAGGGCCTGCGCAAGAAGTACAAGCAGCGCGAAGTGGTCAAGGACTTCGGGTTGACCCTCGACGCCGGTGAAGTGGTCGGCCTGCTCGGCCCCAACGGCGCCGGCAAGACCACCTGTTTCTACATGATCGTCGGCCTGGTTGCGGCTGACGCTGGCAGCATCGTGCTCGATGGCAAGGACATCACCGGTGACCCGATGTACACCCGCGCCAAGCAGGGCGTGGGCTATCTGCCGCAGGAACCGTCGGTGTTCCGCAAGCTGACCGTGGCCGACAACATCCGCCTGGTGCTGGAACTGCGCGAGGACCTCGATTCGAAGGGCCGCGAACGCGAATTGAACAGCCTGCTCGATGAACTGCAGCTGGGCCACGTCGCCGACCAGCTCGGTGCCAGCCTGTCCGGTGGCGAACGTCGCCGCTGCGAGATCGCCCGCGCACTGGCCGCGCAGCCGCGCCTGATCCTGCTCGACGAACCGTTCGCCGGTGTCGACCCGATTTCGGTCGGCGAGATCCAGCGCATCGTCACCCATCTCAAGCAGCGTGGCATCGGCGTGCTGATCACCGACCACAACGTGCGCGAGACCTTGGGTATCTGCGACCGCGCGTATATCCTCGCCGAGGGCAGCGTGCTGGCCCAGGGTTCGCCGGAAGCGATCCTGGACAACGCCGACGTGCGTCGCGTCTACCTCGGGGATTCCTTCAAGCTGTGAAGCAGTCGCCGGGTTCCTTCCCTTCCTTTCGGCACAGGCATGAAGACTCGGCTGCAGACATCGTTGGGACAGCAACTGGTGCTCACGCCCCAGTTGCAGCAGGCGATCAAGCTGCTGCAGATGTCCACCACCGAGCTGGAGCTGGAAATCGCGCAGGCGGTGGAAAGCAATCCACTGCTGGACTGGGCCGACAGTAGTGACAGCAGCAGTACCGCCAACGAAGCCGGCGATGGCAACGACAGTGATGCCCCCGCAGAACGCACCGATGCCGGTGACGATTGGGCGCCGGCCGAACTGGACTGGAGCGCGGCCGGCAGCGGTGGCAGCTTCGACGATGACGACGACAACGGCAGCGCTGCCGAGCGCGTAGCCGAAACCGAAACACTGGCCGACCATCTGCTGTGGCAGCTGCATCTGTCGCATCTGTCCTCGCGTGATCGCAGCATCGGCGCGGCACTGATCGATGCATTGGACGACGACGGGTACCTGCGCGAGCCGCTGGCCACCATCGCTGAAACCCTGTTGCCGGCGATCCACGCCGACGAGGACGAGATCCTCGCCGTGCTGCATCGCATCCAGCGCTTCGATCCGGTGGGTGTGGCTGCACGCACGCTGGGCGAATGCCTGCTGCTGCAGCTGGATGTGCTGGCCGGCGACACGCCCGGCCTGATCCTGGCGCGGCAGATTGCCGCAGGCCCCTTGGAACGGTTGCCGCGCAGCGGCGTCGCCGGGCTTGCCCATGAGTTGAAGCAGCCGCTGGACGAGGTCGAGACTGCCGTGGCGCTGCTGCGCTCGCTGGACCCGCGCCCGGGCACGCAGATCGCACCGCTGTCGCAGGACACCTATGTGGTGCCGGACGTGGTGGTGTGGCGGCAGAACGGCGTGTGGCGCGCGGCGCTGGCCGCGCATGCCGGGCCGAAGGTGGTGATCCACCGCGGCTACGAACAGCTGATCCGACGCTGTGGCGACGCCGATGCCGGCTACCTGCGTGCCCAGCTGCAGGAAGCGCGCTGGCTGCTGAAAGGGCTGCAGCAGCGTGGCGAAACCCTGCTGCGCGTCGTGCGCAGCCTGATCCTGCAGCAGGCCGGCTTCCTTGAATTCGGTGAGCAGGCGCTGCGTCCACTGACCCTGCGCGAGATCGCCGCCGAGCTCGGCCTGCACGAATCCACGGTCTCGCGCGCGATCGCCCGCAAGCACGTGCGTACCCCGCGAGGCACCCTGCCGCTGCGCGCCTTCTTTGCCTCCGGCATCGATACCGAGGGCGGCGGCGAGGCGTCCAGCACCGCCATCCAGGCGATGATCCGGCGCCTGATCGACGACGAGAACCCGCGCAAGCCGCTTTCTGACGCCAAGCTGGCTGACCTGCTCAAATCATCGGGAATTCCAGTAGCGCGGCGCACCGTGGCGAAGTATCGTGAAGCCATGAACATTTCCGCCTCGCACGAAAGGGTCAGAATCGCTTGACGCGCCGCCGCGCCCGGCGGAGAGGTTCATTGGCACATCCGAACACAGGAGAAACCCGATGCGCATCGAAACGTTTGGCAAAGATGTCGAAGTCACCCCGGCCCTGCAGTCCTATGTAGAGGAGAAGCTGGCCCGGATCGGCAAACACTTCGACCAGCACTGCGAAGCGCGGGTGACCCTCAAGCTGCAGAAGACCGAACACCACGTCGACGCCAGCCTCAACATTCCCGGCCAGACCCTGCACGCCGAGGCCAATGCCCAGACCATGTATGCCGCGATCGACCTGCTTGCGGACAAGCTTGACCGCCTGGTGATCAAGCACAAGGAGAAAAAACAGCAGCACGCGCCGCTGCCGGTGGGCGACAATGGTGGCTGATCGCCACCGTTCCCCGCAGACATGCCCCTGACTGACCTCCTGGCGGCCGTGCAGACCCAGCTCTGCACGGCCACCGACCGCGACAGCGTCCTGCAGGCCGCCGCCGGGTTGCTGGCCTGCCGCCAGGCCAACGCCGAACAGATCTATCTGAACCTGTGCCAGCGCGAAGCGCTGGGCAGCACCGTGATCGGTCACGGCATCGCCATTCCCCACGGCCGCGCGCCAACCCTGGACCGCCCCCGCGGCGCCCTGCTGCGGTTGGCCACCCCGGTCGACTTCGGCGGCGACGAGCCGGTGGACCTGGTGTTCGCCATGGCCGTCCCCGCCCACTACACCCACCAGCACCTGATGCTGCTGTCCGAGCTGGCCGAGCTGTTCTCCGCGCCGGACATCCGCCAGGCCCTGCGCGAAGCGGGCGATGCCCGGGCCCTGCGCGAGGCGCTGGACATGACCCCACCTGCGAGCGCCGCATGAATACCAGCATCACCGCCCGTGAACTGTTCGAACAGCAGCGCGAGCGGCTGGGGCTGCGCTGGGCTGCCGGCAAGTCCGGCGAGAAGCGCGAGCTGGAGGCCGGCAACACGGTCTCGCGGCGCCCCTCGCTGGCCGGCTACCTCAACGCCATCTATCCCAACAAGGTGCAGATCCTGGGCACCGAGGAACTGTCCTGGCTGGATGCGCTGGAACCGCGCCAGCGTTGGGAGACCATCGAAAAGATCATGCAGTCGCACCCGCTGGCGCTGGTGCTGACCCGCAACCAGGCGTGCCCGGAAGACCTGCGTGCCGCCGCGGATGAATCCGGCACGCCGCTGTGGCTGTCGCCCAAGCGCGGCCACGAACTGCTCAACCACCTGTCCTACCACCTGGCGCGTACGCTGGCGCCGCGGGTGATCCTGCATGGCGTGTTCATGGAGATCTACTCGATCGGCGTGCTGATCACCGGCGAGGCCGGATCGGGCAAGAGCGAGCTGGCGCTGGAACTGCTCAGCCGTGGCCATCGCCTGGTCGCCGACGATGCCCCCGAATTCACCCAGATCGCGCCCGACGTACTCGACGGCACCTGCCCCGAGCTGCTGCAGGACCTGCTGGAAGTGCGCGGCCTGGGCGTACTGAACGTGCGCGAGATGTTCGGCGACACAGCTGTAAAGAAGAACAAGTACCTTCGGCTGATCGTCCACCTGACCAAGCCGATGACCGAACCCACCCCGCATGGCTACGAGCGCCTGACCGGCGACTCAGGCACCCGCCATGTGCTGGACCTGGATGTTCCGCTGATCACCCTGCCGGTGATGCCTGGCCGTAACCTGGCCGTGCTGACCGAAGCCGCCACCCGCCTGCATATCCTGCGTACCAAGGGCATCGACCCGGCGGCGATGTTCATCGCCCGCCACAGCAACCTGCTGGAACGGCGAACGCCCTGATTCCCCTGCCCTTCGAAGAGCCTGTCCATGAGCACCGCAACCCCCTCCGCCCCGACCCTGATCATCGTCAGCGGCCTGTCCGGCTCGGGTAAATCCGTCGCCCTGAAGACCTTCGAGGACCAGGACTACTACTGCTCGGACAACCTGCCGATCCACCTGCTGCCTGACTTCGTGCGCAGCCTGCTGGCCAACCACGACGGCAGCGCGCCGCGTCGGCTGGCGGTGGGCATCGACGTGCGCGGCCAGGCCGACCTGAGCCAGCTGGGCGACTGGCGGCAGCTGGCCACCGACGCCGGCGTGGAAGTGAAGGTGCTGTTCTTCGAGGCCAGCGATGAAACGGTGCTCAAGCGCTATGCCGACACCCGCCGTCGCCATCCGCTGAGCCAGCTGGGCCTGTCGCTGCCCGAAGCGATCGCCCGCGAGCGCGAGCTGACCGCACCGCTGCGCCGCGAGGCCGATGCGGTGATCGATACCAGCAACCTCAACGTGCATCAGCTGCGGCGGCGGATCATCACCGAGTTCACGATGGACCATGCCACCGGCCTGTCGCTGCTGTTCGAATCGTTTGCCTACAAGCGCGGCGTGCCGGCCGAAGCGGACTTCGTGTTCGACGCGCGGGTGCTGCCCAATCCACACTGGGACCCGGACCTGCGCGCGCTCAGCGGCCGTGAGCCTGGCGTGCGTGACTACCTGGAAGCGCAGCCGGACGTGCAGCGCTACCTGGCCCAGCTGATGGATTTCCTCGATACCTGGCTGCCGAAGCTGGGGGATGGCACCCGCAGCTACGTGACCGTGGCGTTCGGCTGCACCGGCGGCAAGCACCGGTCGGTGTTCCTGGCCGAGCGCCTGGCCCGGCATGCCCGCGAGATGGGCTGGGAAGACGTGGCGACGTACCACCGCGAACAGGATTGAGGGGGTCGGCCGGGCTGCGCCCGGCACCCGCCGGTAGTGCCGGCCGCTGGCCGGCAACAGCAAAAGCAAAAGCAAAAGCGGCATTCCGTGGGATGGCGGGGCGATGTGGGCAGGCAGGACACGCCGTGAACCCCGCTCCGCGGTCCGGCCCAGCCGCTGGCGGCTGGGCGTTCGGGCGCTTGCGAAGCAGTGCTTCGCAAGCAAAGCGCCCTCACCCCTGGGGGCTCGATGGCGCCATCCATGGCGCCAACGGTCCTGCCTGCCCACACCGCCCCGCCTCTGACAGATTCCGTGTGCTGTTGGTGGGTGTCGACCTTGGTCGACACGGTAGATCCACGCCATGCGTGGATGAGTCCCGGTCAGGCATCGAAAAACGCATGGGGTCGGATCCCTTTTCCAGGGGAAAAGGGCTCTGACCCTGGCAACACTGAATACGGGACACAGTGCCCCTCTCCTGCTGCTATCGCCAATTCACCTTGACCTGTTAACGTGCAGTAATGACCTGTGGCATTCTCCTCGTAACACATCCCGGGGTCGGGACCGCCCTGCTTGACGTGGCGACCCGGCTCCTGCGGCAGTTGCCGCTGAAAACCGAAGCTTTCGAAGTACCGTTCGACGCAGACCTGGATGCTCTTCTCCCGCTTGCCTCGGCCGCTCTGCGGCGGGTCGATGGCGGTGAAGGTGTGCTGATCCTGACCGACCTGTACGGCGCCAGCCCCGCCAACCTTGCCGGGCAGCTGGCCCGTCTGGGGACCCCGGTTCGCCGGGTGTCGGCGCTGAGCCTGCCGATGTTGCTGCGGGTGATGAATTATCCGGAACAGGGACTGGATCAACTGCCCGCCACAGCCGCGGCGGGTACCCGTAATGGAGCGATAGTCGACGATGCTTGAACGAGAACTCACCGTGAGCAACCGCCTGGGCCTGCATGCCCGGGCCACCGCCAAACTGGTGCAGACCCTGGCGCCGTTCCGCTGCAACGTGACCATGGCCGCCAAGGGCCGTGAGATCAACGCCAAGAGCATCATGGGCGTGATGCTGCTGGCCGCCGGCCAGGGCACCCCGGTCACGGTGCGCATCAACGGCGAGGACGAAGCCGCCGCGATGGAAGCGGTGGTCGGCCTGTTCGAACGCCGCTTCGACGAGGACAGCTGAGCGTGCCGCGCGCGCGTGCCGCCCAGGTCCCTTCCAGCCAGCGGCCGGTACAGCTGCTGGCCGGGCACGGTGCTGCCCGTGGCGCGGCGATGGGCCGGGCACGGGTGCGCCTGCCGCATGCGCTGGAAGTGGCCGAGCAGCGCATCGCCGCCCATCAGATCGAGGCCGAACTGGCCCGCCTGCACCGGGCGGTGGATGCCGCGCGCACGGAAATGCACGAGCTGCGCCAGCGCCTGCATGGCGCCTTGAACCAGGAAGTGGGCGAGTTCCTCGACCTGCATGCCCTGCTGCTGGACGATCCCGAGCTGTTGTTCGGGCTGGACGAACTGATCCGCAGCGGCCCCTACAGCGCCGGCTATGCACTGCGCCTGCAGCGTGACCGCCTGGCCAAGGTCTTCGATGGCATGGACGATGCCTATCTGAAGAGCCGCATGGACGACCTGGACCATGTGATCGGCCGCATCCACGCATTCCTGCAGCCCGAACGGCCGCCGGTGATGAAGGGCCTGGCCGGGGAGATCCTGGTCTGCGACAACATCGCCCCGTCCGAGCTGGCGCAACTGCAGGCGCAGGGCGTGGTCGGCATCGTCACCGCCGCCGGCAGCGCGCTGTCGCACAGCGCCATCTTGGCGCGCAGCCTGCACCTGCCCCTGATCGTCAACGTGCCGCAGCTGCTCAGCCGCATCGCCGATGGCGACGTGCTGATCATCGATGGCGCCGACGGCAGCATCACCGCCAACCCGCAGGCCGACAACCTGCGCGACTACCGCGCGCGCCTGAAAGAGCATGCGCGCGAGCAGCGCGAGCTCGGCCGCCTGCGCAGCAAGCCCAGCCGTACCCGCGACCAGGTCGACATCGCGCTGCTGGCCAATGCCGAATCGCTGGAGGACGTCACCCAGGCACATGCGCTGGGCGCGCAGGGACTGGGCCTGTACCGCACCGAATTCCTGTTCCTGCAGCGCAACGAGCTGCCGGACGAAGAAGAACAGTTCCAGACCTACCGCGATGCCGCATTGGGCATGAGCGGGCGACCGGTCACCATCCGCACGCTCGATCTGGGCGCGGACAAGGCCGACCGTACCGGCCTGACCCTGAGCAATGAAGAGAACCCGGCCTTGGGACTGCGCGGCGTGCGCCTGTCGCTGGCACGGCCGAAGGTGGCCGACACCCAGCTGCGCGCGATCCTGCGGGCCTCGGCCTACGGCAAGCTGCGCGTGCTGGTGCCGATGGTCAGCACCCGCGAGGAACTGCTGGCGGTGCGCCGGCGCATGCTCAAGCTGACCGAACAGCTGCGTGGCGAAGGTCACATGGTGTCCGACCATGTGCCACTGGGGGCGATGATCGAGGTGCCCGCTGCGGCGTTGGCACTGGAGAGCTTCATCGACCTGGTCGACTTCCTGTCGATCGGCACCAACGACCTGGTGCAGTACCTGCTGGCCGCCGACCGCAACAACGAGGCACTGGGCGAGCTGTATTCGCCACTGCATCCGGCCGTGCTGCGGCTGCTGCAGATGGTGATCGAGACCGGTGCGCGGCATCGCATCCCGGTGGCGGTCTGCGGTGAGATGGCCGGTGATGCGCGGATGACGCCGCTGCTGCTGGCGCTGGGCCTGAGCGAGTTCAGCCTGCACCCCGGCACACTGCTGGAGGTGCGCCGCGCGATCCGCGAGGCCGACCTGGCCACGCTGCGTGCGCGCGCACCGAAGCTGCTGGCCGCACGCGACCGCCGCGCCATCGAGCGCTGGCTGGCGCTGGTGGCCGAAACGGCCTGAGCGCCAAGGGCAGTGCCGGCCGCTGGCCGGCAATCGCCGCCATCGAGGTCCGTGAGGTTGCCGGCCAGCGGCCGGCACTACCATCGGCCGCCATGCGTGGCGGCTATGCGTTGAAACATCCCCTTGCGATAATGACGCGCTGAACACCCCTGTTGCCGCATCCTTGCCGGGATCGCGGCTTTTCTTATCCCGCGGGAGCTGCGATGGCTGAAGCTGTACGCCACGACAAGACTGCACGCCAACTGCGGATGCTGTCCGACGCACTGGACAGCGGTCGGCTGGGCCCGGTGCGCCGCCTGGTCAACACCCTGGCCCCGGCCGAGATCGGCAACCTGCTCGAATCGTTGCCGCCGGGCAAGCGCGAGGTGGTGTGGGGCCTGGTCGATCCGGAAGATGACGGCGAGGTGCTGGTCCACGTCGGCGACGACGTGCGCGAGAGCCTGCTCGCGGACATGGACCCGGACGAAATCATCGCCGCGGTCGAAGACCTGGACATCGACGACCTGGCCGACCTGGTCGAAGACCTGCCGGACACGGTCATCGACGAAGTCCTCAAGTCGATGGACCGCGAGAACCGCGAGCGCCTGGAGCAGGTGCTGTCCTACCCCGAGGACAGTGCCGGGCGCCTGATGAACCCGGACGTGGTGACCGTGCGCGCCGACGTCAACGTCGACGTGGTGCTGCGCTACCTGCGCCTGCGAGGCGAACTGCCCGACCACACCGACCACCTGTTCGTGGTCAGCCGGCGCCATCAATACCTCGGCCGGGTGTCGCTGGCGGCACTGGTGACCCACGAGGACACCACCCCGATCAACCGCCTGATCGACGACGAGCAGCCGGCGATCGATGTCGGCGAAAGCGACCAGGAGGTCGCCCGCCAGTTCTCCGACCATGACTGGATCTCGGCGCCGGTGGTGGACGACAACAACATCCTGGTCGGCCGCATCACCATCGATGACGTGGTCGACATCATCCGTGGACAGGCCGAGCACCAGGCGCTGGGCGCCGCCGGCCTGGACGAGGACGAAGATCTGTTCAGCCCGGTCTGGCGCGCCATGCGCCGCCGCTTGATGTGGCTGTCGGTCAACCTGTGCACGGCGTTCCTGGCCTCCAGCGTGGTCGGCCACTTCGAGGGCACCATCGACAAGCTGGTGGCGCTGGCGGTGCTGATGCCGATCGTTGCCGGCCTCGGTGGCAACGCCGGTACCCAGGTGCTGGCGCTGATGGTGCGCGGCCTGGCGCTGGGCCAGGTGGGCGCCTCCAACGCGCGCACCCTGTTGTGGAAGGAGGTCCGGGTTGCGCTGTTGAACGGTGTGATGCTCGGCTCGGTGCTGGGCCTGATCGTATTGGCCTGGTTCCATTCACCCGGTCTGTCTGCGGTGATCGCCATCGCGCTGACCTGCAACCTGCTGTTCGCAGCGCTGGCCGGCGTGCTGGTGCCGCTCACACTGAAGCGCTTCGGCTTCGATCCGGCGCTGGCCAGTGGCATCTTCCTGACCGCCGTGACCGACTCGATGGGCTTCTTCACTTTCCTCGGCCTGGCCACCCTGGTGCTGCTGCACTGACCGCATCAAGGATCGGGCCCCGCCACGCGGGGCGCTGACCCCACCCAACGGGAACACCCATGGCAACAACGATCGAAAACTATTTCCAGCCCGGCTGGCGCGACCAGCAGCACACCTGCCCGGCCTGCGAATGGAAGGGCAGCTCGCGTGCCATGGAGATGGAGCTGGACGAGGACGCCACCGAGTACGACTGCCCGGTCTGCGAGAATCCGCTGCTGGTGGTGCTGCATCCGGACATGGCACAGGTGCAGGCAGCTGCCGCCGAAGGCAACGCCGAGGCACAGGAGCAGTTGGACATCATCGCCAGTTTCCCGCGTCCGCAGTGACGCGGCGCACGATGCCTCATTGACGTGCGGCGGACTACGATGCGGCCATACCTGCCGCTTCGGGAATTCCCATGGTCCGTTCGATGTCGCGCTGGCTGCCACTGCTGGCCCTTCTGGTGATGAGCGGTTGCACTTCGCTGCCGGACAGCGCGCGTGGTCGCTTCGAGGCACGTGCGGTGAAGGTGGAGGGGGAGACCGTCTACTATCAGGTGTTCATTCCGACCGGCGTGCAGGCCGCCGCTTCCACCCACCTCCCGGTCATCCTGTTCCTGCACGGCTCCGGCGAGCGCGGTGCCGATGGCGTCAAGCAGACCTACGCCGGGCTGGGGCCTTACCTGCGCGAGCATCCCGACTTCCCCGCCCTGGTGGTGTTCCCACAGGTACCGGGCCATGAGGAATGGAGCGGCCGCAACAACCGTGCGGCAGTGGCCGCACTGGACGCCACGATCGCCGAATTCGGCGCCGACCCGGCACGGCAGTACCTGACTGGCATGTCGATGGGCGGCTACGGCAGCTGGAACATCGCGCTGGACGACCCGCGCCGCTTTGCCGCGATCGTCCCCGTGTGCGGCGCGGTACTTGCACCACGCGCGAAGCGCCCAACCCTGTTCGTCGAGCAGGTCGCCCAGGAAACCGATCCGTATGCCGTGATCGCGCAGCGCCTGCGGCACACGCCGATCTGGATCTTCCACGGCGCGCTGGACGACGTCGTGCCGCCGGACGACGACCGCAGGCTGCACGCCGCCTTCCAGAGCGCCGCTGCACGTGACGTGCGCTATACCGAGTACCCCGACGGCAACCACAACGCCTGGGATGCCACCTATGCGGACCCGGCAATGTGGGCGTGGCTGTTCGCGCAGAAGCGCTGAGCCACAGCTTCCGGTAGCTGCCCACCAGGGTTGGATCCTGGCTCCAGTGGCTGTCTATCCTGGTTGGATCCTGGTTTCGGTGGGTGCCAACCTTGGTTGGCACTATCTGTCCGCCCCCATGAACTCCGCCTTGGCAGAACCTTCGAGTTCTCACTGACACCACGCATGCGGGTACTGGCCAAGTTGCGTTGCCAGCCCCACCCTGATCGGATTCGCCATCACATACATCGCGTGCCGGAACAGCGATTCATCAGAGCGGATTGCATGATCGTGATAGCAGGACTGCCAGAAGCGCCCCCCCCTGCCCAGTACCCTGTTTGCGTGCACGGCCGTACGCGACTTGAAGCGCTTCATGACAACGTCGAGCGATGCCGCGCGCAGTTGCATCAACCAGTGGATGTGATCCGGCATGACCACGTAGGCAATCGAATGGGTCAGACCTTCCAGATCCAGACGCCGGAACTCCTGCATGGCGGTATCCGCAACGTCGTCGTTGGCGAACAGTGCCGCCCGGCCATGCACGTTCGTTGTGAGGATGTAGCTCTGGCCAATAGTGGAGTGACGGCCTAGCAGGAGGCGGGCGCTGTTCATGCAGAAGAGCATGGGCGGGCGCATGTTCCCTGAATATCGGGAAATCACCTTCGCCCGGGTAGGGCAGTGCCAACCAAGGTTGGCACCCACCAGAACAACAGCGCCAACCAAGGTTGGCGCCTACCAAGCGGGGATCAGCCCAGCAGGGTTTCCAGCACGGCCATGCGCACGGCGACCCCGTTGGCGACCTGGCGCAGTACCCACGACTGCGGGCCGTCGGCCACTTCGTCGGTCACTTCCACGCCGCGGTTGATCGGGCCCGGGTGCAGCACCGCCGCATCCTTGCCGGCGCGGGCCAGGCGCTCGGTGGTCAGGCCGTACTGCGTGTGATACTGCTCCAGCGACGGCACCAGGCCTTCTTCCATGCGCTCGCGCTGCAGGCGCAGCATCATCAGCGCGTCGACGCCTTCCAGCATCGCGTCGAAATCATCGCCGACCACGCAGCCCTTCAGGGTCTCGTCGTCCGGCAGCAGCGACTGCGGGCCGCAGACGCGGATCTCGCCTACGCCCAGCGTGCGCAGCGCATGCAGGTCGGTGCGGGCCACACGCGAGTGCTTCACGTCGCCGACGATCACCACCTTCAACTTCGAGAAATCCGGGCCCTTGGCCTGGCGCAGGGTCAGCATGTCCAGCAGGCCCTGGGTCGGGTGCGAACTGCGGCCGTCACCGGCGTTGATCAGTGCAGTGCCCTCGCCCGCCGCCTCGGCCAGTGCGGCCACGGCGCCATCATCGGGGTGCCGCACCACGAAGCCGCGCACGCCCATCGCTTCCAGGTTGCGCAGCGTGTCGCAGGCGGTTTCGCCCTTGCGCGTGGACGAGGTCGAGGCATCGAAATTGAGCACATCGGCGCCCAGGCGCTGCGCGGCCAGCTGGAACGAGCTGCGGGTGCGCGTGGACGGTTCGAAGAACAGCGTGCACACCGCAGAACCGGCCAGCACGTGGCGCTTGTTGCCGACGCGACCGACCGCGGCATCGCGGATCTGCCCTGCCCGGTCGAGCAGCTGCAGCAAGGTCTCGCGCGGCAGGCCCTCCAGGGTCAGCAGGTGGCGCAGGCGTCCGGAGGCATCGATTTGCTGGGCGGTCATGGCGGTGTCGGGCAGTCAGGGAATGGGGGTGGCGTCGTCGGGGGACGACAGCCAGCGGTCGATGATCACCGCCGCGGCCACGGCATCGAGGGCGGCCGCATCGCGGCGGCGCTTGCGCCCTTCGGCGCGCTCGACGGCGAAGCGGCGGGCGGCCTCGAGCGAGCTGGAACGCTCGTCGATCATCACCACCGGCAGCTTGAAACGTTCCCGCAGCTGGCGGGCGAAGCCCTGCGCACGCTTGCGGTTGGGCTGGTCCTGGCCGTCCAGGGTCAGCGGGTCGCCGACCACCAGGCCATCGGGCTTCCATTCCTTGAGCAGGCGCTCGATCGCGGTCCAGTCCGGGCCGTTGCCGTGCACATCGACCACGGCCACCGCGCGCGCATGCGCGGCGAAGGCACTGCCGATAGCCACGCCGATCCGTCGCGAGCCGACATCGAAACCCAGAACGGTGCCATCACGGCGGATCGCCGGGGCAGGAACCGGTGCGGGCGCGACCGGCTCAGACATGGCCGCTGTAATCCGTCAGCCGGAACAGGTCCACGCCGATACGCGAGGCCGCACCCTGCCAGCGCTGCTCCAGCGGCAGCTGGAACACCAGTTCGGCATCGGCCGGCACCGTCAGCCAGCTGTTCTCGGACAGCTCGCTTTCCAGCTGCCCTGCGCCCCAACCGGCACAGCCAAGGGTGACCACGGCATTGGCCGGGCCTTCGCCGCGCGCCATCGCTTCGAGGATGTCGCGCGAGGTGGTCAGGTACAGGCCGTCGCCCACGGTCAGGCTGGAATCCCACGCCCGCGCGTCGTCATGGATGACGAAGCCGCGCTCCGGATGCACCGGGCCGCCGTTAAGCACCATGCGCGCCTGCAGGTCGCCATCACCGGTGGTGATGTCCATCTGTGCAAGCACTTCACCCAGCGTGTACTCGGAAGGCTGGTTGACCAGCACGCCCATTGCGCCGTTCTCGTCGTGCTGGCAGATCAGCGCGACGCTGCGGGCAAAGGTCGCGTCGAGCAGCGACGGCAGCGCGACGAGCAGGTGATCGGCAAGGGAGGTCGGCGTTACAGGCATGGGCCCATTCTACCTGCTGGGGGCGGGATGGTCGCGCGATGGCGCCGAACCGCGATGGGCTAGGATGGTGCTTTGCCATGGAAGGTCATCGATGCAGTCTTCATCGCCCCTGACCCTGCCGGCACGCAGCGCCATCGTCCTGATCGCCCTGCTGCAGGGTCTGATGCTGTATGCCGCGCAGGAACTGTCCGATGCCTGGCCGTTCCGCGATATCGGCTGGCGCTACTGCTGGTACGCCTGGGTGCTGGCCATCCCCAGCGCAGTGGCATTGAGCCTGGTCGAGCTGGGCCAGCGCCGCCTGTGGCTGCAGGCGGTGCTCGGCTCGGTGGTGGTGCTGGCGTTGGCCGCCTGGATCGGCTGGAACCTCAACGGCGAGACCGCGCTGGAGTCGGGCGCGCTGCAGTTCCCGCTGACCCTGGGCATGGCGGTGGCGGTGTTCGTGGCCCTGCCCTGGTGGCAGTTCCAGTTGCAGCACGGGCATTGGCGCGCCAGCTATCCGGAGCTGTTCGAGCGCGCCTGGCAGAACGGTCTGACCCTGGCCCTGGCGGCGCTGTTCACCGGGCTGACCTGGCTGCTGCTGTGGTTGTGGGCGGCGCTGTTCCAGCTGCTGGAGGTGACGTTCTTCCGCGACCTGTTCCGGCAGGACGCGTTCATTGCGCTAGCCACCGGCAGCCTGGCCGGGTTCGGCGTGCTGATCGGGCGCACCCAGCACCGCGCGATCCAGATCACCCGCCAGGTGCTGTTCGCGATCTGCCGCGGGCTGCTGCCGCTGCTGTCGTTCATCGCGGTGCTGTTCGTGCTGAGCCTGCCGCTCACCGGGCTCGAGCCGCTGTGGAAGACCCGCTCGGCCGCCAGCCTGCTGCTTGTGCTGTCGCTGTTGCTGGTGACGTTCACCAATGCGGTCTACCAGCAGGGGGAAGACAGCGCCCCCTACCCCCTGCTGCTGCGACGCCTTGTTGAAGCCAGCCTGCTGGCGCTGCCGGTCTACGCGGCGCTGGCACTGTACGCGCTGGGCCTGCGCGTGGTGCAGTACGGCTGGACCGTGGACCGGTTCTGGGCAGTACTCGTCGCGTTGGCCGTGGCCGGTTATGCCGTGGGCTACGCGCTGGCGGTGCTGCGCCGGCAGGGGCGCTGGTTGCAGATGGTGGAGCCGGTCAACCGCTGGATGTGCTGGGCGGTGCTGGCACTGGCATTGCTGGGCAACTCGCCGCTGCTGGACCCGGTGCGGCTGACCCTGTCCAGCCAGCTGGCGCGGCTGCGCGCGGACCCGCCGGCGATCACCAGCAGCGACGTCAACGTGCTGCGCTTCGATCTTGGGCGCCGTGGCGTGCAGGCGCTGCGCGAGCTGCAGCGTGATCCGGCCATCACCGCCGATGCCAACGCGCCACAGGTGATCGCGGCAGCGCTGGCACGCACGTCACGCTGGGACGACGGACAGCGCCTCGACAAGGGGCCGCAGGACGTCGTCGCCCTGCAGCGCGCGCTGAAGCTGGCCAAGGGATCCAGCTCGCCACCGGACGATTGGTGGCAGGCACTGGCCACGCGCGCGATCAATGGTGAATCCTGCGCCCAGAGCGAGCGCGACTGCCTGATCGTGCATCGCGACCTGGACGGCGATGGCACCGGCGAAGTGCTGCTGTGCGAGCTGTACACCCACCGTGGCCCCGACTGCGTGCTGTACGCACGTGGCAGGGATGTCCGGTGGCGCCGGGCCGGTTCGCTGTTCGGCACCGTCAGCGGCCAGGCCGAGGCGATCAACCAGGCCCTGCGCGATGGCGAACTCACTCTCGAACCGCCGCGCTGGCCGATGCTGTCCATCGGCGGGCGCCCTGCGCTGGCCATCGATCCCGAACCCGAATCCAACGAGTCTTCCCCATGAGCGGCTACTGCCTCATCGCCCCGGGCCATCCGGTGCACGACTACTACCACGCCAACGAATACGGCTTCCCGCAGCGTGACGAGCGCGAACTGTTCGAGCGGCTGGTACTGGAGATCAACCAGGCCGGGCTGAGCTGGGAAACGATCCTGAAGAAGCGCGAGGGTTTCCGCGCGGCCTATGACAGCTTCGATGTGGACCGCGTGGCAGCGTATGCCGAGCAGGACATCGAACGCCTGCTATCGGACGCGGGCATCATCCGCAACCGGCTGAAGGTGCTGGCGGCGATCCACAACGCGCAGGTGATCCAGCAGCTGCGGGCCAGCCATGGCAGCTTCGCGGCGTGGCTGGATGCGCATCACCCGCTCAGCAAGGCCGACTGGGTGAAGCTGTTCAAGAAGACGTTCCGCTTCACCGGCGGCGAGATCACCGGCGAATTCCTGATGAGCCTGGGCTACCTGCCCGGCGCGCACGCCGAGGATTGCCCGGTGCATGCGCGGCTGCTGACGCTGTCGCCGCCGTGGCTGCAGGCCGCCGTACGTTGAAGGACGGCCGCCGGGCATGGCCCGGCGCTACCGGAACCGCCACGTAGTAGCGCCGGGCCATGCCCGGCGAACGCGGAGAGCGCGATCACACGCCCATGTAGCGGCCGGGGCGGTGGTTGAACATCAGCACCAGGCTGAGCACCACCGCGCCGATGGCCGAGTACAGCACCTTCGACGGCGACAGCACGAAGAACGCGGCCACCATCAGGCAGGCGTCGTAGGACATCTGCACCTTGCCCGCGCTCCAGCCACGGGTGCGCTGCAGGTACACCGCCAGTATGCCGATACCGCCGAGGCTGGCACGGTGACGGATGAAGAACAGGATGCCCAGGCCGGACAATGCGCCACCGACGATCGCCGAATACAGCGGGTGGATGTGCGAGAAGTCGATCCAGCGCGGCAGCAGGTCGGTCAGCACGCCACAGGCGGTGACCGCGGCGAAGGTCTTCAGGGTGAATTCCCAGCCCATGCGCCGCACCGCCACCCAGTAGAACGGCAGATTGACCAGCACGAACACCACGCCGAAGTTCCAGTCCAGCGCGTAATGCAGCAGGAAGGCCATGCCGGCCATGCCGCCGATCATCAGCCCACTCTTGGCGAAGATGGCCAGGCCCAGCGAGGCCACCATCGTGGCCAGCACCATGCCCTGCACATCCTCGGCGATCGAGTGGCGCAGCGCTTTTTCGTCGGCGGTGGTACCGGCGCTGTCGGGCGGCGGGGTCAGCGGACCGGCGGTGACCAGGTGGCCGTCAGCGTCGTCGCACGGCGCGGGGCCATGGGAGGGAAGGGACATACGGATGGGGAACAGCAGGTGGGGAGCGGTATTAGACACGATCTGCATGACAGTTGCAGATGAAATCGTTCAGCTGAATGCGCCCCAGCCCGCCCTCCGCCGGCCGCCGGTCACCCCTTGCCGGCCAGATGGTGCGCCACCAGCGCGTTGGCGTGCCCATGGCCCAGGCCGTGTTCGCTCTTCAGGAAGCTGACCAGTTCCATGTGCTTGAGGCCCTTCTTTTTCGACAGCAGGCCGAACCAGTGCGCCACCGGCCGCCCGTAGGTCTTCTCGATGGAGGGGAAGTACGAGGCAGGGCCTTCGGGCTTGGTGTCAGTGCTCATGCGGAAGCTCCTTGCATTGGATGTACCGGTACGACGAACCGGGGAGCCGGAAATCGACGGATCCGTTCAATCCGGGAGCCGTATCATCCCGTCATGCCCCGCGAAAATCTCAACGACCTGCAGGCCTTCGTCCACGTTGCCCGCGAGGGCAGCTTCACCAAGGCCGCCGCCCAGCTGGGCATATCCCAGTCCGCGCTCAGCCATGCCATGCGCGGCCTGGAACAGCGCCTCGGCGTGCGCCTGCTGACCCGCACCACCCGCAGCGTCTCCACCACCGAAGCCGGGGCCCGCCTGCTCGATACCCTGGGCCCGCGCCTGGCCGAGATCGAGGATGGGTTGGCCGCGCTGGCCGAGTACCGCGAACGCCCGGCCGGCACCATCCGCATCAATGCCACCGGCCACGCCGCCGAGTACATCGCATGGCCACGGCTGGCGCCGCTGCTGCAGCAGTATCCGGATTTGAAGGTGGAACTGGCCGCCGACTACGGGCTGGCCGACATCGTGGCCGAGCGCTACGACATCGGCATCCGCCTCGGCGAGCGGCTGGCGCGCGACATGGTCGCTGTGCCGATCAGCCCGCCGCTGCGCATGCGCGTGGTCGGCGCGCCCAGCTACTTCCGCCAGCATGTGGTGCCACGGCATCCGGACGAGCTTGCAGGCCACAACTGCGTGACCCTGCGCCTGCCCACGCATGGCGGGCTCATGCCGTGGGATTTCGGCCAGGATGGCAACGAACTGAGCGTGCGCGTCACCGGCCAGTGGACCTTCAACACCATGGGCATGACCCGCGCCGCTGCGCTGGCCGGCAGCGGATTGGCCTGGCTGCCGGAAGACCAGGTGCAGCCGATGCTGGACGATGGCCGGCTGCAGTCGGTGCTGGACGACTGGTGCCCCCACTTCGATGGCTACTACGCGTACTACCCGTCGCGCCGCCACGTCACCGTGGCGATGCGCACGGTGCTTGATGCGCTGCGTGGGCCGATGGGGTGAGGGTCAAGGAGTGCGGACCAACGGTCCGCACCCGCCGGGTGGTCAGCCCTTGGCCTGCGCCGCACGCTGCGCGTTGTAGCGCTCGCCGACGATCGACACTTCATCCAGCGCCTGTGCGATGCGCTGCAATTCCTCCGGCGCCAGCTGCAGGTTGGCCGCGCCCAAGTTTTCTTCCAGGCGGTGAACCTTGGTAGTGCCCGGGATCGGCACGATCCACGGTGCCTGCGCCAGCAGCCAGGCCAGGGCCACCTGCGCCGGGGTCGCTCCCCGCGCCGCCGCGATCGTGCTGATGCGGTCCACCAGCGCCTGGTTGGCGCGGCGTGCTTCCACTTCGAAACGCGGCACGGTGTTGCGGAAATCGTTGGCGTCGAAGGTGGTATCGGCGTTGATCGCACCGGTCAGGAAGCCGCGGCCCAGCGGACTGAACGGCACGAAGCCGATGCCCAGTTCCTGCAGGGTCGGCAGCAGCTCGCGCTCCGGTTCCCGCCACCACAGCGAGTACTCGCTCTGCACGGCGGTGACCGGCTGCACTGCATGCGCGCGACGCACGGTGGCGGCACTGGCCTCGGACAGCCCGAAGTGGCCGACCTTGCCCTCGGCGATCAGGTCGCGCACGGTACCGGCCACGTCCTCGATCGGCACGTTCGGGTCGACGCGGTGCTGGTAGAACAGGTCGATATGGTCGGTACGCAGGCGCTTGAGGCTGGCTTCGGCCACGGCACGGATGTTCTCCGGGCGGCTGTCCAGGCCGGCATCGGTGCGCGCATCCTTGAAGCCGAACTTGGTGGCGATCACCAGCCTGTCGCGGTAGGGTGCCAGGGCCTGGCCGAGCAGGTCTTCGTTGGTGTACGGGCCGTACACCTCGGCGGTGTCGAAGAAGGTCACGCCGCGCTCGACGGCGGCGTGCAGCAGGGTAATGCCCTGGCCCGTTTCGACCGGTTGGCCGTAGGCATGGGTCAGGCCCATGCAGCCCAGGCCCAGGGCAGAAACCTTCAGGCCGCTGCGACCGAGTTCACGTGTCTGCATCGTCGTGCTCCAGAGAGGGGAGCGCTGACGATACGCCTGCAGGGGCGCTGGATTGAACCGACTGCATGGCAGTCGGTCATGACTGGAATTCATCAATCCGGTCGCGACCGAAGCCAGCCAGGTCACCGGATCTCGGAGATCTCCACGCCATCCAGCCCCTGCGACAGGGTGCGCGCGTCACCGCCCTGGCTGAGCTTGATGCGCAGGCGCACCTCGTTCTGCGAATCGGCGTAGCGCAGTGCGTCCTCGTAGCTGATCTCACCGGCCTGGTACAGCTCGAACAGGCTCTGGTCGAAGGTCTTCATGCCCAGCTGGACCGAGTCCTTCATCACTTCCTTCAGCTTGTGGATCTCGCCATCGCGGATGTAGTCCTGCACCAGCGGCGTGCCCAGCAGGATCTCCATCGCCACCTTGCGCGAGCGGCCATCGGGCGAAGGAATCAGCTGCTGAGCGACCACGCCTTTGAGATTCAGCGACAGGTCCATCAGCAGCTGGTTGCGGCGGTCTTCCGGGAAGAAGTTGACGATGCGGTCCATCGCCTGGTTGGCGTTGTTGGCATGCAGGGTGCACAGCACCAGGTGGCCGGTTTCGGCGAACGCGATGGCATGGTCCATGCCTTCGCGGGTACGCACTTCGCCGATCATGATCACGTCCGGCGCCTGGCGCAGGGTGTTCTTCAGCGCCGCTTCCCAGCTGTCGGTATCGATGCCGACTTCACGCTGGGTGATGATGCAGCCCTCGTGCTTGTGCACGAATTCGATCGGGTCTTCGATGGTGATGATGTGGCCGGTCGAGTTCTGGTTGCGGTAACCGATCATCGCCGCCAGCGACGTTGACTTGCCGGTGCCGGTGGCACCGACGAACAGGATGATGCCGCGCTTGGTCATCGCCAGCGTCTTGATGATCGGCGGCAGGCTCAACTCTTCCACGGTCGGAATGCGCGTCTCGATGCGACGCAGCACCATGCCCACCTGGTTGCGCTGGTAGAAGCAGCTCACGCGGAAACGACCGACACCGGACAGGCCGATGGCGAAGTTGCATTCGTGGGTCTTCTCGAATTCCTCGCGCTGCGCCGGGGTCATCACGTTGAGGACCAGGTCGCGGCTCTGCTGCGGCGTGAGCGGGGTCTGCGTGATCGGCGAGATCTTGCCGTTGACCTTCATCGCCGGCGGCATGCCCGCAGTGATGAACAGGTCCGAGGCGCGCTGGTGCGCCATCAGCTTGAGGAACGAAGTGAAATCGATGGTGGTCGCGGTGGTGTTCACGGCAGGCTCCCGGAAAAGCGGTTTACCAAGTAACGGTCGGTGGAGGAAACAACACGGAGCGGCCGTGCCATTGCACGCGCCGCCCGTGGCTGCCCCGCCTTACTCGAACAGGCGCTTGTCCTTGGCGTAGTCGCGGGCCTGGTTGCGGGTGATCAGGCTGCGCTTGACCAGGTCCTGCAGGTGCTGGTCCAGGGTCATCATGCCGTACTGCTGGCCGGTCTGGATGGCCGAATACATCTGCGCCACCTTGTCCTCACGGATCAGGTTGCGGATGGCCGGGGTGCCGACCATGATTTCCCACGCAGCGGTACGACCGCCACCAACCTTCTTCAGCAGCGCCTGCGAGATCACGGCACGCAGCGATTCGGACAGCATCGAGCGCACCATCGGCTTTTCGCCGGCCGGGAACACGTCGATGATGCGATCGATGGTCTTGGCCGCTGAGCTGGTATGCAGGGTGCCGAACACCAGGTGGCCGGTTTCCGCGGCGGTCAGTGCCAGGCGGATGGTTTCCAGGTCACGAAGTTCGCCGACCAGGATGATGTCCGGGTCCTCACGCAGTGCCGAGCGCAGTGCTTCGTTGAAACCATGCGTATCGCGGTGCACTTCGCGCTGGTTGATCAGGCACTTCTGCGAGGTATGCACGAATTCGATCGGATCCTCGACGGTGAGGATGTGGCCGTATTCGTTCTTGTTGATGTAGTCGATCATCGCCGCCAGCGTGGTCGACTTGCCCGAGCCGGTCGGACCGGTCACCAGGATCAGGCCCTGCGGCTGCTGGATCACTTCGCGGAACAACGGCGGGCAGGCCAGGTCCTCAAGGGTGAGCACCTCGGACGGAATGGTACGGAACACCGCACCGGCACCGCGGTTCTGGTTGAACGCGTTCACACGGAAGCGCGCCAGCGACGGAATCTCGAAGGAGAAGTCCACTTCGAGGAATTCCTCGTAATCGCGGCGCTGCTTGTCGGACATGATGTCGTACACCAGCGCATGGACCTGCTTGTGGTCCAGGGCTGGGATGTTGATCCGGCGAACGTCGCCGTCCACGCGGATCATCGGCGGCAGGCCTGCGGACAGGTGCAGGTCGGACGCTTTGTTCTTTACGGAAAACGCCAACAGCTCGGCGATATCCATGAGCGGCTACTCCCCAATAACGGCTTCGACTGGAAGGATCTTTCCCCGGGCGGCAGTATAGCCTCCTGATTCAACGGAACGCGTTACGTGGCCACTCCCCTGCCCCAGATCCTGAGCAACCTGCATGCCGCCGCCGAGGCCGCGGGCAGGCCCGATCCACGCCTGCTGGCGGTGTCCAAGACCCAGCCGGCCGAGGCCGTGGCCGCGCTGGCCGCACAGGGCCAGCATGCCTTCGGCGAAAACTATGTGCAGGAAGCGCTGGCCAAGATGCAGGCGCTGCAGCACCTGGCGCTGGAGTGGCACCTGATCGGCCACCTGCAGTCGAACAAGGCCGATGCCGTGGCCACCCACTTCGACTGGGTACAGAGCGTGGACCGGCCCAAGCTGGTAACGGCGCTTGCGCGCCATCGCCCGGCCGCGCGCGGCCCGCTGAACGTACTGATCCAGGTCAACATCGACGACGAATCCAGCAAGCATGGCTGTGCACCGGAGGAAGTGGATGCACTGGCCGTGGCAATTGCCGCCGAACCCACCCTGCGCCTGCGCGGACTGATGGCGATTCCCGCGCCATGGCCCGAGGCCGAGCGCCGTCGGGATGCATTCGTGCGCATGCGCACACTTTTCCAGTCGCTGGCTGCCCAGCACACGCAGATCGACACGCTGTCGATGGGCATGAGCAGCGACTACGCCGAAGCCATCGCCGAGGGTGCCACCCTGGTGCGGATCGGTACCGCACTGTTCGGCGCGCGCCCGCGCCCAGCCTGACTTTCCAAGGAGCTTTCCATGGCAGCTGATTCCATCACTTTCATCGGCGGCGGCAACATGGCGCGCAGCCTGATCGCCGGCCTGATCCGCCAGGGCACACCCGCCGCGCACATCCACGTCGCCGAACCGGTGGCCGAACTGCGCCAGGCGCTGGCCGCCGACTTCGGTGTGCAGGTGCATGACAACGCGATTGATGCCGCTGCGCAGGGCAGCACCTGGCTGCTGGCGGTGAAGCCGCAGGTGCTGCGTGAGGTCTGCCAGTCGCTGCAGGCGCTGGCCCAGGCAAACCAGCCGTTGGTGGTGTCGATTGCCGCCGGTATCACCAGCGCGCAGCTGGAACGCTGGCTGGGCGGCAACCTCCCGGTAGTGCGCGCGATGCCCAACACCCCGGCCCTGCTCGGCGCCGGTGTGACCGGCCTGTTCGCCACCCCGTCGGTGGACACGCAGCAGCACGCACAGGCCGAGAAGGTGCTGGCCAGCGCAGGCCGCACCGTGTGGATCGACAGCGAGGCGCTGATGGATTCAGTGACTGCTGTATCCGGCAGTGGCCCGGCCTATGTGTTCCTGCTGGCCGAAGCGATGGAAGCGGCGGGTATTGCCCAGGGCCTGCCAGCCGACGCCACGCGCACGCTGGTGGTGCAGACCCTGCTGGGTGCCTCGCGCATGCTTGATGAAGCCGGTGAGAGCCCGGCCGAGCTTCGCCGCCGCGTGACCTCGCCGAATGGCACCACCCAGGCCGCGATCGAGAGCTTCCAGGCCGGTGGCTTCGAGGCCCTGGTGGACACCGCACTGCGTGCCGCACAGGTGCGTGGGCAGGAACTGTCTGCGGCGAATGATTGATCCCGATGCGTGCCGACCAACGGTCGGCACCCACCGTCATCCACGCCTGGCGTGGATGCTCATTGCCCCAATGTGGTCATGACGAAATCGACGAAGCACTGCAACCGCGGACGCGGCCTGCGGTCGGGCAGGTAGATCAGGTGCATCGGCCGTGGTTCGGGCAGGTAGTCGCGCAGCAGCGGCTTCAACCGCCCTGCCGCGATCTCACCGGCCAGCAATGCGGTCGGCTGCAGCACCAGCCCCGCGCCGGCGACCGCCGCTTCGCGCAACGCAAACCCATCATTGCAGGTCAGACGCGCCTCCCAATCCACCTGTTCGCCATTGGCCAACTGCCAGCCGTGGCCACCGCGCCAGGCCAGGTGGCTCAGGCAATCATGCCCCTGCAGATCCGCGGGCGTACGCGGCGTGCCGCGCCGGCGCAGGTAGGACGGTGCCGCACACAGGCTCATCGCATACGGTGGCAGCGGCCGCGCCACCACTTCCTGCGACGGCAGTGGCCCGACCCGGATCGCTACGTCGAAGCCGTCCTCGATCAGATCCACACGGCGGTTGCTCAGATCCAGTTCGATGTTCAACTGCGGCTGCGCGCGCAGCAGGCCGGCCAGTTGTGGCGCCAGCACGCAGCTGCCCCAGGTGGTGGGTGCGCTGACCCGCAGCAGCCCGCGTGGCTGTATCTGCAGTCCGGCCACGTCGGCCTCGGCCTGCTGCACCTGCTCCAGCACCTGCCGGCACCCAGCGAGGTAGGCGCTGCCGGCTTCGGTCAGGCGCTGGCGGCGGGTGTTCCGTTGCAGCAACGCGGTGCCCAGGTGCGCCTCCAGCTGCTGGATGTACTTGCCGACCATCACCGCCGACACCTGCAGCTGTTCGGCAGCCCCTGCGAAGCTCCCGCGCTCGGCCACGGCAACAAAGGCCTGCATGCAGCGAAGGGTATCCATTGCTAATCCAGAGTTAGGAATCTGCGAAGCATACGCCGCTTACCCAACCCCGCCGTGACGGCGCAGACTGCGCTCACTCCCTCACGCAAGGAACGGCCATGAAGATCCTCCTCGTCGGTGCCAGCGGCACCCTCGGCCAGGCAGTCGCCCGCCAGCTCGGCCAACAGCATCAGATTCTCGCCGCCGGCCGCAGCAGCGGCGAACTGCGCGTGGACCTGACCGATGACGCCAGCGTCGCCGAACTGTTCGCGCGTACCGGCCCGGTCGATGCGGTGATCTCCACCACCGGCTCGGTGCACTTCGGCCCGTTGCAGCAGATGACGCCAGCACAGTTCAACATCGGGCTGCAGGACAAGCTGCTGGGGCAGGTGCGGCTGGCACTGGCCGCCCAGCACCACCTCAACGCCGGCGGTTCGATCACCCTGACCAGCGGCATCATCAGCGCCCAACCGATCCGCGATGGCGTCAACGCCACCGCCGTGAACGCCGCACTGGAAGGCTTCGTGCGTGCGGCAGCACTGGAACTGCTGCCGCGCGGCCTGCGCATCAACGTGGTCAGCCCGAACGTGCTGATCGAATCGATGGCGGCGTACGGCCCCTACTTCCCGGGCTTCGAAGCCGTGAGCGCGCAGCGCGCGGCGCTGGCCTTCCAGCGTGCAGTGGAAGGCATCCAGAGCGGCGAGACGATCACGGTCTGGTAAGAAAAAAGGGGACGGAGGGGATTAAGTCGTTAATGCACAAACGACATAATCCCCTCCGTCCCGTTTTCGTGGGTCACTCCCAGCGCATCGGGCCGTCGCCGCGTTCGCCGAGGACGTCACCGGGGTTGGCCAGGCGGCAGCGCTGCAGCGACAGGCAGCCACAGCCGATGCAGCCGGTCAGTTCGTCGCGCAGCAATTCCAGCATGTGGATGCGCTCCTCCAACTCGGTGCGCCAGCGCGCGGACAGCTTGGCCCAGTCGGCCTTGGTCGGTGCGCGGCCCTCGGGCAGGCTTTCGAAGGCACGGCCGACGGCTTCCAGTGGCATGCCCACCCGTTGCGCGACACGGATCACGGCCAACCGTCGCAGCACGTCACGGCTGTAGCGACGCTGGTTGCCCGAGGTGCGCAGGCTGCTGATCAGCCCCTTGCGCTCGTAGAAATGCAGCGCCGAAACCGCCACGCCACTGCGCTGGGAGACTTCGCCAACGCTCAGTTCCTGGGACACCATTGCTTGACCTCAACTGCAGTTGAGGTGTCATGCTGCTATCTTCGCCGCCAGTTGACAAGCGCGGCCCGCATCTGACTCGTATGTCCCCCACTCTTTCACCCGCCGACGCCCGTGCACCGGCGGATACGTCGATCCTGTCCCCGCGCTACCGCGCCACCACCCTTGGCATGGTGGCGCTGGTCGCGCTGCACGCCTTCGAGGCCTTGGCGGTGGCGGCCGCCATGCCGACCGTGGCCGAGGCCCTCGATGGCCTGCGCCTGTATGCGCTGGCCTTCGGCGGCACCCTGGCCACCAGCGTGATCGGCATGACCCTGGCCGGACGCTGGGCCGACTGCCACGGGCCGGCACGGCCGCTCTGGTACGGGTTGGCCTGCTTCGTCCTAGGCCTGCTGCTGGCCGGCTTTGCCATGCGCATGGGCATGCTGGTGGCAGGACGGCTGCTGCAGGGCCTGGGCGCGGGCGCGATCTCGGTTTCGCTGTATGTGATGGTCGGCCGCAGCTACCCCGAGCATCTGCGGCCAAAGGTATTCGCCGCCTTCTCGGCCGGTTGGGTGGTGCCATCGATGGTCGGCCCGGCGTTGAGCGGCCTGATCGTGCAGCACCTGGGCTGGCGCTGGGTGTTCCTGGCGGTGCCATTGCTGGCGGTTCCGGCGGCCCTGCTGCTGCGCCCCGCGCTGGCACGCATGCAGCCCAGTCCTGCCGGCAGCGCCGATGATGGAGGCGGCAACGTGGTGCGCTGGGCCAGTGGTGCCTCGCTGGCCGCGTTGCTGCTGTACTTCGGCGGTCAGCAACAGGGCCTGCCTGCCTTGCTCTGCATCGGCGTGGCGATGCTGGCGCTGCTGTTCTGCGTGCATCGACTGCTTCCGCCCGGAACGCTGATCCTGCGCCGTGGCCTGCCCAGCGTGATCGCGCTGCGCGGCGTCGCGGCGGCCGCCTTCTTCGCCTGCGAGGCCTACCTGCCGCTGCTGCTGCAGCGCGAACGTGGCCTTTCGCCCAGCTGGGCCGGTGCCGTGCTCAGTCTCGGTGCGCTGGGCTGGTTCGCCGGCTCGTGGCTGCAGGGCCACCAGCAGCGTGGCTGGTCACGCCAGCAGCTGCTGCGCGCCGGCACGACGATGATGACGGTCGGCATCGCCGCAACGCTGGCGGTGCTGTTC
The DNA here is from genome assembly GCF_034508895.1 of Stenotrophomonas geniculata. Taxonomy (NCBI): domain Bacteria; kingdom Pseudomonadati; phylum Pseudomonadota; class Gammaproteobacteria; order Lysobacterales; family Lysobacteraceae; genus Stenotrophomonas; species Stenotrophomonas geniculata. The sequence goes on from NZ_CP140571.1 coordinate 870,289, forward strand.
AACGTGGTGCCACTGCCGGTGTCGCTGCTCGGCTGGGCCGTGACCGGCTTCGGCATGGGCATGATCTACGCAAGCCTGTCGGTGCTGACGCTGTCGTTGTCGGCGCCGCAGGAGCAGGGTGCCAACACGTCGGCACTGCAGCTGAGCGAGGCCCTGTCGGTGACCACCGCGCTGGCGGTTTCCGGCGCGCTGTTCGCGCTGTTCGTGCAAAGCGCACCCCACACCGGTTACGTGCTGTGCCTGGCGATCACCTTCGGCCTGGCGCTGCTGGCCACGGTGATCGCGCGGCGGGTGTAACGCCGCCGCATTGCGGGATTGCCGGCCAGCGGCCGGCACTACCGGGTGCCAGTCCCCATGTCATCAATATCCCGGTGCAGGATGCGCCGCACCTCCAGCACCGCCTGCGGGGTCTCCTGCACGCTGTGGCCGGAAATGATTACCTTCTCCGACAATGCGCCCGGCAGGTGTGCGCTCCAGTACGGCACCAGCCCGTCATCGGACTTCTCCACCGGCAGTTCCGGTTTGCGCTGGGCGATGATCGAGTGGTACTTCAGGCCCGCTTCGATCGGCAGCTGTGCGGCGGCCTTCACGAACGGATCGCTGGCCTTGAGGTTGTCGATGCTGTTCGGGATCTTCGGCTTGGCGGTGCCATCGACCTGCTGCTCGGCCTGCGCCAGTGCCATGAACACGTCCTCGAACTTGCCGAGAATGGTCAGCGGCAGTCGCACCAGGCGACCGATCAGGCGGCCGACCTTGTTGCCGGCGATGTCGGTACCCTGGTGCGGTGCGGCGATGAAGATCGCGCGTTCCACGTTCGGCTGCGCCTTGAAGTGCAGCAACGGCCCCAGCTTGTTCTGCACCCGCTTCAGGCGCTCACCCTTCAGGTCGTAGTTGGCCAGCAGGTCATTCCACAGCACGTCGCCCGAATCGCTGACCAGCAGGCGCGCCAGCACGCCGCCCATGCTGTGCCCGATGTAGACCATGTCCTTCGATGCACGCGTACTGCCGTTGGGGTCGAAATGCTTCAGCGTGTCGTTGAACGCATTGGCGATCTCGTAGCGGTTCAGTGCGATCGGTGCATTGGTCGGGTAATAGACCTGCCAGACCTGGAACTGCTGGCGCAGCTCGGGATCGCCCATGATCTCATTGGCCAGGTTCACCCAGGCTTCCGGGCTGCTGGCCAGGCCGTGCAACATGAAGATGATGCGGCGGTTGGGGTCCCACGGCTGCATCAGGTAGATGTGCGGCTCGCCGATGCCCTCGCTCATGCCGAACAGGGTGCGCAGCGACTGCCGGGCGAAACCGCTCTGCGCCAGCCACAGGCCATAGGCCGCGGTGAAATTGCCGGCCAGCGGTACCTGCTCACCGTGCAGGGTGATGCGCTCGGTGGCTTCCGGCGAATAGGCATCCAGCTCGACCCGGCGCGTGCGCATCACGTCTTCCAGGCTGCTGCCCTCGAAACGCAGCAGTGCGGTGACGTTGATCGAGGACATCTCGCTGAACTCAGGCACCGAGTCGTCATGGCGATGGCGGCGGCCACGGCGTGCGTCGTCCTCATCCTCCTGCGGCGCCTCGGCCTTGGGGCCATCGGCTGCGATCACCGGCGCGACCAGCTTCGGCGGGTCCATCACCATCACCAGCTCGGCACCGAAGCCATCGCGGCGATAGGTGCTGCGCAGGCCGACGAAGCTGACCGTACCCGCCGGCACCAGCTGCGCGGGAATGCTCTTCAGGTTCAGCTGCTGGTAGTTGGAGGCCAGCGACCAGCTGCCGACCGAAATCGGCTTCGTATAGTCCTCGCCGGCCAATGCAGCGGCACGCGCGCGCACGAACAGCACCACCGCCGCCTTCTCGGCCGCGTAGTTGTAGTAGTCGCGCACCTGCGTCTGCCGGTCCTCGAAGGCACGGTCGGATGGGGACCTGCCGCTGTAGAACAGATACGCATACGCGTAACGCGCCGCTTCCAGCCAGGCATCCAGTGCCGCATCGCTCATCGGCGGATCACCCGCTGCGGTCTTCTTCGGCGTCAGCGCCAGCGCGGCCTTCACCCACAATTCGGACAGCGCCGACAGCCGCTGCTCGACATTGAGGTCATCGGTCATCAGCAGCGTGCTGCGGCAGACCAGAAAGTCCTTCTCGCACTGCGACTCGTCCAGGCCCGCCGCGCTGAGCGTCTCGCGCGCGGCTGGGCTGAGCTTGCCGGTGTTGAGCACATCCGCGCGCTTGTTGACCAGCGAATCGCTGGATTTGACCTGCTTGACGGTCACCATCGCACAGCCGCTGCTGCCCAGCAGCAGGAAGGCGGCAAGCAGCGCCGGCAGCATGCGCTGCCAGCGGGTCAGAAAGAGTTGGGTCATTACTGCGGGTCCTGCTCGGTGCCGGGCACGCCCTGGCGGATCACGGTGGAGAAGTGCGGGCCATCGCCCAGGTCCAGCGCACGCCGGGTGATGCGGCCCTTGGCATGCAGCTCGGTGTACGGCACCCCCGGAGTGAGCGCACCGACCTCCTGCGCGTACTCGGCCAGGTAACCGGACAGCAGCAGGCGGTAATCCAGCGGCAGGCGCGGTGCGATGTGGCGGGCCAGGTCGAAGACGATGGTGGTGCAGTTGCTGGTCAACGTGTTGTAGAAGCCGGGCTTCGCATCCAGTTCGCGGGCCTGCGCGATGTACGCAGCGAACAGTTCCTTCAGCTGCGTGCGGTCCATGCCATGCAGGCGGTACAGGTAGACATCCTCGCCACGCGCGTTGGTGCGTGTGCGGATGATGTCGGTCTCCTCCGACGCCACCAGGGTCATCTCGAACTTGCGGAAGAAGCCGCCCAGCGCCGAGAACGACTCACCGCGCTCCTTGCGGATCTCCAGCGAGAACACCACGTGGCGACCGTCCTCGAAGCCGAACGAGATCAAGGTGTGGGCGATGGCCCGGCCCATCCAGTACGACAGCACCAGGTCGGCCGAGCGCAGCTGGTCCAGGTCGTACTCGCGGCGCACCCAGTGTGCGTCATAGTCGGTTTCAGTGCGCCAACTGAAGTCACGCACATTGTCCAGCACGACGTGGCGGCCATCGAAGGACACCACGTGCAGGCGCTGCGCCACGTCATCGGCCCACAACCGGTCCTGGCGCGGGGTCAGCAGCAGCCACCACAGGCCGGCCAGTGCCAGCGATGCCCCGAACGCCAGACCCAGGCGGCGCGAGGCACGGCCCCGCGCGACCCGCCACGACGCCCACAGCGCAACCAGCAGCCACAGCCCGGCGACGCCGGCGGCCAGCCAGCCCGGCCCAGGCAACTGATAGGCCAGCAGCCCGGTCACCCACAGCGCCAGCAGCGCCATGGCACTTCCTGTCATCCAACGTCCTGCGGCGTTCACTGGCATCCTGTCGCGGTCTTGAAGCCGCATAGTTAGCCACAAGCGGGTTCACCGTGGCATCTACGGCCCGTTCAGGCAGGCCGGCGCACCGTCGGCGGCGGCCTCTGCGGCCAGATTCACCTCACAGGAGCAACGATGGGCATCACTTCCGTGGCCGGCGTTCCGGTCCAACCCCGGCATCGCGCCACCTGCCACTGCGGCACGGTCGAACTGCTGCTGGACCTGCCTGATGGCATCGTCGACCCGCGCCGCTGTGACTGCTCGATGTGCCGCCGCCGTGGCGCCATCGCCGCCAGCGTCGCACGCGCGGGCCTGCAGGTGGTGCGCGGGCAGAACCACCTGCAGCTGTACCAGTTCAACACGCATGTGGCCGAGCACTATTTCTGCGGCGTGTGCGGCATCTACACCCACCACCGGCGTCGTTCCAACCCGGACCAGTACGGCTACAACGTGGCCTGCCTGGAGGGCATCGACCCGTTCGCACTGGGCATCATTCCGGTCAACGACGGGGTCAACCACCCGGCCGACCGCGGCGACTAGCCTAGTGGCGCGTCCGCCGTGGAGGTGCGGCGACCTTCTGCCACGGCGCCATGCCACTGCGGCCGGCCCGCACCGGGCGTTTCAGCCAGGGCCGACGGGGCGTCGCCTGTGGTTCGGCAGCGACCGGGGGAGGGACAGGTCTGCGGCCGGGCCAGAGATGATCGAGCAGCCACATGGCGGGTCTCCGTGGGGGACGGGGACGACCTACGCTAGCGACAGCTGGGCAAAGGACGGGTGATGGCGCTGCGGCAGCCAGATGACAGCCGCGCCCCCCCCTCACTCCTGCCGCCGTGACCGGCCCAGGCGGCGCACCAGCACGAAGAACAATGGCACCAGCACCACCGCCAGCACCGTGCCGGAGACCATGCCGCCGATCACGCTCATGCCGATCTCACGACGGCTGACCGCACCGGCACCGGTGGCCAACGCCAACGGAATCACGCCGGCCACAAAGGCCAACGACGTCATCACGATCGGCCGCAGGCGCAGGCGTGCGCCCTGCAGCGCGGCCTCCACCGCTGAACTGCCCGCGCGATAGCGGGCCTCGGCGAACTCCACGATCAGGATCGCATTCTTGGCTGACAGGCCGATGGTGGTCAGCAGCCCGACCTGGAAGTAGATGTCGTTGACGAAGCCCGCCGCGGTGGTCGCCAGCACGGTACCGATCACGCCCAAGGGAATCACCAGTACCACGGCCACCGGCACCGTCCAGCTTTCATAGAGCGCAGCCAGGCACAGGAAGATGAAGGCAATCGAGGCCAGGTAAAGCCACAGCGTCTGGTTGCTGGCCAACCGCTCCTGGTAGGACAGGCCACTCCACTGCAGGTCGAATCCCGCCTGGTCCGCAATCAGCGCCTGCATGCGCTGCATCGCCTCGCCCGAACTGCGTCCTTCGGCGGCACTGCCCTGGATCTGCATCGCCGGCAGACCGTTGAAGCGCTGCTGCAGCTGGGGTCCGCGCGCCCAGTGGCTGCTGGCGAAGCTGGCGAACGACGCCATCTGGCCGTTGCCACCGCGCACATACCACTGGCCGATGTCGTCGGGCACGCTGCGGTAGGGCTGGTCACCCTGCATGTAGACCCGCTTGACCCGACCGCGATCGAGGAAATCGTTGATGTAGCTGCCGCCCCAGGCCGCCGACAGGGTGGAATTGATGTCAGCCTGGGACAGCCCCAGCGCGCTGGCCTGCGCATGGTCGATGTCCAGCCGCAGCTCGGCCTTGTCGCCCAGGCCGTTCAGGCGCACCGAGGTGAGCCCATCGTCTTCGCCGGCCGCACGCACCACCTGTTCCTGCGCCGCCTGCAGGGCCACGCGCCCGGCGGCGCTGGTGTCCTGCAACCACAGTTCGAAGCCGCTGGACTGACCCAGTCCACGCACCGCCGGCGGTGCCAGCACATTGACCCTGGCATCGGGCAACCCGCGGAAGTAGGCATTGGCACGCGTGATGATCGCCGCAGCGGTGTTGTCGCCGGTACGCTCATCCCAGGGCTTCAGTGCGAGGAAGCCCTGTCCGGCGTTCTGGCCGGTGCCGGCATTGTTGCGGCCAACCACCACGAACACCACGTCCAGGTTCTGCTTCTCGTGCTCCATGAAGTAGCGGCTGATCTGCTCGCCCAGCGCTTCGGTACGCGCCATCGGCGTGCCCTCCGGCGTGGAGAACTGGAAGGTCACCTGGCCCTGGTCTTCCACCGGCAGGAAGCCGGTGGGCATGCGCGCGTACAGCGCAATCATGGCGACCACCACCAGCAGGTAGAACGCCATCCAGCGCCGCGGCCGGGCGACCACGCCACCGAGCTTTCCCTGATAGGCCAACTGGCTGCGCTCGACACCCCGGTTGAAGGCCCTGAAGAAGCGCCCCTGCGGTTTCTGCGCCGAAGATGGCTTGAGCAGGGTCGCGCACAGCGCCGGGGTCAGCGTCAGCGCGACCAGCGCCGACAGCGCCATCGCAGATGCAATGGTGATCGAGAACTGGCGGTAGATGATGCCGGTGGAACCACCGAACAGGGCCATCGGCAGGAACACCGCGCCCAGCACCACGGTGATGCCGATCAGCGCGCCGGTGATCTCGCCCATCGATTTTTCGGTGGCCTCGCGTGGCGGCAGGTGCTCGTCGTGGATGATGCGCTCCACGTTCTCCACCACCACGATCGCGTCGTCGACCAGCAGGCCGATCGCCAGCACCATCGCAAACAAGGTGAGCGTGTTGATCGTGAATCCGGCGACCGCCAGCACGCCGAACGTGCCCAGCAGCACCACCGGCACCGTGATCGCGGGGATCAACGTAGCACGCAGGTTCTGCAGGAACAGGAACATCACCACGACCACCAGCACGATGGCCTCGATGAGGGTATGGATGACACCCTCGATCGAGACCCGCACGAACGGTGTGCTGTCGCGCGGATAGGCGACCTGCAGCCCGGGCGGGAACGTTGGTCGCAGGCGTTCGATCTCCTCACGGACCGCATCCGCGGTGGCCAGCGCGTTGGCCCCGGAGGCCAGCGTGACCGAGAAACCCGCCGCCGGATAGCCATTGAGATAGCTGCTGGTCTGGTAGTTCTCGGCACCGATCTCCACCCGTGCCACGTCGCCCAGGTGCACTGCAGCGCCGCTGGGAAGCGTGCGCAGGATGATCGCGCGGAACTGTTCGGGCGTCTGCAGCCGCGACTGGGCAGTGACGGTGGCATTCAGGCTCTGCGTTGCGCTGGATGGCAATGCGCCCAGTTCGCCGGCCGTGACCTGGGTGTTCTGGGCCTGGATGGCCGTGCGCACGTCGGCCGGCATCAGGTCGTAGGCGCGCAGCTTGTGCGGGTCCAGCCACACGCGCATCGCATACGCCGAGCCGAACACATTGATCTCGCCGACACCCGGAATGCGGCTGATCGGATCCTGCACGTTGCTGACCAGGAAGTCGGAAACATCCACCCGTTCCATGCGCCGGCTGGTGTCATACAGCGAGACCACCATCAGCGAGTCGCCCTGCGACTTGGCGACCGTCACGCCCTGCTGCTGCACTTCCTGCGGCAGCCGGTTGATGGCCTGGTTGACGCTGTTCTGCACCTGGACCTGGGCAATGTCCGGGTTGGCGCTCTGGTCGAATGTGACCGTGATGCGCGCCTGCCCCGATGACGAACTGGTCGACGAGAAATACAACAGGTGATCGATGCCTTTGATCTGCTGTTCGATCACCTGGGTGACGCTGTCTTCCACCGTCTGCGCCGAGGCGCCGGTGTAGTTCGCGGTGATGTTGACCTGTGGCGGTGCGATGTCCGGGTACTGTTCGACCGGCAGCTGGCTGACGGCAATCGCGCCAAACGCCATGATGCAGATCGCCAGCACCCAGGCGAACACCGGGCGATGGATGAAGAAGCGCGGCAGCATCTGCTCAGTCCTTCCCGGCCGGTGCCGGCGTGACTGCCGCTGCGGGCTTCACCTGCACCGGCATGCCATCGGAGAGCCCCTGTGCGCCGGCCACGACCACCCGTTCACCTGCAGCAATGCCATCCAGCACCAGCCACTGGTCGCCCACCGCACGCGCGGTACGGAACAGGCGCAGCTTCGCCTTGCCCCCCTCATCCACCACCCACACCTGCGCCTCGCCCTTCGGACTGCGGTCGACCGCAGCCTGTGGCACCAGCAGCGCCTGCTGGCGGGTGCCCTGCCCCACCAGCGCGCGCACGTACATGCCTGGCAGCAGCTGCCCGGCGGGATTGGGAAAACGTGCACGCAGGGTGATGCTGCCGGTTTCCTGCTGCACGTCTATATCGGCAAATTCCAGAGTGCCGGGCAACGGATACGCGCTGCCATCGGACAGGCGCAGCCGCACCGCAGCGGTGGTGGCCTGCACGCCACCGTCGGCGATGGCGCGGCGCAGGGCCAGGTACTCGTTGCTGGACTGGGTGATGTCCACGTTCATCGGGTCGACCTGCTGGATCCGCGCCAGCGGGTTGGCCTGGCCCGAGGTAACCAGCGCCCCCGGTGTGAACAGCGCACGACCGATGCGCCCGGCAATCGGCGCGGTCACCGTGGCAAAACCAAGCCGCGTACGAGCGGTATCCAGGCTCGCCTGTGCCGCCTGCACCGCGGCTGCGGCCTGCTGCCCACTGGCGATGGCGTCATCCACGTCCTGGCGCGCGGCCAGCTGCTCGCCGCCCAGCGCCTGCATCCGTTGCGCGCGCAGGCGTGCGGTCACTGCCGCCGCTTCGGCGGTTTTCAGGTTGGCCTGAGCTTGATTCAACGCCGCCTGGTACAGGGCCGGTTCGATCTGGAACAAAGGCTGCCCGGCACGCACGGTTTCGCCCTCCTCGAACAGGCGTTTCACCAGCACGCCATCCACCTGCGGGCGCACATCCGACTCCTGCGATGCGATGGTCCGCCCCGGCAGCTCCTGTTCCATCGCCAGCGGCCTTTCCTGCAGGGTCAGCACCTCCACCTCGTGAAGCCTGCCGGCCGGCGTGGGCGCATCCTTGCCGCAGGCCGACAGCAGGCCGAGCAGAACGAGCGCAAGCAGCAGAGGCCGCCGGAGCCGCAGTGGCCGGGCATGGCATGGCAAGGGCATGTGCAGGAGGTTCATCGGGTGCCGGGGTTCCGCGCGTCGTGGGGAGACGCTCGGCGCCGAATATAGAAGACCTGTGCGCGGAATCCGGCGAATCGCGCATGAAACATTTTTCATTTGCAGTCACCGCGAGCGGTTGCGAGGATGGCAGCCATCCAACCTGCACAATGGCCCATGCCGCGCGTACTCACCATCGAGGACGACCTTGTCACTGCGGAGGAAATCGCAACCGAGCTGCGCAGCCATGGCTTCGAGGTCGACGTTGCCGTTGATGGCACTGCCGGCCTCGCATTGGCGCGTGCGGGCGACTACGCGGTGATCACCCTGGACCGCATGCTGCCCGGCATCGATGGCCTGGCGCTGGTCACTGCGCTGCGGCGCGAAGGAATCGTCACCCCCGTACTGATGATCAGCGCGCTGTCGGACGTGGACGAGCGCGTGCGTGGCCTGCGTGCAGGCGGCGACGATTACCTGACCAAGCCGTTCGCCTCCGATGAGATGGCGGCCCGCGTGGAGGTATTGATCCGTCGCCAGAGCCAGGCCGGCCCTGCCGACAGTGTCCTGCATGCCGGCGACCTCGAACTGGATCTGATGACCCGTTCGGCCCGGCGTGGCGGGCAGGAGATCAGCCTGCTGCCGACCGAGTTCAAGCTGCTCGAATTCCTGGTCCGCAATGCCGGCCAGGTGGTCACCCGCAGCATGCTGTTCCAGGAAGTCTGGGGCTATCACTTCGACCCCGGCACCAACCTGATCGATGTCCACATCGGCCGCGTGCGCAAGCGCATCGAGCAGCCGGGCCGCCCGCAACCTATCACCACCGTCCGTGGAACCGGCTATGTCTTCGATGCGCAATCCTGACCAGTGGCGCTCGTCCAGCAGCCGCCTGCTCGGGTTGTACTGCATCCTGTTCGTGGCCTGGTCGAGCCTGCTGCTGGGGGTGATGTACTGGCGCATCTCGGACTATCTCAATGACCTGACCGAATCCGGGCTGCAGCAGCGTGCCCATCTGTTCATGGCATTCGACGGCCAGGCACTGGACGATGCGTTGCGCGACAGCCAGCGCTTCGACCTGCACCAGGTCTACACCTACGGATTGTTCAGCGGCGACGGCGCGCCATTGGCTGGACCGCTGACCGCCATCCCAGCGGGACTGCCGCTGGATGGCAGCTCGCATCCGGTGGAAGGCTGGACATTGGTCGATGGAAAGCACGAGAGCGGCGGCAGCGCACTTGGCGTAGCGACCCGGGACGGGCGGACGCTGGTGTTCGTGCGCCAGAACGGCAAGCTCATGGCGGTCAACAGCATCATTCTCGATGCACTGCTGTGGGGCGTGTCGCTGACCGTCATCCCTGGCCTGGTCGGATGGCATCTGCTGCGCCGGCGCCCGTTGAAGCGGATCCAGCAGATCGAAGCGGCCACCAGCCGCATCGTCGCCGGCGACCTCGGCCAGCGCCTGCCGGTATCCAACCGTCGCGACGAGATCGATCGGCTGTCGAGCATCGTCAATGCCATGCTCGAACGCATCGAGCAGCTGATGACCGAGGTCAAAGGCGTGTGCGACAGCATCGCCCATGATCTGCGCACCCCGCTCACCCGCCTGCGGGCGCATCTGTACCGCATGCGCGTCGGTCTGGACGAACAGGATCCGCATGCCGACCCGCTGGACAAGGCATTGGCTGAAACGGACATGCTGATGGCGCGTTTCACCGCGCTGCTGCGCGTATCCGAACTGGAAAGCCACCAGCGGCGTTCGGCCTTCGACGAGGTCGACCTTGCCGAGCTGCTGCAGGAACTGCACCAGTTCTACCTGCCACTGGCCGAAGAGAAGCAGCAGTTGCTGGAGCTGCAGGTGGATCCACAGGCCGGCCTGCTGCGCGGCGACCGTGAGCTGTTGTTCGAAGCGGTGGCGAACCTGCTGTCCAACGCCCTGCAGTTCACCCCTGCGCACGGCCGCATCCTGCTGCGTGCGGTCGACGATCACGGCGCGCCGAGGATCGATGTGATCGACAACGGGCCGGGCATCCCGCCGCAGGACCGCACGCTGATCTACCAGCGCTTCTTCCGTGGCAGCAGCGCCAGCCAGGGACCTGGATTCGGCCTGGGCCTGTCGATCGTGGCCGCCATTGCCGGCCTGCACGGCTTCCGGCTGCGTGTGGGCAGCGCCCCGGGCGGCGGTGCCTGGCTGAGCATCCGCGGCGCCTAGGAAGGCCTGCCCTGACGCCTGTCCCGAGTGACTCAATCGCATTTGGGAATCATTTGTATTTGCAGTCGGGCATCCGGATAATCCGCCGTCACCGCCTTCCCGGATTCCTGACGATGCCCGCTCTGTCGCCGCGCCGCCCGCTGCTGTACACGCTCGTCCTGCCCACCCTGCTGGTCTCGGCCATCGCCCAGGCCCAGGACGGCCCGGCGGCACGCACCCTGGACAAGGTGACCGTGGTGGCCGAGCGGGCCAGCACCGCGACCAAGACCGACACCGCCCTGACCGAGACGCCGCAGGCGATCAGCGTGGTCACCCAGCAGCTGTTCACCGATCGCGGCGCGCACAACCTGCAGGAAGTGCTGCGCTACAGCGCCGGCGTCACTGCCGATGCCTGGGGCCTGGATACCCGCAACGACGCGACCTCGGTGCGCGGGCTGGACCCCGTGCAGTACCAGGATGGCCTGCGCCGCAGCTACGGTTTCAGCCCCCTCGCCCGCCCGGAAATCTATGGCCTGGAGCGGGTGGAAGTGCTGCGCGGCCCATCCTCGGTACTGTACGGTGCCGGCGCCACCGGCGGCATCATCAATGCGATGAGCAAGCGCCCGACCTTCGGCGCCCTCACGGGCGAGGTCGGCGTGCAGTTCGGCAGCTTCGACCGCAGGCAGCTTCAGGGTGACATTGGCGGCGCCTTGAACGATGCCGGTACGCTTGCCGGCCGCTTCGTCGGGCTGATGCGTGAATCCAACATGCAGACCGATGTACTCAACGATGACCGCATCTACCTGGCGCCCTCGATCAGCTGGCGCGGCGACCGCAGCACGCTGACCCTGCTGGCCAGCTACCAGCACGACAGGACCGGCTCCAGCCAGCAGTTCCTGCCGCTGGTCGCGACCCTGCTGGCACCGCCGGGCCGCCGCCTGGACACTTCCACCTTCATCGGCCACCCCGGCTTTGATCGCATCGATTCGCGCGTCTACAGCCTGACCGCGCTGTTCGACCACAGCTTCAATGACGTGCTCAGCCTGCGCTCGGCGGTGCGCTACATCGATGGCAGGACCACCCTGCAGCAGATGTACGTGGACAGCTACAGCAATCCGGCAGATCCCTACATCGATGCCGACCGCCGCGTGGTCAACCGCACCGCCTACGGCACCCGCCCCGACGTGCAGATCTTCAGCGCCGACAATGCGCTGCAGTTCGACTTCGCCACCGGTGCCTTCCAGCACCTGCTGCTGGCCGGGCTGGACTACAGCCAGCACAAGGAGAAGCTGCAGCGGCTGGATGCCACCGGCACGCCGATCGACATCTACGCCCCGGTGTCGGCCGCACCGGTCGTGCGTGGCTGGGATCGTCAGCCGGACCAGACCTCCACCCAGCTGGGTGTCTATGTGCAGGACCAGATCCGCTGGGCCGACCGCGTCTCGCTGGTGCTGGGCGCGCGCCGCGACCATGCGCGCTCGAAGACCGAAGGCCAACCCAGCCAGACCGACAACGCCACCACCTACCGCGCCGGCCTGATCGGTGACCTCGGCGCCGGAGTATCGCCCTACCTGAGCTACAGCGAATCGTTCCTGCCGGTCACTGGCCAGGACCTGTTCGGCCAGGCCTTCAAACCAATGCGTGGCCGCCAGAGCGAGGCCGGCATCAAGTGGCAACCGGCACGCAATCTGCTGCTGACGATGGCGGCGTACCGCATCACCGAAACCAACCGGCAGACCAACGATCCGGACAACGTGCTGAACGTGGTGCAGACCGGGCAGATCCGCTCCAAGGGCCTCGAGCTGGAAGGCCAGTTCCAGTTCGCCAACGACCTGACGATCACCGCCGCGGTGGCCCGCAACGAGGCCGAAGTCAGCCGCAGCAACTTCGCGCTGGAAGTGGGCCAGCGCCTCAACGACACCCCGCAGGACCTGGCCTCGGCCTGGGTCTCGAAGGGCTTCCAGCTGGACGATGCCGCACGCCTGCGCCTGGGGCTGGGCGTGCGCCATGTCGGCAATACGGCGTCGCTGGGCAATGGCGGGCGCATCATCACGCCCAGCTACACGCTGGCCGATGCATTGGTGGAAGTGCAGGTGACCGACTGGACGATGGCATTGAACATCACCAACCTCACCGACAAGCGCTACTACGCCCCGTGCCGCACGTTTGGCGACTGCTTCGCCGGCTACCCGCGCGTGGTCACCGGGACCATCAGTTATCGGTTCTGACCGAGGATCACGCTGACCGCCGATTCAGCAGGTGTACCGGCGGCTCAGCCGCGGGCAGTCAGCTTCGCCACGTCCAGAAAATTGCCAAGCACCGGTGACGGTGGTTCCGGGCGCATGCAGAACTGCAGAGCGAAACCGGCGGCTTCGCCCTCCAGCACGCGATAGACGATCTCCTGCGGGCGGAAGCTGGCCATGCTGGCCGGCACGATCGCCACGCCGGCGTCCACCGCCACCAGTGACAACACCGCGTGCATGCCCTGCGCTTCCTGCACCACGCGCGGAGTGAAGCCCGCTGCGGTGCACAGGCCCAGCACCTGCGCGTGGAAGCCGATGCCCTCGCCCGCTGGCCATGAAACGAACGGCTCGTCAGCCAGCATCGCCACACTGACCTCCGGCGCGTCGGCCAATGCATGTGCACGTGGCAGCGCAATCGCCAAACGGTCGTGGTCGAAGTCGTGCAGCACCAGCTCAGCTGCGGCAATCGGTGGAATCAACACGCCGACGTCGATGCGCTGCTCACGCAGCCACAACTGCTGCTGGTGCGACGTGGCTTCCTGCAGGTGCAACTGCACCTGCGGGTACTGCTGGCGGAAGCGGCGGATCAAACCTGGCAGGCGGCCATACAGCGCACTGCCGACATAGCCTACGCGCAGGCAGCCAGACTGTCCGCTCGCCGCCTCGCGCGTGCGCTGCAACGCCTGCTCAGCCTGCTGCAGCGTCGCACGTGCCTCCACCAGCAACGTCTGCCCGGCCACGGTCAGGCCCAGGGTGCGGTTGCCGCGCACGATCAGTTCACATCCGAGCACGTCTTCCAGCCGACGTATCGCTGCCGTCAGTGGTGGTTGCGACATGTGCAGGCGGGCCGCGGCGCGGTGGAAATGCAGTTCTTCGGCCACGGCCACGAACTGGCGAAGCAGGCGCAGGTCGATCATCTGGGAGCAGGCAGTCGAAACCTGCCTAGGGTACGCCCTCAGCTACGCGCGTCCACGCTGGCGCGGGCAATGGCCGGCCACTGCAATGCCACCGACTCGATGCTGTCTGCACTGACCGCACGCAGATCGCGTGGATACGCCACGTGCTCGGCCTCCTGCAGGCGCAGTGCATGGAACTGCCCGTTGCTGGCGCGCAGCGTCCATCCGCCCTCGTGGCAGCGCGTGGATGCCAGATAGGCTACGCCCTGCGCGACCGCCTCCGGATGCAGTTCGTCGGGTTCGCCTTCGATGCCCCACATGCGCGTCTTCGCTACCGGCGAAACCGCATTGACCACGATGCCGTGCTCGGCGCCTTCCAGGGCCAGCACATTGACCAGGCCAAGCGCGGCCAGCTTGCCCATCGCATAGGCAGAAAGTCCGCGCTGTGCGTACTGCGGATACAGCGCGCGATCGGAGGTGGTGATGACGATGCGGCCACCACCCGCCTCGCGCATCGCGGGCCACGCCGCCTGCGCCAGCCACAGCGGCGTCTTCGCCGCCAGGCACAGCGTCTGATCCAGCGCCTCGTCCTCGATCGCTTCCAGCGGCTGGTACTCGACCCAGCCCGCGTTGTGGATCAGGAAATCGATGCGGCCATGTTGCTGCAACAGATCCTGCACCAGCGCGTGGCAACCCGAGCGATGGTCGATGGGACCGCTTGCGGCCTGCACCGGCAGACCCTGCCCCTGCAGCGCTTCGACGCTGCACAGGATGCGCTGCGGATCGGCGCCTCGGCCATCGGTACCGGCACCGACGTCATGCATCACCACCTGCGCACCGCGCTCGGCCAGCACGCGGCTGTAGGCCAGGCCCAACCCACCCGCGGCACCGGTCACCAGGCCCACCTGACCCTCGAAGGAAATACGCGACATCGGCTTCATGCGCACAGCTTGGGCCAAGCGCACCGCCCCGGCCAATACCGTTGACCACCGCCCACGATACGCCCTCGCTATCACCGGAAAAAGGGGACGGAGGGGATTAAGTCGTAACTGGCCCTGCTGTGCCTGAAACGACTTAATCCCCTCCGTCCCCTTTTCTGTTCAGCGACTGAAGCGGCGCGCGCCGGCCACGCAGATCACCGCGACCACGGTCACCAGCACCATGCTGAGGCTGACCGCTTCATGCAGCAACAGCGCAGCCAGCGCCAGGCCGAAGAACGGTTGCAGCAGCTGTAGCTGGCCGACCGCGGCGATTCCACCCTGGGCCAGCCCGCGATACCAGAACAGGAACCCGAGCAGCATGCTGAACACCGCCACGTAGCCCAGCGCCCACCACGCCGAGGCACCGACCGCAGTGAACGAGGCCGGACGCATCAGCACCGTCAGCGGCAGCATCACCGGCAAGGCCAGCAGCAACGCCCAGCTGATCACCTGCCAGCCGCCCAGATGACGGGCCAGCCGGCCGCCTTCGGCGTAGCCCAGCCCGCACACCACGATGGCTGCCAGCATCAGCAGGTCAGCTTGCAATGACGCCTCGATGCCGTTGCGCACTGCATAGCCCACTACGCAGGCGCTGCCCAGCAACGAAAACAACCAGAACGCCGGGCGCGGCCGTTCGCCACCGCGCAGCACGCCGAACACGGCCGTACTCAGCGGCAGCAGGCCGAGGAACACGATGGTGTGTGCCGATGACGCATGGCGCAGCGCAAGCGCGGTCAGCAGCGGAAAACCGACCACAACGCCGAGGCTGACCACCGCCAGTCCGGGCAGGTCGCTGCGTCGCGGAAAGGGTTGGCGCAACAGCAGCAACAGGCCCAGGCCGAGTATGGCGGCGATGGTGGCGCGCGCGGCGGTAACGAACCCGGCGTCCAGCTGCAGCACTGCCAGGCGGGTGGCTGGCAACGAGCCGGCAAAGATCACCACACCGATGAAGCCATTGATCCAACCACTCGCCGACCGTTCCACGTCTGTACTCCCGGGGTGCCGGGCGGTGCCCGGCGGGATCTCCATGGAAGCACCTGCGGCCCGCGCCCCCCAGCTACAATCCAGTACAGTTTCAAATAACTGTACTGCCCACACTTACAGCACACTTTCGCCATGACGCGCCCGCTTACCCGCATCGAATCGGTCATCCAGGCCGTCCGTACCCGTATCGGCACGCGGGTGGATGGCCCCGGCTCACGCCTGCCCTCGGTGCGTGCGCAGGCGGCGGCGATGGGCGTGTCGGTCTCCACCGTGGTCGAGGCCTACGAGCGCCTCGCCGCCGAAGGGCTGATCAGCGCGCGTGCCGGTTCCGGCTTCTATGTCAGTGGACCGGCCGCACCGCTCGCCCTGGCCGAAATGGAACCACGCCTGGACCGCGCGGTGGACCCGCTGTGGGTGTCGCGGCAATCGCTGGAAACGCCGGCGGGCCACCTCAAGCCGGGCTGCGGCTGGATGCCCAGTGATTGGCTGTATCACGACGGCGTGCGCCGCGGCCTGCGCCGACTGGCGCGTGCCGATGCCATGCAGCTGGTCGACTACGCCGGTCCGCTCGGGCTGCCCGCATTGCGCCAGCTGCTGCAACGGCGCTGCGCGGCGCTGGGCATTGATGCACCGATTGAGCAGATCCTGCTGACCGAATCCGGTACGCACGCGGTCGA
Organism: Stenotrophomonas geniculata; assembly: GCF_034508895.1. Classification (NCBI taxonomy): domain Bacteria; kingdom Pseudomonadati; phylum Pseudomonadota; class Gammaproteobacteria; order Lysobacterales; family Lysobacteraceae; genus Stenotrophomonas; species Stenotrophomonas geniculata. The sequence goes on from NZ_CP140571.1 coordinate 886,710, forward strand.
TCTGCTCTGCCGTTTCCTGCTCAAACCCGGCGACTGCGTGCTGGTGGATGATCCGAGCTACTTCAACTACCACGCGCTGCTGAAGGCGCACCAGGTGCAGGCCATCGGCGTGCCGTACACGCACAGCGGCCCGGACCTGGAGGCGTTCGCGCAGGCACTTCAGGCGCATTCGCCACGGCTGTACATCACCAACTCGGGCCTGCACAACCCGACCGGCGCGGTGCTCTCGGCCAGCACCGCGCATCGGCTGCTGGGGCTGGCCGAACGCAGCGAACTGATCATCGTCGAGGACGACATCTTCGCCGACTTCGAACTGCAGCCGGCACCGCGCCTTGCTGCGCTGGATGGGCTGTCGCGGGTGATCCACGTCGGCAGCTTCTCCAAGACCCTGTCAGCCGCTTCGCGCTGTGGCTACATCGCTGCACGCCACGACTGGATCGAAGCGCTGACCGACCTGAAGCTGGCCACCAGCTTCGGCGGCGGCCATCTGGCGATGCAGTTGATGCACATCGCGCTGACCGACAGTGGCTATCGCCGCCACATGCAATCGGTGCGCTCGCGCCTGGCCGATGCGCGCCGGCACACACTGCGGAAACTGCACACGCTGGGCATCACGCCGTGGCTGCAACCGGAAGCCGGCCTGTTCCTCTGGTGCCAGCTTCCCGATGGCCGCGATGCTGCTGCGCTGGCACGGCAGTGCCTGCGCGAAGGCATCGTGCTGGCCCCGGGCAACGCGTTCAGCCAATCGCAGCGCGCGGCCGACTATGTGCGTTTCAACGTCTCGCAGTGCCAGGACCCGAGGATCTGGCAGGTACTGGCACGCGCGCTGCGTTGAGCTGGTAATGCGCGACCAGCGCATCCACCACCACGCGCACGCCCGGCAGCTGGCCGCGACGATGCGGCAGCAGCACGCTGGTGGTGACTTCGCCGGCATGCCACGCCGGCAGGACCTGCTGCAGGCGGCCAGCAGCGATGGCCGCCGCACACAGGCTGTAGGGCAGCACGGTGATGCCAAGACCCGATTCTGCCGCCGCGATCAGCAGCTGCGATTCATTGCCGACCAGCGCCACCTGCGGCTCCACCTGAACGGTGCCGGCGTCGGCGCTGTGCAGCGTCCAGCGCGTTGCATGGCGCGCGGTCAGCAGGCCGCCATGCGCGCGTAGCTGCTCGGGCGTGTCCACTGCCGGCGCGGCTGCCAGATAACCAGGGGACGCCACCAGCACGATGCGTTCGCTACCGAGCATTCGCTGCACCAACCCGGAATCCGGCAGCGGACCGAAGTGGCTGCGCAGGGCGATGTCGATGCCCTCCTGCGCCAGATCGATGAAACGATCACTCACTTCAACTTCGATGCGCAGCCGCGGATAGCGGCGGGCCAACGCGGGCAGGCACGCGGCGAGCTCGCCCTGCACCACCGGAATCGAAGCGCTGATGCGCACGGTGCCGCTGGGTTCGGCCTGGCGGTCGCGGACAATGGCCTCGGCAGCCTCTACCTCCGACAACGCTGCGCGTGCGCGTTCGAAGAACGCCTGGCCGACCTCGGTCAGCGCGAAGCGGCGCGAACTGCGTTGCAGCAGCCGCACCTCGAGGTGTTCTTCCAGCAGCGCCACGCGCTTGCTAAGGGTCGAGCGCGGCAGGCCCAGATGGCGCCCACCTGCGGCGAAACCACCCTGCTCCACTGCGGTCACGAACAGGGCCAGATCATTGAGGTTGAGCATGCGCAACGTCCACACGTGTGGACTTCAGGATGCCATTCGGACGGCTTCAGCGGCAATGTCCATGCTGGCACGCTTTCCTCACCCGCCGCATCGCGGCTCGAACCGGAAATCTGCCATGACCCCGATCCTCTTCTACGGCGTGCCCTCGGGCTGCTCGTTCGGCTCCATCGTTGCACTGGAGTGGCTGCGCCAGCCTTACCAGCTGTGCCGCATCGACATGCCCGGCCAGGTGCAGGGCGAAGACTACCGCCGCCTCAATCCACTGGGCGAAACCCCGACCCTGCGAACCCCGCAGGGCGAGCTGCTCAGCGAGAGCCTGGCCATCCTCAACCACCTGGCCGCGAAGGGCATCGCGCAGGGGCTGGGCTTCGCACAGGGCACGGCTGGCTTCGATCGCCTCAACCACCGGCTGGCCTATCTCAACACCAGCTTCTTCGGTGCCTACGCGCCGCTCTGGCACGCACTGGAGCATGCGGAAGGTGATGAAGCCGAGGTGCTGGGTGCCTATGGCACGACCAAGGTGCGCCACGCCCACCAGGCGCTGGAGCAGATGATCGGTACGGGCCCGTGGCTGCTGGGCGAACAGCGCAGCTTCGCCGATGCCTACTTCGCCGGCATCGCGCGCTGGAACGACTATCACCAGGTCGTCGACCGCCGCGAGTTCCCCAGGGTGCAGCAGCTGTTCGAACGCCTGCAGGACGACGCGGGCGTGCAGTTCGCCCACGCCATCGAAGCGCAGCAGCCGGCAACCAGCAGTGGTGGCTTCCTCGGCGAGGTGAGGCTGGAAGACGTGCTTGAGGCCGCAGCGGCCTGAGCCCTGTGCTGTCTCTGCGGCAGCGGCGCGCAATGCCTCTTGCGCGCCGCGCTACAGTGGTCTGTCCCCGTCGAAGGAATCCGCACATGTCCACGTTCTCCGACCCGCAGGCGGTGGCCCGCTATGCCGAAGCACCGCTGCGCCAGGTGCCCGGTTTCCTCGCGTTGCAGCAGATGAGCCGCCTGCTGCTGGCCGAACGCGTTCCCGCACAGGGCCGCGTGCTGATACTCGGTGCCGGTGGCGGGCTTGAGCTGAAGGCCTTCGCCGAGGCACAGCCGGGCTGGCAGTTGCTCGGCGTGGATCCGGCCGCACCGATGCTGGCCCTGGCCGAACAGACACTGGGTCCGCTGAAGTCGCGCGTGCAGCTGCTGGAAGGCTACATCGACGATGCGCCCGATCTGCGCTTCGACGGTGCCACCTGCCTGTTGACCCTGCACTTCCTCGACGCCGCGCAGCGCCTGCACACGTTGCGCGAGCTGCACCGGCGCCTGCAGCCCGGCGCGCCGCTGGTGGTGGCGCACCACAGCGTGCCGCAGGATCCGGCCGGCAAGCTGCGCTGGTTGCAGCGCTACGCGGCGTTCGCCGAAGCCTCGGGGGTTGCCCGCGCCGATGCGCAGCGCGCGATCGAGGCCATTGCCGAGCGGCTGCCGCTGCTGGCGCCCGAGCAGGAGGTCGCCCTGCTGCAGGAGGCCGGCTTCGACGACGTGGAGCTGTTCTATGCCGGCTTCAGCTTCAAGGGCTGGGTGGCGTACGCCAGGTGATGCCTACGGCACCACGGTGATGCCGATGCGCTGCATCAACAGCGCCACCTGCTGCACGTCCAGCGTGGCGCCGCGCAGGTTGGTCCTGCGCAGGTCCAGCTCGCCCAGCTCGGAGTTGGTCAGGTCGCAGTCGGTGAAGTTGGCGCTGTTCCAGTCGATGCCCTCGAACTGGCCGCCGGACAGGTCCGAGCCGGAGAAGCTGGCGCCACTCACGTTCGCACCGTCCCAACGGTTTTCCCATAGCTCGCACTTCTCCAGCGTCACCCGCGAGAAGTTCGCGTAGCGCAGGTTCGACTTCTTGATGAAGGCACTGCAGAACCAGCTCCGCGTGGTGATCTGGTTCATGAAGCTGGCGTTGCTGAAATCCGCGCCCTGCGCGCGGCACTCGCTGATCTCCAGGCCCAGTGCCTTGATGAAGTTGAAGTGGCACATGCTGATGTCGCAGCTGCGGAAGCTGGCTTCCTTCAGCGTGGCGCCGTTGAAGCGACAGCCGGCACGGCTGTCGGCATCGTAGAAACTGCAGTTGATGAACTCGGTGCCGGTCAGGTCCGCGCCGGAGAAATCGCACTTGTGGAACTGCTGGTCGACCACTTTCTGGCCGGTGTACTGGTCTGCGCCGATGCGCAGCTCGCGGTGAACGGTGGGGGACATCAGGGATTCCATGCCAAGTGCCCCGCCATGATGCCGGGCCGCGAGGGCGATCCATAGACCCCGGGCGCCGGCGGGTTCACCGGCAGTCCAGCCACCCTGTGCCCACTTCCATCCATTGCACGTTGTTGCACGTTAATGCACGAATGTGCAGAATTGTGTCATGAGCTCCGTTCCCAGCCCCCTCCCCGCCCAGCGCACCCGGCAGATCCTCGAGGAACTGCGCCAGCAGGGCCGCGTGGTCGCCGCCGAACTGGCGCGCCGCTATGCCGTCTCCGAAGACTCGATCCGCCGAGACCTGCGCGAGCTGGCCGCACAGGGCCTGTGCCAGCGTGTCTACGGCGGCGCCGTGCTGCCACCGCCGAAGGAACGCCCGCTGCGCGAGCGGCTCACCCGCGACCGCAGCGACAAGGCCGAGCTGGCCGCCCGCGTCTGCGCGCTGCTGCAACCCGGCCAGGTCGTACTGCTTGATGCCGGTTCGACCAACCTGGCGATCGCCCAGCAACTGCCGGCCGCTCTCGGGCTGACGGTGATCACCAATGCCCCGCAGATCGCCACCGCCGCCAGCATGCTTGAAGGCACCCTGGTGCAGCTGATCGGCGGCCGCCTGGCCAGCGGCGGCGGTGCGGTCGGTGCCGAAGCGTTGGCCCAGGTGCAACGCCTGCGTGCCGACGTGTACCTGCCCGGCCCCTGCGCGGTGGACGGCGACACCGGCGTGTGGGCGATGGATGCCGAGGAAGCCACGCTCAAGCGCGCGATGGTGGCCTGCAGCAGTCGCATCATCGTCGCCACCACCACGGAAAAGCTCGGCGCCCGCGGCCACTGGCAGATCGCCGGCCTCGACGAGATCGACGATCTGGTGCTGACCACCACCGCACCGCCCGCACTGGCAGCTCGCTTCCGCGCCGCCGGTATTGCGGTGCACCCCACTCCTCCCTGACCGTACCGCTCATGTCCCTCGCCAACCGCGCGCGTGCCGAACAGCACGCGACCCGCGCTGCATTCTTCATTCCCGGCTTCGCCACCGCGCTGTGGGCCACGCTGGTGCCCTTCGCCAAGGCACGTACCGGGATCAATGACGCGACGCTGGGCCTGGTACTGCTCTGCCTCGGTGCCGGTTCGCTGCTGGCGATGCCCTTGTCCGGCGTGCTGGCCGCGCGCCTCGGCTGCCGCCGGGTGATGGTGGCCAGCAGCCTGCTGATCTGCCTGACGGTGCCCGGCCTGGCACTGGCCGGTTCGGCCTGGACGCTGGGACTGGTGCTGTTCGTGTTCGGTGCCGCCGTGGGCGCGATGGACTGCACGATGAACGTACAGGCCGTCATCGTCGAGCGCGAAGCACGGCGCGTGATGATGTCCGGCTTCCATGCCTTCTTCAGCATCGGCGGCTTCCTCGGCGCGGCCACCATGACCGTGCTGCTGTCCGCACAGCTGCCCCCCTTGGCATCGGTGCTGATCGGCGTTGGCGCCATGCTCCTGGTGATGCTGTTGTCGGCAGCGTACTGGCACAGCGAACGCATGCCGCATGACACCCCGATGCTGGCCATGCCGCATGGCATCGTGTTGTTCATCGGCGTGCTGGCGTTCGTCGCCTTCCTCGGTGAAGGCGCGATGCTGGATTGGAGCGCGGTGTTCCTCAGCGATGTGCGTCGCGTCGATGCCAGCCTCGCCGGTATCGGCTATGTGACCTTCACCCTGACCATGACCATCGCCCGCCTGTTCGGCGATGCACTGGTGGCGCGCGTGGGCCGCCAGCGCGCGATCGTTCTCGGCGCTCTGCTTGCTGCCGCTGGCGTGCTGTTGCTGACCCTGGTCACGCCATGGCAGGCGTCGCTGGCGGGCTATGTGCTGGTCGGCCTTGGCTGCGCCAACATCGCACCGGCGCTGTTCTCGCTGGCCGGCCACCAGACCCGTATGCCCGGAGCCTTGGCGATCACCGCGGTATCCACGCTGGGCTTCGCCGGCATCCTTGCCGGACCGGCGCTGATCGGCTTCGCCGCCAACCATTTCGGCCTGATCACCGCGTTCATCGGCGTGGCCACGGCCTTGCTGCTGGTGGCCGTGTCCACGCGTTGGCTGCGGGTGTAGCCCAGTGCATCAGCGCCGCCTGCGCCGCAGCTTCATCCGCAACCGGCGGTAGCCGATCACCGTGGCCGTTGCACACAACGCAGTGCCCGCAACGCTCAACAGCAGCAGAACAGCCAACCGGGCGGTGTCGAAGCGCAGCATCGCAGGCAGGTCCCAGCTGTGCAGGAAGTAGAACAGCCAGCGCCCCACCCGCTCGCGATACCCCATCGTCAGCAATGGATCGCCGGTGGCCAGGTCTAGGTAGACGCGCGTCGCCTCGGCATCGCCGAAGTCCACCACCGCCACCGGGAAGCGGCGCACCGCTGCGCCGTTCATGGCTTCCGGTGCACGTGGGTAGAAGTACGCATCCGCTGCATGCTGGACCCAGTACCCCTGCATGGGCGCATCCGACAGCGCCCGCACCTTCTGCTGCAGCCACCCGGCCGGCAGCCACCGCGCAACCTGCAGATGCCCATTGCTGCCGGACACGATACGGGTCTCGCCCTGTCCGTCCAGCAGCACCGCGAACAGCTCGCCACCGATGCGTCGCCACTGGATCTCCACGGGCTTGAACCGCTCGGCCTCGACGGCCGTCAGCAGCGCCGCTGGTTCGCCCAGTGCGCCATCCACCACCACCGGACCACCACGATAACGTCCGCTGTCGATCGCCTCGCGCGTGCTGCTCAAGACGCCCCACGGGTTCATCGACATCAGCCCGCTGAAGATCCAGGTGAACACGAACGCTGCAGCCACCAGCCCGATCAGATGGTGCCAGCGCATCCATGGTTCGACGTATGGCGTCTTTGCACCCGAACGGTAGTGTCCACGGAAACGCCAGCGCCACACACCGACCACGATGCCGCTGACTGCGGCCACCGTGCACAGCGCGGACAACACGATCACCACCCACGTCCACACCGGGTCCACCGACTGCATGCGCAGGAAGTACAGCCAGTGCAGCCAGGCACCCACATAGTTCCAACGCTGCTGCACATGCGGTGCGTCCAGCACCACTTCGCCGGTGTGCGAGGACACATACAGGTCACCCGGCTGCGCGCCCCCTACCTCCACCCGGTACAGCGGCCGGTGCGCGTCCAGCGCGCGCGAGTGCGTCCAGCGATCCTCATCCACGCGCATCGCGCCGACGAACGCCTGGCCGCCAGCAAACTGCGCAGCGGATGCTTCGGCACGCTGTGCCGACACCGGCAGCAGCACCTGGCCGGTGCGCGCAGACCAGGCGCCCACGTTGCCGCCGCTTCGCACCACATACGCTGGCTCGCCGCGCAGCGTCGTCAGTGCCACGGCCTCCGGCTCGGCCTGCACGGCGGCCGGCAATGCCGACAGCCCCTGCCAGCCGCGGGCATCCCCCAGCACCGGCAACGCCGCCAGCCGCTCACCCGGCGTCAGCTTCGGGTAGCCGATGAACAGCATCACCATGCCACTCACGAACCACAGCAGCATCAACAGGCACCCACCAATGCCCAGCCAGCGGTGCACCAGATAGGTCCAGCGCCTGGCGGTGGATCGCAGCGTCATGGCCGGCCTCCTCAGAAGCGATGGTCGACGGTGAGTTCGACGCGCCGGTCCGCACCCAGCAGCCATTGCGTGCTGGTGTAGTACGCGGTGGCGTAGTACGCCTTGTCGAACACGTTGAACAACCGCGCGGACAGCCGCGTGCGCGGTGCCGCCTGCCAGGTCAGCGCCAGGTCGGTGGTGCTGTAGCCGGGAAGTTCCAACGCGTTGGCATTGTCGGCGTAGCGCTTGCCGACATAGCGAACACCCGCCGCTGCGCTCCAGTCCGGCAGGAACTGCCAGCTCAACCATGCGTTGGCCAAGCGCTCGGCCACGTTCGGCGGTACGTTGCCATCACGCGACACCAGCACCGCCGGCGAACCCGTGGTTTCCAGGAAGTCCTCGAACTCGGCCTTCAGCACCGTCGCGTTGGCATCGAGCGACCAGTGCGGCGCGAAGTTCCAGTTCAAGGACGCTTCAATACCGCGCGAGGTCTGCGCACCCACCTGCACCCGGCGATCCGGCACCAGCGGATCACGGCTGAGCAGACCGGTCTTGCGGATGCGATACGCCGCCAGCGTCCACTCGCCGCCATCGAAGGCCTGCTTCAGGCCCACCTCGATCTGCCGGCCCTTGGCCAGATCGAAGGCACCGTTGGCTGGGCTGATCATCAGCAGTCCACTGACCGGGTCCGCCGCCTGTGAGTACTGCGCGTAGAGGCTCAGCGTCGGCTGCAGCGCGAATACGGTACCTGCACGCCAGCCGGTGCTGCTGTAGGTCTTCGAGAACGCGTTCTGGCCACTGATCAGATCGGTGCGATCGATGCGCGCGCGGTCGTGGCGCAGTCCACCCAGTACCGACCAGCGTTCGCTCAACGCCAGCCGGTCCTCCACGAACAGCGCGTACTGCTCGGCGCGGTTGCGATAGCGCGGCAGGTTGGGCGCGTCGCTGGCGAACCGGCCTGGCACCGGATCGAACGGATAGACCGGGCCCGAGCTGCCGGCATAGGTGTTGTTGGTGTGCTTGAAGTGCGCACGATTGGCATCGAGGCCCACGGCAAAGCGGTTGGCCAGGCCCGCGATGTTTCCTTGTACCCGCAGTGTCGAGGTCAACCCGGTCTGGTCCTGGTTGTGGGTGATCTCGGTGTTGCCGGAGCGATCGATCAAGCCGGTGGCGCGGTTGTAGACATAGGCCTCGGCATTGCGCCAGTCGCGCTGGCTGTCGATCTGGTAGACGCGGGTGCGCCATTCCACGTTCGAGGTCGGCATCCACAGCGCATCAAGTTGGGTCCAGCGGTCGCGATAACGGATGTCGCTGTCTTCCACGTTGTAGTTGCGATGGCGAAGTGCTTCCAGCTGGTGGCCATCCACCAGCGGCGTGCCGAAGTAGCGCATCGGTTTCTGGTGGCCCTGCGCATGGGTGAGCGTCAGCTGCAGATCCGTGCGCGGCTGCCACAGCAAGGCACCGGAGAAGGTCGCGTCCTTGTTGCGCCCGCGATCGACCCATCCACCGCTGTAGTTGCCACTCACGTCCAGCCGATAGGCCAGGTCCGGGGTCAACGCACCGCCGCTGCCGAAGCCCAGGCGCGCAGTATCCTCGCTGCCGACGGTCACGCTGATCTCGTTCTCGATGGCGCTACGCGAGGGCTTCTTGGGCACGATGTTGATGACCCCGCCAATGGCGCCATCACCATGGATGACCGACGCCGGGCCGCGCAGTACTTCGATGCGTTCGATCGACCAGGTATCGAACGGGAAGGTGATGCCCACGCCGCCGTACTGGCGAAGCCCGTCGTACAGGCGCATCACCGAGGCGCCATCGGTGAAGCCACGGCTGGACAGCGCACTCAGGCCATTGCCCGGATGCGGCATCGCACTGATCGCACCCGCTCGGCTGATCGCATCGTTGAGGTTGGTGTCGCCCCGCTGTTCCAGTTGTTCGCGCGAGATCACGGTCAGGCTGGCCGGTGTCTGCAGCACGCTCAGGCCCAGCGCAGACCCGGCGCTGGCGGTGGAAGACAGTTCACCGCTGCGGGTGTCGACCACGCGCACGGTATCCAGCGTGGTCGGAGGTGGCGCATCGGCGGCAAGGGCGGGCACGGCGTACAACAGGGACATGCACAGCGCAGGCAGTGTCGCCCTGCGCAGGCGCGCGGAGTTGGGGTTGGTTTTCATTTGTTCACGGCATGCAGCGCCACCCCGCAGTGGCAGGGCAGCTCAGGGAATTCGGAGAACGCGCACGCAGCATTGCCAGGCCATGCCTGTCAGCTCGGAAAAATCAATCCAAAGGCGCGCGCGCAGGGCTCAGGCGGCCATCAGTGCCGGCGGCCCACGCGCTCCCAATGTGCCGCTGATCCGTTGCGGCAACGTCTGCACCGCACCGCGCAGCGCGCGGCATACCGGCGCCATCGGCGCCAACAGCAGCACTGCCGCCACCAGCAGGGTGATCAACCGTGCCGCGATCAGGCAGTAATCGCAGTCCACGCCCATCTCATGGTCGGCGTGTGGATCGGCAGGCGGCTTCTTCACGACCTCGCCCAACTGCATTGCCATCGCGTGATGGTCGTGGTGCCCCTCCATCGCGTGCTGCGCATGCTCTGCGTGCGTCGCGTGATTCATGGCTGCCACCGGTGCGGTGGCCGCAACATGGCCATGTACCAGCCAGCGGCTCACCAGCGGGGCGAGCAGCACCAGCAGCATGGCAAGCCATGCCAGGACCTGGAACCGGCGGTGGAGGACAGAACGACGCACGCCACCATTCTACGGGGCTGCATCCAGCCTTGGACCACGTTCAGGGTTTCCAGAAAGGTGGTGCGACGTTATGACGCAGCCGCGGACGCAGACGCTCTCCACGGCCCCAAAGGGGGACGGAAGGCGGCCTTACAGCCCCTTCCGTCCCCACATCGCATTGCTAGAACCGCGCGGGCTGCTGCACCGCACGTTCCAGGAACATGACGCCCGCCTGCAGGCTGTTGCGGGCGTTCTCCAACCAGCGCTCCGGATCGGCCACCGCAAATCGCTCCTGTGCATCCACATCACCCGATTCGGCCAGGTCGGCCAACTGCAGATGGATGTGGTTCTCCACCAGGCTCACCAGCACGGCGAGCTCGGCCGACAATCCGGCGATGCGTTCGGTGAAGCCAGCGTCGTTGCTGTTCAGAGACATGTCCCCTGTTCCTATGCGTTGCGGTGTTGATGGATGGCTTCGAAACGCTCGGCACAGGCAGGCCCACAGAACAGCCTGGCCGGATCGTTGTCGAAGTCTTCGCTGCAGTCCGGGTTGTGGCATTCCCCAATGGGCGTGAGTGGGGCAACGCTGCGGGCCCGCGTTGCGTGCTGGGCCAGTGCTCGTTGCAGATGGCGCGCGTCCAGTTCCTGCGCTTCGTCGATGGTGTCCGTCATGCGGGTTGTATTTTATCGAGGGGTCGTCGCACTGATTGAGAACGTCGCGGCCGCGGCCTGCGGCGCGCATGTGGCGTCAGGCCGGGGCATTTCATTGAGGTCGGCTTCAGTCATGCAGGCTCCTTGTGCATGGGCGCCCTGGCGGGCGTTCGAGAGAGAGTGAAGGGCCGCGTCGAACGGCCCGGCCATCATCCGGAAACCGGTTCTCGCCGATTGCGACACAAGACGGCGATGATGCGGATCTGCGATCGCAGTCGCATGTTCAACCGCGTGGAGCGCCTTTGGCGGATCCAGGGACAGCAGGTATCCAAAGGTGTTGCAAATGGCGGATCCATCGGACACCATGACCACATCAACACCTCCCATCACCTACTGACCACTTCGCGTCGGGCCGCCGCCGCATGGCCTGCACAGCGCAGGCATCGCACAGCACCATTGCCATACACGGTCGCTGTGCATCGAACAACGTTCCAAGGGGGTCCCGCCGAATGTACACACCGCACCCAACGCAGGACGTCGTCCCGGCGTTCCTGCAGGCCATGCATGCACACGGCATCGTGCCGGACGCACGCGGACGCGATGCACTCAACGCCGACGGCACGCTGGTGCGCTTCCACGTGGAGGGTGACCGTCGTGGCACCCGCAATGGCTGGGCGGTCCTGTTCGGCGACAACGTGCCCGCCGGCGAGTTCGGCAGCTGGCGTACCGGTACCCGTCACGCCTGGTGCGCGCAATCACCGGCCACGCTGAGTCCCACCGAGCAGCGCGCGATCCGGCAGCGCCAGGAATCGGCCCGGACCGAACGGGAGCGGCAACAACGCGAGCGCGAGGATGCCGCAGCCAAGGCCGCCAACGTACTGTGGCAGCGGGCCATGCCCGCCGACGACAGCCACCCCTATCTTGCCCGGAAGGGCGTGCACGCTCATGGCCTGCGCGTGGCAGCGTGGCCGGTACGCAACAGCGACGGGCTGGTGTTCCGCCACATCGAGAATGCGCTGTTGGTGCCGGTGGTGAACACTGCCGGGCGCATCGTCTCCCTGCAGGCGATCCTTCCCCGTACCGACCCGGCACTGGGGCGCGACAAGGACTTCCTGGCCGGTGGCCGCAAGCAGGGCTGCTTCCATGTCATCGGCAAGCCATTGCCCGGGCATCCCATCGCCATTGCCGAGGGCTATGCCACCGCGGCATCGATCCATCAGGCCACCGGCTGGTGCGTCGTGGTCGCGTGGGATGCGGGCAACCTGACGGCCGTGGCCCGTGCCTGGCGCAACGCCGTACCCGATGCCTCGTTCGTGCTCTGCGCGGATAACGACCAATGGACGCGGCAACCACTGGAGAACCCTGGTGTCAGCCAGGCCACGCAGGCTGCGGTAGACATCGGTGCTCGGGTGGTCTGGCCGGAATTCGCCATCGTGCACGGCGACGATGATCGCCCCACCGACTTCAACGACCTACATCGGCGTGAAGGCCTGGAAGCACTGCGCGCGCAGTTGCTTGCCGACCGACCGTGCGCGCCGGGCGAAGTCCCCGCCGAGAGCGGCACACGCTCCCCGGCCGCCGCGAGCTACCAGGTTCCCGGCAACCTCTCCGCCTTCGATACCTTCACTCCGTTCCCGGACAGCAACGCACGCGGCCGCCCGTTGCCGACCGCGCGCAATCTCGCCGAGCTGTGCCGCCGCACCGGCATTACGGTGCGTTACAACGTCATCCGCAAGGACCTGGAGATCCTGGTGCCGGACCTCCAGTCCACGATCGACAATGCCAAGGAGGTTGCCGCCGGCGAAGTGATGGACTGCATGCACCGTGCCGGCATGGCCACCGCCAGCTTCGAGACCAACCTGTGCCAGGTGGCCGAAGCCAATCCCTACAATCCCGTTGCCAGCTGGATCACTTCGCAGCCCTGGGATGGCCACTCCCGCCTCCAGGCGTTCTTCGACACCGTGCAGGAAGCCCAGCCCACGCGCATGGCCGATGGCCGCATCCTGAAGGAGGTGCTGATGCGGCGCTGGCTGATCTCCGGCGTGGCGGCCGCCTTTGAACCGGATGGCGTGGTCGCACGTGGTGTACTGACCTTCGTCTCCAGGCAGAATCTGGGCAAGACGCGCTGGGCACGGCAGTTGGCGCCGGCCGAACTGCAGCTGATCGCCGATGGCGTGGTACTCGACCCCACCAACAAGGACAGCATCAAGCAGGTCATCTCCAAGTGGATCGTGGAACTGGGTGAGGTCGACGCCACCTTCCGCCGCACTGATATCGCCGCGCTGAAATCATTCATCTCGCGCAGCCACGATGAAATCCGCCGGCCTTACGCACGCACCGAATCGCGCTATGCGCGGCGCACCATCCTGTTCGCCAGTGTCAACGACGAGCGCTTCCTGCGTGACGCGACCGGCAACAGCCGCTGGTGGACCGTGCATGCCGTGGCGTTGGGTGAACCGGCGCGGATCGACATGCAGCAGGTGTGGGCCGAAGCCCACGCGCTGTACCGCAATGGCGAGACCTGGCACCTGTCCGGCGAAGAGCTGGATGCGCTCAATGCCACCAACAGCGAGCACGAACCCATCTCGCCTATCGCCGAGCTGATCGATCGCCACTTCGACTGGTCCCTCCCCGCCGAGCATTGGAGCACGCACTACCGTGCCACCGAGATCGTCATCGCGGTGGGCATCGACAGACCGAACCGGCGCGAGGTCAACGAGGCCGCCGCCTACGTGGTGAAGCGGCATGGCGTGCGCACCCGCGTGGTGGGCAAGGAACGGGCAAAGGTATGGCTGATGCCACCGCGCAGCCGCAGCCTGTCCGAACACATCGCAGGACCGTTCTGATGCCACGCACCCATGATGGCCGCGAAGTCGGCAGCGACAGCGCCGAGTGGCGCCTCGACTGCGAGGCACGGCGCCTGCTGCAACTGGCGGGCTACCGCTGCATCGACGCTCAAGGGCGGTGCAGAACGATCAGCCCGCGCCGGCATCGCCAGCAGTACCTGGCGCGCGTACAGGCCACCCGGGGTCCTGTGGAGCGCGAGCGATTGGCGTCACTGGCGGTACGGCAATGGATCGCCAATCCCCCCTCCCAGCCCGCCGAGGATGCAAGTAGATGAAAGGTGTTGACTGGAGCGGTCCACAGAGGCAAGATGACTGTATCGGCCACGCCACCTTCCAGGAGCGCTTCCGCCATGCCTCGACCCCGACTGCATGCCTTCGAAGGTGAGCAGCTCACCGTGCGACAGATCCACCAACGGGTACCGGTACTGTCCGAGCGGACCATCCGCGATCACCTTGCTGCCGGCCGTCGTACGCGTACCGCCATGTTGTGCTTTGACCCGATCGCGGCGGCAGCGCGCGGTGGCCGCATCACCCAGCGCATCCTGCGCGCCCGCAGCACCGCCGGACGTGATTCCTGATCCACCGGCAGCGGCCACGTCCTTCAAGGAGTAGATTCCCCATGATTCCCGCGTCCCTCGACAGCGGCCATCGCATGATCGCCGACACGCTGGCTGCGTTCCGTGCCGGGCCTGCCCTGGCCAGCACTGCGCTCCGCGCACGCCCGCAGGCGGGTCCGCCGCTCTACATCGGCATCGCCGGCGCCAAGCGCGCGGGCAAGGACACCCTCGCCAGCGGGCTGGCGTCGGCACTGGCACTGCCCTGCGACAGCTTCGCCGCACCGCTGCGGCAGTTCGTCGCGTCCCTCCTCGGGCTCTCCCTGCGTGAACTGGACAGCCGCAAGGAGGACACCATCGACTGGCTGGCCGAACTCACTCCTCGCCACCTGATGCAGACCGCGGGTACCGAATGGGGCCGCGACCGCGTCCATCCCGAGCTGTGGGTACGCTCGCTGTTCGCGCGCCTGCCTGCGGGAGGCCTGGTGCCCGACGTCCGCTTCAGCAATGAGGCCTGCGCGATCCGTCGCCGCGGTGGTGTCGTGATCCGCGTCAGCCGCCCGGGCCATGGAGGCCATGACACCCACGCCAGCGAGCAGCCACTGCCCGATGAGCTGGTCGACATCGAGGTAAGCAACGACGGCAGCCGGGCCGATCTGGTACGCAGGACGCTGGACCAGCTGCTGTCGCGCGGCGTGATCTGAGCCTGGAGCAGGGCCGCGCTGCCCTGCATCTTTCTGACCCAACCGCAGGTTCCGGCCCATCATCGGCGAAAATGATGTAAGGTCGTCCCCCATCACCGACGGCACCTGTCGTCACCCTGCATCCCCAACCATTTCGCAAAGAGGAATTGTCATGGAGGTCGAACAGTTCACGTCGACGCGCCAGAAGGCCATCGAATTGTTCAAGTCGCAGCCCAAGGGTGGCAAGGACATCGTGAGCCTGGACGCGATCTTCATCTCGCTGTGCTCGCTGGCCAACGCCCGGGCCGAGACCGGCACCACCCGGCAGGAACGCACTGCGGCTCGTCCTGGCAGCCAGCAACCTCCCGCGCCGTGGTTCACCGAGACCCTGGCCGCCCTGAAGGGCAAGGGCGAATCGATCACCGTGGCGCGGTTCCTGATGTTCGCCAACCGCTTCCCGGTCAAGCGCATGGACCAGGTCAATGCAGCGCGCTGGCTGCGTGATGCCGGCTACATTCCGCGCAAGACCGGCGGCAACCTGGTATTCGACCTTTGATCCAGCACCACCTGCAGTCCTGAAGCCCCGGCATCGTCCGGGGCTTTTTCGTTTCAGGGCCTGCTCACCGGTGTGAGGGAGGACGACCAACGGGACGCCATCCTCACCCCATACCTGCCACATCCCCTTGATCTGCCTTTCCCTCCTCTCTGTGAGGACTGCGAGTACGAAGGAAGGAGCAAACATCAGCAGCAACAGCCAGCGGCCGCAGGGCGTCATACGCTGCCGAGCAGCCCTCCTCACCCGTCCTCGGGGCACCGATGAATACCTTCAGCACGCACACTCGAAAGTAGACGAAAGGTGTTGACTGGCGGCAAGGGACGGCAACAGTGGAGATCAATGCCACTGAAGACATCCTCAATGAACGCCCTGCCCGACAGCATCCAGACCCTGGCCGAGGTCATCGGCGAATCCGCAGCCCTCACGCTGGTGCGTGCGTGGCCGCCGACCACCTCCAGCACCACCGGCCGTCATCGCGTCATCGTCTACGTTCCCTCCACCCTGCCCGACCAGCATCGCCTGATCGACATCCTCGGCCGCGACGTTGCCCAACGGCTGGTCACCCACTTCGGTGGCGAGCTGTTGTTCCTGGCCTCGTGCTTTGCGGCCAATGCCCATGAGCGCCGCGAGCAGATCGCACGAGCGGTCGCCTGTGGCATGCCTCGCGAGCACGTCGCGCGCGAGTTCGGTGTCTCGCAGACCACCATCAAGCGCGCCCTGCGTGGTGCCCGTTCCGCGCCACCGCCTGCGGTCCATCCGGCCCTGCTCAAGGGGTACGCACGCGCATGAACGAGAGCGACCTGCTGGCGGGTGTTCCTGACTGGGCCAAATATCTGGGGGGAACCTCGGGTGTACTGATCGCGGTGTCGCTGTGGCTGCGCCAGTGGTTGTCGTCGGCCAAGGTCGACCGCACCGCAGACGAGGCCACCAGCAACACCCTGCGCACCCTGCAGGAGCAGCTCGCAGCCGAGCGTACCCGCGCCGACGGCCTGATGCACGAGCGCGAAGCAATGGCCCAGGAGATCGGCCAGCTGCGCGGCGAGGTCAATGCCCTGCGCGCGCAGATCGCCCAGCAGAGCGTGCAGATAGACGCGCTGTTGAACCTGGTGCGCAAGCAGCCGGGGGCCGCCGCATGACCGCCGCTGCAGCCAGCGCCCTCGGTGGGGCCAACGTCGCCGCATTCCTGGACATGCTGGCGGTATCCGAAGGCACCGACATCCCCAGCCAGCGCTCGCGTGACCGCGGCTACGACGTGATCGTGGGTGGCCAGTTGTTCAACGACTACCGCGACCATCCCCGCGTGCTGGTGTCGCTGCCACGCTATGGCATCAAGTCCAGTGCCGCCGGTCGCTACCAGTTCCTGCGCAGTACCTGGGATGACCTGCGCGCGCGGCTGGGCCTGCCCGACTTCGGCCCGGTTTCACAGGACCGCGCGGCCGTGGCGCTGCTCAAGCAATGCGGTGCCTACGAATTGATCCGCCTCGGTCACTTCGATGCCGGCATCAACGCCGCACGACGTATCTGGGCGTCACTGCCGGGCGCCGGCTACGGGCAGAAGGAGCATGCGCTGGAAACACTGCGCGTGGCCTACCGCGCCGCCGGCGGAGGCCTGCAGTGACGCCCGTCGCCCTGCGGTTCCGCATGGGCCTGCTGGTCCTCGCCGGTACCCATGCATGCTGTGCCTGGCTGGGGTGGACGCTGCGCGACCGCAGCGCGGACCTTGCCATCGCCACCGTCCAGACCGCACAGCAGGCATCGCGCGCTGATGCGGCGCAGGCCGCACATCAGCGGGACCTCGGCAACGCCCGCGCAGGTGCGCAGGCCGAATCGCAGCGCCTGGCCACGCAGGCCGAACGCACCCGGCAGTTCCAAACCCTGCAACAGGACATCGAGACCCATGCCAAGACTCCTGGCCGTGACCGCGGCGATGCTGATGCTGAGTTCGTGCGCATCTGGCGCGAAGCCAACGCCGGTCGCGCCCTGTCGCGTTGATCTCAGCATCGCCCCGGCGCAGCTGCGTGCGCCGGACGAGCTGCCGGACCTGCAGGCGGCCAACGACGATGCGCTGCTACGCAATCACGTTGCCGTCGCGCGGCAGTACCACGCACTGGCCGACCAGCTGCGTGCCCTGCTGTGCAGCCTCGGCAGCCAGCAGGGGATCACCCTCAACGGTACAGCGCCAATGGCGCCTGCAGAGTGCACAGCCACCGGCACGGCCACCGCGCGACAACAGCGCTGATCCCCGCGGCCACGCCTGCAATGTCCCATGCGGCGGGTGATGGCAACACTGGATGCAGACAGCGCGCGTCCCCAACCAGGCGCGTCCTCCCATTCAACGCACGAGCTGACATGGCGACCAACTCCTCCTCTTCCATTCTCGACGCACTGCACCCCGCCATCGAAGCCGCGATCCGCGCCCGCTTCCCGGACTTCGCAACCGTCGAGTTCTATCGCGAACCCGGTGCTGAAGGCCTGGCCACACCCGCCTGCCTGCTGGCAATGACCCGCTGCGATCGCAGCAAGGACAAGGACGATGGCAGCGGGCAGATGCAGGCATTGCTGCGCTTCGAGGCACGCGTCGTCGTCACTGCCGCCGCTATCGACGCGGCACTGCAGCTGCGCAAGGCCGCCGTCGCGCTCGCCGGCTGGCTGCACCAGCTCGGCCGGTTCCCCGGCGCGGCCAGCGGCGCGATCGATGTGATCGCCGCACTGCCCGAAGACACGGCGGCGGCGCAGCCAGGCCTTCGCACCTGGCTGGTGGAGTGGTCATTGCCGGTCGCCTTGGGCAGCAACGCCTGGGAGGAGACCGGAGGCGCAGTTTCCCAGGCCTTCTACAGCTTCGTACCGGAGATCGGTCGTGATCACGAAGCACGCTACCAGCCCATTGAAGGAGCAGCACCATGAGTGCCGAACACGCGCGCCTGATCGGCAACCTGCTGATGATCGGCGTCGTGCGCGAGCTGGACGAAGCGGGCGGCCGCGTGCGGGTGGATGCAGACGGCATGCTGACCGACTGGATTCCCTGGCTGGAGCGCCGTGCTGGCCCGGGCGTGCGCAGCTGGTGTGCACCCGAACCCGGCGAGCAGGTGCTGCTGGCGTGCCCCTATGGCGACCCGGGCCAGGCACTCGTTCTCGGCAGCCTGTACCAGGACCGGTTCCCGGCGCCCGCCGACTCTCGGCTGCGGCACCGCACCGAGTTCGCCGACGGCAGCGTTGTCGAGTACGACCAGGAAACCGCAACGCTCAACGTCGATGTCGGCAGCGGCAAGGCCATCGTCACCTGTGCAAGTGCACAGGTGATCGCCAGCGAATCGATCGTGCTCGATACGCCGTCGGTCAAGGCGACTGGCGACCTGGACGTCACCGGTGCGATCAGTGCCGGCAAGGACATCAGCACATCCGGCGAGGTCAAGGCTGGCGCCATCGGCCTGAAGGCACACAAGCACACCGCACAGGGTCCGACCGCACCCACCACGCCCGCGCAGCCCTGAACGGCCACGCGTGCAATGCCCTGAAAACCCGCACTCCACGACGATAGAGGCCATGCGAGGAATCGACGCCAACACCGGCAAATCACTGGATGGGCTCGCCCATCTGCACCAGTCCGTGCGTGACGTTCTCACCACGCCCCTTGGCTCCCGGGTACTGCGCCGTGAATACGGTTCGCGCGTGTTCGAACTGATCGATGCGCCGACCAACCGCTCGCTGCGCATGGACCTGATCGCGGCCACCGTCGACGCACTCGCGCGATGGGAACCGCGGCTTCACGTCGAGAACGTCGACGTCTCCCTCCCCGCCCCCGGCGTGATGATCCTGGCAGTGACCGGAATCCACCTGCCGGACGGCGAGGCCATCACCATCGAAGGAATCGAGGTTCGCTAACCGTGGCATCCGGCTCGTTCACCAGTGTCAATCTCTCCCAGCTGCCTGCACCGGCGGTCATCGAAGTGCTCGATTTCGAGACGCTGTTCGATGAATCGTTGACCGCACTGCAGGCGCTCGACCCCACCTTCGACGCGCTGCTGCCGTCGGACCCGGCCTTCAAGATCCTGGAGGTCTGCACCTACCTGCGCCTGCTCGACCGACAGCGCGTCAACGATGCGGCGCGTGGCGTGATGCTGGCCTACGCGGTCGGCAGCGACCTGGACCAGTTGGCCGCGATCTTCGGCATCGGCCGCCAGATGCTGGACCCGGGCAAGCCGCAGGAAGGCATTCCGCCACGCTACGAGAGCGATGAAGATTTCCGTCGGCGCATCCAGCTGGGTCCGGAAGGCTTCAGCGTGGCCGGGCCGGAAGGCGCCTACATCTTCCACGCGCTGAGTGCCGATCCGCGGGTGCTCGACGCCAGCGCGACCAGTCCGTCGCCGGGTGAAGTGGTGGTCTCGGTGCTGTCGCGTGAAGCCGATGGCACGGCCACCCAGGCGCTGCTCGACGCAGTGGAAGCGAAGCTGAGTGCGGCCGACGTGCGTCCGCTGACGGACCACGTGCTGGTACGCACGGCGGCAATCATCAACTACGCGGTCACCGCCACGCTCTACACCTACGCCGGCCCGGATTCGCAGGTGGTGCTGGCCGAAGCACGCTCGCGCCTGGATCGCTACATCGCCGAGTCGCATCGGCTCGGCCGCGATGTCACCCGCTCCGGCCTGTTCGCCGCATTGCATGCCGAGGGCGTGCAGCGCGTGGAGATTTCCAGCCCGGCGGCTGACGTGGTGGTGGACCGGACCCAGGCCACCTACTGCACCGCGGTGACCCTGACCCATGGCGGCAACGATGAATGATTCCACCGCACGCCTGATCAATGCACGCCTGCGTGGCGCGATCGATGGGCACAACCTGCAGTTCCGCCATCCAGGTGGCGCACTGGCCACCCTGCAGGCGGTGTACCGCACCGATTGGCAGGGGCGTTTGAAGCTGTCGGATACGATGCGGCGCAACCTGCAGCGTTTCTCGGCATCCTTCGACCATCCACGATGGAAAGGCTTCTACGTGAAGCCGGCCAACCTGTCGTCCAGTCATCCCGCTCCGGATGGCAGCTCCAGTGCCTGGTCCTTCCCGGTCTCCGATGCGATCGGGGGCCCGGAGCAGAACTTCGCCGGCGTGGTGGACGAGGATGGAAGCGCGTTTCCCAATGGTGCCGTGCGCACCATCAGCATCTGGCTGCGTGCAACCGAACCCTGTGCGATCGACTTCGGCATGCGCGCCACCGGCGCAGGCAGGACCCGTCTGCAGGTGGGCACCGAGTGGAAGCGCTACAGCTACACCTATGCCGCAACCGCGGATGACGCCCCCCGGGGCGTGAGCATCGTGCTGGATCGGCGGGCGGGCGGGAACGCCGGCCTGAAGCCGGACAGCCGCATCCACCTTTGGGGCGTGCAGGTGGAGGAAGGCCGCGAGGCGACCAGCTACATCCGCACCATGCCCGAGCCAGTGGGCGTGATCGATTACAGCGTGCTCAACAATGTGATCACGCTCAGCCGCCCTCCCGCTCCCGGTTCGATCATCGACGCCGACGCGCTGATCAGGGTGCCGACGGCAACCACCCTGCTGCCGCCCAACGCCACCCGCGCGGAACGGGCGCTGGCCCGTGCTGCGGTGACCCGCCCACTGCCGGTGGACATCACCGCGCTGTGGGATGCGGACCGCTGCCCGGCCGCGTTGCTGCCCTGGCTGGCCTGGGCCTTGTCCGTCGACGAATGGAAGGCCTACTGGCCGGAAACGGTAAAGCGTGCCCGCGTGCGCGCCGCGATCGCGATCCAGCGCCGCAAAGGCACCTGGGGCAGCGTCCGCGATGTGGTGGCTGCGTTCGGCGGTTCGATCCTGATCCGCGAATGGTGGGAAATGCAGCCGCGAGGTGCACCGCACACCTTCGAAGCGGTGATGACCATCGCCAACCAGGGCGGCGAGACCGCCACCGCCAAGTTCGTCGACGACGTGATCGGCGAGATCAGCCGCACCAAGCCGGTGCGCTCGCACTTCACGTTCACCCAGGGCATGCAGGCCAGCGCCGGTATCGGTGCACTTGCCGGCGCCCATGGCACCACCTTCCGCCGCATCCAACTGATCGGAGAGTAAAACCCGCATGCGCTTGAAAATCACCGACGCCGGCTTCGCCAGGCTGGTCAATCCACCCAACACCGGCACCAGTGCCGTGCTGATCACCGAGATCGGCCTGACGTCCACGGCATTCACGCCGACGGCAGGGCTGACCGCCCTGCCCGGCGAGATCAAGCGGGTCTCGACGTTCGGCGGCAAGGCCGTGGGCGACGACACGCTGCACGTCACGATCCGTGACGACAGCGCTACCGCCTACAGCCTGCGCGGCTTCGGCCTGTACCTGGGCGACGGTACGCTGTTTGCAACCTTCGGCCAGACCGATCCGATCATGGAGAAGACCGCAGCCTCGATGCTGCTGCTCTCCACCGATACCCGCTTCAGTGAAGTCGATACCGCGCTGATCGAGTTCGGCAATGCCGAATTCATCTATCCGCCCTCCACCACCGAGGTGCAGGGCGTGGTCGAACTGGCCACGACGACCGAGACCGAAGAGGGTGCAGATGCCCAGCGTGCGGTGACACCGCGCGGGCTGCGTGCCTTCATCGACAAGCGCTTTGGCGCCAGCGCCCCCACCCAGTTCGTCCGCACGCTATTGTCGATCGCCACCGATGCCGCGTTCCGTTCCGCCCTGGGGCTGAAATCGGCCGCGTTGAAGGACGAGGGCGCCGACAAGGGCCTGGATGCCGACCTGCTCGATGGCCGCCACGGCACCCACTACCTGGACTGGCGCAACATGACCGGCGTGCCATCCAGCGTGCACGTGCCCGGACAGGTGATTCTGTTCGCCGGTGCCACCGCGCCCAACGGCATGCTGCTGTGCAATGGCGCCGCTGTTCCGCGTGCCAGCTACCCGGCCCTGTTCGCCGCCATCGGTACCCGCTACGGCGCCGGTGACGGCGCAACCACCTTCAACCTGCCGGCAATGCAGGAAGGCACGGTGGTCACGCACACGCTGAACCCGGAAGCGGTCGGCAGCTTCACCCAGGGTGAGGTGATCCGCCATGCCCACAGCGCAAGCACGGCAACAGCAGGCAGCCACAGCCATGCCATCTCCGTGGGCGCAGGCGGCGCACACTCCCACGGTGCCAGCGCCAGTGCCGTCGGCGACCACGCGCATGGTGCGTGGACCGACTCGCAGGGCCACCACGCCCATACCGGCGGCACCTCGTGGATCGGCGATCACCAGCATCTCACCGCATTCGCCGAATCCGGCACCACCTACCCGTGGGGCGCCGACTACAACAATCACGTGGGTTCGCGCGGCAACCTGGACTACGACAACCCTTGGCCGTACACCAGCCCGGCCGGCGGCCACGCACACAGTTTCACCACCGACGGCGCAGGCGCGCACGGTCACAACATCGGCATGAACGGCGCCGGCGGCCACTCGCACACCATTTCCATCGCCCAGGTGGGTGACCACGGCCACGCCGCGTCGGCCGCCGATGCCGGTGCGCACACCCACACCGTTGTGGTGGAGAACGCCGGTGGCGACCGCAACCTGCCGGCTGGCCTGCGGATGATCTATTGCATCGCGTACTGAGGACATGAACTTGCCTACCGAACCGCGCTTCGCGCACTCCTACGATCCCGATACCCGCGCCTACATGGGCAAGGTCCGCCTGCAGCCTTCGCCGGACGGTGCCTGGAACCTGCCCGACTTCACCGTGGACGTCGCGCCTCGCCAACCTGCCGGCGAATACCAGGCACTGCGCCTGGCCGAGGATCGCTCACGCTGGGAACTGGTGGCCGATTTCCGCAACTGCATGCTGTGGGACACACGCACCGCGATGGCGGTACCCAATCGCCTCGCGCTGGGCGAGCCGTTGCCCAAGGACGTGACCCTGTCCGAACCATTCAAGCTGGATGGCACCACCGCGCAATACAACGCGTGGAATGCCAGCCGCTGCGAATGGACGCTGCTGCCGGACTACAGCTCGCGACCGCTGTGGAACAAGCACGATGCCAGCTTCGCGACTCCCGTTTCCCGTGGGGTCGCACTGCCGCCATCGGTCACCGATCTGGCACCGCCTGCAGATCGCAGCTACCCGGTCACCTTCGATGAAGCCCGTGCTGCCTGGGTGATGGTCACTGCCCCCGAACCCGACCCGGCCGCGCAACCGCAACCGCAACCGCAACCGCAACCGTGATTTCGGGCCACCGCTGCAATTAAT
The DNA here is from genome assembly GCF_034508895.1 of Stenotrophomonas geniculata. NCBI lineage: Bacteria > Pseudomonadati > Pseudomonadota > Gammaproteobacteria > Lysobacterales > Lysobacteraceae > Stenotrophomonas > Stenotrophomonas geniculata. The sequence continues at coordinate 910,477 of NZ_CP140571.1, forward strand.
CCAGCCGCGGCCAGATACGAACATGTACCCATGCGGCGCAGATCGCGACCGCAGCACCCACCCAACCAAGGAAAAAACAACGCATGGCCGAATTTCTGCATGGCGTGCAGGTCGTCAACATCGATGGTGGTTCCCGCTCGATCGCTGTTGCCTCGACCAGCGTCATCGGCATCGTGGGCACCGCGCCCCGCGCCGACAAGATCGCCTTCCCCTACAACACTCCGGTCCTGGTGACCTCGCGTTCGCAGGCAGCCAAGCTGCTCGCCAACGCCGCAACCGAAGTCGATGAGGGCACCCTCCCGGGCCAGCTCGACGCCATCTTCGACCAGTCCAACGCGGTTGTGGTCGTCATCCGCGTCGAGAAGGGCGCCACCGAGAACGACACCCTGGCCAACGTGCTGGGCGGCGTGAACGCGCAGACCGGTGCCTACACCGGCGTGCATGCACTGCTGGCGGCAAAGTCGGTGGTGGGCATCAAGCCCCGCATCCTGGCGGTACCGGGCTTCACCCACACCCACGAAAAGCGCGATACCGAACTGCTGGCCAACCCGGTCGTGGCCGAACTGCTCGGCATTGCCGACAAGCTGCGCGCGGTGATCATCAAGGATGGCCCGAACAGCAACGACGACGCCGCCAAGAGCACCACCGCTCTGACCGGTTCCAAGCGCGTCTACGTGGTCGACCCGGCGCTGCTGGTGCAGTCCGGTGATGCCATCGTCACCCGCTACGCCTCCGGTGCCGTGGCCGGTGCCATTGCCCGCAGCGACAACGAACGCGGCTGGTGGGCATCGCCGTCCAACCTGGAGCTCAACGGCGTGGTCGGTACCGCACGTGCGATCGACTTCGGCCTGTCCGACGCGACCAGCCGCGCCAACCTGCTGAACCAGTCGAACGTGGCGACCATCATCCGCGAAGGTGGCTTCCGCCTGTGGGGCAACCGTACCGCCAGCAGCGACCAGAAGTGGCAGTTCCTGTGCGTGGTGCGCACTGCCGACATCATCGCCGACAGCCTGGAAGCCGCCCACCTGTGGGCCGTCGACCGCGGCATCAGCAAGACCTACGTCGACGACGTGCGTGAGGGTGTCAATGCCTTCCTGCGCGGCCTGAAGACCCAGGGCGCGATCCTCGGCGGCAACTGCTGGATCGACCCCGACCTGAACGCAGCGGACAGCGTGGCCCAGGGCCGCTTCTACTGGGACTTCGACTTCACCCCGACCTACCCGGGTGAGCAGCTGACCTTCCGCATGCACATGAACAACAACTACGTCTCGGAGATCTTCTAAGCATGGCGCGCAAGATCCGCAAAAACTTCAACTTCTACGTCGACGGCAAGGGCTATGCCGGCAGCGTGATGTCCTTCACCGCCCCCAAGCTGTCGCTGAAGACCGAGGACTTCCAGGCCGGCGGCATGCTGGCCCCGACCGAGATCGTGCTCGGCCATGACAAGCTGACCGCCGATGTCGAGTTCGCCTCCGACGACGCGGAGATCATGAGCAAGTTCCACGTCATCGAAAGCAAGGAATACGGCTTCACCGCCCGCGAAGCGCTGGAAGGCGATGACGGCGAAGTGACCCAGGTCGTGCACAACATGCGCGGCAAGGTGAAGCTGCTGGACCGCGGCGAAACCAAGGTCGGCGAGAAGGGCACGATCAAGGTCAACCTGGCGCTGAGCTACTACAAGCTGACCCATGGTGCCCAGGTCGTGCAGGAGATCGACGTAGTCAACATGATCGCCCGCCAGGGTGGCGTGGACGTGCTGGCCGGCATCCGCGGCGCACTGGGCATCTGAACCCTCGCCGCACTGAACCCGGGGGCGCCTCGCGCCCCCGCATCCATCGCACCACATCGCATTCCAGGAACGCATCCATGTCCAGCAAGACCAAGACCCCCACCGAAACCGTCATCGAGCGCGATGGCTTCGCCGAGATCACCCTCACCCGCCCGCGCCAGGTCAACGGCATGGAAACCGCCGTGCTGCGCATGCGTGAACCGACCGTGGAAGACATGGAGCGCTACCAGGATGACAAGGGCAGCGACGCACAGCGCGAGGTGCGGATGATCGCCAACCTGTGCGAGGTCTCGCCGGAAGACGTGCGCAAGATGCCGCTGCGCGACTACGCACGACTGCAGGCAGGCGTCGCGCTTTTTACCACCTGACCCTGCCTCAGATCAGGCAGGGAGTGCTCGCCCTGGCCGGTCATACCGGCTGGGGCCTGCGCGAGATCATGACACTGCGGGTGTCGAAGTTCATCTGGTGGATTCAGGGATTGCCGGTACATGGCCAGTAACGTTCAAACGACAACGATCACGATCGGCGGCGAGGTGTCCAAGTCACTGAAGGACGCCTTCTCCTTTGCCAACGACGGTATCAAGCGCCTCGGCACCGAGGTGACCCTGCTGGACCGCAGGCTCGCGCGCATGAGTACGACCAGCAAGGAGTACGCCCGCATGCGTACCCAGGTCGATGCTCTGCGTGCCTCGCAGGTGGCGCTGGAGAGCATCGAAGCAAAGCGCGACGCCAACCTGGAGAAGCGCGGGAAGCTCGGCTCGGCATTTGGCGAGGCACGCGGCACGCTTGGCACGGCCGTCACCGCGCTGGCCAAGCCGGTCGAGAACGCCTCCGGCTTCGCCCGCCAGAACCAGCAGATCGGCGTGGCAGCCAACCTCAGCCGCGCCCAGGTCAGCGCACTGGGGCAGGCCATCCTGGAACAGTCGCGTGCAACCAACCAGGGCGCCGACGCGCTGCAGCGCTCGATCAGGCTGATGGTCGACGCCGGCATGGATGCGCAGTCGGCCCAGGCCAGCCTCGGTGCTGTCGGGCGGACCACCACCGTCACCGGTGCCAGCATCGATGATGTGGCCCAGGCTGCGGCCGCCCTGCAGCAGTCGTTCGATATCGATCCCTCGCGCATGCAGAACGCGCTGGATGTGCTGGTGGTCAACAGCCGGCAGGGCGGCCTGGGCCTGAAGGACATGGCCGCAGTGCTGCCTACCCTGGGTTCGTCGTTCGAAGCGATGAAGCTGCAGGGCACCTCGGCGGCCGCCACCCTCGGCGCGGCCCTGCAGGCCACGCTGGACTCGGCCGGCGGCGCCGACAAGGCCGCCAGCAACATGAAGAGCTTCATGTCCGAGGTGCTCTCGCCGGACATTCAGGAGAAGGCCAAGAAGAGCCTGAACCTGGATCTGCGCAAGATCATCGGCGATGCACAGACCAGCGGCGGCAATCCCTTCGACGCTGCGATGCAGGGAATCATCCAGGCGACCGCGGGCGACCAGAAGAAGATCGGCACCCTGTTCAGCGATGCACAGGCGAAGAACTTCGTCCAGCCGATGATCGAGAACTGGGATACCTACATCCGTGTCCGCGACAAGGCCTTGAATGGATCGGCGGGTACCACCGATGCGGCCTATGCCGATGCGATGCAGACCGATCCGCAGAAGATCGAAGGTGCCAAGATCGCCGTGGACAACCTGTCCAAGGCCTTCGGTGCGGCACTGCTGCCCGCGGTGGGCGAGGCCGCGGTCAAGCTGACCGAGCTGTTGAACGGGGTTACCTCGTTCGTGCAGGAAAACCCGAAGCTGATCGCCAACACCACGCAGATCGTGGTCGGCATGCTGGGCATGCGCACGGCGGTGCTCGGCGCTCGCTACGCCTGGACCTTCCTGCAGGGCCCGATCCTGGGCGTGCAGAAGGCCTTCCAGCTGTTCCGTGGTGGCAGCCTGCTGGCACAGATGGGGCGCTTCGGGCCGATGGCCATGCGCCTGGCATCGGGCTTCCGCATCGTCGCCACTGCCGTGGCCGCCATCGGTGGTGGTCCGATCACGATCGCCATCGCGGCAATCACCGCAGGCGCCATCCTGGTGCGCAAGTACTGGGAGCCGATCAAGGCATTCCTGGGCGGCGTCTGGGAGGGCCTGAGCGGTGCAGGCACCGCAGCGATGGGTGAACTGATGCGTGCGGTTGAACCGCTGCGCCCCGCCTGGGAAGTCATGAGCGGGTTGATCGGCCAGGCCTGGGACTGGCTGTCGAAGATGCTTGCACCTGCACAGTACACCGGCAACGAACTGTCGCGCGTTGCCCAGATCGGCAGCTTCCTCGGTACCGTTCTGATGGAAGGCCTGAGAATGAACATCCAGCTCATCAGCGGCCTGGTGCAGTACGTCGCCTGGATGGGCAACGTGTACACGACCGTCGCCAGCGGGATCGGAATCGAAATGAGCAAGATGTGGACGGCGATCAAGTCCGGTGCCGAATCCCTGTTCGACTGGCTCATCCCGAAGCTGGATTTCCTCATGCCCTACGTCGAGAAGCTGATGGGGTTCGTCGAAGGGGGCATTGGCAAGGTCAGTGCGCTGGTCGGCAAAGGCCTGGACTTCGGCAAGGAGGTGCTTGCCGGTGGAGCGGAAGCGATCGGCAACGGCATGGTGGGGTACACCAACATGCGGGCCGGCGGCAGAGGCGGCCTGGATGACGCCGTGGGCCTGGTCGGCGACGTCGCCACGTTGGACGCGCCGGGCGCGCGCAAGCGTTGGGGCGGCATCAGCGAGGCCGCTCGCGGTCGCACCGCACCCGACATGCCATCACCCACTACGCGCGGCGTCACCACCGTGCAGCAGCAACAGACCAACAACATCACCATCCACCAGCAACCGGGTGAATCCAGCGAATCGGTGGCGCGTCGCACGGCCGACGAACTGCAGCGTCGCAACGCGGTTGCTGCCCGTGGTGGCCTGGCAGACAGGAACTAAGCATGAAGCGTGAGTTCGTAACCGCATCCATCGACAAGCTGTTGTCCAGTTTCCAGAGCAACGACTCCGGCAACGCCCCGGTGCTGCTGATGCTGGGCGGCTTCAAGTTCAGCCTCAACACCGCCGTGTTCCAGGAGATCCAGCAGAGCAACGAATATGGCTGGGCTGCGCAGGAACGCATCGGGCAGATGGCCGCCCTGCAGTACACCGGCCCCGGCAAGGCCAGCATGACCTTGCCGGGCGTCATCCACTATGCGTTCCGGGGCGCCGGCAATGAGCTCTCGCAGCTGCGCAGGCTGGCGGCACAGGGCAAGCCACAGCGGCTGCTGACCGGCAAGGGCGGAAACCTGGGGCTGTGGGTCATCGACAAGATCGACGCCACCGCCTCCGGCTTCACCGTCGATGCGGGAATCCAGCGGCACGAATTCACCCTCTCCCTGCGGAAGCACAGCGATGGCACGAACGTATAACACCCGCGACGGCGACGTCGTTGACCGCATCGCGCATGCGCACTATGGCGAACAATCACCGGCCATTCTGCGCGCGATACTCGACGCCAACCCGGGCCTGGCCGCCCGCGGCGCGGTACTGCCTGCGGGCATCGCGATCACTCTGCCAGACGTGCAGCGCCCCGCCGGCGAACGCAAGGGGATCGCACTGTGGGACTGAACATCACACCGGCATTCCGCGTGGTGGCCAACAGCCAGGACATCACCGACAAGATCATGTCGCGCTTCAAATCACTGCGCATCACCGACGAGACCGACAACAACTCGGACATGCTGGAGCTGCAGCTGGCCGACCATGATCCGTCCGATCCGATCCAGCTGCCGCCGGCAGGCGCGGAGCTGGAAGCCTTCATCGGCTATGACGGCGAAGTGCGGCGCATGGGCCTGTACATCTGCGATGAGGTGGAGATTTCCGGCTACCCGGGCAGCATGACCCTGCGCGCGCGCGCCGCACCGTTCGAGGCCAGCAAGGGCGGCAAGAACGATCTGCAGACGCAGAAGACGCGCACCTGGAAGAAGGGCACGACGATCGGCGGCATGGTCCAGCGCATGGCCGGCGAGCACGGACTCAGCGCGGCCGTGAGCGGATCGCTGGCGTCGATCGCACTGCCGCTGACAGTGCAGTCGCAGGAGTCGGACATGAATCTGCTGCTGCGCCTGGCCAAGCAGCATGATGCCATCGCCAAGCCGGGCGGCGGCCGCCTGATGTTCGTCAAGCGCGGCGAATCCACCAGTGCCAGCGGTGAGCGCATTCCCGACGTCACCCTGACCCCGGCCGATGGCAGTGGCTACAAAGTGAGCATCGTCTCACGCGAGAAGACCGGCACCACCATTGCCTACTATCGCGATGTACGCGGTGCCAAGCGCCAGGAAGTAAAGCTGGGCAGCGGTGAACCGATCGTGCGCCTGCGCATGGCGTACGCCGACCGCGAAGCCGCCGAAGCCGCAGCGCGCGCCAAGCACCAGGAACAGGCCCGGCAGACGCGTACGCTGAGCTACACCCTGCCCGGCCGCGAGACGCTGATGGCCGAAGCCACGGTGGTGATGCAGGGCTTCCGCGATGGCGTGGATGGGCAGTGGCTGGTCAAGCGCGCCGAGCACAACATCAGCCACGACGGCTACGTGACCAGCATCGAGTGCGAACAACCCAACAGCGCCGACGCAGTGAAGGCGGCCCGCAGTGCCGCGGCCACCGAAGGCGAGCAGGTCGGCAGCGAGGTGTAGATCCACGCCATGCGTGGATGCGCTTCCCGCATCAACTCACGTACTGCGCCACCCCGTTGCCGAACGACCAGTTCTCCTTTTTCACTTCCACCAGGTTGATGAACACATCCTCGCGGCGGATGCCCACCGCCGCGTGCAGGCCATCAGCGATGCCGGCATACAGCGCCTTCTTCTGCTCCAGCGTGCGCCCTTCGTTCCAGGTGATCTGGATGCAGATGAAGTCGTCGGTGCGGTCCACGCCCAGGTAGCCGGGGTCGTAGATCAACGTGCCGGCGTCGTGCTGCTGGAAGATCTGGAAGCGGTCGTTCTCCGGCACGCCCACCGCGCGCATGGCCTGGTAGATGGCTTCGCCGACACGTTGCAGGTAGTCGGCGGATTTACCTTTGCGAAGATCGATGCGGGCGAGCGGCATGGTGGCACTCCAGCGTGGATGGGTAAGGCGACAGCATGAGACTACGCCTGCCCGGGGCGGTGGGACAGCGCAGGGATGGAACCCTCTGGCTCCATGCATGACACATTCCCGCCTGCGCGCGCCGGGTGACGGAATTGCCATGGCGGCGCCGCTCTGGAGTCGTCACGTGCACGGTCGGCAGAAGGGCGCTCTGCGCCATCAGTGATGGGCGACACAGTCGGCGGATGCTGGAGGGCACAGAACCGGAAACGCTTGGTGTGCCTGCGTGGAGTTGAGAACTTTCCTTACAGACCACCGTGATTGCGCGATCCCATGATCACCGCGCCGAGGCAGATTGCCTGGGCCGGGATTGGCGTCTCGAATAAACGAATGAACACCCATCGCTGCGATTTACGCCGCAGCAGAGAGAATGCACCGATTGCCTTCAATGGCGGCCGGTGCGTGGGGATCGACAGATCCGCCAGGCCTTCTTCTCGATGGGAGTTCGTTTGCCTTGGTACGCCAACCCGCACCGTCCGCCACCTTCACTCCGGAAGGTGGCTCTACGCCAGTGAGGGTTTCGCCATGACCAATCGCACCGCCGACCGTGCCCGCCTGCACGCCCTGATCGGCAACATCGCCGCCGACGTGCCTGAAGAGCTCGCGCACGAGATCGAGTGCGCCTTGCAGGAACAGAACCTGCCCGTGCAGTCGCCCACGTTCTTCGCCTGCCTCAATGCGATCAGCAACGCCGACGCCGATGACGGGCAACCGTGTGGCGGCCTCACCCTCGGCGCCAGCAATCACGCTTCGCTGCGCCGCTCGATGTCCGGGCTCAGCGCAGTGCTCGATCTGCTGCAGGCCGCCGACCGGGCGCGTGCCGAGGCCGGCCCGGAGGAACAGCTGGGCGCCTTCCATACCGACGGACTGATCGTGGCGGCACGACAACTGGTGCGCGAGGCGCATCACTGCCTCGCCGAGGGCCACACCTGACCGGCCCGGATGCGCTCCCGCTACAATCGCGCAGGGAACGCGGGAGGCCGCAATGGACGCCGAACACCTGGAGTATTTCAAGGCCGCTCTGGAGGGCCGCGCAAGCGTAGGCTGGAACGTATGGTTCGCCGCCAACCAGCAGGCGCTGGCACAACAACTGAGCCGCCCTGCACTGCTGCGCTTGAAGTTCAGCAAACTGGATGAAGCCGAACGCTTGCTCGCCCAGGCCGACATCGTGCCTCGCAGCACAGCGGGCAAGCGCTACGAAATGTACTGCGCGGAGTTCGCGGCAGACGTGGTGGACGCGAACGGTCGCCCGCTGCCAGCCCTCTGGCGCGCAGCGCACGGCGGAGCCATCGGCCTGCTTGCCGATGGCGAGCGTGAGGCCGGCCAGGCGAAGCTGCTCGCGGAGTTCCGCCGCGCCCGCAAGCGCGGGCTGCAACAGGTCCACGAATGGTTGGCCGATCTGTGCTTTGAAGGCGAGATGGAACTGACCAGCGGCAATGCCGAGGTGGGCCGTGGTCTGCTTGCAGTGGTGGTGCAGGCCGGCAGCGGCCACGACCTGCTGGATGCAACGGCACTGATCGCGCGCGCGCTGTTGGACGAACACGGCTGAGACAGGGTCCGCTGCCCGTCGGCCCAGCAGAATCGCAGGCAACAAAAAAGCCCCCATTGCTGGAGGCTTCTTTCGTTCTGCAACATGGTGGGCGGTACAGGGATCGAACCTGTGACCCTTGCCGTGTGAAGGCAATGCTCTACCGCTGAGCTAACCGCCCGGTGTGTTGCTGAGCCGCTCATTATAGGGGCTTTTCAGAGGCCGTCAACAGTTTTTCACATTCGTGTTCACGGGTGTTTCCGGGGTCCGCAGCCGAGCATGGCTCAGCTCTACAGAAAGGCCCCGGTGCTACCTCACATCGTGTGGGTCGGCTTGTCCGAGCCGGTAAGTCCGGCCAGCAGGGTCTCGATCTTGTGGCGCACGCCCTCGCCTTCGGCACCGTCGGCCAGCTGCACGCCGATACCGGCGGTGCGGTTGCCCTGCGCGCCGGCCGGGGTCACCCAGATCACCTTGCCAGCCACCGGCAGGCGCTCGCTGGAATCGGGCAGGGTCAGCAGCAGGAACACCTCGTCGCCCAGGAAGTAGCGCTTGGGCGTGGGCACGAAGATGCCGCCGTTCTTCACGAACGGCATGTACGCGCTGTACAGCGCGGCTTTGTCCTTCACGGCCAGGGACAGGATGCCCTGGCGGGCGTTGCTGGCACTCATCGATTTCCCCTTGCGGCAGGCCGCTCGTTCACCTTGTTCCAGGCCAGCAGCAACTCGACCACCGCAAGGTCTGCGCGCACCGTGGTGCGCAGCAGGTCGCGGGTGCGGTTGGCCGCATCGAACCAGGCTGCAAGCTTGTGCAATCGCTCCGGCGTGGTCAAGGCATCGGTGCTGGCCTGGGCCAGCGCCAGGTCGGCGGCAAAGCGCAGGCGCAGCGCTGCGTTGTCGTCGCCGCACCACTTCTGCGCCAGCTCCACCGCACCGGTCTTGCCGGCGGCCAGCTGTTCCAGCTCGCGGCCAACCTCGCGGCGCAGGCTCAGGCCATCTTCGCGCAGCCAGTTGTCGGCCTGGCCGGGATGGCCGCGTGCAGCCTCCAGCGCTTCGCGCGCCGACGCCTCGCTGTGTCCCTGCTGCTGCAGCCAGGCCAGTGCTTCGTGCTGCGGCGGCAGCTTGAATTCCAGGCGCTGGCAACGGCTGCGGATGGTCTGCGGCAGCCGCGCCGGGTCGCTGCTGATCAGCCACAGGTAACGGCCGGGCTGCGGCTCTTCCAGGGTCTTCAGCAGTGCATTGGCGGCCGAGCGGTTGATCGCATCGGCCGGGTCGACGATCACCACCTGTGCCACGCCGTACTGCGGGGTCAGCGCCAGCGTGTCGGTGATCTCACGCACCTGCTCGATGACGATCTCGGTGCGCAGCTTGTCGCCGCTCTTGTTCGGAATGAAGCTGACCAGCTGCAGGTCCGGGTGGGTACCCGCGGCGATCAGCTGGCGCGTGCGCGTGGCATGCGCGGCATCGCCGCGCGCCAGCACGTGGTCGGCCAGCGCCAGTGCCACCTCGCGCTTGCCCAACCCGGCCGGGCCGCAGATCAGCAGGCCATGACCGAGCCGGTCTGCATCGAGCGCAGCAACCGTCTGATCGAACGCGCGCTGCTGCCACGGCGAAAACGTGCTCATACGCCCTCCCCGTCCCGCAGCCAGCGCTCGACACGCGCGACCACGTCGGCCGCCACGCGTTCCTGCACCTGGCCAGCGTCGACCAGCGCGAAGCGCTGCGGATCCTGCTGTGCGCGGCTGCGGAACACTTCGCGCACGCGCTGGAAGAAATCGTCCTGCTCGCTCTCGATGCGGTCCGGCCACAGGTCGCGGCCATTGGCGCGTGCGCGGCCCACCGCCACGTCCACGTCCAGCAGCAGGGTCAGGCCCGGCAGCAGGCCCACCGCGCGTCGTTCCAGATCGGCAATCCACTGCGGATCGAGGCCGCGACCACCGCCCTGGTAGGCATAGCTGGAATCGGTGAAGCGATCGCTCAGCACATAGGCGCCGCGCTGCAGCGCCGGCTGGATCACCTGGCGCACGTGCTGCGCGCGTGCGGCGAACACCAGCAGCAGCTCGGCTTCGGCGCTGAGCGGTTCGGCGGCGATCTCGGCATCGGGCTTCAGCACCAGGCCGCGGATGCGCTCGGCCAGGGGCGTGCCGCCCGGCTCGCGGGTCAGCACCACCTCGTGGCCGTGGCTGCGCAGGCAGTCACGGATGGCGTTGATGGCGGTGGTCTTGCCTGCGCCCTCGCCGCCTTCCAGGCTGACGAAACGCGGGTGGCGAAGCAGCGCGGGACTCATTGCGCCGAGGTCTCCTGGGTACGTTGCTGGCGCAGCTGCTGCAGGTAGCGGGCGACTGCGGCGTTGTGCTGGTCCAGGCTGGGCGAGAACACGTGCGCGCCACTGCCATCGCCCACGGCGACGAAATACAGCGCGTCGCCCGCTGCGGGTTGCGCGGCGGCCATCAGTGCATCGCGGCTGGGCATGGCGATCGGGGTCGGGGTCAGGCCCGCACGCGTATAGGTGTTGTAGGGCGTATCGGTGGTCAGGTCGCGGCGGCGGATGTTGCCGTCATACGCGGCACCGATGCCGTAGATCACGGTCGGGTCGGTCTGCAGGCGCATGCCGATCTTCAGGCGACGCATGAACACGCCGGCAATCTGCGGGCGCTCGCTGGCCAATGCGGTTTCCTTCTCGATGATCGAGGCCATCGTCAGCAGTTCGTAGGGCGTGTTGATCGGCAGGTCCGGCGCGCGGCTTTCCCAGGCTTCATCCAGCGCCTTTTCCATCGCGGCGTGGGCGCGCTTGAGCACGTCCAGATCACTGTCGCCGCGCTGGTAGACGTAGGTCTCCGGCAGGAAGCGGCCTTCCGGATGCTGTCCACCGAAGCCGAGGCGCTGCATCAGCGCGGCGTCATCAAGATTGTCGGTGGTGTGCAGCAGCGGCTCGGCGCGCTTGAGCGCGGCACGCAGCTGGCGGATGTTCCAGCCTTCGATGATGGTGACACGGTGCTGCAGCACCCTGCCGGCACGCATGCGCAACAGCAGCTCGCGCGGGGTCAGGTCGCCGCTGAGCGCGTACTCGCCCACCTTCAGCTTGCCGGCGGCATCGAGCTGGCGCGCCAGCAACTGCCACTGGGTGTCCTGGCCCTCGTCCACGCCGGCATCGCGCAGCTTGCGCAGCACGCTGTTCATGCCATCGCCGCTGGCGATGACCACACTTTCGGCGGTGGGAGTGATCGGGGCATCGGCGAAGCGGGTCTGCTGGTAGAAGAACCACGCGCCCGCGCCGGCCACGACAGCGGCCAGCACCACCACCAGCGTTACCACGAACAGACACCCGCGCTTGGCTCCCGCCATGGACTACCTCTGAACTCGATTCCGTCGTGCAGGATACCGTGCCGCTGGTGTGGGGTCATGACCGGGGCCACACACCCGTGCCGACCAAGGTCGGCACCCACCGAAGCCGAACCGGCGGCCGTCAGCCTTGCTGACCGAGCGCCCGCAGCAGGCCGCGGGCCTTGGCGCGGGTCTCGTCCAGTTCCTTGTCCGGGTCCGAATCCACCACGATGCCGGCGCCGGTGCGGAAGCTCACCTCGTGGCCATCCACTTCGGCGGTGCGGATCAGGATGTTCAGGTCCAGGTCGCCATCCCGGTTCAGCCAGCCGAAGGCGCCGGTATAGGCACCGCGCGGCACCTGCTCCAGTTCGCTGATGATCTGCATGCAGCGCACCTTGGGGCAGCCGGTGATGGTGCCGCCCGGGAACGTGGCGGCGATCACCTCGCCGGGCGTGACCTCCGGGCGCAGATGGCCACTGACGTTGCTGACGATGTGGTGCACATGGGCGTAGCTCTCCACGGTCATCAGCTCGTCGACCACCACGGTGCCGGGCAGGCAGATGCGGCCCAGGTCGTTGCGTTCCAGGTCGATCAGCATCACGTGCTCGGCGCGCTCCTTGGGGTGGCCGACCAGCTCCTGGATGCGCGCGGCATCATCGTCGCCTTCGAAGCGCGGACGCGTGCCGGCAATCGGACGGGTCTGCGCATGGCCGGCATGCACCGACACCAGCCGCTCCGGCGAGGAACTGACCACGTGGCGGCCGTGCGCGCTGAACAGGCCGGCGAACGGTGCCGGGTTGGCACGGCGCAACTGCGCGTACAGCGCCTGCGGGCTGACCGGCGCGGCGAACCGGGCGCTCCAGCGCCGCGACAGGTTCACCTGGAACACATCGCCGGCGCGCAGGTAGTCGATCACCCGGCGCACGCCGTCGGTGAAGCGCTGCGGCGCATCCTCGGCCACCGACTGCGGCGGCTGCCAGCCTTGCCCGGCTTCGGGCATCGCGGCCGAAGCCAGTGCCACCAGCGCGTCCAGCAGCGCCTGCTCGCCGGCTTCGGCGATGACGAAGCTGGCATCGTTGTGATGGTCGTGCAGCACCGCAGCCGGGCAGCGCAGTGCCAGCGCGGTCGGGCGGCCGTCCTCGCGCGCACGCGCCGGCAGAACCGGTTCGATCTGGCTGGCCACTTCGTAATCCAGCATCAGCGCCCAGCCGCCACGGAACGGCAGGCTGTGGCTGCCGTCGTGCGACAGGCGCTCATGCTGCCAGGCACGGTCCAGTGCCTGCAGGAACGTGCCGGGCTGCACCACGTCGTGCAGATCGCGCACCTGGCCATCGGCGTCCAGCCGCAGGCCCTCGCCCTGCGCGGCCAGCAGCAGGCTCCAGCGGCCCTGGGCGGTGCCCGAGGCGGTGGATTCCATCAGCAGCGGGAAGCGCGCCGGGTCGTGCTGCTGCAGCGCCAGCAGATCGATCGGATGCGGCAACGGGTGAATCAGCGGTGCGTGGGTCATGGCAGCCAGTTCGGGGTATCAGATGCACGGAAGCCGCCTTGCGGCGGCTCCATGGAACGCGGAGTCGAGCATGGCTCGACGCTACAACTCGGTCAGACGCGCTTGAAGACCAGCGTGCCGTTGGTGCCGCCGAAGCCAAAACCATTCGACATCACCACGTCCACCTTGGCCTGGCGTGCTTCGTTGGGCACGTAGTCCAGGTCGCAGCCTTCGCCCGGCTGCTGCAGGTTGATGGTCGGCGGAATGACGTTGTCCTGCAGCGCCATCACCGAGAAGATCGCTTCCACGCCGCCGGCAGCGCCCAGCAGATGGCCGGTCATCGACTTGGTGGAGCTGACCATCATCTTGTAGGCGTGGTCGCCGAAGGCGGTCTTCATTGCCATGGTCTCGCCCAGGTCGCCCAGTGGCGTGGAGGTGCCGTGCGCGTTGAGGTAGCCGACCTGCTCCGGGGTCACGCCGGCGTCCTTCATGGCCATGGCCATGCAGCGGGCGGCACCTTCGCCGTTCTCGCTCGGTGCGGTCATGTGGTACGCATCGGAGCTGGCGCCGAAACCGGCCAGCTCGCAGTAGATCTTCGCGCCACGCGCCTTGGCGTGCTCGTACTCTTCCAGGATCAGGATGCCGGCGCCGTCGCCCAGCACGAAGCCGTCACGGTCCTTGTCCCACGGGCGCGAGGCCTGTTCCGGGGCATCGTTGCGGGTGCTCATGGCCTTCATCGCGCAGAAGCCGCCCAGCGCGGTCGGCGACGAGCCACGCTCGGCACCACCGACCACCATCACGTCGGCATCGCCGTACTGGATCATGCGCATCGCGGTGCCGATCGAGTGGTTCGAGGTCGCGCACGCCGACACCGCCGAGAACGACGGGCCCTTCAGGCCGGTGATGATGCTCAGCTGGCCCGGCAGCATGTTGATGATGGTCTTGGGCACGTAGAAGGGCGAGATCTTCTTGCCCTCGTGGAACTCGATGGTCTGCTCTTCGATGCCGAGCAGGCCGCCGATGCCGGCGCCGACGATGGCGCCGATGCGTTCGGCATTGGCGTCGGTGATCTCCAGGCCCGAGTCGTGCAGGGCCATGAACGAGGCACCGAGGCCGTAATGGATGAACGGGTCCATCTTCTTGGCATCCTTGCCGCTGACCCGGAATTTGCCGAACAGTTCATTGTCGGCGGTGATGTCGAATCCCTTGACCTCACCTGCAATCTTGGTGGTGAACCGATCCAGATAGGCATCAGAAACGTTGGTCAGCGGACCGATGCCCGAACGACCATGGGTGATGCCTTCCCAGCTGCTGGCCAGATCATTGCCCAACGGCGAGACGATACCCAGGCCGGTTACGACGACGCGACGCTTCATTGCTGATTCTCCTGGCCCGGATGGTTTCAACGGGCAACTCGGTTTGCTTCGGTGTGATGCTCAAACACACGGGGCCGCAACAGCGGCCCCATGGGGTGCGGTGCGCGGCGAGCGTGAACCCGCGCGCGCACTGCCGTCTGACATCAGGCCTTGACGTGGGCCTTGATGTAGTCGATGGCGGCCTGCACGGTGCTGATCTTCTCGGCTTCTTCGTCCGGGATCTCGCACTCGAATTCTTCTTCCAGGGCCATCACCAGCTCGACGGTGTCCAGCGAGTCAGCGCCCAGGTCATCGACGAACGATGCGCTGTTGGTGACTTCTTCTTCCTTGACGCCAAGCTGTTCGACGACGATTTTCTTGACGCGTTCTTCGATGGTGCTCATGGGATCTCGCTCCAGATGGAGTTGTGGTTCAAAAGTGGTCGCCATCAAAGGCGATGGCCGTGGGATAGTGTAGTGGAAACCGGCGCGGCCTTGCATCGCAGCAAAAACCTCAGCAGATCAATCACTTGCGGCGCAATCCCTGCGCCCCTTGCTTACGGCATGTACATGCCACCGTTCACATGGAGGGTTTCGCCGGTGATGTAACCGGCAGCCGGGCTGGCCAGGAAGGCCACCGCATGGGCGATGTCTTCCGGCGAACCCAGGCGTTCGAGGGCGATATCGTTGATCAGCGCGGTACGCGCTTCTTCCGGCAACGCCTTGGTCATGTCGGTGTCGATGAAGCCAGGTGCGACAACATTGACGGTGACACCGCGCGAACCGATTTCCTTGGCCAGCGACTTGCTGAAGCCGATGATGCCGGCCTTGGCGGCAGCGTAGTTGGCCTGGCCGGCGTTGCCGGTCACGCCCACCACCGATGCGATGTTGATGATGCGGCCCTTGCGCGCCTTCATCATGCCGCGCATGACGGCCTTGCTGGTGCGGAACACGCTGGTCAGGTTGGTGTCGATGATCGACGCCCAGTCCTCGTCCTTCATGCGCATCAGCAGGTTGTCGCGGGTGATGCCGGCATTGTTGACCAGGATCGAGATCGGGCCGAATTCCTTGGCGATGCCGTCCAGCACGCTGTCCAGCGCAGCCGCGTCGGTGACATTCAGCGCGCGGCCATGACCACCGTGGGCGGCCAGGCGCTCACCGATCGCGGCAGCGCCGGATTCGGTGGTGGCGGTGCCGATGACGGTGGCGCCCTGGGCGGCCAGCAGATCGGCGATGGCGGCACCAATGCCACGGCTGGCGCCGGTGACCAGTGCGATTTCACCCTGCAGGGGCTTGCTCATGATGTTTTCCTCAGGCTGGGGCGGCCGCCGCACCCGTGCCGCGTGCAGCGGCCACTCGTACGGTCGGCAGGAACAGGGGGATCAGGCCGACCATGCCTCGCGGGCAGCTTCGAAGTCGCCCGGCGTGGCCAGCGAACGGCCGTCGATGGCCTTGTCGATGCGCTTGACCAGGCCGGTCAGCACCTTGCCCGGGCCGCACTCGGCGATCTGGGTGACGCCACGGCCAGCCAGCGCCTGCACGCAGCCGGTCCACTGCACCGGCTGGTACAGCTGCTGGACCAGCGCGGTACGGATCGCGTCGATGCCGTCATGCACCTTGGCGTCGACGTTCTGCACCACCGGCAGCTGCGGCGCCTGCCAGGCCAGGCCGGCCATCACTTCGGCCAGGCGGTTGGCGGCTTCGCGCATCAGCGGGGTGTGCGAGGGCACGCTCACGGCCAGCTTGACCGCCTTGCGCACGCCCTTCTCGGCCAGCAGCGCCAGCGCGCGGTCGACCGCCTCGGCGTCGCCACCAATCACGATCTGGCCCGGCGAATTGAAGTTGGCCGGCACCACCACCTGGCTGCCTGCCGCTTCAGCGCAGACCTCCAGCACCAGCTGGTCTTCGGCGCCGAGCACGGCGGCCATGGCGCCGACACCGGCCGGCGCGGCTTCCTGCATCAGCTGGCCGCGCAGGCGCACCAGGTGCGCACCGTCATGCAGGCTCAGCGCGCCAGCGGCAACCAGGGCGGTGTACTCGCCCAGGCTGTGACCGGCCAGCACCGACGGGCGCGGACCGCCCACGGCGTTCCAGGCGCGCCACACGCCGATGCTTGCAGCCAGCAGGGCCGGCTGGGTGTATTCGGTGCGGTTGAGCATTTCCTCCGGGCCGCCCTGGGACAGCGCCCACAGGTCGACGCCGGCACCATCGGACGCCTCGGTGAAGGCGTCACGCACCTGCGGGTGCAGTTCGGCCAGCTCGGCCACCATGCCCACAGACTGCGAGCCCTGGCCGGGGAAGACAAAAGCGAGGGTGGATAGGGTCACGCGGTCATCCGCTTGTTGCAATCGAAGCGGGCCATGATAAGGGGGAACATGCCGTGTCGTCTGTACGTGCGCGTATGCACGCGTATGGTGAATGGCTGTCGCAACACGCTGGAGATCCGGGGCCGGATGCCTCTCCATGGAAAAAAGGGATCCGGCCCCAGCCGCTGATCAGCAGAACAGCTGCAGGACGTCCAGGTCGCCGTCGGCGAGGAAATCCACGCACAGGCCCACCAGCATCAGCACGCCAGCGGTGCTGGCGCCATGGGCGATGAAAATGGAGTGGGCCAGCGCGCGCGCTGAGCGGCCCAGCTTCATGCAGACCCGGGCCAGGCTGCGCAGGCGGCCGCTGACCGCGTGCACGTGCTCGCGCACCGGCGCCTGGGCATCGCCCATCGCCTCGGCCATCATCGCCTGCAGGTGCTCGGGGCGGTCGGCGTAGTACTTGGCCACGCCATAGCCGAACATCAGCCAGTCGCGGGCCTGCGCTTCGGACAGATCCATCACTTCCAGCGGATCTTCCTCGAAGTCGATGAAACCGACGTTCTCGCCATCCCAGGTGAGATTGCGCGGCAACGGCTGGCCGAAATAGGCGCCGCGCGCATGCGCTGCGGCAATGGCCAGCATCGCCGCCATCACCAGTCGGTCGCGACCTGCGTCGTCGGCTTCGCGCAGGCAGGTATTGAACGAACTGCCGTTGTCGCCGATCACCAGCGCGGCATGGCCGGTGCCCAGCACGTCGGGCACGTTCACGCCCTGCGCCTGCAGTTCTGCAAGGCGACGGGCTTCGGTTTCGCGTGCGGCGTCGCCTCCACGGTGCGGCGGCGGACGCAGGGCGTCCAGATGAAAACGACGGGCAACAAAATTGAGCAGGCCAAGGGCCAGCGCCCGGCTTCCCTTGCCGTACTGCTTCAGCCAGGCACGTTGCCCTTCGATGACGATGGGCTCAACCATGACAGGTCCTCCTTAAACGCGTTACGGCCCCAGAGGGGCCGCAACGACAAAGCTTCACGTTGTCGTAACTTGCACTATCAATAGCGCAGCAGAGCCGAACCCCACGTGAAGCCGCCGCCGAAGGCTTCCAGCAGCAGCAGCTGGCCACGTTCGACCCTGCCCGAACGCACGGCGGCGTCCAGCGCCAGCGGCACCGAGCCGGACGAGGTATTGCCGTGCTTGTCGACGGTCACCACGACCTGGTCCATCGACATGTCCAGGCGCTTGGCGGTGGCTTCGATGATGCGCAGGTTGGCCTGGTGCGGAATCAGCCAATCCAGGTCGGACTTGTCCAGGCCGTTGGCGGCCAGGGTCTCGTCCACGACCGAGTCCAGCGCCTTGACGGCGTACTTGAACACGTCATTGCCCTTCATGTTGATGGTGCCGCCGCCATTGGCGCCGTCCTTGAAGCCGGTCGAGACACCGACCGGGTTCCACAACAGCTCCTTCTTGCTGCCATCGGCATGCAGGTGGGTACTGAGGATGCCGGTCTCTTCATCGGCCTTGAGCACGACGGCGCCGGCGCCATCGCCGAACAGCACGCAGGTGGTGCGATCGTTCCAGTCGACCATGCGGGTCAGCGTTTCGGTGCCGATCACCAGCACATGCTTGCAGTCACCGGAACGGATGAATTTGTCGGCCACGCCCAGCGCGAACACGAAGCCCGAGCAGGCTGCGTTAACGTCAAAGGCAGGGCACCCCGCAACACCGAGCTTGGCCTGGATCAGGCACGCGGTGGACGGGAAAATGAGATCAGGGGTGGTCGTGCCGACCACGATCATGTCGAGCTGCGAGGCATCGATGCCTGCGGCTTCAAGCGCGCGCAGGGCGGCGTTGTAGCCGAGGTCGCTGGTGGTTTCGCCTTCGGCCGCGATGTGCCGTTCACGAATTCCGGTGCGCGACTGGATCCACTCATCCGAGGTTTCGACCATTTTTTCCAGGTCGGCGTTGGTCAGGACTTTTTCCGGCAAATAGCTACCGGTGCCCGCGATCCTCGAGTAGATCCGCTTGCTCATCATGTTTCCTGTTGCGCGGGCCGCCGATCACCGGCACACCCGGGGAAGAAGGCAAAGGCCGCTGCCCGGAGGCAGCGGCCTTCCCGGCACATCAATCTTCTTCGACGGCCGAGGTCTTGGTCTGGATGACCTTCTTGCCGCGGTAGAAACCATCGGCAGTGATGTGGTGACGCAGGTGCACTTCGCCGGTGGTCGGGTCGGTCGACAGCTGCTTGGCGCTCAGGGCGTCATGCGAACGGCGCTGGCCGCGGCGGGACGGGGTAACACGGGATTTCTGGACAGCCATGGGATTGCTCCAAACTCGGTTCGTTTTGCTTCGTCGTTTCGTCGCACAGGACGCCAGCGCCCAGCACACTTTTCGCTTTCGCCGCAGCCGCCGACGACAACCGGCTGCTATTGTTTCTTCAATACCGCCAACGCCGCAAACGGGTTGGCCTTCTTCGTTTCTTCTTCGCTCGGCGCCCAGTCCTTGTCGACTGCTTCACCGTCGGGCGACAGCGGTACCACCGGCACCGCCAGCACCAGTTCGTCCTCGACCAGATCCAGCGGCTTCAGCTGGCCATCTTCCGGCACCAGCAACGCCTCGTATTCCTCCGGCAGGGACGATTCCTCGTCCTCGTCGCGGATCAGGCCAAGCCTCTGGGTCACCTTCACCGGCAACAGGAATCGCTGCATGCTGCGCTGACAGGTCAGCGGCAGCGCGGTGTCGATGATCAATTCCACATAGGATACCCGCAAGACGTCGTCGCGACCGAATTCAAGCGAGTAATTGCACTCACCGTCGGTATCTGCGACCAACCCCTGCAGGCGGGTCAATTCAGCCAGGGACACCTGACCGTCGAAGCGCCTTCGCGCTACAACCATCCGCCAGGCATCCAGCGTTTCGGGCACGTTCGCGGACATAAGCCGCTGAATACTAAGGATCCGGGCGGCGACTGTCAAATGCCCGCCATACAGGACTTGCTGCTGGCGCTGCGGACACGCCAGACTGCCATGCCCTGCCCCGGTATTCTCGCATGTCACTGGTCCTGGCCTCCACCTCCCGCTACCGTCGCGAGCTGCTGGAACGGCTGGGCCTGCCCTTCGACTGCGCACGTCCGGAGGTGGATGAGACTCCCATGAACGGGGAGGCTCCGCTGGCCCTGGCCACCCGCCTGGCCGCCGCCAAAGCGGCCGAGGTGGCGTCCCGCCACCCCGGCGCGTGGGTGATCGGTTCGGACCAGGTCGCAGACCTGAACGGCCAGCCACTGGGCAAACCGGGTACGGTCGAGGCCGCCTGTGCGCAGCTGGCAGCGATGTCGGGGCAGACCGTCCGCTTCCACACCGCCGTCTGTCTCAGCCGTGACGGAGAATCATTCACGGCCGTCGATCTGACCGAAGTCTGCTTCCGCGCACTGGAGCCAGACGAAATCGCCCGCTACGTGTCCATCGAGCAACCGCTGGACTGCGCCGGCAGCTTCAAATGCGAGGGCCTGGGCATCAGCCTGTTCGACGCCATCGACAACCGCGACCCGACCGCGCTGGTCGGCCTGCCGCTGATCGCGGTATGCGGTTTGCTGCGCAGGGCCGGTTTCGCGGTGCCCTGAACTGTAGAGCCGAGCCCATGCTCGGTTGCTTTTTTCGAGGCTGCCTGCATCTGAAGCAGAAGCAGCCGAGCATCGGCTCGGCTCTACAGGACCAGAGGACCTCAACGAACCTCGAACGGCTGCTCCTGCCACGCCTCCACACTGCCATCGCGGCCATGCAGGCGCAGCCCGAGCCAGTGCTTGCCCGGAGCCAGCGTGGTGGTATCCAACGATGCGTCGAAGCCCACCGCCGGATGCTGCGGATCGGTACTGTCCGGCCAGGTGTGGCGCACGTCGAACACACGCCCATAGCGGGCGTCACCGATCGAGCGACCATCGACCAGCACTTCGACGCGCGCCAGGCCGACACCATCCTTGAACGCCCAGCCCTTGATTGCGAGCGTGCCGGACACCTTCTCGCCATTGGACGGCGCATCCAGCCACGCCATCGCCGGCGTCACGCACGGCCCCTCTGCGCGCTGCACCGGCAGCCGGAACAGCAGGAAGCGCTGGAACCCGTGATCACTGCTGACCACGCGTGGCGCAGGCATCGGCCCCACCTGATTGCAGATGGCGTGATAGCGCTCCAGCAGTTCGCGATAGCGCTGGTCGCTGGGTGACAGCACCAGCAGCATCGGCACCGTGCGCTCGCCCTCATGCAGCAGGCCCCACTGCGCCAGCTGCGCGGTGCGGCCATGCTTGTCATTGAGCGGATGCGGCAGTACCTCGATGTTGCCATTGCCCAGCTGGAAACCCAGCTCGGCGCCAACCTTGAAGTTGCCGGCCAGCACGCGCGTTCCTTCCGGCATCTGCCGCAGCTCTTCATGGACCGCAACTGCCAGTGGCTGCCAGCCGGCGAAATTGCGCGGATAGTACTTGCTGCCGGCCATCTGCTCGCGCAGTGCCGGCGTGGATGCCATCAGGTAGTAGCCGAAGGCCAGCACCATGCCCGCGCCGGCCAGCCACCAGCCGGTGCGGCGCAGCCAGCGCGGCCAGCCGTTGAGCACCACCGGCACCGCCACCAGCAATGCGAGGTAGCCCGGCAGCGGCCAGTGGAAGCTGATCCGCTCGACGTCAGTGAAGAAGCCGAGCACGAAAATGCCCAGCGTGGATACGCCGCCCACCAGGCCGAAATAGCGCCACTGCACGCGCGCACCGCCACCGCTCCGGGTTCCTGCCAGCGCCACCTTCCACATCGCCATGCACAGGATCGGCGTGACCAGCATCGGCTGGATCACCAGGAACCACAGCCCGCCCCATTCAAACGCCCAGGGATGACGCTCGATCACCTGGAATTTCAGGCCGGCATCGTGGTTGTCCGCATTCCACGCCAGCAGTGGCAGCCATGCCAGCACGCCCACCGCCAATGCCACCCACACGCGCGGATCGGCCAGCATGCGCCGCCCCTGCGGCAATGCCAGCAACGCGATGAAACCGACGCCGATGACACCGATGAAACGGTAGTGGCTGAGTGCACCGATCAGCAGGCCCAGCGCCAGCTTCATCGCCGAGGAGGCATCCACGTTGTGCAGCAGGCGCGCACCGGCGTGCAGGCAGATCACTGCCGCCAGCGCCATCGGCACGTCCGGTACCGCCAGCAGGCCCAGCGTCGCCGACAACGGCATCAACAGCGTGAGGCTGCCCGCCTGCCAACCGGCCACATTGCCGAACCAGCGCGTGGCCGTGCGCACCACCAGCAGCGGCAGCAGCGCACCGATGGCCAGGAATGGCAGGCGCAGCGCGAGCACGTGATGCCCGCCGATCTCCACGCCCAGGCGGGCCAGCCAGGCGGTCAGCCCGGGCAGATCCGAATAGGCCGCGGCCAGATGCTGGCCTTCCTGCCAATAGAACGCTTCGTCGACGAACAGCGGCAGGCGCGCGGCAACGATCAGCTTGGCCGCTGTGACCAGCGTCCATAACCAGAGAAATATCGTCCGTGCGCGCTGTTCGCCTTGCATTGCTCTATGGATAATCGAGTGGATTCCAGATCTGAGACGATCATGCCAGCTTCGTCCCCCAATCCCAGCATGCTAACCGATCAATTGCGTCAGGCCCTGCGGGAGGCACAGGATCAGGTGAACGCACTGGTACTGGGCAAGGTGCCGGAAGTCAGGCTGGCGTTCGTCGCATTGCTGTCCGGCGGCCACCTGCTGATCGAAGATCTGCCCGGCCTGGGCAAGACCACGCTGGCGCATGCGCTGGCCAGCAGCCTCGGCCTCAGCTTCCAGCGCGTGCAGTTCACCTCCGACCTGTTGCCGGCCGATGTGCTGGGCGTGTCGGTGTATGAAGCCGGCAGCCGCCAGTTCCAGTTCCACCCAGGCCCGGTGTTCACCCACGTACTGCTGGCCGACGAGATCAACCGTGCACCACCACGCACGCAGAGCGCGTTGCTGGAAGCGATGGCCGAACAACAGGTCACCCTGGACGGACAGACGCATCCGCTGCCCGACCCGTTCTTCGTGATCGCCACGCAGAACCCGGTGGACCTGTCCGGCACCTTCCCGCTGCCGGATTCGCAGCTGGATCGTTTCCTGCTGCGGCTGGCGATGGGCTACCCCAGTGCCCAGGCCGAACGCGAACTGCTGCGTGGCAGCGACCGCCGCGACCTGATCGCGCGCGCCGTACCGAAACTGGATGACACCCAGGTGCGCGCGCTGCGCGACGCGGTGAACCAGGTGCATGCCAGCGACGCGCTGATCGACTATGTGCAGGCCCTGCTGACCCGCAGCCGCCAGCACGCCGGCGTGCGCGTCGGCCTGTCACCACGCGCCGGCCTGGCATTGCTGCGTGCGGCCAGGGCACATGCCCTGCTGCTGGGTCGCGGGCATGTCGTGCCCGAGGACGTGCAGACGCTGTTCGTCGCAGTGGCTGGTCACCGGCTGGTGGCGGAAGCCGAATCCAGTTCGGGACCGGCACTGGCGCGCGCGATCCTGCAGACCGTCGCGGTGGATTGAGCGTGGCCACACGCTGGGCACGCATGCAGCTGCTGGCACGGCCACGCAGGCCCGAAGCCTTGCCGAAGCGGCTGGACCGCCATCGCATCTATGTGCTGCCCACCCGCTTCGGCCTGTTCGTTGCCACCCTGCTGGTGGCCATGCTGTTGGGCGCGCTGAACTACAACAACAATCCGGCGCTGCTGCTGGCCCTGCTGCTTGCCGCAGCGGCCACCGCCAGTGCCATTGCCGCGCATCTCCAGTTGTCCGGCGTGCAGATCGATGCGATCTCGGCCGAGCCGGTACCGGCCGGGCAACCGTTGCGCCTGCGCGTAGACCTCTCACTGCGTGATCCGCGTGCGCGGCACGGCCTTCATCTGCAGCTGGGTGACAGCAACGCCTGGACCTCGCTGCCTGCGCACGGCCGTGGCGAAGTGGAACTGGACGTTCCCAGCGAACGCCGTGGCTGGCTGGAACTGCCGCGTATCCGCCTGTCCACCACCCAGCCGCTGGGCCTGGTGCGGGCATGGTCGTGGGTGTGGCCGGAACAGCCGCTGCTGGTCTACCCGCTGGCCGAGGCCGTGGCGCCTGCACTGCCGGAGAGCGGCAGCGATCCGCTGCATACCCGTGCCCATGCCAGCGGCGAGGAGCTGCATCAGCTGCGCCCCTACCGGGCGGGCGATGCGCCGCGCAGCATTTCCTGGAAGCACTCGGCACGCCGCGACAGCCTGCTGGTGCGCGAGTACGAAAAGCCGGTCGGCATCGAAGTGATCCTCGACTGGCGCTCATTGGCGCCGCTGGGCCATGAAGCACGCATCGCTCGATTGGCGCGCTGGGTGGATGTGGCCGAGCGCGAGGGCCGCCGCTACACCCTGCTGCTGCCTGCGCATCCACCGTTCGGGCCCGGCCAGGGCGCCAGCCATCATCACCTGTGCCTGCGCGCGCTGGCGCTGATGCCGCATGACTGAGACCCCGGCCCTGCTCGACCGCAATGCCCGCAACTGGACCCTGGCCAGCGCGGCGCTGGCACTGTTGCCGTTGCTGCTGCAGCTGCCACCACTGCTGGCGGGCGTGATCGCGCTGGCGGCGATCATCACTGCCGCCCTGTCGTGGCGGACAGTGTTGCCGATGCCGGTACGCCTGCTGCTGGTGCTGGGCATGCTCGGCGCCATCGTCTGGCAGATGGGCGTGGTGCGCCCAGGACGCGATACCGGTTGCGCGCTGCTGGCCGCGATGCTGGCGATCAAGTCCAGCGAGCTGCGCAGCCTGCGTGATGCCCGCAGCCTGCTCGGCTTCGCGCTGTTCTCGCCCTTTGCAGCATTCCTGCTCGACCAGGGGCCGCTGACAACAGCGCTGGCCACGCTGGCCGGGGGCAGCGCACTGATCGCACTGCAACGCCTGGCGCAGGATGAAGGCCATGCTGGCCGCCAGCCACTGCGTGGACAGCTGCGTGGTGTCGGCCGCCTGCTGGCGATCGGCCTGCCGCTGGCACTGGCCTGCTTCTGGCTCTTCCCCCGACTGGCCACGCCACTGTGGGGTATTCCCGAACGCGCCGTGGGTACACCGGGGCTGTCCGACAGCATGGAACCCGGCCAGTGGCTGGACCTGATGGCCGACGACACCCCGGCGCTGCGCGTGCAGTTCTTCGGCGCTCCGCCCGAGCCGGCGCAGCGCTACTGGCGCGGCCCTGTACTGACCGCCTTCGATGGACGGCGCTGGACACGCGACCGTGCCAGCGCGCGGCGACCTGCTGCAGTGGTTGCAGCGGGTACACAGGGCTGGGACTACCAGATCGATTACGAGCCCACCGACCGCCGCCAGCTGGTGGCGCTGGACCTGCCCAGCCGCGCACCTGCGGGCAGCGTGCTGGATGCGGACATGAGCCTGAGCAGCGAACGCCCGCTGGCCTCGCTCAGCCGCTGGCGGTTGCATTCGGCCCCGCCACTGCGCTTCGACAGCACGCTGTCGCCCTATCTGCGCCGCGCGACGTTGCAGCTGCCGGCCGGCTTCAACCCGCGCACCGCCACGCTGGCGCAGCAATGGCGGCAGGACGCTGGCAGCGATGACGAGGCCATCGTGCGCCGCGCGCTGCAGTGGATCACCACCGATTTCTCGTACACGCTGGATACCCCTGCGGCAGGGCGCGACCCGATCGACGAGTTCCTGTTCGGCTACAAGGCCGGCTTCTGTGAACACTTCAGCTCGGCCTTCGTGGTGCTGATGCGCAACGCCGGCGTCCCGGCGCGGGTGGTGACCGGTTTCGCTGGTGGCACCCGCAACCGCATCGGCGACTACTGGGTGGTGCGGCGGATGGATGCCCACGCCTGGGCCGAGGTATGGCTGCCGCAGCGCGGCTGGGTCCGGGTTGACCCGACCGCAGCCGTGGCACCGGAACGCATCCTGGACACCCTGGATGACCGCCTGCAGGCCGGCACGGACACACCACTGCAGCAGCGTTGGCTGCAGCTGGGCCAGATGGGCGACTGGCTGCGCCGCGGCTGGAACGATCTGGTGCTGTCCTTCGATGCGCGCCGCCAGCAGCAGCTGCTCAAGCCGTTCGGGCTGGACGATCTGGGCCCCGGGCAGCTGGTCGCTGGCTTCGTGGTAGCCGCACTGCTGGCGCTGGCGTGGATGGCCTGGCTGCTGGCCCGTGGCGAGCGCGAACGCGAGCCGCTGCTGCGCGCCTGGCACCGGCTCGGACGGCGCTACGCCCGCCTCGGCCTGGCCCGTGAACCGCACGAAACCGCACAGGACTGGGCACAGCGGGTACACCGGCAGCGCCCCGACCCGGCCCTGCTCGCACTCAGCCAGCGTTTCGCCGACGCGCGCTACGCTGGAACTTGCACCGACCTCGCTTCATTATTGCGGGACCTGCGCAGGCATCGCCCGACTTCCGGAGCCTCCCCATGAACACCAAGTTCCTTCTCACCGCTGTGGCCACGCTGGCCCTGTCGGCCTGCGCCACGGCCCCCAAGCCGCTGCAGGGACAGTTCAGCCTGGTCTCCCCTCGCGACTCGGTCGCTACCCAGCAGGTCGGCACGCCGGTCCGTTGGGGCGGTCGCATCATCGAAACCAAGCCCGGCCAGGGCGAGACCTGCTTCCAGATCATCTCGCGCCCGCTCAATGGCAGTGGCCGCCCGAACACCACCTCGTCCGACGCCAGCGACGGCCGCTTCATTGCCTGCCGTGCCGGCTTCTACGACCCGGCGGTGTTCGAAGCCGGTCGTGACGTGACCTTCATCGGCAAGATCGACGGCTACCAGAACACCCGCATCGGCGAGTACGACTACCGCCTGCCGAAGCTGTCGGCCGATGTGATCTACCTGTGGCCGGAACAGCGCCAGGTCGACGTGGTGCCCTACCCCTATGGCCCGTGGGGCCCGGGCCCGTATGGCCCGTACTGGGGCGGCTATGGTCGCTGGGGCTGGTGGTGATCGTCGCCACACACGCATGACGGAAAAGGCCGCCCTCGGGCGGCCTTTTTCATCCACGCATGGCGTGGATACCGGGCGCTCAACGTCCCGGGGTACCGAAGTGCCCCAGCGGCGCACCGGCCAGCAGGTGCATGTGGATATGGAACACGGTCTGGCCGGCATCCTCGCGGCAATTCATCACGATGCGGTAGCCGTCCTGTGCGAAGCCTTCGCGGCGCGCGTACTCGGCGGCAGCCAGCGCCAGCTTCCCGATCAGGTGCGCCTGCGACGGCTGCAGGTCATCCAGGGTCGGAATGATCTCGTTCTTCGGAATGAACAGCACGTGCACCGGCGCCTGCGGTGCGATGTCCTTGAAGCCCAGCAC
Source organism: Stenotrophomonas geniculata (assembly GCF_034508895.1). NCBI lineage: Bacteria > Pseudomonadati > Pseudomonadota > Gammaproteobacteria > Lysobacterales > Lysobacteraceae > Stenotrophomonas > Stenotrophomonas geniculata. The sequence continues at coordinate 937,727 of NZ_CP140571.1, forward strand.
CTCGTCATCCTCGTAGACGATGGTGGCCGGGATCTCGCGACGGATGATCTTGCTGAAGAGGGTTTCGTTGCTCATGGTCGGCCTCGGCGGAGATGTCTCCCGCATTGTAGGCCGCTCACGTCCGGCCATGCCGGCCGTTGCTCAATCGCGGAATTCGCTGCGCGTCCCGAACGCGTGCGACAGCGTGCCACGATCGACGTATTCCAGTTCGCCGCCCAGCGGCAGGCCCTGCGCCAGACGGCTGGGCTGCACCTTGCGTGCGCGCGCCAACTGCGCCAGGTAATGCGCGGTGGCCTCGCCCTCGACAGTGGCGCTGGTGGCGATGATCAGCTCCTGCACCTCGCCTTCGGCCAGCCGTCGCTCCAGCTGCTCCAGGCCCAGCTCGCGCGGGCCGATGCCATCAAGCGGCGATAGGCGGCCCTGCAGCACGAAGTAGACACCGCGGAAGCCGGTGGCGTTTTCGATGGCTAGGCGGTCGGCCGGCGATTCGACCACACACAGCTGGCTGCGCTCGCGGCTGCTGTTGGCACAGGTCGGGCACAGCTCGGTTTCGCTGAAATCGCGGCACTGCACGCAGTGACCGATGCGTTCCACCGCCAGCGCCAGGGTTTCGGCCAAGCGCCGGCCACCTTCGCGCTCACGCTCGAGCAGGTGGTAGGCCATGCGCTGCGCAGTCTTCTGGCCGACGCCCGGCAGCACCCGCAACGCGTCGATCAATTGTTCAAGCAGGGGTGCGGACACGGCGACAGGCTTTCATTGCGTCGAGCAGGCTCGACGGCGACAGGGTCCGTGGCACCCGGTTACACGGGTGCCACGCTGAAAATCAGAACGGCAGCTTCATGCCCGGCGGCAGCTGCATGCCAGCGGTGGCCGACCCCATCTTCGACTTCGACTCGGCATCGATCTTGTTCGAGGCATCGTTGAAGGCGGCGGCGATCAGGTCTTCCAGCATCTCCGGGTCGCTGGTCAGCGACGGGTCGATGCGCACCTTGCGGCATTCCTTGGCACCGGTCAGGGTCACGCTGACCATGCCGCCACCGGCGCTGCCGGTCACTTCGATCCTGGCGATTTCTTCCTGGGCCTTCTGCAGGTTTTCCTGCATCTTCTGGGCCTGCTGCATCAGTTGGGCGATGTTGCCGCGCATAGTCTCTACTCGTCAAAAGAACGGATGGAATCGGAAACAACCCGGGCGCCGTGCTGTTGGATCAGCACCTGCACTTCCGGATCGTCCATGAAAACAGCCTCTGCCACCTGCTGCCGCTCACTACGCTGGCGGTCGGCACGCTGATGCAGGGTCTCGGCCGGAACGTGCTCGATTTCCACGGTCTCGACCACGATCTTCGGGGCCTGGCCAAGGGCTTTCTCCAGCATCTCGCCCAGGGCCGCCAGCGCACGCTCCGAGCGCAGGTACTCAAATCCGGGCGAAAGGCCCAGTTTCAAGGTCCCGTGCTGGCAACTGATGAAGGCAGCGTTGGCCGCCAGCTGCCGCGACGGGCCGCTCAGGCCACTGTTGGCAACCAGATCCAGCCAGTCCTCGGCGCTGGCCAGGTCGCTGACACCTTCCAGCGGCGCGGTCCCCTGCACTGGCGCGGGCTCGGCCGGCGCGATGGCAATGCCTTCAGTGCGGAACGGGCGCTCGGACGGCGCAGGCTCGCCGGGAGCCGCGACGGGAGCCGGCGGTTCATGCCAGGGCGCCACCATGGCGGCGTCCGGCCCAGCCATCTCGGCCGCCAGCGCCTCGTCACGCGCCTCGGCTTCGTCGGTGGCCCACGGCGGCAGGTCGTCGCCCGCTTCTGCTTCAACAGACGGAGGCGCCACGGCTTCGGCCTTCACCGGCGGCGGTGACACCGGCTCCTCCACCGGAACCGGCTCGGGCTCCGGCGTCGGCTCAGGGTCGAGTTGCGGGACCGGCTCCGGTTCGGGTTCAGGTTCGCGCGGCGCGGCCTGCGCCGGAGCGGCCACCTGCGCCACCACGGCCGGGCTGGCCGAAGCGGCGGCAGCGGCCGGCGTCGCTTCGTGGCTACCGGCACCGGTGCCACCACCGGCGGCTTTACCGCCCGGCGTGCCACCCACCGCACCGTCGACGGCCTTCGGCACCGGCGGTACCGCTGCGGCCGGTCGGAACGCCAGCATGCGAAGCACGGCCATTTCAAATCCCGCGCGCGGGCTCGGCGCCAGCGGCAGGTCACGACGGCCGTTCAAGGCCATCTGGTACCAGAGCTGCACCACTTCCGGGCGCAGGCGTTCGGCGAACACCGTCGCGTCCAGGCCTTCAGCGGCCGCTGCGGCACCCGGTACCAGCTGCTGCACCTGGATGCGATGCAGGCCTTCGGCCAATGCTTCCAGCACGCCACTCCAGTCCGGCGAGAATTCGGCCAGCGCAGCCACCACCTGCAGCAGGCGCGGACCATCGCCCTCGGCCAGCGCATCGAGCATCGCCGCCACCTGGGTGCGGTCGACCGTGCCCAGCATGGTGCGCACCACGTCCTCGCGCAGCGCGCCGCCGGCATAGGCGATCGCCTGATCAAGCAGCGACAGGCCGTCGCGCAGGCTACCGTCAGCGGCCTTGGCCAGCTGTACGATGGCACTGCGGTCGGCCTCGATCTCTTCTGCCGCCAGGATGCGCGTCATCTGGCCCTGGATCTGATCCTCGTCCAGGCGCTTGAGGTTGAATTGCAGGCAGCGGCTCAGCACGGTGACCGGCAGCTTCTGCGGGTCGGTGGTGGCCAGCAGGAACTTCACGTGCTCCGGCGGTTCTTCCAGCGTCTTCAGCAGCGCGTTGAACGCCGCCTTGGACAGCATGTGCACTTCGTCGATCAGGTAGACCTTGTACTTGCCACGCGAGGGCATGTACTGCGCGTTCTCGATCACCTCACGCACGTCATCCACACCGGTGTTGGACGCGGCGTCGATTTCCAGCAGGTCGATGTAGCGCCCGGCGTCGATGTCCAGGCAGGCCGCGCACTGGCCGCAGGGGTCGGCGCTGGTGCCCTGCTCGCAGTTCAGCGACTTGGCGAAGATGCGTGCGATGGTGGTTTTGCCCACGCCGCGGGTGCCGGTGAACAGGAACGCATGGTGGACCCGGCCGCTGTCCAGCGCGTTGCTGAGCGCACGGACCACGTGTTCCTGGCCCACCAGCTCGGCAAAACGCTTCGGACGCCACTTGCGGGCAAGGACGAGGTAGGACATCAGGCCACCGTTTTCCATCGGATGTTCCATTGTGCCATGCCTGTCCAGCCCCCTCGCCTCCGGCACGTCCTTCGCAGGTTCCTGGCTGGGGTGCTTGTGAAGTGCCGCGCAGCCCGCTAGAATCTGCGCCCCTGCTGAGGCGTTTGCCGATGACAGGGACCCGGAGAGGTGTCCGAGTGGTTGAAGGAGCACGCCTGGAAAGTGTGTAAGCGTCTAAACCGCGCTTCGGGGGTTCGAATCCCCCTCTCTCCGCCAGATAACTGAAAAAGGCTGCCTGAAAGGGCAGCCTTTTTCAGTTATCTGGCGCGGGACGCGAAGTGCGCTGCGCGCGCTTCGCCCCAATCGTTGCTGCGCAACGTTTGGGCCCCTCCCTTTGCCTGCCTCTCCCTGCCCCTGCCGGGGCAGCCCCTCAACAGAGGGGCTTGTTCCTCCAGAGACGTCGGTAGATCCACGCCATGCGTGGATGCTCTTCGCGCGCCCCCCCCCCTGCTTCCCCACATGCTCCTCAAACAAGCTGGCGCGGGACGCGAAGTGCGCTGCGCGCGCTTCGCCCCAATCGTTGCTGCGCAACGTTTGGGCCCCTCCCTTTGCCTGCCTTCTCCCCGCCCCTGTCGGGGCAGCCCCTCAACAGAGGGGCTTGTTCCTCCAGAGACGTCGGTAGATCCACGCCATGCGTGGATGCGTTTGATCGCCTTACGCACGCTCGATAGCACCCCAAAACAAAACTGAACGAATCCTGAAAATTCGCTATCGTAGGCGCCTTCAACCGACGCTTGGCCCATTGCCCATGAGCTCGATCGACAGCGCTCACGCCGCCTGCGAAAACTGCGACACCGCCCTGCACGGCCACTACTGCCATCGCTGCGGGCAATCGGCGCACAACCCGCTCAAGCATGTGGGTCATGCCATCGAAGAAGTGTTCGAATCCTTCTGGCATCTCGATGGGCGTATCTTCCGCACGCTGCGCGATCTCTGGGTGCCGGGCCGCATCGCGCTGAACTACCTCAAGGGCCGCCGGGTCGGATACGTGCAGCCCCTGCGGCTGTTCGTCATCCTCACCCTGTTTACGTTCTTCGTCGGCAAGCTCTTCGTGCACGTCGACGATTTCAGCATCGGCGGTGGCACCAACTCTGTGTACGCCAAGACCACGACAGTGGAGCAGGTCGAAGCCGCCCGCGCGGCGCAGCTGGCGTTGATCGACCAACAACAGGCCAACTCACCCGGCACCGGCAACGCCGGCTTCGCCATGGCCAGGGCTGCAGTGAATGCCGCAGCCGCGCAGCGCAAAGCCGAGCTCACCGGTGCCGGCAAGGAGGCCGCCACGACGGAAAACGGCACGTTCTTCAACCACACCGTCAACGGCAAACCGTGGGACGCTGACACCAACCCCATCATGATGGCCGGCTGGCCCCGGTTCGCCAACAACTGGCTCAACAAGCGCCTGCACAACGGCAACGCCAACATCCAGCGCATGGGGGGCAAGACCGATCTGTACATGCAGGCGATCCTGACCGCATTGCCCGGTGCCCTGTTCTTCCTGATGCCGGTGTTCGCACTGGTACTGCGCGTCGCCTACATTCCGCGGGCGATGGGTTATCTGGAACACCTGGTGGTGGCGCTGTACAGCCATTGCTGGCTGATGATGGTGCTGCTGGCAACCTTCCTCATCGCCGGCAGCAGCAGCGCGCTCGCATCACCCGCATTCGGCGCCGTCAGCCAATGGCTGTATGCACTGTTGTGGCTGGCAGTACCGGTCTATCTGCTGTGGATGCAGCAACGCGTGTACGGCGGCAACAAGGCGCTGACCGTACTGCGCTACCTGGCCATCGGCGGCGTCTACCTGTTCCTGGTGAGCTTCGTGGTGATGTATGCGGTGCTGGCGGGAATCTCGGCCTGAGGGATACACGCACGGCATCACGCCCATGAATCCACGCATGGCGTGGATCTACTGGCGATCGTCTATCGTGGGCCCATGAACCTCCGCCTCTACTACCCCACAGATGCCAGCGCCTGCCTGTCGATTTTCGACAGCAACGTACCCACCTACTTCGCGCCCGAAGAGCGCAGCGACTTTGAACGCTTCCTGCGCGAACAAGCCACGGACTGTGCATTCCAGGTCATCGAGCGCGATGGCAGCATCGTGGCCTGTGGCGGCCTGTCGCGACGCGGCGACGGCAGTGCCGGTTTCTGCTGGGGGATGGTCCAGCGCGCGCTGCACCGGCATGGACTGGGCCGCGAACTGGCACTGGCACGCCTGCGCCAGGCTGAAGCGGATCCCTCGATCAAGCGCATCGCGCTCAGTACCAGCCAGCACACCCAGGGCTTCTATGCCGGGCTGGGCTTCCAGGTGACGCGGATCGTGCCCGATGGCCACGGCGCCGGGATCGACGCCGTGGAAATGGAGCGGGAGCTCTAGCGCTCCCGCCCCGGCCCCATCCACGCAGTGCGTGGATCTACCGCTGGCCCGCTCCCCTCAGAAGCCTACGCGCAGGTTGATCTGCCCGCCAACATCACGGCGGCCATCGCCGTGCTGGCCCTGCACGAACATCGACAGCTGGCTGTTGCGGCCGAGCCCAACCGCCACGCCCACCTGACTGACCAGCGCATTGCGTGCCATCACCGCGCTGTAGACGTCGAACGCGTTGCCACCGACGGCGAAGCGGTTGCGGCTGGCCACATCGGTGTCACCCGAGGCGTGCTGCCAGCCGAGGCCGACCGTCAGCTGTGCCGGGAAGCGCTCGCCGCTGCCCACATCCCAACGTCCACGCACGCCCACGGTGCTGACATTGAGCGTGTCCTTGCCGCCTTCCAGCTCCAGTGCAGCAGTGCCACCCTGCTCTACTGCGCGATCGCTGTCGACCCAGTGCTTGGTGAACTGCACGTACGGCTGCAGCTGGGTCCTGCCATGGGTCCAGGTCCAGCTGCCCTCCACCTGCGCGATGGTCACGTCCGAGTCCTGGCGGCTGTACAAGGTCTGGCCCAGCAGCGGCACCTCACGCGTGGTGCGCGTACGGTAGTCACCGCGCGATACGCTGCCCCCCACCGCGAAGCCGTTGTTCCACTGGCCCTGTGCATACAGGCCGAACGTGTTGCCACGCAGGCGGGCCCGCGAACTGCGATCGTACAGGCGCGTATCCAGCCGCTCGTTGCCTGCGGCCGCACCCAGCACCACGTGCTCGCCCAGCTGCCAGTCCAAGCCCGCCATCAGCGCATTGCGGTTGGAGCGGATGTCATCTCCGTTGCCGTCACCGTCCTGGCGGAACACCTTGCCACTGCCGGCCAGCCACGCCGAAGCACGCTCACCACGCACGGTCGGCAGCTCACTGCCCAGGCGCTGGCGGATACCCTCTTCCAGGTAATTGTCGTACAGCAGCACCGCGCGGCTGGCCGCATGCACTTCACCGGACAGCTGGTCGAAGGCAGCGCGCGCGGTACCCGCGTCATACATCAGCAGCGTGTTGTACAGGCCCAGTGCCGAACCACTCTGCGGCAGGCTGTCCAGCGCTGCGGCGGTGTTGTACTGGTTGCGCGTCTTCGCCGCCGTGGTGAATGCCGCGGTCTGCGCCACGTCGATCTGCAGATTGGCCGTGTTCGCGGTGTAGACCGGGGTGATGGTCAGGAAGGCCGACGGCGTGGTCGCCGAGGCGAACTGCCCGCTCACCCCACCGCCCGCGTTGACCACGGTGTACTGCTGGCCCTGCTGGTAGCTGGTGCTCGGCGAGATGGTGTTCACCTGCACGGTGCTCCCAGCCACGTTGGCACTGCCGCCCACCTGCACCGTGTCGCTGCCGGTGGCACCCAGATCGATGCCCAGCGTGCTGCCCGGCGACAGGGTCAGGTTGCCCCCCACCGTGATCGTGCCGGTGCCATTGCCCGCACCGCTGCCGTTGCCCGGACCATTGCCCGGCGACAGCACGCCGCCGCTGGATACAGTCACGCCACCGCCGGCGCCACCGATGGTGCCGGTGCCGGACAGCGTGGTGCCGCTGCCGATGGTCCACTGGCCGCCGATGTTGCCGGTGACATTCAGGCCACCGCCGGTGACCTGGCCGGTACCGCTGAAGCCACCGCTGTTGCCGCCCAGGTTCAGGCCCCCCGGGCCGGCCTGCACGATGCTGCCACCACCACTGATGGTGCCGCCCAGCGTGGTGGTGCCACCGGTGTTGATGATCAGGCCACCATTGTTGGTGATGTTGCCGGTGACCGAACCGCTGGCCCCGCCGTTGCCGACCTGCACCGTGCCACCTGCATTGATGGTGGTGCCGCCGGTGTAAGTGTTGTTGCCGGTCAGCGTGATGGTGCCGTTGCCGGCCTGGGTCAGGCCACCGCTGCCACTGATGGTGCCGCCAACGGTGGTGTTGCCACCGATGTTGAACACCAGGCTGCCGTTGTTGCTGACGTTGCCGGCGATGGCACCGCTCGCGCCGCCGTTGCCAACCTGCAGCGTGCCACCGGTGTTGATGGTGGTGCCACCGGTATAGGTGTTGTTGCCGCCCAGGATCAACGTGCCGCTGCCGGCCTGGGTCAGGCCACCGCTGCCGCTGATGGCGCCGCCGACGGTGGTGTTGCCACCCACGTTGAACACCAGGCTGCCGTTGTTGGTGACGCTGCCGCCAATCGCACCGGTCGCGCCGCCATTGCCCACCTGCAGGGTGCCACCGGCAGTGATGGTGGTCGGGCCGGTATAGGTGTTGTTGCCGGTCACGGTCAGCGTGCCGCTGCCGGCCTGGGTCAGGCCGCCGCTGCCGCTGATGGTGCCGCCCAGCGTGGTGTTGCCCGCCACGTTGGACACCAGCGTGCCGTTGTTGGTGACGTCGCCCACGATCGAGCCGGTCGCACCGCCGTTGCCAAGCTGCAGCGTGCCACCAGCATTGATAGTGGTACCGCCGGTGTAGGTGTTGGTGCCGGTCAGCACCAGCGACCCACTGCCCGCTTGGGTCAGGCCACCCGTACCGCTGATGGTGCCGCCCAGCGCGGTATTGCCGGCCACGTTGGAAATCAACGCACCATTGTTGGTGATGTCACCGGCAATCGAACCTGTGGCGCCGCCGTTGCCGACCTGCAGCGTGCCACCCGCATTGATGGTGGTGCCGCCGGTGTAGCTGTTGTTGCCGACCAGGGTCAGCACGCCAGCACCGGCCTGGGTCAGCGCGCCAGTGCCACTGATCGCACCGCCGACCGTGGTGTTGCCACCGACATTGAACACCAGGCTGCCGTTGTTGGCGACGTTGCCGGTGATCGCGCCGGTCGCACCGCCATTGCCCACCTGCAGCGTGCCACCGGCATTGATGGTGGTGCCGCCGGTATAGGTGTTGTTGCCGGTCAGGGTCAGCGTGCCGGCACCGGCCTGGGTCAGGCCACCGGTACCGCTGATGGTGCCGCCCAGCGTGGTGTTGCCGGCCACGTTGGACACCAGCACACCGTTGTTGGTGATGTCACCGACGATCGCACCGGTCGCACCGCCATTGCCGACCTGCAGCGTGCCACCGGCATTGATGGTGGTACCGCCGGTGTAGGTGTTGTTGCCGGTCAACACCAGTGTGCCGCTGCCAGCCTGGGTGAGGCCGCCGCTGCCGCTGACCACGCCGCCCACGGTTGCCGTGGTACCGAGGTTGTAGACCAGGCTGCCATTGTTGGTGATGTCGCCCAGCACCGAACCGGTGCTGCCACCGTTGCCGATCTGCAGCGTGCTACCACCGTTGATGGTGGTGCCACCGGTATAGACGTTGTCGCCGCTCAGGGTCAGCATGCCGGTACCGCTCTGCACCAGACCGCCGGTGCCACTGAGCACACCGCCGAAGGTGGTGCTGCCGTTGTTGCCGCCGGTGGTCAGGGTCGCACCGCCCAGCACCACGCCGGATCCGGCTACGCCGGCCAGGCCTCCGATGCTCTGGCTGCCACCGGCACTGATGTCCAACGTGCCGGCGCCGGCCAGGTTCACCGTGCTGGCACCGGACAGGCTGCCACCGGCCGCCACCGCCAGCGTGCCGCTGTTGATGGTGGTGGTGCCGGTATATGTGCTGGCACCGCCCAGGGTGACCGTTGCTGCGCCATCCTTCAGCAGGCCGCCAGCACCGCTGATCGGGCCGTTCAAGGTCAGCGCGTTGCTGCCGGCCAGGGTCAGCGTGCCGCTGGCCAGCTGCACGGTGTTGGCCAGGGTCAGCGCGGTGGTGCCGTCCAGGCTGGCATTGCCGCCCACGGTCAGCGTGCCGGTTCCCAGTGCACCGTTGTTGCCCAACGCAAGGCCACCGGCGTTGAGTGCCACGCCGCCACTGAAGGTATTGCTGCCGGTCAGGCCCTGGATCCCAGCGCCGTTCTTCACCAGGCCGCCGGTGCCGGTGATGTCACCAGCAAACGTAGTGTTGCCCACGCCATTGAGTGTCAGCGTGCTGCCACCCAGCGCCACGGTGCTGCCGGCCACGCCTGCCAGCGAGCCGATGGCCTGCGGGCCACCCGCGCTGATGTCAAAGGCGGTACCGGCGTTGGCCAGATTCACCGCACCCGTGGCAGCCAGGCTGCCACCGGCGCCGATCGCCAGCGTACCAGCGTTGATGGTGGTGCCACCGGTGAAGGTATTGGTGCCGGTCAACGTCTGGGTGCCCGAACCTTCCTTGACCAGGCCGCCGGTGCCCGCCACCGAACCACTGAAGGTGCCATTGGTAGCGCCTCCGATCGTAAGCGTGTTCGCGCCCAGATTCACCGTACCGCTGCCGATCAGGGTACCGAACTGCTGCGTACCGCTACCCGCCGACAGATCGAAGGTCGCACCCGAGGCCAGGTTGACGATGCCACTGGCGTGCAGGCTCGCGCCGGCGCCCAGTGCCAACGTACCGGCGTTGATGTTGGTGCCACCGGTATAGGTATTGGTGCCGTTCAAGGTCAGCGTCGCTGCTCCCTCCTTGGTCAGGCTGCCGGTACCACTCAGGTTGCCGTTGAGGGTGAGGTTGTTGCTGCCGAGTACGGTCAATCCGTTGTTGAGGATGAAGTTGTTGGCCAGCGTCACCGCGGAGTTCGAATCGAGCGTAGCCGCGCCTCCAACCGTCACCGCACCGGTGCCCAGCGCAGCGTTGTTGCCGACCACCAGGCCACCGGCGTTGAGCGCCACGCCACCGCTGAAGGTGCTGGCGCCATTGAGCGTCTGCACGCCTGCGCCGTTCTTGATCAGGCCGCCATTGCCGCTGATCGCACCGTTGAAAGTGCTGTCCACGGTACCACCCAGGGTCAGCGTGCTGCCGCCCAGTGCCACCGTGCTGCCGGCCACGCCGGCCAGCGAACCGATGGCCTGGTTGCCCGCCGAGATGTCGAGCGTGCCGGTGCCGGCCAGGTTCACCGCGCCGGTTGCGGCGAGGCTGCCACCGGCACCGATCGCCAGCGTGCCACTGTTGATGGTGGTACCCCCGGTGTAGGTGTTGGCACCGCTCAGGGTTACGGTGGCCGCACCGTCCTTGATCAGCCCGCCCGTGCCGGAAATCACACCGCCCAGTGTCAGCGCCTGGCTGCCGAGCAGGTCGAGATTGGCACCCGAAGCGAGGTTGATGTTGTTGGCCAGGTTGACGCCGGTCGATGCATCCAGTGTCGCGTTGCTTCCGACCGTCAACGCACCGCTGCCGAGCGCAGCGTTGTTGCCGACCACCAGTCCACCGCCGTTGAGTGCAACGCCACCACTGAACAGATTGGCGCCGCCCAGCGTGAGGATGCCGGCGCCATTCTTGACCAGGCCACCGGTGCCGGAAATCGCGCCATCGAAGAGGCTGTTGCCCACACCACCGAGTGTCAGCGTCTGTGCCCCCAGGCTCACCGTCGAGCCCGCCACGCCATTCAACGACCCGATGGTCTGGCTGGCCCCTGCGGTGGAGATATCGAAGCCGGTGCCTGCAGCGCTCAGCGTCACAGCGCCGCTGGCGGCCAGGCTGCCGCCCGGACCAATCGCCAGCGTGCCGGCGTTGATGAAGGTGCCGCCGGTGTAGGTGTTGGCACCAGTCAACGTCTCGATGCCTGCCCCCACCTTGGTCAGCCCACCCGTGCCTGCGATCGAACCACTGAAGGTGCCATTGGTGGCACCGCCAACTTCGATCGAGTTGGCGCCGAGGTTCACCGTGCCGTTGCCGACCAGCGTGCCGAACTGCTGCGTGCCGCTGCCGGCAGACAGATCCAGCGTGGCGCCGGTGGCGAGGTTCACAGTACCGCTCGCTGACAGGCTTGCACCGGCCCCCAGCGCCAGCGTGCCGGCGTTGATGTTGGTACCACCGGTATACGTGTTGATGCCATTCAAGGTCAGCGTTGCGCCGCCATTCTTGGTCAGGCTGCCGGCCCCGGAAAGAACACCGTTGAGCGTCAGCGCATTGCTGCCGAGCACGGTCAACCCGGCATTGAGCGCGATGTTGTTGGCCAGCGTTGCCAAGCCGGTTGTATCCAGCGTGGCGGCACCGCCGACGGTCAATGCACCGGTACCCAGCGCCGCGTCATTGCCCAGGACCAGCCCGCCTGCGTTGAGTGTCACGCCGCCGCTAAAGGTGTTGGCGCCGGACAACGTCTGTACGCCCGCGCCCACCTTGATCAGACCGCCACCGCCACTGATCACGCCGTCGAACGCGGCATTGCCGGTCGTGCCGAAGGTCAACGAATTGCCGCCCAGTGTCAGCGTGCTTCCGCCCGCACCGTTGAGCGCGCCGATGGTCTGGCTGCTGCCGGCACCGGAGATATCGAAGCCAGCACCTGCGCCCAGCGTGATATCACCCGCTGCGGCAAGACTGCCGCCCATGCCCAGCGCCAGCGTACCGGCGTTGATGGTGGTACCGCCGGAGTAGGTATTGGCACCGGACAGCGTCAGCGTGGTGGCGCCGTTCTTGATCAGGCTGCCATTGCCGGCCACGATGCCGCCCAGGGTCAGCGCGTTGCTGCCCGGCAGGGTCAGTGCCACGCCCGATCCCAGGTTCACGGCGTTGCCCAGCGTCACCGCAGCGCCCGCATCCAGGGTGGTGCTGGCATTCACCGCCAGCGTGCCGGTTCCCAGCGCATCATTCGCGCCAACCACCAGGCCGCCGCCATTCAAAGTCAGGCCGCCACCGAATGTATTGGTGTTGTTGAGCGTCAGCAGGCCTGCACCGTTCTTGATCAGGCTGCCATTGCCGCTAAGCACGCCGCCCAGGGTGAGGTCACTGCCGCCGCCCAGAGTCAGCTGCGTGCCGGCGCCGAAGTTCACCGCGTTGGCAAGGTTCAGTGCCACCGTGTTGTCGAGGCTGACGGTGCCACCCACACCGAGCGCGCCGGTCCCCAGCGCACCGGCGTTGCCCAGCACCAGCCCACCGCCATTGAGCGCCAGGCCACCGCTGAAGGTGTTGGCACCAGACAGCGTCTGGATGCCAGTACCGGTTTTGACCAGGCCGCCAGTGCCGCTGATCACGCCATCAAAGGTGGCGTTGGCATTGCTGCCGAAGGTCAGCGAATTGCCGCCCAGTGTCAGCGCGGTTCCGGCCACGCCGTTCAACGCAGCGATGGTCTGGTTGCCACCGGCCGCGGAAATGTCAAAGCCCGCGCCGGCATTGCCGAGCGTCACATCGCCGCCCGCCGCCAGGCTGCCACCGGCCCCCAGCGCCAGCGTGCCGTTGTTGATGGTGGTGCCGCCGGCATAGAGGTTGGCACCGCTCAGGGTCAACCGTGCCGCACCGTCCTTGATCAATCCACCGGCGCCGAACACCGGCCCACCCAGCGTCAGGTCGTTGCTGCCCAGCACGGTCAGATTGGCACCTGCGGCCAGGCCGATGCTGTTGCCCAGGTTCAGTGCGGCGCTGGCATCCAGCGACGCGTTGCCACCCACATCCAGTGCGCCGGTGCCCAGTGCGCCGGCATTGCCCAGCCGCAGCACACCGGCATTGAGGCCGACACCACCGGAGAAGGTGTTGGGACCATTCAAGGTCAGCGTCGAAGCGCCGTTCTTGACCAGTTCGCCGGTTCCGGCGATGACACCGCCCAGCGTTACATTCTCCGTGCCAAGCAGGTTCAGTACCGTGCCTCCGCCCAGATTCACCGCATTGCCCAGGCTGAGCGCCACACTGCTGTCCAGCGTCGCGCTTGCGCCGACATTCAGTGCGCCCGTGCCGAGTGCACCGGCATTGCCCAGCAGCAGGCCACCACCGTTGAGCGTCAGCCCACCATTGAAGGTATTTGCGCCGTTGAGGGTCAATAAGCTGGCACCGTTCTTCACCAGGCCACCTGCGCCGGAAACCACGCCGCCCAGAGTAATCGCCTGTGTGCCCGGCAGCGTCAGCAGCGCACCACCGCCGAGCGCGACATCATTGACCAGGCTCAGCGGGGCACTGCCGTCCAGCGAAACACTCCCGCCGACGCTGAGCGCCCCGGTACCCAGCGCACCGTTGTTGCCCAGCAGCAGACTTCCGGCGTTTGCGCTCAGTCCACCACTGAACGTGTTGTTGCCGTTCAACGTCAGCAGCGACGCACCGTTCTTGACCAGGCTGCCGGTGCCGGTGATGTTGCCGGCCAGGGTCAGGTTCTGGCTGCCCGGCAGGGTCAATGCCGCGCCAAGGTTGATCGCATTGCCCAGGTTGAGTGCTGCAGTGGTGTCCAGCGAACCGTTGCCACTGACCGTCAGCGCACCGCTTCCCAGCGCGCCGGCGTTGCCCAGCACCAGGCCGCCGGCCGCAAGATTCAGCCCACCACTGAAGGTGTTGGCGCCGGTCAGCGTCTGCACGCCGCTGCCCTGCTTGATCAGGCCACCGGTGCCGCCGATCACGCCGGCGAAGGTCTGGTTGGTGGCATCACCGAAGGTCAGCGTGCTGCTGCCCAACGTCACCGTGCTGCCAGCGATGCCGGACAGTGCGCCGATGGTCTGGTTGCCCCCCAGCGAGATATCCAGTGTGCTGCCCGCGCCGGCCAGGCTGACCGCGCCGGTCGCCGCCAGGCTGCCACCACTGGTCAATGACACCGTTCCGGCATTCACCGCCAGCCCACCGGTGAACGTGTTCGCGCCGCCCAGCGTCAGCGTGGCAGCGCCGTTCTTGACCAGGCTGCCGGCCCCGCCAATGACACCCCCCAGCGTCAGCGCGTTCGAGCCCAGCACATTGAGCGAACCACTGGCGCCCAGTGTGATGCCATTGCCCACGGTAAGCCCGGTGCTGGCGTCGAGCGATACCGCACCGCCGACGTTCAGTGCCCCTGCTCCCAGTGCACCGCCGTTGCCCAGCACCAGGCTGCCCGCGTTGAGCGCCAGTCCGCCGCCGAACGTATTGGCGCCGTTGAGGGTCAGTGACGATGCGCCATCCTTGATCAGGCCACCCGCGCCGCTGATCACCCCGTTGAACGTCAGCGCCTGGCCGCCAAGCAGATTGAGGTTGGCCCCGGTACCGAGGTCGACGGCATTGGTCAACGCCAACCCGGTCGTGCCATCCAGCGTGGCATTGCCGCCAACAGACAGCGAGCCGCTGCCCAACGCTGCCACGTTGCCCAGCAGCAGTCCGCCGGCGTTGAGTGCAACGCCGCCGCTGAGGTTGTTGACGCCGGACAGAGTCTGCACACCGATGCCCTGCTTGATGAGGCCACCCGTGCCGGCGCCGAACGTACCGCTGTAGCTGGTATTGCCCAGCCCAGCGAGGGTGAGCGTGTGGCTGCCCAGGTTGACCGAGCCGCCGAGGCCGGCCAACGAGCCGATGGTCTGGTTGGCCGCTGCCGTCAGGTCCAGCGTGGTGCCAACGCTCAGCGTCATCGCACCGGTGGGTGACAGGCTGCCGCCCGCGCCCAGCGCCAACGCGCCTCCGGCCAGGTTGAAACTGCCGGTCAGCGCATTGGCGCCGTTCAAGGTGAGAGTGCCGGCGCCGTTCTTGGTCAGGTTGCCGGCACCGGAGATCGAACCGTTCAATGACAACGCATTGCTGCCCAGCAGGTTCAGCGAGCCCCCGCCATTGATCACCAGATTGTTGCCCAGGGTGAAGCCCGCCGTCGTATCCAGTGAAGCGCTGCCACCCACGGTCAGGTTGCCGCTGCCCAGTGCACCGGCATTCCCCAGTACCAGGCCGCCGGCATTGAGGTTGACGCCGCCGGAGAACAGGTTTGCGCCGCCGAGAGTAACGATGCCGGTGTTGTTGACCGTCAGCCCGCCAGTACCGGACAGCACGCCCCCCAGGCTGAACGCATTGGTCCCCGCCAGTGACAGATTGCCACCAAGGCTGAAAGCGTTGGCCAGATTCAGACCGGCCGTGGAGGAGGCGATGGCACCGCCGTTGGCGGTGAACAGCCCTGTGCCGAAGGAACCGGCATTATTGAAATTGACTAGGCCATCATTGAGCGTGGTCGTGCCTGCACCAGCCCACGCCCCCTGCAGGTTCCAGGTACCGCTGTTGACGGTGAGCCTCTGAAAGTTGATGTACTGGTTCCAGCCCAGCGTGGTCACCGCCCCACCGGTACCGCTGCCCGGGCCGGTGGCGCTGTTCTGCAGCACCAGGCTGTTGTTGGACGCCGAACCACCGTCGACGATGCCGGCCGCGGCCAGATTCACCGCAAGCGCGCCGACCTGCCCGGCCACGCCGATACCGGCGGTATTGACGCTGGAACCAGACACGGCGGTGAAGGTGTTGCCGGTGACCGAACTGCCCAGGTTCACACTGCCGTTGATGGTTCCTGCGTTGAGGAAGGTATTGCCGGCCCCCGCCGTGGCCGAACCCTGGAACCCTATGCGGCCGGTAATGGTGCCGGTGTTGTCGAGAGTGGTCTGCGCACCACCGTAGCTGACGATCGATGCCGCATCAGCCGTGGTCAACAGGCCTACACCAAAGATCGACATGTCCACACTACCGGCGTTGACGATGTTGCTGACACCGCCGGAAGCATTCTGCACCACCAGCGCCTGTCCGCCGAAACCGAAGATGGAACCGATGTTGACCAGGCCTTTGATCGCCCCGCCTGCCTGATTGTTGACGCTGATGGTGTTTCCACCAACGGTGTTGTTGCCCAGCACCATGCCCGACGCCGCCAGGCTCAGGCCACCGTTGATGGTGGGATCGACCGTGCCCTGGTTGTTCACGGTGATGCCGTTACCACTCAAATTCACTGCACTTCCGCCAACGATCGGCGGCACGCTGAGCTCGGCGCCGGTCTGGATATCCAGCGTCACGCCATTGATGCTGTTGGCCAGAGAATTGGTATTGGAGCCGGTGGCGCAGGTAACCGTCGTACCTGCGGTAGTGCAGGCCGCGAATGCCGATCCACTGGCCAGCGTGGCTGCCAGTGCGACCGCCAGCTGATGCGCCCGCAATCGCGGTGGCCGCTTCGCGGTAATCGCACTTCCGCCGGGATTCTGGGCGACCTCCGAGGCAACCTGCATTACGCCGAGGGCACGATTGAAAACCAGACGGTAAATGCGGTTCATCGGTAAATCTCCATGAAAAGACCGGATGGCACTGCGGGCAGGTTTTTTGAAGACGATGCGGCCCATCCCGGCTCCCGATACGGGAACAAGGCCTGGCGGCATTAACTCCTGAAAATCTTCACATCTTCACGCGACGCCCCCTGGAAAAGGTGCGCCGGCGTGTCCGTCAAGGCGAAAACTCCCCGGTTTCGCATGACGAATGGCGGCACTGTGCGTCCGATGGCGCCAGCGGCATGTGAATCACGCTCGTTATTTTCATGACGTGCGTCAAATAAAACGAGCGGACAAAATGGCTTTGCCGAAAATGCATATACCTGCAGGACGCGGGGAATCCATTCCCCGCTCAACTAAATGCATTCAGCTGCTGGAGAGTTTCATCAGCACCAGCCCGGACACGATCAAGACCGCTGCACCGATCCGCATCGGGCTGACCTGCTCACCGAGGAACACGATGCCGACCACGAACGCGCCTACCGCACCGATGCCGGTCCAGATCGTATAGGCGGTACCCAATGGCAGGCTGCGCATGGCCACCGCCAGCAGCCAGAAGCTGGCGATCATGCCGATGATCGTGACCACGGTGGGGGTGAGCTTGGTGAAGCCTTCGGACTGCTTCATGGACACGGCCCAGACGATTTCCAGCAGGCCGGCGAACAACAGATAGATCCAGGCCATGACAGCCCTCCTCTTGGTAGGGCCAGGCCGTCCTGGTCATTGATTCCCGATGTGGGGGAGGTCGTTCCTCCTGGCCGGCATTCTAGCAACGCCGGTCGCGCCGGGGCGTTGCCAGCAGACGCGGGTTACAGCCGATTCAGTGCACGAAGCTGGCGTCGATGTACCTGCCTGCGCTATAGTTGCGTTCTGCCATCGGCCAGCCGATGTGCAGTCCGGCTGTGGTCTCCGGCGCATCGCGCGCTGCTTCCCCTGATCGGTGAACCGGCCGCCCACTGGGCGGCCAACGTCTCTATGGTGGCCCCGTCGGCCCCTCGCGACGCTAGGTCGAAAATCCCGCCAGGGCCGGAAGGCAGCAACGGTATCGATCGACGCGGGCGCCGAGGTCAGCCGGCGGGGCCATCGCCTTTTCCGGCGACGCCCGCCTCTGGTAGATGCCAACCTTGGTTGGCGCCCTTTGCCGGGCATGGCCCCGCGCTACTGCGCTTCCGGCGTGCCCTGGTGGAACACCATGCGCCATCCGTCCCCATGCCGGCGCCACAGCGAACTGCGCAGTACCCAGCCCTGCGGCTGGCCATCCAGGTAGTAGCGGCTGCGATAACGCACCTGGGCCAGGTCTTGCGTCAGCAGCGAGACCGCGTACTGCTCCGATTCGATCCGCACCTGCGCCCGTTCCAGCGGGATCTCCGCCAGCGCAGCTGCACGGTCGTAACAGCGGCCGGAACTGCCGATCTCGCTGAAATCCTCGTCCAGCAGGGCCGCAAGGGACTCGCGATCCCCCCGCACCTGCGGCGCATGCAGCGCGCGTTCCAGCGCCTCCAGTTCGGCCGCCAGCGCCGCGTCGGCGGGCTGGCCAACACCGCTCACGGCGGATCCTGCGCCAGCACGTGCGGCGCCGTCGGGCTCGCCAACCGCACGCACTGCCCCGGCTGGGCGACGCGGTGACCGCGCGCGGCCAGCGCCGCACCGTCAGCCACGCTGGCGTAGTGGTAGAGCATCATCCGGGACTGCAGCTCGGCGCTGTACTCGCGCTCCAGGTCGTCCACACCGGTATGCGACGGGTTGCCGTGCAGGCCGCAGTCGTGCGCGATCAGTTCGTTGTCGTTGGCGAAACGGGCCAGCATCTCCGGAATCGGCCGGGTATCGCCGCTCCAGGTCAGCGCGCCCTGCAGACGCAAGCCATAGGCCGTCTCCGGCCAATGGTGGCGCACCGGGAACACCTCCAGGCGCACGCCTTCATGCCAGAACGCCTCACCCACCACGATCAGCTGGAACGCATCCCAGAAGTTGGCGCCGCCCTCGGCCAGCACGTTCGGGTAGTCCCCGATGCGCTTGTGCAGCAGCGGCACCACCGTGGCAGGCACATACAGGCGCACCTTGCCGCGCCGGTGCGCATTGAAGAAGGTATCGACGAACAGGCGCTCGAAGCCCGCCACGTGGTCCAGGTGCACATGGGTGACGAACAACGCCTGCGGCATGTGGCCGTAGTGCGCCTTGAACGCGGTCAGGCCTTCACCGCCGCAGTCGATGGTCAGCCACGGACGCCCGTCCCGCTCGATCACCGACATCGGCGACCCCAGCTCGACCGCCGACGCATTGCCGACGCCGAGGAAACGCAACGACCAGTCCATCAGGTGCCCCGGTTCCAGGCCATGTCATAGGCGCGGCGCAGCCGCGCGAAGTCCTTCTGCACGTCTTCCATGCTGCGCTCGCCGCGCAGCTTGATCAGCGAGCGCAGCAGGCGCTTGAGATTGCGTTCGCGCCAGGCGGTCGCCGGGATGCGGATCACCCCGCGGTCGAAGTCGATCAGCCAGCCATGGCCATTGCCGTCGAACAGGATGTTGTGCGCATTGAGGTCGGCATGGTCCAGGCCGGCACGGTGGAAGCGCGCGATCAGCCGCCCGGTTTCCTCCCACGGTGCGCCCCGGCCAGCGACCAGCGCACGGTCGGCCAGCGAACGGACACCCTCGATCCGCTCCATCAGGATCGCGGCCCGGTAGCGCAGGCCCTCGCGCATGTAGAACGCGGCGATCGGCCGTGGCACCGGCAGCTTCTTCTCGCGCAGCGCGCGCATCAGCCGGAATTCGGCGAAACTGCGGGTGCGGTCCGCGCCGCGCCAGAAGTACTGGTCATGGCTGATCTTCGCCGCCAGGCCACCGCGCAGGTAGTGGCGCAGCACGCTGGGGCCGAACGGCGCATCGACCAACCAGGCGCTGCCACGGCCGCCCTCACCCACCGGCCGGGCCCTGCTTCCCCAGTGCTGGGGCGAGAACAGGCCGATCTCGGCTTGCCGCAGCCGCTCGCGGTCGAACAGAATGGCCCCGATGCCGCGACCCTCGCGGCATGGCGTCAGCGCTTCATTGGCGTCGAATGCGACCATTTCATTGAGTCTAACAACACATGGCATCAGCGTCCTCCTCCTTGTGCCTCCTGCGCCTGTCCGCACTCGGCGATGTCACCCACGTGGTGCCCCTGGTGCGCACCCTGCAGGCTGCGCGTCCGGACACGCCGATCCACTGGATCATCGACAAGGCCGGCCACAAGCTGCTCGACGGCCTGCCCGGCGTCACCTTCCATGCCTACGACAAGAAAAGCGGCATGGCCGGGGTCAAGGAACTGCGCAGGCAGCTGCCACCGGGGCGCTTTGAAGCGCTGCTGCAGATGCAGGTGGCGTTCCGCGCCAACCTGCTGTCGGCCTTCATTCCCGCAGAGCGTCGCATCGGCTACGACCGCAGCCGATCGAAGGATCTGCACGGTCTCTTCATCAACGAGCGCATCCCCGACCGCCCCGGCATCCATGTGCTGGACGCCATCGGCAGCTTCTGTGAACCCCTTGGCCTGCGCCAGGCCGAGGTCAGCTGGGACCTGGCGGTGCCGCAGTCCGCGTATGAGTGGGCCGCCGCGCAATGGCAGGACGATGGCCGACCGGTACTGATGATCTCGCCCTGTTCCAGCCACGTGCGCCGCAACTGGTATGCAGACCGCTATGCAGCCGTGGCCAACCATGCCGCACAGCGCGGTTGGCGGGTGGTGCTGTGTGGTGGCCGCAGCGAGCTGGAGCGCAGCATGGCCGATGCCATCCAGGCCCAGCTGCACACGCCGGCACTGGACCTGGTCGGCAAGGACACCTTGAAGCAGCTGCCGGCACTGCTGGCCCGCGCCAATCTGGTGATGACCCCGGACTCGGGCCCGATGCACATCGCCAACGCGATGGGCGCCAAGGTACTGGGCCTGCATGCGGCCAGCAACCCGAACCGCAGCGGTCCCTATTCCGACCGCCGCTACTGCGTGGACCGCTACGATGATGCCGCGCGCAAGTACCTGGCCAAGCAGGCCGCGGATCTGAAGTGGGGCACCAAGATCGAGTTCGACGATGTGATGGAACTGATCACTGTCGAAGACGGTATCGCTGCGTTCGAACGCTACGTCGCCGACCACCTGGGGTGAGCGGCAGGCTGCCGGGGATTACGCGCGCTGCGCGTAATCCTGGTAGGACTTCTCTTCCACGTACGCCGAACCCAGCGCCAGGTTGATCGCCTTCTTGATGCGCGCGCGTTCGTCGTTGCGCAGGTAGACACTGCGCGCCAGGTCGATGAAGCCCTGATCGAACGCCTGCGCCTTCTCCTTCAGGCGGATGTCGTCCTCGATGTCCCACAGCTGCTCGTTGACCGTCTTCAGCTCGGCACGCAGCCTGGCGATGTCCTTCACCGCCGCCGGGTGTGCCATCCAGGTCTGCTCCAGCGCCGACAGCTCCTTGCGCACATTGGCCAGCTTGCCCTCGTCGCTGATGCGCTCGGACTTGATCTGCAGGATCGAGATCTTGTCCAGCAGCTCGCCGAAAGAAACGGGGACGAGGATTTCAGCGGTCATGGGGAAAAGCTCCAGCAGGTGATGCGTGCAGTTTAACCCGCAGCTCGCGATGGGACAGGTAGATCCATCTGGAGGAACAAGCCCCTCTGTTGAGGGGCTGCCCCGACAGGGGCCCACGCGTTGCACAGCAACCCGTGGGGCGACGCGCAACGCGCGTCGTCCCGCGCCAGATAAAAGAAAAAGGGCTGCCTTTCGGCAGCCCTTTTTCTTTTATCTGGCGGAGAGGGGGGGATTGTCGGGTGCATCCATGCACCCGACCCTTCCGCGCTACGCGCTCCAGGGCCAGCCTACGGCTGTCCGGTTCTGCTCCTGCAGAACCGTCGAACCCCGTCGGGGGTTCTCATCCCCCCGCATCAGAGGTGTCGATCACTACAACAACCGCCTGCATCTCCCGAACGTTGGCCAAGAAAAAAGCCGCCCACTGGGCGGCTTTTCTCTTTATCTGGCGGAGAGGGGGGGATTCGAACCCCCGAGGCGCTATAAACGCCTGCCTGATTTCGAGTCAGGTACATTCAACCACTCTGCCACCTCTCCGGGTGGTCCCCGGCGGACCGGGGACGCGCATCATACGAGGAAGTGAGGCCGACGACAAGTCATTCCGGCCAACGAAGTGAAAATTTCCTGAGCGCATGCCTTGCCGGATGCGTGCCGTCACCCGATGATGCCTGTCTCCCCAGCAACACCCCGCCCCAGCCCCCCATGATCGAATTCGGACACCTCACCCACCCCGGCATGCGCCGCGAGCTCAACGAGGACACCTACTACGGTGACAGCGAGCTGGCCTTGTGGCTGGTGGCCGACGGCATGGGCGGACCCGCCTGCGGCGAAGTGGCAAGCGCGCTGGCACGCGAGACCATCGTGCGCGAGATCCGCCGCGGCGCGCCGCTGGCGCAGGCCATCCGCACCGCCGACGAAGAGATCATCCGCGCCTCGCGCCGACGCAACGACACGCTGCCGATGGGCACCACCGTGGTTGCCGCGCGCGTGCAGGGCAATCGCTATGAAGTGGCATGGGTCGGCGACAGCCGCGCCTACCTGTGGCGCGACGGCCAACTTGCGCAGCTCAGCCAGGACCACAGCGTGGTGCAGGAACTGGTCGCGCAGGGCAACCTGACCGCCGAACAGGCGCGCGCACATCCGCATCGCAACGTGGTCACCCAGGCGCTGGGCGTGACCGATCCGGCGCATCTGAACGTGGCCACCACCAGCGGTGAACTGCGCCCGGGCATGCAGCTGCTGCTGTGCAGTGACGGACTGACCGAGGAAGTGGACGACCGCGGCATCGCCCGCACCCTCGCCTTCGACGATGCCAGCGCGCAGGAGTGCGTGGATACGCTGGTCGCGGCCGCGCTCGACGGCGGTGGCCGCGACAACATCAGCGTCATCCTGGTGCGCTGCCACTGAACCTGGTGCATGAGCCGAGCATGGGCTCGGCTCTACAGTAGATCCACGCCATGCGTGGATGTTTATGCGCTGGCGGGCTCTTCCACCTTCGGGCCATCCCACAGCGCGTGGCCAGCCTTCTTGCGCAGCCGCTCCAGTCGCGCGGCATGCGCTTCCAGTTCCGACGGCGTGGCCACCACGCGCGGGCGCGGCAGCAGCTTGCTGGTGTCGAAGGCCTGCAGCGCCGCACCGGCACCACCGCCATCGTCATCGCCCAGGCCGAAGCCGATTTCCTCCTGGCCCGAGGTCAGCGCGATGTAGACGTCGCCCAGGATCTGCGCATCGAGCAGGCCGCCGTGCAGTGCACGGTGCGAGTTGTCCACGCCCAGCCGCTTGCACAGCGCATCCAGCGAATTGCGCTGGCCCGGGAAGCGCTCGCGCGCCATCACCAGGGTATCGATCACGGTGCAGCGGTCGGTGATCTTCCCGTACTGCGGCCCCAGCAGCGACAGCTCGTTGTCGAGGAAGCCGAGGTCGAACGCGGCGTTATGGATGATCAGTTCGGCGCCATCGATGAAGGCCAGGAACTCGTCGGCGATCTGCGCGAAGTCCGGCTTGTCATCGAGGAACTCCAGGGTCAGGCCGGTGACTTCCTGCGCGCCCTGTTCGAACTCACAGTCCGGCTTGATGTACTGGTGGTAGTTGTTGCCGGTCGGGCGGCGCTTGAACAGCTCCACGCAGCCGATTTCGACAATGCGGTTGCCCTTCTTCCACTCCAGGCCGGTAGTTTCGGTATCGAGGATGATCTGACGCATGGGCTCAGTTTACCGGGCTGGCGTCGCGGATCTGGATCGCCGCGTTGCGGGCCAGGGTATCCACCCGCTCATTGTCGGGGTCGCCGGAGTGCCCCTTCACCCACCGCCAGTCGATCTGATGCCGCAGCGTGGCCGCCTGCAGGCGCTCCCACAGCTCGCGGTTTTTCACCGGATCGCCACCGGCGGTCTTCCAGTTCTTGCGGATCCAGCCCGGCATCCACTGGGTCAGGCCCTGCCTCACGTACTGCGAATCGGTATAGAGCACGATGCTGCACGGCTCGGTCAGCGACTCCAGCCCGGAAATGGCCGCCATCAGCTCCATCCGGTTGTTGGTGGTGTGCGCCTCGCCACCGCTCAGCTCACGCTCGTGGCCCTTGTAGCGCAGCAGCGCAGCCCAGCCGCCGGGGCCGGGATTGCCAAGGCAGGAACCGTCGGTGTGGATTTCGATGGTTTTCAATACAACTCCAGAATCAGGTAGCTACGGTGCCGTGCCAGCGCACCGGCAGCGGTTTCGGCCCGGGCAGGGCCAGCGTGCGTTTTTCCGCATGGAACAGGCAGGCCGCACGCAGCGGTGCCCAACCTCCGGGACGACGGCTGCCCGCACCGCGCCAGAGCGGGCCCAGGTAACGCATATCGTCGCACTCCAGCCCATGACGGCCGAGCAGCAGGCGGATCCGCTGCGGCGTGCGCACCACCAGCCCATGCTGGCGCCAGCGCGTGCGGTACGGGCTGAACGGATTGAGGCTGCTCAGCCACAGGTGGCCGCCCGGCATCAGCACGCGCTCGCACTCGTCGAGCAGCCGATCAGCGTCGGCCGCGGTGACATGCTGCAGCACGATCGCATTGACGCTTTCATTGGCCAGCGGCAACGGCAGCGCGCAGCGGGTGTCGCCGGCATAGCCCGGCCCCTGTCGATACAGGCGCAGGCCGCGCCCACCCAGCTGCGCATCCTCCAGCCAGGCCGCACTCGGCGCGATCCACAGCCAGGGCTGCGCCGGCAGCACCGACAGCTGCGGCAGCAGCAACTGTCGCTCCAGCACGCGCAAGGCCTCCGCCGGTTCACTGTCGAACCACGGGGTCTGGCTCGCTTGACGGGTACTCTGCAGCGCGGGCATGGTCCAATTCTATGCGACTGACTGCCCTGCCCGCATTTGCGGATAACTACATCTGGACGCTGATCGACGACGAGGGCGCTGCCGTGGTCGTCGACCCCGGTGATGCCGCGCCCGTGCTCGCGCTGGCCGATCAGGGCATGCGCTTGGACACGATCCTGCTCACCCATCACCACGACGATCACATCGGTGGCGTGCCGGCATTGCAGGCGCGATTCCCCGGCGTGCGGGTCGTCGCGCCGGCCGAGGAGCGCATTCCCACGGCGACCGAGCGGGTCGGTGAAGGTGAACGCGTTCAGGCATTGGGCCGGACGTTCCACGTACTATCCGTGCCCGGGCATACCCGCAGCCACATCGCGTTTCACACTGCTGAACATCTTTTCAGCGGAGATTCGTTGTTCAGCCTGGGCTGTGGACGCCTGTTCGAAGGTACGCCGTCCCAGCTGCTGGCGTCGATGCGCAAGCTGGGTGCCCTGCCCGCGCAACTGCTGCTTTGTTGCGCTCATGAGTACACCGTGTCAAATGCCGTCTTCGCGCGGCATGTCGACCCCGCCAACGCTGCCTTGTGGCAGCGCCAAGAGGAGGCTTTGGCCATGCGCCGCGATGACCGTTCCACCCTGCCGGTAACCCTGGCCGACGAATTCGACTGCAATCCCTTCCTGCGTGTGCACGCTGCACCGATCCGTGCGTCGGTATCGGCACACCTGGGCCGTGACGTCGTGGACGACGTCGACGTGATGGCCGGTCTCCGGCACTGGAAAGACGGCTTCCGCGCATGATGCGCCGAAGTCTGACGCTGGCCCTGGGGCTTGCCCTGGGGTTGGCCGGGAACGCGGGCGCGCAGTCGCTGGGTGCCGGCATCAGCCAGAACCTGACCGCTGCCGCGGCCCTGCCGCTGGACGCTTCAGCGCTGCCCGCCGCTTCGGTGCGCAACGGCCAGGAGATCTTCACCAGCTTCCGCGACGGCCTGGCCGAGCCCAGCTGCGATGCCGAGGCCACCAGCCCGCGCTGGCAGAAGCAGTTCGCCCACGCCCCCTCGCGCCTGGCCAACCAGGATGACGATGCGCTGGTGCTGTTCGGCTATGTGGTCGAAGAGCTGCGCAAGGCCAACCTGCCCACCGAATTCGCGCTGATTCCGTTCGTGGAAAGCGGCTATCGGCCCAATGCCCGCAACGGCAGCGGCCCGACCGGCCTGTGGCAGTTCATCGCCACCACCGCGCGCAACCACCGCGTGCCGATGGCCAACGGCTATGACGGCCGCCTGTCGGCGGTGGATTCCACCCAGGCCGCGGTGCGCTACCTGAAGACCCTGCACGGCATGTTCGGCGGCGACTGGCGCCTGGCCACCATGGCCTACAACGCCGGCGAGTACCGGGTACTGCAGTCCATGCGCAAGGCTGGCATGAACGCGCAGAACGCCAAGCCGGCAGCCCTGCCGGGCCTGTCGCCGGTCACCCATGCCTATGTCGAGAAGCTGCATGCCCTGGCCTGCGTGCTGGAAGACGTGGAAGACCAGCCGGGCGTGATGGCCTCGCTGGACCGCACCGTGCCGGTGCTGAAGGACCACACCCTGCCGGCCGGCACCAGCGTCCAGCAGTGGGCCGCACAGCGCGCGCTGGACCCTGCCAGGATCGCCCGCCTCAACCCGGCCCTGGCCGCCGGCAACCGCGCCTCTGGAACCACCCGGGTGCTGGCCCCGGTCTCGGCTGCCAATGCGACTGTGACGGAAACCGCGACCACACTGGTGGCCAGCACCGCACCGGTTGCAACGACCACGCCGACGCCGCAGGTGGCCAAGACCGTCGCCGCGATCGCCGACCGCCCGCGCAGCCGCCGCCACACCGTGCGTGATGGCGAGTCGGCATGGACCATCGCCCGTCGCTACGGCATGCCGGTGAAGGCGCTGCTGTCACTGAACGGCCTGAGCGGCAGCAGCGTGCTGAAGCCGGGCGCGGTACTGCGCGTCGAGGATTGAAGCAGGCGCGGTTCCGGCCGCGCCCTGCCCTGCTTCCTGTAGAGCCGAGCCCATGCTCGGCTTTTTCATGTTCGCGCCCTCCCGGGGTTCATGACAGGCCGAGCATGGGCTCGGCTCTACAGTTCAATTTCCAGCATCGCTCCCAATAAAAAAGGCCCGGCATTGCCGGGCCTTTCTCGTCCTGCCCGCCGCGAGGCTTACAGGTTCTCTTCGGTGGTCTGGATCACGAACTTCTTGCGCATCGCCTCGACGTAGGCCTTGGCTGCGGCCATGCCATCGATCTGGCTGAGCTGGTCCTTGAGCTGCTTCTGCTGCTCGGCAGTCACTTCCTTGATGTCGCCCGGGTTGACCTTGTTCACCGCGAACAGCAGCGCGTGGCCGTTGACATCCACCTTGCCATAGCTCGGCTTGCCCTCGGCCGGCACCGGCGCGCTGAAGATCGCGCGGTTGATTTCCGGAGTCGGCACCGGCTGGCTGCGCGGCAGGCCTGGCATCGGGCTCAGCTGCAGCTTCTCGCTGGCAGCCAGCGACTGCAGGGTGGCACCGGCCTTCAGCTTGGCCAGCACGGCGTCGGCGGCCTTGTCGCTGGCCTGGCGCTGGCGGTCGGCGCGGATTGCGGCGATCACCTGTTCGCGCGCCTTGTCCAGCGGCATGGCCTGTTCCGGAGTGTGCGCGGCCACGCGGATGACCACACTGTGGTTGGTCGCGCCGCCCAGGGCGATCGGGTCGCTGGCGGTCCCGTCCTGCACCAGCACGTCGGAGAACGCGGCACGCAGCACGGCCGGGTCAGCGGCGATGCCACTGGCAGTGGCACGGGTGATCGGGCCCAGGGTCTGCAGCGGCAGGTTCACTTCCTTGGCCGCAGCAGCCAGATCGCTCGGGCTCTTGTTGATGGCGTCGACCAGCTTGCCGGCCAGTTCGTTGAAGCCGCGCTCGCCGTCGGCCTTCAACTGCTCGGCAGCCAGCGTGTCACGCACTTCCTCGAAGGACTTGCCTTCGCCACCGCGCACCGCGGCGACCTTGATGATGTGGTAGCCGAAGTCGGTCTTGACCGGACCGATCACGTCACCCGCCTTGGCAGCGAACAGTGCATCTTCGAACGGCTTGACCATCGCACCGCGCTCGACCCAACCCAGGTCACCGCCCTGGTCCTTTGAACCCGGGTCTTCCGAATTGGCCTTGGCCAGTGCAGCGAAGTCGGCACCGGCCGCCTTGGCTTCGGCAGCGATCTTGTTCGCCTTGGCTTCGGCGCCGTCACCGGTGATCAGGATGTGCGCGGCCTGGCGCTGTTCCGGCGAGGTGAACTTCGCCTTCTCGTCTTCATAGCGCTTGCGAAGGGTCGCTTCGTCGGCCGCGGTCGGTGCCGGCAGGTTCGCGCCGTTGATCTCGACGTATTCCAGCGACACGCTTTCGGCCTGGCGGAAATCCTTGCCGTGGCTGTCATACCACTGCTTGATCTGTTCGTCGGTGACCGGCGCGGTATCGGCCGGTACTTCCGGCAGCGCGGCCAGCTCGACGTCGCGGGTTTCACCCAGCAGCTTCAGCAGGCGCTCGGTCTCGGCCTGGGTGACGAAGCCCGAATTCTGCAGGCCCGACGGAATCACCGACTGCTGCAGGCTCTCGCGCACCAGCTCCTGGAACTGCGTGGGCGTACGCGGCGGATTGCCACCGGCCAGGGCCAGGCGATAGTTGTTCTCGTTGAACTTGCCGTTCGAATCGAGGAAGGCCGGGATGGTGGCGATGTACTCGCGCACCGCACCGTCGCCCACCACGACACCGGCCTGCTCGCCCACCAGGCGCACGACCTGCTCGTCGATCAGCTGATCGAGCACGGCCATCTTGTTTTCAGTGCTTTCGAACGCGCGCGGGTCGAAGTTCTCACCCTGCTGCTGGCGCTCGCGCATGCGCTCCTGCTCGAAGCGGGTGCGGAAATCCTGCGCACTGATCTCGTGGTGCTGCCACAGCATGCGCACCGGCCACCACGACGGCGCCGAACGCCACCAGGTCGGCGGCGCGGAAACCTTGGCCACGTTCTGTGCGCCAACGCCACCGAGGTAGCT
The DNA here is from genome assembly GCF_034508895.1 of Stenotrophomonas geniculata. Taxonomy (NCBI): domain Bacteria; kingdom Pseudomonadati; phylum Pseudomonadota; class Gammaproteobacteria; order Lysobacterales; family Lysobacteraceae; genus Stenotrophomonas; species Stenotrophomonas geniculata. The sequence goes on from NZ_CP140571.1 coordinate 966,181, forward strand.
GTTGTCGATCACGAACAGGAACGGAATCATCAGCAGCCCCAGGATCACGGTGACGATCCAGCCTGAGGTCTTGTCGCGGAGTTTCTGCAGCATGGTGAGAATCACAAGGCCTGATTGGCGAGCCCGGCAGTGTAACCCGCTTCGCCGCAGGGACCAAAAGCAGCGCCGGCGCGGCCTGCGCCGATCTTCGTGGACCTGCACCATCAGCACATCGGCAGGCCTGCGGCACGGCCCAAAGAAAAAGCCCCCGGCTTGCGCCGAGGGCTTTTAAAGTTGGCGGAGCGGACGGGACTCGAACCCGCGACCTCCGGCGTGACAGGCCAGCATTCTAACCAGCTGAACTACCGCTCCGCGCTGAAACTTTGCAGGCGCCCAGTATATCCGAAGACTCCCTGGAAACCCAGCCCGATGAACACTTTTTTCAAAGTTTTTTCACAGGGACTTAAGAATTCTGCAATGGCGGAGCGGACGGGACTCGAACCCGCGACCTCCGGCGTGACAGGCCAGCATTCTAACCAGCTGAACTACCGCTCCGTTCTTGCAAAAACCTTTTCGCCTTCTTCCCGAACCTGTCGGTGAGAAGACAAGGCCCCCGGCTTCAGGCCGGGGGCCTCGATGTAGTGGCGGAGCGGACGGGACTCGAACCCGCGACCTCCGGCGTGACAGGCCAGCATTCTAACCAGCTGAACTACCGCTCCGCATTGTTGCTTTTTTGTTTTCCCACTGGCCTGGACCGGGGAGAAAACAAAGCCTCCAGCTTTTGGCCGGAGGCCTCGTTGAATGGCGGAGCGGACGGGACTCGAACCCGCGACCTCCGGCGTGACAGGCCAGCATTCTAACCAGCTGAACTACCGCTCCACACTCAAACTTTTACCGCGGTGCTGTGGTGGGTGCTGAGGGTTTCGAACCCCCGACCCTCTCCGTGTAAAGGAGACGCTCTACCGCTGAGCTAAGCACCCCAGCGAGCCGCTTAGTTTACAGCATCCTTCAGGGCCTTACCAGCCTTGAACGACGGATTCTTCGAAGCAGCGATCTTGATGGTGTCGCCGGTCTTCGGGTTGCGGCCGGTGCGGGCAGCACGGTCGCGGACCTGGAAGGTACCGAAGCCAACCAGGGTGACCGCATCGCCGTCCTTCAGCGCCTTGGTGACGGCAGCAACGACGGCATCGACAGCGCGGCTGGACTCGGCCTTGGTCAGGTCGGCAGCTTCAGCAACGGCATCGATCAATTCGGTCTTGTTCATTCTCTACAACTCCTTTGGCGGTGGGTTCCGCTTATTCGACAGGGAAGCAACCGCATGCCTTCTGCATGCGGCCGCCATGTGGAAACGGTTCGCCGATTCAGTCATCGCTGACAGCGATCACTCATTCGCGAGTGCTGCTTTTATACCAGTGGCCCTACCCCCACGCAAGCTGGAAAGCCAGCAACGACGCGGGTTTCGGGCCATTGGACAGCGCGCGTCAATGCTTGACGCGCGCGCTTCCACTCGGTTTGGCCTTGCTGCGCACCGTGACACGTTGCGCACTCTTGCGCGCCTTCTTCGGTGCCAGCGGACGCTCCAGCGCCAGGTCCAGGACTTCTTCGATGTACTTCACCGGCACGATCTCCAGATCGCGGGTGACGTTGGCCGGAATGTCTGCAAGGTCCTTGCGGTTCTCTTCCGGGATGATGACCGTGCGGATGCCGCCACGCAGTGCGGCCAGCAGCTTCTCCTTCAAGCCACCGATGGCAGTGACGCGACCCCGCAGGGTGATCTCGCCGGTCATCGCCACGTCGGCACGCACCGGCACCTTGGTCAGCATCGACACCAGCGAGGTGACCATCGCCGCGCCGGCGCTCGGGCCGTCCTTCGGCGTGGCGCCATCGGGCACGTGCAGGTGCACGTCGTGCTTCTGCAGGAAGTCGCTGTCGATGCCGAAGCCGACCGCGCGCGAACGCACCACCGACAACGCCGCCGACGCCGATTCCTTCATCACGTTGCCAAGCTGGCCGGTCAGGATCAGCTGGCCCTTGCCCGGCACCAGCGTCGATTCGATCTGCAGCAGATCGCCACCGACTTCGGTCCACGCCAGGCCGGTAACCAGGCCGATCTCGTTTTCTTCCTCGGCACGGCCGAAGTCGAAGCGACGCACGCCCAGGTACTTGTCCAGGTTCTTGCTGGACACGCTCACCAGCGCCTTGGACTTCTTCGCACCCTTCTTCGCCTTCGCCGCCGGCTGCGGGCCGGCCAGTGCTATCTCCTTCACTACCTTTCGGCAGATCTTGGCGATCTCGCGTTCCAGGTTGCGCACGCCCGATTCGCGCGTGTAGTAGCGCACGATGTCCTGGATGGCATCACTGCCGATCTCCAGCTCTTCCGGCTGCAGGCCGTTGGCCTTGATCTGCTTGGGCACCAGGTAGCGGGTGGCGATGTTGAGCTTCTCATCCTCGGTGTAGCCGGGGATGCGGATCACTTCCATGCGGTCCAGCAACGGGCCCGGAATATTGAGCGAGTTCGAGGTGGCCACGAACATCACTTCGGACAGGTCCAGGTCCACTTCCAGATAGTGGTCGTTGAACGCGTTGTTCTGCTCCGGGTCGAGCACTTCCAGCAGCGCCGAAGACGGATCGCCACGGAAGTCCATCGACATCTTGTCGATCTCGTCGAGCACGAACAACGGGTTCTTGCTGCCGACCTTGTTGAGGTTCTGCACGATGCGGCCCGGCATCGAACCGACGTAGGTACGACGGTGGCCACGGATCTCGGCCTCGTCACGCACGCCGCCCAGCGACATGCGCACGAACTTGCGGTTGGTGGCCTTGGCGATGGACTGGCCCAGCGAGGTCTTGCCCACGCCCGGCGGCCCGACCAGGCACAGGATCGGGCCCTTCATCTGCTTCACGCGCGACTGCACCGCCAGGTACTCAAGGATGCGCTCCTTGACCTTCTCCAGGCCGTAGTGATCGGCATCGAGGGTGTCCTGCGCCACCTTCAGGTCCTTGCGCACCTTGCTGCGCTTCTTCCACGGCACGCCCAGCAGCCACTCCAGGTAGTTGCGCACGACCGCGGCTTCGGCCGACATCGGCGACATCTGCTTGAGCTTGTTCAGTTCGTTGCGCGCCTTGGCTTCAACGGCCTTCGGCATGCCGGCTTCGGCGATCTTGCGGGCCAGCTCTTCCAGCTCGCCCGGCGCGTCGTCCAGGTCACCCAGTTCCTTCTGGATGGCCTTCATCTGTTCGTTGAGGTAGTACTCGCGCTGGCTCTTCTCCATCTGCGACTTCACGCGGCCGCGGATGCGCTTTTCCATCTGCTGCACGTCGATCTCGCCATCGACCAGGCCGACCAGCATCTCCAGGCGATCGCCGACGGCCAGCGTTTCCAGCAGGCGCTGCTTGTCGGCCAGGCGCACGCTGATGTGCGCGGCGATGGTGTCGGCCAGGCGCGCCGGCTCATCGATGCCCGACAGCGTCTGCAGCAGTTCCGGCGGCAGCTTGCGGTTGGTCTTGACGTACTGCTCGAACAGCGACATCAGCGAGCGGGCGATCGCCTCGACCTCGCGCGCTTCGCGCTCGTCGGTGGCGTCGATTTCCACCGCCTGCCCATGCAGCGAGCCGTTGCGCTCGTCGACGTGGGTGACCTGCACGCGCGACAGGCCTTCGACCAGCACCTTGATGGTGCCGTCGGGCAGCTTCAGCAGTTGCAGCACCTGCGCCAGCGTACCGACCTGGTAGAGATCGGCCGCATGCGGGTCATCGGTCTCGGCCGACTTCTGCGCCAGCAGCAGGATGCGCTTGTCCGCCTCCATTGCCTGTTCGAGCGCGTGCATGGACTTGTCACGGCCGACGAACAGCGGGATGACCATGTGCGGGAACACCACTACGTCGCGCAGCGGCAGGACCGGCAGGTCGAGGGTTTCACTTGGGGAACGGGCCATGGGGGCTCCAGGGAAGGGGAAAACCGCCTCCGGGAGGGCATCTTCCGGAGACAAAAAAAGCCGATGGCCCCGTTATGGGGCCATCGGCTTTCAGATGCAAGGCATTCCTTGAAAATCCTTTCCAATCAACAACCTGGAAGGATCACTCAGCGCCTGCGGCCTTCTGTTCAGGGGCCGCCGGGGTCTGGTAGATCAGGTACGGCTCGGACTTGTGCTCGATCACCGATTCGTCCACCACCACCTTGCTGACGTTTTCCTGCGACGGCAGGTCGTACATGGTGTCCAGCAGGACCGATTCGACGATGGTGCGCAGGCCACGGGCGCCGGTCTTGCGCTTGAGCGCCTTGCGGGCGATGGCCGACAACGCGTCCGGACGGAACTCCAGTTCGACGTTCTCCATCTCGAACAGCTTCTTGAACTGCTTGGTGATGGCGTTCTTAGGCTCGGTCAGGATCCTGATCAGGGCCGGCTCGTCCAGCTCCTCCAGGGTCGCCACCACCGGCAGGCGGCCGACGAACTCGGGGATCAGGCCGAACTTGATCAGGTCTTCCGGCTCGACTTCGGCCAGCACCTTGCCCACTTCCTGCTTGCGCTCGCTGCTCTTCACCTTGGCGCCGAAGCCGATGCTGCCGACGTCGGTGGAACGGGCCTGGATCACCTTGTCCAGCCCGGCGAACGCGCCGCCGCAGATGAACAGGATGTTCTTGGTGTCCACCTGCAGGAATTCCTGCTGCGGATGCTTGCGGCCGCCCTGCGGCGGAACGCTGGCCACGGTACCTTCGATCAGCTTCAGCAGGGCCTGCTGCACGCCTTCGCCGGACACATCGCGGGTGATCGACGGGTTCTCGCTCTTGCGCGAGATCTTGTCGATTTCATCGATGTAGACGATGCCCTGCTGCGCCTTCTCGACGTCGTAGTCGCACTTCTGCAGCAGCTTCTGGATGATGTTCTCCACGTCCTCGCCCACGTAACCGGCTTCGGTCAGCGTGGTGGCGTCGGCCATGGTGAACGGCACGTTGAGCAGGCGGGCCAGGGTCTCGGCCAGCAGCGTCTTGCCCGAACCGGTCGGGCCGACCAGCAGGATGTTCGACTTCGCCAGTTCGACGTCGTCGTTCTTCTGCCGGCTCTCGATGCGCTTGTAGTGGTTGTACACGGCCACGGCCAGGGTGCGCTTGGCGCGGTTCTGGCCGATCACGTACTGGTCGAGCACCTCGAGGATCTCGCGCGGCTTCGGCAGCGAACTGCGCGCCGACTGCGCCTTTTCCTCAAGTTCCTCGCGGATGATGTCGTTGCACAGCTCCACGCATTCATCACAGATGAACACGCTCGGACCCGCAATCAGCTTGCGCACTTCATGCTGGCTCTTGCCGCAGAAAGAGCAGTAGAGGATCTTGCCGGTGTCCGTGGAACGACCTTGGCGGTCTTCGCTCATGCTTCGCTTACCCAGTTACCCCACCCGCTGAACGGGGGTTCGATTCGAGAATAGCACAGGGCCGAGGGGACACCAGTCCCGCCCGACCCTGCAGGAACGGGGCCTCCATGGCCCCGTGAAGGCCGGTCAGCCGGCCTGGATCGACTCATCCGGACGACGCTCCAGGACCTGGTCGACCAGACCGTAGGCCTGCGCCTCGAAGGCGCTCTTGAAGTTGTCGCGCTCGGTGTCACGCGCGATCGTCTCCAGCGACTGGCCGGTGTGCTTGGCCAGCACCTCGTTCAGGCGCGAACGCAGGGTGAGGATCTCACGTGCGTGGATGTCGATGTCCGTGGCCTGGCCCTGGTAGCCGCCCAGCGGCTGGTGGATCATCACACGCGAGTTCGGCAGCGCATAGCGCTTGCCGGCTTCGCCCGCGGCCAGCAGCAGGGCGCCCATCGAGGCAGCCTGGCCGATGCAGGTGGTGCTCACATTCGGCTTGATGTACTGCATGGTGTCGTAGATCGCCATGCCGGCGGTGACCACGCCACCCGGCGAGTTGATGTAGATGTTGATGTCCTTTTCCGGGTTCTCCGATTCCAGGAACAGCAACTGCGCCACCACCACGTTGGCCATGTGATCGTCGATCGGGCCCACGAGGAAGATCAGGCGCTCCTTCAACAGGCGCGAATAGATGTCGTAGGCACGCTCGCCGCGGCTGGTCTGCTCGACCACCATCGGAACCAGGTTCAGGGCTTTGGTTCGGTTGTCCATTACGTGAGGTACCTATCTTGGGGGGGCAACAACCCCGCGCCGGCAAAGGCGCGGGGCATCCGGTGATCCGCCCGGGCTTACTGGCGGATCGCGTCCTGGAACGACAGCTTCTCTTCGGTGTGCTGGGCACGCTCGGCGATCCAGTCGATCACCTGCTCTTCCATCACACGGTTCTGCAGGCCAGACATCAGCTGGGGGTCATTGCGGTACATCTCAATGACCTGCTCCGGCTCTTCGTAGGTCGAAGCGATCAGACGCATCGTTTCGTTCAGGCGCTTGGCTTCCAGGCGCAGGTCGTTGATGCGGGCCACTTCACCGACCAGCAGGCCGACCAGCACGCGCTTGGCGGCCGCTTCCTTGAAGCCTTCGTGGGCATCGGCCGGGATCTCGCCAACGTTCTGGCCGTTGCGGCGGATCTGCTCGACCTGCTGGGCCAGCATGGCGCGGGCTTCGTTCTCGACCAGGCGCGGCGGCATTTCCACCGAGGAATAGGCGGCGATCAGCTGCTCGCCGACCTCGCGGCGCAGGCGGTTCATCAGGGCACCCTTCAGCTCGCGCTCCAGGTTGGCGCGGATGTCGCTGCGGAACTGCTCCACGTCGCCGCCCTTCACGCCGAAGCTCTTGATGAAGGCTTCGTCGACCGCCGGCACGACCGGCTCGGAGACTTCGGCAACCTTGACGGTGACCTGCACGGTCTTGCCGGCCAGCACCGGCACGCGCCAGTCAGCCGGGAACTCGACGTCCAGGGTCTTCTCTTCACCCTTGGCCAGGCCGACCAGGCCCTTTTCGATGGTCTCGAACATCATGCCCTGGCCGAGCACGATCGAACCCTTCTCGGTGCCTTCGGCCGGCAGGCGCTCTTCGCCGGCCTGCGACCAGGTTTCCACCGCGACCAGGTCACCGTCCTGCGCGCCACGGCTGACCGGGGCCCAGGTACGACGCTGGTTCTGCAGGTTCTCGATCATCTGGTCGATGTCGGCGTCGGTGATCTCGGCGGTATGGCGCACGACGGTCAGCTTGCTGACGTCGATGTCGCCGAAGTCCGGCACCACTTCCACGGTGGCCACGAAGGAGAACTCACCCTCGTCGCCCTTGTCGATGCGCGGGCTGCCGACGATGCGCAGGTCGTGCTCGCGCACGGCCGCGTCGAAGGTTTCGCGCAGCAGGCCGTCCAGCGCCTCACCACGGACCTGCGCGCCGAAGCGCTGCTCGATCACCTTGGCCGGCACCTTGCCCGGACGGAAACCCTTGATGCGGGTGGTACGGGCGATTTCGCCCAGGCGGCCGACGATGTGGCTCTGCAGACGCTCTTCCGGCAGCGAGAAGCTCAGGCGGCGTTCCAGGTTGCCGGTGGATTCGATCGAAGCTTGCATGTTGACTCCTGCCACCGGTGGCCCACGCCCCCGGCTCGATGATTGGGATGAAACGGTTGTAAGGACACGACGTCTGGGACGCGCCTGCTTGCCGCAGCCCTTTAGTTTCGCCCAATTCGGCCTGCACTGCCAGCGCATGCCGGTCAAGGGGGGCGCAGATGGCCCGATCAGGGCGGGGACAGGCCGGCACTGGTGCGAAAGGGGGGACTCGAACCCCCACGCCTTGCGGCACTGGAACCTAAATCCAGGGCGTCTACCAATTCCGCCACTTTCGCGTGGCCGGCTCAGGCATTCATTGTCGCAGGCGACGGCGGGAATCGGAAGGCCTGCACAAAACTGAACATGACAGCCCTGTGCTCATTGCCCGCGCCAAAGGCCGCCCCGAAGGTCGTGCGACCGTTCGGGACGGCGGCGACTCAGTGCTTCGCCTCGGCAGGGGACGCAGGTGCGTCAGCGCCCTGCCCGGCCGCCACATCCACCTTGCGGATGTCCACGCCACCCTTGTCGGTGCGACGCAGCCCCATCGCCTCCGGCGCAGCCTCACCCTCCACCGGCTGCGCCGGCTGCATCTGCATGGTGTCACCGACCGGGCGCGCCGGAACCGCCCCTGTACCTGCATCGCGCTCCATGGTCTGCGCCGGATCACGTTCCGGCGCGCAGGCCACCAACACCAGCAACGCAAATGAAACCCACAGCCCCCGGCGCAGTCGTTTCATATCGGCCATCAGGATCTTCCTTCGTACATGCATGCGCTCTCGGCGCGGAAGATCCATTGGGTGCGATGAAGGGCGCAGCGCGGTGAGAAGCAGCGCACAGCATTGAAAACACTGATGACGCGTATGCCCCTGATTTCAGCATCGCTTCAGTAGATCCACGCCATGCGCGGATGAAACGCCACCCGGCGAACAGGCAAGAAAAAAGCCACTTGGCGAACCAAGGGGAAGCTGCTGCGCATTCGCGCCGCAGCCCCACGCTTTGCATGGCAAAGTGCGGGCCCCACTTCACCAGCCCCCACATCCCCGCGGCTTCGCCGCGCCCCCTTGACTCAAGGGGGCTCCACTCCAGCCAGCACCGCTGGTATCTGCAGACGCCACGAACAGGCAAGAAAAAAGCCACTTGGCGAACCAAGTGGCTTTCGTCTGGTGGGCTGTCAAGGATTCGAACCTTGGACCTATTGATTAAGAGTCAACTGCTCTACCAACTGAGCTAACAGCCCGAAATCGGGGCGCGAATTATGACCCGATCCGCTCGGTGGGTGCAAGCACTTTTTTCAACGTGGTTGAAACCAGCACTGCGGTCCCGCTGCTGCTGCAGATCCGCGCCGAGCGGGTTCTGCAACGCGTGCCCCATCGAAACGATGGGAGTCACACCTAAAGAAAAAAGCCACCTGGGGTACCAGGTGGCTTCTGTCTTGGTGGGCCGTCAAGGATTCGAACCTTGGACCTATTGATTAAGAGTCAACTGCTCTACCAACTGAGCTAACGGCCCGTGAAACTCAGACGCACATTGTAGCGTGCTTTCTGTTTATTGCAATACCGTTTCGGCTGCGCCGATGCGGTTGAATCAGTGGGGTGGCTGAGGGGATTCGAACCCCCGACCACCGGAATCACAATCCGGTACTCTAACCAACTGAGCTACAGCCACCACTGAAACTTTCGCTCCACCGCCGATGAGGCTGACGTTGGAACTTGATGCTTTGCTACCGGGCGGAACCAGAAGTCCGTCCCCCGAAGCGAGTCCGGCATTTTCCGGGAGTCGCGAAGGAATTGCAAGCACTTCTTCACATTGATGTGCAGGGGCCGGAACAGGAGATCAGAGCTGCTCCGCCGAGATCACACGCACGGCGTCCCCATGCTCGTCCAGGAATGACAGCGTGGCCTCCCCCTTCGGCGTGACCTGCAACTGCTGGCGCGGCTGGCCCGCTCCGTCGAGCAGCTGAAACATCGCATTGTGCGACTGCGTCCTGCCAGGAAACACACGACGGGTAATGGCTTGCACACCTGCGCGTGCAAGCGCTCATCTTCGGCCGAGAACATCGGCCGCCGCTGTCCATCGGCAACATCGTTTCGATCACGTCGATCGACGCACTGCGTTGGTCCGTCGCCCCCGTCAGCAGGCCAGTCAACGCCAGCGAGGTGACACCGCCGCAGTACAGGGCAAGCCGCCGTTGGCAACTGCGCAGACGATGCACTTCGGCCAGCACCTGCTCTACCTCTCCCGCGCCTTTCCAAACTGCATCTCATGCCGAGCGCCAGAAGGTGCGTGCCGCCTGCGCCGAAGGTCAGGCGCAGGCAAACAGCTCGCCATGGTCGGACGCACTCCCGACGGCGTGAACGATTGGTGAACGAATCGTGAATGAATCTCAAACGGGAATGGGGGAGATCCATTCATACAACGTTAGCTGCAGGACATGGAACGCGAGGCGCACGTTTGCAACCATGCCGGTTCCTGCAATGAAGGTGAGATCAATAGATGAGCAAGCGGCTAATCGGATTCGTCACGCTGGCAGCGGTGCTGGCAGTGGCAGCCGTTGCAATGTACGGCTACCGGCAGCAGCCAGCTGCCGATGCCACGGCAGAGGAATCCGGGAACAGTGGCAGCCTTGATGAAAGGCCCGACCAGGGAAGGCAGCTTCCGGCGTCAGGTGCGGCGGCCGCGCAGAGGCTGGAGCGGGACAACAAGATCCCGCCGGGCTCGTACAAGGCAGTGGGCCCCAAAGCCTACGAGATCGTAAGAGGCAATGAGTTCCGGCCTCCCGGTGACGCGCTCGCCCACGTCAAGCAACTGATGCTGCGCTCCGAATCCGGAGATGCCACGGCAACCTACGAAATCTATCGAACCATCGAGCAGTGCCAGACCTTCATCTCGGATCGCGCTGACAAGCTGGCGGATTCAGCCACCACGGTCGGGTCCGGCAACTGGTTCCTGGAGCGATCGGAACGAATCCTCAAAGAGTGCGAGTCGCTGGCTCTGGATCAGGACATCTATCACGCCGATTGGCTTTCGAAGGCCGCCGCCATGGGCTCGCAGGAAGCGATGCGCGCTTACTCGCGATCGCCGGAGAAAGTCATCGGTTCGCTTGATGACGCAATCCGTGATCCCGCGGCGCTCGAGGCGTGGAAGGACACCGCCACCGGATATCTGCGCGAACTGGAATCACAAGGGAACGTCAATGTCATCAGCGACATGGCGATGGCCTACACGTATGGCGGCATCGTTCCTGCGGATCCCGTTGCCGCCCTGGCGTACACCCGCGTCCTCAACCGGCTGGACCCACGTTTTGCCACCACCACTGACATTGCCAACCATGAGAAAAACCTGAGCAGCCAAGAGAAAGAGAAAGCCCGCATTTCATCGAACGAAATCTTCAAGAACTGTTGCATCCCACGATAAGGACCTATTGTGAAAGCTAGACTGATTGGGATTATCCCTTCGCTTGGTAGAAACTCCATTCCCGCCATTGCAGGCGTGCTGCTGTTCATGGCAGCCGGGAGCCTTCAAGCGAAAAAGCTTCCTGGCGTCATCAACTGCACCGCCGGATGCACGCTGACAACCCCGTATCCCGATCCGGTGACCAACCAGCAGCTTTCCCAAGAGGTCCAGAAGCTCAATGACGGCCGGACCACCGTCTGGACAGCCCAGACGCGAGTCCAGACCGGCGATGTCCTGACCGTCTGCAACGGTATTTCCTGCGTCAACTACACGTGGCGAGGTGCAGGTTTCGACTCCGGCGAAGTGATTTCGACCGTCCTCCCGCCCAACTCCCGGGGCGGTGGTGGTGGCGGCGGTGGTGGTGGCGGCGGCGGCGGTGGCAGCGGCCCGATCAGCGGCGGCTGCCACGGCAACTGCGGTGGCGGCAAGGTCCGGGTGGGCGAACTGGAACAGATGTGATCCATCCAGGGCGCACTCGACCAGAGTGCGTCCATCGCGACCATCGCGACTTGGGAAAGGCCAGCGCATAGCGCTGGCTTTTTTTCGTTGCCGGGCACATTGCCCCAACCCAGGCGGCGCTGCTCAAGCACCTGCGGAGTGAGCCGATCATCGCCAGACGCAGGTTCACCGCAACCCGCCTGGCATCACGCCGTGCGACTGCCCCCCAGGCAAAGGGCATCTTTCATCGGAAAAGAGGAAGGTGGGATGCTCGCCACCCAGGATTGCCCAGCCATCGAATGGGAACCGATGTTCGCGGGCGTGAGTTCATAAACCATTGATTCCAATGGCGCGCCCGACAGGAATCGAACCTGTAACCGCCGGCTTAGAAGGCCGGTGCTCTATCCAGTTGAGCTACGGGCGCCCGAACCGGAACGGTGTCCAATCCGACGTGATGTGGGATTGGTCGGGGTAGAGGGATTCGAACCCCCGACATCCTGCTCCCAAAGCAGGCGCGCTACCAGACTGCGCTATACCCCGGTCTTGCAATCCCCTCGGGCCATGCCCGGGGAGCTGGTCATTGTCGCCAAGCGCATTGGGAACTGTCAACGCAGGATGTGCAGATCCGGCGCCTGCCACAACGCCGAAAGCAGTCATCGGCTATGCTCACGCCCATCGGCCGGATGGCCGTCCAGACCCTCATTCGCACGGAGAACGCGCATGCGCAGCGGCAACCCGGCTCTTTCCGAGTCCACCTTCCTCGACCTCGCCAGCGGCTCGGTGGTGACCAGCCCCGACCAGGCAATGACCCTCAACGGCACCGTCAACAAGACCGGTTTCCTGCTGCTGTTGACCGTGCTGACGGCCGCTTTCGCCTGGAACCAGACCATCGACGACTACGGTCAGGTTTTGCCCGGTGCCAGGCTGTATGCCATGGGCGGCGCCATCGGCGGCCTGGTGCTGGCGCTGATCACCGTCTTCAAGAAGGAATGGTCGCCGGTCACCGCGCCGATGTACGCGCTGGTGGAAGGCCTGTTCCTCGGCGCCATCTCGGCCGTGTTCAACGCCAAGTTCCCGGGCATCGTGTTCCAGGCCGTGCTGCTGACCTTCGGCACTCTGTTCGCGCTGCTGTTCGCGTACCGCAGCGGCCTGATCAAGGCCACCGAGAACTTCAAGATGGGCGTGGTCGCGGCCACTGGCGGCATCGCCCTGCTCTACCTGGCATCGTTCGTGCTCGGCTTCTTCAACATCAACGTGCCGGTGATCCATGACTCCAGCTGGCTGGGCATCGCCTTCAGCCTGTTCGTGGTGGTCGTGGCCGCGCTGAATCTGGTGCTGGACTTCGACTTCATCGAGACCGGTGTCGCCCAGCGTGCACCGAAGTACATGGAGTGGTATGGCGCATTCGGCCTGATGGTGACCCTGGTCTGGCTGTACGTTGAATTCCTGCGCCTGCTGTCGAAAATCCAGCAGCGCTGAGCCGCAACATGCAATAGACGACAAAGGGCGCCCTTCGTGGCGCCCTTTGTCGTTCCTCCCTCAGCGCGCCAGCAGCACCGGCAGCGACGATGCCAGCAACGCGATGCCTGACGCGGTCAGCAGGCCCAGCACGAGCTGCCGGAAGCGCGCCTCGCTGATGCCGATGTAGACCCTTGCACCCAGCAGGGTCGGCACCAGTATGGCCGGTGCCACGATGGCGAAATACGGCAGCATCTGCCGGCTGACCAGGCCGCTGCCGACATAGGTGGCCATGGTCACCGCCAGCATCGCCAGGTTGAAGTTCTGGATGACCGCGCGCTGTTCGTCCTTGCCGAAGCCTCGCAGGGTGCTCCACAACGTCGGCACCGGCCCGGCAAAGCCGCCAATGCCACTGAGCACGCCACCGGCCATGCCAGCAATCGCATCACCGATACGGCCGCCGACGCGGACCGGAGGCAACGAGCGCGCCATCAGCATCACCGGGCACCACAGCGCCAGGAAGCCGCCCAGCAGCGCCTTGAACCAGTCCATGTCCAGCTGCGGCAGCACCATCACGCCCAGCGGAATGCCGGCCAGCCCGCCCAAGACGAAGGGCAGCAACAGGCGCAGGTTGAAGCCACGGCGCACGGTGAACACAGCCACCAGCTGACCGACCAGCGCACCAAACACCGACAGCGTCGCCGCTAGCCGCGGCTCCAGTCCCCATGCCCAGAACGACATCGCCACCATGCCAAAGGCGAAGCCGGACAGGCCCTGCACGAATCCGGCGACGATCGCGCCCAGCGCGACCAGCAGATACACCGACTCCATCACCACCTCGGTTGCAGCCGCGCGACTACCCTGCCGCGCCCACCTGCGCAGCGTAGTGCGCCGCAAGGTGCTCGACCAGCGCACGCACTTTCGGCGCCAGCGCACGTGCATGCGGATACAGCGCGAAGTAGCGGCGCTGCCCGGCATGCCAGGCCGGCAACACGCGGATCAGACGACCGGCGCGCAGGTCCTCCTGTACGGTCAGTGCGGTGAACAGGCTGATGCCCATTCCGGCCAACGCCGCGGCATACAGCGCGGGCGTGGCATCCACGCGCAGGCGTTGCCCGGCCTCGATGCTCACGCTGGCACCGCGCGGCCCCTGCAACTGCCAGGGCGGCATTGACGGCGTGGGACTGAAGCCCAGCAGCGTGTGCTGCGCCAGATCCGATGCCTGACGCGGCAGACCATGATGCGCCAGATAGGGCGGTGCAGCGACCAGGATGCGCGGGCACCTGGCCAGTTCGCGCGCGACCAGCTGGCTGTCCGGCAACGAGGGCGCGATGCGAAGAGCCAGGTCGAAACCGCCCCCCACCACGTCGACCAGTTGATCATCGGCCGACAGGTCCAGCGAGACCTGCGGGTAGCGCTGCAGGAACGACGGCAGCCAATGCGGCAACTCCTGGCTGGCCACGACCTGCGGCACGCTGATGCGTACGATGCCACCGGGCTGCGCTTGCCCGGCACGCACGCGATCATCCGCTTCCTGCAGGCGATCCAGCAGCGCTGCCGCCTCGCGGTAGTAGTCGCGACCGGCTTCGGTCAGTGACAGCCGGCGGCTGTTGCGATCGAGCAGTCGCACCTGCAGATGCTCTTCCAGCTGCCGCAGTTGCCGTGACATCGCCGAGTGGGTGGTCCCCAGGCGCTCGGCAGCAGCAGTGAAGCTGCCTGCGTCGACGATGGCGCGCAGCGCACGCAGGGCGGCGAAGTGATCCATCGGCGAGCAACTCCAGGTGACGGGGCCCACGGCATGCGGGCCCCACCAGCTTATCAAGCGCCGTCGCCGGCCTTGCGCACCGGCAGCGCCAGGATCGCGTCGGTGTTCATGACATCACCGAAGGCGTCTTCGATCTGCGCCAGCGAGGCGTCATGCAGCGCGCGATGATCGATGCGCTGGCCACTGGCCAGGTCCAGGTCGCGGCTGGCGCTGGCATCGGACGATACGATCACCCGGTAGCCGCGCGGTGCCGCCGCCGCGTCGCGCGCAGCACCGGCCACACAGGCATGGGTCTGCAGGCCGGTGACGATCAGGGTGTCGATGCCGGCATCCTTCAGCACCGTGTCGAGCATCGCGGCCGAGTTGCCAGCGAACACGCTGACATTGTCCTTCTGCACCACGATCTCACCCTTGCGCGGCTGCAGGTCGCGATGGAAGGCGGCATTGACGCTGCCCTGCGCGAACAGCGGTGCACCGGCCGGCAACACATGCTGCACGTGGATCACGCGGATGCCGTGAGTATCGGCGAACTCGACCACCCGCCTCGCCTGGCGCAGTGCGGCCACGCCATCGGGAATGACCATGCGGCCACCAGCAAAGCCGGGCGCGGCGCTGGCATCGAAGTATTCGTTCTGGAAGTCGATCACCAGCACGGCGGTCTTCGCTGCATCCAGCGAGGCCGCGACCGGCGCGCCGGCCATGTGGCGGATGGTGGGATGGGACGGTTCGGCGGCAGCGACCGGGGCGGTGGCGGCCATGCCGATCAGGCTGGCCAGGCCGAAGGCGGTGAGGTTCATGGGAGGGCTCCTGTGCGGCGGGTGTGGGGCACAGGATGCGGAGCGATTGGCGCACGAACCAGCCGTGCGGGGGCACATGATCTGTGCGAAAACCGCACAACCGATCATTCCGTCATCCACGCATGGCGTGGATCTACCGGAAAACGCAACGGGGCGCCCGAAGGCGCCCCGCTGGGGGATCCAACCGAGGCCGACCGGCCGCTTACAGGCGGCTGGCAATGGCCTTGGCGAAGCTCATGGTGGTGCCGGTGCCGCCCAGGTCGCCGGTCAGCGAGTCCTTGGCTTCCATGGTCGCCACAATGGCCTTGCGCAGGCGCGCGGCGTTTTCCGGCTGGCCGACGTGGTCCAGCATCTGCGCGGCTGCCAGCAGCAGCGCACACGGATTGGCCTTGCCCTGGCCAGCGATGTCCGGCGCGGTGCCGTGCACGGCTTCGAAGATCGCCGCGTCCTTGCCGATGTTGGCACCCGGGGCCAGGCCCAGGCCGCCGACGAGGCCGGCGCACAGGTCGGAGATGATGTCGCCGAACAGGTTGGTGGTGACGATCACGTCGAACTGTTCCGGACGCATCACCAGCTGCATGCAGCAGTTGTCGACGATCATTTCCTGGAATTCGATGTCCGGGTACTGCGCGGCCACTTCACGGGCGACATTCAGGAACAGGCCCGAGGTCGACTTGATGATGTTGGCCTTGTGCACGGCGGTGACCTTCTTGCGGCCGGTGCTCTTGGCCAGCTCGAAGGCATAGCGCACGATGCGCTCGGAGCCCTTGCGGGTGATGCGGGTGCCGGAGAAGGCGGTCTCGCCGTCGGCCGACACTTCCTGGCCTTCGGCCAGGTACGCACCTTCGGTGTTCTCACGAACGGTGATCAGGTCGACGTTGTCGAAACGCGACTTGGTGTTCGGGAAGGTGTGGGCCGGACGCACGTTGGCGTACAGGTCGAAGTGACGGCGCAGGCTGACGTTGATCGAGGTGAAGCCACCACCGACCGGGGTGGTCAGCGGGCTCTTCAGCGCGACCTTGTTGCGCGCGATCGATTCCAGGGTCACCGCCGGCATCAGGTCGCCGTGCTTTTCCAGGGCCACCAGGCCGGCGTCGGCGTCTTCGTACTCCAGGCCAGTCTTGAGCTGGTCGAGCACGAACAGGGTGGCGTCCATAATTTCCGGGCCAATGCCGTCGCCGCGGATGACCGTAATTTTCTGCGTCATTGATCGATGTTCCGAACAGGGGGAAAAACGCCGTCCGGACGTGCCCGGAAACGCCGGCGCAAAGGAAGTTTCACCGGCAATTATGCCTGAGCCGGGGCCGAGGTCCCAAATAGACCATGGTCCCAGTGCCCGGCTCAGGCAGAATTGCCCGCGCATTCCACCTTATCCCCGCGCCTGTCGGCGCGCCCCCTTGAACAACAAGGGGGCTCCTGGACTGTTGGATTGCGGGGAAGGCCCCCTTGCAGGTCCGGTAGTGCCGGCCGCAGGCCGGCAACCTCGGCCATGTGGGGTTCAGGAAATGCCGGCCAGCGGCCGGCACTTCCGGAGCACTCAGTGCTCGTGCGCTGCCGGGGCGGCGGCGCCGCCTTCGAGCTGGTCGAGGAAGTCGACCGCGCGGCGCAGGTGCGGGATCACGATCGAGCCGCCCACCACCAGGCCGACCGAGAAGGTCTCGAAGAACTCTTCACGGGTCACCCCGGCGTCCTTGCACTGGGCCACGTGGTAGCTGATGCAGTCGTCGCAGCGCAGCACCATCGAGGCCACCAGGCCCAGCAGTTCCTTGGTCTTCACGTCCAGCGCACCGGCCTGGTAGGTCTGCGTGTCCAGCGCGAAGAAGCGCCGCACCACCTGGTTCGGCTCGCCCAGGATGCGCTCGTTCATGCGCTTGCGGAACTCGGTGAACTCGGCGATGCGGTCCTTGCTGCCGTCGTCGGCCGCGCTCATGCCTGGCCCTGCCCGGCCAGCAGCGGCTCGAGCTTGCCTTCACGGTGCAGGGCCATCATGTCGTCGTAGCCGCCCACATGGACGTCGCCGACGAAGATCTGCGGCACGCTGGTACGGCGGGTCTTGGCCATCATCTTCTCGCGCTCGACCGGGTCCAGGTCGATGCGGACCTCGGTCCACTGCTGGCCCTTGCTCTTCAGGAAGTTCTTGGCGGCCACGCAGTACGGGCAGACGGCGGTGGAATAGATGGTGATGGCGGGGGCACCGCCGGCGGTCTGGGCTGTCACGGGAAACTCCACGATGGATCGACGGTCTACATATGGTACCGGTGCGCTGGAAATTCCACGCCACGGCCGCAACACTGTGGATTAACGAATGGTTGCCCCCTGCCCTGCCACGCTGGGCGCGCCCCGCCCGAGGACCTCCTGCTTGCGA
Source organism: Stenotrophomonas geniculata (assembly GCF_034508895.1). NCBI lineage: Bacteria > Pseudomonadati > Pseudomonadota > Gammaproteobacteria > Lysobacterales > Lysobacteraceae > Stenotrophomonas > Stenotrophomonas geniculata. The sequence goes on from NZ_CP140571.1 coordinate 983,908, forward strand.
GCCCTGCTGCTGACTACCGCCGTCACCCTGGCCCTGGCCACGCCGCTGGCCCTGGCCCAGGAGAAGCTGCCCGACATCGGCTCGTCGGCCGGCGAGCTGCTGACCCCGGCCCGCCAGGCCGAGTACGGCGCGATGATGCTGCGCGAGCTGCGCAACTACGGCTACCTGCTGGACGACCCGCTGGTCAACGACTGGCTGCAGACCATGGGCACCCGCCTCGGCTCCAACAGCGACCAGCCGCGCCAGCCGTACACGTTCTTCGTGATGAAGGACCGCCAGATCAACGCCTTCGCCACGCTGGGCGGCTACATCGGGGTCAATGCCGGCCTGGTGCTGACCGCCGAGCGCGAGGACGAGGTGGCCGCGGTGCTGTCGCACGAAATCGCCCACGTCACCCAGCAGCACGTGCTGCGCGGAGTCGAGCGCGCCCAGCGCGACCAGATCCCGATCCTGCTCGGCATGCTGGCGGCGGTGGTGGCCGCGCAGGCCAGCAACAGCACCTCCTCCGGCAACGCGACGATGGCCGCGATCAGTTCCGGCATGGGCCTGATGCAGCAGCGGCAGATCAACTACACCCGCTCCAACGAGTCCGAGGCCGACCGCCTCGGCATCCGCACCCTGTCGCGCAGTGGCTACGACGTGGATGCCATGGCCGGCTTCTTCGAGCGGATGGCATCGGCGATGCGCGGCAACGAGGGCGGCTACAGCGTGCCCGAATTCCTGCGCACTCACCCGGTCAACATCACCCGCATCAGCGAGGCCAAGGCCCGCGCCGAGCAGATGAAGAAGGACACGGTGCTGCTGACCACCACCACCCCCAGTGGCGAGCGCAGGGAGCGCGTGGACCCGACCGATCCCAGCCTGGCCGAACCCCTGTTGCGCGGAAACAACCCGCTGCTGCCCAGCAGCGTGCTGCGCATCCCGATGGGCCAGCTCAGCCGCGGCGCCAGTGGCGACTTCGACTGGGCGCGCGAGCGCCTGCGCGTGCTCAGCGCGGACTCCACCCCCGAGCTGGAACGCGAGTACGCCGATCTGGCCAAGCGCCAGAAGGACGGCCTCAACGATGCCCAGCGCTATGGCCAGGCGCTGGCGGTGATGCGCAGCGGTCGCGCCGGCGCCGCCCAGGCCCGGCAGACCCTGGCAGGCCTGCTGCAGACCCGCCCGGACAATCTGTGGCTGGCACTGGGGCTGGGCGAGGCCGAATCGCGTGCGGGCCAGACCGCCCAGGCCAACAGCCGCTTCGAGCAGCTGCTGCGCCAGCACCCCAACAGCCGTCCGGTGGCGCTGACCTATGCCGAGATCCTGAACGAACAGGGCAGCCGCGAGGCCGGCCAGCGCGCGCAGGCCATGCTGCGGCCCCTGCTGTCGCAAAGCGGTAACGATCCGGTCTTCCAGCAGCGGTACGCCCGCGCCAGCGAACTGGCCGGCGACAGCGTGCGTGCCAGCGAGGCCTACGCCGAGGCGGCCTTCCTCAGCGGCCGGCCGGAACAGTCGCTGATGCAGCTACAGGCGCTCAAGCGCAATCCGGCGCTGGACTATGTCGGCCGGGCACGGGTGGATGCGCGTATCGAGGCGATCACCCCCACCGTGCTGGAGCTGCGCCGCCAGGGCGTGCAGGACCCGGATCTGGACCGCCGCTGAGCGCTGCATGACCGGCCGATGGCAATCCAGGCCGGTTCCGGCCAGGCAGTCACAAACATGTCATCAAACCGTAGTCTACTGGCACCACTCCAGTAACCGAGCCCTACGGTGTCCTCGTGCAGAAACGCATCCTGATCGTCGATGACGAGCCCGCGATCCGTGAAATGGTCGCCTTCGCCCTGCGCAAGGGCGATTACGAACCGGTCCACGCCGGCGACGCCCGTGAGGCCCAGACCGCCATCGCCGATCGCGTCCCCGACCTGATCCTGCTGGACTGGATGCTGCCCGGCACCAGCGGCCTGGACCTGGCCCGTCGCTGGCGCAAGGAAACCCTGACCCGCGAAGTGCCGATCATCATGCTGACCGCCCGCGGCGAAGAGAACGATCGCGTCGGTGGCCTTGAAGCTGGCGTCGACGACTATGTGGTCAAGCCGTTCTCGGCGCGCGAACTGCTGGCCCGCATCCGTGCGGTGATGCGCCGCGCCCGCGAAGATGACGAGGACGGCAGCGTGGCCGTCGGCCCGATCCGCATCGACGGTGCCGCCCATCGCGTGTTCGCCAACGACCAGCCGGTGCCGATCGGCCCCACCGAATACCGCCTGCTGCACTTCTTCATGACCCACCCCGAGCGCGTCTACACCCGCGCCCAGCTGCTGGACCATGTCTGGGGCGGCAGCGTGTACGTGGAGGAGCGCACCATCGACGTGCACATCCGCCGCCTGCGCAAGACGCTGGAACCGTTCAACGCCGAAAACATGGTGCAGACCGTGCGCGGCGCCGGCTACCGCTTCTCCACTGCTACCTGAGTCTCGTCGTGCCGGCGCCGCGCACCCGCGGGTGCCGGCGCCGGCAACTCTGCTATAACCCTCGGTTCACCCCAGTGAACCGCCGCACCTCAACGACGAGATCGCAATGCCTCGCCACATCCGCTCTGCCTGGTTGAAGACCCTGGCCACCGTTGCCGCGGTACTGCTGTTCGCCGGATTGGTGGGGTGGTTCACGGGCCATCTGTGGTTGTGCATCGCACTGGGCGCACTGGCCACGCTGGCATGGCATTACTGGCGCCTGCGCAGCGTGCTGCGCCGGCTGACCGCGCGCCAGCGCTGGGACACCGCCGAGGAAGGCACCGGCGTCTGGAACGAGCTGGACCGCCTGCTGTACCGCAACCAGGTGGAAATGCGCGTGCGCAAGCGCCGCCTGCTGGACATGCTGCGCAGCTACCGCGCTGCCGCCGCCGCGCTGCCCGATGCCGTGGTGGTGCTGGACCGCAACAGCCAGCGTGTGCAGTGGTTCAACGAAGCGGCCACCGCCCTGCTGGGCCTGCATCATCCGGGTGACCTCGGCGAGGCCCTGGTCGAACGCCTGCAACCGATGCCGCTGGCGCACTGGCTGGCTGGTGGCCGCAATGCCGAGCCGATCCTCGACGTGCCCTCGCCGGTCGACCCGGCGATCCGCCTGAACCTGCGCCTGATTCCCTATTCCTCCGATTACTGGCTGCTGATCGCCCGCGATGTCAGCAAGCTGCTGCGCCTGGAGCAGGTGCGCCGCGACTTCGTCGCCAACGTTTCACACGAGCTGCGCACGCCGCTCACCGTGGTCCACGGCTATCTGGACATGATGGACCCGGAGGATTTCCCGGGAACCGGTCCGATGCTGGAAGAAATGCGCAAGCAGAGCCAGCGCATGGCCCAGCTGGTGGAAGACCTGCTGACGCTGTCGCGCCTCGAGTCGCAGGAACACAGCGAGGAAGAGACCGTGGCCATGCAGCCGATGCTGGCCACCCTGCGCCGCGAAGCCGAAGCGCACAGCCAGGGCCGCCACCAGATCAGCATCGACGACCTGGCTGGCGTTGACCTGCAGGGCTCGACCAAGGAACTGCACAGCGCCTTCTCCAACCTGGTCACCAACGCGGTGCGCTATACGCCGGCCGGTGGCCGCATCGCCGTGGAATTCCGCCGCGAAGGCGACGGCGCCGTGCTGGCAGTGCGCGATTCCGGCTACGGCATCCCGGCCACCCACCTGCCGCGCCTGACCGAACGTTTCTACCGTGTCTCCAGCAGCCGCTCCCGCGAAAGCGGTGGTACCGGCCTGGGCCTGTCCATCGTCAAGCACATCCTCGGCCTGCACCATGCGCGGCTGGAGATTGAAAGCGAGGTTGGCAAGGGCTCGGTGTTTTCCTGCCATTTCGATGCCGACCACGTGCGCCCGCGCGAGTCCGCCCCCCTGACTTCCATCGAAGAATGACGCCATGAGCAGCCTCGGATCCCTCCCCCTCCCCGTGAGCCCGGACAACGATCCGCTGCGTGACCCGGCGCTCTACATCAACCGCGAACTGTCGCAGCTGGATTTCAATTTCCGCGTGCTGGCCCAGGCGATGGACCCGCAGGTGCCGCTGCTGGAGCGGCTGCGCTTCATGTGCATCTCCTGCACCAACCTGGACGAGTTCTTCGAGATCCGCGCCGCCGCCGTGCGCCACGCGCAGGAATTCGGCCTGCCGCCGGCGCCGGACGGGATGAGCCCGCAGGCCATCCTCAATGCCATCCACGACCGCGCCGCGGAACTGGTGGACCAGCAGTACCGCTGCTGGAACGAGACGCTGCGCCCGGCGCTGATGGAGGCCGGCATCGGCGTGCTCGGCCGCCATTCCTGGACCGACCGCCAGAAGCGCTGGCTGCGCGCCTACTTCCGCAACGAGATCATGCCGGTGCTGTCGCCGCTGGGCCTGGACCCGGTGCATCCGTTCCCGAAGATCCTCAACAAGTCGCTGAACATCGTGGTGGTGCTGAAGGGCACCGACGCGTTCGGCCGCGCCGGCCATCTGGCCATCGTGCGTGCGCCGCGCTCGCTGCCGCGCATCATCCAGCTGCCGGAGAAGCTCGGCGGATCGCAGAACTTCGTGTTCCTGTCGTCGGTGCTGTCCACCTTCGTCGATGAGCTGTTCCCCGGCATGGAAGTGCAGGGGGCCTACCAGTTCCGCGTTACCCGCAACTCCGAGCTGGTGGTGGACGAGGAGGAAGTGGAGAACCTGGCGCTGGCACTGCGCGACGAACTGGTCGACCGCGGCTACCGGCCGGCGGTGCGCCTGGAAATCGCGCAGGACATGCCACGCGACATCGTGCGCACCCTGCTGCAGAATTTCGGCCTGACCGAGAACGCGGTGTACCGCATCGACGGCCCGGTCAACCTCAACCGCATCATCCAGCTGTACGACCTGATCGCGCAGCCGGACCTGAAGTACCCGCCGATGACCCCGCGCACGCTGCGCGACAGCGACGGCATCTTCGAGACGGCGGCGCGCCAGGACCTGCTGCTGCACCACCCGTTCGATGCCTTCACCGCAGTGCTGGACCTGATCCGGCAGGCGGCGATCGACCCCAACGTACTGGCGATCAAGCAGACCCTGTACCGCACCGGCAAGGATTCGCTGATCGTCGACGCGCTGATCCAGGCCGCGCGCAACGGCAAGGACGTGACCGTGGTGGTTGAACTGCGCGCACGTTTCGACGAAGAGGCCAACCTGGGCCTGGCCGATCGCCTGCAGGAAGCCGGCGTGCAGGTGGTGTACGGCGTGGTCGGCTACAAGACCCACGCAAAGATGCTGCTGATCGTGCGCCGCGAGGGCCGCAAACTGCGCCGCTACGTGCACCTGGGCACCGGCAACTACCACAGCGGCACCGCCCGCGCGTACACCGACATCAGCCTGATCACTGCCGATGCGGACATCGGCAACGACGTGCACCTGCTGTTCCAGCAGCTGTCCGGGCTGGCCTCGAAGATGAAGCTCAAGCGCCTGCTGCAGTCGCCCTTCACCCTGCACACCGGCATCCTCGGCCGCATCGAGCGCGAAACGCGCATCGCCGCCGCCGGCCGCCCGGCGCGGATCATCGCCAAGATGAACGCACTGAACGAACCGCAGGTGGTGCGCGCGCTGTACGCCGCCTCGCAGGCCGGCGTGCAGATCGACCTGATCATCCGCGGCGCCTGCACCCTGCGCCCGGGCGTACCGGGCATCTCGGACAACATCCGCGTGCGCTCGATCGTCGGCCGCTTCCTGGAGCACAGCCGCGTCTACTGGTTCGGCAACGACGGCGCACCGGAGATGTACTGCGCCAGCGCCGACTGGCTGGAACGCAACCTGCTACGCCGTGTCGAGACGTGCTTCCCGATCCTCGACCCGGAGCTGGCCAAGCGGGTCTACCGCGAAGTCCTGCAGAACTACCTGGACGACAACCTCAACGCCTGGGAGCTGGACGCCGACGGCATCTACCACAAGCGTGCCCCGGCGCACGACGAAGCCCCGCATTCTGCTCAGATGGCATTGATGCAGGGCCTCTGATCCGGTACGTGTCGACCAAGGTCGGCGCGTTTGGACTCATCCACGCATGGCGTGGATCTACCGTGTCGACCAAGGTCGACACCCACCAACAGCCGCACAGCACGCTGTCCCGGCAGATCGCAGGGAACTGTCGAAGGCGGGGTGGGTCCGGTTGCGGGGGTGTCCGCGGCATGGATGCCGCGGCCAAGCCCCCAAGGATGGGTTCACGGCGTCCCCCGCAACCGCACCCACCCCGCCATCCCACGGATACCCCGCTTTTGACGTTGACGTTGCCTCTGCGGGTGCAGGGCGCAGCCCTGCCGCACTCCCCTCTTCCAAAATGTGAAGGCCGCGCGGTGACGAGCACACCGCCCCTTCGGCTAACATTCGTCCATGCCGCATACCACCACGACTCCGCCCGCATTGCAGGATGGCGACCTGCTGGCCGCCATCGACCTTGGCTCCAATAGTTTCCACATGGTCATCGCGCGCTACACGCTCGGCCAGCTGCGGGTGATCGACCGCCTGCGCGAGACCGTGCGCATGGCCGATGGCCTGGATGGCAAAGGTGGGCTCTCCTCCGCTGCGCGGCAGCGCGCACTGGAATGCCTGGCCCGCTTCGGCCAGCGCATCCGCAACGTGCCGCCGCACCGGGTACGTGCACTGGCCACCAACACCGTGCGCCAGCTGCGCTCGCCGCAGTCGTTCCTGGTTCCCGCCGAAACCGCGCTCGGGCATGCCATCGAAGTGGTCAGCGGCCGCGAAGAAGCGCGACTGATCTACCTGGGCGTGGCCCACGCGCAACCGCCCAAGCCCGGCCAGCGCCGGCTGGTGATCGACATCGGCGGCGGCTCCACCGAATTCATCATCGGCATGGGCATGCAGACCCTGGAGCGCGAAAGCCTGCAGGCCGGCTGCATCGCCAGCACCCGGCGCTTCTTCCCCGGCGGCAAGCTGAGCAAGAAGCGCTGGAAGGACGCGCTGGCCGAGATCGGCCGCGAGTTCCAGCCCTTCGCCAGCAAGTACCGCGCGCTGGGCTGGCAGGAAGCCTTGGGCTCGTCCGGCACGCACAAGGCGATCAGCGAGATCTGCGCCACGATGAAGCTGAGCAAGGGCGCGATCACCGCCGAGGCCCTGCCCCAGCTGCGCGACGAACTGCTGAAGGCCAAGAAGATCGACGACATCCAGTTGCCGGGCCTGTCCAGCGACCGCCGCCCGATCATCGCCGGCGGAATCCTGGTGCTGGAAGCCGCCTTCCAGGCACTGGGCCTGCAGAAGCTGCTGGTCAGCAAAGCGGCGATGCGCGAAGGCATCCTGTACGACATCGTCGGCCGCGCTGGCGAAAACGACCTGCGCGATGAATCGGTGTCCGCACTCAGCCAGCGCTACGGCATCGATACCGTGCAGGCCGATCGCGTGCAGGACACCGCGCTGTCACTGCTGGAACAGGTGCAGGAACGCTGGCGGCTCGATGCCGACGACGCGCGGATGCTCGGCTGGGCCGCACGCCTGCACGAGCTGGGCCTGATGATCGCGCACAGCGGCTATCACGTGCATGGCAGTTACGTACTGGAACACTCGGATATCGCCGGCTTCTCGCGGCAGGAACAGCAGATGCTGGCCGCGCTGGTGCGCAGCCATCGCCGCAGCGTAACCAAGACCGCCTTCGACGCCCTGCCCGAGCGCCTGTTGCTGACCGCTCGCCGGCTGGCCGCCCTGCTGCGCCTGGCGGTGCTGCTCAATCGTGCCCATGAGGACGATCCACTGCCCGCGCTGGAACTGACCGCCGACGACAACCGCCTGTCGCTGATCGTGCCGCAGGCCTTCATCGATGCCCGGCCGCTGCTGCGCGCCGATCTGATCGGCGAGACCGACGGCATCGCCGGGCTGGGCATCCAGTTCCGGCCGTTCGTGGCCTGAGGCTCACGCTTTCCCACGAGGGGAAGAAGGTCACACACCGTTACGATTCGCGCATGCGCCCCCCGTTGACCTGCTGCGATGCAGCAGATCATGTCGGGGGAGCGCATTCAGGGCTACAGCTAAGCGACTGCTTTTGTTGAGCTTTCGTGAAATCTGACGATGAAGCTTGGTACAAATCGACACGCCCTCTTTACATGGCATTAACCAACGAGACTACTATCGGGTCATCGGTCCGCTTATCGGCGGCCGATTTCTTCGACGCCCCTTTTGGCGTCCCTGCACGACCTGAGAGAGAGAGAGCTCGTCATGACTTCACGCACCACCCCCCTGGGGCAGGCCATCCGCTACGCCCTGGCAACCACTGCGACGCTGGCCGCGCTGCCTGCGTTCGCCCAGAGTGGCAGCACTGCCGCGCCGACCACCCTGGATCGCATCGAGATCACTGGCTCGCGCATCCGCCAGGTGGACGTGGAGACCGCACAGCCGGTCTTGGCACTGAGCCGGCTGGACATCGAGCGCCAGGGCTTCAGCTCGGTGGCCGACATCCTGCAGAACGTCACCGCGATGGGCAGCCCGGCGATCAGCCGCGCAAACGCACTGAGCTCGGGCGAAAACACCGGCGGCACCTACATCGACATGCGCAACCTGGGCGCGCAGCGCACCCTGGTGCTGGTCAACGGCAAGCGCCTGGGCATCAGCACCTCGGGCCTGCAGGACGTGTCCTCGCTGCCGGTGTCGGCGGTGGAGCGCATTGAAGTACTGAAGGATGGCGCTTCGGCCATCTACGGTTCCGATGCGATGGCCGGCGTGGTCAACATCATCACCCGTTCCAACGTCAACGGCGTGACCGCCAACGTCTACCACGGCCAGTACAGCGAAGGCGACGGTGCGCGTGACCGCTTCGACGTGGTCGGCGGCTGGAGCAATGACCGCGTGTCGCTGACCCTGGCACTGGAGCACTCCGAAGAAAAGAGCGTCTGGGCCAAGGACCGCTGGTTCAGCAAGTACGGCGTGAGCGACCGCCACCCGAACGATGCCTCCAACTGGACCACGCTGAGCCAGTGGGGCCAGGTCACCGGTCTCAAGGGTGGCCCGGGCTGCACCAACACCAAGGACGGCTGCGGCTACTCGCTCAACCGCGGCGCTGATCCGACCAACCCGGCCAACTACCACCTGACCGACGCGACCCCGTTCACCGGCGATGTCAGCAACGCCAACGAGCAGATGCACGTCATGTATCCGCTCAAGCGTGACTCGGTGTACTTCGACGGTCGCTTCAAGATCACCGACCAGGTCAACCTGCGCACCGAATTCGGCTACAACAAGCGTTCGGCCGAGCGCCAGATTGCAGGCTACCCCCTGCAATCCAGCTCGGTGTCCATCTCGGGCGACCCGACCGCTACCGGCTTGATGTCCAAGGACAGCTACTTCAATCCGTTCGGCAACCAGCACGGCTATGCCAAGCCAACCGACGTGGCCTGGAACCGCCGCACCTGGGAAATCCCGCGTGTGAGCACCAGCGAACTGAAGACCTACCGTGCGGTAGTGTCGCTGGATGGCAGCTTCGAGATCGGCCAGCGCTACTTCGACTGGGACGTGGGCTACCAGTACAACCGCAACGAGCTGACCGCTACCGCCACCGGCAACCTGCACAAGAAGCGCGTGCGTGACGCCGTGGGTCCGTCGTTCCTGGATCCGGCCACCGGCAAGGTGATGTGTGGCCGTCCGGGCGCGGTGATCAGCGGCTGCACGCCGTGGAACCCGCTGGTGCCCTACGGCAAGAACGATCCGAACGGACTGACCGGCAATGAAGAACTGATGGCCTGGTTGTTCCCGGCGGAGCACACCACCGGCCGGACCACCACCAAGAACGCGTTCGCCAACCTGTCCGGCAGCATCATGACCCTGCCGGCCGGCGACCTCGGCTTCGCTTTCGGCGTGGAAAGCCGCAAGGAAGATGGCCGCTACACCCCCGATGCCCTGGCCCAGACCGGCGCTACCACCAACCTGGCCGCAGGCCCGACCGGTGGCAGCTACAACGTGAAGGAAGCCTATCTGGAGCTCAGCGTGCCGGTGCTGGCCGACCTGCCCGGTGCGCGTGAGCTGAGCTTCAGTGCCGCCACCCGCTACTCCAAGTACAACACCTTCGGCAACACGCTCAACAGCAAGTTCGGTTTCAAGTGGAAGCCGATCGACCAGCTGCTGGTCCGTGGTACCTGGGCCGAGGGCTTCCGCGCACCGACCATCAACGATCTGTACGGTGGCGGTTCGGAAACCTTCGCGCAGTTCAGCGACCCGTGCGACACCGTGTTCGGCTCGGCCAAGGGCAGTGCTGAAGTCCGCTCGCGCTGCGCACGTGACATCGCCGATGCCGCCAACTTCCGCCAGCTGAAGCAGGGCAACACGCCGGTAACCACGGCACAGGATGCGACCCCGACGCCGTTCGTGTCCGGTTCCAACCCACTGCTGGTTCCGGAAACCTCGACCAGCAAGACGCTGGGCCTGGTGTGGAGCCCGACCTTCGTCAGCAACCTCAACGTGGCGCTGGACTGGTGGAAGATCCGCATCGACAACACCATCGTCGGTGACAGCCCGAACCAGATCCTGAAGGACTGCTATGAGCAGGGCATCGAATCGCGCTGCAGCCGCTTCACCCGCGACCCGTCCAACGGCATCGTCACCGGCCTGAAGTTCGGCAACCGCAATGCCGGTTTCGCGGAGACTGAAGGTTATGACCTGGATGTCAGCTACCGCGTCGACACCAGCTACGGCAAGCTGAGCGCAGGCTGGACCAGCACCTATGTGAGCAAGAACGTCTACCGCTCCACCAACGATGTCCGTGATGCGATCACGCCGATCAACGGCGTTGCAAACACCATCGGCACCGCCACCAGCCTTGCGTTCCGCGTGCGCTCGAACCTGGTGCTGGGCTGGGATGTGGGTGACTTCGGCGTCAGCTGGACGGCACGCTACTACTCCGGTGTGAAGGAGCGCTGCCTCAACGCCTCGCGGTATGCGGACGAATGCTCCGATCCGACCTTCCTGGCTCCGTGGCTGAAGTCGCCGACCGCTTACAACGAGCGCGGCGCGGTGACCTTCCACGACGTGCAGTTCCGCTACAACCTGCCGTGGGATGCCACCGTTTCGGTGGGCGCGAACAATGTGTTCGGCAAGGAAGCTCCGGTGATGTACAGCAAGCCGAACTCGTCGTTCTCCTACTACGGTGGCTACGACATCGGTCGTTTCATGTACATGAAGTACCAGCAGCGCTTCTGATCCATCCACGCTGTTGAAGCTCGACGACCACGGCCCTTCGGGGCCGTGGTTTTTTTCTGCCTCCGCGCAGACTGTCGCTTTCCACATTGACCTTGATGCGTTCAATCAGGGGCACGGTCCTCTGATCTGCTTGCGCCGCACGGCCACTGTTTGCAGCAATCGATTGATTTACTTCTGCTTTGTGCAGAAGCGTCACGACTGTCTACGGTGCTTTCGTCGTTTGCCCATACGTCTCCACGCCAGTCTTCACTAGGTTCGAACGTCCACCACCGCGGTGGCATTTACGCAGCCCCGCTTGGCTGTGTTCCGAAGACTTCGAAGACCGAGAGAGAGACCCATGACCATCCGTATTCCCGAACTGGGGTTGGCGATCCGTCGTGCACTGACGATGACGGCCACCACCGCACTGGCCGCCCCCGCATTCGCCCAGCATGCACCGGAAGCCACCACGCTGGACCGTATCGAGATCACCGGTTCGCGCATCCGCCAGGTCGACCTGGAAACCGCACAGCCGGTGCTGACCATCAGCCGCGCCGACATCGAGCGGCAGGGCTTCAATTCCGTCGCGGACATCCTGCAGAACCTGACCGCGACCGGCAGCCCCGCGCTCAGCCGCGCCAGCCCACTCAGCAGCGGCGAAGCCTCCGGCGGCAGCTACGTGGACATGCGCGGGCTGGGGGCGCAGCGCACGCTGGTGCTGGTCAATGGCAAGCGCCTGGGCATGACCACTTCGGGTTACCAGGACATTTCCAGCATTCCCGCCGCTGCCGTGGAGCGCATGGAAGTACTGAAGGACGGCGCTTCGGCCATCTACGGTTCCGACGCGATGGCCGGCGTGGTCAACATCATCACCCGGCGCAACGTCCAGGGTGTGACTGCCAACGTCTACCATGGGCAGTTCAGCGAAGGCGACGGTGCCCGCACCCAGTACGATGTGGTTGCCGGCTGGTCGAATGACCGCGCCTTGATCAGCGTCGCCGCCGAGCATGTCGAAGAGAAGGGCGTATGGGCGAAGGACCGCGGCTTCAGCGCCTACACCTATACCGATCGTCATCCGGACGATGGCTGGACCACGGTCGGGCAGTGGGGGCGCATCGTCGGCTTCAAGGGCCCGGGCTGCAGCAGCGCCCGTGGCTGCAGCTATTCACTCGATCGCGGCAGCCAGCCGGGCGGGCCGGACAGTTTCCACCTCAGTGACAACACACCGTTCACCGGTGACGTCAGCAACAGCAACGAACAGATGCACGTGCAGACGCCGATCAAGCGCGATTCGCTCTTCGTCGACGCACGCATGGATCTGAACGACCAGATCCGCTTCAACACCCAGTTGGCCTACAACCGACGCACCACCACGCGCCAGGTTGCCGGCTATCCGTTCCAGTCCGGTGCAGCCGGCATCACGCCGATGTCCGCCGACAGCTGGTTCAACCCGTTCGGCAGCCACCACGGCTATGAACGCCCAAGCGATGTGCACTGGAACCGCCGCAGCTGGGAAATTCCGCGCGTCAGCATCAGCGAACTGACCACCTGGCAGGGTGTCGCAGCGTTTGAAGGCAGCTTCCAGTTCGTCGGTCGCGAGTTCGATTGGGAAGCCGGCTACCAGTACAACCGCAGCGAGCTGGAGCAGCGAGCCACCGGCAACCTGCACAAGCAGCGCGTCGCCGATTCCACCGGTCCTTCGTTCTACAACCCGGCCACCGGCAAGGTGGAATGCGGCACACCGGACGCGCCGATTGCCGGCTGCAAGCCCTGGAATCCGCTGGTGCCGTATGGCCAGGATGACCCGTACGGCCTGACCGGCAACGGCGAACTGCAGGACTGGCTGTTCCCCGAGGAACTCACCCGTGGCCGAAACACCACCCGCAACCTGTTCGCCAGCCTCAGTGGCGGCCTTGCCACGCTGCCCGCCGGGGAACTGGGCTTCGCCCTGGGCGTGGAGAGCCGCCGCGAGGAGGGTCGCTTCATTCCCGACGCGCTGGCCCAGACCGGTGCCACCACCAACCTGGCGGCGGGCCCCACCGGCGGTGGTTACCGTGTCGACGAGGCCTATCTGGAGCTGAGCGTGCCGTTGCTGCACGACCTGCCCGGTGCACGCCAGCTGACCCTCGACACGGCGACGCGCTACTCCGACTACACCACCTTCGGCCGAACCCTCAACAGCAAGTTCGGCGTCTCCTGGAAGCCGATTGACCAGTTGCTGGTCCGTGGCACCTGGGCCCAGGGCTTCCGTGCGCCGACCATCTCGAATCTGTACGGTGGCGGCTCGCAGACCTTCACCACCGGCTTCCGTGATCCCTGCGATACCGTCCATGGCGCGGCCGCCAGCAGCCCGGAGGTACGTGCACGCTGCGCCGCCGACATCGCCAACGCAGACAGCTACCGCCAGCTAGGCCAGGGCAACGAGCCGATCACCGGCAGCAGCGGGCAGACGCCCCTGCCCTTCACCAACGGCTCCAATCCCGACCTGAAGCCGGAAACCTCGACCAGCCGCACGCTGGGCCTGGTCTGGAGCCCGACGTTTGCTGAAGGACTGAACATCGCGCTGGACTGGTGGAAGGTCCGCATCGACAACACCATCGTTGCCGACCATCCCAATGACATCCTCCGCGACTGCTACGAACTGGGCATCGCCGAGCGCTGCGGCAGCTTCACCCGCGACCCGGAACTGGGCATCGTCAACACGCTCAGCTATGGCAGCCGCAACAGCGGTTTCCGCCAGGCCGAAGGCTATGACCTGGAGATCGGTCACAAGTTCGAAACGTCCTGGGGCACGCTGAGCGCCGACTGGAAGACGACCTATGTGGTGGCTGCGGAAGAACGGACCACTAACGAGGTGGATGCCCCCCCCATCCCCAGCAATGGCATTGCCACCAACGGCGGCATCGGCTTCCGTGTGCGCTCCAACGCATCATTGGGCTGGGAACGTGGCAACCTCGGCCTGGGTTGGGGCCTGCGCTATTTCTCCGCGGTCAAGGAACGTTGCCTGGATGCGGCCACGTACCCGGGTGAGTGTTCGCACCCTGGGCAGCGCGCACCGTGGTTCAGTGGCAGCCGTGACTACAACCGTCGCGGATCGGTCACCTTCCACGACGTGCAGGCACGCTACAACCTGCCATGGGATGCGACCGTCTCGATCGGTGCCAACAATGTATTCGGCCGCCAGGGGCCGATCATGTACAGCCAGCCGAGCGCCAACTTCTCCTACTACGGTGGCTTCGACATCGGTCGTTTCATCTACATGAAATACCAGCAGCGCTTCTGATCCACCGCGCTCCCTGCACCACCGCCACGGCCCTTCGGGGCCGTGGCTCCATGGGAACCGGACCGCCGTCATCCCGTGGTCGCAAAGCGGTCATATCCGCTACATCGCCAGGCCCGAGCATGCCGGAAACCCGGAGGCCCGCCATGCGCTATGCCATCGTCACCGAGACCTACCCGCCGGAAGTGAACGGCGTTGCCCTGACCGTGCAGGGCCTGGAGCAGGGACTGCGCACTTCCGGCCATGACATCGACCTGATCCGGCCACGCCAGGCCAGCGAAGCGCTGGACTCGGCGCCAGGCACGCTGCTGGTTCCGGGTGCCGCATTGCCACGCTACCCCGGCCTGCGCTTCGGCCTGCCTGCACCGATCCGGCTCAACCGCCACTGGCAGCAGCAGCGTCCCGATGCGGTCTACATCGCCACCGAAGGCCCGCTGGGCTGGTCGGCGCTGCGCACCGCGCGCCGCCTTGGCATTCCAGTCGCCAGTGGTTTCCACACCCGCTTCGACGAGTACCTGCCCGACTACGGCGTCGCTTGGCTGCAGGCCGCTGCGATGCGCTGGATGCGCCGGTTCCACAACCAGGCCGACGCAACGCTGGTACCCACCCGCGAACTGCAGCAGTTCCTCGGCGAACAGGGTTTCGAACGTGTACGCCTGCTGGCACGTGCGGTCGACAGCCAGCAGTTCGATCCGGGCCGGCGCGACCCGGGGCTGCGCGAGGAATGGGGCGTGGACGGCAATGGCCTGGTCGCGATCCATGTCGGCCGCATCGCCGCGGAAAAGAACCTTGGCCTGGCGGTGAAAGCCTTCCGGCGCCTGCAGCAGATCCGGCCCAAAGCCCGCTTCGTCTGGGTAGGTGATGGTCCGGCCCGCGAAAAACTGGCACATGAAAACCCGGATTTCATCTTCTGCGGCATCCAGCGCGGCGAGGCCCTGGCGCGGCATTTCGCCAGCGGTGACCTGTTCCTGTTCCCCAGCCGCAGCGAGACCTTTGGCAACGTGACCCTGGAAAGCATGGCCAGCGGCCTGGCCACCGTCGCATTCGACTACGGTGCGGCCCGCGAATACCTGCGTAATGGCGAGAACGGCGCGGCCGTGGAAAACGATGAGCAGTTCATCGAGGCAGCCGTGCAGCTGGCCGCCGATGATGCACGGCGCCGCGAATTCGGCAGCAGCGCCGCGCGTGCGATGAAGCGCCTGCATCCACAGCAGGTGGTTGCCGAGTTCGATGCGCTGCTGTCCGAGCTGGCCCAGTCGCGGAGGAGCGGCCATGCGCACCACGCCGCTTGAGCTGTTGGCCGGCCGCGAGGCGCGGCTCTGCCGCCGGGCCAACCACTACTGCCGGCGTCGCCGCGTGCGTCGCCTGTTCTCGGTCATCAGCCGTCTCGGCGATGGCGTGTTCTGGTACGTGCTGATGGGCGCGCTGGTGCTGCTCGACGGCTTCGACGGACTGCGCGCCTCCGTGCACATGGCAGCCACCGGGCTGGCCGCGCTGCTGCTCTACAAAGGCCTCAAGCGCTGGACCCGGCGTCCCCGCCCGTATGCGGCCGATCTGCGCATCCGTGCCTGGGTGGCACCGCTGGACGAGTTCAGCTTCCCCTCCGGGCACACCCTGCACGCGGTGTCGTTCACCATCGTCGCGTTGGCCTACTACCCGTGGCTGGCACCGCTGCTGGTCCCGTTCACCTTCGGCGTCGCGCTGTCGCGGGTGGTGCTGGGCCTGCACTACCCGTCCGATGTACTGGCCGCCACCGGCATTGCCATCCTGCTGGCATCGGCCAGCCTGGCCTGGTTGCCGCTGCCGGTGTGATGGCCGCCGCGCCGGCCGCGCATGGCCCGGCGCTACCGTCATCGTTGATGGCCTAGAATGCAGGCATGACCACGCTGTTCATTTCCGACCTGCACCTGGACCCCAGCCGTCCGGAGATCACCGACCTGTTCCTGCGCTTCCTGCGCGATCAGGCGCCCGGCGCCGATGCGCTGTACATCCTCGGCGACCTGTTCGAAGCCTGGATCGGCGACGACACGCCCTCGCCCGCCGCCGATGCAGTGGCCGACGCGCTGAAGGTGCTCTCCGACAGCGGCGTGCCGGTGTACTTCATCCGCGGCAACCGCGACTTCCTGCTCGGCGAAGACTATGCGCGCCGTGCCGGCCTGCGCATCCTGCCCGACCCGTGCGTGATCGAGCTGTACGGTCGCCCGGTGCTGCTGCAGCACGGTGACCTGCTGTGCACGGACGACATCCCCTACCAGCAGTTCCGTGCACAGACGCGCGACCCGGCATTCCAGGCGCAGTTCCTGTCACAGCCGCTGGCTGCACGCATCGCCTTCGCGCAGAAGGCACGCGACGCCAGCCAGGCCCGCCAGTCGGAAATGAAGCAGGGCGATCGTGCGCAGTTCGAGACCGTGACCGATGTGGCTCCGGCCGAAGTCGACGCCACCCTCGTGCGCCATGGCGTGGACACCATGATCCACGGCCACACCCATCGTCCGGCGGTGCACACGCTGCAGGCCGGTGGCCGCACCTGCAACCGCATCGTGCTGGGCGACTGGTACGAACAGGGATCGGTACTGCGCGTGGATGCCGGCGGCTGGTCGCTGGATACGCTCGCGCGCGAATGATGGATCGCAGGGTGCCAACCAAGGTTGGCATCTACCAGGGCAGGTGCACGCACCCGGGTAGACGCCGACCCCGGTCGGCGACTGGCTTCAGCGGAAGGCCGCGATGGTGGCCTTGGTATTGACCAGCACGCGCTGGTTGTCGGCGGTACTGGCATTGCCCATCGGGATGCCGTTGTAGCTGATGTTCGGGTTGGACCAGTAGTTCAGGCGCGGGCAACCGGCCGAGCAGTCATAGGCCATGATCGTGCGCCAGCGCGAACCGGAGGACGGCTCGTAGCGATAGCCGTGCCCATAGGCATAGGGCGACGTGCTGGGATCACTGGCGATATCGTGCCGCGCACTCTGCAGATGGCCGATCTCATGCGCGAAGGAGTAGTAGCCGGTCGCGCAATCCCAGTACACCGCCGCGAAGGCCGTCGATGCCGTCGAGCCGATGCCCGAGGCCAACCCGCAGTAGCTCGTGTTGTTGATCAGCAGGACGCCGACATCGGCCGCGGTGTTGTTGCGGCTGGTGTGGATGCTGTCCATGTAGCCGTCGCTGGTGTTGCGGAAGCGGGTCAGGTCGGTGGTGAAGTTGCCGGACTCGGTGTAGTTGGTGGTTTCATAGCCGGCCAGCTGCAGGGTGATGCCAACGTTGCTGTTGACGTAACCCTGGTTGGATTCGGCCACCGCCAGCTGCACCAGCGACTGCATGTTGCCGCCATAGGCCGTTACCGCTGCATTGGTCGCCACCACCAGCACGCGGATGGTGGCCGGGGTGCCGGACGAGGCCTGCGCGATGCCGATGCGGTCATTGTTGCCCATCGGGATTTTCGGCAGCTGGTTGTAGTCGGCCGGATGATCGGCCGGCATCCGCGATTCATCCACTTCCACCAGTACATGGCGGTTGCCCAGCGGACGCAGCCGGTAAAGCTTGCCGTCCTTGCGGATCGAGCCGGTGAGGGTGTTGCCCGAACGCACCAGGATCACTGAATTGCCAGGATCATCCTGACCGTTCGAAGTGGCGGCAGTCAGCCGATCGGACGGCGAACGCAACTGGCCGTACCAGATGCTGCCGCCATCGGGCAGGGCTTCCACCTTGCTGCGCACCGCCTGCACGCGCTGGCCAAGCAGTTCGAACTCCAGTTGCGGCTGCGCGGTGGCAGCAGCGTCGACACGCACTTCCTGTACCGTCGCGGTAGACGGGGTGGCCAGCAGCTTGCCCAGCGCGGGCTCACTGTTTGCCGATGCCCGGCTGATGACCGTCACCGGCTCGAACAACGGTGCCGCATGCGCGGCCGCTGCCACCGACAAACCCAACACCAGGCCACCTGCCGCTTTGCCAATCGATCTGGACAACATTGCGTCGCTCCTTGAATGATGTGAACAGCGTTGATGCAGCACGCCCGGGTTTGCCGGGTCTGGCCATATGGCCTGCGCGGGTCGTGTGAATTCAATAGAAGATGGGAATGAAAATCAGGAACTGTGATCGACCGCATCTGCGTTAAGTAAGGTCAAAAGCGCCACTACACTTCGTCAATACACCGCTTTCGCGCTACCGTGACGCAGTCACGACGGGACATGCACATGGCACCATCGCAGGACACGGATGAAGATGTCGGCATGCTGCGGATTGGCCTGTTCTTCGATGGCACCCGCAACAACGCACACAACCTGGCACGCGGTCGCCCACAGGTTCCGCAGCCACGTCCGGCGCAGCTGCGCGCGGATGATGATTCGACCTACCAGAGCCGGCTGACCAGCAGCTACGACAACGGCCTGACCAACATCGCGCGCCTGCAGCAGCTGTATCCGGACAGCCGCCGCAATGCGATGGGCGCACCTTCGTTGTCGATCTATGTGGAGGGCGTGGGCACCCGCGATGATGCCGATGATGATCTGATCGGACTGGCCTTCGGTATCGGTGCCAGTGGCGTTCGTGCGAAAGCGCAGCGCGCGCTGCAGGTGCTGCTGCCGGCGGCACTGGCCGAGCTGTCCGCGCGCTGGCAGCGACCGTTGCGTGGCGTGCAGCTGGATCTGTTCGGCTATTCGCGCGGCGCTGCCGCGGCACGTGATATCGCCAACCAGCTGCAGGGCTGGGACAGCGTGCGCTGGCGCCAGCTGCTGCAGGGCGCCGGCCTGTCCTGCACTGCGGACTTCGCCCCCGCCACACCGGTGCTGCGCTTCATCGGACTGTTCGACACCGTGGTCGCAGTCAATGGCGGCCGCGCCGATGAGCAGCCGCAGCTGGCCCTGCACAGCGGCATCGCCGGTCGCGTCGTGCAGCTCACTGCACGCGATGAACATCGCCAGCACTATCCGCTGACCAGCGTGGCGCCGCCATTCGCCGAGATCGTCCTGCCCGGTGTGCATGCCAACATCGGTGGTGGCTACAACCAGCTGGAGGAAGGCCCCAAGCTGCTCAGCCGACCGCGCCGGCAACAGTTGCGCCGCCCAGCGGTTGCCGACTACCAGGTCCCACCATTGGCGTTGCTGCAGGCCACCACGGCCTACGCTGAAACACAGGCCGATGCCGAACGCTGGCGGCAGCAGCTGGGCGTTGGGGAAAAAGAGATCTGGGTGGATGTCTGGCACCAGTGGCAGCAGCAGCGTCGCGCCGGCAGCCGCAGCGTGCTGCTGTCACCGGTGCTGTATGTGACGGCCGCGGTGGTGCTGCGTCGGCGCATCGACTGGCGTTATCAACTGATCGCACTGCTGGTGATGCAGCAGCAGGCCATCGATGCCGGCGTGCAATGGACCGCCAATGCGGCCGGAGTTCCCGGCTGGGAGCTGCCATCCGCCCTGCAGCCGATCGCACGCCGCCTGGTGGCCGGACAGCCGCTGACGCAGACACAGGAGGCGCTGCTGCGGCGGCGCTACCTGATGCAGTCAGCGCACTGGAACTTCGATGCACTGGGCGACACCGCACTGACCTACGCCGCCGATGCCGGCGTCAGCGAACTGCCGTACCGGCCGGGTCCCGGCCTGTTCTACATCAACCGGCCGACCGTGGACGGCAAGCGCGTGGTGTTGCCGAATGCATAAGAAAAAGGGGACGGAGGGGATCAAGTCGTTTGTGGCATTAACGCCTTGATCCCCTCCGTCCCCCTCTTCTCAACCCGCCTGCTCGACCAGGTTGGCGAGCTCATCCGCATCAAAACCAGCCAGCAGGCGCGCTTCGATGTTGAACGGCCCGTGCAGGTAGCCGCCGGCGTACTCCACCAGCAGTTCCTTGAAACGTGCGCGCGGCTCGACACCGGCGCGGTCGCAGTACCAGCGGTACCAGCGCGAACCGGCGGCAACATGCGCCACTTCCTCGCGCAGGATCACTTCCAGCACGTCGGCGGTTTCGCCATCACCGACGCTGCGCAACTTCTCGATCATGCCCGGGGTGACGTCCAGGCCGCGCGCTTCCAGCACGCGCGGCACCAGCGCCATGCGTGCCAAGCCGTCATGCGCGGTCTTTTCGCACATTTCCCACAGGCCGTTGTGCGCGGGGAAATCGGCATAGTCGTGGCCATGCACCTGCAGGCGTTCGCGCAGCAACATGAAGTGCCGCGATTCGTCGTCGGCACAGCTGACCCAGTCGGCATGGAACGCCGGCGGCAGGCCGCGGAAGCGGTACACCGCATCCCAGGCCAGGTCGATCGCGTTGAGTTCGATATGGGCGATGGCGTGGATGAAGGCGGCCCGCCCTTCCACGCCGCCCAGTCCGCGCCGCGGTACCTCGCGCGGATGCACCAGCACCAGTTGCGACGGCCGGCCGGGCATGCGGATCGGTTCCGGCGGCGGCGCATCGGCGGCCACTCTCAGGCGACCGGCACGGAACGCGGCGGCGTACGCCTGGGTCAGCGCGACCTTGCGCAGCGGGTCGGCTTCGGCCAGGCACTGCTGCGCCGCACGCAGCAGATCACCACCAACGTCGGGCACGTCAACCACGCCTGGACCTCAGGCGCGGCGCTTGTGCTTGGCATCGTCCGAACGCAGCTGCTGGATGCGCTCGAAGTAGCCCGGCTCGATACCGGTCGGGTAGTGGCCGTTGAAGCAGGACGAATCGAAGTTGCGCAGCGCCGGGTTGCCCTCGCTCACTGCCGCTTCCATGTCTTCCAGATCCTGGTAGATCAGCCAGTCGCAGCCCAGGTGGGCTTCGATCTCTTCCACGCTGCGGTTGTGCGCGACCAGCTCTTCCGCAGCCGGCATGTCGATGCCGTAGATGTTCGGGTAGCGCACCGGCGGCGCCGCGCTGGCCAGGTAGACCTTGCGTGCGCCTGCATCACGGGCCATCTGCACGATCTGCTGGCTGGTGGTGCCGCGCACGATCGAGTCGTCCACCAGCAGCACCACGCGGTTGCGGAATTCCAGGTGGATCGGATTGAGCTTGCGGCGCACCGACTTCACGCGCTCGCCCTGCCCCGGCATGATGAAGGTGCGGCCGATGTAGCGGTTCTTGATGAAGCCTTCGCGGTACTTCACCCCGAGTACGTTGGAGATCTCCAGCGCGGCGTCGCGCGAGGTGTCCGGGATCGGGATGATGGTGTCGATGTCGTGGTCCGGGCGCAGGCGCAGGATCTTCTCGCCCAGCTTGATGCCCATGCGCATGCGCGCCTTGTGCACCGACACGTTGTCGATCATCGAATCCGGGCGTGCGAAGTACACGTACTCGAAGATGCACGGGGTGTGCTCGGCCGGCTCGGCGCAGATCTCCGAGAACAGCTCGCCACGCGCGGTGATCACCAGCGCTTCGCCCGGCTGCACGTCACGCACGCGCTGGAAGCCCAGCACGTCCAGCGCGGCCGATTCGGACGCCACGATGTACTCATCACCCTCGGCGTGACTGCGCTTGCCCAGCACCAGCGGGCGGATACCATGCGGGTCACGGAAGGCGACCAGGCCCAGGCCCAGCACCACGCTGACCACCGCATAGCCGCCCTTGCAGCGGCGGTGCACCCCAGCCACGGCACGGATGGCCGCTTCCGGGCTGAGCTGGCGCTGCTGCTCCAGTTCGTAGGCGAACACGTTCAACAGCACTTCGCTGTCCGAATCGGTGTTGACGTTGCGCCGGTCCTGTTCGAACACCTGCTGGCGCAGCGCCTCGGTGTTGATCAGGTTGCCGTTGTGGGCCAGCGCGATGCCGTACGGCGAGTTGACGTAGAACGGCTGTGCCTCGTCCATGCCTTCCGAACCGGCGGTCGGGTAGCGCACATGAGCGATGCCGACGCTGCCTTCCAGGGTGGACATGGTGCGGGCATCGAACACATCGCGGACCAGGCCGGTGGCCTTCTGCACCCGCAGGCGGCTGCCATTGACGGTGGCGATGCCTGCTGCGTCCTGGCCGCGATGCTGGAGGACGGTCAAGCCGTCATACAACTGCCCGGCGACGTTCTGGTTGCCGACGATTCCGACGATGCCACACATGGTGCGAGGTCTCCGCTGGGCTTTGCCCAGTTACAAGGAAGGTGGCCGTACCTGGCCGCGGTGGTCGCCGCGCGCGCGGTCGACATTGGCCGGATCGCCCGGCTCGATACTGTCCGGCAGTGCTGGGGCGTCCGGACGCACTTCGGCCGGATCGTAGGAATCGCCCTGTTCCGCTTTCGCAGGCCGCAGCCATCCGCTGCCTGCCACTACCTGGTTGAGGATGCCATTATCGCCTGCCGCGCCCGGCTTTCCCAACCCGGCGCCTGCGTTCTTCCCCAACTCCATCAATGCAGATGGGGACAGGGCGTCGGTGGGCAAGCCCTTGGGCAGCAGATCGGCGCCGGGAACCTCCCAGTGCGGCAGCTTGCTGTTCATCCAGGCAACGGTGGGGTTCAGCAGTGGGCGCACCGCCGAACGCTGCCAGGAAGGCTCGGCGGTCAGCGGGGTGAAACTGCCCAGCAGCAGCAGGATCGCGGCGATCAGGCCGCCCCGCACCGCGCCCAGCACCCCGCCCAGCAGGCGGTCCAGGCTGGTCAGCATGCTGCGGTGGACCAGGGCCTTGATGACCATGCCGATCACCGCGACCACGATCATCACGCCGATGCCGACCCCCAGGTAGCCACCGACGAAGTGTTCGCCACCGGGGGCCGCCGGGGCGGCCCACCAATGGGCGGCATCATTGCCGAAGGCGAAGGCCGCCCACGCGGCCAGCAGCCACGACAGGGTGCCGATGACGATTCCCACAAAGCCGCGCAGCATCCCCAGCAGGGTGGAGGCGGCGATCACGATCAGCAGCACAACGTCGATCATGGCGCCCCGCTCCTTCGGCGGCGCTGGCAACGGGGCTGCGCGTGGGTCATGGGTGCGGTCGCACCATGCCGGCCACGCCGACCTTGGCGGCGACCTGCGCCTTCAGCTGCTCGGCATCGGCGCGGTTGGCCACCGGCCCGACGCGGACGCGATGCAGGGTGCCCTTGTCCGTGCGCACCTGTTCAACGAACGCGCTGAAACCGGCGGCGCGGACCTTGTCGCGCAGGGCATTGGCATCGTTGGCCTGACCGAACGCGCCCAGCTGCACGGCAAAGCCGACGCCGCTGGCAGCCGGTGCCGCCGGCGTGGTCGGCGCCGTCGCCGGCTTGCTTGCGGTGGCCTCCGGCTTCGGCTCGGGCTTCGGCGCCGGCTTCGGCGGTTCCGGCCTGGCGGCCGGGGTGGTCGTTGCGGTCGGCGTACTCGGCGGAAGGCTTTCGCTGCGGACCGGGTTGCTGCTGGCCGACGGCGCAGTGGCTGCGGACGGAGTGCTGGCGCTCGGCGTAGCCGATGCCGGAGTGGCCGCGACCGGGGCACTGCTGCCGGCCGCCGCGTCCAGAGTGATCACTTCGGCCTTCACATCCGCGCGGATCTTCACCGCCTGCAGGCGGGCCGCCTCGGCCTGGGCGCGGTCGGCATACGGCCCGACCCGCACACGCCATGCCTGACGGCCGCCGATGGTGGCGGTTTCAGTGAAGCCCGGCAGCTGCGAGCGCTTCAGGTAGGCGATCACGGCATCGGCATCGGCCTTGCTGCCGTAGGCACCGAAGGTGACCGCATAGTTGCCGGCGGCAACCGTCGGCGACGTGTCCACGGTCGGCGGCGTGGCCGGCGTGGCGGCATCCTGCAGCGGCTTGGCCTGTCCGGTCTGCAGGCCCGTGGCGCCACCGGCCGGGGCGACCAAGGGCAGCTCACGGGTTTCGAACTGGCCATCGGCCGGTGCATCCGGCGCGGCGATCGGCACATTGGCCACACCGCTGTCCGGTGCCGGTCCCTTGACCAGCATCGGCAGGAAAATCACGGCCAGCGCCACCAGCACGATGGCACCAATCAGACGCTGTTTCAGAGGCGTATCCACGTGAGGCAGGCAACTGTCCGGAGGTTGCCGTCGATTATACGGGTGCCGGACCGGACGGCGTCGGCGTTGGCTGAACGCGGATCAGGCATCGCCCTGCAGCATCTGCAGGGCAGCCGCGGCGGTATGGAAGGAGCCGAACACCAGCACGCGGTCGCCGCGCTCGGCCTGGGCCAGCACCTGCGCCAGTGCCTGTTCGACGCTGTCGGCCAGCGGCGCCTTGGCCGCAGCCGTGCCGGCCAGGCGCTCCTGCAGCTGGGTGGCGCTCTGCCCACGCGGGCCATCCAGCCCGGCCAGGGTCCACTCGCCCACCACATCCTGCAGCGCCTGCACCACGCCCACCGCGTCCTTGTCCTGCAGCGCGGCGTACACCGCCAGGGTGCGCCCGGCCGAGACCTCGGCCTTCAGCGCACGCGCCAGCTGGCCCGCTGCCTGTGGGTTGTGGCCCACGTCCACACGGATCTGCACGCCATCCCGCTCGAATGCCTGCATGCGGCCGGAAATACGCGCCGCCGCGATACCGGCGGCCCACGCCGCACGCGGCACCGGCTTGTCCAGCGCGCGCAGGGCGGCGATGGCGGCACCCGCATTGGCCAGCTGGATCGGGCCGGCCAGCGCCGGCGTCGGCAGCTCCATGCGCAGGCCGACATCACGCCAGCGCCAGCGCTGTGCATCGATCGGTTCGTAGAAATAATCGCTGCCGCCGCGGATCGCGTTGGCACCCACCAGATAGGCACGTGCGAGCACGCTGGACGGCGGATCGGTCTCGCCCAGAATCACCGGCTTCCAGCCACGGATGATGCCGGCCTTCTCTGTGCCGATCGCTTCGCGGTCCTCGCCCAGCCACTCGGCATGGTCGATGTCCACGGTGGTGATCACCGCCACGTCGGCATCGACGATGTTGACCGCATCAAGGCGGCCACCCAGACCCACTTCCAGTACCGCCAGATCCAGCCCGGCGTCGGTGAACAACTGCAGCGCGGCCAGCGTGCCGTACTCGAAATAGGTCAGCGTGGTCTCGCCCCGCGCGGCCTCGATGGCGTTGAACGCAGCGACCAGCGCTGCATCGTCCACATCCTGCCCGTCGATGCGCACACGCTCGTTGTAGCGCAGCAGATGCGGTGACGTGTAGGCACCGACCTTCCAACCAGCAGCACGGCCGATGGCCTCGATGAAGGCCACGGTGGAGCCCTTGCCGTTGGTGCCACCGACCACGATGGTGCGCCCGGCCGGCGCGCCAAGCCCCATCGCCGTGGCCACGGTGCGCACGCGCTCCAGGCCCATGTCGATGGTCGCCGGGTGCTGGCGTTCAATGTAATCCAGCCAATCGGCCAGGGTGGTCGGGGTGTTCGTCACGGCAGTGCTTCCAGCAGGTACAGGTGGTTCGGTGTGGCGGGTCAGAGTGCGCGGTGCTTGGCTTCGCCGAAGAACGGCGTGTGGTGGGCGCAGTCGTTCAGGCGCACCACTTCCAGGCTGTCCAGGTCGGCGCCCTCGAGCAGGTTGAGCGTGGTCGGTGCCTGGCGGAAGGTCCACAGGCGGGAGATCGGCAAGCCCAGCACCTTGCACAGAATCACGCGGTTGACCGCGTCATGCGCGACCACCAGCAGGGTGTCGTGCTCGCCGAGGCCTTCGGTGGCACGGGCCAGGCCACGCCAGCTGCGTTCCAGCACCAGGCGCAGCGATTCGCCGCCGGGCATCAGCACGGTATCCGGTTCCTCGCGCCAGGCCTGCAGGCGCGATGGATCCTTTTCGTTGATTTCGCTGGCCAGCAGGCCTTCCCATTCGCCGTGGGCGATTTCCTGCAGCTCCGGCTCGGTCAGCAGCATGTCGGCGCGGGCGGCGCCAAGCGCCAGCTGCGCGGTGCGCTGCGCGCGCGACAGCGGCGAGGCAACGGCACGGGTGATGTCCACCGAGGCCAAGCGGGCGCCAAGCGCCTGGGCCTGGGCTTCGCCGATCGGCGAAAGCGGAATATCGATCTGGCCCTGGTAGCGGCCTTCGGCGTTCCACGGCGTTTCGCCGTGGCGGGCAAGCAGGATGCGCATGCGTGCAAGGGGTCCTGGGGGGAGGAGGTTTCCGCGTTTCGTTCACATCCTGTGAAGTGCGCGGAACAGGGATGATACCTGTTCGGCGCACCGGGCCGGGCAGCTAGGGATGGAGTGCAACCAACGACGTCGAAGCGGACAGCCACGTTCACTTTGCAATATGCAACTAATCTGATGGTATTGCTGGCACCGGACGTCCACGCTTGGAGCCTTTGCGGGCCGATCAATGTCCAATCGATCCTATCTGTGCTGCAGCCCCCTGCCGGGCATCTATCCCAGCTTCTCCGTCGACTACGATTCCGACGTGCAGACACTGGCAAACGATGTCTACTGCATACCGCTGCTGTGGCCGGCGCTTTTCACACCCGAGGATTTCCAGCGGGCTGATTTCGAAGTCGATGGCGAAGTTGTGATCGGACAGGCACCTTCGGCACCCAAACAGAAAGTGCTCGAAACCCTTCGGCGCCGCCGCACAGGCGTCGTCCAGGCATTCAAGGGTATCGGTGATCTTGCTCCGTACGTGAACATGCTCGAACGGGTGATTGAAGACGCACCGTATGAGTTCATTTCAATCGAAATGGACGAAATTGCCGCCCTGAACGATCCCGAGGAAGATTTCTATGAAGCGTTCGAGCGCTTGTTGTCCGGATTGGATGCACCGGACGAAGACGTTTGCGAACAGCTGATCGCGCTGGCTGCAATGGAACACAGCTGGCCTATCCCATCCGTCCGCCTGCATCTCGACGGCCTTGAGGGCTCGGAAGATGACTACTGGAATCACTGTCGGGTGCTCGGAGCGGGCAGCGATGTGTCGGGAATGGGGCGCCCGGTTCCCTGGGAAACCGCTTAGGGCTGCTGACAAAAAACCCCGCGACAGACGTCGCGGGGTTTCAGGATTGCAGTAGATCCACGCCATGCGTGGATGCACCGCCAGGGACCGCGAACCTTACTTGACCAGGTTCAGTTCCTTCAGCAGCTGCGGCGCCGGCGCCACTTCCTGCATGATCCACTGCATGTAGCGGCTGTCGACGGCGATCATGCGGGTCATCACCGGATCGAACACCCAGTTGGAGCTGACCGATTCCCAGTTGCCGTCGAATGCCAGGCCGACCAGCTTGCCGTTGGCGTCCAGCACCGGCGAACCCGAGTTGCCACCGGTGATGTCCAGGTTGGACAGGAAGTTCACCGGCACCGAACCAATGCGCTTGTCTTCCAGGCCACCGTAACGCTTGGCCTTGACCGCATCGAGCAGCGCCTTCGGCGAATCGAACGGATCTTCGCCGGTTTCCTTCGCCGCCACGCCTTCCAGGGTGGTGAACGGGGTGTACTTCACGCCGTCCTTGCCATAGCCCATGACGTTGCCGAAGGTGATGCGCAGCGACAGGTTGGCGTCCGGGTAGACGAACTCACCCTGGCTCTTCTTGTAGTCGGCCACGGCCTGCAGGTACAGCGGGCGGGCGGTCAGCGATTCGCCTTCGCGGATCTTCTTCTGCTCTTCCTGCTTCAGCAGTGCCGGCATCACAGCCACGGCGTACTGGATGGCCGGATCGCTGCTGGCTTCAAATGCGGCACGGTCGGCCATGAACCACTTCAGGCGGGTGTCCAGGCTGCCCAGCTCGGTGCCGCCCAGCTTGGCCACCAGCGACTTCACCGCAGCGGCATCGCTGCCGGCCAGCCACTTGTTCAGCACTTCATTGTCGCGCTGCGCAGCGGGCAGGGCCACGTACTGCTCCAGCCAGTAGGCCTGCAGCTGCTGGTCCATCTTCGCCACGTAGCGGCGGTCCATCTGCTTGAGGCCACCTTCGATGGTGGTCAGGTCGCGTTCCTGGTAACCGGCTTCGCGCTCGGCATCCGGCTTGCTGCGCTCGATCGACAGGCGGTACAGGGTGATCGCTGCGCCAACGGCCGAGGTGTTGTTGAACTGACCGACGAACAGGTCGCGTTCGCGGGTCGACTTGCTGGTATCCAGATGCTTGAGCAGCTGCGCGTGTGCGGCCAGCGCCGGCTTGCCGGCAGCGCCCTGCTTCTTCAGCCACGCCAGCACGGCGGCTTCTTCAGCCTGCTTCTGACCAGCGGCGTCGATGCGCTTGAAGCCTTCCAGCTGGCCCAGGTAGTTCTTGGCCACGTTGTTCATGCTGGCGGCGGTGGCGGCGTACTTCACCTTGACGTCGGCGTCGGCCTTGCCGGCGTCGGCGATCATCTTCAGCACCGCGTTGTAGTGCTTGGCGATGGTCGGGTAGGTGAAGCTGGCGGTTTCGTTGAACTCACCGGCCAGTGCATAGCGGTTGGTACGGCCCGGGTAGCCAGCCACCATCACGAAGTCGTCGGCGCCCAGCGGCTGGTCGGCGAACTTCAGGAAGTGCTTGGGCTGGTACGGCACGTTGTCGGCGGCGAAGGCGGCCGGCTTGCCGTCCTTGCCCACGTAGGCGCGGTAGAACGAGAAATCGCCGGTGTGGCGCGGCCACATCCAGTTGTCGACGTCGCCGCCGAACTTGCCGACGCTGCCCGGGGGCGCGTAGACCAGGCGCACGTCCTTGATTTCCATGTTGCGGAACAGGCGGTAGGTGTTGCCGCCGGAGAAGCTGTACAGGCGGCATCGGAAGCCGGCATCGGCTTCACAGGCCGCGACCTGGGCCTTGTCGAAGGCGTCCAGCGCGCGACTGCGGGCCAGCGGGTCGTTGCCGGCGGCAGCGATGGCGGCCTTGGCCTGGGTGGTGACGTCGGTGATCTGGTCGAGCACGAACACGCGGGCGTTCGGGCCGGCGCTCAGTTCGTCCTTCAGGGTCGGCGCGTTGAAGCCGTCCTTGATCAGGTTCTTCTGCGCGGTCGAATTCAGCTGGATGGCGCCATAAGCGCAGTGGTGGTTGGTGACCACCAGGCCCTGCGGCGAGACAAAGCTGGCGGTGCAGCCGCCGAGGGCGACGACCGCACCCATCGGGTCGCCGGTCAGGTTGGCCAGCTGTTCCGGGGACAGCTTCAGGCCGGCCTTCTGCAGCGGGCCGGCGATTTCCGGCAGCTGCTGCGGCACCCACATGCCTTCAGCGGCATGGGCGACCTGGGCCAGCCCGAGGCTGGCGACGATGGAGAATGCAAGCAGGTTCGAGCGCATGGAGCGGCCCCTGGTAGTGGAACCTTCGATTGTAGCCCGCCGCCCTGCCCCGGCCCGAACCCCGGAAGTCATGCAATCGGATGCTTCCATCGTTCAGCGTCTCCACTGCGATCGGACGGAGGCGGGAGGCCAGGCCGATGCAGGACACGCCGTAAACCCATCCATGGGGGCTCGATCGCGCCATCCATGGCGCTCACGGTCCTGCATCGGCCTGGCCTCCCGTCTCCCGACAATTGCCTGGCCTCGGACGGTAGCGCCGGGCCATGCCCGGCGAGTGCAGCGGCCACGTTCGAAACGCCCGCCGGCGCACGCCTTTCGTTCCACCACTGCACCCGCAGCGCAACATGGGAAATCCGTGCGGCACCCTATAATCCGCGCTTTCCCCCTGATGAGTTCCACCTCGATGGCGCAGCAAACGATGAAGGCCCTGGTCAAGCGCGAAGCGGCCAAGGGCATCTGG
Organism: Stenotrophomonas geniculata; assembly: GCF_034508895.1. Classification (NCBI taxonomy): domain Bacteria; kingdom Pseudomonadati; phylum Pseudomonadota; class Gammaproteobacteria; order Lysobacterales; family Lysobacteraceae; genus Stenotrophomonas; species Stenotrophomonas geniculata. Next base: position 1,013,830 of record NZ_CP140571.1, read on the forward strand.
CTGGAAGAAGTTCCGGTTCCGACCCCGGGCCCGAACGAGGTCCTGATCAAGCTGGAGAAGACCGCGATCTGCGGCACCGACCTGCACATCTACCTGTGGGACGAGTGGAGCCAGCGCACCATCAAGCCGGGCCTGACCATCGGCCACGAATTCGTCGGTCGCGTCGCCGCACTCGGCTCGGCCGTGACCGGCTATGAAATCGGCCAGCGCGTCTCGGCCGAAGGCCACATCGTCTGCGGCCACTGCCGCAACTGCCGTGGCGGCCGCCCGCACCTGTGCCCCAACACCGTCGGCATCGGCGTCAACGTCAACGGCGCCTTCGCCGAATACATGGTGATGCCGGCCAGCAACCTGTGGCCGATCCCGGACCAGATCCCGTCGGAGCTGGCTGCGTTCTTCGACCCGTACGGCAACGCCGCGCACTGTGCGCTGGAGTTCAACGTGATCGGCGAGGACGTGCTGATCACCGGTGCCGGCCCGATCGGGATCATCGCCGCCGGCATCTGCAAGCACATCGGTGCACGCAATGTGGTGGTGACCGACGTCAATGATTTCCGCCTGAAGCTGGCCGCCGACATGGGCGCCACCCGCGTGGTCAACGTGGCCAACCAGTCGCTGAAGGACGTGATGAAGGAACTGCACATGGAGGGCTTCGACGTGGGCCTGGAAATGAGCGGCAACCCGCGTGCGTTCAACGACATGCTCGACTGCATGTACCACGGCGGCAAGATCGCCATGCTCGGCATCATGCCCAAGGGCGCCGGCTGCGACTGGGACAAGATCATCTTCAAGGGCCTGACCGTGCAGGGCATCTACGGCCGCAAGATGTACGAGACCTGGTACAAGATGACCCAGCTGGTGCTGTCCGGTTTCCCGCTCGGCAAGGTGATGACCCACCAGCTGCCGATCGACGATTTCCAGAAGGGCTTCGACCTGATGGAAGAAGGCAAGGCCGGCAAGGTCGTGCTCAGCTGGAATTGATCCATCGCCGCAGGCGATGGGCGGGTGCCAAGCTTGCTCGGCACACCTTGAAATTGAAAAAGGCGCCCGATGGGCGCCTTTTTCGCAATGCGTGCCAGGCAAGCCTGGCACCTACCGTAACGCCTGCGGCGTTACTTGCCGACGGCCACGCTCAGCATGACGCGGCTGTGCGCCAGCTTGCCCGAATTGTCGCGGCCGTTACCGTCGGTGCCGTAGTAACCCAGGCCGACGTTGAACAGGCCGAACTGGCGCGCGACGCCGACGTTCCAGTCGGTGTAGTCCTTGGCGATGCCGTCCTCGAAGGTGCTGCGACCGACGTTGGCATTCAGGGTGAAATCCTTCGGCAGGCCCCAGCTGCCGCCCAGGCCGAAGTACCAGCCATCGGTACTGCTGTTCCAGACATCGTTGGTGTAGGCCACCGTCAGCTTGTAGGTGTCATCCAGCGTGGTGGTGGTGATCAGCTCGTTGTAGTTCTGGTGGCTGGACTTCAGGTAGGTGTAGCGGTTCAACAGCACATCGACGTTCACGCGCTCGGTGACATCCACGCCGTAGCCGATCAGGTAATCGACCTCGGTCTTCGGGTCACCCGCACCAAAGTCCACACCCGAGCCCCACACGCCGGCATACAGGCCAACCGGGCTGGTGTAGGTGAAACCGGCCTGCAGGGTCGGATCCTCGTCGGTCTGCGACACACCACGGAACAGGTAATCGGAAACGGCGGTGACGTTCCAGCTGTACGGCGATTCGTTTTCCTGGGCGCTGGCGGCGAACGGGGCGGCCAGGGTCAGGGCAGCGGCAATGGCGAGGCAGGCACGGGCGTGCTTCATGAGCGTCTCCGGTGGGGGCGGTGGCGTGGAAGGCGGGGAGCAGGCGTAGCGGCCGGAGCGGGACAGCTCCGGTTCACGAATTTTTAACCAGTTTGCTATTGCGATGCAACATGTGCCGGCCGTGGCGATGCCCCAGCCGGGCCGGTCGGCACGCGGCGATGCCCGGTAGAATCAGCGGTTTCCCCGTTCAGAGCCGTGCCCACGCCATGACCGACGCTTCCTCCGCCCTGACCCGCCACTACGCCGAGGAACTGGACGCCATCCGCGCCCAGGGCCTGTTCAAGTCCGAACGGATCATCACCAGCCCGCAGTCGGCCGAGATCACCCTCGAGGACGGCCGCAAGATGCTGAACTTCTGTGCGAACAACTACCTCGGCCTGGCCGACCATCCGGACCTGATCCAGGCCGCCAAGGATGCGCTGGATACCCACGGCTTCGGCATGGCCTCGGTGCGCTTCATCTGCGGTACCCAGGACCTGCACAAGCAGCTGGAGAAGCAGATCGCCGACTTCTTCGGCAAGCAGGACACCATCCTGTATGCGGCCTGCTTCGACGCCAACGGCGGCCTGTTCGAACCGCTGCTCGGCGAGAACGACGCGATCATTTCCGATGCGCTGAACCATGCTTCGATCATCGACGGCGTGCGCCTGTGCAAGGCCAAGCGCTTCCGCTACGCCAACTGCGACATGGCCGACCTGGAAGCGCAACTGCAGGCCGCCGATGCCGCCGGCTGCAAGACCAAGCTGATCACCACCGACGGCGTGTTCTCGATGGACGGCTTCATCGCGCCGCTGGACGAAATCACCGCGCTGGCGAAGAAGTACAACGCGCTCGTGCACATCGATGAGTGCCACGCCACCGGCTTCCTCGGTGCCACCGGCCGCGGTTCGGCCGAGGTCAAGGGCGTGCTGGAGAAGATCGACATCATCACCGGCACCCTGGGCAAGGCCATGGGCGGCGCACTGGGCGGCTTCACCTGCGCCAGCGCCGAGGTGATCGAGCTGCTGCGCCAGCGTTCGCGGCCCTACCTGTTCTCCAACTCGCTGCCGCCGCATGTGGTTGCCGCCGGCATCAAGGCGTTCGAGATGCTGGCCGCCGCTGACGACCTGCGCGACACCCTGGTGGAGAACACCCGCTACTTCCGCGAAAAGATGGTCGCCGCCGGTTTCGACGTGAAGCCGGGCGTGCACCCGATCAGCCCGGTGATGCTGTACGACGCACCGCTGGCGCAGAAGTTCGCCGAGCGCCTGCTCGAAGAAGGCATCTACGCGATCGGTTTCTTCTTCCCGGTGGTGCCCAAGGGCCAGGCGCGCATCCGCACCCAGATCAGCGCCGCGCACAGCCGTGAGCATCTGGACCGCGCGATCGATGCGTTCACCCGCATCGGTGTCGAGCTGGGCGTGATCAAGGGCTGATCGCCCCGGGGTCGGATCCCCACGGGTAGCGCCGGGCCATGCCCGGCGGTTTCCCGATAGCCGCGCTATGCGCTCGCCGGGCACGGCCCGGCGCTACCGAAATGACGCGCGACGCGCGTCATTTCTTTTTCTTCTTGCCCTTCGGCTCGTCCTTGCTGGCCACCACCACCGGCTTGGCGGCAGCATCCTGGCCGTTGCCCTTGGCAACGCGGATGCCGTTGGCCTTCATCCAGGCATCGAACTCATCGGCGGTCATCTTCTTGTCGCCGTTGCTCATCAGGAAGCGGTAGCTGCCGCGGCCATCCAGCTCCGGGGTCTTCACTTCCACCACCGGTGTTTCAGCCGGCGTTTCCGCCTTGGCCACCTTCTTGTGGCCACCACAGGCGGTCAGCAGCACCATCGGCAGCAGCAGGCCTGCGCAGCGCAGGGTTTGGTTGAGGGTCGGGTGGTACATGGGCAGGCTCCGTTCGGGAAATTCAGCAACCAAGCGCCCCCTACGCCTGGAACGGTGGCCGGCAACCGCCGGCCGCGGGCGATGATCAGCCCGGTGCAGCGGCCCCCAGCCGCTGCTGGTCACTGACCTCAAGTAGCCGCCATTGCCCCTTGCCGAGATCGCCGAGCAGCAGCCCGCCGATCGCAACCCGGACCAGGCGCAGTACCTGCAGGTCGAAGGCCGCCAACAGGCGGCGGATGTGGCGGTTGCGGCCCTCGTCGAGGACCACCTCCAGCCACGCGGTCTTGTCGCCGCTGCGCAGCACGCGCACGGCCTGGGCGAGGAGGAACTCGCCTTCGTCCTCGACACCGGCGCGCAGCGCAGCCAGGGTGTCCTCGTCGGGCAGGCGGTCCACCTGCACGTGGTAGGTCTTCTGCGGGCCGGTTTCCGGATCGGTCAGATGCGCGGCCCACTGCGGATCGTTGCTGAACAGCAACAGCCCCTCGCTGGCCTTGTCCAACCGCCCGACCGGTGCGATCCACGGCAGCCCGGCGCCATCGAAACAACGGTAGACGGTGTCGCGGCCACGCTCGTCCTGCGCGGTGGTCACCACCCCGCGCGGCTTGTTGAGCATCAGGTACAGGCGCTGCGGCGCACCCATCGGCTGGCCATCGACCTCGATCGGCGGCGCCGGCTGGCCAATCGGGAACTCGGGATCCCGCACGATGCGGCCGGACACGCGTACGCGGCCCTCGGCGATCCAGCGCGCGGCCTCGCTGCGCGAGCAGACGCCGGCCTTGGACAGCACGCGCGCCAGGCCATGACGGACACCGGCGGCTGTGGCAGCGGGAATCGCACGCCCACGCGGTGCGTGGGAGCGGGCGGCGGGGGCGGCAGGTGGGCGGCGCGTGCGCAAGCCTCTGCTCCCCGCGGCGCTTACTTCTTGTCGACCGGCTTGGTCTCAGCCGGTGCTTCGGCTGGAGCCGGGGTGGCGGCCGGAGCCGGACGTGCCTTGACCACACGCACGCCACGCGCCTTCATCCAGGCATCGAACTCTTCAGCGGTCATGCGCTTGCCGTTCTGGCTCATGTCGAAGCGCCAGGGCGTGTTGTCGAATTCGGTCTGCGGCTTGTAGGCCGCCGGATCGTTCGGCTTCACCGCCGGTGCGCTCGGAATGGCCTTGGCGATGTTCTGGCAGCCGTCGATGCGCAGGCGCTGAAGCACCTGGTCCAGCGACTGCGACGGATCGTAGTTGCTGCTCAGCACACCGGCCGGCATGCCCAGCTGGTTGCCACGGATGTAGAGCTCGTCGGCCACCGGCGCAATGGTCGTGGCCGGCAACGGCAGCGGCGAGGCGCTGGTGTTGACCGAGCAATCGACCGCAGCGTGGGCGGCGGGAACCAGGGCCAGCGCCAGGAAGGCGGCCGATGCAGAGCGCAGCATGAAGGGCATCCAGGAAAGGAAGTGACGCGGCGAGTTTAGCAATGCCGCGACAGCTTTCAAGCGCCACTTTCAATGAATACGGCAACTCATTGGTTTTACGAACAAAAACCCGACGAACGGTTGCCTGCGTAGCAGTAGATACCCGGATTCCGGGCCGCAGAAACAACAAGACCCGGCCGAAGCCGGGTCCTGCTGTGTCCTACAGGCAGAGCGTCAGAACTTAGTTCTGGACGTTCAGCTCGGTACGACGGTTCTTGGCGCGACCTTCCGGGTTGTCCGAACCATCCGGGTTGGTGTTCGGAGCAATCGGACGGCTCTCGCCGTAGCCGATCGGGCCGACCAGGCGACCGGCGTCAACGCCGTTCTTGGTCAGGTAGTTGTACACGGCGGTAGCACGACGCTCCGACAGCTTCTGGTTGTAAGCGTCGGTACCCTTCGAGTCGGTGTGACCGGCAACTTCAACGCGCAGATCCGGGTAACGCTTCAGGATCTCGGTGGCTTCGCTCAGGATCGCCACGGCGTCCGGACGCAGGTTCGACTTGTCGAAGTCGAAGTTGACGCCCTTCAGGTCGATGGAGACCGGCACCGGGCAACCGTCCGGACCGATGGTCTGACCCGGCTGCGAGTTCGGGCACTTGTCGTCGCAGTTGTTGACGCCGTCACCGTCGTCGTCCAGGTCGGCGCAGCTCGGGGCAACCGGAGCCGGAGCCGGAGCAGCCGCGACCGGAGCCGGGCCCAGCGGGATCACGACGCCGACCGAAGCCAGCACGTCGCCGAACCAGTCTTCCTTCGGAGCGGCAACGCTCTGGTCGTCGAAGTCGGCGCGGTAGGCCACTTCGGCGCGGACAGCAACGCGCTTTTCGAAGGTGGTCTGCAGGCCGACGCCCAGCTTGGCGGCAACGTTGCCGTCCTTACGCTGGCGCGGACCATTGGCATTCAGCGCCGGGTACTCTTCTTCCGACTTCTGGTAGCCCAGGCCACCGACGATGTACGGGTTCCAGCCGCGGCCTTCCTTGATGAAGTGGCGACGCAGGTCCAGCGAGACGCCGTACTGCGACCAGTTCAGGTCCTTGTTCGAATCGAAGTTCGGGTTCTGATAGTTCAGCTCACCGTCCAGCGACCAGTTCGGGCTGATGAACTTGCCCAGGCCCAGGGTCACGAACGGAGCGTCATTGGTCAGACGGTCGCTGTCCTGGAAGTTGAAGCCGGCCGAACCGGTCAGGTACCAGCGGTCATCGAACTCCTGCGCCGAAGCTGCCTGGGCAAAAGCCAGGCCGCCCAGCAGCGCGGCAGTAAGGATCTTCTTGTTCATTGAGTACAGCTCCTATTTCGGGGGTATGAAACCGGTAGAGGCATGGGCCAGCACAAGTGCGTCGATGTACGACAGCCGATTCAGCACGCCACCGCCGCGAACATTATGCTCAGGCGGGTGAAGGCCATGTTAACAGTCCCGTAACATGTGAAGTGTTGCGCCCGACCGTCCACCGGTCCGACGTTGAAACCCTATACAGGATGATGAAAATCCGCAAGACTCTCACACTGCAAGGGTTTGACGGGGTTTAGGCGGGGAAAACGACATATTGCGCAACGCACTGCATCACACGGTTCAGCGTGTTTGCGGAAAGGTGAGGAACCTTATGATGGAGCCACGAACCCAGCCGGAGCCGTGATGAAAGCCGTCGCCCTGAGTCGTGAATCCGCCCCTGCCCTGTGCGATATCCACCTGCCCCCGCCGCTGCCTCCCCGGGGGCGTGACCTGCTGGTCCGGGTCGAGGCGGTTTCGGTCAACCCCGTCGATGGCAAGCAGCGTGCCAGCACGGATCCGGCCACGCTCCAGGCGCCCCGCGTGCTGGGTTGGGACGCCGCCGGCGTGGTCGAGGCGATCGGCGACGAGGCCAGCCTGTTCGCCTCTGGTGACGAGGTCTATTACGCCGGTGATGTCACCCGCCCCGGCTGCAATGCGCAGTACCAGTGGGTGGACGAACGCCTGGTCGCGCGCAAACCCACCACGCTGGATTTCGCTGAGGCCGCAGCGCTGCCGCTGACCACGCTCACCGCCTGGGAGCTGCTGTTCGAGCGCATGCCCCTGCGCCTGGACGATCGCCGCCACGCCGGCCAGCATCTGCTGGTGATCGGCGGTGCGGGCGGGGTCGGCTCGATGGCGATCCAGCTGGCCCGCCATGCGGGTTTCGAGGTGATCGCCACGGCGTCGCGCGAGGCCTCGGCCGACTGGTGCCGGCAGATGGGTGCCCGGCACGTGATCGACCACCGGCAACCGCTTCAGGCCCAGCTGCAGGCGCTGGGCATCGACGCGGTGCAGGTCGCACTCAACCTGGCCGACACCGATCACTACTGGGACGAACTGGGCCTGTTGCTGGCGCCGCAGGGACACGTCGGCCTGATCGTCGAGCCACGTGGGCCGCTGCGCATCGGCGATCCCTACAAGGCCAAGTGCATCGGCATCCACTGGGAGTTCATGTTCGCGCGCTCGCGCTTTGCCACTGCCGACTGCATCGAGCAGCACCGCATCCTCAGCCGCACGGCCAGCATGATCGATGCCGGCCAGCTGCGCGGCACCCTCAGCGAGACGCTGGGCCCGATCAATGCGACAAATCTGGACATCGCGCATCAGCGCCTGGCCGGCGGACGCACGGTGGGCAAGCTGGCGCTGGCAGGCTGGGGCGACTGACGCGTCATGTAGCGCCGAGCCCATGCTCGGCTGGTGGTGCCAGGCAAAGCAGCCGGGCATGGGCTCGGCGCTACAGATTCCGCCTGTAGCGGCGGATTGGTCGGTATCTGTATCTATTGAAGTGACTGGATCGGGATTACGGTGGGAACAGATCCCCCTCCCCCGAGACCGCCATGCCCACCGCCCTGCCCCTGCGCATGCTGCAACTGATCACCGGCCTGTTCCTGTACGGCTTCGGCGCATCGCTGATGATCCGTGCCGCCATCGGCGTGGCGCCCTGGGACGTGCTGTCGCAGGGCATCGCCGCGCAGACGCCGCTCTCGTTCGGGCTGGCCACCAATGTGATCGGTGCGCTGGTGCTGCTGCTGTGGTGGCCGCTGCGGCAGAAGCCGGGCGTTGGTACTGTGCTCAACGTGATGCTGATCGGCCCGTCCGCGCAGTTCGGGCTGTGGCTGCTGCCGCCGGCGGTCGGCCTGGGCTGGCAGCTGGCGATGTTCTGCGCCGGCATGCTGCTGGTCGCGCTGGCCACCGGCCTGTACATCGGCGCCAAGCTGGGCCCTGGCCCGCGCGACGGCCTGATGACCGGCCTGCACGCCCGTACCGGCTGGCCGATCTGGAAAGTGCGCAGCCTGATCGAGGGCAGCGTGCTGCTGCTGGGCTGGTGGCTGGGCGGCAATGTCGGCCTCGGCACGCTGGCCTTCGCCCTGCTGATCGGGCCGCTGTGCGGAATGACGCTGGGCTGGTTCGGGATTGGCCGGCCGATGCCCGGACCGCGCCCGGCGAGCGCACAGCGCGGCCACGGGTAGCCGCGTCCCCGGGCATGGCCCGGCGCTACCGATTCGCCAGCCCTTGCTCCGGCCGCCGTTTCGCGGCACGCTTCGCGCTTCCGTACGCAAGCGTATCGACCATGTCGCCAGCCAACGAAAGCGCCTATCCCCACCTGTTCGCCCCGCTGGACCTGGGCTTCACCCAGCTGCGCAACCGCGTATTGATGGGCTCGATGCACACCGGCCTGGAGGATCGCGCCCGCGACTTCCCGCGGCTGGCGGCCTATTTCGCCGAACGCGCCGAGGGCGGCGTCGGCCTGATCGTCACCGGTGGCTTCGCGCCGAATGTAGTGGGCTGGTTGAAGCCGTTCGGCGGCAAGCTGTCCTGGCCGTGGGAAGTACGCCCGCACCGCCAGCTCACCGCCGCCGCGCACCAGCACGGCGCGAAGATCTGCCTGCAGCTGCTGCATGCCGGCCGCTATGCCTACCACCCTTTGTCGGTGGCGCCGTCGAAGCTGAAGGCACCGATCAACCCGTTCACCCCGCGCGCGCTCTCGGCCAGCGGCGTCGAGCGCCATATCGCCGACTACGCACGCAGCGCGAAGCTGGCCCGCGAGGCCGGCTACGACGGCGTGGAAGTGATGGGCTCGGAGGGCTACCTCATCAACGAGTTCATCGCCCCGCGCACCAACAAGCGCACCGATGCCTGGGGTGGCGACGCGCGCCAGCGCATGCGCTTCGCGGTGGAGATCGTGCGCCGTATCCGCGAGGCCTGCGGCCCGGACTTCATCATCATCTACCGCCTGTCGCTGGTGGATCTGGTGGACGACGGCAGCAACTGGGACGAGATCGTGCAGCAGGCGCAGGCCATCGAGGCGGCCGGCGCAACGATCATCAATTCCGGCATCGGCTGGCACGAAGCGCGCATCCCGACCATCGCCACCTCGGTGCCGCGCGCTGCCTTCGCCGGGGTCACCGCCAAGCTCAAGCCACATGTGAAAGTGCCGCTGGTGGCGACCAACCGCATCAACATGCCCGACGTCGCCGAGCGCATCCTCGCCGATGGCGGCGCCGACATGGTGTCGCTGGCGCGGCCGCTGCTGGCCGACCCGCAGTGGCCGAACAAGGCCCGTGCCGGCCGCGCCGAGGCGATCAACACCTGCATCGCCTGCAACCAGGCCTGCCTGGACCACGTGTTCGAGAACAAGCTGGCCAGTTGCCTGGTCAACCCGCGCGCCGCCCACGAGACCGAGCTGGTCTACCGCCCCACCACTACGCCGAAGAAGGTTGCCGTGGTCGGTGCAGGCCCCGCCGGCCTGGCCTGTGCCACCGTCGCTGCCCAGCGCGGCCACCAGGTCACCCTGTTCGATGCCAACGAGGAGATCGGCGGGCAGTTCAACGTGGCCAAGCGCATCCCCGGCAAGGAAGAGTTCTACGAGACCCTGCGCTACTTCCGCCACACGCTGCAGGAGACCGGCGTGCAGCTGCGCCTCGGCACCCGTGCTGATGCCGCCAACCTGGCCGGCTTCGACGAGGTGGTGCTGGCCACCGGCATCACCCCGCGCAAGGTCGATTTCCCCGGCGCCGACCACGCCAAGGTGGTCAGCTATCTGGACGTGCTGCTGGGGCGGGTCGAAGTGGGCGCCAATGCGGCGATCATCGGCGCAGGCGGCATCGGCTTCGATGTCGGCGAATTCCTCAGCCACGCCGGTGAGTCGCCCTCGCTGGACCCGCAGCGCTGGATGGCCGAATGGGGCGTGGACAGCACGTTCGAGGCCCGCGGCTCGCTGGCCAAGCCGCAGGCAGAAGCCTCGCCGCGCCGGCTGTGGCTGCTGCAGCGCAGCCCGGGCAAGCCCGGCGCGCGACTGGGCAAGACCACCGGCTGGATCCATCGCGCCACGCTGAAGGCCAAGGGCGTGCGCATGCTCGGCGGCGTCGAGTACTTGGGCGTGGACGACGAGGGCCTGCGCATCCGCGTGGAAGGCAGCGAACAGCTGCTGCCGGTCGACCATGTGGTGATCTGCGCCGGGCAGGAACCGAACCGCGCATTGCAGGCCGAACTGCAGGCCGCCGGCATCAACGCGCAGCTGATCGGCGGCGCCGATGTGGCCGCCGAACTGGATGCGAAGCGGGCGATCGACCAGGGCAGCCGGGTCGCCGCTGCGCTCTGATGAGGGCCTGAATGGGGGGCGGAATGTGATTTCCGTCACCCCTGCCGAACCTGAATGTCAAGCCGCACGGTTCACGATGCGTTCGGCTATCCCCCCCTACCTTGCGCCATCTTTCCGCTCACCAGCCAGTTTCCGGTGAGCCGGCGCAGCCCCCTCGATCGGTACTGATCGTTTCTTTTGGGGCTGCCCACGGGGCGGCCCCGATGGCCGCCTCCCCATGACGCCAAGTCGTACCCCGCCTCCTGTCGCCCCCGCGGCCGGAACCGGAGGGTGCGGCCCACACGGAGCAAGGAGTTATATGAAACTGGCCTGGATTCTCTGGCTGTCGCAGTTGTTGCCGCAGCCGGCCGCTGATTCATTGTGTTTGAGCACCACCGTTTACCTGGAAGCCCGCGACCAGACCCTGCGGGGCCAGCAGGCCGTCGCCGAGGTCGCCCTGCGCCGTCTCGACAGTGGCCTGTGGGGCGACTCGATGTGCCAGGTGGTCACCGCGCGCAAGCAGTTCGCACCGACCATCGTCTCCCCCGGTACCCAGCTGGGCAACGACGCCGCCTGGAGCGAGGCGATGAACGTGGCCTTCGACGCCGAGCGCAACTGGGCGCTGCCGGCCGGCGAGCGCCGCGAGATCGTGCCCGGTGCCAGCCACTTCGCCGCGCTGTCCATCGCCAGCCCGAACTGGCGCAATGCGTACCAGGTGGCCACCATCGGCGATCACACCTTCTACAAGGTGCAGAACCTCAAGCCGCGGCAGTCGTAACGATCCGTGCTGGCGGCAGCGTTGCCGCCCGCCGGCAGGCTCTGGGATAGTGGGCGTTTCCCGCCCGCATCACCTGGAGTTCCCATGAAGCTGTACAGCAAGCCCGGTGCCTGTTCCACCGCCGACCACATCGCCCTGCAGTGGACCGGCCAGCCGTTCGAGGTTGAACTGCTGAACAAGGACACTCTGAAGGGGCCGGAATTCCTCAAGATCAATCCGGCCGGTGCCGTCCCCGCACTGGTCGACGGCGACTTCGTGCTGCTGCAGAACGCCGCGATCATGGGCTATATCGCCGACACCTACCCGCAGGCCGGCCTCGGCGGCGATGGCAGCCCGCGCCAGCGCGCCGAAGCCACCCGCTGGCTGGCCTTCGTCAATTCCGATGTGCATCCGGCCTTCTCGCCGCTGTTCGCGCCGGGCAAGTTCATCGCCGACGAGAGCCAGTTCGATGCGATCCGCGCCGCCGCGCACAAGCGCCTGCGTGGCCTGTTCGAGACCGCCGACAAGCAGCTGGCCGACAAGCCGTGGCTGGCCGGCTTCCGCAGCTTCGCCGATCCGTACTTCTACATCACCCTGCGCTGGGCCGCCGGCACCAAGGTCGACCTGTCCGGCCTGGACAACCTGGCCGCCTACAAGGCGCGCATGGATGCCGACGCCGGCGTGCAGGCCGCGCTGAAGGCTGAAGGCCTGGCCTGATCTTGACCTGGGGTCGGATCCGTCTGCGCAGCAGGCGGCTCTGACCCCCTCGGTTCCAGCAGCGTGATCAGCCGATCTGGCGGATCACTTCGCCCTTGGCATCGCGCAGGTAGGTCGGCACCACTTCGATGCGCAGCGCCTCCACCACCGGGTAGATACCGCGCTCGGCACGCACGCCCGCCAGAGCCTGCAATCCCGCCTCGTCCAGTGCCCAGCGCGCGTTGTCGGCGGAGACGTCGCCCACTTCACCGCCCCTGGCCGGAACGAACTCCCACTGCCGCTCGCGGCTGACCAGTTCCAGCGATCTGCCGTGGCGCAGGCGCAGCGGCAGCAGCTCGCACACGCTGGCGACCTGGCCGGCCCCCAGCACCAGGGTGGTGACGCCCGCCTCCTGCCGCCAATCCAGTGTCTCGATGAACAACATGCCGGTACTGGAGCCCTCGCGCTCGCTGCCGGCCTGCACCTGTGCGGCCAGCGCCGGTTCCTCCAGCAGGTTGCCGCGATGCAGGTCGCTGATCCACAGCGGCATCGCCGGTTGCAGCGCCTGCAGCACGCCGCGCGTCGACCAGCGCTTGACCGCTTCCATCTCCTCATCGGTCAGCCCGACCAGCTGCAGGAACTGCAGGTGGCCATTGGCGGTGTCGCGTGCGGGCAACTGCGGATCCGCGACGAAGGCCAGATGGCACAAGCGCGTGCCGGTCTCCAGCGCGATCGGGCCGTTGGCATTGAGATGGTGACCGTCCTCGAACACGTTGCCACTGCCGAACACATAGCGCGCCAGGTTCTGCAGCAGGTTCATCGGCCACACCGGCGGGGTGCTGCCGGCGTTCTCACCGGCGTCGGCAGCGAGGCGGAAGGTCAGCTCGAAACCATAGCCGCTGGTGGCGGCATCACTGCTCTCCTTGGCATACAGCTCGGAGAAGCCGTAAGTGATGTAGTGCCAGTGGGGTACAGGCGCATCCGCCCAGTACACGCTGATGCCATCGAGAGGATCCTGGCCACCGAGCGTGTACGGCAGCGCGGTGCCGAAGTGACGCGGCTCCTGCCCGGCATACAGGGGCGCCAGCGCCGCATTGATCGCGTCCCAGCCAGGGGTGTCGGTGTCGTCGTGGTCGTCCTGCACGCGGGACTCCTTGTGGGGGGAAGTGAACCGATCACTTTACGCGGTGGCTCAGGCCTGCACGACCTCGCCACCACCATTGACCACGGCAGCCTGGGTTTCCTGCCACCAGCGCTGCGCCAGCGCCGGACTGCGCGCCTTGCCCACCGCCGCCAGCAGTTCCGGGCACAGGCGTTCCAGCGCCAGCGCATCGGTGCAGCGTTCGATCTTCAACTGCATGAAGTAGCCCTTCAGGCCCAGGTGGCGGCGTACCGCCTCGCTCATCGCGTCGTACAGCTGCTGGTACAGCGCCGGGTCCTGTTCGCGCCCGGTGCTGATGCCGCGCAGCGGTGTCACCTCGGCACTTCCGCCGATCACTTCGATCAGGCCCTGCGCTGACAATTGCTCCAGTGCGTCGGGCGGCGCACGCAGGCCTTCGAACAGGCCGCGCAATTCAGTGTCATCGCGATGGCCGTCGACCATCAGCAGGATCGAACGCAATGCCGCCGGCAGGCGCCGGCCACGGTCTTCGATTTCCTGACGGCCAGCCGCCGTCTTGGCGTGCAGCAATGCCATTGCCTCCCCCTCCCTCGATGCGCAATGCCGGCGCGCCCTGGCGGGCACGCTCCCCTGCAACCGAGCTTAGCGCACCGGTTGCAGGGAGGAAGCTGCGGTGCAGCAACGGCCTCCCCTGTAGAGCCGAGCCCATGCTCGGCTGCTTTGGCAAGGCATGCGGAGCCGAGCATCGGCTCGGCTCTACAGAAGCAGGTCAGCGGCCCAGCGCGCGACGGATTTCCTCCAGCGCGCTGGGATCATCCAGCGTCGACAGGTCACCCGGGTCGCGCTGTTCGGCCAACGCTTGCAACGAGCGCCGCAGCAGCTTGCCCGAACGGGTCTTGGGCAGTGCATTGACCACGTGCACATGCGCTGGGCGCGCTACCGCACCAAGCGAAGTCGTCACCGTCGCCATCATCTCGGCCACCACCGGCGCCGGATCCTCGCCATCAAGCCCCTGCTTGAGGGTGACGAACACCAGCGGCACCTGCCCCTTCAGTTCGTCCTTGACCCCGATCACGGCAGCCTCGGCCACGCGCGGATGGCTGGAAATGGCCTCCTCGATCTCGCGCGTGCCCAGGCGGTGCCCGGCCACGTTGATCACATCGTCGGTGCGGCCGAGGATGAAGGTGTAGCCATCGTCGTCGCGGATCGCCCAGTCCAGCGAGCTGTACAGCAGTTCCTTGAAGTGGCTGAAGTAGCTCTGCAGAAAGCGACTGTCATCATTCCACACCGTGCTCATGCAGCCCGGCGGCAACGGCGGCGACACCACCAGCACGCCTTTCTGCCCCGGTGCGACTTCCTCACCGGTGTTCTCGTCGATCACCTTCATCCGATAGCCGAGATTGGGGAAACCCGGCGAACCGAAGCGCACCGGCTTCATCTCCAGGCCCGGCAGCAGGGTCAGTGCCGGCCAGCCGGTTTCGGTCTGCCAGTAGTTGTCGATGATCGGCTTGCCGAGCGCTTCGCTGATCCAGTGCGCGGTCGGTTCATCCAGCGGCTCACCGGCCAGGAACAGGTACTTCAGCGCGCGCAGGTCGTGGCGATGGATGAAGTCTGCGTCGTGCTTCTTCAGCACGCGGATGGCGGTGGGCGAAGAGAACATCGTTCGCACGTTGTACTGCTCGCACAGTGCCCACCAGATGCCCGGGTCCGGATTGGTCGGCAGCCCTTCGTACAGCAGCGAGGTGCAACCACCGATCAGCGGGCCGTACACATTGTAGGAATGACCGACAGCCCAGCCGACATCAGAGGTGGAAAACATCACCTGGCCAGGCTTGCAGTCGAATACCGTCTCCATCGACTGCGCCATCGCCACGGCATAGCCACCGACATCACGCTGCACGCCCTTCGGCTTGCCGGTGGTGCCGGAGGTGTACAGCAGGTAGCTCGGTTCGCTTGCTTCCAGCCATTGCACCGGCACATCGACTTCCCCGATCTGCGCACGCAGCGTGGCGTACTCCACATCACGGCCCGGCACGCGTGGTTCGGCTGCATCCAGTCCACGCGACACGATCAGCACATGCGGTGGCGGCGAAGCCGCTTCGGCGCAGGCGGCGTCGACCATCGGCTTGTACGGAATCAGCTTGCCACCGCGCATGCCGGCATCGGCGGCGATAAGCAGCCTGGGCTTCGCATCGTCGATGCGCAGCGCCAGGTTGTGCGCGGCGAAGCCACCAAACACCACCGAGTGCACCGCACCGATGCGCGCGCAGGCCAGCATCGCGAACACGGCTTCGGCCATGTTCGGCATGTAGATCACCACGCGGTCACCGTGACCGACGCCGAGGTGCTTGAGCACGGCGGCGAAGTCGTTCACTTCGCGATACAGCTGGCGATAGGTGATCTCACGCGTGCTGTTGGTTTCGGTGGAGATAGCGACCAGCGCGAGCTGGTCGGCGCGCTCGGCCAGGTGGCGATCCACGGCGTTGTAGCAGAGATTGGTTTCACCACCGACGAACCAGCGCCGGAACGGCGGGTTGCTGTAGTCGAGCACCTGCTGCGGCGGTTTGTGCCAATGGATGCGCTTGGCTTCCTCGCCCCAGAAGGCCTCCGGCTCGTCGATCGAGCGACGGTAGGTTTCCTCGTAGTTCATGACGCAGCCCTCCCAGACAAAGTCATGGGTTCGAGGATAGTCCGGCGCTGGCGAGCGGGCCGCCCTACCTTGGTAGGGGGTGGGGTTTGTTCTGCAGGGCTTGCAGCCCTGCACCTGCAGAAGCCGAAGCAACAGCAGAAGCTGGCTTACCGGGGATGGCGGGGCGGGTCCGGTTGCGGGGGACGCCGTGAATCCGTCCATGGAGCAACTGTGTTGATGGAGGAGCTTGGCCCCTCCATGAGACGGGCACGGTAGTGCCGGCCGCTGGCCGGCAGCCTTTGGTCTTGCGCCCTGCCTGGCCTTAGGCTGGGACCAACCCGTTTTCAGCGTCGCGCACCCGGGCGTTGAGGATCACCAGCATCTTCCGCATCACCGCCACGATGGCTACTTTTCCTTCTTTGCCTCGGGCTCGCAGCGACTGGTAGAAATCGCGCAGTTGAGGTTCATGCCGCATGGCCGACATGCTGGCCATGTAGAGCACCTGGCGGATCTCGGCTCTGCCGCCATGGATGCTGCGTTTCCCTCGCATGGTTCCGCTGTCGTGGGACATCGGAGCCACACCGACGAGGCTGGCGATGGCCTTGCCGCTGATCTTTCCCAACTCGGGAAGATGGCTTGCCAATACCGCCTGCAGGCCAGGGCCAACGCCCTTCATCGACTTCAGGACAGCCAGTTGAGGCTGCTGGGTAACCTGCTCGGCAATTTGCTTTCCCAGACGTTCAACCAGCGTCTGCAAGCGGGTGATGTTGGCCTGCAGTAGCCGGCGCAATTCACGATCACCGACCATTTCCAGCTGCTGCCGCGCGATGGTCAGCGCGTGCATCGCCTGTCGACGTGCCCGCACGAATTCCCGCATTTTCTGCTGCCAAGGCTCCAGCGGTTGGTAGGCCGGAAGTTTCACCAAGGCCGCCATCTGCGCCAATGCATAGGCATCCAACCGGTCGGTCTTGGCCATCTGCCCCATCCCCTGAGCCAGCCTGCGGGCCCGCAGGGCATTGGCGCGGACCACCGGATGGCCCACTGCGTGCAGAAAATCCAGCACCGGTCGTTCGTAGCCGCCGGTGGCTTCCAGCACGATCTGGCTGACCGGACGCTTCTTCAGCCAAACATCCAATTCAGAAAAGCCGGAGCGGTTATTGCAGACCTGCAGGGTCTCTCCGTCCGTCGTGCCGACATCCAGTTGGCGCTTGCTGACATCAATCCCGATCCCGTTCATCACCGGACTCCGTATAGTCTGGAAGGGTCGAGAGCTCCCCCGCTTGCCCAGTCTTATCACTGCGAGTGTCAGCTCCAGCAACTGTTCGGGCGGATCAAGGGAGATTCCGGCGTGGGCGCCAAGCTCCAAGGCGATCGTCGAGATCCAGGCTTACACGGCGACCCACGCCGGCTCTCGGCACCTACGCTGCCAGATTTCCATCAGATAAGGCTCGGTCGCCGCATCCATGCGGCTCACGCCCCCGCAACCGGACCCACCCCGCCTTCGACAGTTCCCCGCAATCTTTCGGGCTGGCATTGCCTGCTCTTGGTGGGTGTCGACCTTGGTCGACACGCTCGATCCACGCCATGCGCGGATGAATTCCATTCGATTCGATTTCTGACAGATGTGTCGACCAAGGTCGACACCTACCAACGACCACGGAAATCTGTCGAAGGCGGGGCACTGTGGGTGTGCGGGGTGTGAGCGGCATGGATGCCGCGACCAAGCCCCCATGGATGGGTTCACGGCGTCCCCGCACACCCACAGTGCCCCGCCATCCCGCGGAATGCCGCTTTAGTTTTTGACGTTGCTGTTGCTGTTGCCTGAAAGCTTCGGCAGGTGCAGGGCTGCAAGCCCTGCCGGCCCCTAGAACGGAGCCGCGGACTCGAACGCGAGCGCCTCGCCCGTCAGCGGATGCGTAAACTGCAGGCTGCGCGCATGCAGATGCACGCGTTGCGCCGGTGCCGCGTCATACAGCACATCGCCGAGGATCGGATGGCCAAGGCTGGCCATGTGCAGGCGCAGCTGATGGCTGCGGCCGGTGATCGGTTCCAGTTCCACGCGCGTGCGCTGCGCTTCAACATCACGAGCCAACACGCGCCAACGCGTCAGCGCCGGCTTGCCGCGCTCATGGTCGACCATCTGCTTCGGCCGGTTCGGCCAGTCCACGATCAATGGCAGGTCCACTTCGCCGGCATCACCCTCGAGCAGCCCCTGCACCACCGCTTCATACCGCTTGCCGACCTGGCGCCGCTCGAACTGCATCGACAGCGCCGCCTGCATGTCCTTGCCACGCGCATGCAGCAGCAGCCCGGAGGTCACCTGATCCAAGCGGTGCACGGTCAACGAATCCGGGTACAGCGCCTGCAGGCGCCCGACCACGCAGTCCTGGTTCTCGGCGCTGCGGCCAGGCACGGACAGCAGGCCGGCCGGCTTCTCGGCCACCAACAGCGCGTCATCGATGTAATGCAGGTGGATCATGCGGTTCCAGGAATTCCAAACGAAAACGGGGAAGCCGAAGCCTCCCCGCTTTCTGCGTACCGACCAACGGTCGATACCCGCCTTGATGGAAGAGGTACCGGCCGGAGCCGGTACCGCCTGCATCAACCCAGCAGGTGGGCGACGCCGGCGCGCTCTTCTTCCAGCTCGGCCAGGGTCTTGTCGATGTACTTCTGGCTGAAGTCGTCGATCGGCAGATCCTTGACCAGGGTGTACTTGCCGTTCTCGGTGGTCACTGCGAAGCCGAAGATCACGCCTTCCGGAATGCCGTAGGAACCGTCGGACGGCACGCCCATGGTGACCCACTTGCCGTTGCTGCCCAGCACCCAGTCACGCACATGGTCGATGGCAGCGTTGGCGGCCGAAGCAGCCGAGGACGAGCCACGGGCTTCGATGATCGCCGCGCCGCGCTTGCCCACGGTCGGGATGAAGGTGTTGGCGTTCCACTCCTGGTCGTTGATCGCATCGGCGATCGATGCGCCATCGGCGGTGGCGAAACGGTAATCCGGGTACATGGTCGGGCTGTGGTTGCCCCACACGACCAGCTTCTCCATGCCACCGACCGGCTTGCCCAGCTTGGTCGACAGCTGGCTCAGCGCGCGGTTGTGGTCCAGGCGCAGCATGGCGGTGAAGTTTTCCGGCTTCAGGTCCGGCGCCGACTTCATGGCGATGTAGGCGTTGGTGTTGGCCGGGTTGCCGACCACCAGCACCTTCACGTCACGGCTGGCGACCTTGTTCAGCGCTGCGCCCTGGGCGGTGAAGATCTTGGCGTTTTCCAGCAGCAGGTCCTTGCGCTCCATGCCCGGGCCACGCGGACGTGCGCCGACCAGCAGGGCGATGTCGGCGTCCTTGAACGCGACTTCGGCGTCATCGGTGCCGACCATGCCGGCCAGCAGCGGGAAGGCGCAGTCTTCCAGCTCCATCATCACGCCCTTCAGGGCGGCCTGGGCCTTGTCGACCGGCAGTTCCAGCAGCTGCAGGATGACCGGCTGGTCCTTGCCCAGCATTTCGCCGGAGGCGATGCGGAACAGCAGGGCATAACCGATCTGGCCGGCGGCGCCGGTCACGGCAACACGAACGGGTGCTTTCATGGGGGTTTCCTCTTGCTTGCAAGCGTTTGATGGGACGCCGCGGGCGTGGCCACGCTGGCCTGGCGGGCGGCGGGGAACAGGGAAACGGCCACCCGTGGGTGGCCGTCTCGAAGGGGGGTCAGGCGGCGAGGTGCTTGTTCCACTCCGCGACGCGCTCGGCCTGGGCGGCCAGCACGGCGTCGACGTCGCCTTCCAGGGTGATCGAATGGATCACGTCGCCCTGCTTGACCGAATCGACGATGGCCTGGCCTTCCAGGACCTTGCCGAAGACGGTGTGGCGGCCGTCCAGCCAGTCGGTCTTGATGTGGGTGATGAAGAACTGGCTGCCGTTGGTGTTCGGGCCGGCGTTGGCCATCGACAGCGAGCCGACCTCGTGCTTCACGCCATTCTTCTCGTCTTCGAACTTGTAGCCCGGGCCGCCGGTGCCACGACCCTGCGGGCAGCCGCCCTGGATCATGAAGTCGGCGATCACGCGGTGGAAGATCAGGCCGTCATAGAAACCGTGCTTGACCAGGTTCACGAAGTTGGCCACGGTCAGCGGCGCCTTGTCGGCGAACAGCTCGACCTTGATCGGGCCCTGGGTGGTGTCGAAAGTGGCGATGAGGGACATGAAGATCCTTGATGCAGAGGGGAACGCGTCTAGCCACCTAGTTTACACCTGCCTCGTGGCGGCGGCGGCTTCGACCATGGGCGCAGATCCGGGCTTCAGCCGCCGGCGGGGGAGCGCCACACAACGGTCCTGGCGGCCTCGGCCGCCGCTGCGGACAGCCAGCTGAATGGGCCCCATGACCGGCGTGAAATCCACCTTTTCGCGAATCGTCAAGTTCGACGTATAATGTTGGACTTCTTTTTCCAAATCCGGCGCCGACTGGCCCCCTTTCGTATGTCCATCGAAAATCTTCGCAACATCGCCATCGTCGCCCACGTCGACCATGGCAAGACCACCCTGGTCGACCAGCTGCTGAAGCAGTCCGGCACCCTGTCCGAGCGCACCGTCCTCGCCGAGCGCGTGATGGACAGCAACGACCAGGAAAAGGAACGCGGCATCACCATCCTGGCCAAGAACACCGCCATCACCTGGGAAGACAAGAAGACCGGCATCAAGAACCGGATCAACATCGTCGACACCCCCGGCCACGCCGACTTCGGTGGTGAGGTCGAGCGCGTGCTGTCGATGGTCGACACCGTGCTGATCCTGGTCGATGCGATGGACGGCCCGATGCCGCAGACCCGCTTCGTGACCCAGAAGGCCTTCGCGATGGGCTTCAAGCCGATCGTCGTGGTCAACAAGGTCGACCGTCCGGGCGCCCGTCCGGAATGGGTGATCGACCAGGTCTTCGACCTGTTCGACAAGCTCGGCGCGACCAACGAGCAGCTGGACTTCCCGATCGTCTACGCCTCGGGCCTGAACGGCTACGCCGGCCTGGAAGACACCGTGCGCGACGGCGACATGACCCCGCTGTACGAAGCGATCATGCAGCACGCGCCGCGTCCGGAAGTGGACCCGGAAGGCCCGTTCCAGATGCGCATCAGCCAGCTGGACTACAACAACTTCGTGGGTGTGATCGGCATCGGCCGCATCCAGCGCGGCACCCTGAAGAAGAACATGCAGGTCGCGGTCATCGACCGTGAAGGCAAGAAGCGCAACGGCAAGGTGCTGCAGGTGCTGGGCTTCATGGGCCTGGAGCGCATCGAGCAGGATTCGGCCGAGGCCGGCGACATCGTGGCCATCTCCGGCATCCAGGAGCTGACCATCTCCGACACCATCTGCGCGCCGGACTTCCCGGAAGCCCTGCCGGCGCTGACCGTCGACGAGCCGACTATCTCGATGACCTTCCAGGTCAACAACTCGCCGTTCGCCGGCAACAAGGACCTGTCCGGTGGCAAGTTCCTGACCAGCCGCCAGATCAAGGACCGCCTGGACCGTGAAAAGGTCCACAACGTGGCCCTGAAGGTCGAGCAGCTGGAAGACGCTGACAAGTTCCTGGTCTCCGGCCGTGGCGAACTGCACCTGTCGGTGCTGATCGAGAACATGCGTCGCGAAGGCTACGAGCTGGCCGTGTCGCGCCCGGAAGTGATCATCAAGGAAATCGACGGCCAGATGATGGAGCCGATCGAGCAGCTGGTGGTGGACATCGAAGAAATCCACCAGGGCGGCGTGATGGAAAAGCTGGGCACCCGCAAGGGCCAGCTGAAGAACATGGAATCGGACGGCAAGGGCCGCGTGCGCCTGGAATACTCGATCCCGGCCCGTGGCCTGATCGGCTTCCAGAACGAGTTCAAGACCCTGACCCAGGGTTCGGGCCTGCTGTTCCACGTGTTCGACCACTACGGTCCGAAGGAACAGGGCGCGATTGCCAAGCGCATCAACGGCGTGATGATCGCCAATGCGCCGGGCACCACGCCGGCCTACTCGCTGGGCCCGCTGCAGGAACGCGGCAAGCTGTTCGCAGCTGAAGGCGACAACGTGTATGAAGGTCAGCTGGTCGGCATCCACTCCAAGGACAACGACCTGACCGTCAACGCGATCAAGACCAAGCCGCTGACCAACATGCGCGCTTCGGGCAAGGACGATGCGATCCAGCTGACCCCGGCGATCAAGTACTCGCTGGAACAGGCCCTGGACTTCATCGAAGACGACGAGCTGGTCGAGATCACCCCGAAGGAGATCCGTCTGCGCAAGAAGTTCCTGACCGAAAGCGACCGCAAGAAGGCTTCGCGCGGCGGCTGAGCCAGCACCCCGTGAACCAGAGCGGCTACAACCCGGATCCACACCGGCATCCGGGTCTCCATGTCATCGCCCTGCTCGAAGCGAGCAAGGCGATGCTGGCGCTGTTGGCCGCCACCGGGCTGGAAGTGCTCGGACCGCAGCCGCTACGGCACGGCATCATGGCCCTGATCCGGCGTTTCAGCCTGGATCCGGACCATGGCACCCTGCCCTCGCTGCTGCACATGATCAGCCCCGACGCGGTCCACCTGGCCGCGGCGGGGATGATCGGCTACGGCCTGCTGCACCTGGTCGAGGCCTGGGGCCTGTGGCGGGCCAAGGCCTGGGCTTCCTGGCTGGGCTGCCTGACCGCCGCCCTGTACCTGCCGTTCGACATCTTCGCGATCATCCGCCATCCCGGCTGGCCGTCGTGGACGATCCTGGCGATCAACCTGATCGTGGTCTACGTCCTCGCCCGCGACCTGCGCAAGCGTCACCGCTGAGCACCCGCTACACTGGGGATTGGAGCCGACCAAGCCGCCCCATGCGCCCGTCCTTGCCGCCTCTGCTGACCTGCCTGCTCGCCGCGCTGCCGGCGCTGCTTTCGGCTGGCTGCAGCCCGGCCACGCCCAGCGCGCATGCGGCCGAACCTGCGAGCCGCAACGTGCCGTTCCCGTACGCCGAAACCGATGTTGCCGACCTGCAGGCGCGGATGTCCGCCGGTGAACTGGACAGCACCACCCTGACCCAGGCCTACCTGCAGCGCATCGCCGCCCTGGACCGCACCGGGCCGCGCCTGCGCGCAGTGATCGAGCTCAACCCCGATGCCCTGAAGGAAGCCGCCGCGCGCGACCGCGAGCGCCGCGAAGGACGCCTGCGCGGCCCGCTGCATGGCATCCCGCTGCTGCTGAAGGACAACATCAACGCCGCGCCGATGGCCACCAGCGCCGGCTCCCTGGCCCTGCAGGGCTTCCGTCCGGACGATGCCTACCTGGTGCGCCGGCTGCGCGAAGCCGGTGCGGTGGTGCTGGGCAAGACCAATCTGAGCGAATGGGCCAATTTCCGCGGCAATGATTCCATCTCCGGCTGGAGCGCGCGCGGTGGCCAGACCCGCAATCCCTATCGGCTGAGTCATTCGCCCTGTGGCTCCAGCAGCGGCAGCGCGGTGGCCGTGGCCGCCAACCTCGCCAGCGTGGCGATCGGTACCGAGACCGATGGCAGCATCGTCTGCCCGGCGGCGATCAACGGCGTGGTCGGCCTGAAGCCAACCGTCGGCCTGGTCAGCCGCGACGGCATCATCCCGATCTCCTTCAGCCAGGACACTGCCGGGCCGATGGCACGCAGCGTCGCCGACGCTGCCGCCGTGCTGACCGCGATCGCCGGCCGCGATGATGCCGACCCGGCCACCGCGACCATGCCCGGCCGCGCGGTCTACGACTACACCGCACGCCTGGACCCGCAGGGCCTGCGCGGCAAACGCATCGGCCTGCTGCAGACGCCGCTGCTGAAGTACCGCGGCATGCCGCCGCTGATCGATCAGGCAGCGACCGAGCTGCGTCGCGCTGGTGCCGTCGTGGTCCCCGTCGAGTTGCCCAACCAGGGCGCCTGGGCCGAAGCCGAGCGCACGCTGCTGCTGTACGAATTCAAGGCCGGGCTGGAGCGCTACTTCAGCACCCACCACGCGCCGTTGCGCAGCCTGGCCGACCTGATTGCCTTCAACCAGGCGCACAGCAAGCAGGAACTGGGCCTGTTCGGCCAGGAGCTGCTGGTGGAGGCCGATGCCACTGCTGGCCTGGCCGACCCCGCCTACATCCGCGCGCGCAGCGATGCGCGCCGCTTGGCCGGCCCGGAAGGCATCGACGCCGCCCTCGCCGCCCACCAGCTCGACGCGCTGGTCGCACCCACCACCGGTGTGGCATGGCCGATCCGCAGCGAAGGCGACGACTTCCCCGGCGAGAGCTACAGCGCGGCCGCCGTCGCTGGTTACCCCAGCCTGACCGTGCCGATGGGCCAGATCGATGGCCTGCCGGTCGGCCTGCTGTTCATGGGCACCGCCTGGAGCGAACCGAAGCTGATCGAAATGGCCTACGCCTACGAGCAGCGCACCCGCGCACGGCGCCCGCCGCACTTCGATACCGATGCATTGATCGACGCCGGCGAGCCGTGATCGTGTTTCTGTAGAGCCGAGCCCACGCTCGGCTTCACCGGGAAAATCGAAAGCGGCCGAGCATGGCCCGGCTCTACAGAGGCTGGTCAGGCTCCGCCGGCACGATCGCGGCTTCACCATCCTCCGCGCCAGGCGAACGCACATCCGCGGTGCGCGCACGTGGGCCGCGCGGCATATCCAGCTCGTCTTCGTGTTGCAGCCGCGCACGCACCTGCGGCAGCGACTGCGGATGCTCACGCGCGAGGAAGTCGAGCATGCGCTCGCGCACCAGGCAACGCAGGTCGAAGGCATCACCGGAGCTGCGCGCGCTGACCAGCAGTCGCACCTGGATCGCACGCTCGCTGGTCTCGGTCACCTGGGTCACGCAGACCCGGCCATCCCACAGCGCTTCGCCACGACAGATGCGCTCCAGTTCGGCGCGGATCGCCGCGATCGGCGCCCGGTAGTCCAGCCACAGAAACGCAGTGCCGAGCAGATCGGCACTGCGCCGCGTCCAGTTCTGGAACGGGTTCTCGATGAACCAGGTCAACGGCACCACCATCCGCCGCTCATCCCAGATGCGCACCACCACGTAACTGCTGCCGATCTCCTCGATGCGGCCCCATTCGCCTTCGACGATCACCACGTCATCCAGGCGGATCGGCTGCGTCACTGCAATCTGCAGGCCAGCGATCAGGTTGCCGAACACCGGCTTGGCCGCGATACCGGCCACCAGACCGATCAGGCCCGCCGAGGCCAGCAGCGCGGTACCGATCTTCTGCACCATCGGGAAGGTCAGCAGCACCAACGACGCGCCCAGCACGACGATGCCACCCATCAGCACACGGCTGAGCACGCGCGTCTGGGTCTGGATGCGGCGCGCTTCGAGGTTGTCGGAGACATCGATGGGATGGCTGCGCAGGATCGCGCGCTCACCGGCCGCCACCGCGCGTACAAGCAACCAGATGAAGCACGCGGTCAGCGCGATGTGCAGCACATGCTGCAGATTGCCCAGCAACGGATCCTGCAGCGGTGTGGCCTGCAACGCGGGAATCAACAGCAGCAGCGGCCATGCAGTGGCCATCGGCAGCCCGAGCACACGACCGATGCGCGCACGCCGGCGATCACGCCCTTTCAGCCGGTGATAGATCCACAGGATCAGCCACGCGCCGATGCCACCCACTACTGCTGCCAATCCCAACGGCCATGCGTAGGCCTGTGCGCTTTGCCAGTGCACTGTTGCCACCTCCACTCGAACAGCCAAGCAGACAGCCTCGCGCATGGGGCATGAGCGTCACGTCAGTCGTTCGTAAGCAGGGTGTTGGTGGGCAGGGCTTGCAGCCCTGCACCTGCTGCGAGCTGGAGCAACAGCAACAGCCGAAGCAGAAGCGGGTTTCCTGTGGGATGGCGGGGTGGGTCCGGTTGCGGGGGACGCCGTGGATCCATCCATGGAGGCTCGGTCGCCGCATCCATGCGGCTCACGCCCCCGCAACCGGACCCACCCCGCCTTCGACAGATTCTTGCGACCTGTCGGAACGGCGTATTGCCCTGGTGGGTGTCGACCTTGGTCGACACGGTAGATCCACGCCGTGCGTGGATGACTCATTCGATATATGCAAGAAAAATCGTGTCGACCAAGGTCGACACCCACCAACAACCGCGCTGAACAACGGCCGCAGTTACCAACAGACCACAGGGATCTGTCAGAGGCGGGGCGGTGTGGGTGGACAGGACCGTTGGCGCCATGGATGGCGCCATCGAGCCCCCATGGACGGGTTTACGGCGTGTCCTGACCACCCACACCGCCCCGCCATCCCACGGAATGCCGCTTCTGCTGTTGCTTTTGCTGTTGCTTCGGATTCTGGGCAGGTGCAGGGCTGCAAGCCCTGCCGAAAAACCCTTACCGCACTTGCTCCTGCTTGCGGACGATCGCCATCGCGATCTCCAGCGACTGCTCGTAATTCAACCGCGGGTCCACCGTTGAACGATACGCGCGCTCCAGGTCACGCTCGGTCAGTTCGCGCGCGCCACCGGTGCACTCGGTCACGTCTTCGCCGGTCAGCTCCAGGTGCACACCCCCCAGGCGCGTGCCTGCGGCCGCATGCAGATCGAACGACATCTCCACTTCGCCACGCACATTGTCGAAGCGACGTGTCTTGAAACCGTTGGCGGTGCTTTCGGTGTTGCCATGCATCGCATCGCACACCCACAGCACGCGACGGCCATCGCGCTTGACCGCATCCAGCAGCGGCGGCAGCTTCTCGGCGATCTGCGCCGCACCCATGCGGTGGATGAAACTCAGGCGGCCCGGTTCGTCATGCGGGTTGAGCACGTCGATCAGGCGCAGCAGCTGGTCCGGCGTCACCGATGGGCCGACCTTGATCGCGATCGGATTGCGCACGCCACGCAGGTATTCCACGTGTGCGCCATCGAGCGCAGCGGTGCGCATGCCGATCCACGGGTAATGCGTGCTCAGGTTCAACCAGCCCTGCTGGCGCGGCACCTGCCGGGTCAGCGCCTGCTCGTAGGGCAGCAGCAACGCCTCGTGCGAGGTGTAGAAATCGATGCGGTTGAGGTTGTGCACGCGGGCCCCAGCCAGAGTCTCCATGAAGTGCACCGCATCACCGATCGAGGCCACCATCTTCTGGTACTCGGCGGCCAGCGGCGAGTGGCTTACCCACTCCAGGTTCCAGTACTCGGGGTGGTGCAGGTCGGCGAAGCCACCATCGATCAGCGCCCGCACGAAGTTCATCGTCATCGCGGAGTGCGCGTGGGCCTGCAGCATCCGCTTCGGGTCCGGCAGGCGCGCCGCCTCGGTGAAGGCCGGCGCGTTGATCACATCGCCGCGGTAGCTCGGCAGCGTCACACCGTCGCGGGTCTCGGTATCGGCCGAACGCGGCTTGGCGTACTGGCCGGCGAAACGACCGACGCGGATCACCGGCTGGCGCAGGCCGTGAACCAGCACCAGGCTCATCTGCAGCAGCACCTTCAGGCGGTTGGAGATGGTGCCCGATTCGCAGTCGCTGAAATTCTCGGCGCAGTCGCCACCCTGCAGCAGGAAGCGCTTGCCCTCCTGGGCCTCGGCCAGCTGCTGCTTCAGCGCCAGGATCTCCCACGAGGTGACCAGCGGCGGCAGCCGCTTCAGCTCGTGCAGGGCAGCGTCCAGCGCCACAGGGTCCGGGTAGGTCGGCATCTGCAGCGCGGTCTTGCCACGCCAGCTCTCCGGCGACCAGGCAGCGCCGGTGGCCGCTGCGACGGGATCGGGGACAGGCGAAACGGCGGACAGGCTCATTGCAGGCTTCCGGAGGTGGGAGACGTTCATGGTCGCAGAGCCGACCGCTGTCGCAAAGGGTCGAACGGCGTCTGCACATGACTGAACGCCGGGGAAAGGGCATCGCGATCGGCCAGAAGCGGCATGCTCACGGCCAGCCGGACAGGCGCATGATTCGCCACGCACTGTTACGAAGTAACACTCAATCCCCATTGGCCCCTTCCACAGCGTATCCGCCATGAAGCCCTCCCTGCTCGCTACCGGCATCACCTTCGCCCTGACCCTGGCCAGCCTGCCTTCCCTCGCTGTGGCCGCCGATGCCGCCGCTCCCGTGAAGGACCTCGACACGGTCACCGTCAGCGCCCAGCTCGACCAGGCCCGCAACGCACTGTCGCCGGACATCGGCAGCAGCCAGTACCAGATCACCGCCGAGGACATCCAGAAGCAGCCGCTGGGCGCCTCCGCGCCGCTCAGCCAGGTGCTGCTGCAGGCGCCGGGCGTGGTCCAGGATTCCTATGGCGGCGTGCACGTGCGCGGCGACCACGCCAATCTGCAGTACCGCATCAACGGCGTGCTGTTGCCCGAATCGATCTCCGGCTTCGGCCAGACCCTGGATGCGCGCACGATCAAGAGCATCCGGCTGATGGACGGGGCATTGCCAGCACAGTTCGGCGAGCGCACCGCCGCGGTGGTCGACATCACCACCCGCAGTGGCGCCGAGCTCGGCAATGGCGGCAGCGTCGGCATCACCACCGGCTCGTTCGGCAAGGTCAATCCGAATGCCTCATGGTGGGGCTCGCAGGGGCGCTGGAGCTGGTTCCTGACCGGCAACTACGACCAGAACGAAGTCGGCCTGGAGAACCCGACCCGTTCGCGCAAGCCGGAGCATGACGATACCCACCAAGGCAAGGCGTTCGCCGACCTGACCTATCTGGTCAACGACACCACCCGCCTGAGCGTGTTCGCCGGCTTCGCCAACAACCGCTTCCAGATTCCGGTCAACCCCGGCCAGACGCCGCAGTTCGGCTACCTGGACACCACCACCTTCGATTCCAGCCAGCTGGATGAGACCCAGCGCGAGACCACGCGCTTCGGCATGCTGGTGCTGCAGGGCACACTGGGCGACACCGCCTACCAGGTCTCGGCCGGGCAGCGATACAGCGATGTCGGCTTCAATCCCGATGTGGTCGGCGACCTGGTGTTCAGCGGCGTCGCCTCGCAGGTCCAGCGCAGCAACCGCGCCAACACCCTGCAGGCCGACTTCTCCACCCCACTGGGCAACGACCACACATTGCGCTACGGCCTGTACGGCAACTACGAGAACGCGCGGGCCAGCAACAACAGCTGGGTATTCCCGGTTGATGATGCCGGCCAGCAGTCCAGCACCACACCGCTGCTGATACCTGACCGCAGCGCGTTCCATGCCAGCACGCTGGCGTTGTACGTGCAGGACGAATGGAAGCTCGGCGACGACTGGACCGTGAACTACGGCCTGCGTGGCGACCGCTACAAAGCCTTCGGCCACACCGAGGGCCAGCTCAGCCCGCGCATGGGCGTGGTCTGGAATGCCAGCGACAGCACCACCGTGCACGCCGGCTATTCACGCTACTTCACGCCACCGGCCAGCGAACTGATCGCCAGCAGCGACATCGCGCTATACGACGGCACCACCAACCAGCAGCCCAGCGGCGGCAACAACACGCCGCTGGCCGAGCGCAGCGACTACTACGACATCGGCGTCTCGCAGCAACTGGGCGAGCACCTGACCCTGGGCCTGGATGCGTATGACCGACGCGTCGCCCGCCTGCAGGACGAAGGCCAGTTCGGCGCCGCCTACATCTATTCGACCTTCAACTATCGCCGTGGCCATATCCGCGGCCTGGAGTTCAGTGCCGACTACAGCAACGGTCCGTTCAGCGCCTACTTCAACGCCGCGCTGAACAAGGCCATCGGTACCGACGTCATCACCGGCCAGTACAACCTCGATCCGGACGCGCTGGCCTATGTGGCCAACCACTGGATCCACCTCGACCACGACCAGAAGCTGACGTCGTCCGGTGGCCTCAGTTACGCCTTCGCCGGGCACAACCGGATCGGGGCCAACTACGTGTTCGGCAGCGGCCTGCGTTCGGACATCGAGGGCGTGCCCAATGGTGGCGAGCTGCCGTCCTACCTGCAGGTGAATCTCAGCGCCGGACACGATTTCAACGCCGACAGCGGTCATCCGCTGCATGTGCAGCTGGCCGTGATCAACGCACTGGACTGCAGCTACCAGCTGCGCGATGGCGGCGGTGTCGGCGTGTTCGCCCCGCAGTGGGGGCCGCGCCGTGGCGCCTACCTGAGCCTGCAGCAGGACTTCTGAGGTAGTGCCGGCCAGCGGCCGGCACTGCCCTGCTTCAGCGCTTGACCTTGCGCAGCGACACCACCAGCGCCCACAGCGCCAGCAGCACGAACCACACGGCCGACCACATCGGCATGGTCAGGCCCAGGAACGTCCAGTCGATGTTGCCGCAGTTGCCGGTACCGGTCAGCACGGTGCGGAACACTTCCAGCGGGCCCATGGTCTCGCTCAGGAAGGCCAGCGGCGGGCCACAGGTGGAACCCATTTCCGGCGGCAGCATCTGCACGTAGACGTGGCGCGCGGCGATGCCGACACCCACTGCGGCGGCAATGAAGGCCAGCACGCCATAGGTCGCGCGGCCGGGACGGTTGGAAGGCCCGTGCAGTGCACCGATCAGGAACAGCAGCCCCAGCGCGGCAAATGCCAGGCGCTGGAAGATGCACAGCGGACACGGCTCCAGGCCCATCTTCAGCTGCAGGAAGATCGCGTAGCCGAGCAGGCCCGCGCAGATCAGGAAGCCCAGGAAGAACTGGGCGCGGAAGGGCCAGCGCAGTGGATTCATCGTCAACGCTCGAATGGATCAGGCGCCAAGCGTAACCGAGAGTGCGCGCCGTCTGAACCACCACAGGTGACGCCTGTCGGAACGGTGTGGGTCAGAGCCCGTTCCGCAGAAACGGAATCCGGCCCCTCAAACGCAAAAGCCCGGCAGATGCCGGGCTTTCGCTGTGTCGCGTTGGAGCAGTCCGATTACTCGGCCACTTCCTCGGCCACGACCGGACGGTCGACCAGCTCGACGTAGGCCATCGGCGCGTTGTCGCCGGCGCGGAAACCGCACTTCAGCAGACGCAGGTAGCCGCCCGGACGGTTCGCGTAGCGCGGGCCCAGGATGGTGAACAGGTTGCCCACGGCTTCGTTGTCGCGCAGGCGGGCGAAGGCCAGACGGCGGTTGGCGACGGAGTCGACCTTGGCCAGGGTGATCAGCGGCTCGGCAACGCGGCGCAGTTCCTTGGCCTTCGGCAGGGTGGTCTTGATCAGCTCGTGCTTGAACAGCGAGGCAGCCATGTTCTTGAACATCGCTTCGCGGTGGGCGCTGGTGCGGCTGAACTTACGGCCAGACTTCTGGTGACGCATGGTGATATTCCTTGGTTAATGATGAGGCTGTGCGGATCGTTGTCGCCTTCCTGGCGTTGCTGCGCGGACTGCGGTTGGTCCTGGCCGCCCGTCCTGGACGACCTGCCCCGCGAACCTGCGGTTCGTCGTGGCATGTTGTGTTGCGTTGAAGGCCCCACCGCGAACGGTGGAGCCTTCAGGCATTACCGATATCAGCCCAGCATGCCGTGGCTGGCGACACCGGCCGGCGGCCAGTTCTCCAGCTTCATGCCGAGCGACAGGCCGCGCTGAGCCAGCACTTCCTTGATCTCGGTGAGCGACTTCTTGCCCAGGTTCGGGGTCTTCAGCAGCTCCACTTCGGTCTTCTGGATCAGATCGCCGATGTAGTAGATGCTTTCAGCCTTCAGGCAGTTGGCCGAACGCACGGTCAGCTCCAGATCGTCGATCGGGCGCAGCAGCACCGGATCCACGCCGTTGTTGGCCGGCTTCGCCGCACCGCGGTCGCGGTGGGTGAAGTCACCGAACACCGACAGCTGGTCGCTGAGGATGTCGGCGGCGGTGCGCACGGCTTCCTCGGCGTCGATGGTGCCGTTGGTCTCGATATCGATGACCAGCTTGTCCAGGTCGGTACGCTGTTCGACGCGGGCCGCTTCAACGGCATAGGCGACGCGGCGGACCGGCGAGAACGAGGCATCCAGGACCAGGCGGCCGATGGCACGGGTTTCTTCGTCCGGACGACGACGCGCGGCAGCCGGCTGGTAGCCGAAACCACGTTCGATCTTCAGACGCATGTTGATCGCCGTATCCTTGGTCAGGTGGCAGATCACGTGTTCGCCGTTCAGGATCTCCACATTGTGGTCGACCTTGATATCGGCAGCGGTGACAACGCCCGGGCCCTGCTTGGACAGGGACAGGGTGGCGCTGTCGCCGGAGTGCATACGGATGGCCACGTCCTTCAGGTTCAGCAGGACTTCGAGCACGTCCTCCTGCAGACCTTCGACCGTGGTGTACTCATGCAACACGCCGTCGATTTCGACTTCCGTGATGGCGAAGCCCGGGATGGACGACAGCAGCACGCGACGCAGGGCATTACCCAGCGTATGCCCGTAACCCCGCTCCAAAGGTTCGATAACGACCTTTGCACGGGTGTCGGTAAGGCGTTCGATCTGCGGACCGCGAGGACGCAGAACCTGGTTGGCGGTAACCGTCATGTTGCGGGTTCTCCTAGTGAACCCCCGGCCGTCGCCGGGGGCTCTCCAATGTGAATTACTTCGAATACAGCTCGACGATCAGCGCTTCGTTGATGTCCGCAGGCAGATCCGAACGATCCGGAACAGCCTTGAAGATGCCGGTGAACTTGCCGGAATCCACTTCAACCCACGACGGGCTCAGGTCATGCTGGGCGGCGACGGTCAGGGCTTCCTGGACGCGCAGCTGCTTGGCAGCCTTTTCAGACAGGGCGATGGCGTCGCCAGCCTTGACCTGGTACGAAGCCAGGTTGACCGACTTGCCATTCACGGTGACGCCGCGGTGCGACACCAGCTGACGGGCAGCCGGACGGGTCACGGCGAAGCCCATGCGGTAGACGACGTTGTCCAGGCGGGTTTCCAGCAGCTGCAGCAGGTTCTCGCCGGTGTTGCCCTTCTTGGTCGAGGCCTTCTTGTAGTAGTTGCGGAACTGACGCTCCAGCAGGCCGTAGATACGCTTGACCTTCTGCTTTTCACGCAGCTGGGTGGCGTAGTCGGACAGCTTGCCCTTGCGGGCAGTGGCGCCGTGCTGGCCGGGCTTCTGCTCCAGCTTGCACTTCGAGTCCAGCGCACGCGCCGGGCTCTTCAGGGACAGGTCGGCGCCTTCGCGACGGGCGAGCTTACAGGTAGGACCGATATAACGAGCCATTTCTTATCGCTCCCTTTAGACGCGACGCTTCTTCGGCGGACGGCACCCGTTGTGCGGGATAGGCGTCACGTCGATGATGTTGGTGATCTTGTAGCCGACGTTGTTCAACGAACGCACGGCCGACTCACGGCCCGGACCCGGGCCCTTGATGCGGACTTCCAGCGACTTCACGCCGTAGTCCAGCGCAGCACGACCGGCCTTTTCAGCAGCCACCTGGGCAGCGAACGGGGTCGACTTGCGCGAACCGCGGAAGCCAGCGCCACCGGAGGTCGCCCACGACAGAGCGTTGCCCTGGCGGTCGGTGATGGTGACGATGGTGTTGTTGAACGAAGCGTGGACGTGGGCAACGCCGTCGGTGACGACGCGCTTGATCTTCTTCTTGGTCTTAGCAGCGGGCTTAGCCATTTCTCAGTCCCTTACTTCTTGATCGCCTTGCGCGGACCCTTGCGGGTGCGGGCGTTGGTACGGGTGCGCTGGCCACGCAGCGGGAGGCCACGACGGTGACGCAGGCCGCGGTAGCAGCCCAGGTCCATCAGGCGCTTGATCGCGATGCCGATCTCACGGCGCAGATCGCCTTCCACGATGTACTTGCCGACTTCGGCGCGCAGGCGCTCGATTTCCGGCTCCGACAGATCGCGGATCTTGGTGGTCGAAGCAACGCCTGCGACTTCGCAGACCTTCTTCGAACGGGTACGGCCGATGCCGTAAATGCTTTGCAACCCGACCCAGACGTGCTTCTGGGCTGGCAGGTTGACGCCTGCAATACGCGCCATGACGCGGTTCTCCAGCTGAGTGATGGCCGACAGCGCGCCTCGGGCACGCCAATCCGGCAGGATGGATCAAAAAAGTGAACTAGCGATACTAACAAGGTTCCGGTTTACATGGAAGCCCGTGAAACCATTGGTTTCATGAACCCGGCCTGGGGAGTGTGCCCAGGCTCCGGCGCCGGATGGGGTTGGACCTGGGGTTTCCCCCGGAGCCGCCCGCGCTACTCCAGCGCGGGACCACCTCATCACACCCCCACCCGGAACCGCTGCGGGGGCCGCCCTTCGTTTGTGTGGCCGGAGTCCGCGAAGCGGAGGGACCATCACGTCAGGAAGACGAAAGTATAACAGGCCAATCAGCCGCGGGCAAAACCGCCGCGGTTGCCGCCCTTCAGGTTGGCCTTCTTCAGCAGGCTCTCGTACTGGTGGGACATCAGGTGCGCCTGCACCTGGGCGATGAAGTCCATCACCACCACCACCACGATCAGCAGCGAAGTACCGCCGAAGTAGAACGAGGCGTTCAGCTGCGTGCGCATCAGTTCCGGCAGCAGGCAGACGATCACCAGGTAGGCCGAGCCGGCCGCGGTCAGGCGGGTCAGCACGCCGTCGATGTAGTCGGCAGTGGCCTTGCCCGGACGGATGCCCGGAATCAGCGCGCCCGACTTCTTCAGGTTGTCGGCGGTTTCCTGCGAGTTGAACACCAGCGCGGTGTAGAAGAACGCGAAACCGGTGATCAGCGCGGCGAAGACGATCATGTGCAGCGGCTCGCCCGGGCCCAGCGCGTTGGCGACCTTCTGCAGGACCTGGCCGAAGCTGCTCTGGTTGGCGGCCTGGCCGGACCACATGGCCAGGGTGGCCGGGAAGGCCAGCAGGCTCGAGGCGAAGATCGCCGGGATGACGCCGGCCATGTTGAGCTTCAGCGGCAGGAACGAGGTCTGGTTCATGTACGCATTGCGACCGCCCTGGCGGCGCGCGTAGTTGACCGTGATCCGGCGCTGGCCACGCTCGACGAACACCACGAAGAAGGTGAAGGCGAGCACGACGATGGCGATCAGCAGCAGCTGGATGAACTGGATGTTGCCGTCGCGGTAGGCGTCGAAGGTGTGGATGATCGCACCCGGCAGGCCAGCGACGATACCGGCGAAGATGATCAGCGACACACCGTTGCCGATGCCGCGCTCGGTGACCTGCTCACCAACCCACATCAGGAACATGGTGCCGGCGGTCAGCGCGACCACGGCGGTGAGCACAAAGCCCATGCCCGGCGCGTACACGACCGGAGCGCCCGACGGCGAGACCTGGCCCTGCAGGGCCAGCGCGATCGAACCGCCCTGCACCACTGCCAGCAGCACGGCGCCGATGCGCGAATACTGGGTGATCTTGCGGCGGCCGGACTCACCTTCCTTCTGCATCGCCTTCAGGGCGGGGAAGATGTGCACGGCGAGCTGCATCACGATCGATGCCGAGATGTACGGCATCACGTTCAGCGCGAAGATGCTGAAACGGTGCAGGGCGCCGCCCGAGAACATGTTGAACATGTCCACGATGCCGCCGCCCTGCTGTTGCATCATGGCAAGCATGGCATCGGGATTGACGCCCGGCACCGGCACGTAGCAGCCGATGCGATAGACGATCAAAGCCCCGACGACGAACAGCAAACGTTGGCGAAGTTCAGTGAACTTGCCCATTCCGCCCGCGAGGTTACCGATGCCAGCTTGCGCCATGATTTTCTTACTCCGTTACGCTGCCGCCGGCAGCTTCGATCGCGGCCTTGGCACCCGCCGTGGCAGCGATACCCTTCAGGGTGAACGCCTTGGTCACTTCGCCCTTGACGACGACCTTGGCCTTCTTCGCAGTGCTCGGGACCAGCTTGGCAGCACGCAGGGCGGCGAAGTCGATCTCACCGGCCGGCAGCTTGTCCAGCGCGTACAGCAGCACTTCAGCGGTGTCCTTGGCGATCGGCGAACGGAAGCCGATCTTCGGCAGACGACGCTGCATGGGGGTCTGGCCGCCTTCGAAGCCAGCCTTGATCTTGCCGCCACCCTTACGGGCGAACGAACCCTTGTGGCCGCGGCCGGCAGTCTTGCCCAGGCCCGAGCCGATACCGCGACCGACGCGGGTGCGCTCGGTGCGGGCGCCCGGTGCCGGGCTCAGTTCATTGAGACGCAGAGTCATGGTCGATTACTCCTCAACCTGGACGAGGTACTGAACCTTGTTGATCAGGCCGCGCACCTGCGGGCTGTCCTTCAGTTCACGCACATCGTTGAGCTTGTTCAGGCCCAGGGCACGCACCGACAGGCGGTGACGCGACTGGGTGCCACGCAGGCCACGCACCAGGCGGACCTTGACAGTCTTGTTGGACTCATTAGCCATGGTTGAGTTCCTCCACCTTCTTGCCGCGCTTGGCCGCGATGCGGGCCGGCGACTGCGCAGCAGACAGGCCCTTCACGGTGGCACGCACCAGGTTGATCGGGTTGCGCGAACCGGTGGCCTTGGCCAGCACGTTCTTCACGCCAACGGCTTCCAGCACGGCGCGCATGGCACCGCCGGCGATGACGCCGGTACCTTCCGAAGCCGGCTGCATGAACACGCGGGCTGCGCCGTGACCATCCTTGATGGTGTGCCACAGGGTGCCGTTGTTCAGGTCAACGCTGACCAGGTTCTTGCGGGCCTGCTCCATCGACTTCTGGATGGCGACCGGCACTTCGCGGGCCTTGCCATAACCGAAACCGACCTTGCCTTCGCCGTCGCCGACCACGGTCAGGGCGGTGAAGGTGAACTGGCGGCCACCCTTGACGGTCTTGCTGACGCGGTTGACCGCGACCAGCTTTTCGATCATGCCGTCGTCGATCTTCTCTTCGCGGTTACGGTCGCGATCGCGACCCCGCTGCTGACGCTCTTCTGCCATGTTGATTCCTTGGTTGTTTGGGTATGTACGGCTCGAGGCCGCTTATGGTTGTGGAATGTCGCGTTGTTCCGGTGGACCACTGCAGAAGAGTGGCGCCGTCCCGCCTCACTCAGGCGGGCGAGCAGGCGGGCAGGAGACCACAGGTCCCCTGCCCTTATCCCTTAGAACTGCAGGCCGGCTTCGCGGGCGGCTTCTGCCAGGGCCTTGATGCGGCCGTGGTAGCGGTAGCCCGAACGATCGAAGGCAACCTTCTCGATGCCGGCGGCCTTGGCGCGCTCGGCAACGATGCGGCCAACCTTGGCGGCGGCATCGGCGTTCTTGCCGTTCTTCAGGCCTTCCTTGACGTCGGTCTGGGTGGTGTTGGCGGCAGCCAGCACCTTGGAACCGTCGGCGGTGAAGACCTGGGCGTACAGGTGCTGGCCGGTGCGCAGCACCGACAGGCGGGCGACGCCGAGCTCACGGATGTGGGCGCGGGTCGACTTGGCGCGACGCAGGCGGGCGATGTTCTTGTTCATGATGTTTTTCCTTTGAAAGCGGAAGCGCCTAATTAGGCCTTCTTGGCTTCCTTACGGATGATGACTTCGTCGGAGTACTTCACGCCCTTGCCCTTGTACGGCTCCGGCTTGCGGAACGCACGGATCTTGGCGGCAACTTCACCGACGACCTGCTTGTCAGCGCCCTGGACCAGGATCTCGGTCTGGGTCGGGGTGGTGATGGTGATGCCTTCCGGCGCCACGAACACGACCGGGTGCGAGAAGCCCAGGGACAGGCTCAGGTCCTTGCCCTGCATGGCAGCACGGTAACCCACGCCGACCAGCTCCAGCTTGCGCTCGAAGCCTTCGGACACGCCCTTGACCATGTTGGCCAGGATCGCACGCACGGTACCGGTCAGTGCGACCAGCTCGGCGTTCTCGGTGCTCAGGGTGGCAACGCCGTTGTCGACGTTGATGGCAATACCGGCCGGCTTGGCCAGCGACAGGGAGCCCTTCGGGCCCTTGGCGGTGACGCTGTCCGACTGGACGTTCAGTTCAACCTTACCCAGGTCGATCGGCTTCTTGGCTACGCGGGACATAGTTCTACTCCTTTCGCCTTAGGCCACGAAGCACAGGACTTCGCCGCCGACGCCCAGCTGGCGCGCCTGCGCATCAGTCATGATGCCCTTGGAGGTGGAAATGATGGAGATACCCAGGCCGTTCATGACCTTCGGCAGCTCGCTCTTGCCGCGGTACTGGCGCAGGCCCGAACGCGAGAAGCGCTTCAGGGTCGCGATGACCGGCTTGCCTTCGAAATACTTCAGCACGATTTCCAGCTCGGACTTGTTGTTCTCCAGCTGGGTCACGCGCAGGTCAGTGATGTAACCCTCGTCCTTCAGGACCTGGGCGATCGCAACCTTGATCTTGGACGACGGGGCTTTCACCGTCTGCTTGCCAACCGCGGCCGCATTCTTGATGCGGACCAGCAGGTCGGCGATGGGATCAGTCATGCTCATATGAGTACCTTTGAGTGCACCGATATCCGCTTTCGCGAAAATCTGTTGTCTCCTGGAAACGGGCCAGGTCCCTTGATGCAGCGGGCCGGAAGCCCACTCCTACGACCCCGTTTGCGCAGGGCAAGACGCGGGAGTATACGCCAAAAGAGCCCGGCTTGCGCCGGGCTCTTCGGTTTTTTTACGTCGGGAAGGCTGAACGCCTCCCCTGCCCGGTTCAGGAACCCCCGGAGGGGCTCCTGATCGCAGGGCCGGCTGGGATTACCAGCTGGCCTTGCGCAGACCCGGGACGTCGCCACGCATGGTGGCTTCACGCAGCTTGTTACGGCCCAGGCCGAACTTGCTGTAGACGCCACGCGGACGACCCGACAGCTCGCAACGGTTGCGCTGGCGGCTCGGCGACGAATCGCGCGGCAGCTTGGCCAGCTTGGTTGCGGCGTCGATCTTCTCTTCGTAGGTCGCGTCCACGGAGGACACGATCTTCTTCAGAGCCGCACGCTTTTCAGCGTACTTCTTTGCCAGCTTTTCCCGCTTGATGTCGCGGTTGACCATGGAGGTCTTTGCCATTTCGGTTTCCTCGACAGATCAGTTACGGAACGGGAACTTGAACGCTGCCAGCAGCGCCTTCGCTTCCGCGTCGGTCTTCGCAGTGGTGGTGATGGCGATATCCATACCGCGGATCGCGTCGACGGCGTCGAAGTCGATTTCCGGGAAGATGATCTGCTCCTTCACACCCATGTTGAAGTTGCCGCGGCCGTCGAAGGAACGACCGGAAACACCACGGAAGTCGCGCACGCGCGGCAGCGAGATGTTGATCAGGCGATCCAGGAACTCGTACATCTTGTGGCGACGCAGCGTGGTCTTGCAGCCGATCGGCCAACCATCGCGGATCTTGAACGACGCAACCGACACACGCGACTTGGTGACAACCGGCTTCTGGCCGGAAATCTTGGTCATGTCGCCGACGGCGTTTTCCAGGATCTTCTTGTTGGTGGCCGCTTCGCCGACACCCATGTTCAGGGTGACCTTGACCAGCTTCGGCACTTCCATCGGATTGGTGTAGCCGAACTGCTTCATCAGCGCCGGCACCACTTCGTCCTTGTAGAACTTTTCGAGACGGGAACTCATCTTCTCATTCCTCAGGCGTCGAGCGCCTCACCGCTGGAGCGGAACACACGCAGTTTGCGTCCATCCTCCAGCACCTTGAAGCCAACGCGTTCGCCCTTGCCCGAAGCCGGGTTCAGAACATTCACGTTGGAGATATGGATCGAAGCTTCGCGCTCGACCACGCCGCCGGCAACACCTGCCTGCGGGTTCGGCTTGGTGTGGCGCTTGACGATGTTCACGTTGGCGACGACCACACGGTCGCCGTCGACGCGGACGACTTCGCCCTGCTTGCCCTTGTCCTTGCCAGCGTTGACGACAACCTGGTCGCCCTTCTTGATACGGTTAGCCATGATTATCTCCTGTCGCTCACAGCACTTCGGGAGCGAGCGAGACGATCTTCATGAACTTCTCCGAACGAAGTTCACGGGTCACCGGCCCGAAGATACGGGTACCGATCGGCTCCTGCTTGTTGTTCAGCAGGACGGCCGCGTTGCCGTCGAAGCGGATCAGCGAGCCGTCGGCGCGACGCACACCCTTGCGGGTACGCACCACGACGGCGTCATACACTTCACCCTTCTTGACCTTGCCGCGCGGAATCGCATCCTTTACGGTGACCTTGATGATGTCGCCGATGCCGGCGTAACGGCGCTTGGAACCACCCAGCACCTTGAAGCACATCACCTGCTTGGCACCCGAATTGTCCGCGACGTCAAGGTAGCTCTGCATCTGGATCATGATTCAGACTCCTTATTCAGCCGCACGCGTGATGACTTCCACCACGCGCCAGTTCTTGGTCTTGGACATCGGAGCAATCTCGGTCACGCGGACGACATCGCCTTCCTTGCAGGCGTTGTCGGCATCGTGGGCGTGCAGCTTCGTCGAGCGCTTGATGTACTTGCCGTACAGCGCGTGCTTGACCTGACGCTCAACCAGGACGGTAACCGTCTTGTCCATCTTGTTGCTGACGACACGGCCTTCGACCGTGCGCAGCGTCTTCTTTTCAGTATTGTCGCTCATAGCGGCCATCCTTACTTCGTGCTGCCGAGCAGGGTCTTGACGCGAGCAATCTCGCGACGGACCCGGCGAATGTCGTGGGTCTTCGGCAGCTGGCCGGTGACCTGCTGCATACGGACAGAGAACTGTTCCTTACGCAGGTCGATCAGGTGGGCCTTGAGTTCGTCAGCCGACTTTTCACGGAGAGTTTTGATATCCATCAGCGCACCGTACGGGTCACGAAAGTGGTGGTGACCGAGAGCTTGGCGGCGGCCAGGCGGAACGCCTCGCGAGCCACTTCCTCGGAAACACCCTCGATTTCATAGATCATGCGGCCGGGCTGGATCTGGGCCACCCAGTATTCCACGTTACCCTTACCAGAACCCATTCGGACTTCGATGGGCTTCTTGGTGATGGGCTTGTCGGGGAACACGCGGATCCACATCTTGCCGCCGCGCTTGACGTAGCGGCTGATCGAGCGGCGGGCCGCTTCGATCTGACGCGCGGTCAGCTGACCGTGTGCGGTTGCCTTCAGGCCGTATTCGCCGAAGCTGACAGCGTTGGCGCTCCAGCTCAGGCCATCGTTACGGCCCTTGTGTACCTTGCGGTACTTGGTTCGCTTGGGTTGCAACATTGTCGTTACCTCGCTTCACGGGCCGGGCGCTGACGGTCACCACGGTCGCCGCGATCGTGACGATCGTTGCGCGACGGGGTGTCGTCCTGCTTTTCCTGGCCAACCTGGGAGAAATCGAAGACCTCGCCCTTGTAGATCCAGACCTTGATGCCGATGATGCCGTAGGTCGTCTTGGCTTCAGCGAAGCCATAGTCGATGTCGGCACGCAGGGTGTGCAGCGGCACGCGGCCTTCGCGGTACCACTCCGAACGGGCGATTTCTGCACCGTTGAGGCGGCCACCGACGTTGACCTTGATGCCCAGGGCACCCAGGCGCATCGCGTTGCCGACCGAGCGCTTCATTGCACGGCGGAACATGATGCGACGCTCCAGCTGCTGGGCGATCGACTCGGCAACGAGCTGCGCGTCCAGTTCCGGCTTGCGCACTTCGGTGACGTTGATGTGCGCCGGGACGCCCATCATTTCGCTCACTTCCTTGCGCAGCTTCTCGATGTCCTCACCGCGCTTGCCGATCACCACGCCCGGACGGGCGGTGTGGATCGTCACGCGAGCGGTCTTGGCCGGACGCTCGATCAGGATCTTGCTGATGCCGGCCTGAGCCAGCTTCTTGCGCAGCATGTCGCGCACTTTCAGGTCGGCTGCCAGGTAACCAGCGAACTCGGCCTTGTTGGCGTACCACTTGGAGTTCCAGTCCTTGGAAATGCCGAGGCGGATACCAATCGGATGAACTTTATGACCCATGGTCTTTTCCTTATCCGCTTACTTGGCGGCGCCCACAACCACAGTGATGTGGCTGGTGCGCTTGAGGATGCGGGTACCGCGGCCTTTCGCCCGCGCCATGAAACGCTTCAGGGTCGGACCTTCATCAACCATGATGGTCTGAACCTTCAGCTCGTCGACGTCGGCGCCCTGGTTGTTTTCGGCATTTGCAATAGCCGACTCCACCACCTTCTTGATCAGGTGGGCAGCCTTCTTGTCCGAGAACTTCAGCAGGTTGACCGCACGCTCGGCCGGCAGACCGCGCACCTGGTCAGCGACCAGACGAGCCTTCTGCGGGGAGATGCGCGCAGTGCGCAGGATGGCTTTCGCTTCCATTGTCATCTCTCCTTATTTGCCCGACTTCTTGTCACCACCGTGACCCTTGAAGGTCCGGGTGATGGCAAATTCGCCGAGCTTGTGGCCGACCATGTTCTCGTTGACGAGAACCGGGATGTGGTTCTTGCCGTTATGCACGGCAATGGTGACGCCTACCATGTCAGGCAGGATCATCGAACGGCGCGACCAGGTCTTGATCGGCTTCTTGCTGCCCGCAGCGGCCTCCACCTTCTTGACGAGGTGGTGATCGACGAACGGGCCCTTCTTGAGTGAACGTGCCATGGTCGATTAGCCCCTACGATCGCGGACGATGAACTGCTGAGTGCGCTTGTTATGGCGCGTCTTGTAACCCTTGGTCGGGACACCCCACGGGGTGACCGGATGCGGATTACCCTGGCCGGCCTTCGCCTCACCACCACCGTGCGGGTGGTCAACCGGGTTCATGGCAGCACCACGAACGGTCGGGCGGACGCCGCGCCAACGCTTGGCACCGGCCTTGCCCAGCTTTTCCAGGCTGTGCTCGTCGTTGCCGACTTCGCCGATGGTGGCGCAGCACTCGACCGGAACCTTGCGCATTTCACCCGAGCGCAGGCGCAGGGTGGCGTAGATGCCTTCGCGAGCCACCAGCTGCACGGCCGCACCCGCGGCGCGAGCGATCTGAGCGCCCTTGCCCGGCTTCAGTTCGATGCAGTGGATGGTGGTGCCGACCGGGATGTTGCGCAGCGGCAGGGTGTTGCCAGCCTTGATCGGGGCATCCGAACCGGCGATCACCTGATCACCAGCCTTCAGGCCCTTCGGGGCGATGATGTAGCGACGCTCACCGTCGACGTAGCACAGCAGAGCGATGTGGGCGGTGCGGTTCGGATCGTATTCGATGCGTTCCACGCGCGCCGGGATGCCCAGCTTGTTGCGCTTGAAGTCGATGATGCGGTAGTGCTGCTTGGCACCACCACCGACGTGACGCACGGTGATGCGGCCATGGTGGTTACGACCACCCGAGCGGCTCTGCGACTCGACCAGCGCAGCGTGCGGAGCACCCTTGTGCAGGTCGGGAGTGACCACGCGCACGGCCGAACGGCGGCCGGGGGAAGTGGGCTTGAATTTCATCAATGGCATGGGATGTACCTCAGGCCTTGGCCGTTACATCGATCGACTGGCCATCGGCCAGGCGAACGTACGCCTTGCGCCAATCGCCGCGGCGGCCAGCACGGTTACGGAAGGACTTGTTCTTGCCCTTGACGTTGACCACGTTGACGGCTTCGACCTTGACGTCGAACAGCTGCTCAACCGCGGCCTTTACATCGGCCTTGGTGGCTTCGTTCGAAACTTCGAAGACATACTGGTTGGA
This sequence comes from Stenotrophomonas geniculata, assembly GCF_034508895.1. Taxonomy (NCBI): domain Bacteria; kingdom Pseudomonadati; phylum Pseudomonadota; class Gammaproteobacteria; order Lysobacterales; family Lysobacteraceae; genus Stenotrophomonas; species Stenotrophomonas geniculata. The sequence continues at coordinate 1,057,130 of NZ_CP140571.1, forward strand.
GAGTTCCTGCAGGCGCGCGGTCTTTTCGGAGACACGCGGGGCACGCAGCACGCTGAAGATTTTTTCGTTGCTGTTCATGCCAGCCACTCCTCGACCTTCTTGACCGCGTCAGCGGTGATGACGACCGTGTCGGCACCCACCAGCGAGACCGGATCCAGACCCTGGACGTCACGCACCTGCACGTACGGCAGATTGCGGGCGGACAGGTACAGGTGCTCGGACGCTTCTTCGGTGACGATCAGCGGGCGCTTGCCCACTTCCAGGCCGGCCAGCTTGGCGATCAGGCCCTTCGTGTTGGTCACTTCGACGTCGAAGGACTCCACGATGGTCAGACGGCCCTGACGGTTCAGCTCGGACAGGATCGCGCACATGGCGGCACGGTACTGCTTACGATTGACCTTCTGCTCGAAGCTGCGCGGCTTGGCCGCGAAGGTGACACCGCCGCCGACGAAGATCGGAGCTGTCAGTGCGCCATGACGCGCGCCGCCGCCCTTCTGCTTCTTCGACTTCTTGGTGGTACCAGCCACTTCGGAGCGAGTCTTCTGTGCCTTGGTGCCGGCGCGACCGGCGTTGCGGTAGGCAACGACGACCTGGTGGACCAGATCTTCGCTGAAATCGCGACCGAACACGGCGTCGGAGACCGAGACCTTGTTGTTGCTACCCGTGATAACGAGTTCCATCGTCATCTCTCCTTATGCCTTGCTCGCCGGACGGACGATCACGTCGCCACCCGCCGCGCCCGGAACGGCGCCGCGAACGGCGATCAGACCGCGCTCGACGTCGACCTTGACCACTTCCAGGTTCTGGGTGCTCTGCTGCACCGCGCCCATGTGGCCCGACATCTTCTTGCCCGGGAAAACGCGACCCGGGGTCTGGCGCTGACCCAGCGAACCCGGCGCGCGATGCGACAGCGAGTTACCGTGGGTTGCATCGCCCATACGGAAGTTGTGGCGCTTGATGGTGCCCTGGAAGCCCTTACCCTTGGTGACACCCTGGACGTCGACGATCTGGCCGACTTCGAAGATGTCCGCCTTGACTTCGCCGCCAACGGCGAAATCGCCGAGCTGCGCGTCTTCAACGCGGAATTCCCACAGGCCACGACCCGCTTCCACCTTCGCCTTGGCGAAGTGGCCGGCTTCCGGCTTGTTGACCAGGGCAGCGCGACGCGCGCCGACGGTCACCTGCACGGCGCTGTAGCCGTCGGTTTCGACGGTCTTGATCTGCGCGATGCGGTTCGGGGTTGCTTCGATCAGGGTCACCGGGATGGAGCGGCCATCTTCAGTGAACACGCGGCTCATGCCAGCCTTGCGGCCCACGAAGCCCAACGAATACTTCTTCGTCATGGTCGTAGTCCTCAGGTCAGCTTGATCTGAACGTCGACGCCGGCAGCCAGTTCGAGCTTCATCAGCGCGTCCACGGTCTTGTCATTCGGGTCAACGATATCGAGCACGCGCTTGTGCGTGCGGGTCTCGTACTGGTCACGCGCGTCCTTGTCGACGTGCGGGGAAACGAGAACGGTGTAACGCTCGATCTTGGTCGGCAGCGGGATCGGGCCACGCACTTGCGCGCCGGTCCGCTTTGCCGTTTCAACGATCTCGCTGGCCGAACGGTCGATCAGACGATGATCGAACGCTTTCAGCCGGATCCGGATCTTTTGGTCCGCCATGGCGGTAGGTTCCTTCGTTAAAAGAGCGACAGACAAAGCCTCTGGGTTGCTTTGTCCCATGAAATTCCTGAATACGGACGGCCCACACTCCTGCAGGCCGACAAGGTCACTCCATAGACCTCAAAAACGTAGGCAGACCCGTTCCCAGGCCTGCCCAGACGTAGAAGCATAATGGCACGCAAGGCAGCTGTCAACAGTCGCCTGTTGACGCCGCCTGAATGGCATTGACCCTTCCTGGTCCGGGGAACACAAGGCACATCCTGTACCTGCTTTCCCATTTGATACGCCCCGATGCCCTACCCAGGCAACATCGGGGCGCAGATACTACCAGATTACTCGATGATCTTCGAGACCACGCCGGCGCCGACGGTACGGCCGCCTTCGCGGATGGCGAAGCGCAGGCCTTCGTCCATTGCCACCGGGTTGATCAGGGTGACGACCATCTTGACGTTGTCACCCGGCATCACCATTTCGACGCCTTCCGGCAGTGCAGCTGCGCCGGTGATGTCGGTGGTGCGGAAGTAGAACTGCGGACGGTAGCCGTTGAAGAACGGGGTGTGACGGCCACCTTCGTCCTTCGACAGGACGTAGACTTCGCCTTCGAACTTGGTGTGCGGCTTGATCGTGCCCGGCTTGGCCAGGACCTGGCCACGCTCGACGTCGTCACGCTTGGTGCCGCGCAGCAGCAGGCCAGCGTTGTCGCCTGCCTGACCCTGGTCCAGCAGCTTGCGGAACATTTCAACGCCGGTCACGGTGGTCTTCTGTACCGGACGGATGCCGACGATTTCGATTTCGTCGCCAACCTTGATCACGCCGCGCTCGATACGACCGGTCACCACGGTGCCGCGGCCCGAGATCGAGAACACGTCTTCCACCGGCATCAGGAACGGCTTGTCGATCGCGCGCTCCGGCTCCGGGATCCAGCTGTCCAGGGCGTCGACCAGCTTCAGGATGGCCGGCACGCCGATGTCGCTCTGGTCGCCTTCCAGCGCCAGGCGGGCCGAACCGGCGATGATCGGGGTGTCGTCGCCCGGGAACTCGTACTTGCTCAGCAGTTCACGCACTTCCATCTCGACCAGCTCGAGCAGCTCGGCGTCGTCAACCATGTCGGCCTTGTTCAGGAACACGACGATGTACGGCACGCCGACCTGACGCGACAGCAGGATGTGCTCGCGGGTCTGCGGCATCGGGCCGTCAGCGGCCGAGCACACCAGGATCGCGCCGTCCATCTGGGCGGCACCGGTGATCATGTTCTTGACGTAGTCAGCGTGGCCCGGGCAATCGACGTGGGCGTAGTGACGGATCGGGGATTCGTATTCGACGTGCGCGGTCGAGATCGTGATACCACGCGCCTTTTCTTCCGGAGCGGCGTCGATCGAGGAGTAATCCTTGAACTCGCCACCGAAGCGCTCGGCACCGATCTTGGTCAGTGCGGCGGTCAGCGTGGTCTTGCCGTGATCGACGTGACCGATGGTGCCGACGTTGACGTGCGGCTTGGTGCGCTCGAACTTACCCTTTGCCATTGTTCTATACCTTGATTGTTCGTAAGTGGTTTCAAGAGAGGCTGAGCGAGGCTCAGCCCTTCTTCATGACGGCTTCGGCGATGTTGGTCGGCGCCGGCTCGTAGTGATCGAATTCCATGGTGAAGGTGGCGCGGCCCTGGGTCTGCGAACGCAGCGCAGTGGCGTAGCCGAACATTTCACCCAGCGGGATCATCGCGTTGATGATGCTGGCCGAACCGTCACCGGTGGTGTCGGAACCCTGCAGCACGCCGCGACGACGGCTGACGTCGCCCATCACGTCACCCTGGTAATCCTCCGGGGTCACGATCTCGACCTTCATGATCGGCTCCAGCAGCACCGGCTTGGCCTTGGCGAAGCCCTGCTTGAAGGCCATCGACGAAGCCAGCTTGAACGCCATTTCCGAGGAGTCGACGTCGTGGTACGAACCGAACACCAGCTTCACCTTGACGTCCACGACCGGGAAGCCAGCCAGCGGGCCGCTGGTGATGGTTTCGCGCAAGCCCTTTTCAACCGACGGAATGAATTCCTTCGGGATCACGCCGCCGGTGATGTCGTTGATGAACAGGAAGTCGTCCTTGATCATCGGAGCGATCTTCGGATCGGCACGATCTTCAGCGGTGATCGGCGACAGCTCGATCACGACGTGACCGTACTGACCCTTACCACCGGACTGCTTGGCGTGCTTGTAGTCCGACTTGACGTCGGCCAGGGTGATGGTTTCGCGGTAGGCCACCTGCGGCGCGCCGACGTTGGCTTCAACGTTGAACTCGCGCTTCAGGCGGTCGACGATGATGTCCAGGTGCAGCTCGCCCATGCCCGAGATGATGGTCTGGCCGGATTCTTCGTCGGTCTTGACGCGGAACGACGGATCTTCCTGCGCCAGACGGCCCAGGGCCAGACCCATCTTTTCCTGGTCCGACTTGGTCTTCGGCTCGACGGCCATCGAGATCACCGGCTCCGGGAACGTCATGCGCTCCAGGATGATCGGGGCGTCCACGGCGCACAGGGTGTCACCGGTGGTCGTGTCCTTCAGGCCCACGGCAGCGGCGATGTCACCGGCCAGAACTTCCTTGATTTCCTCGCGGTTGTTCGAGTGCATCTGCAGGATGCGGCCGATGCGCTCCTTCTTGCCCTTCACCGAGTTCAGCACGGTGTCGCCACCGTTCAGGGTGCCCGAGTAGACACGGAAGAAGGTCAGCGCGCCGACGAACGGGTCGGTGATGATCTTGAAGGCCAGCGACGAGAACGGAGCCTTGTCGTCCGACTTGCGGGTCATTTCGACGGTGTCGTCGTCAACGTCCACGCCCTTCACGTCCGGCACGTCGACCGGCGACGGCAGCAGCTGGATCACGCCGTCCAGCATGGCCTGCACGCCCTTGTTCTTGAAGGCCGAGCCGCAGTACATCGGCACGATTTCAGTGGCCAGGGTGCGGGTACGCAGCGCATTGATGATTTCAGCCTCGGCCAGCTCTTCGCCGCCCAGGTACTTTTCCATCAGCTCTTCGCTGGCTTCGGCAGCGGTCTCGACCATGAACTGGCGAGCCTCTTCAGCCGGGCCCTGCAGTTCGGCCGGGATTTCAACGTACTCGAACTTCATGCCCTGCGAAGCCTCATCCCAATGGATGGCCTTCATCTTCAGCAGGTCGACAACGCCCTTGAAGTTGTCTTCAGCGCCGATCGGCAGCTGCATCGGCACGGCAACCGCGCCCAGCTTGGCCTTCAGCTGGCCGACGACCTTCTGGAAGTTGGCACCGGTGCGGTCCATCTTGTTGACGAACGCGATGCGCGGCACGTGGTACTTGTTGGCCTGGCGCCACACGGTTTCCGACTGCGGCTGCACGCCACCGACGGCGCACAGGACGAAGACGGCACCGTCGAGCACGCGCAGCGAGCGCTCCACTTCGATGGTGAAGTCGACGTGCCCGGGGGTGTCGATGATGTTGAAGCGGTGCTCCGGCAGGGACTTGTCCATGCCCTTCCAGAACGCGGTGGTGGCAGCGGACTGGATCGTGATGCCACGCTCCTGCTCCTGCTCCATCCAGTCCATGGTGGCGGCGCCGTCGTGCACTTCACCGATCTTGTGGCTCTTGCCGGTGTAGAACAGGATGCGCTCGGACGTGGTGGTCTTGCCGGCATCGATGTGAGCCATGATGCCGAAGTTACGGTAACGCTCGATGGGAGTGGAACGGGCCACGGGAGCCTCTCAGATTTCTTGGATTTCGGATGGCCGAACGCCGCCTTTCGGCGGCCTTCGGATTGGCGCAGCCCTTCTGGGACCGCGAGGCAGCACGCACCGAAGTGGTGCTGCCCTGCCTGTTTTACAAGGCCGTCAAACTCACCAGCGGTAGTGGGCGAATGCCTTGTTGGCTTCGGCCATGCGGTGGGTTTCTTCGCGCTTCTTGATGGCGCCGCCACGGTTTTCCGAGGCGTCGATCAGTTCAGCAGCCAGCTTCTTCGGCATGGTGTTCTCACCACGCTTGCGCGCGGAGTCGATCAGCCAGCGCATGGCCAGAGCCATCTTGCGCGACGAACGCACTTCGACCGGCACCTGGTAGGTGGCACCACCGACGCGGCGCGACTTGACTTCGACCGCCGGAGCGACGTTGTCCAGAGCCTTCTGCACCAGCTCAATGGCGTTGGCGCTGCTGTTCTTCTCGGTGATCACGTCCATGGCGCCGTACACGATCTTTTCGGCGACGGACTTCTTGCCGCTCTGCATGACCATGTTGATGAAGCGGGCGATGGTTTCGCTTCCGTGCTTCGGATCGGGCAGGACGGAACGCTGCGGAGTATTACCCTTACGCGACATAGTGCTCTCTCCTTATGCCTTCGGACGCTTGGCGCCGTACTTGGAACGGGCCTGGCGACGCTTGGCAACGCCGGCGGCGTCGAGCGAGCCACGAACGGTGTGGTAACGCACACCCGGCAGGTCCTTGACGCGACCGCCGCGGATCAGGACCACGGAGTGCTCCTGCAGGTTGTGGCCTTCACCACCGATGTAGGAAATCACTTCTTCCTGGTTGGTCAGGCGGACCTTGGCAACCTTGCGCAGAGCCGAGTTCGGCTTCTTCGGAGTGGTGGTGTAGACACGGGTGCAGACGCCACGGCGCTGCGGGCACTTGTCGAGCGCCGGCGAGGCACTCTTGTAGGTGGTCGCTTGCCGCGGCTTGCGGACCAGCTGGTTGATCGTCGCCATCAGTAGGTTCTTCTGATTGGTGGCCGGAAAATCCGACCAGAGATGCGGAAATGTTAAAGCAGGCCAAAATTCTGGCCTGCTGAGACAGACGATTGTAGCAACCCGTCAGGAAAGCAGTCAAACGCCTCCTGTCAAGCCCGTTCCTGATCCTGGAACGTTACTGGGGGGCCTCCATGTACCCCGTTCAGGTTGGCCGGGGCGATCGCGGACGATCTCCCCTGCCCTTTCCCTACCCGTCGATGAACCGACGGGGTGGTCCGGCCTTGCGGCCGGACCGGATACCTCATTCTTCGCCGGACGCCTGTTCAGCTTCAGCTTCAACGGCCGGAGCCTCGACTGCAGCCGGGGTGCCGGTCAGGGCCTGCATCTCCGAGTCGGTCAGACCCGAAGCGCCGCGGCGGCGGCTGCTGTGGTACGACAGACCGGTACCGGCCGGGATCAGGCGGCCCACGATCACGTTTTCCTTCAGACCGCGCAGGTTGTCCTTGGTACCGCGGACGGCCGCTTCGGTCAGCACGCGGGTGGTTTCCTGGAACGACGCGGCCGAGATGAACGATTCGGTCGCCAGCGAGGCCTTGGTGATACCCAGCAGGACCGGATCGAAGTGCGCCGGCAGCTCGTTGCGGGTCGACAGGCGCGCATTCTCCTCGATAACGCGCTGACGCTCCACCTGCTCGCCGTTCAGGAACTTGCTGCTGCCCTGGTCGGTGATCTCGACCTTGCGCAGCATCTGGCGGGTGATCACCTCGATGTGCTTGTCGTTGATCTTCACGCCCTGCAGGCGGTACACGTCCTGGATTTCCTTCACCAGGTAGGCCGCCAACGGTTCGACACCCAGCAGGCGCAGGATGTCCTGCGGGCTCGGCTCGCCGTCCACGATGGTTTCACCCTTGGTGACATGCTCGCCTTCGAACACGATGACCTGGCGGTACTTCGGAATCAGCTCTTCGTGCTCCGAACCATCGGTGTCCTTGATGATCAGGCGCTGCTTGCCCTTGGTGTCCTTGCCGAAGCTGATGATGCCCGAACGCTCGGCCAGCACCGCCGGATCCTTCGGCTTGCGCGCTTCGAACAGATCGGCCACGCGCGGCAGACCACCGGTGATGTCGCGGGTCTTCGACGCTTCCTGCGGAATCTTGGCGACCACGTCACCCACGCCGACGGCAGCGCCGTCCTGCAGGTTGACGATCGAGCGCGGCGGCAGCAGGTACTGCGCCGGCAGGTCGGTGCCCGGAATCGACAGGTCGTTGCCCTTGGCGTCGACGATGCGCACGATCGGGCGCAGATCCTTGGCTTGGGTACCACGACGCTTCGGATCGGTGATTTCGCGCGAAGCAAGGCCGGTCAGCTCGTCGGTCTTCTCGATGACGGTGATGCCGTCGACGAAGTCGATGAAGCGGATGAAGCCGGCCACTTCCGACACGATCGGGTGGTTATGCGGATCCCAGTTGGCCACGGTCTGGCCCGCCTTGATCGCATCACCGTCCTTGGACGTGATGGTCGCACCGTACGGCAGCTTGTAACGCTCACGCTCACGGCCGTGGGCATCGAGCACCGAGATTTCGCCCGAGCGCGACACTGCCACCAGCGAGCCGTTGGCATGCTCGACGGACTTGAGGTTGCTGAACTTGACCGAGCCGGTGGTCTTGACGGTGATGTTGTCGACCGCAGCAGCTCGCGACGCCGCACCACCGATGTGGAACGTACGCATGGTCAGCTGGGTACCCGGCTCACCGATGGACTGGGCGGCGATGACGCCGACCGCTTCACCGATGTTGACCAGGTGACCACGGGCCAGATCGCGGCCGTAGCAGCGCGAGCAGACACCGAAGGCCGATTCGCAGGAGATGGTCGAGCGGACCTTGATGGTCTGCACGCCGGCATCTTCCAGCTTGGCAACCCAGGCTTCGTCCAGCAGGGTGTTGCGGGTGACGATCGGATCTTCGTCGTTGCCCGGCAGGAACACGTCCTCGGCCACCACGCGACCCAGCACGCGGTCCTTCAGCGGCTCGACCACGTCGCCGCCTTCCACGATCGGGGTCATGATCAGGCCTTCGGTGGTACCGCAATCCACCTCGGTGATCACCACGTCCTGCGCGACGTCGACCAGACGACGGGTCAGGTAACCCGAGTTCGCGGTCTTCAGCGCGGTATCGGCCAGACCCTTACGGGCACCGTGGGTGGAGTTGAAGTACTCCTGCACGTTCAGGCCTTCGCGGAAGTTCGCCTTGATGGGCGTCTCGATGATCGAGCCGTCCGGACGGGCCATCAGGCCGCGCATGCCGGCCAGCTGACGGATCTGCGCCTGCGAACCACGCGCACCGGAGTCGGCCATGATGTACAGCGAGTTCATCGACTTCTGGTCGATGGTCTCACCCTTGGCGTTGACCACCTTCTCGGTACCGATGGTGTCCATCATCGCCTTGGCGATGCGCTCGTTGGTGCGCGACCAGATGTCGACCACCTTGTTGTAGCGCTCGCCGGCGGTGACCAGGCCAGACTGGTACTGCTCCTGGATTTCCAGCACTTCGGCTTCGGCCTCGGTGAGGATGCCCTTCTTCTCGTCCGGGATCAGCATGTCGTCGATGCCAATGGAGACGCCGGCGCGGGTCGCGTACGCGAAGCCGGTGTACATCAGCTTGTCGGCGAACACGACCGTGTCCTTCAGGCCCAGCTGGCGGTAGCTGGAGTTGATCAGGCGGCTGATGTTCTTCTTGGTCAGCTCGACATTGGCCAGCGCGAACGGCAGGCCTTCCGGCAGGATTTCAGCCAGCAGGGCGCGACCGATCGTGGTGTCCACGATCGAGGTCTTGTTCTGCTTGTTGCCGTCTTCGTCGGTCACCACCTCGGTGATGCGGACCTTGACCTTGGCGTGCAGTTCCACCACGCGGTTGTCATAGGCACGCTTGACTTCGGCGATGTTGGCGAAGGCCATGCCCTCGCCCTTCTTGTTTTCCAGCGAGCGGGTCATGTAGTACAGACCCAGCACGACGTCCTGCGACGGCACGATGATCGGCTCGCCGTTGGCCGGCGACAGGATGTTGTTGGTGGACATCATCAGCGCACGCGCTTCCAGCTGGGCTTCCAGCGAGAGCGGCACGTGGACGGCCATCTGGTCACCGTCGAAGTCGGCGTTGAACGCGGTGCAGACCAGCGGATGCAGCTGGATGGCCTTGCCTTCGATCAGCACCGGCTCGAACGCCTGGATGCCCAGACGGTGCAGGGTCGGCGCACGGTTCAGCATCACCGGATGCTCGCGGATGACCTCTTCCAGGATGTCCCAGACTTCGGCTTCTTCGCGCTCGACCAGCTTCTTGGCAGCCTTGATGGTGGTGGCCAGGCCACGACGCTGCAGCTTGGCGAAGACGAACGGCTTGAACAGCTCGAGCGCCATCTTCTTCGGCAGGCCGCACTGGTGCAGGCGCAGGTACGGACCGACCACGATGACCGAACGGCCCGAGTAGTCGACGCGCTTGCCGAGCAGGTTCTGGCGGAAGCGACCCTGCTTGCCCTTGATCATGTCGGCCAGCGACTTCAGCGGGCGCTTGTTGGTGCCGGTGATGGCACGGCCACGACGGCCGTTGTCCAGCAGCGCATCGACCGATTCCTGCAGCATGCGCTTTTCATTGCGCACGATGATGTCCGGCGCGCTCAGTTCGAGCAGGCGGCGCAGGCGGTTGTTGCGGTTGATGACGCGGCGGTACAGGTCGTTCAGGTCGGAGGTCGCGAAGCGGCCGCCATCCAGCGGGACCAGCGGACGCAGGTCCGGCGGCAGCACCGGCAGCACGGTCATGACCATCCATTCCGGACGGTTGCCCGATTCCAGGAAGGCTTCGATCAGCTTGATGCGCTTGGTGAGGCGCTTGAGCTTGGTTTCCGAACCGGTAGCGGCGATTTCCTCGCGCAGGCGGGTCATTTCCGACTGCAGGTCGATGGTGCGCAGCAGTTCGTACACGGCCTCGGCGCCCATGGCGGCGTCGAAGTCGTCACCGTGCTCCTGGCGGGCCTGCAGGTACTGTTCTTCGGTCAGCAGCTGGCGGCGTTCCAGGGCGGTCAGGCCCGGCTCGGTCACCACGTAGGCTTCGAAGTACAGCACGCGCTCGATGTCGCGCAGGGTCATGTCCAGCATCAGGCCGATGCGCGACGGCAGCGACTTCAGGAACCAGATGTGCGCGACCGGCGAGGCCAGGTCGATGTGGCCCATGCGCTCGCGACGCACCTTGGCCAGGGTCACTTCGGTGCCGCACTTTTCGCAGACCACGCCGCGGTGCTTCATGCGCTTGTACTTGCCGCACAGGCACTCGTAGTCCTTCACCGGGCCGAAGATGGCGGCGCAGAACAGGCCGTCGCGTTCCGGCTTGAAGGTACGGTAGTTGATGGTTTCCGGCTTCTTCACTTCGCCGAAGGACCACGAACGGATCAGGTCCGGCGAGGCCAGCGCGATCTTGATCGCGTCGAAGTCCAGCGTCTGGCGCTGCTGGTTGAAGAGGTTGAGCAGGTCTTTCATGGTGTTCTCCAGAAGGAGGAATGCTGTGTCGATGGGCTTTCAGTTCACTGCCAGCGGCGCGGCGGCGGACCGCCGCGCCGGCATGGATCAGTTGTCTTCCAGTTCCATGTTGATGGCCAGCGAGCGGATTTCCTTCACGAGCACGTTGAAGGATTCCGGCATGCCCGCGACCATCTCGTGCTCACCGTCGACGATGTTCTTGTACATCTGGTTGCGGCCCTGCACGTCATCGGACTTCACCGTCAGCATTTCCTGCAGGGTGTAGGCCGCGCCGTAGGCTTCCAGCGCCCAGACTTCCATTTCACCGAAGCGCTGGCCGCCGAACTGCGCCTTGCCGCCCAGCGGCTGCTGGGTGACGAGCGAGTACGGACCGGTCGAACGGGCGTGCATCTTGTCGTCGACCAGGTGGTTCAGCTTCAGGTAGTGCATGTAACCCACGGTGGTGTGGCGATCGAACGCTTCACCGGTGCGGCCGTCGTACAGCTGGGTCTGGCCACTGCTCGGCAGGTCGGCCAGTTCCAGCATGCGCTTGATTTCCGCTTCGGTGGCGCCGTCGAACACCGGAGTGGCCATCGGCACGCCGTCGGTCAGGTTGCGGGCCAGACGCAGCAGTTCCTCGTCGCTGAACTGCGACAGGTCGACACGGTTGGCCACGTTGGTGTCGTCGTGGTTGTAGATGTCGTCCAGGAACTTGCGCAGGTCGGCAACGGCGGCCTGGGCCTCCATCATCGCCTGGATCTTGCGGCCCAGGCCCTTGGCGGCCCAGCCCAGGTGCACTTCAAGGATCTGGCCGATGTTCATACGCGACGGCACGCCCAGCGGGTTCAGCACGATGTCCACGGTTTCGCCCGAGGCCATGTACGGCATGTCCTCGACCGGCACCACGTTGGAGACCACACCCTTGTTGCCGTGGCGGCCTGCCATCTTGTCGCCCGGCTGGATGCGGCGCTTCACGGCCAGGAATACCTTGACCATCTTCAGCACGCCCGGGGCGAGGTCGTCACCGGCGGTGATCTTGCCGCGCTTGTCGGCGAAGCGACGCTCGAATTCCTTCTCGTGCGCCTGGATCTGCTTCTGCGCGCGCTCGATGGCTTCCGAAGCGTCCTCGTCCTTCATGCGCAGGGCGAACCAGTCAGCCTTCTTCAGGCCGTCCAGGAAGGCGTCGCTGATCACGTCACCCTTCTTCAGGCCAGCGCCACCGTTGACCACCTTGCCCACGATCTGCGAACGCAGACGCATGTAGATGGCGGCTTCCAGGATGCGGAACTGGTCGTCGAAGTCCTTCTTGACGCGCTTGATTTCAGACTCTTCGATCTGGCGGGCACGCTTGTCCTTCTCGATGCCGTCGCGGGTAAAGACCTGCACGTCAATGACGGTGCCGTCCATGCCCGGCGGAACGCGCAGCGAGCTGTCCTTAACGTCCGAAGCCTTCTCGCCGAAGATCGCGCGCAGCAGCTTCTCTTCCGGGGTCAGCTGGCTTTCGCCCTTCGGGGTGACCTTGCCGACCATGATGTCGCCGGCGCGGACTTCGGCACCGATGTACACCACGCCGCTCTCGTCCAGGCGGTTCAGCGCCTGCTCGGAGACGTTCGGGATGTCGGCGGAGATTTCCTCCGGCCCCAGCTTGGTGTCACGCGCAACGCAGGTCAGCTCTTCGATGTGGATCGTGGTGTAACGATCCTCTTCCACCACGCGCTCGGAGAGCAGGATGGAGTCTTCGAAGTTGTAGCCGTTCCACGGCATGAACGCGATCAGCATGTTCTGGCCCAGGGCCAGTTCGCCGATGTCGGTGGACGGACCGTCGGCCAGCACGTCGCCGCGGGCGATGACGTCACCCACCTGGACCAGCGGACGCTGGTTGATGCAGGTGTTCTGGTTCGAACGGGTGTACTTGACCAGGTTGTAGATGTCCACGCCTGCGTCGGTGGCGCCAACGATCTCTTCCTCGTTGACCTTGACCACGATGCGGGCGGCGTCGATCTGCACGATCTCGCCACCACGACGGGCGTTCACGGTCACACCGGAGTCACGGGCCACGGCGCGCTCGATGCCGGTACCGACCAGCGGCTTCTGCGCACGCAGGGTCGGCACGGCCTGACGCTGCATGTTGGCGCCCATCAGTGCGCGGTTCGCGTCATCGTGCTCCAGGAACGGAACCAGCGCGGCCGCGATCGACACGGTCTGCATCGGCGAGACGTCCATGAAGTGGACTTCCGCCGGCGGCTTCAGCAGCGATTCGCCCTGGAAGCGGCACGGAACGAACTGCTCGGTCAGCATGCTGTCGGCATTGGTCAGGGCGTTGGCCTGCGCAATGACGTACTCGTTTTCTTCGATCGCCGACAGGAACTCGACTTCGTCATAGACCTTGCCGTCCACGACCTTGCGGTACGGGGTCTCAAGGAAACCGTACTGGTTGGTGCGGGCGTACACGGCCAGCGAGTTGATCAGGCCGATGTTCGGGCCTTCCGGGGTTTCGATGGTGCAGACGCGGCCGTAATGGGTCGGGTGCACGTCGCGCACTTCGAAGCCGGCGCGCTCACGGGTCAGACCGCCCGGGCCCAGGGCCGAGACGCGACGCTTGTGGGTCACTTCCGACAGCGGGTTGTTCTGGTCCATGAACTGCGACAGCTGCGAGGAGCCGAAGAACTCCTTGATGGCAGCGGCGACCGGCTTGGCATTGATCAGCTCCTGCGGGGTCAGGCCTTCCGACTCGGCCATCGACAGGCGCTCCTTGACCGCGCGCTCGACGCGGACCAGGCCCACGCGGAACACGTTCTCGGCCATTTCACCGACCGAACGCACGCGACGGTTGCCCAGGTGGTCGATGTCGTCGACCACGCCGCGACCGTTGCGGATCTCGGTCAGGACCTTGATCACGTCCAGGATGTCGGAGCTGTCGCCATGGGCGGCGACCAGGCGCTTGGACTCTTCGTCGTTGCGCTCACCGTAGTACTTGCGGTCGTACAGCACGGCTTCGCCGGTGGTTTCCTTGCGGCCCACGCGACGGTTGAACTTCATGCGGCCGACCGCGGACAGGTCGTAGCGCTCGAAGGTGAAGAACAGGTTGTGGAACAGGTTCTGCGCGGCATCCTTGGTCGGCGGCTCGCCCGGACGCATCATGCGGTAGATCTCGACCAGGGCTTCCAGCTGGGTCTTGGTCGGGTCGATGCGCAGGGTGTTGGACAGGTACGGGCCACGATCCAGATCGTTCACCCACAGGGTGCCCACGGCATCCACGCCAGCCTTGCGGAAGGCCTGCAGCTGCTCGTCGGTGATCTCGTCATTGGCCTGGGCCAGCAGTTCGCCGGTCGAGGCGTCGACCACGTCGTGCGACAGGATGCGGCCGACGATGTAGTCGTCCGGCACGGCCAGGGCGGCGATGCCCGAGGCTTCCAGCTGCTTGATGTGGCGCGCGGTGATGCGCTTGCCGGCTTCCACGATGACCTTGTCGCCGTCGGCGAGGTCAAAGCCCAGGGTTTCGCCACGCAGGCGCTCCGGCACCAGCTCCAGCTGGACGCCTTCATCCGGGTTGATGTGGAAGGTGTTGATCTCGAAGAACTCGGCCAGCATCTCTTCGTTGCTGTAGCCAAGCGCGCGCAGCAGGATCGACACCGGCAGCTTGCGGCGGCGGTCGATACGGGTGAACAGCGCGTCCTTCGGGTCGAACTCGAAGTCCAGCCAGGAACCGCGGTAAGGAATGATGCGGGCGCTGTACAGCAGCTTGCCCGAGCTGTGGGTCTTGCCACGGTCGTGGTCGAAGAACACACCCGGCGAGCGGTGCAGCTGCGAGACGATGACGCGCTCGGTGCCGTTGACGATGAAGGTGCCGTTCTCGGTCATCAGCGGGATTTCGCCCAGATAGACCTCCTGCTCCTTCACGTACTTGATGGCCTTGGTCGACGACTCACGGTCGTAGATCACCAGGCGCACGGTCACGCGCAGCGGGGCGCCGTAGCTCATGCCACGCTGGCGGCACTCACGCTCGTCGAAGACCGGTTCGCCCAGCTTGTAGCCGACGTATTCCAGGGCGGCATTACCGCTGTAGCTGGCGATCGGGAAGACCGACTTCAGCGCAGCGTGCAGGCCGTGGTCCGTGCGCTTGGCCGGATCGACGTTTTCCTGCAGGAATTCACGATAGGAATCCACCTGGATGGCGAGCAGGAACGGCACTTCGAGAATCGAGCGCTGCTTGCCGAAATCCTTGCGGATACGCTTTTTTTCGGTGAACGAATAGGACGTCATGAGGTCTTCCACCTTGTTGTGCGGATCGTGCGCCCACGATCCGAAGGGAACTTGAAATTGTCAGTTGGAAGTCGCTGGTATTGCCGGCACCAGCACGCCTTCTCCCGCTACTTCCAACTGCCAACTCGTCTGCATCCACTCCCCCGCTGCCGCGCGCTGCGCTGGCCGGCCGGGGTCTGACCGCAGCCCGTGTTGGGCTTTTTCCTGCTGTTTTTCACATCCACGCACAGCGTGGATCTACAACACTGCAACAACGACCAAAGGCCGGGGGCTTACGCCCCCAGCCTTGGCTGCATCGCCGTGAATCGGTGACGATGCAAGGTAACTGCTTACTTGACTTCGACAGTCGCGCCAGCAGCTTCCAGGTCCTTCTTCATCTTCTCGGCGTCGTCCTTCGAAGCGCCTTCCTTCAGGACGCCACCGGCTTCGGCCAGGTCCTTCGCTTCCTTCAGGCCCAGGCCGGTGATGGCGCGGACGGCCTTGATGACTTCGACCTTCTTGTCGCCGGCCGACTTCAGGGTGACGGTGAACTCGGTCTGCTCTTCAACAGCAGCAGCCGGGCCAGCGGCAGCAGCCACGGCAACCGGAGCAGCGGCGGAGACGCCGAACTTCTCTTCGATGGCCTTGACCAGCTCCATCACTTCCATCAGGGACTTCTCGGCGATGGCGTCGACGATCTGTTCGTTGGTAAGGGACATGATTAATACCTTTGGATGATTTTCTGGGTTGAGGTTCCGTCAGGAACCACGGTAAGTCGAAACTCAGGCGGTCTCGGCGGCCGGCTCGGCAGCGTCGGCGGCGACGTCGCCACCACCCTGCTTCTCGCCAACGGCCTTGATGGCGCGGGCAAACATCGTGACCGGCTCGGTCAGGACGCGGGCCAGCATGGCCAGGGCCTGGTCGCGGGTCGGCAGCGAGGCCAGCACTTCGACGTGGCTTGCCGGGAACACTTCGCCACCGATGGCGACGACCTTAGCCTTCAGCTTGTCGTTGCCCTTGGCGGCTTCCTTGATCAGGCGACCGGCAGCGCCGGGCTCCTCGAGCGAGAACGCGTACAGCAGCGGACCAACCATCTGGTCCTGGGCGACTGCGAACTCGGTGCCTTCAACGGCGCGCGAAGCCAGGGTGTTCTTGACAACCTTCAAGAAAACACCGGTTTCACGAGCCTGCTTGCGCATCGCGGTCATCTGGGCGACCGTGGTGCCAGCGTATTCGGCTGCGATCAAGGAGTGGGCCTTGGCGGCGACGTCTGCCAGCTCGGCGACTACTTCTTGCTTCTGGGACAGATTGAGAGCCATTGCACTCCTCCTATTGAACTCCGCTTACGGCTCCTGCCGTGTGCGGTCCTGTGCGGCATCCGTCCTGGACGCCGGGAACATCGGGATGATGTTCCGGGGGTGGGCCGTTCTAGACCTGGAGTGGGCCAACCTGGGAAACCCAGACGTGCGTGAACCAGAAAAACTCCAGAAGGGCACCATCTACGCAGGGTGATTCCGGGGAATCGATTAAGCGCTCATGACTGCTCCGGCGGCGACTCCTTGCCAGATCGAGCTTCCGTGCCCGTCGCCGGTATTGCCACGACCGCGCCTGCGGTCTTTGACGGCTACCGCGGGCGATGCACTGCCAGCGATGCCTTCAAATGTCACGGTCACGGCACCGAAGGTACCGTGACCGCTTGAAACAATTACTTCAGGGTCAGCGACGACTGGTCGACGGTGACGCCCGGGCCCATCGTCGAGCTGACCGAAACCTTCTGCAGGTAGGTGCCCTTCGAGGTGGCCGGCTTGGCCTTGATCAGGTCCAGCAGCAGCGCGGTCAGGTTCGACTTCAGCGCGTCTTCGGCGAAGTCGGCCTTGCCGATGGTGCAGTGGATGATGCCGGCCTTGTCGGTGCGGTAACGGACCTGACCCGACTTGGCGTTCTTCACGGCTTCACCCGGGTTCGGGGAAACGGTGCCGACCTTCGGGTTCGGCATCAGGCCGCGCGGGCCCAGCACGGTGCCCAGCTTACCGACGACGCGCATGGCGTCCGGGGTCGCGATGACGACGTCGTAGTTCAGATCGCCGGCCTGCATCTTCTCGGCCAGGTCATCCATACCGACGGCTTCGGCGCCAGCGGCCAGGGCTTCGTCAGCCTTGGCACCGGCCGGAGCGAACACGGCGACGCGGACCGACTTGCCGGTACCGGCCGGCAGCACGGTGGAGCCACGGACCTGCTGGTCGGACTTCTTCGCATCGACGCCCAGGCGCACAGCGACGTCGATCGACTCGACGAACTTGGCCTTGGTGGCGCTCTTCAGGATGTTGATCGCGTCCTCGAAGGCGTATGCCTTACCCGGAACGACGGCGGCCTTGATGGCCTTCTCACGCTTGGTCTGTGCCATCTTATTAACCCTCCACCACGAGGCCCATGGAACGGGCAGAGCCAGCGATGGTACGCACGGCGGCGTCCAGATCGGCGGCAGTCAGATCCGGTTCCTTCGCCTTGGCGATCTCTTCCAGCTGCTTACGGGTGACCTTGCCGACCTTCTCGGTGTTCGGGCGCTTGGAGCCCGACGAGATGCCAGCGGCCTTCTTCAGCAGGGTGGTGGCCGGGGTGCTCTTGGTGATGAAGGTGAACGTACGGTCCGAGTAGGCCGTGATGATCACCGGAACCGGCAGGCCCGGCTCGAGCTTCTGCGTGGCAGCGTTGAACGCCTTGCAGAATTCCATGATGTTCAGACCGCGCTGACCCAGCGCAGGACCGACCGGCGGCGAGGGGTTGGCCTGACCGGCCTTCACCTGCAGCTTGATGTAACCGACAACTTTCTTTGCCATGTGAGTACTCTCCGGGTGCTAGCGCCTTTCGACAACAGGCTCCCCATCGGACCGGGAATCACGCGTCCCGGCATCGCGTTTTGAAATCATGCTGAAGGCCACCTTGCGGCGGCCTCGTCCTGCTGGCTTCCCAGCGGGGAGCCGCGCACTATATCAGGTTTTTTCTTCACATGCCTGAAGCGGCACGTAAACGAGAGAAACCGGGCCAAGCCCGGTTTCTTGTCCGGAGTCGAGCATGGCTCGACTCTACAACGGGATCAGACGGCCTTTTCGACCTGGCCGAACTCGAGTTCGACCGGAGTGGCACGGCCGAAGATCAGCACCGAGACGCGCAGACGGCTCTTCTCGTAGTTGACCTCTTCGACGACGCCATTGAAATCGTTGAACGGGCCGTCGGTGACGCGGACCATCTGGCCCGGCTCGAACAGCACCTTCGGACGCGGCTTCTCGACGCCTTCCTGAACGCGGTTCAGGATGGCTTCGGCCTCGGAATCGGCGATCGGCAGCGGACGGTCGGCCGTGCCGCCGATGAAGCCCATGACGCGCGGGGTTTCCTTGACCAGGTGCCAGCTTTCGTTGTCGATGCGCGGAATACCGGCTTCTTCATGGGTCTCGATCTGGACCAGCACGTAACCCGGGAAGAACTTGCGCTCGGAGCGGCGCTTCTGGCCAGCGCGCATCTCGACCACTTCTTCGGTCGGGACCAGGACATCGCCGAAGCGCTCCTCCATGCCGTCACGGACGATGCGATCGCGCAGAGCCTGCGCCACCGACTTCTCGAAGCCCGAATAGGCGTGAACGACGTACCAACGCTTCATGCAATTCTCCTTAGCGGCTCAGGAACAGCTGAATCAGCCACTGAATGACGTAATCGAACCCACCCAGCAGCAGGCTGAGAATGGTTACCACCACCATCACGACCCAGGTCATGCGGATGGCTTCCTGGCGCGTCGGCCAGACCACCTTGCGCAGTTCGAAGCGCGACTCGGAGAGGAATTCGCGGGTGTCGCGCCCCTTGCCGGTCAGCATGAATACGCCGATACCGCCAACCAGACCGACTACAACCGCCAACGCACGCAGCTGACCCGCCCACGCACCCAGCTGAGTGGCGCGACCGGAGTCGGCGGAGAACCAGAACCAGACGAACAGACCAGCCAGCACCAGCAGCGATGCGGCGACGTACTTGACGATATCCCCGCCATTGGCGGAGTTGTCCTTGGAGTGTTCGATCTTGCTATTCATCCGGCTGTGTCTGCTTTAGCGGCCCAGGCCGCTGGATAAGGTGGGCAGATGGCACGCCAGGAGGGACTCGAACCCCCAACCTGCGGTTTTGGAGACCGCTGCTCTGCCAATTGAGCTACTGGCGTACGTATTGAAACTTGCCTTCCCTTAGACGGCGAAGGCGGACCGAGGTTCCCGGCCCGCCATTCGCGTAACCGGCGGCGCTATGCAACCACCGGTACTGCAGGCTTACTCGATGATCTTCGAGACCACGCCGGCGCCGACGGTACGGCCGCCTTCGCGGATGGCGAAGCGCAGGCCTTCGTCCATTGCCACCGGGTTGATCAGGGTGACGACCATCTTGACGTTGTCACCCGGCATCACCATTTCGACGCCTTCCGGCAGTGCAGCTGCGCCGGTGATGTCGGTGGTGCGGAAGTAGAACTGCGGACGGTAGCCGTTGAAGAACGGGGTGTGACGGCCACCTTCGTCCTTCGACAGGACGTAGACTTCGCCTTCGAACTTGGTGTGCGGCTTGATCGTGCCCGGCTTGGCCAGGACCTGGCCACGCTCGACGTCGTCACGCTTGGTGCCGCGCAGCAGCAGGCCAGCGTTGTCGCCTGCCTGACCCTGGTCCAGCAGCTTGCGGAACATTTCAACGCCGGTCACGGTGGTCTTCTGCACCGGACGGATGCCGACGATTTCGATTTCGTCGCCAACCTTGATCACGCCGCGCTCGATACGGCCGGTCACCACGGTGCCGCGGCCCGAGATCGAGAACACGTCTTCCACCGGCATCAGGAACGGCTTGTCGATCGCACGCTCCGGCTCCGGAATCCAGCTGTCCAGGGCATCGACCAGCTTCAGGATGGCCGGCACGCCGATGTCGCTCTGGTCGCCTTCCAGCGCCAGGCGGGCCGAACCGGCGATGATCGGGGTGTCGTCGCCCGGGAACTCGTACTTGCTCAGCAGTTCACGCACTTCCATCTCGACCAGCTCGAGCAGCTCGGCGTCGTCAACCATGTCGGCCTTGTTCAGGAACACGACGATGTACGGCACGCCGACCTGACGCGACAGCAGGATGTGCTCGCGGGTCTGCGGCATCGGGCCGTCAGCGGCCGAGCACACCAGGATCGCGCCATCCATCTGGGCGGCACCGGTGATCATGTTCTTGACGTAGTCAGCGTGGCCCGGGCAGTCAACGTGGGCGTAGTGACGGATCGGGGATTCGTATTCGACGTGCGCGGTCGAGATCGTGATACCACGAGCCTTTTCTTCCGGCGCGGCGTCGATCGAGGAGTAGTCCTTGAACTCGCCACCGAAGCGCTCGGCACCGATCTTGGTCAGTGCGGCGGTCAGCGTGGTCTTGCCGTGGTCGACGTGACCGATGGTGCCGACATTGACGTGCGGCTTGGTGCGCTCGAACTTACCCTTGGCCATGGCTGCTTATCTCGAATTCGTCTGAGAGGTGATGCTTAAGATGGTGCTCACGAAAGGAATCGAACCTTCGACCTCTTCCTTACCAAGGAAGTGCTCTACCGACTGAGCTACGTGAGCCGAGTTTTGCATTATGACATGAACTCGATAATATTCAAAGTTCATTCAATGGAGCGGGAGACGGGAATCGAACCCGCACCATCAGCTTGGAAGGCTGAGGTTCTACCATTGAACTACTCCCGCACCGGGAATGTCACAACGTGAAACTGGTGGAGGGAGGTGGATTCGAACCACCGAAGGCGTAAGCCAGCAGATTTACAGTCTGCCCCCGTTGGCCGCTTGGGTATCCCTCCTTACCACCCCATTCCGTTGCCGCCGAAGCGTTGCGGTGTGTGGTGGTGAGCCGCTTATTCTGCTGATGGGACGGGGGGCTGTCAACGCTTTTTTCCACTTTTTTCACACGCTGTCGCAAACCCATTGATACGCAAGGTTATTGCCCGGGGAGCGGCAGGGTCTCGCTGGCGAAAATTGCGACATGAGGGACACCGTCGCCGCCAATCCAGCCCCGATACATGCCCTGGGTGTTGAACGGCGTGGCCATTTTTCCATCTGCGCCGAGCACGATCGCACCGCCATCGCCGCCCATCTGCGGAATCGTCTCGTTGATCACGCCCTTGCCGGCCTGCTCCGGGCTCTGCCCCTGGTAACGCATGCGCGCGCAGATCTCGTGCGCGGCGGCAGTACGGATGTAGTACTCGCCCCAGCCGGTGCCAGACACCGCACATCGCGCGTCAGCCCAGGTACCGGCGCCGATGATCGGCGAATCACCCACGCGCCCATAGCGCTTGTTGGTCATGCCGCCAGTGGAAGTACCAGCGGCCAGGTGCCCCTGTGCATCCAATGCGACTGCACCGACGGTCCCGAAGTGCTTTGCGGTCTCCAGATCGGCATGCGCCTGGCCGCCGGCCTCTTCCTTCAGTGCACGCTGCAGCTGCTGCCAGCGCTTTTCCGTACGGAAGTAGGAGGGATCGACCAGAGAAATGCCCTGCTCGACCGCGAAGGCTTCGGCGCCCTGCCCGACCATCATCAC
The DNA here is from genome assembly GCF_034508895.1 of Stenotrophomonas geniculata. Lineage (NCBI taxonomy): Bacteria > Pseudomonadati > Pseudomonadota > Gammaproteobacteria > Lysobacterales > Lysobacteraceae > Stenotrophomonas > Stenotrophomonas geniculata. The sequence goes on from NZ_CP140571.1 coordinate 1,078,828, forward strand.
ATGCCTGGACTTCTGCATCACGGTCTGCGCCAGCAGGATCGGGTTGCGCACCCTCTGCACGCCCGCCACCGCGCCCGCCGCCTGGCTCGCGCCGTCCATGACGGCCGCATCCAGCTCGTTGTGGCCGTCGTGGGTGAACACCGCGCCCTTGCCGGCGTTGAAGGTGGGATCGTCCTCCAGCACGGTGATCGCGGCGGTGACGGCGGCCAGCGCGGGGCGACCCGCTGCCAGCTCCGCATGCCCCTTCAACAGGGCCGCCCGCAGCGCGTCACGTGCGGCCTTCTCCTCGGCCGGCGACAGGTCCTTGCGCTCGACGCCAGCGCCGCCGTGGATGACCAGCAGCGGCGAAGCCGCCGGTGCAGCCTGGACAAGCGTGGGCAGGGACAACAGTGCGGACAGCGCCAGGCGCAGTTTCATCGGGTACGTCTCCAGCAGGCGGGCAAGGGAGGCATCATCGTAGAGCCGAGCCCATGCTCGGCTGATGCCTCGATTGAAAGGCAGCCGAGCGCGGGCTCGGCTCTACAGCATCCCATGCGTGGTCACAGGATCGCCGGGTCACTGGCGGATGACTTCGATCTCGCCGTCGCTGACGTCGGCCACGGCCTGGTAGTCGGCCTCGGCCTGGAAGTCATCCAGGCGCATGCGGCTGCCGCTGGCGACCACCGTTACCGGCACCGCGTGGAAGCGCAGCGGCTCGCCTTCGACCAGGCGGTCGGCATCGCGGCCGGGGCTGACCACCCAGACCTTGCCCTCGCCGTCAGCACTGTAGACCTGTGCCTGGCCATCGGGCTCCACGCACAGGGCAGTGTCTTCGTCGACGCCGATGCCGACGATGTCGGGGTTGCCACTGTCCTGGGCAGCGCGCGCCACGAACACGATCAGGCGGCCAAGCCGATCGCGCTTGTCGAAGTGGGTGTCGGTGACCACGCGCTGCAGGTAGGGCATCTGCAGGAAGCCACTGTCCATGGTCACCGCACTGCCCATCGGGTCGGCCAGCGCACCGGCGGAGGTGATGCTGCCGCCGTCCATCGCGCCGTAGGCATAGCCACCGAGGATGGCGAGCCCAGCGCTGGTACCGGCAATCGGCTTTCCGGCGCGCACATGGGCGTTGAGCGCGCGGTTGAGCGCGGTGCCCTTCCAGAAGCGGATGTAGCGGGACTGGTCGCCGCCGGCGATGAAGATGGCATCGGCTGCAGCCACCACGCGCAGCACCGCGGGATCATCGGCACCACGGCGATTGTCGAACACCAGCGTCTGCACTGCGGTGGCCCCGCCGATCTCGCGATACAGGCGGTCCTGCAGTTCGTCACTGCCAGAAGCGCGCAGGATCAGCACGCGGCCATTGCCAGCCTGCTTCAGCCACCAATGGAAGGCTTCCGGCACCCATTCGCCACCGCCCATCAGCATCATGGCCGGCGCGCGCGGACCGGGCCGGGGGGCGTCGAGATCCCCGGCTTCGTAGTAGGCGAAGCCCGGGCCCTGCAGGTCCTGCGCAAGGGCGGCCAACGGCACGGCCAACACCAGCAGCGCCAGCCAGGCGAAGGGGGCACGCAGGGTCCGATGGAGGCGTCGCATCTTGATCTCCCTGAACAAAATCGACTTGCAAGCGTTTTCACTCTTTGCCAGATAGGGATCCAGTAGTCAAGGGCATGAAAAAGGCGTTAAATGCGCGCGCCCATTCCGGAAATCTGAATGGGGGACAGGGCCCCTCCTCTGCGGGCCGGCTTCATTTCCGAGAATTCCTCATGCGTAGAAAGGCGATGGCGTGGTCGATCCAGCTGGCGTTGATGGGCGTGGCTGCTTCCGCGGCGGCCCAGGCACCGGCTTCCTCTTCGGTTCAACAACTGGACGCGGTGCAGGTCACCGGTTCGCGCATTCCGCGCGCCCAGGTCGAAGGCCCCGCCCCGATCACGGTGATCAGCGCCGAGCAGATCCGCTCCAGCGGCTTTACCACCGTGCCGGACGTGCTGCGCGCGATGACCCAGAACGGGGGGGAGACCCAGAGCCAGCAGTCCTCCAGTGGCGCTGACTTCTCGCCGGGCGCCCAGCAGGTGGACCTGCGCGGCCTGGGCCCGAATCACACGCTGGTGCTGGTCAATGGCCGCCGCATCGCCGACTTCCCGATGCCGTTCAAGGGCCGCAGCAACTTCACCGATGTCTCCAACATCCCGTTGGGGATGATCGAGCGCATCGAAGTGCTGACCGGCAGCGCCTCGGCCATCTACGGCTCGGACGCGATCGCCGGCGTGGTCAACTTCATCCTGAAGAAGAAGGCCGACGGCACCACGATCGACATGCGCATGGGCACCACCAGCGAAGGCGGTGGCGACTCGTTCGACATGAGCCTGGCCAGCGGTTTCAGCCGCGGCAATTTCAACGCGGTGTACAGCGTCGAGCTGCAGTCACAGAGCCCGCTGTGGGCGTACGAGCGCGACATCCAGGATTCGACCCAGGATGCGCCGACTGAGCGTGCGCGTGCCGCTCGTCGCGCCTATCTGCGTACGGACGGTGACGACGCCTACCTGGATCCGGGAACGGCCACCTGTGAAGCGCTGGCCGGGCAGAACCAGGGCAGCACCTATCACGCCTACCGTCCACGCTCAGGCTGGTACTGCGGCAGTGACACGTCGATCGGCTACGGCACCATCCTCAGCAAGCGCCGTGGCGCCAACGGGTACGCTTCGCTCAGCTACGACTTCGACAACGGCCAGCAGTGGTTTGCCGATGTGCAGCTGGGCTATCACACGATGTCGCTGATGCGCGACGTCACCAACTGGGGCCACATGGGCGCCGACGGCAATGAGGCGGGCTACTTCAGGAACATGGCCATCGGAGACCCTGATCAACAGATCGAATCCTGGAGCCGCCAGTTTTCGCCCGAGGAGATGGGCGGCCTGCGCAACGGCATGGTGCGCAGCACGCAGAAGACCTTCAGCGTGACCACCGGTTTCAAGGGCAACCTGACCGGCAACTGGGACTACGAGGCTGCGCTGAGCCACTCGCAGTACCAGTCACGGATCAGCTGGGCGAAGATCATCGCCGCCAAGGCCAATGACCTGTTCCTGGGTCCGCAACTGGGCGTGGACGACGACGGCTACCCGATCTACAACGCCGATCCGTCACGCCTGTACCGGCCACTGACCCGCGCCGAGTACGACTCGATCGCGGCGCGTACCACCTACACCCCGAAGTCGCGCACCGAGACCGCTGCGTTCACGCTGACCAATTCCGCGCTGTTCGGCCTGCCAGGCGGTGACGCTGGCTTCGCCGCGACCGTGGAAGTGGGCCAGCAGGCGTACTCGCTGAATCCCGATCCGCTGGCGACCCAGTACTACTACTACAGCTGGAAGGATTCGGACGGCAACGGTTCGCGCAACCGCTGGGCCACGGCGGCCGAGCTGCGCATGCCGCTGCACGAGACGGTCAACCTGAGCGTGGCCGGCCGCTACGACCAGTATCGCTATTCCGGCCACACCATCGGCAAGGCGACCTGGAGCGGCGGCCTGGAATGGCGCCCGATCGACACCCTGCTGGTACGTGGTTCGTATGGCACCGCGTTCCGCGCGCCGGACCTGCACTACGTGTTCGCCGGCCCGGGCAACGACGAGACCAGCGCCGTGGACCTGTACAGCTGCCGCGCCGACGATGCCGCCGACTGTTCCGACTACGAGCACAACCTGATCCGCAGCCGCACCGGCAACCGTCAGCTCGACCCGGAAACCAGCACCTCGTGGAGCGCCGGCTTCGTCTGGTCGCCGGCGATCGGCCTGGACCTGTCGGTGGACTGGTTCGACATCGACATGCGCAAGCAGGTGCAGGACATGGACGTGCGCACGATACTGGCCAGTGAAGCGAACTGCCGCCTGGGTACTGCCGACATCAACTCGCCGACCTGCGTGGATGCGCTCGACCGCATCACCCGCACCAGTGATGGCCGCCTGTACGGCGTACGCGTCGCCCCGATCAACGTCGCCCGCGAGTCGACCTCCGGCATCGACGTCGGACTGCGCTACCGCCTGCAGACCGGCATTGGTGATTTCATCCTCAACGGCACCCACACCTGGGTGAAGAGTCACGATTTCCAGCGCTACCCCGGTGATCCCGTCGAAGATCAGTTCGCGGTCAACAGCGGTTTCGATATTCCGCGCACCAAGACCAGCCTGAGCGTGACCTGGGAGAAGGAGGCGTGGTCGGCCACGGTCTATGGCTCGCGCCTGGGCAAGCTGCCGACCTCGGACAGCTACGACCAGATCTTCGAGTGGGACAGCGGTGACAGCCCGTACATCAAGGCGACCTACCGCTACAACGCGTCGCTGCAGTACCGCTTCGACGACCACGCGCGCCTGTCGCTGTCGGTGGTGAACGTCTTCAACAAGATGCCGCCGAAGGACGCCACCTACACCGCGTATCCGTATTACGACGTGTCCTGGTTCGACAGCGTCGGCCGCACCATCAACCTGCAGTACACCCACAAGTTCGGTGGCAGCGCATTGTAAGCGCGGTTACGCAGGACGTGGACGACGGGGCCCGCCATTGGCGGGCCTTGTTGTTTGGGAACCTGGCTCTGGTAGATGCCCACCTTGGTGGACACTGATATGCCACGCGCCCACCAAGGTGGGCGACTACCAGAGCGGGCCACGCGGGTTTTCCACACCGCACGTGGAAAGCGATGGGAACTTGGTGTGGACAAGTGGGCGCGATCCTTGTCCCACAGGCATTCCCGGGCGTGGTGATTTTTTATCCATGCCCTTTGATTGTTTTCCACACCAGACGTGGAGAGCGATGGGAACTTGGTGTGGACAAGTGGGCGCGAGCATTGCCGCGCAGGCGTTTGGACGTGTGGCGAATATTTGTCCACGCTCCGCGAACAAGCCCTGCAGAGCCGAGCCCATGCTCGGCTCTACAGCGGCACACCGGGTTTTCCACACCGCGCGTGGAAAGTGGTGGGGGTTTGGTGTGGACAAGTGAGCGCGAGACTTGCCGCGCAAGCGTTTCAAAGCACGGTCATTTTTTCGCCAGCCACCGGCGCGGTTCCAGAAACGCGAACGCCCCGCACAAGGCGGGGCGTCCGGGGTCGATCCGATGCCGCTGGATCAGACGTTGAAGCGGAAGTGCAGGATGTCGCCTTCCTGCACGCGGTACTCCTTGCCTTCCAGGCGCAGGCGACCGGCTTCCTTGGCGCCAGCTTCGCCCTTGTACTTGATGAAGTCGTCATACGCGATGGTCTCGGCGCGGATGAAGCCCTTCTCGAAGTCGGTGTGGATGACCGCGGCGGCCTGCGGGGCGGTAGCTCCCTTGCGCACGGTCCACGCACGGACTTCCTTCACGCCCGCAGTGAAGTAGGTCTGCAGGCCCAGCAGGCTGTAGGCCGCGTTGATCACGCGGTTCAGGCCCGGCTCGCTCAGGCCCAGGTCGGCCAGGAACGTATCGCGGTCCTCGTCATCGAGCTGGGACAGCTCTTCTTCGATCGCGGCCGACACCGGCACCACCTGCGCGCCTTCGGCGGCGGCATGCGCGCGCACGGCGTCCAGGTGCGGGTTGTTCTCGAAACCGTCTTCCAGCACGTTGGCGATATACATCACCGGCTTCAGGGTGAGCAGGAACAGGTCGCGTACCAGCGCCTTTTCTTCATCATCCAGGCCGACCGAGCGACCGGCCTTGCCGTCCGACAGCGCGGCCTGCAGCTTGGCCAGCACCGGCTTGCGCGCCGCTGCATCCTTGTCGCCGCCCTTGGCCGCACGCTCGGCACGGTTCAGTGCCTTCTCGACGCTGTCCAGGTCGGCCAGCGCCAGCTCGGTGTCGATGGTTTCGATGTCCGAGATCGGATCGACCTTGCCGGCCACGTGCACGATGTCGCCGTGCTCGAAGCAGCGCACCACGTGGGTGATCGCATCGACTTCGCGGATGTGCGCCAGGAACTTGTTGCCCAGGCCCTCACCGCTGGCGGCACCGGCCACCAGGCCGGCGATGTCGACGAACTCGACCGCGGTCGGGATGACCTTCTGCGGGTTGATGATCGCTGCCAGCTCGTTCAGGCGCGGATCCGGCACCGGCACGATGCCGACGTTCGGCTCGATGGTGCAGAACGGGAAGTTCGCCGCGGCGATACCCGCCTTGGTCAGCGCATTGAACAGGGTCGACTTGCCGACGTTGGGCAGGCCGACGATGCCGCATTTGATACCCATGGGTGACAGCTCTCTGGGGTGAAAGTGATTGGTGAAACAGCGCGCGCGCTGCTTGGCCAATCCATCTCGGTGTCGATCATTGTGTGCCAACCAAGGTTGGCACGCACCGGAATCGGGAAGGTTGGCACCTACCCAAAGCGGGTTACTTCGGAGTGTGCAGGCGCTTCATCGCTTCGCTGAAATCGCCCTGTACCGCCAGCGGCATGACGTCGATCGCATCGTCGATGGCGCGCGCGATCAGCACGTCGTCGTCCTTGGACGGGCGGCCGAGCACCCAACCCACCACGCGGTCCTTGTGGCCGGGATGGCCGATGCCCACGCGCAGGCGATGGAACTTGCCGTGACCGAGCAGGCGGATGGTGTCACGCAGGCCGTTCTGGCCACCGTGGCCACCGTCGAACTTCAGCCGCGCCACGCCGGGCGCCAGATCCAGTTCGTCATGGGCCAGCAGGGTCTCTTCCGGCTCGATCCTCCAGAACCGCTGCGCGGCGGTGACCGACTTGCCACTGAGGTTCATGAAGGTGGCGGGCTTGAGCAGCCACACCGTCTGCCCGGCGATCTCGACCTTGGCGGTCTCACCGAACAGCTTGCTGTCCACATTCCATCGCGCACCGGCTTTTTCCGCCAGGGCCTCAACGAAATGAAACCCGGCATTGTGCCGGGTCCGGGCGTGTTCCGATCCGGGGTTGCCCAGACCGACGATCAGTCGCAGTCCTGCCATGGTTCCTTCCAGTACGGTGCCTGCCCGGAGGCAGGCACCGTAACGGTATTACTCGGCGGCAGCCGCTTCTTCGTCAGCCTCGTCGGCCTTGCCGGCCTTGGCGGTGACGATGGCGTCGTCGTGGTCCTTGCCCAGCGCCAGGGCCGGGATTTCCACGCCCTTCGGCAGCTTGATGTTGGACAGGTACACCACGTCACCGGCCTTCAGCTCGCCCAGGTCGACTTCGATCGACTCCGGCAGGTCCTTCGGCAGGCAGGTGATGGTCACTTCCTTCAGTTCGTGGGTGACCACGACGTCGGCAGCCTTGCCGGCCGGCGAGGTGTCTTCGTTGACGAAGTGCAGCGGGACCGAAGCGGTCAGGGCTTCGTTCTCGTTCACGCGCTGGAAGTCCAGGTGCATGATCAGCTGCTTGTACGGGTGGCGCTGCATGTCACGCAGCAGGACCTTCTGCACCTGGCCGTCCAGGTTCAGGTCCAGGATCGAGGCATAGAACCACTCGTTCTGCTGGGCCAGCCAGATTTCGTTGTGGTCCAGGCTGATGGCGACCGGCTCGGCGTTGCCGCCGTACACGATGGCCGGGATCACACCGGCGTGACGCAGGCGGCGGCTCGCACCCTTACGCTGCAGTTCACGCTTGGTGACCTTGATTTCATGGGTCTTCGACATTTTCGACTACTCAGGTTGTTGCCGCGCCCTGCGGCGTGGCGGTTGAAGATGCTTCCGCGACCAGAAGCACCCGGGGTATGTCCCTGCCGTTGCCGGCAGGGACGAAAAACTCAGTCGACGTACAGCGAGCTGACCGACTCACCGAAGGCGATGCGGCGCATCGTTTCGGCCAGCATTTCCGCCACGCTCAGCTGGCGGATCTTGCTGCACACCCGCGCGGCGTCCTTCAGCGGGATGGTGTCGGTCACCACCAGCTCGTCGAGCTGGGAATTGGTGATGTTGTCCACTGCCGGGCCCGACAGCACCGCGTGGGTGCAGTAGGCAGCGACCTTGAGCGCACCGCGCGCCTTCAGGGCAGCGGCAGCGGCGCACAGGGTGCCGGCGGTGTCGACGATGTCATCGACCATCACGCAGGTCTTGCCTTCGACGTCACCGATGATGTTCATCACGGTGGAGACGTTGGCGCGCGGGCGGCGCTTGTCGATGATCGCCAGGTCGGCGTCATCCAGGCGCTTGGCCACCGCACGGGCGCGGACCACGCCGCCCACGTCCGGCGACACAACGATCAGGTTCTCGGTGCCGTAGGCGCGCCAGATGTCGGCCAGCAGCAGCGGGGACGCATACACGTTGTCCACCGGAATATCGAAGAAGCCCTGGATCTGGTCAGCATGCAGGTCGACGGTCAGCACGCGATCAGCGCCAGCGGTGCTGAACATCTTCGCCGCCAGCTTGGCGGTGATCGGCACGCGCGAGGAACGCATGCGGCGATCCTGGCGCGAGTAGCCGAAGTACGGCACCACGGCGGTCACGCTGGCCACCGATGCGCGCTTGAGCGCGTCGATCAGCACCAGCAGTTCCATCAGGTTTTCCGCGCTCGGCGCGCAGGTCGGCTGGATCACGAACACGTCCTGCTTGCGGACGTTCTCTTCGATCTCCACCTGCACTTCGCCATCAGAGAAGTGCGAGACCAGCGCCTTGCCCGGGCGAACCCCCAGTTCCTTGCAGATATTCTGCGCCAGACGTTTGTTGGCGTTGCCGGAAAAGACCAGCAGGTTCGGGGACTCTTGCATCATGATTGTCTCGGGCGGGGACGAGTGGCGGGGATCCGGAGTCGGCAAGGACCCTGATGGACCCTTGCTGCTGACAACACCGCGGTTGTTTCCACGTCCCGCGCGGGCGATGCGCTGGAAGGCGCGGACACAGCCGCTATTGGCAGGGGCGGTAGGATTCGAACCTACGAATGCCAGGATCAAAACCTGGTGCCTTGGGCCTCTTGGCGACGCCCCTGCATTAATAAATCAGTGTTGCTCGAGTGCATCCAGCAGTGGCGAACGCGCAACGCCCGCTGCCACCCTTGCCCGCAACTCCTTCGGCAACTTCGACCGTCCCTGCTCTGCGGCAGACTGCGATGCGAACTCGACGAAACAACCACTTCCCGAACCGGTCAGCCGCGCCGTGCCGATATCGCTCAACGCGGCGAACGCTGCCTCGACGGCAGGCTCACGGCGGCGCAGCACCGGTTCGAACGCGTTCCCGACCAGGGTCCCGGAAGCGAAGTCCTCTATTTTCGCCACTGGGCTGTCGCGCGTCAAATCCGGGTCTGCGAACAGGGCCGGGGTGGGAACATGAACGCCCGGTTCAACCACCACATACCAGGCCGGCTCCAACACGATGGGCTGCAGGCGTTCGCCCACCCCTTCGGCCCAGGCATTGCGCCCGCGCACGAACACCGGCACGTCCGCGCCCAGGCGCAGGCCCAACGCAGCAAGCGCGTCCTCATCCAGACCGGCCCGCCAGAGCCGGTTCAGCACCACCAGCACGGTGGCGGCATCGGAGGAACCGCCGCCAAAGCCACCGCCGGCAGAAACGCGCTTTTCGACGATGATGTCGGCACCTTTCGCGATATTGGCCGCGTCTTTCAGAATTCGCGCGGCGCGTACCGCCAGATCATCCGCCTCGGCAACGCCGACCAGCCCCTCGCCCTCACGACGCACCTGCCCGTCTTCACGCAGGCGCAGACCAATGCGGTCGCCCCAGTCCAGCAGCCGGAACACGGTCTGCAGCTCGTGGTAGCCATCGGCGCGGCGACCGGTGATATGCAGGAACAGGTTCAGCTTGGCCGGGGCCGGCCACCAGGACCAGCCCGCGTCATCGCACCCGGCACTCATGGGGCGCCCTGCCCCCACTGATCCACCAGCAGGCGCACCTTGGCGTCACCATGGCTGGCTTCGATCCGGCGTGGCAGCGCCGGACGCCCGGCCTCGGCCGGGTACCAGTCCAGGTACTGCACCTGCCAGCCCATCTGCTGCATACGACGCGGCCGGCCTTCACCGTCGCGCTCGACCTTCTCCGGACCGGCAGCATCGCCAGCCACCAGGCCACGGATCCACTGCGGCAGCTGGTTGACCGGGATGTCCCAGCCAGTGGCCTCCAGCAGCAGCTGCTGGGCGTCCTCGCCGTCACGCGGCCCGCCGGCCAGTCCCTCAAGGCGACCGGCTTCGGAATGGGTATCGCCGGTCAGCTTCCAGCTCTGCCGGGTCACCGGCGCGCTCAGCTCGACCACATAGCGGCGCCCCTCCTGCTTCCAGTCGATGCGACCGCTGCCGCCGTCCTTGCCCTTGCTGACCGCGACCCGGCCCTGGAAGGCCCAGTCCGACTGTGCCTGCAGCGCGGCCACGCGCGCCGCCTCGGCCCGCGCCGCTTCGGCCGAAACCGTCTCGACCACCGCCGGTGGCGCGGTCTTCTGCGTACCCACGCTGGTACAGGCGGTCACCGCCAGGGTCACGGCCACCAACAGCATCGGCCGGATCAGGGAAACACTCATGGATTGAATTTCTCGCGGGCGCGCAGCAGCGCGCGGTTTTCAGGATCGAGCTTGGCCGCTTCTTCGAAGAAGTGGCGGGCCTCGTCATGCTTGCCCAGCACCCACAGCACTTCGCCAACGTGGGAAGCGATCTCCGGGTCCTTGGCCAGGGTCCAGGCCCGGCGCAGCTGCACCAGTGCTTCTTCCTTGCGGCCCAGGCGATACAACACCCAGCCATAGCTGTCGACGATGGCGGCGTTGTCCGGTTCGGCCACACGGGCGCGGTCGATCAGCTCCAGTGCTTCCTGCAGGCGGCCGGTGCGATCGGCCAGGGTGTAGCCCAGCGCGTTCAAAGCCGGCACGTTCTCCGGGTCGGTCACCAGGATCTTGCGCAGATCGGCCTCGGCGCGCGGAATGTCATCGCGGCGTTCCCAGGTGAGCGCACGGGCGTACAGCAGGCCGTTGTCATCCGGGTAAGCGGCCAGGCCGCGGGCCAGCGCATCCAGTTCACCGGCGCTGTCGTCGGCGCGCTGGCGCAGTTCCGCTTCCAGCAGGTAGGCGTCGCGGCGCACGTCGTCGTCAACCACCGCATCGGACTGGATCGCGTGCACCTCATCCAGTGCCAGCGGCAGACGCCCGGCCAGGGCCTGGGCGTTGGCCGCACGCAGGCGCGCTTCGCTCAGCTCATCGCCGCCGGGCACGCTGTGATACCACTGCACCGCCTCGGGATAACGCTTCAGGTACTCGGCGATCTTGCCCAGCAGCAGGCGCTGCGCCGGGTCCGGCTTGGCCGCCTGCCGCGACAGTTCGTTGTAGAGGTTGGACAGCGCCGCCTTGTCGCCCTGCTTGGCCAGCAGCGAAGCGCGCATGCCCCAGGTCTGCACGTCCTGCGGGCCAAAGGCCAGCACGCGCTCGGCCGCGGACGGCTGGCCGAGGCTGTCGTAGGCAATGGCCACCGCATTGCGCAGTTCCGGGTCCTGGCGGGTCCTAGGCTCCACATCGTGCAGCAGCGACAGCGCCTTGCCGGTCTCCCCGGCCTGCTGCAGCTGGCTGGCACGCAGCAACGCCACACGCGGTTCTTCAGGGAAGCGCTTGACCACTTCATCGATCATGCGCCGCGCCAGTTCGGGCTTGTCCATGCGCAGGGCGAGGCGGCCGAACTCCTGCCAGGCTTCGATCTTCGGTGGAATGGCGTTGGCGTCGACCAGCTCACCCAGCACCTGCGCGGGCACCGCCGGATCGCGACCCCCACCGATCAGGGCGGCCAGGGCAAACTTCCAACCGCGCTCATCGGAGTCGGCCAGCAGGCCCTGCAGTTCGGTGCGGGCGGCCTTCACATCGCCCTGGCGCATGGCCAGCGCACCGGCCGCACTGCGCATGGTCAATGAGCGCGGGGCCCGCTGTTGCCACAGGGCCAGGCCCTTGGCCGCGCTGGCATCATCGTTGGCGAGCATGGAAATGCGGGTCGCACGCTCGGCCAGGCCGGCGTCGCCGTCGGTCTGCTGGGCCGCCTGCAGGTACCAGCGCGCGGCCTCAGCCAGCTTGCCGGCCTGCAGGGCGAACTCACCGGCCATCACCGGCTCCAGCGCCAGTTCCTCAGTGGCCGGGGCCCTTACAGGGGCCTTGGCCGGTACCGCCGCCAGGGCCTGGCTGCAGGCCAGGGACAGCAGCAGAACACTGGGGATGCGAATCAATGCGGGCATCGTCGGCATCGGGGCCTTAAAATGTCGTCCAATGGCCAGCAGCTTATCGCAAGCAACTGAACAATGACCCTGTGGGTGCTCGGACTGAATCACCAGACCGCACCGGTGGAGCTGCGCGAGCGCGCGGCCTTCGCCGGTGAGGCGTTGCCGCGCGCGCTCGGTTCGCTGCGCGATACCCCGCAGATCGCCGAGGCGGTGCTGCTGTCCACCTGCAACCGCACCGAGCTGTATGCCGTGGCCGATTCGGCACAGGCGCTGGACCAGTGGCTGCACACCCAGGCCGGCGACCTGCAGGGCTACCTGTACCAGCACGCCGATGCCGAAGCCGTGCGCCACCTGTTCCGGGTCGCCACCGGCCTGGATTCGATGGTGCTGGGTGAACCGCAGATCCTCGGCCAGGTGAAGGATGCCTGGTCGACCGCGCGCGACCACGGCCTGCTCGGCCAGCGCCTGGACCGCCTGTTCCAGCAGACCTTCTCGGTGGCCAAGCGTGCGCGCACCGATACCCAGGTCGGCGCCAACCCGGTATCGGTGGCGTCGGCCGCAGTGCGCCTGGCGCAGAACGCGTTCGCCCGGCTGGACGATTCCACCGTGCTGCTGGTCGGTGCCGGCGAGACCATCGAACTGGCTGCACGGCACCTGAGCGAAGGCAAGGTACGCCGGCTGCTGATCGCCAACCGCACCCTCGCCCACGCGCAGGAACTTGCCAGCCGCCATGGCGGCGTGGCCCTGCCGCTGACCGAACTGGACCGCCACCTGGGCGAGGCCGACGTGGTGTTCTCGGCCACCGCTGCGCGCGAACCGGTGATCCATCGCGAGATGGTGGCCAAGGCCCTGCGCGCGCGCCGGCACAAGCCGATGCTGCTGTTCGACCTAGCCGTACCGCGCGACATCGAGGCCGAGGTCGGCACGCTCAACGATGCCTTCCTCTACACCGTGGACGATCTCGAGCGTGCGGTGGAAGACAACCGCCGTGGCCGCCGTGAGGCCGCCGCCGAAGCCGAGGCGATCATCGACCTGCAGGTGTCGCGCTTCGTCGAGACCCAGCAGGCCAGCGCCCACCAGGCGCCGCTGCGGCAGCTGCGCGCGTTCGGCGAAGCCACCCGCGCCGAGCTGCTGGAGCGCGCACGCCAGCAACTGGCCAACGGCAAGCCGGCCGATGAAGTGCTGGAGCTGCTTGCCCACGGCCTGACCAACCGCCTGCTGCATCCGCCGACCGCCGCCCTGCGTGCGGCCGCGCTGAGTGGCGATGCCGACCTGACCCGCGCCGCCGAGCGCCTGTTCCCGGCCACGCCGGGTTACCGCCACCCACCCGTGAGACCCGATGACGCCGACCCTGCGCCGTAAGCTGGAAGCGCTGGCCGAGCGCCGCGAAGAACTGGAACGCCTGCTCGCCGAACCCGATGTGGTCGCCGACAACACTCGTTTCCGCGACCTTTCGCGCGAATTCGCCCAACTTGAACCGATCGCCATCGCCCTGGCTGATGAAGCCCGTGCCAAGGCCGATCTGGCAGCCGCCGAAGGCATGCGCGCCGACCCCGACCTGCGCGAGCTGGCCGACGAGGAAATCGCTGCTGCACAGGCGCGCCTGCAGGAACTGGAGCAGGAGCTGGCGCTGCTGCTGGTGCCGCGCGACCCGCGCGACGAAGGCAACCTGTTCCTGGAAGTGCGCGCGGGTACCGGCGGCGACGAGGCAGCGATCTTTGCCGGCGACCTGTTCCGCATGTACGCCCGCTACGCCGAACGCCAGGGCTGGAAGGTCGAGATCGAATCGGACAGTCCGGGCGAGCACGGCGGCTACAAGGAAGTGGTGGCGCGCGTGGTCGGCCGTGGAGCGTTCTCGCGCCTGAAGTTCGAATCGGGTACGCATCGCGTGCAGCGCGTGCCGGCCACCGAATCTCAGGGCCGCATCCACACCTCGGCGGCCACCGTAGCGATCATTCCCGAGGCCGATGAGGTCGATGACATCGTCATCAACCCGGCCGACCTGAAGGTGGATACGTTCCGCTCGTCCGGTGCCGGCGGCCAGCACGTGAACAAGACCGAATCGGCCATCCGCATCACCCACGTGCCGACCGGCGTGGTGGTGGAATGCCAGACCGAGCGCAGCCAGCACGCCAACCGCGACAAGGCGATGAAACGCCTGAAAGCACAACTACTGGACGCCGAGCGCCAGCGCCAGGACGCGGCGCAGGCCGAATCGCGGCGCCTGCAGGTCGGCAGCGGCGACCGCAGCCAGCGCATCCGCACCTACAACTTCCCGCAGGGCCGGATCACCGACCACCGTGTGGAAGGCCTGACGCTGTACGACCTGCCCAACGTACTGGCCGGCGACCTCGATCCGCTGCTGCAGCGGCTCAGCCACGAGCACCAGGTCGACGCCCTGGCCCAGCTGTCGGCGGGCTGAGCACGATGACGGCCTGGCAGCAGCGACAGCACCTGCAACAGGCGATTGCACGCCAGCCCGGCGACTTCGTCGCCTGGGTCATGCTGGCCGATGTGGAACTGGAAGCCGGCGACATCGCTGCCGGCGAACAGGCCGCGCGACGTGCCCTGCAGCTGCGCCCGAATCACCCTGAAGCACTGGCACGGTTGGGTCGCGTGGCCTGGATGGCCGGCGCGCATGCCGACGCGGCGAAGCTGCTCGGCCAGGCCTCGGCGCTGGCCCCGCAGCACCCCGGCATCGCGTTGTGGCTGGGCCATGCGCTGGAAGATGCCGATGATGCAGAAGGTGCGGCGGCGGCCTATCGCCGTGCACATGCGCTGATGCCGGACGAACCCTATATCGCCGCGCAGCGCCTGGCCTGGCAGCGTCGCCTCTGCGACTGGCAGGACGTGGATGCGCTGGCCACACAGGTGCGTGGCGCCCTGGCCACCGGGCAAGGCGTGGTCGAACCGTTCGCGTTCCTCAGCGAGGATGCCAGCGCGGCCGAACAGCTGGCCTGCGCGCGTGCACGCGCCGCAGTGGTTGCTTCGGGGGTACGTCCCCTTCCTGCCGTGAAGGTGCGCGCGCACGGCCCCCTGCGCGTCGGTTTCCTTTCCAATGGTTTCGGCGCCCATCCCACCGGGCTGCTGACCGTGGCCCTGTTCGAGCAGCTGCGTCATGACCCGGCGTTGCAGCTGCATCTGTTCGCGTTGAACCGCGACGACGGCAGCCGCATCCGCCAGCGCCTGCAGACGGCCACACAGCTGCATGATGTGGCTGGCCTGCGCCATGCAGACACTGCCGCACGCATCCGCGCACAGGGCATCGACCTGTTGTTCGACCTGCGCGGCTGGGGCGGCGGCGGCACGCCGGAAGTGCTGGCGATGCGCCCTGCCCCGCTGCAGTTGAACTGGCTGGCTTATCCGGGCACCTCGGGCGCGCCGTGGATGGATGCGGTGATCGGCGATGCCTTCGCCCTGACACCCGCACTGGAGCCGCACTACAGCGAACGCGTCCAGCGCCTGCCACGTGCCTTCCAGCCCTCGGACAACACCCGCATCCTGGCGCCAGCACCATCCCGCGCCGAGTGCGGCCTGCCCGAACACGGCGTGGTGTTCTGCTGCTTCAACAACAGCTACAAGCTCAACCCGCGCAGCATGGGCCGTGCCTTCGCAGTGCTGCAGGCGGTGCCAGGCAGCGTGCTGTGGCTGCTGTCCGGGCCCGGCCAGGCCGATGCGCGCCTGCGTGCCGCCGCACAGACCGCAGGCCTGGACCCGGCGCGCCTGGTGTTCATGGCCAAGCTGCCGCATCCTCAGTACCTGGCCCGTTATCAGCTGGCCGACCTGTTCCTGGACACGCATCCGTACAACGCCCACACCACCGCCTCCGATGCACTGTGGGCCGGCTGCCCGGTGCTGACCTGCCCCGGCGACACCTTCGCCGCGCGCGTGGCCGGCAGCCTCAACCACCACCTGGGGCTGGCACGGATGAATGTCGCCGACGATGCCGGGTTCATCGCCACCGCCAGCGCCCTGGGCAACGATCCGGCAGCACTGGCGGCGTTGCGCGCTGAACTGGCACGGGCACGCGAAGACAGCGGCCTGTTCGACATGGCCGGATTTGCCCACGACCTTTCGGCGCTGCTGCAGCATCTGGCGGGCGAACAGGGCTGGCAGGGCCTCGACATCGCCTGAGCGACCCCTGCGCTACGCTCGGGCTTCCTCCCCGCGTGGTGTGACGATGGCCAAGCTCAAGCGCAAGGACTACGACGAACTGCTGCTGCCTTTGCAGCTGGAACTGACCGCGATGGCGCGCTGGGTGCAGCACAGCGGGCAACGCCTGCTGGTGCTGTTCGAGGGACGTGATACCGCAGGCAAAGGCGGCGCGATCCAGGCCATCAGCCAGCATCTCAACCCGCGCCAATGCCGGGTGGTGGCGCTGCCCAAGCCCACCGACCGCGAAGCCACGCAGTGGTACTTCCAGCGCTACGCCTCGCACCTGCCGGCCGCCGGCGAGATCGTGCTGATGGACCGCAGCTGGTACAACCGCGCAGGCGTCGAGCGGGTGATGGGCTATTGCAGCGAAACCGAGTACCAGCAGTTCCTGCATCAGGCGCCGGTGTTCGAACAGCTGCTGGTGGACGACGGCATCCTGCTGTTCAAGTACTGGCTGTGCGTGGACCAGGAGCAGCAGGAAAAGCGCTTCGCCGAACGCCATCTCGATCCGCTTAAGGGCTGGAAGCTCTCCCCGGTCGACCTGAAATCGCGCAGCAAGTACAGCGCTTACACCGAGGCCCGCGAGTCGATGCTGCGCGCGACGCATCGTGAGGCGGCGCCGTGGACGCTGGTGGATTTCAACGACCAGCGGCTGGGCCGGCTGACCCTGGTGCGCAACCTGCTGGACCGGCTGCCGGATACGCGGGTGGATGCGCCGTTGCCGGAGCTGCCGAAGCTGAAGGGCAAGCTGCATCGCGAGCACTACGATGTGCTGAAGCCGATCGAGGATTTCCCGGTCGAGGAATAGGGTGGGTCGGCAGGGCCTGCGGCCCTGCACCTGCTACGAACCAAGGCAAAAGCAACAGCCGAAGCAGAAGCGGGTTACCTGTGGGTAGGCGGGGTGGGTCCGGTTGCGGGGGACGCTGCAAGTACGTCCATGTAAGCTCGGTCGCCGCATCCATGCGGCTCACGCCCCCGCAACCGGACCCACCCCGCCTTCGACAGATTCTCGCGACCTGCAGCAGATCGACGACATGCGTGGATGCTCTTCATTCGATTGTCGAAATATTCGATTTCAATGGAGATTCATCCACGCACGGCGTGGATCTAACGTGTCGACCAAGGTCGACACCCACCAACAGCCGCAGAAATCTGTCAGAGGCGGGGCGGTGTCGGAGTGCGGGGTGTCAGCCGCATGGATGCGGCTGCCAAGCCTACATGGACGTACTTGCGGCGTCCCCGGACTCCGACACCGCCCCGCCACAACACGGAAATCGCACTTTGGCAGTTGCTGTTGCTGTTGCCGTTGCCGTTGCTTGAAAGTTTCGGCGGGTGCAGGGCGCAGCCCTGCCGATGCCCAACCTACTTGGCAGCAGCGATCTGCTTTTCGATGTCGGCGGCCGTCACCGGGCCGAGGAAGCTGTGCGCCAGCTTGCCCTGCGGGTCCAGCAGGTGCGTCAACGGCAAACCACGCGGCGTGGCGAAATCCGCCGGCGGGTCGAACGGGTCCACGATCACGATCGGATAGGTCACCGGATGCTTGGTCAGGAACGACTGCATCTCCGGCACCTCGATGTCTTCATAGGCCAGGCCGACCACCTCGATGTTGCTGCGCATCGCGTGCAGCGCCGACAGCTCCGGCATTTCCTTGCGGCACGGTGCACACCAGGTCGCCCAGAAATTCACCACCACCCACTTGCCGCGATGCGCAGCCAGGTCGTAGTCGCTGCCATCCACTGCCTTCATCTTCAGCGTCGGGAATTCGGCAGTGGTGCGCTCGGCCGGGGTTTCATCGACCGGTGCCGGAGTGGTCGGCGTCGGCGCCTGTGCCGGTGGCTGGCTGCTGGCGGGGGTCGGCTCCTGGGCCGGCTTGCAGGCCGACAGCGCCAGCAGCAGGGCCAGCGGGAGCAGCAACGGGGTCTTGCGGGTCATGGCATGTCTCCGGAATCGGTGTAGATATCGCTGACCTTGCGCTTGAGGCGTTCGCGCAGGGGCAGCCGCAGATCGTCCAGTGCTGCCAGCGCAGCACGGCCCAGGCTGTCGTCGCGGTAGGGCAGATGCTGCTCGGCTACCGGGATGCGCAGCTGGGTGCATTCGTACAGATCGGCCAGGCTCACCTGGTCCAGGTCGCGCGAGAGCAGCCATTCGCCGCGTTCATCGCGGCGCAACAGGCCGATTTCCTGCAGGTTGCAGGCCAGGTCCTGCAGCAGCGAGTCGGTCAGCATCGGCTCCAGACGCAGGATTTCATCGTCGGCCAGGCCCTTGCCCTTGGCACGTGCATGGTGGAAGCGGCCGAGCAGGCGCAGCAGGCCATAGAACTCGTAGCCCTGCGGCAGGCGCAGTTCCACCGGCTGGTAGCGGAAGGCCGCCATCGACGAGGACAGCGACGCGCCCAGCAGCACCGCCACCCAGCACAGGTAGATCCACAGCAGCAGGATCGGCACGAACGCCACCGTGCCGTAGAGCTTCTGGTAGGACTGGAAACTGCCCAGATAGGCGCCGATGCCCCACTTCACCAGTTCCAGGATCACCGCCGCGAGAATCGCGCCGGGCACCGCGTGCCGCCATTTCACGGTGTGGTGCGGCACCACCCGGAACATCAGCGTGATGCAGACGAACTCGATCAGGATCGGCGCCAGCCGCAGCGCGAACTCGGCCAGCCAACGACCTTCCTGGGTCCCGAACAATGGCATCGCGAACACACGCGCCGACACCGCCAGCGAAGCGGCAGCGAGCATCGCGCCCAACGTCAGCACGGTCCAGTAGACCAGGAAGCGGGTCAGCTTGGGCCGGGTCGAACCGACCCGCCAGATCTGGTTGAAGGTCTCTTCAACGCTGTTGAGGGTGATCAGCAGCGAGACCACCAGCGCGATGAAGCCGGCGGCGGTGAGCTGGCCGGCACTGGCCGAGAACTGCCGCAGGTAGCCCTCCGCCGCACGCGCGGCGTTGGGCACGAAGTTGGAGAAGACGTAATCGCTGAGCTGGTCGCTCCAGCGGTCGAAGACAGGGAAGGCCGAGAGCACGCCGAACACCACGATGGCCAGCGGCACCAGCGCGAACACCGTGGTGTACGCCAGCGCCGCCGCTGCCTGGAACAGGCGGTCGTCGAGGAAGCGATGCCACAGGAAGCGGCCGAAACTGATGGCCCGTGCGCGATCCCGCGCGCGCTCCATCCACAGGTTGAGCGTATCCAAAGGTTCCATCGGCGAAAGGGTACCCGATGCGGAATGCTCGCAGGATAGCCATACTGGTGGCCACACGACGAGGAGGAGCGGGCACGATGGGCGAGATTCTGGTGCTGTACTACAGCCGGGGCGGTTCGGTGGCACGGCTGGCGCGCCAGATCGCGCGGGGCATCGGCGAAGTGCCGGGCATGACCGCGCGCCTGCGCACGGTGCCGCCGGTGGCCGCGGTGACCCAGACCGCACAGCCGCCGGTGCCCGACGATGGCGCCCCCTACGTGAGCGTGCAGGACCTGGTCGAATGCCAGGGCCTGCTGCTCGGCAGCCCGACCCGCTTCGGCAACATGGCCGCCCCGGTGAAGCATTTCCTGGATGGGCTGGGCGCCGAATGGGTCAACGGCACCCTGTCGGGCAAGCCGGCCGGCGTGTTCACCTCCACCGCCTCGATGCACGGCGGGCAGGAATCGACCCTGCTGTCGATGCAGGTGCCGCTGCTGCACCATGGCTGCGTGATCGTCGGCATCCCGTTCACCGAGCCGGCGCTGAGCCACACCACCAGTGGCGGCACGCCCTATGGCGCCAGCCACGTCGCCGGTGCCGCCGACGACCCGCAGCCGACCGACGACGAGGCGGTGCTGGCGCGCGCGCTGGGCCACCGGGTGGCCGACATCGCGCAGCGGCTGGCCCGATGAGCGCCGCGCCGCGCACGGTCCTGCTGCTGGCCCTGATGGGGCTGGCCGCGCTGTTCGCCGGCTGGTTCATCAATGACAAGCACTGGCTGGCCACCCAGCTGGTGTTCACCGCGCCGCCACTGGCACTGGCCATCGCACTGCGCCTGGGCTGGCGCAAGGCCGGTTTCTGGGCCTCGGTGCTGGCCCTGGGCTGGTTCAGCCACGGCGTGATGAGCGCCTGGAGCCACCCGGAGACGCGCTGGCTGGCGCTGATCGAGATCGCGCTGGCCCTGCTGGTGATCTTCAGCGCCAGCCTGCCAGGGCTGCGCGCCCGCTTCGGCAAGCGACGCTGACGCTGCGCCCGCCGGGCCGTATCATCTGTGTTCCTGGCCCCGCGCCGCTGTACCTGTCCTGGTTTCGCGCATGCACATGATGGAAGAGCTCCTGGTCGTCACCACCGGTGGCACGATCGACAAGATCTACTTCGACGACAAGTCGGACTACCAGATCGGCGACCCCCAGATCGGCATGATCCTGCGCGAGCTGGGCGTGACGTTCCGCTTCAATGTGATTCCGATCCTGCGCAAGGATTCGCTGCACATCAACGATGAAGACCGCGAACTGATCCGCGCCACCATCGCCGCGCAGCCGACCCGGCACGTGCTGGTGACCCACGGCACCGATTCGATGGTGCAGACCGGCAAGGTGCTGGCGACGATCCCGGACAAGACCATCGTGATGACCGGCGCGCTGAGCCCGGCGCGTTTCCGCGGTTCGGATGCGGAGTTCAACATCGGCTGCGCGATCGGTGCGGTGCAGTCGTTGCCGAGCGGCGTGTACATCGCGATGAACGGGCGGATTTTCGACCCGCAGCACGTGCGCAAGAACGTGGCCGCGAACCGCTTCGAATCGGTTTGAGGAACGGCGTGCCGACCAAGGTCGGCACCCACCACGGCGCGGCGGCACGCACCACCGCGCGGCCCCATGCAAAAACGCCCCGGCCTAAGCCGGGGCGTGCCCATGGAGAGGGGCTTGGGCTCAGTACTGGGCGTTGAGGGTCAGGCCCGAGAAGGTGCTGTACGCCTTCACCCGCACATACCAGGTGCCGGCGGCGGGGCTGTTGACGGTGCAGGTTTCAGCATTGCCGCTCAGGTACGGACGGCAGGTGTACACCGTGTCGGTCGGGGCACTGCCCTGGCGCAGATACAGGTCGGCGTCACCGCTGCCGCCACTGATCGCCACGCGCAGCTGGGTGCTGCCGGCCGGAACGTTCACGGTGTAACTCAGCGAAGCGCCGCTGGCAGCGCCCAGGCCGGTCACCGGAACGTTGTTCTGCAGCACGTTGCCACCCGGGTTCGGGCCGCCGCCGTTGATCGCTGCAGCGACCGCCGCGTCGGCGTCGATGATGCCGGCGCCGCAGCCACCCGAGCAGGCGCCCGGCAGCGGGCGTGCGGTGCTCTTGATGATGCTCTCCACCTGCGCCGGGCTCAGCGGGCTCGGGGCTACGGATTGCATCAGCGCGACCACGCCGGCCACGTGCGGTGCCGCCATCGAGGTGCCGTTGTACGAAGCGTAGCTGGCACTGCCCGGGGTAGTGGTGCCGCTGTTGAGGGTGGACAGGATGCCCTGGCCCGGTGCCGAGATATCGATGCCGTTGCCATAGTTGGAGAAGCTGGCACGCGCACCGGCCGAGGTGGTGGCCGCCACTGCGATCACGTTCGGGCAGTTGGCCGGCACCGACGAGGACACGTTGGTGTTGCTGTTGCCAGCGGCGACCACCACGGTGGTGCCACGGCCGACAGCGCCATTGATCGCGTTCTGGTAGGTGGTCGAGCAGCTGCCACCGCCGCCTAGCGAGAGGTTGATGACCTCGGCCGGATTGGCATTGGCCGGCACGCCGCTGACGCTGCCGCCGGAGGCCCACACAATCGCGTCGGCAATGTCAGAGGTGTAACCGCCGCATTTGCCGAGCACGCGCACCGGCACGACCTTGGCGTTGAATGCGGTACCTGCCACGCCGGTGCTGTTGTTGGTCACCGCCGCCACCGTACCGGCCACGTGGGTACCGTGCCAGCTGGAGTTCGAGCCCGGGTAGCCCGCCTGGCACTCGTTGTCGCCGTACCAGTCGCCCTCATCGTTCGGGTTGTTGTCGCGGCCGTTGCCGTCGCGCGCCATCGCCGCATCGCTGATGAAGTCGTAGCCCGGCAGGATGTTGGCATTGAGGTCGGCATGGTTGGTGATGCCGGTGTCGATCACCGCCACGACCACACCGGTGCCGGTGGCCTTGTCCCAGGCCGGCCGGATGTTGATGCCGGCATTGGAGGTGCCGAAGCCCCATTGCTCGCTGAAGCGGGTGTCGTTCGGGGTCAGCGTGGCACGCATGATCTGGTCGACTTCAACGTATTCCACGTTCGGGTCGGCGGCCAGCTTGCGCATCAGCTGCTCGGATTCGGCCTGGTCGAGCGGACGATCGGTCTTGACCAGGGTCGGGCCGACGGCCAGCTTGCGGACCTGCTGCAGGCCCAGCGCGCGGCCCTGGCTGCTGGCCAGGCCGGCGGCGGCACTCTTCAGTGAAGAGGCCAGTGCGGTGGTGTTGGCCACCGGCGCGCTGCCGTCGCGGTACTTCACGATGAAACGCTGGTGGGTCTGCGCGGACTGCAGGCCGCTGAGCTGGACATCACCGGCCAGCGCAGGCGTGGCCAGCAGCAGCGATGACAGGACGGACGCACCAAGGACCACCCACACTCGACGCACACGCGGTTGCGTTACCTGGGACATCGTATTTCCCTTTCTTGTGGTGTGAATGCCGGAATCGGCAGAAGCACCGGCCCGAACCCTGGGCTGGCTTGCATTGGCGAGGTTCGAAGTCCGGCGAGCCAGCGGATCCCCCTTCCGATCCGCCGTGCAGATGACGCTAAAGACCAAAACCGGACACCACAAGATTTTCAGCGTCTTTTCAGCAAGATGAAATGTTCGTTCTGAGACTTCCCGGGTCGAGGGTTTGTGAAGGTGAAGGAACTTTCTCGTGCCCTGCACGCACCTGACTGGGTCATCACATGTCCTGCGATGACTTTGCCGACATCGGCGTCCACTGCTGGCACCAACGACCGCGGAGCGCCTGCCCGCCGCGTCGGACGCGCTGACTACTTTGCCTGCGGAACGCGCGCCGGCCGGATGCGCTGCCCTTTGACCGGCTCGCCGCGTGCAACCGGCTGGCCATCGGCCACGTAGCCGGAGAACTGTGCCGGCAACGCTTCGCCGACACCGAACACGGGCCCGGCCTGCAGCTGGTAGTGCAGGTGCGGCTCGGAGGAGTTGCCGCTGTTGCCACAGTCACCGAGGTGCGCGCCGCTGCGGACAACCTGTCCCTGCGCGACGCGCACACTGCCCTGGCGCAGGTGCGCCAGCACCGAGTATTCCTCATTGCCGTGGTCGAGGATGACGCGGTTGCCGGTGAGCTGGGCGGCATTCATCTGGCCCGGCACGTTGTCGGCCACACCCTCGATCACCTCCACCACCGTGCCGTCGGCTGGCGCGAGGATCGGGCGACCGAAGCAGTAGTAGTCATCGTTGCGCAGCCCATCACCGCGGTGCGAGCGGCCATCGCGGACCACCAGCAGATCCAGCGCGAAGCGCTGGCCGGCATGGGCCGCATGGTAGTTCTGTTCGACAGTACGCCCGCCCCAGAACACGAAGTACTCATCGTCGAACGGCAGTTGCAGCCGTGTGCGGGTCTGATAGTCGAGGAACCCGCTCGCCGCTGCCTGCGGCGGTGTGGTCTGTAGCGGGCGGATGTAGAAGCCGCCGATCCGCCCTTCGGCATCGATGGCCCACAGCACCTGGATGATGGCCGGGCTCCTGGCGAAGCGCGCCTGCCGCAGATAGGTGTCGAATCCATCAACCTTCTCGACCTTCTCACTGACCAGCTCGGTTTCTGCGCCCCAGCCCGCCAGCACCTGCTCGCGCAGCGCCACCAGGCTCTGCGGGGACTGCAGCCCCGCCTGCATCTGCGGCGTCATCCGTTCCCACAGTGCGTCGACGTGCCCTTCGTAGAACTGCGTGGTCAGCGTGGCGCCTTGTTGGCGCGGATCTGTGGCCGCAGCCGCACTGGGGAGAGCAGAGAAGGAAACAACCAGAACTGCAAACAGGCGCAGAAGCAATGTCATGTCAGGGGTCCTTTCGATCCGGATCGGGAAGGCCGGCAACGATGGCCGCCAGCTGCGTGCGGTACTCGGCCAGGGCAGTGCGGCCCCTCGGCGTCAACTGCAAGGTGGTCAGTGGGCGCTTGCCGCGGAACGACTTGTCGATGCCGACCAGACCTGCCGCCTCAAGCTTGCTCAGATGGCTGGAGAGGTTGCCCTTGCTCAACCCGCTGAGATGCTCGACAAATCCGAACTCGGCGGATTCGGCACCTGCCAGGATCGACAGGATCAGCAGGCGCGCCGGCTCGTGGATCAAGCGGTCGAGCTGGAGCAGCGCTCTGGAATCAGGCAGCTGGGTCATTCGACGTTCGTCCGCGCCGCCATGAACGCGCGCATCTCCACCTGCAGCCGCTGGAAGCGCTGGTGGTCACGCCAGCCGACCACGATCAGTGCGATGGATGCCAAGGGGAACACCGCGGTGCTCGGGCCGAAGCCGTACGCCTGCCCGGTGAAGGCCAGCGCGGCTTGGCACAGCAGGAACACGCCCACGATGAATTCCAGCGGTGTCCGCAGCCAGCGCCACACCACCCAGGGCAACAGTGCCACCACGACCAGGTAGCCAATGGCGCGCAGGTCCCAGGCGCGTTCGCCCATCGGTACCAGCCGGGTCAGCACGCTGCCGATCACCAGCACGCTTACCAGCGCGGTGAAGGCAATGAAGAAGCGCTGGAAATTGCGTTCGACAGGCGTGACCTGCTCTTCGACCTGGCCCAGCCGCTGGTAGTAGCGGCGTGCCATCCATTGCTTGCCGACGATCCACAGCACCGGCACGGCAATCAGCACGATGCGCAGCGCCAGGGTGGTCGGCAACAGAGCGCCGGCAAGAAACGAGGCCAGGCAGGCGATGCCGCCTGCCATCGCCGACAGGCCCCCGGCACTTCGCGAATACCGCGAGTATTCACGGGTCAGCGCCTGCAGGCGCGAGGAAGGATCAATGACGGACGGCTGCTGCATGACACGCTCCATCGGGGTCGCTTGAATTTAGTTTGCATTGCAAACATATTTGCGTCAAGTAATCACCTGCTGCGGTCTGGCGGGCGCGCCCACAATGCAGAAAGCCCGTCACTGGGACGGGCTTTCCAGAGGCGCAGTCGAGCATGGCTCGACGCTACGGTTCGGCGTGGGTGATCAGCCCAGCTTGACCAGCCAGTTGTGGCGGTCCGGCAGGCGGCCGTACTGGATGTCGGTCAGTTCCTTGCGCAGCGACATGGTCACTTCGCCGGCCGGGGCGTTGATGTCCCCCACCGAGAAGCCCTCGCCCTTCAGCTGGCCGATCGGGGTGACCACCGCCGCGGTGCCGCAGGCGAACACTTCGGCGATCTCGCCGGAGGCAACGCCGTCCTTCCACTCGTCGATGCTGACCTTGCGCTCTTCGACCTTCATGCCGCGGTCGCGGGCCAGCTGCAGGATGCTCTCGCGGGTAATGCCCTCAAGGATGCTGCCCGAGAGCTGCGGGGTGACCAGCGTGCCGTCCTTGTAGACCAGGAACACGTTCATGCCGCCCAGTTCTTCCAGGTACTTGCCCTCCACCGGATCGAGGAACAGCACCTGCGAGCAGCCCTGTGCCTGCGCCTTCTGCTGCGGCAGCAGCGAAGCCGCGTAGTTGCCACCGCACTTGGCGGCGCCGGTGCCGCCCTTGGCCGCACGTGCGTACTCGGTCGACAGCCAGATCGACACCGGGGCGACGCCCTTGGCGAAGTACGGGCCGGCCGGGCTGGCGATGACGTAGTAGCCGGCCTTGTGCGCGCCACGCACGCCGAGGAAGGCTTCGTCGCCGATCATGAACGGACGGAAGTACAGGCTCGACTCATCGGCCGACGGCACCCAGGCGCTGTCGACGGCGATCAGCTGCTTCAGCGATTCGACGAAGATCTCCACCGGCAATTCCGGCAGCGCCAGGCGCTGCGCCGAACGCTGCAGGCGACGGCCGTTGGCATCCGGGCGGAAGGTCCAGATCGAACCGTCGGCATGACGATAGGCCTTGATGCCTTCGAAGATTTCCTGGCCGTAATGCAGCACGGCTGCAGCCGGGTCCAGCTGCAGCGGGCCGTAGGCGCGCACGTTGGCGTTGTGCCAGCCGGTGTCCTTGTCCCAGCGCACTTCCACCATGTGGTCGGTGAAGTGCAGGCCGAAGCCCGGCTTCTCCAGGATCTGGGCGCGCTCTTCAGCGCTGCGCGGGTGGTCCGAACGGGTGACGGCGAAGCTGGGAATGGACTGGGACACCGGAGGATTCCTGTTCTGGTTGCGGGTAGTGCCGGGCCCGCGTCACTGCGGGCCCTGGGTCAAAGCATGCCGGTCTCGAGCCGGGCCGCCTCGGACATCATGTGCTGGTTCCACGGCGGGTCGAACACCAGGTCGACGTCGGCCTCGGCCACCGTCGGGATCATTTCAAGCTTGCTGCGCACGTCGTCGACCAGGATGTCACCCATGCCGCAGCCCGGTGCGGTCAGGGTCATCTTCACGTCGATCTCGCGCTGGCCTTCGTCCAGGTGCTTGATCTCGACCTCGTAGACCAGGCCCAGTTCGACGATGTTCACCGGAATTTCCGGGTCGAAGCAGGTGCGCAGCTGCTGCCACACCAGCTGTTCCACCTGTTCGTCGGTGGCATCGGCCGGCAGCTCCAGCGGTGCCGGTGCCTCCTTGCCGATGGCGTCCCCGTCCTTGCCGGCGATGCGGAACAGGTTGCCCTCGACGAACACCGAATAGCTGCCGCCCAGCGCCTGGGTGATGTACCCATAGCTGCCGGCGGGCAGGGTCACGGTATCGCCCTGCGGGACCATCACGGCCTCGCAATCGCGTTCGAAGTGGACAGGTTCGCTGCTACGGGAATACATGGGGACCGATATGGGGCCGTGGCCGGGGCCACGCAAGACGGCATTCTAGCCCAGCCGCCCCGGCACCGCCGGTGCACCGCGGCAAACCACAGTATCCTGTGGGTGATCTTCAGGGAGCTTCGATGTCCTCCAATGCCGCGCGTGCCAGGACCGTCACCTGGCTCTGGCCCCTCATGTTGTTGCTGGGCCTGCTTGTTGCTCCCCTTGCCTGGATGGTGCTGGCGCTGATGACCGGCCGGCAGGTCGGCTGGATGGCGGTACTGACCGCCCTGGAACTGGTGTTCATGCTGCGCATGGGTACGCTGGGCCCGGGCCGGTTGCGCATCGCGCTGGTCGTACTGGGCACGCTGCTGGTGGCCGCCGTGGCCAACTGGGCCATCGCCAGCGCCTGGATGGGCGGCTCGTTCGGGCTGGATCTGTGGGACGCCACGATGCGGATGGGCCCGCACCTGGCCTGGACCCTGATCACCCTCGCCAATGGCGCAATGGAATGGCTGTGGCTGGCCCTGGGCGTGGCCGTGGGCGCCTGGCTGGCGCGCTGACCGCGCAGATTCACGCCACGCGTGGATGAGGGTAGCGCCGGGCCATGCCCGGCGAGCGCAGCGGTCCGCACGAAACGCCGCCGGGCATGGCCCGGCGCTACCGGTACGGCCTCAATGCCCGCCGTCGAGCGCCTTCAGTTCGCTCACCAGCGAGGCTGCCGCTTCCGCACCGTCGCCGTACAGCATGCGGGTGTTGTCGGCGTAGAACAGCGCATTCTCGATGCCGGCAAAGCCGGTGCCCTTGCCACGCTTGATCACCACCACGTTGCGCGCGTTGACCACGTCCAGCACGGGCATGCCGTAGATCGGGCTGGCCGGGTCGGTGCGCGCCACCGGATTGACCACGTCGTTGGCACCGATCACCAGCACCACGTCGGTGTTGGCGAACTCCGGGTTGATGTCGTCCATGTCGGCGATCAGGTCGTAGGGCACGCCCGCTTCGGCCAGCAGTACGTTCATGTGCCCGGGCATGCGCCCCGCCACCGGATGGATCGCGAACTTCACCTTGACCCCACGCTGGCCAAGCCGCTGCGCCAGTTCCCAGATCTTGTGCTGCGCCTGCGCTACCGCCATGCCGTAGCCGGGCACGATCACCACGCGCTCGGCGTAGGCCATCATCGCCGCGACATCCGACGCTTCAATCGGCTTCTGCGCACCCGTGATCGCCTGCGCTTCCCCGGCGGCACCGCCGCCGAAGTTGGAGAACAACACGTTGCGGATCGGCCGGTTCATCGCCTTGGCCATCAGCCGGGTCAGCAGGATGCCCGCCGCGCCGACCATCATGCCGGCGATGATCAATGCCTCATTGCCCAGCACGTAGCCTTCGAACGACACCGCCAGGCCGGTGAAGGCGTTGTACAGCGAGATCACCACCGGCATGTCGGCGCCGCCGATCGGCAGCGTCATCAGCACGCCCAGCGCCAGTGCCAGCACGAAGAAGGCGACGATCGCCCAGGTGTGGAGCGTGCTCGCGGCGATGATCGCCAGCACCACCACCGCCAGTGCCACCAGCAGGTTCATCACCTGCTGGCCGGGCCAGGTCACGCGCTTGTCCAGGCGCCCATCCAGCTTGGCCCAGGCGATCACCGAGCCGGACAGCGACACCGCACCGATGGCCGCGCCGACCACCGCCAGCAGCAGCACCATGCCCGACGGCTGCCGTGCGGCCAGGTCGGCCAGCGCCTGCGCGCTCCAGTGGCGGGTATCGCGGTTGGCCAGGAAGGCGTAGCGCAGCAGTTCCACTGCACCGATCGCCGCCGCCGAGCCACCGCCCATGCCGTTGTACAGCGCCACCATCTGCGGCATGTCGGTGATGGCAACCTTGCCGGCCGACCACCAGGCCAGGCCGGCGCCGAGCAGCAGCGCCACCAGGATCAGCGGCACGTTGTGCAGTTCGGGCAGGAAGAACGTCGCCACCGTGGCCAGCAGCATGCCCAGCCCGGCCCAGCGGATGCCGCTGCGCGCAGTCAGCGGCGAGGCCATGCGCTGCAGGCCCAGCAGGAACAGCGTGGCGGCGACGAGGTAGCTGGCCTTGACCAGCCAATCGAGCAGTTCGACGGTGCTGATGTTCAAGCCTGCGGCTCCTTCGGCTCGTCCTTGCCGCCCTTGGGCGCGCTCGGCTTGAACATTTCCAGCATGCGCGCGGTGACCACGTAGCCACCGGCGGCGTTGCCGGCACCGAGCACCACGGCGAGGAAGCCCAGCGCTTTCTCCAGCGGTGTCTGCGCATGCCCCAGCACCACCATCGCACCGATCAGCACGATGCCGTGGATGAAGTTGGAGCCCGACATCAGCGGGGTATGCAGGATCACCGGCACCCGCGAAATGATCACGTGGCCGGCGATGGCTGCCAGCATGAAGATGTACAGCGCTACGAACCCGTCACTCACTGGCAACGCTCCTGCTCTGTCTTCGTCGTCCCATCATAACCATGGGCTGAACCCGGTGCGCGCCCGGCGTCAACCGAAGCCGCGCTCACGCGTTGTCGATGGTGACCCCGAGCGAGGAACCGTACCCTGTGCTGGTGAGCAGCCCCGTCCCCCCGAGCGCCGAGACCGATGCCCTGCCGGCGTCGCTGGAAGCGTTCCTGGCCAGCGTTGGCCCGCGTGCGTTCCGCTTCGCCGAGGCCGGCCTGCGCCAGCGCGAAGACGCCATGGACGCGGTGCAGGACGCGCTGCTGCGCATGCTGGACTACGCCGACAAGCCGGCGGCCGAATGGGCGCCGCTGTTCTGGAGCATCCTGCGCCGGCGCGTGATCGACGTGCAGCGCCGGCGCCGCTTCCGCCTGCCGTTCTGGCGCGACAACCAGGACGCGGAAGGCAGCGAGATCGATTGGGCCGATCCCGGCCCGGACCCGGCACAGGCGCATGAACAGCGCCAGCAGTACCAGCAGCTGGTGGACGCGTTGCGCCGCCTGCCCGCCCGCCAGCGCGAGGCGTTCACCCTGCGCGTGCTGCAGGATCTGGACGGGGCCACCACCGCCCGCGCCATGGGCTGCAGCGAAGGCGCGGTAAAAACCCATCTGGCACGCGCCCGCCAGGCGCTGCAGGATTACCTGGAGATCCACCCGTGAACCGCTCCCTGCCTTCCGATGACTCCCTGCGCGGCCTGCACGCGCAGTCGCTGCGCGCGCTGTCGCCGGCAACGCTGGCCCGGCTGCGCCAGGCTCGCCACGGCGCCACGGCCACCCATCGCGGGCGCTGGCGCTGGTGGCTGGCCAGTGCCTGTTCGCTGGTGGTGGCGCTGGGCATCGGCCTGCAGTTCACTGGCCATGGCACGCTGACGGGCCCTGCGCCGGCACCTGTGCTTGCCTCGGTGGAAGACAACAGCGCGCTCTACGACGAAAATCCCGATCTGTACCTGTGGCTGGGCGATACCGACCTGGCGATGGAGTGAATGATGTCCCGACTGCACGCCCTGCCCCTGCTAATGACCCTGTTGCTGCTGCCGGCCCTCCCGGCACTGGCGCAGAGCGCCGCGCCCGCCCCTGCCGCACGCCCCGCGCCGCTGCCGGCTTGGGAACAGTTGAGTGAAGCACAGCGGGAATCCCTGCTGGCACCGCTGCGCGACCGCTGGAACAGCGCCGATGCCGGCCAGCGCCAGCGCATGCTCTCGCATGGCCAGCGCTGGCAGTCGATGAGCCCTGAGGAACGCGACAAGGCCCGGCGTGGCCTGCGCCGCTTCGAGCACATGAACCCGGAACAGCGTGAGCAGGCCCGGGCCCTGTTCGGCCAGATGCGGGATCTGCCGCCCGCGCAGCGCGACGCACTACGCGAGCGCTGGTCGCAGATGACGCCGGAACAACGCAAGGACTGGGTGCGCGAGAACCCGCCGCCGGCGAAGCCGCGGTAACGCCTCCGCTTCGGTAGCGCCGGGCCATGCCCGGCGGATTTCCGCATACCGCTGCGCTCGCCGGGCATGGCCCGGCGCTACCGACTCACGCCTGCCAGCGCGTCTTCGCCAGCAGCTCGTCGTCCCAGTCGAAACCGAGCTGGCCTTCGCGCACGAACAGCGCGACGAAGTTGAGCAGGTTGCGCGCATACATCTCGCTGGCCTGTGTTGCACCGCGGCTGGCCAGGCCCAGCGGGCCATCGACGGTCACGCCCTGGTGTTCAATGCACTGCCCCGGCTGGGTCAGTGCGCAGTTGCCGCCGCTCTCCGCCGCCAAGTCCACGATCACGCTGCCGGTGGCCATGCCTTCCACCATTGCGGCAGTCACGATCGTCGGCGCCGGTCGCCCCGGTACCGCAGCGGTGCAGATCACCACATCCACACCACGCAGGTGGTCGGCCAGGCGGCGCTGCTGCTCGGCACGCTCTTCATCGGTCAACGCGCGCGCGTAACCGCCCTCGCCCGCCGCGCTCACCCCGAGGTCGAGAAAGCGCGCGCCCAGCGACTGGATCTGCTCGCGGGTTTCCGGGCGCACGTCGAAGCCTTCCACCTGCGCACCAAGACGCCGGGCAGTGGCAATGGCCTGCAGGCCCGCCACGCCCGCACCGATCACCAGCACCTTGGCCGGTCGCACGGTGCCGGCAGCAGTGGTCAGCATCGGGAAGAAACGGGGCGCGCGTTCGGCCGCGATCAGCGCCGCCTTGTAGCCGGCCATGCCGGCCTGCGAACTGAGCACGTCCATCGCCTGCGCGCGGGTGGTGCGCGGCAGCTGCTGCAGCGGGAACAGCTGCAGGCGGTCGCCAGCGGCCAATGCCGCAAGCGCCGGATCACTGGCCGGGGCCAGCAGGCCAACCACGCTGGCAGCGGGCTTGAGCTGCTCCAGGACCAACGCCGGCGGCGCCTGCACGCACAGCAGGATATCGATCTCGCCCCAACGGCCCGCGTCGAACACACGTGCGCCGGCATCGTCATAGGCCGCATCGGTGAAGCCTGCGGCCAAGCCGGCGCCGGCCTCGTACCAGACGGTAATGCCGAGGGCACCGAGCTTGCGCGCGGTTTCCGGCGTCAACGCCACGCGCCGTTCGCCCGGCGCGGTCTCCTTGATCCCCAGCAACGCCACGGCCATGCAGGTCCCCGCTGATCGGTGAGTTTTCCCGATCCTAGCAGGCAGCCACCGCTCAGTGCAGGGTGGCGCTGCCCGGGTCCAGCCGATCGATCACACCCTGCATCGCGCTGTCGAAGGCGCCATCGTCGACGTGGGCGCGCAGCCGGCCCAGCCGCACCATCACCGCCAGTTCCTCCGGCGAGGCCACGCAGAAGCGCACGCCGCGGCGGTTGACGAACAGCAGGCGCGAGGAGATCGGGCTGACCCAGGACAGCTTGCCGGCCTGCACCTTGCCGTCCTTGTCGACGAAGTCCAGCCAGTTGCCGATTTCCATGCGGCGGAAGCGGTCGGCGTCGGCGTTGTCGAAATCGTCGGCGTCGATCTGCCCGCCCAGCTCGACCGCGGGCGATTCAGCCACCGGCGGCGCCGGCAAGGCAACCTGCGGCAGTTCCGGCAGCGCGCGCTGCAGTTCCGGGCGCGATTCAGCAATGCCCTGCAGGGTGTCATGCAAGGCGTCGATGGCACCGGTGGCGGCATCGCCGTGCACGCCGACACTGGCAAATACCTTGGCCAGCACCGGCTGCCAGGCCTGCAGCCACGGCTTGCCGACGATCTGGCGGCGGGCCTCGGCCACTTCCTCCAGCAGGCCGTCAGCCAGGCTCAGTGCCTCGGCCACCGACGCGCCCTCCTCGCCCTCGCGCAGCAGCGCCAGGGTCAGGTGGTGCTGCCACGGCTGGCGCAGGAACTCGGCGATGGCCGGCGGCAGGGTGGCATCGCCGATGCGGCGGTCCAGTTCGGCACCGGCACGGCTGCGGGCCATTTCCAGCTTTTCCTGGCCGCGCTGCGTTTCGGCGGCGCGACGCTCGGCGATTTCCACGCGGCGGCGATGCTGCACGAGGAACTCGCGGAATTCTTCTTCCAGGGTCAGGAAGATCGCCAGGTTCTCGTTGAACTCGGCCACCAGCCGTTCGATGATCTCCTCGACCTTGGCCATCAGCATGCGCTCGGCCTGGCTTTCGCCGGTATTGCCTTCGCAGGCTTCGGCCAGCGAGTTGAGCAGCTTGCGTGCCGGGTGGGTCTTCTGCACGAACATGCGGCGGTCGAGCATCGCCACCTTGACGAAGGGCACCACCAGGCGGCCGATCAACTCGCGTGAGCGGCCTTCCAGCTCGCGTTCGTCCAGCATCACGTCGAACAGCATGCCGACCAGATCAATCGCATCCTCGTCCTGCGGGTCCAGCCGGGTCTGGCCGGGGTCGACGCCAAGACGGGTGGCGCTGGACAGCACTTCACTCTTCAATCGCTGCGCCAACGATTCGCCGTCCTCGCCGATGGCCGCACGCAGCGTCGCACTGGGCGTGGCCTGCAGCAGCGACAGCACCGACATCATCTCGCGCTGGCTCAACGGGCGGTGCTGGCCAACCGCGACCTGCGCGGCCGAGGTGGCGTCCTCGCGAACGTGGCGGGTCTGCTGCAGCAACTCATGCAGGGCCTCCAGCAACATCCCCTGCTGGCCGGCATACGCCTCGCCGCTGCCGGCATCCTCGCCCCCGAGGTGCTGCTGCATGTGGCCACGGCGCTCGGACCAGCGCGCGGCGAACCGCTGCGCCCAGGCCGGCGCGGCCTGTTCATCATCGCTGAATTCGGATTCGAAGCCCGCCGCGAGGCGCGGCTCGACCAGATCGTCCGCCCCCGGCGCCATGCGCGGGTCGGGCGCGGCCGACAGCGGACGCCGCGGCGCCCCCATCTGCGACATCACGCCAGCGGCGGCCAGCTGCTCGTCCAGCTTCTCGTAGATGCGGCCCACCGGCGCGCGCAGGTCGCGTTCGCACAGCTTGATCAGCACCAGGTGCACTTCCGGCGCCAGCTCGCAGCCGGCAAAGGCCTCATGGATGGCCACACCCAGGTGCTCGGGGCTGACCGGATTGTGGTCGGCATCCAGCTCGGCGCCGCCGATCAAGCGGCCCAGGCGCCGGTCCAGCCGCGCCAGCACCGGCTTGAAGTCGCGCAGCAGCACGGTGGCGAAATTGCGCACCGCCAGCCGCGATTCCAGTACATGTTCAGCCAGCAGGCTCAGGCCATCCTCGCCCGGTCCGGACAGGGTGGCTTCGGCCGACAGCGGCTCGCCACTGGCCAGTGCATCCCAGGCCCGCTGCAGGTGGCCGGCAAAGGCGGCGGCGATGTCCTCACGGCGGCGGCGCAGCTCGCGCATCGCATCCAGGAACAGCAGCTGCGACGAGCCTGCATTGCCGGCCCGGTCGAACAGTGCATCGTCGAAACGCGCCAGTGCGGCCCCGAAAGCCTGGCACAGCGCCGGCAGGACCATGTCCCGGGCACGCTGAAGCTGGACCGGGTCACGGCCCGGCGATCCCATCGGTGTGGGCGCGCTCATCATTCGGGAAGGCTCCCCACCTTCTCTGATACGACAGACAGCATGGACATCGCGACGACCGGTACACCCCATGTACCGGTACGTCGATGGTAGGCCGGCCAGCCCGTCACGGACAGTGAAACAGTCCTCACTTCAAACCTCATGACCGGCGGCCCGGCAAGATAGATATCGTAAGCCGTGCGAGGCCCACGAGGCGAGAGGAAGCGGTCGTCCCATTCCCGCCAGTGGCATGATGTTCATCACAGTTTGATATTCAGGGGCGAGACGCGACACAGACGGCGTCATTGACCACCCCGACTATAATCAAACACCCGTGATGACCGGTTCAGATTCCATGCCCGACCCCGCTGCCCTGCTTGCCCTGGATGCCCGCCGCTCGGTGCCCTCGCGGCAACTGGGCGAGCCCGGACCGGATCCGGCCACCCTGCAGCGCATGCTGGCCTCGGCCGTGCGCGTGCCCGACCACGGCAAGCGCGTACCGTTCCGCTTCCTGAAAATCGCCGGCGATGCACGTCACACTCTGGGCGACTTCCTGGCCGAGCGCAGCCGCCAGCGCGACCCGCATGCCGGTGAGGCGGTATTCGAAAAGGACCGCCAGCGTTTCAGCCATGCGCCGCTGGTGATCGTGGTGGTGGCCAGTCCGCGTCCGGACCCGAAAGTGCCCGAACAGGAACAGCTGATGACCGCCGGCTGCGTCTGCTTCGCCCTGCTGCAGGCCGCGCAGGCGCTGGGCTTCGGTGCGCAGTGGCTGACCGCATGGATGGCCTTCGATCCGGCCGTGCAGGCCTATCTGGGGCTGTCCGAGGGCGAAGGCATCGCCGGTTTCATCCATATCGGCACGCCGAAGGCCGCCGTCCCCGAACGCGAGCGCCCCGATCCGGCGGCCCTGCTGCGTGACTGGACGCCGCCGGCATGAGCCTGCCGGCAGCGCCGCCCTCGCTGTACCTGGTCGACGCCAGCATCTACGTGTTCCGCGCCTGGCACTCGCTGCCGGACCAGTTCCAGGACGCGCAGGGCTGGCCGACCAACGCGGTGCACGGCTTCGCCCGCTTCCTGCTGGACCTGCTCGAGCGCGAGCGCCCGCGGCACATCGCCATCGCCTTCGACGAAGCACTGGACAGTGGCTTCCGCCACCGCCTGTATCCGGCCTACAAGGCCAACCGCGACCCGGCGCCGGAGGCGCTCAAGCGCCAGTTCGTGCACTGCAAGGCGCTGTGCGCGGCGTTGGGCCTTGCAGTGCTGGCCCACCACGAATACGAGGCCGATGACCTGATCGGCAGCGCGCTGCACGTCCACCGTGGCAGCCACCGCGGGGTGATCATTTCCGCCGACAAGGACCTCTCGCAGCTGCTGCTGGATCACGACGAGCAGTGGGACTACGCACGCAACCAGCGCTGGGACGTGGCCGGGGTGAAGGCACGGCACGGCGTGCACGCTCACCAGATTGCCGACTACCTGGCACTGTGCGGCGATGCGGTGGACAACATTCCCGGCGTCAGTGGTGTCGGCAGCAAGTCCGCCGCCGTGCTGCTGGCCCATTTCGGCAGCATGGATGCGCTGTACGAACGCCTGGACGAAGTGCCGTTCCTGCGCCTGCGCGGTGCCGCGCAGATGGCCGTGCGCCTGCGCGAGCAGCGCGAGCACGCCCTGCTCTGGCGCCAGCTGACCACCATCGCGCTGGACGCACCTCTGGAAGGCAGCCAGCCCGGCCTGCTGCGCCAAGCGGCCGACCCGGAGCTGCTCGGTGGCCTGTGCCAGGCCCTGCGCTTCGGCCCGATGACCCGCCGTCGGCTGTTCGATGCCGCCGGCGTACCCGACATTCTTCCCACCCACAGCGAGCCCGCATGAGCCAGCGCAACACCGAAGCCCCGCGTGTCGTCTATGAAGGCAAGTACCAGCGCATGCTGGTGCGAGGCACCTGGGAGTACAGCGAACGCACCCATGCCGGCGGCCTGGCAGCGATCATCATCGCCGTCACCCCCGAGGACAACGTGCTGTTCGTCGAGCAGTTCCGCGTGCCGCTGCAGGCCCCCACCATCGAGATGCCGGCCGGCCTGGTCGGCGACATCCACGCGGGCGAATCAATCGAAGTTTCGGCCGTTCGCGAGCTGGAAGAAGAAACCGGCTGGACCGCCGACCACGCCGAAGTGCTGATGATCGGCCCGACATCTTCTGGCGCCAGCAGCGAGAAGATCGCCTTCGTGCGCGCTACCGGCCTGCGCCGGATCGGCGAAGGCGGTGGCGATGACAGCGAGGACATCACCGTGCACGAGATTCCGCGCAGTGAGGCTGCGGCCTGGCTGGTACAGAAGATGGGCGAAGGCTACGAGCTGGATGCCAAGCTCTGGGCCGGGCTGTGGATGATCGAGCACCACCTGGACGGACGCCCGCGTGGCTGACGCCGACATGCATGCGCTGCCGGCGCTGCTGGGCGCCGACGACCCGGCGATCTACACCCTCCACCGGCCGCAGGGCGCCTCACCGTACCTGCTGCTGGCCGACCACGCCGGCCAGCAGGTGCCGCGAGCATTGGAAGGCCTTGGCCTGGCGCAGGCCGAGCTGGACCGCCATATCGGCTGGGACATCGGCATTGCCGGCACCACCCGCGCACTGGCCGAACGGCTGGACGCCTGGGCGATCGAACAGACCTATTCGCGCCTGCTGATCGACTGCAACCGTCCGCTGGCCTCGCCGACGCTGATTCCGGAAGTGAGCGACCACACCGTGGTGCCGGGCAATGCCGGGTTGTCGGCGGCGCAGCGGCAGCAGCGTATCGATGCGATCCATGCGCCCTACCATGCGCGCATCGACGCCGAGCTTGATGCACGCCGTGATGCCGGCCGCCCCACGCTGCTGGTGATGATGCACAGCTTCACCCCGGCGATGAACGGCGCGCAGCGGCCGTGGCATGCTGGCGTGCTGTACCACCAGGACACGCGCTTTGCCCATGCCCTGCTGCAGGCACTACGCGACGAAGGCGACCTGGTGGTGGGTGACAACGAACCGTATTCGGTCAGCAGTACCAGCGACTACGCGGTGCCGGTGCATGGCGAAGGCCGTGGGCTGGTACACGTGGAACTGGAAATCCGCCAGGACCTGATTGCCGATGTGGCCGGGCAGCAGGCGTGGGCGGAGCGGCTGGCGCGGATCTTCAACGCGTTGCAGCCGCAGTTGCTGGCGTTCGATTGAACGTCATCCACCCGACCGAAGCTCGGTAGCGCCGGGCCACGCCCGGCGAGCCGCATCGCGGCGGCGCAACGGAATGCCGCCGGGCATGGCCCGGCGCTACCGCAGCGTAGGCGCGTCCATCCACGGGAACGGTTTGAAACCCTGAACCTGCAGCGTTGCGCCGACGGCGGTGAAATCATCCTTGAACGCCTGCGCGCGGCGACGATCCAGCGCTTTACCCAGCACCAGCGGCAACGCGCGGCAGCACGCCAACGCCTCGCCCACCGGAATCTCCAGCAGGCGCGCCACGCGCTGGGCTGCGGCTTTGATCTGCTCCTCCGGGCACGCTCCCAGCGTCAGATCGAAGGACGCGAAGATGCCTGTGCCCACACCCGCCGCGCGCGCAGCCACCTGTTCCGCAGCTTCCGCTTCGGCCAGGGCCTCGTCGATACCCTCGACCTGCTGGAACGCGTCGTACTCGGCGTAGTACGCCAGCGCCTGTGCGTAGTCCTGCAGCGACGACAGCGGGCGTTGCCGCTTCTGCACATCCAGCACGTCGGCAAACGTCGCCGGTTCCAGATACGGGAACAGCCCCATCGCTGCCGAAGCGGCCGATCGCTCGCCATCGTCATCCAGCGCTTCATCACTGGATGACGGCAACCACAGCCGTGCCGCCAGCAGGTCCTCGTCGCTGGCCATCACCCAGCCGAAGGCGTTCCACACCTCATCATCATCGTTGCAGGCGGCGAAGGCATGCAGGGTCTGTCGCAGGTCCAGCAGTTCGATCATGCGTCGGTGCTCAGGCAGGCGGTCGCTGCCGAGTCTACCGGCGCCGGGCGCAGGCCCAGCGCGATCACCACGCCGAGCGCGGCGAACAGCGCGGCGCCGTACTGTGCATTGACCATGCCCTGCAGGGCATCGGGACTGGTTGCTGCCTGCGTGCCGCGCGCGGCGTTGGCGATCATCACCAGTACCGCCAATCCCAAGGCGCCGCCGATCTGCTGGGCGGTGGCCGCCATGCCGGACGCGACACCTTGCTGCGGTCCCGGCACCCCCTGCCCGGCCACGATCCACATCGCCGTCCAGCTCATGCCCTGGCCGATGCTGAGCACCACGATGCCCGGCAGCAGCGGCCAGTAGCCGGCGCCATGCGGCATTGCCAGCGCCACCGCGGCGATGCCGATGGCACCGGCGGCGAAGCCCCGGGCCAGCACCTGCCGTGGCGAACGGCGCCGCAGCATGCGTTCGGCAATACGGATGCCGAAGGTGCACACCAGCGTCGGCAGCAGGAACGCCATGCCAGCCTGCAGCGGGCTCCAGCCATAGCCATCCTGGAAGTACAGCGCCAGGAAGTAGTACTGCACGCCGTAGCTGCTCATGAAGGCAAAGGTCAGGCCCAGTGCCGCGCGCAGGCCGGGCAGGCGCAGCAGCGAAAACTGCATCAGCGGATCACGGCTGCGCTTCTCGATCTGCACGAACACGGTCAGCAGTACCGCTGAAAGCAGCAGGCAGATGAGCGTGGCCGGCGCCGTCCAGCCCCACTCCGGCCCTTGCACCAGGGTGGTAACCAGCAGGCTGCCGCCGGCGGTGACGGTGAGGCAGCCGGCCAGGTCGAATGAACGCCCCTGCACGCGTGGACCATCGGCCGGCAGCCACGCACCGGCGGCGACGGCGCAGGCGGTGGCCAACGGCACGATCACCGCCAGCACCGCCGGCCAGCCGAATGCCTGGGTCAATACGCCCCCCAGAAGCGTGCCCAGCGCCAGGCCGACAGCGCTGGCCATGCTCCAGATCGCCAGCGCGCGGTTGCGCACCGGGCCTTCGGCGTACAGCGTGTTGATCAATGCCAGCGTAGCCGGGAACAGCAGCGCCGCACCGACGCC
This sequence comes from Stenotrophomonas geniculata, assembly GCF_034508895.1. Classification (NCBI taxonomy): domain Bacteria; kingdom Pseudomonadati; phylum Pseudomonadota; class Gammaproteobacteria; order Lysobacterales; family Lysobacteraceae; genus Stenotrophomonas; species Stenotrophomonas geniculata. The sequence continues at coordinate 1,118,415 of NZ_CP140571.1, forward strand.
CTGTGCGGCACGCGCGATGATCAGCAGGGTCGCATTCGGCGCCAGCGCACCAAGCAGCGAGGCCAGTGCGAACAGCAGCATGCCCAGCCGGTAGAAACGGCGGCGGCCGACCAGGTCGGCGGCACGGCCCCCCAGCAGCAGGCTGCCGCCGAAGGCGACGGTGTAGGCACTGACCACCCATTGCAGCTGCTGCGCATTGATCTGCAGCGCGCGGCCCATGTCGTGCAGGGCGACGAAGATGATGGTGGCGTCCAGGGCGATGATCAGCTGCGCGGCGGCCAGCAGGGTCAGCGCCCAGCGCGGGTATTTGAGGGGAGGCATCGGCGGGTTGGAGCGGTGGGGGGAGCGCAGTCTCATTGATGCGGGCAACTCAATAAACCCCCTGCCGCCCATATCTGTCATGATTTTCAACATGAATGCAGCCTCGATGGACCTCAATGCGGTGCGCATGCTGGTGCAGGTCGCCGAAGCACGCAGCTTCACGGTGGCCGCCGGCCAGCTCGGCCTGAGCCAGTCCGGCCTGTCCCGCGCGATCGGCCGGCTGGAGGCCACGCTGGGGGTGAAGCTGCTGCAGCGGAACACCCGCAACGTGGCGCTGACCCCGGATGGCCGCCAGTTCGTGGAACAGGTGGCCCCTCTGCTGGCCGGCCTGGACGATGCCGAGCGGCAACTGGCCGACCGCCCGTGCACGCCCTCGGGCACGTTGAAGATCAGTGCGCCGTCGATGTTCGGGCGCAAGGTGCTGGTGCCGATGCTGGCGCCGTTGCTGCAACAGCATCCGCAGCTGCAGGTGGAAGCCGTGCTCAGCGACCGCCTGGTCGATCTGGTTGAAGAAGGTTTCGATGCCGCGCTGCGCACCGGCGTCATCGCCGACCAGCGCATCGTCGCGCGGCCCTTGCGGCCGCTGCGCTGGGTGACAGTGGCCAGCCCCGCCTATCTGGCCCGCTGTGGCGCACCGGGCGATGTAGCCTCGCTGCAGGATCACGCCTGCCTGGCGGTGCGCAACCTGCGCAGTGGCCGGCTGGTGGACTGGCAGTTCCTGCAGGACGGGCAACTGCGTGAGGTCACACCACCGACGCGGATGGTGTTCGACAGCGGCGATCCGCTGGTGGAAGCGGCCATCGCCGGTATCGGCATCGTGCAGGTGATGGATTTCGCGGTGGCCGATGCGTTGGCCGACGGCCGCCTGCAGCGCGTGCTGCAGCCCTTCGAGGGCCGCAGCCGCGAACTGTCGTTGATCTACCCGCCGTCGCGCCAGCATTCGCCGAAGCTGCAGGTGCTGGCCGACGCGTTGCTGGCGGGGGATTGGTAGCGCCGGCCGCTGGCCGGCGTCTGCGCGATCCAACCCTTTCCCGGTTGCCGGCCAGCGGCCGGCACTACCGATCAGGCAAAGCTATCGGTGGCGCGTACCAGCGCATCCACGTTCTCGGCCTCGAACGCCGAGTGGCCCGAGGCCGGGGTGATTTCCAGCTTCGCCTTCGGCCACACCTTGGTCAGGTCCCAGGCGTTGGCCAGCGGGCAGACCACGTCGTAGCGGCCGTGCACGATCACGCCCGGAATATCGGCGATGCGGTGCGCGTCGCGCAGCAGCTGGTCTTCCACTTCGAAGAAGCCGCCGTTGACGAAGTAGTGGTTCTCGATGCGGGCAAACGCCAGGGCGAAATGCGGGTCTTCGTGGCTGTTGATGAAGTCGTCATCGACATGCAGGAAGCTGGTCGCGCCTTCCCACACCGCCCACGCCTTGGCCGCTTCCAGGCGGGTGGTTTCGTCGTCGCTGGTCAGGCGGCGGTGGAAGGCCGAGATCAGGTCATGACGCTCCACCGACGGGATCGGCTTGAGGTAGTGCTCCCACGCATCCGGGAACAGGCGGTTGGCGCCTTCCTGGTAGAACCATTCCAGCTCCCAGCGGCGCAGCATGAAGATGCCGCGCAGGACCAGTTCGGTCACGCGCTGCGGGTGGGTTTCGGCATAGGCCAGGGCCAGGGTCGAACCCCAGCTGCCACCGAACACCTGCCAGCGATCGACCTTGAGGTGTTCGCGCAGCTTCTCGATATCGGCAACGAGGTCCCAGGTGGTGTTGTCCACCAGGTCCGCGTGCGGGGTGGAACGGCCGGCACCGCGCTGGTCAAACAGGATGATGCGGTACTTGGACGGGTCGTGGAACTGGCGCATCTTGTCGCTGCAGCCGCCGCCCGGGCCACCGTGCAGCATCACCACCGGCTTGCCATCCGGGTTGCCGCACTGTTCGAAGTACAGGGTGTGGCGATCGTCGACCTTCAGGGTGCCGACGTCGTAGGGGGTGATGGCGGGGTACAGCGTACGCATGCGTGCAGCTCCAGGGTGATGCCCTGCCGGGGCAGGAGAACCTCCATTCTAGGCCGGACGCCGGCCCAGGGTGATGCGGTCGCGCTGCTCCAGGTCCTGCACGGTCTGCACCTCGACAAAACCCGCGGCGTCGAACAGCGCGCGGATCGCCTCGCCCTGGTCCCAACCGTGCTCGATCAGCAGCCAACCATCAGGCAGCAGGTGGGCCTGGCCACCGTCGACGATGCGGCGGATGTCATCCAGGCCATCCGGACCCGAGGCCAGCGCGGTGGCCGGTTCGAAGCGCAGGTCACCCTGTTCCAGGTGCGGGTCGTCGCTGGCGATGTACGGTGGGTTGCTGGCAATCAGGTCGAAACGCGCGCCCTGCAGCGGCGCATACCAGTCGTGCCTGCCCTCGGCGAAGCGCACGTTGCGCAGTTCATGGCGCGCGGCGTTGCGCTTGGCCACGGCCAGCGCGCCCGGGCTGGCATCGGTGGCCAGCACCTGCGCCTGCGGCCGCTCGCTGGCCAGCGCCAAGGCGATCGCACCGCTGCCGGTGCCGAGGTCGGCCACCTGCAGGTCGCGATTGGCCGGCAGGCGCTCGAGCGCCAGTTCCACCAGCAGCTCGGTTTCCGGGCGCGGAATCAGCGTGGCCGGGTCGACCTCCAGGTCCAGCGTCCAGAAACCGCGGCGGCCGGTCAGGTAGGCCACCGGCTCACCGGCCACGCGGCGGGCCAGCAGTGCTTCGAAGGTGGCCTGATCGGTGGACGGCAGCGGGTCGGTGGCGTGCGCGAACAACCAGCTGCGCGGGCGCTCCAGTACGTGCAGCAGCAGCAGTTCGGCCTCGTGGCGGGCGTCGATGCCGCCCAGGCGGGCGCTGGCCTCGGCCACGATCTGGCGCAGGGTGGGTTCGGTTTGGGAAGACATGCCTCAATTGTAGAGCCGAGCCCATGCTCGGCTGCTTCTGGGACAGCCGAGCGTGGGCTCGGCTCTACAGATACGCAACCGAGCGTAGGCTCGGCTCTACAACAGCGGAATCCGTTCAGGTTCTGGCGAACGGAATAAGGACGGGCTATCGGCCGCATTCACCTGCCGGGAAAGATTTTCCTTGTCATACAGGCAGTTGCAGGATGGGAGCGGCATGGTTCAGTGCTGGCTCATGGCCCTTTGATAGACTCCATCTATCAAATAGATGCAATCAATGGATTGTTCTTATCGCCAGCGAGTCGGTAACCTAGCTCCTGTCGATTCACCCACTCCCCTTCACCAGAGGAAAAACGATGTCCCTGATCAACACCCAGATCCAGCCGTTCGAAGCCAACGCTTACCACAATGGCGAGTTCATCAAGGTTTCCGACGCCAGCCTGAAGGGCCAGTGGTCCGTCCTGATCTTCATGCCGGCCGCCTTCACCTTCAACTGCCCGACCGAGATCGAGGACGCGGCTGACCATTACGCCGAGTTCAAGAAGGCCGGCGCCGAGGTCTACATCGTCACCACCGACACCCACTTCTCGCACAAGGTGTGGCACGAAACCTCGCCGGCCGTCGGCAAGGCCCAGTTCCCGCTGGTCGGCGACCCGACCCACCAGCTGACCAATGCCTTCGGCGTGCACATTCCGGAAGAAGGCCTGGCCCTGCGCGGCACCTTCATCATCAACCCGGAAGGCGTGATCAAGACCCTGGAGATCCACTCCAACGAGATCGCCCGTGACGTGTCCGAGACCCTGCGCAAGCTGAAGGCTGCCCAGTTCACCGCCGCCAACCCGAACCAGGTCTGCCCGGCCAAGTGGAAGGAAGGCGAGAAGACCCTGACCCCGTCGCTGGACCTGGTCGGCAAGATCTAACGCAGTACCGGCCTGCCGTGGCCCCACGCCACGGCGCGCCTTTCATCCCCGTGCCGGTCCCCCCGCCGGCGTGGGGGTGAACCCAAGACAGCCAACGCGCGCCAGCCTTGGCCAGCCAGCCCCTTCCACGGTCGCTGTCTTGGGTTCACCCCTACCCCCTGCTGGTCCGCTACCTTCTACAGCGGTGCCACGCCCCCTGTTTGCCTGAAGCCAGGAGATGACCCGATGTTGGACGCCAACCTGCAGTCGCAGCTGAAGACCTATCTGGAGCGCGTGACCCGCCCGATCCAGATCACCGCGCACGCCGACGACGGCGCCAAGTCGCAGGAAATGCTGGAACTGCTGCAGACCCTGGAAAGCCTGTCGGACAAGATCTCGCTGCAGGTGCTGCGTGACGGCCAGGGCCGAGTGCCCTCGTTCGACCTGGGCACGCCGGGCCAGGATATCCACCTGACCTTCGCCGGCCTGCCGATGGGCCACGAGTTCACCTCGCTGGTGCTGGCCCTGCTGCAGGTGGGCGGCCACCCGTCCAAGGCCACCGCCGAGCTGATCGAGCAGGTGCAGAACCTGGAAGGCGAGTACCGGTTCGAAACCTACTTCTCGCTGTCCTGCCAGAACTGCCCGGACGTGGTGCAGGCGCTGAACCTGGCGGCGGTGCTCAACCCGCGCATCCAGCACGTGGCCATCGACGGTGCCCTGTTCCAGGACGAAGTCGAGAAGCGCGAGATCATGTCGGTGCCGACCGTTTACCTCAACGGTGAAGTGTTCGACCAGGGCCGCATGACCCTCGAGCAGATCGTGGCCAAGCTGGACACCAATGCCAGCAAGCGCGATGCCGAGAAGATCGCCGCCAAGGACGCCTTCGACGTGCTGGTGGTGGGCGGAGGCCCGGCTGGTGCGGCAGCAGCGATCTACGCCGCACGCAAGGGCATCCGCACCGGCATCGCCGCCGAGCGTTTCGGTGGCCAGGTGCTGGACACCATGGCGATCGAGAACTTCATTTCGGTGAAGGAGACCGAAGGCCCGAAGCTGGCCACGGCGCTGGAACAGCACGTGCGCGAGTACGAGGTGGACATCATGAACCTGCAGCGCGCCAGCGCGCTGGTGCCGGCCGGTGAAGACGGCCTGGTGCAGGTGCAGCTGGAGAACGGCGCGGTGCTGAAGTCGCGTTCGGTGATCCTGTCCACCGGCGCACGCTGGCGGCAGATGAACGTGCCGGGCGAGGACCAGTACCGCAACAAGGGCGTGGCCTACTGCCCGCATTGCGATGGCCCGCTGTTCAAGGGCAAGCGCGTGGCGGTGATCGGCGGCGGCAACTCCGGCGTGGAAGCGGCCATCGACCTGGCCGGCATCGTGTCGCATGTGACCCTGCTGGAATTCGATTCCAGCCTGCGCGCCGATGAAGTACTGCAGAAGAAGCTGCGCAGCCTGGCCAACGTCACCGTGCTGACCAGCGCGCAGACCACCGAGGTGCTGGGCGACGGCAGCCGTGTCACCGGCCTGGTCTACAAGGACCGCGTCGGCGGCGACGCCCACCGCGTCGAGCTGGAAGGCATCTTCGTGCAGATCGGCCTGCTGCCCAACACCGAGTGGCTGAAGGACACCGTGGCGCTGTCGCCGCGTGGCGAGGTCGTCATCGACGACCGCGGCCAGACCAACCTGCCGGGTGTGTTCGCTGCTGGCGATTGCACGACGGTACCCTACAAGCAGATCATCATCGCCATGGGCGCCGGTTCGACCGCCGCACTGAGCGCGTTCGACCACCTGATCCGCTCGTCGGTGAGCAGCAGCAGCGGTGCCGTTGCTGAAGCGGCCTGATCCACCGTTCCCAGATCACCGGGAACATTGTCTGCCTGTCGGGTAACCACGCCGTCAGCCGGTCCGTTACCCCTGGGGTGTAAGGATGAACCTACGTGATCTGAAGTACCTGGTAGCCCTGGCCGACCACAAGCATTTCGGCCGGGCTGCCGCCTCCTGCTTCGTCAGCCAGCCAACGCTGTCCACGCAGATCCGCAAGCTGGAAGAAGAGCTGGGCCTGCCGCTGGTGGAACGCGCACCGCGCAAGGTGATGCTGACCCCGGCCGGCCAGGAGGCTGCCGCGCGGGCGCGGGTGATCGTGTCCGAAGTGGAACAGCTGAAGGAAGCGGCGCGACGCAGCCGCGACCCGGAAGCCGGTACGGTGCGCCTGGGGATCTTCCCGACCCTGGGCCCGTACCTGCTGCCGCATGTGATCCCGCGCATCCGCGATCGCTTCCCGGAGCTGGAACTGCTGCTGGTCGAGGAAAAGAGCGATGTGCTGCTCGACCGCCTGCGCGAAGGCAAACTCGATGCTGCGCTGCTGGCCCTGCCGGTGATCGACGACCAGCTGCACGCCGAGTTCCTGTTCGAAGAACCGTTCCTGCTGGCTGTTTCCGGGCGCCACCCGCTGGCCCGTCGCGAACACCTGGATGTGCAGGAACTGGCCACGCAGAAGCTGCTGCTGCTGGAAGACGGGCATTGCCTGCGCGACCAGGCACTGGAAGTCTGCCGCCTGTTCGGTGCCAACGAGAAGTCCGAGTTCCGCGCCACCAGCCTGGAGACGCTGCGGCAGATGGTTGCCGCCGACGTCGGCATCACTCTGCTGCCGAGCCTGTCGGTGCAACCGCCGGTCCCGCGCTCGAACAACATCCGCCTGCTCGATTTCACCGGCGAAGGCCGTCCCAGCCGCCGCATCGCCATGATCTGGCGCCGCAGCTCGGCCATGAACGACTTCCTGATGGAGCTGGCCGACCAGTTCAAGCGCCTGCCGCAGGCGCTGTTCACCCTGGAGGCGGTCAACACCGCCGGCGACACTGCCGCCCTGCCCGGCCCCGCGCTGAACGGCTGAGCCCCCGCAGTACCGGCCTGGAATCGGCAGGAGTCGATTCCGGCCGCATTTGTCCCCACAATACAGACAGGCGGCGCCAGCAGGTGCCGCCTTTTGCATGGCTTTCAACCAAGGAGCTTCACCATGAGTACCGCCAGCGGCCTGCCGCCGTCGATCACCGTTTCCACCTTCGACATGGACCGCCTGGACGCCATGCTCGAATCCCCTGCGCTGAGCCAGACGCCTGCCGCGCTCGCGCTTGCTGAAGAACTCAACCGTGCCACCGTGCTGGCACCGGACCAGATTCCCGAAGGCATCGTCATGATGCATTCGCGCGTGGAGTGCGAAGATGAAGTCTCGGGCGAGAAGCACGTCCTGACCCTGGTCTTCCCCCGCGAAGCCAACGTCGATGAAGGCAAGGTTTCCGTGCTGGCCCCGGTCGGCAGTGCCCTGCTCGGCCTTTCGATCGGCCAGAGCATCGACTGGAACGCGCCCGGCGGCCGCAAGCTGCGCCTGCGCGTGACCGCGGTCCACAACGACCGCCCCTGATTACCGCTGCGCACCGCGCGCGATTCGATCCCCCTGCACCAGGAGCCGTAATGAGTACCCCGTCCAAACTGTCCCAGCTGCGCGAACTGTCCGTGGTCGTTGCCGATACCGGTGACTACGACGCCATCAAGCGCCTGCAGCCGGTGGACTGCACCACCAACCCGACCCTGGTGAAGAAGGCGCTGGACCTGCCGGTCTACGCCGAGCTGATCGAACGCGAACTGGCCTGGGGCCGCCAGCAGAGTGGCGACCGCGAAGCCGTGGTGCATGCCGTGGCCGACCGCCTGACCATCGGCGTCGGCGCGCTGCTGAGCACGCTGGTGCCGGGCCGCGTGTCCACCGAAGTGGATGCCGACCAGGCTTACGACACCGCCGCCACCGTGGCCAAGGCCCGCCAGTTCATCCAGATGTACGCTGATGCAGGCGTGCCGCGCGAGAAGATCCTGATCAAGATCGCCGCGACCTGGGAAGGCGTGGAAGCCGCGCGCATCCTGCAGGCCGAGGGTATCGACTGCAACCTGACCCTGATCTTCAACCCGACCCAGGCGCTGGCCTGCAGCGAAGCCGGCGCGTTCCTGATCTCGCCGTTCGTCGGCCGCATCCTCGATTGGTACGTGGCCAACGGCCAGACCCCGGCCAGCATCGACGAGGACCCGGGCGTGAAGTTCGTGCGTGGCGTGTATGCCGAATTCAAGCGTCGCGGTTCGTCGACGGTGGTGATGGGTGCCTCGTTCCGTTCGACCGCGCAGATCGAAGCACTGGCCGGCTGCGACCGCCTGACGATTTCGCCGGACCTGCTGGAGAAGCTGGACGCCGACCACGGCGAGCTGCCGCGCAAGCTGGTGGCCGGTGCCGCCGATGGCGTGGCGGTGACCCCGATCGATGCGGCGAAGTTCGCGGCGGATCTGGCGGCCGATCCGATGGCGACCGAGAAGCTGGCGACCGGCATCGAGGCGTTTGCCAAGGATCTGGAAGCACTGCGCGAGCGGATCCGCGCGGCACTGTGAGGATTCCGGCCAACGGCTGAGCCCCTCGTGGCGGGGGGCTTGGTCGCGAAGAGCGGGTCATGTGGTTGGCAGGGTGGGTAGGCCGTGCAGGGGGCGCTGCAAGTACGTCCCTGTAAGCTCGGTCGCCGCATCCATGCGGCTCACGCCCCTGCACGGCCTACCCACCCTGCCTTCGACAATTTCCTGCTGCCGCCCGCCACGGAAGAAAGAAAGAAGAGCAAAAGCGGGTCGCGCGCTTCGCTTGCTCGGAGCCGAGCATGGCTCGGCTCTACAAGGGCAATGCAGGACCAAACAAAAAGGACGCGGCGAAGGCCGCGTCCTTTTTGTTTTTCTTAAGTTCGTCAGTAACCCATGCTCTCGTCCACCGTCACCGAGAAACTGTCGAAGGTGGGACGGGGGCGGCTGGCAGGACCGTTGGCGCCATGGGCCCGAGGCATGCCTCGGGCGGGTTGGGCAGGACGCCCAACCCCGGTCTTGCCGTGTGCGCAGGACAGCGCACACGAGCAAGGCGCCATCGAGCCCCCATGGACGGGTTTACGGCGTGTCCTGCCAGCCGCCCCCGTCCCGCCCAACCATCAGCAACCCAGAGCCGCTTTGGCTGTTGACGTTGATTTTGACGTTGCCCGCCGCAGGCGGACCACCGCGCGTCAGCGCGGCGCCTCCACATCCAACCCGATCGGGCAGCTCACGCCGGTGCCACCAATCCCGCAGTAACCGTTCGGGTTCTTCGCCAGGTACTGCTGGTGGTAATCCTCGGCGTAGTAATACTCAGGCGCCGGATACACGATCTCGGTGGTGATCGGGCCGTAGCCAGCCGCGTCCAGCTGCGCCTGGTAGACCTCGCGGCTGACCAGCGCTGCCTTGTACTGCGCCTCGTCGGTGGCGTGGATCGCCGAGCGGTACTGGGTGCCGGTGTCGTTGCCCTGGCGCATGCCCTGGGTCGGGTCGTGGCTCTCCCAGAACAGCTGAAGCAGCCGCTCCAGGCTCACCACCGCCGGGTCGAACACCACCTGCACCACTTCGGTGTGGCCGGTCAGGCCCGAGCAGACCTCTTCATAGGTCGGGTTCGGGGTAATGCCGCCGGCATAGCCGACCGAGGTGCTGTACACGCCCGGTTCGGTCCAGAACTTGCGCTCGGCGCCCCAGAAGCAGCCCAGCGCGAAACGGATCTGCTGCAGGCCGGCGAAACGGTCCTTCAGCGGATGGCTGTTCACGAAGTGCTGGTTGCTGTGCAGCGGCAGCGGTTGGTCACGCCCCGGCAGTGCTTCTTCCGGGCGCGGCAGGCGCTGCTTGAAGGCGCCGATGCCGAGGATGCCCTGGCCAATTCCCAACATGATGCGCTCCTACGCCGGAAGTCCGGCTATGTCGTCTGCATCTGAGATGGGGGCGTCCGGTGCGTGGCCCAAGTCCAGCGCCGCCACGATGTCCTCGGCCTGCGGCCGCGCCGCGTCGGGGATGCCCACCCGCAGCACGCCGAACAGCGGCAGCTCGCCCATGCCACCCAGCAGCGACTCGCCGAACACGAAGGCCGGGATGCCGGCATCTTCCAGCGCGTGCTTGACCAGGTGGGCGTCGAACAGGTTGTCGGCCTTGTACACGATGTGCATGCGGCGGCTCCATGGGACATGGGGTCCAGCATACGCCCGGGGGCTGAATGGTGGTGGTGACGGCGCGTGACCATTCCGCCGGCCAGCCCTACCGGGCAGCCCTGCCCCGTACGCGCTAGACTGTTGGTCTTTCTGCCTTTCTTTTCGCCGACTCATGTCCGAGCACACCCCCGCCAGCCCCGAGACCCCCGCCGACAGCCACGAAAAGCGCGATTTCATCCGCCAGATCGTGCGCGAGGACCTGGCCAGCGGAAAGCACCAGGCGATCAAGACCCGCTTCCCGCCGGAGCCGAACGGCTACCTGCACATCGGCCACGCCAAGTCGATCTGCCTGAACTTCGGCATCGCCGGTGAATTCAGCGGCGTCTGCAACCTGCGTTTCGACGACACCAACCCGGCCAAGGAAGATCCGGAATACGTGGCCGCGATCCAGGACGACGTGCGCTGGCTGGGCTTCAGCTGGAACGAGCTGCGCCACGCCTCGGACTACTTCCAGACTTATTACCTGGCCGCCGAGAAGCTGATCGAACAGGGCAAGGCCTATGTCTGCGACCTGTCGGCCGAGGAAGTGCGCGCTTACCGCGGCACCCTGACCGAGCCGGGCCGCCCGTCGCCGTGGCGCGACCGCAGCGTCGAGGAAAACCTCGACCTGTTCCGCCGCATGCGGGCCGGTGAATTCCCGGATGGCGCGCGTACCCTGCGCGCCAAGATCGACATGGCCAGCGGCAACATCAACCTGCGCGATCCGGCGCTGTACCGCATCAAGCACGTCGAGCACCAGAACACCGGCAACGCGTGGCCGATCTACCCGATGTACGACTTCGCCCATGCGCTGGGTGATTCGATCGAGGGCATCACCCACTCGTTGTGCACGCTGGAATTCGAAGACCACCGCCCGCTGTACGACTGGTGTGTGGACAACGTCGATTTCGCCCATGACGATGCACTGACCCAACCGCTGGTCGACGCCGGCCTGCCGCGCGAAGCAGCCAAGCCGCGCCAGATCGAGTTCTCGCGCCTGAACATCAACTACACGGTGATGAGCAAGCGCAAGCTGATGGCGCTGGTCACCGAACAGCTGGTGGACGGCTGGGAAGACCCGCGCATGCCGACCCTGCAGGGCCTGCGTCGCCGTGGCTATACCCCTGCGGCGATGCGCCTGTTCGCCGAACGCGTGGGCATCAGCAAGCAGAACTCGCTGATCGACTTCAGCGTGCTGGAAGGCGCGCTGCGCGAAGACCTGGACAGTGCCGCGCCGCGCCGCATGGCGGTGATCGATCCGGTCAAGCTGGTGCTGACCAACCTGCCGGAAGGCCACGAAGAACAGCTGACCTTCAGCAACCACCCGAAGGACGAGAGCTTCGGCAGCCGCGAAGTACCGTTCGCACGCGAAGTGTGGATCGACCGCGAGGACTTCGCCGAAGTGCCGCCGAAGGGCTGGAAGCGCCTGGTGCCGGGTGGCGAAGTGCGCCTGCGCGGCGCCGGCATCATCCGCTGCGACGAAGTGATCAAGGATGCCGACGGCACCATCACCGAGCTGCGCGGCTGGCTGGATCCGGAATCGCGTCCGGGCATGGAAGGCGCCAACCGCAAGGTCAAGGGCACCATCCATTGGGTCAGCGCCGTGCACGGTGTGCCGGCCGAGATCCGCCTGTATGACCGCCTGTTCTCGGTGGCCAATCCGGACGACGAATCGGAAGGCAAGACCTACCGCGACTACCTCAACCCGGAATCGCGCCGCACCGTCACCGGCTATGTCGAGCCGGCCGCGGCCAGCGCCGCGCCGGAGCAGTCGTTCCAGTTCGAGCGTACCGGCTACTTCGTGGCCGACCGCCGCGACCACACCGAGGCCAAGCCGGTGTTCAACCGCAGCGTGACCCTGCGCGACACCTGGTCGGCCTGAGGACCTGCGCGGGCGCCGGGAAGGCGCCCGCACGAACCCTACGATGATCACCGCCCTTTCCGCCCTGCTCTGGTTCATCTCGCAGCATCCGCTGCTGACGTTCTTTTCGGCGATGGTGCTGGCCGGGCTGGTCTCGTGGTGGCGGCGCTTTCCGGGCTACGCCATCGTGGTGTTCCCGCTGGCGATGCTCAACATCTTCCTCGGCCACTTTCTCAACGCCGCCTTCCTCAACGTGGTGGGCGAGCGCGGTGAAGCGGTGATCGTGAAGTCCGAGCGGACCAGCTCGACGATGAACGAGCAGTACATCTGGCGCTACGAAGCGGTACTGCGCACTGCCGAAGGCCGCGATGTGGAAGTGGTGTTCCACACCAACACCGCCTCGCTGTGGCCGCTGGAGAACGCGATCCGCATCCCGGCGCCCGACCAGCCATTCGTGGTGAAGTACACGCCGGGTTTCCCGCGCAACTTCGTCATCCTCACCAACGAATCCCCGCACGGCATCGCCCAGGCCCGTGCCAGTGCGCGCGAGCGCGTGGAGGTGGCGGCACGCAAGCTGCACTTCAGCCCGGGCAATGCCGGTTTCCGCGCGGACTATCGCCGCGAGCTGGAAACCTGGCTGCGCGACCACGGCAACGATCCGCAGCAGCAGCCCGACGCGCTGCGATATCGCGCCGAACTCGACGCGCTCGACCGCTAGATCCCCAGGCCCTGCCTGGATGTTTCACCCCATCCACCCACAGGCCTGACATGACCACGACCTCCGCCGCCCTCCTCCCGCTGCTGCAGCAGGTCCTGCAGGACGCCGGCATCGCCAGTCGCGTCGACGGCGGCGCGCTGCTGCTGGACAGCGGCCTGCGCCTGACACCGCATGCGATGGCGGCACACGCGCGCGACAACGGCGGCTGGCAGACCTCCACGGTCATCGAGATCGAGCACCCCGTGCTGTTCGCCGATGGCCTGTTCGAGTACCAGCACGCCAACGGTGCCGATGAACAGGCGTCGCTGCTGTCCGGCTTCCAGACCTGGGTGCGGGTGGACCTGGCGACCCTGCAGACCGCGATCGGCGCCGAAGATGCACAGGGCCTGCCGATGCTGGGCCTGACCTATCCGGCCAGCGACGACGGCGAGGAACACGAACGCACCGTGGTGCTGGGGCCGTTGGCGCACTACCGCGCGCAGGAGGTGGATGCCTCCACCTGCAGCGAGGACGACCACGGTTCCTGCCCCTGCTGTCTGTTCACCAAGAGCATGGACGCCTTCGACGACCTGCTGAAGGCGCGCCAGTTCCTTGCCATCCGCCTGTTCGCCTCGCGCGACGCCGATGGCCTGTGCGAGGCCGATTGCCGGGTCAACGGCCACGACTTCGCCGGCGCCCTTCCCCTGCTGCGCGCCTACGCGGCCAGCTGGCCGCAGGCCGGGCTGGAATTCCGCAAGCAGTACGTGGTGATCCGTACCGGTTCACCGGGCTGATCCGCCGCCACACCCGATACAGGCCGGTGCAGCTACACTGCGCGCCGGTTTCCCAAGCAACCGCACTTTCCTCCATCCCACTACGAGGCACCCCCGCGATGCTGTACGCGCAAGTCCACCTGACCCTTCCCGCCTGGATCCACGACCAGATCGACCTGGATCGTCGATATCCGGGCGCTGAGGCCAAGGTCGCGCTGGCGATCGAGCTGTCGCGGCTGAACGTCGAACACGCCAGTGGCGGCCCGTTCGGTGCCGTGGTGTTCGGCCCGGATGACAAGGTCATCGCCGCCGGCGTGAACCGGGTGATGCCGCATGCGACCTCGCTGGCGCACGCCGAGAACATGGCCTACATGCTGGCCCAGCAGCGCCTGCAGACCCCGCGCCTGAACGCGGTGCTGTCGCCTGTCACCCTGGCCACCAGCTCGCAGCCGTGCTGCCAGTGCTACGGCGCCACCGTATGGGCCGGCATCGACCGCCTGCTGATCGGCGCCAACTCGGCCGACGTCGAGGAACTGACCCCGTTCGACGAAGGCCCGCTGCCGGCCGACTGGGTGGGCGAACTCAACAAGCGCGGCATCGAAGTCGTGCAGGGCTTGAACCGCGACGCTGCGCGCAGCGTGCTGCGTGCCTATGGGGAAAGCGATGGCGCCCGCTACTGAAACCGGCATCGGCCTGCTGTGCCTGTGCCGTCAGGGCTTCGAGCCCGAGCTGGCCGGCGAGCTGCAGTTCCGCGCCGGTGAAGCCGGTTTCGCCGGCTACGCGCGCACCCAGCGCAATGACGGCTACGTGCTGTTCATGTGCGACGAGGCGGCTGCGCTGGCACCGCGCCTGCGCTGGCGCGAGCTGATCTTCGCGCGGCAGAAGCTGGTGGTACTGGCCGAGCTGCCGCAGCTGGACCCGGCTGACCGGATCACCCCGATGCTGGAGGTGCTGGCCGATGCGCCGCGCTTTGGCGACCTGTGGGTGGAGCACCCCGATTCGGACGCCGGCAAGCCACTGTCCGGTCTGGCCCGTGCCTTCGGCAATGCGCTGCGCCCGGCGCTGCGCAAGGCCGGCAAGCTGACCGACAAGCCCAATACGCGCCTGCCGCGCCTGCACGTGGTGTTCGTCGACGGTACCCACGCCTTCGTCTGCGTGGCCGACCCGGCCGACAGCGCGCCGTGGGCGCTGGGCATCCCGCGCCTGAAGCTGCTGCCCGAAGCGCCTTCGCGTTCGGCGCTGAAGCTGGACGAAGCGCTGCTGACCCTGCTGACGCCGGAAGAGCGCGAAGCGCTGGCCAAGCCCGGCATGCGTGCGGCCGACCTGGGCGCCGCACCGGGCGGCTGGACCTGGGTGCTGACCCGCCAGCACATGCACGTACTGAGCATCGACAACGGTCCGCTGCGCCAGCACGTGCTGGACACCGGCCTGGTCGAGCACCTGCGCGCCGATGGCTTCCACTGGCATCCGGAGCAGCCGCTGGACTGGATGGTCTGCGACATGGTCGAGCAGCCGCGGCGCGTGGCCGAACGCATGGCCACCTGGTTCCGCGAAGGCTGGTGCCGGCACGCGATCTTCAACCTGAAGCTGCCGATGAAGAAGCGCTGGGACGAGACCCGGCTGTGCCTGGACTTGTTCCAGGACCAGGCCGGCAAGCCACTGGTGGTACGCGCCAAGCAGCTCTATCACGACCGTGAGGAGATCACGGTATTGGCCTCGCCGCTGCGCTGAGGAACATGCCCGCCGGGCATGGCCCGGCGCTATCGGGGAACGGAACCATGCGCTACCACTCGCTCACCCTGCTGATCACTTTGCTGTCAGCCGCACCGGCCATGGCCCAGCACCTGCCGCACACCCCGGCGCAGAGCCAGCCGCTGGGTCCCACCGGCGGCGCGATCCGCCAGCAGCCACTGGATGCCGGTCGGGTCAGCGGCAGCGTCGAGATTGCACAGCCGGCCGGCGAGGCACAGGTGACGGTGCGTTCGCTGGAGCCCAGCAGCGTGGTTGGCCAGTACCGCATCCACTTCGCCGCGCTGGATGTGAACGGCGATGGTTTCATCAGCCGCGAGGAAGCGCAGGCAAATCCGGCACTGGCCGATGAGTTCAATGCATTGGACGTGAAGCGTCGCGGCAAGCTGGATCGTGCAGACCTGGCCGGTTGGCTGGTCGACTGAAAAAAGGGACGGAGGGGATCAAGTCGTTTGTGGCACAAACGACTTGATCCCCTCCGTCCCCTTTTTTGTTCACTGATGCCGGAAGCGTCGTGCGGCATGTATTCCGCTTACACCCCAGCGGCGCGCTTCCAGAACGCCTGCACCAGCGGCGGCCATTTGCCGACACAGCCCAGCGCACGACCGCGGGCCAGGGTCAGGTGCATTTCGTCATTGGAGAACAGGCGGTTGATCGCATCGAAGCTGTAGGCGGCGATGTGGTTGTCGCTGCGCCGTTCGCGCGCCCAGCGCTGCAGGCGCTGCGGCGACAGCCGCGGCTGCCCGCGGCGCTCGGCGGACGGCGCCAGCCACTGCTGCAGGGCGGCGACATCGCGCAGCCCCAGGTTCACGCCCTGCCCGGCCAGCGGATGCACCACATGTGCGGCATCGCCCAGCGCCAGCACGCGGCCGGCCACATAGTGACGGGCCAACTGGCGGCGCAGCGGGAACGCCGCACGCGGCGAGGCCAGACGCAGTTCGCCCAGGCGTGCAGCGAAGGCGCGGGTCAGTTCGCGGTTGAAGCTGTCCTCGTCCAACGCCAGCACGCGAGCCGCTTCATCCTCGGGCAGGGTCCAGACGATGGAGCTGCGGCGCTCGGCCACCGGCAGCAGCGCCAGTGGACCGCTCGGCAGGAAACGCTGCCAGGCCGTGGCCTGGTTGGGAAGATCGCTGTCCACGTAGGCCACCACGCCACGCTGGTGGTAGTCATGCTTTTCAACCTCGATCCCGGCCAGCTGGCGCAGGGTCGATTCGGCACCGTCGGCGGCCACCGCCAACGCCGCCTCCAGGCGGCGACCGTCATCCAGGCGCAGGCGCACGCCATCCTCGTCCTGCTCCAGTGCTTCCACCCGTGCCGGGCAGTGCAGCTGCACGCCCGCCGCCGGCAGCGCCGCCCACAGGCGGTCCTGCAGCAGGCCGTTCTCGACGATGTAGCCCAGTTCGCGCCGGCCGAAACGATCAGCGTCGAACAGCAGATCCTCGCCACCGGCCGCGTCCCACACCTGCATGCGCCGGTAGGGCCAGGCGCGGGCCTGCGCGATCGCCGGCCACACGCCCAGGCGGTTCAACAGCTGCACGTTGTCGGCGGCAAAGGCGAACACGCGCAGGTCAGGCTGTGCGGCCTGCCACGGCGCGGGTTCACGGCCTTCCACCAGCGCAACCGACAGGCCGGCATCGGCCAGCGCCAGCGCACACGCGGCACCGACCACGCCACCACCGACGATGGCCACATCAAGACGCGTGCGCCGGCTCATGCGGCTTCTCCACGGCACAGGCGCGGCACGTCGCCACGGAAGCCCATCGCGCCACCGACCAGCATCGACTGCACCGACGCGCGTTGCGCGGCCACCAGGCCGAGGCTGCGCAGTGGCCGCATCAGCGGCGCCGGGTTGCTGGTCAGGCGTGCCAGCCCACCGGAGAACGCCACCGTCTGCCGGCGGTCTTCCTCGCGGCGCGCGACGTAGGCCTGCAGCAGAGCATCACTGCCGGCATCCTCATGCGCATCCTCCAGCAGCTCGGCCAGGGTCAGCGCATCGCGCAGGCCCAGGTTGAAGCCCTGTGCACCCAGCGGATGAATGGTCTGCGCGGCATTGCCCAGCAGTACCGTGCGTTCACCGGCCAGCGCGCGCGCCAGTACCTGGATGAGCGGATAAGCACTGCGTGGACCGGATTCGAGCAGGCGGCCGGCACGCCAGCCGATCGCGTTCTGCAGGCGTTGCAGCCACGCCGCATCGTCCAGCGCCATCACCGCATCGGCGTGGTCGCGCGCTACGCCATGCACGGTGCCGAAGTGACGATCGCCACGCGGCAGCAGGGCAGTCGGGCCGGTATCGGTGAACCGCTCCCAGGCCGTGCCGTCCGGCGCGCGCTGGCTGCGCACGCGGGCCACGAACAGGGTCTGCTGGAAATCATGGCGGTCGACCTCGATGCCCAGCGCGCCACGCACGCCGCTGGTGGTGCCATCGGCCCCCACCACCAGACGTGCCAGCAGCACGCGTTCACCCGCCTCGTCAGCCACCCGCACCTGGCGGTAGCCGTCCACCACCTCGCCCAGCCCCAGGAACCGCATCGGCCGATAACGGCGCAGGCGCGGCAGCTCCTGAAGCCGCGCTTCCAGCGCCTGGCCGAAATCGCGCGCGACCACCACCTGGCCGAACCACGGCCGGTCGTAATCGGCCGCTTCGAGCTGCACACGGCCAAAATCGCCGGCACGACTGACATGGATGCGCCGGATCGGGCCCGGTGCCATCGCCAGCTTCTGCATCACCCCCAGCGCGGTCAGCGCATTGACGGTGGCAGCGGCGAAACTGAGATTGCGCTGGTCGAACACCGCAGGCAGCTCGCCGGCCGGGCTGGCCTCGAGCAGGCCCACGTCGCGGCCCAGGCGGTCCAGGGCAATGGCCAGGCTGGCACCGACCAGGCCACCACCGACGATCAGCACGTCATGTCGTTCACTCATGTGTTCATGATACGCGCTCGTCCCGACTGTACGCCGAACGGGCGGCACCTGCGCCAACCTGCGCGGCGGGCTAGAATGAAACCTGAATCCGCTCCGGGCCCCCGCCATGTCCGATACCGCCAACCGCGCCTTCGTCCTGTCCGTACTCGTACTGCTGCTGGCGGCGACCCGGGTCAACCACTTCGCGGCCATTCCGGATGCCTCCTGGGCCGTGTTCTTCATCGGTGGCTTCTACCTGGCCCGCTGGACGCGCTGGGCGTTCCCGCTGCTGATGGTGTTCGCCGTGCTGGTCGACTGGATCGTGATCCGCAGCAGCGGACTGGATTTCTGGCAGCACTACTGTGTGTCGCCGGGCTACTGGTTGCTGCTGCCGGCCTACTTCTCTTTGTGGGCCGGCGGCATGCTGCTGGGCCGCAACTACCAGAGCGCGCGCTGGCCGGTACTGGCCAAGGGCGCACTCCTGCTGGTCGCCTCGGTGGCGGTCTGCCACCTGCTGGCACAGGGCGGCTTCTACTGGTCCAGCCGCAACGTGGCCGAGCCGACCCTGGCCGGCTGGGCACAGAACTACGCGCAGTGGTTCGGGCCCTACCTGCGCACCACCGCGATCTATGTGGCGCTGGCCGCCGCCCTGCAGCTGGCCGTGGAGCAGGTGTTGAAGCTCCAGCAGGCCCGCCGCGACATCCGCCACTGAGCCGCGCCATGGGTCATCGCCTCTCGCGCATCTACACCCGCACCGGCGACGACGGCAGTACCGGCCTTGGCGACGGCCAGCGCGTGGCCAAGGATGACGCCCGCGTGGCGTCCTTCGGCACCGTCGACGAGGCCAACGCCGCGCTCGGCCTGCTGCTGGCCGCTCCCCTGCCCGAGGATGTGCGTGCGCTGGTGGTGCATCTGCAGCACCAGCTGTTCGACCTGGGCGCCGAACTGTGCATCCCCGGCCACGCTGCGATCCATGCCGCCGACGTTTCGGCCCTGGAACAGCAGCTGGACCATTACAACGCCGACCTGCCGATGCTGAAGGAATTCATCCTGCCAGCCGGCGGCGAAGCCGCCGCGCGCTGCCATCTGGCCCGCACCATCGTCCGCCGCGCCGAGCGCGAAACGGTCACCCTGGCCCGCCACGAAGCCGTGCGCAGCGAGGCGCTGCAGTACCTCAACCGGCTGTCGGACCTGCTGTTCGTGCTGGCCCGGGTGCTGGCCCGCGCCGATGGCCAGGGCGAAGCGCTGTGGCAACCGCAGCAGCGCCAGCGCTGAGTCGGCACGATGCTGGTCTATACCCACCCGTCCTGCCTGCTGCATGACCCCGGTCCCGGCCATCCCGAATGCCCGCAACGCCTGCAGCATGTGCTGGACGCGCTGCACGCGGCCTTCCCCGGCCAGCTGGACTGGCGCGAAGCGCCGCCGGCCAAGTTCGGCGAACTGACCCGGGTCCACGACAGCGCCCTGCTCGACTTCGTGCTGCAGCCGCAGACCGCGCCGTTGCGCCAGCTGGACATGGACACCTGGACCTCGCCCGGCTCGGCCAGCGCCGCCGTGCACGCCGCCGGTGCCGGTGTGGCCGCAGTCGATGCGGTGATGCTGGGCGAGGACCCGCTGGCCTTCTGCGCGGTGCGCCCGCCGGGCCACCACGCCACCAGCGGCACGGCGATGGGCTTCTGCCTGTTGAACAACATCGCCATCGCCGCCGCCTATGCCCGCGACCGCCATGGCCTGGAGCGGATCGCGGTGGTCGATTTCGACGTGCACCACGGCAATGGCACCCAGGACATCTTCCAGCACGATGCCCGGGTCTCGTACTACAGCACCCATCAGGCCGGGCTGTTTCCCAATTCCGGCCTGCGCCGCGACCGCGGTGCCGGCAACCTGATGAACATCCTGCTGCCGCCGGGCAGCGGCGGCTTCCGCTTCCGCAACGTCTGGGCCGACGAGATGCTGCCGGCCATCGACGACTTCCGCCCGCAGCTGCTGCTGATCTCGGCCGGCTTCGACGCCCACCTGCGTGATCCGCAGGCGGACCTGATGCTGGAGACCGACGATTTCGCCTGGATCACCCGTGAACTGCACGCGCTGGCACGCCGGCACGCGGCCGGCCGGGTGGTCTCGATGCTGGAGGGAGGCTACGACCTGCAGGCCCTGGCCGAGTGCAGCGTGGCCCATGTCCAGGCCCTGATCACCCCCTCTGCGGGTGCCTCCGCCGGATGAACCCAAACCGGCAGGCTCCGGCGCCCTTCATTGCCCCTATGCAAGGGATGGGGCAAGCTACCGTCCGTTTTCGCCCGAATCCGAACCGCGTGCGCCGAGCCCTCCGCCTGCTTCCCCTGCCTCTGAGCATCGCCATCAGCCTGCCGGCGATGGCCGATGATAAGCCGCTCAACTGGGGCCTGTGCCCGGCCACCGACGTCATTCCCGCGTTCACAGACGCCCCCACCCCGGTCCCGGCCCAGGACAAGGCTGCCGCCGCGGCCGCCCGCGAGAACCAGCCGACCGACATCGAAGGCGACCAGCTGCTGGGCACCACCACCGTGCCGCAGTACGAGGGCAACGTGGCGCTGCGCCGCGGTGACCAGTTCGTCGGTACCGACAAGCTCAGCTTCGACACCGAGACCGGCAACTACATCGCCGACGGCAATGTCCGCTACCAGGACGGGTCGATCCGGATGGTCGCCAAGCGCGCCGAAGGCAACCAGGAAAGCGACACCCACAAGATCTCCGACATCAAGTACCAGCTGGTGTCGCGCCGGGGCAACGGCGATGCCGAGTCGGTCGACCTGCAGGGCGCGGTCGGCCAGATGCACCGCTCCACCTACACCACCTGCGACCCGTCGCAGCCGGTATGGAAGCTGTCGGCGCCGCAGATCGAAGTGGACAACGACGAAGGCTTCGGCACGGCCCGCAACGCGGTGCTGCGCATCGGCAAGGTGCCGGTGCTGTGGGCGCCCTACTTCAAGTTCCCGATCGATGACCGCCGCAAGACCGGCCTGCTGTTCCCGCAGCTGGGCATGTCCGGCCGCAACGGTTTCGACTACGCGCAGCCGATCTACTTCAATCTGGCGCCGAACTACGATGACACCCTGACCCCGCGCTACATGAGCCGGCGCGGCCTGCTGCTCGACAACGAGTTCCGCTACCTCTACAACGGCGGCCGTGGCGAGGTGCTGACCAGCTACATGCCCAGCGACAAGCTGCGCGACCGCGACCGCGGCCGGGTGATGTTCGACGGCTACCACAACGTGAACAGCCACTGGCAGGCCCGCGCCAACCTGGCCTGGGTGAGCGACGAGCGCTATGTCGAGGACTTCGCCAACCGCCTGGTGGGCGTGACCGCCTCCAACCTGCAGAGCACCATCGGCCTGTATGGCACCGGCCAGAACTGGACGGCCGGCATCATGGCCGACCGCTGGCAGCTGACCGACTACACCCTCGACGAGCGCGCCCTGCCCTACAACCGCGAGCCACGCCTGTTCTTGAACTGGAACAAGCCGGTGCTGCCGTGGCTGGAAACCGGCATCTACACCGAAGCGGTGCGCTTCACCCACGACGACGTCAACTTCAAGTACGGACCGGACCGGGGCACGGATCTGCAGTACACGCGGAACGGCATCCAGCAGACATCCGGTCTTGGCATCAGCGGTGGCTCGCGCCTGGACGTGAAGCCGTACGTGTCGTTCCCGATCAGTGGCGCGGCCTGGTACATCACCCCGACCCTGGCCTACCGCTATACGGCCTACCAGCTGGACCGCGGCCTGGTCGACGGCGTCAACGGCATCCAGGCCCAGATCCTGCGCTCGCAGGGCATCGACCCGGCCACGGCCACCCCGGAACAACTGCGCGGCAATACCTCGCCCAGCCGCAGCCTGCCGATCGGCAGCCTTGATGCCGGCCTGTTCTTCGATCGCGAGACGTCGATCGGTGGCAAGTCATTCCTGCAGACCCTGGAGCCGCGCCTGTTCTACCTGCGCACGCCCTATCGCAACCAGGACGAGCTGCCGATCTTCGACACCCGTGACTTCACCTTCAGCTGGGGCCAGCTGTTCCGCGACTCGCGCTATACCGGCGCCGACCGCCAGAACGATGCCAACCAGCTGACCCTGGCACTGGGCACCCGCTTCATCGACCAGACCACCGGCAAGGAACGCTTCTCGGCCGCGATCGGCCAGATCCAGTACTTCGACGAATCGCGGGTCAGCACCACGCCGGGCGGCGCACCGGTGGAGAAGGGCAAGTCGGCCTGGATCGCCGACGGCAACTACATGATCAACGACCGCTGGACCCTGGGCGCCACCTACCAGTGGGACCCGAAGTACAAGCGCGAGGATCTGGCCAGCGTCCGCGCCCGCTATCTGATGCCCAACGATGGCGTGATCAACCTCAGCTACCGCTACCGCATCAACGCCGGCGCCCCGGCGACCGCCAACAAGCATGACCGGACCCTGCTGGAGCAGGCCGACCTGTCGTTCCTGTACCCGCTGAATGCGCGCTGGAGCCTGGTGGGCCGGTATTACTACTCGCTGCAGGACAAGGAACCGCTGGAGATCATCGCCGGCGTGCAGTGGGACAGCTGCTGCCTGGCGGTCCGTGCGGTGGCCCGCCGCTACGTGCGCAACCGCGAAGGCGACATGAACAACTCCTTCCAGCTGGAGTTCGTGCTCAAGGGCCTCAGCTCCATCGGCCAGGACACGGACCGTACGCTGCGCCGTGCTATCCTCGGCTACAACCGCGACGACCTCTATCTCGTGCCGCCCAGCAACACCGGGGCGACCCGGGATGACTACGATCCGAATCAGATCCCATGACCAAGCGCTTCCCCGTTCTTCTCGCCTCCCTGCTGGCGGTGTCCAGCGTGTCCGCCCCCCTGCAGGTGCTCGCGCAGGAGGCGCAGCCGTTGGACCGCATCGCCGCCGTCGTCGACGAGGACGTGATCCTGCAGAGCGAGCTCCAGCGTGCGATCGCCAACATCAAGGCGCAGTACGCCGGCCGTGAAAACCAGCTGCCGCCGGAAGACGTGCTCAGCCGCCAGGTGCTCGAGCGCCTGGTGCTGGTCAAGCTGCAGGTGGCCCGCGCCCAGGGCAGCGGCATCCGCGTCAGCGACCAGGAGCTGAACCAGGCGATGAATGCCATCGCCCAGCAGAACGGCTCGGACCTGGATGCACTGCGCCAGCGCCTGGCCCACGACGGCATCGATTTCAACGATTTCCGTGCTTCGGTGCGCGATGAAATCACCGTGCAGCGCCTGCGCCAGAGCTTCGCGCAGAGCCGCATCAGCGTCAGCGAGGGTGAAGTGGACGCCGCGCTGAAGCAGCAGGCCACGGTGGGCAACCAGTACCACCTGGCACACATCCTGATCGCCCTGCCCGACGGCTCCAACGCCGACCAGATCGCCACCGGCCAGAAGAAGGCCGAGGGCGTGAAGGCCCTGCTGGACAAGGGTGAGCTGGACTTCAACGCGGCCGCCGTGCGTTATTCGGACAGCCCCAACGCGCTGGAAGGCGGCGACCTGGGCTGGCGCAGCCTGGATGAAATCCCGCAGGCCTTCGCGCAGATGATGGAAAAGATGAAGCCCGGCGAAGTGGTCGGCCCGATCCGCGGCCCCAGCGGCTTCCAGCTGCTGAAGCTGGTGGAAGTGCGTGATGCCAGCGCCGCCAGCGGTGGCGCGCACACGGTCACCGAATACCACGGCCGCCACATCCTGGTGCGCGTGGATGACCACCAGACCGACGCTGCCGCCAAGGCCAAGATCGATACCCTGCGCGCCCGCATCGCCGGTGGCGCGGACTTCGAGACCGTGGCCAAGGAATCCTCCGAGGACAACAACAGCAAGGGCCAGGGCGGCGATCTGGGCTGGTTCCCGGTCGACGCGTTCGGTCCGGCGTTCGGCCAGCAGGTGGCCGGCATTCAGGACGGCGGCGTCAGCCAGCCGTTCCGCACCGATGCCGGTTGGCACATCGTGCAGCGCGTGGCCACCCGCCAGACCGACGTGACCAACGACAACCAGCGCGCCCAGATCCGCGAGACCATCGGCCGCCGCAAGCTGGAAGACGAGTACAACCGCTTCCTGCAGGAACTGCGTGGCGAAGCCTACGTCAGCTTCCGCAGCGGCGACCGCGCGGAAAACACCGCCACGCCGCCGCAGTCCTGACCGATGCGTCCCGAGCTCGCTCTGGTACCGGGCGAGCCCGCCGGGATCGGCCCGGAGCTGTGTGTCCGCCTCGTCCAGCAGCCGCGTGAAGATTGCCGGCTGCTGGCCTTCGCCGACCCGGATACCCTGCGCGCGGCCGCCGCCGCGCTGAACCTGCCGCTGCAGCTGCTGCCCGAGGACGCCGAAGCACGCGTCCCCGGCGATCTGCGTGTGCGCGTTGTGGCCAATACCGTGCCCAGCCACTTCGGCCAGGCCAACCCGGCCAATGCCGGCGCCGTCATCGGTGCCCTGCTCGGTGCTGGCCAGGCCTGCCTGTCCGGCGAACTGCACGGCGTGGTCACCGGCCCGGTGCACAAGGCGGTCATCAACGAAGGCGGCATCGCCTACAGTGGGACCACCGAACTGCTGGCCGACCAGGCCGGGGTGAAGGTGGTGATGATGCTGGCCAACCACATCGTCCGCGTGGCCCTGGCCACTACCCACCTGCCACTGCGCGAGGTGGCCGACGCGATCACCGCGCCCCGCCTGGAACACATCCTGCGCACCGTGCATGCCGCCCTGCGCCGCGAGTTCGGCCTGCCTGCGCCGCGCATCGCCGTGCTCGGCCTGAATCCGCACGCCGGCGAAGACGGCCATCTGGGTCGTGAGGAGCTGGACCTGATCATCCCGCTGCTGCAGCGCCTGCGCGCCGAGGGCATGGACCTGATCGGGCCGCTGCCGGCCGATACCGCCTTCCTGCCGGCCAAGCTGGCGGGCGTCGACACCGTGCTGGCGATGTACCACGACCAGGGCCTGCCGGTGCTGAAGTATTCGGGCTTCGAGCAGGCGGTGAACCTGACCCTGGGCCTGCCCTACCCGCGCGTGGCGGTAGACCATGGCACAGCACTGGATATGGCCGGGCGCGGCATTGCCGATCCTTCCAGCCTGCAGGCGGCAACGACGTTGTGTGCGCAGCTTGCGCGGCAACGTACACTGAGCGCATGAATTCCCCGCATTCCCCCTCCGGCCCGGTGTTCACCGCCCCGGCCAAGAAGCAGCTTGGCCAGCATTTCCTGGCCGACCGCCACTACATCGACAAGATCGTGATGGCGGTCAACCCGAAAGACGGTGACCGCCTGGTCGAGATCGGTCCCGGCCAGGGCGCGATCACCCTGCCGCTGCTGCGCGTGCATCCGAAACTGACGGTGATCGAGTTCGACCGCGACCTGATCGCGCCGCTGACCGCCGCCGCCGAGCCGCTGGGCGAGCTGACCATCGTCCACCGCGACGTGCTGCGCGTGGACTTCACCGAGCTGGCTGCCGGCCAGCCGATCCGCCTGGTCGGCAACCTGCCCTACAACATCTCCTCGCCGATCCTGTTCCATGCACTGGAACATGCCGCGGTGATCCGCGACATGCACTTCATGCTGCAGAAGGAAGTGGTCGACCGCATGGCCGCCGGCCCCGGCAGCAAGGTGTACGGCCGGCTCAGCGTGATGCTGCAGGCCTACTGCCAGGTGACCTCGCTGTTCGTGGTGCCGCCGGGCGCGTTCCGGCCGCCGCCGAAGGTCGATTCGGCCGTGGTGCGGCTGGTGCCGCGTGACCCGGCCACAATCAACATCAACGACCACAAGCGTTTCGCCGAGGTGGTCAAGGCCGCCTTCGGGCAGCGCCGCAAGACCCTGCGCAACGCCCTGAACAACGTGGTGTCCGCCGAACAGTTCGTTGCCGCCGGCGTGCGTCCCGATGCCCGCGCCGAACAGCTGGACGTGGCCGAATTCATCGCCTTGGCCAATGCCTCCTGATTACACTGCCGGTATGGAAGACGCTGACGTTTATGCCATCTCCGTCGAAGTCGCACCGCGCTTCCTCGACGATCAATCCGCGCCGGAAGACGGGCGCTATGCGTTCGCCTACACGATCCGCATCCACAACCAGGGACGTGTTGCCGCGCGCCTGGTCGCACGCCACTGGCGCATCACCGATGCCAACGGCCGCGTCGAGCATGTCGACGGCGACGGGGTGATCGGCGAGCAGCCGCGCCTGCGTCCCGGTGAAGACTTCCATTACACGTCCGGTGTCATGCTGGGGACCGATCACGGGACCATGCAGGGCCACTACGACATGGTCGCCGACGACGGCACCGAATTTGCCGCGCCGGTCGCACCTTTCGTGCTGGCCATCCCGCGTACCCTGCACTGACACGGAGGCCGAACGATGAGTGTGTGGGCGATCGGCGACCTGCAGGGCTGCTATGACGTCACCCAGCGACTGCTGGAAAAGATCCGTTTCGACCCGGCGCAGGACACCCTGTGGTTCTGCGGCGACCTGGTGAACCGGGGGGGCCAGTCGCTGGAAACGCTGCGGCTGGTGCATTCGCTGCGCGAGCACAGCGTGGTGGTGCTGGGCAACCATGACCTTTCGCTGCTGGCCGTCGGTGCCCGCACCGAAGAGGAACAGCGCAAGGTCAACCCGGACCTGCTGCGCATCGTGCAGGCCGAGGACCGCGACGAACTGCTGGACTGGCTGCGCCTGCAGAAGCTGGTGCACGTGGACCGCGAACTGGGCTGGATGATGGTGCACGCCGGCCTGGCGCCGAAGTGGACCACGCAGATGGCCGAGAAGCATGCGGCTGAAGTCGAGGCACAGTTGCACGGCGCCGGCTACCGCAAGTTGTTCCGCAACATGTACGGCGACAAGCCGAGCTGGGCCCCCAACCTGTCCGGCTACGACCGCTCGCGCGCGATCATCAACGTGCTCACCCGCATGCGCTACTGCACCCCGCGCGGACGCATCGGCATCGAGGACAAGGGCACGCCGGGCACGCAGGAACAGGGGCTGTATCCCTGGTTCGAAGTGCCGGGCCGGGTCGAGCGCGACCTGAAGGTGGTCTGCGGCCACTGGTCGGCGCTGGGCCTGACCATCACCCAGGGCGTGCACGCCATCGACACCGGCGCGGTCTGGGGCGGCAAGCTCACCGCTATCCAGCTCGATACCGATGAACTGCGCGTGGTGCAGGTGCCAGGCCGCGATGTACCCGCCCCCGTGCCCAACGCCCGCCCGCCCGCGCGCCCGGCGCACGAGCGCCCGGCTGCGTCGGCGCAGGGCAAGGAACAGGGCGGCGGTAACGCTCCGGCCGCCACCCCGGGCAATCGCGGCCCGCGCCGTCGTCGTCGCCGTGGTGGCGGTGGTGGTGGCTCCGCGGGCCCCGGCAACAGCAGTCCTCCGCCGCAGGCATGACGCGGCGCGGCTGGGCACCATGGATGGTGCTGCTGACGCTGGCCCTGGCCAGCGGCTGCCAGCCAACTTCGGCCCCGTCCCCCACCGGCGGCGGAAACGTCGGCCACACGCCATCGCAACCGCAGGCGCCTTCGCCGCCACTGGTGGCTGCAGCGCGCGCGCAGATCGGCGTCACCACCCGCTACGACCCTGCCTATCAGGTGCTGGCCTATCCCGGTGGAGATGTCCCGGTTGATCGCGGCGTGTGCACCGACGTGGTGGTGCGCGCGCTGCGCAGCCTGGACGTGGACCTGCAGGCCCGTGTGCATGAGGACATGCGCGGCAACTTCAGTGCCTATCCGGCGATCTGGGGCCTGTCACGACCGGATCGCAACATCGATCATCGCCGCGTACCGAACCTGATGCGCTGGTTCGAACGGCAGGGCTGGCAGCAGCCGATCACGGCCCTCGCCGCCGACTACGCGGCCGGCGACATCGTCGCCTGGAAGCTCAACGGCAACGGCCTGCTGCACGTGGGCATCGTCTCCGACCGCAGGCTGGCCAACGGCACGCCGCTGGTGCTGCACAACATCGCGCGCGGCACGCGCGAAGAGAATCTGCTGTTCCAGCACGCCATCATCGGGCATTACCGGATGCCGTAGGCAATCCTGTAGAGCCGAGCCATGCTCGGCTACGGGATGTGTCCGGCAACAGCAGCCGAGCATGGCTCGGCTCTACAGGAAACCATCTTCAGCGGCGCACGTAGTGCACGAAGCGGAACGCGTGGGCATGGCGTTCGTCGGCCGGGTGCGGCTCGCTGCTCACTTCCCGCCAGTCCTGCGCATCCACCTCGGGGAAATGGGTATCGGCGGGGACTTCGGCATCCACCCAGGTCAGGTACAGGTCACTGGCCTGGTCCAGCAGCTGGTGGAAGATCTCGCCGCCGCCGATGATGCA
The DNA here is from genome assembly GCF_034508895.1 of Stenotrophomonas geniculata. Classification (NCBI taxonomy): domain Bacteria; kingdom Pseudomonadati; phylum Pseudomonadota; class Gammaproteobacteria; order Lysobacterales; family Lysobacteraceae; genus Stenotrophomonas; species Stenotrophomonas geniculata. Next base: position 1,146,882 of record NZ_CP140571.1, read on the forward strand.
CAGCTCGCTGGCGCCCTCGCGTTCGGCAATCGTCTTCGCCTCATCCAGCGACGCTACCGCGCGCATGCCCTCGAACGGCACCTGGCCGCTGCGGGTCAGCACCAGGTTGGTCCGCCCCGGCAGCACGCGGCCGATCGACTCGGCCGTCTTGCGCCCCATCAGGATCGGCTTGCCCAGGGTGAGCGCCTTGAAGTGCTTGAAATCATCCGGCAGGTGCCAGGGCATGGCATTGCCTTGGCCGATACCACGGTTGCGATCCAGCGCCACGATCATCGACAGCTTCATTGCTACCACCTCCTCAGCTGGCGTCGATCTGCAGGCGTTCGCAGGCAGCGTTGGCGGCACTGGCAGCCTGCAGCGCCGCTGCCAGCTCGGGGCTGGATGTGGACTGCTCATCCAGGCCATCGAGGATCTTCTGCTTCTGCGCCTCTTCGATATCCTTCAGGCCCGGTCCTGACAGGATGTCTGCCGACAACGCAGCAGTGTCGGTGCTGGCACGACGTGCCAGAAATGCCTGCAACTGGTCACTGGAATAGACGGTGGCAAGCTGCTGCTCGAGCATGCGCTGATAGGCCGGATCCTCGACACCCGCCTTCAGGTGCTCGGTCATCGCCGTGTACATGCCGGTTACCGCCTCACGCATCTGCGCCCGGCAGCCTTCCGGCACATCCTGGGGCATCATCGTGCTGCCGTTGAACGCCCCAGCGAACGCCTGCACTTCCTCGCGCATGTGCTTGTGCACGATCTGCTCATTGACCTGCCGGGCCAACGACAGCGCATCGGCCGGTCCGGCCTGCACCATGGCCAGCGGCAACATGCCGCACAGCGCCAGCAGGCCGCTGGAAATCAATCGGGAACTCATACCGCCACCGGCGCCTTGATCGCCGGGTGCGGATCGTAGCCGTCGATGCGGATGTCGTCGAACTGGAAGCCGAACAGGTCGGTCACCTCCGGGTTCAACCACAGCTTCGGCAGCGCGCGCGGTTCACGCGACAGCTGCTCGCGCGCCTGCTCGAAGTGGTTCGAATACAGGTGCGCATCGCCCAGCGTATGCACGAAATCACCCACGCCCAGGCCGGTGGCCTGCGCCACCATGTGGGTCAGCAGCGCGTAGCTGGCGATGTTGAACGGCACGCCGAGGAAGATGTCGCCGCTGCGCTGGTAGAGCTGGCAGCTGAGCTTGCCGTCCACCACATAGAACTGGAACAGGTTGTGGCACGGCATCAGCGCCATCTGCGATAGCTCGCCTACGTTCCAGGCGCTGACCACCAGCCGGCGCGAATCGGGGTTGCGCTTGATCTCGTCCACCAGCCACTGCATCTGGTCGATCTCGCGACCATCGGCGGTGGCCCAGCTGCGCCACTGCTTGCCATAGACCGGGCCGAGGTCGCCGTTCTCGTCGGCCCACTCGTCCCAGATCCGCACCTGGTTGTCCTTCAGGTAGCCGATGTTGGTGTCGCCCTTCAGGAACCACAGCAGCTCATGGATGATCGAGCGCAGGTGCAGTTTCTTGGTGGTGACCAGCGGGAAGCCGTCGGCCAGGTTGAAACGCATCTGCCAGCCGAACACGCTGCGGGTACCGGTGCCGGTGCGGTCGCTCTTCTCGGCGCCGTGCTCGAGCACGTGCGAGAGCAGGTCCAGGTAAGCCTTCATGCCTTGCCCTCGGCAGCCACCGGCAGCTGCGGCTGCAGTACCGGCGCGCGGCGCGACATCACCAGCAGCACCAGGCCGAAGGCGATCAGCGGCAGGCTGAGGATCTGGCCGCGGGTCAGCCAGTCGAAGGCCACGTAGACACCGTTGTCGGGCATGCGCACGAACTCCACGGCGAAGCGGAACAGGCCGTACATCAGCGCGAACAGGCCGCCGACCAGGTAACGGTGGCGCGGTTTGGCCGACACGGCCCACAGCACCACGAACATCACCAGGCCTTCCAGGAACGCTTCATACAGCTGCGACGGATGACGCGCGAACTGGTTCAGCGCACCGGTCGCGAACTGCGTCTGCAGGGTCGCGTGGTCCAGCTGGTTCAGCGGCGCCGGCAGGCCGGACGGGAACACCACGCCCCACGTGCCGTCGGTGTACTTGCCCCACAGCTCGGCGCCGATGAAGTTGCCGATGCGGCCGAAGCCCAGGCCCAGCGGCACCAGCGGCGCCATGAAATCCATGGTGTCGAAGAAGTGCAGCGCGTGCTTGCGCGACCACCACCAGCAGGCACCGAGTACGCCGAGCAGGCCGCCGTGGAAGCTCATGCCGCCATCCCAGACCTTGAACAGCAGCAGCGGGTTGTGCAGGAAATCGCCCAGCGCGTAGAACAGCATGTAGCCGATGCGCCCGCCCAGCACCACGCCGAGCATGGCGTAGAACAGCAGGTCGGAGAAGCCGTTGGCATCGACGCCCGGCAGGCGACCGGCGGCGATGCGCTCGCGGCCCAGCAGCCAGGCCGCGGTGAAGCCGAGCAGGTACATGATGCCGTACCAGTGCACCTTGATCGGCCCCAGCGAGAGGGCGATGGGGTCGATGTCGTGGAAATAGATCATGGAAGGTGCCTTGCGGTTGAACGCCTATTCTCGGGCCAGTGCCGCCCCGGCTCAACCAAGGAGCTGGGGCGAGTTCGGCAACGCGTCATCGTTCGACCGCGTCGAGGCCGGAAAGTGCCCTTCGATCAGGCTGGAGACCTCGTCGATGGCATCCTGCAGCGCTTCCACCGGATGGGAACCACGCAGGCCCTCGCGCAGATGGGTGCAGACCCGCTGCCACTGCGCCGGGCTGACCCGGCCGTGCAGGCCACGGTCGGCGACGATCTCGATGGCGTGGTCGGCCAGCAGCAGGTAGATCAGCACGCCATTGTTGTGGGTGGTATCCCAGGTGCGCAGGCGCGCGAAGGCATGCTCGGCGGCCTGGCGTGGGGTGACCCTGTGCCACAGCGCGGCCAGCGGCAGGTCCGCTTCCACCGCGAACATCACCTGCCCGCCGTGGCGCTGCTCACCGGCCGCGATGGCCTCGGTGATCGCCTGCAGGGTGGCCGGCGGGAACGCGCGCCGTACCGACGGCGAAAACACATGACGACACAGTCGTTGGATCATCACCAGCCCCCCGAAGCACCGCCACCACCGGAGCGGCCACCACCGCCTCCCCAGCCGCCGCCACCGCCAAATCCTCCACCGCCACCGAAGCCGCCGCCCCCGCCCCAGCTGCCACCGCCCCAGCCACCACCACCGGCAAAGCGGCCCGGGTGTCCTGAGAGCATGGCCACGATCAGGCCTACGATGCCCGCCAGGCCACTGGCCAGCAGCGTGGACGTGAACAGGAACGCCGCCAGGGCTGCACCGGCACCGCCGAGCAGGCCACGCAGCGGACGCGGCACGCGCGAGAACACGCCGCGCAGGATGCTGCCGGCGAACACACCGATGAACAGCGCCAGGAACCAGGTATCACCGCCACCGCTGGGCTCACGCCCGCGATGGCCGCTGACCGGTGCCGGCAGCGTTTCGCCGTCGATCAACTTGACCAGCACCGCCGTGGCATCGGTGATGCCACCGGCGTAGTCGCCGCTGCGGAAGCGCGGCACCAGGTATTCCTGGATGACCCGGTTGGCGATGGCATCGGGAATCGCACCTTCCAGACCGTAGCCCGGCTCGATGCGCACGCGCCTGTCGTCCTTGGCCACTACCAGCAACACGCCGTCATCCACGCCCTTGCGGCCAATCTGCCACTGGTCGAAGACGCGCGTGGTGTACTGCGCGATGTCTTCCGGCTGGGTGGTGGGCACCACCAGCACCTGCAGCTGGCTGCCCTTGCGCTGCTGCAGTTCCATCGCCTGCTGCACCAGTGCCTGCTTCTGCGCGGCATCCAGCGTGCCGGTGGTATCGACCACCGGCGAATCCAGCGCAGGAACCGGCGCCAGCTGCTGCGCCTGCGAGGCCAGCGGCAGCCACAGCAGCAGGGCCAGCAGCGCAGTGGCCAGGCGCATCGGTCAGTGGCCCGGCTGCGGCGCCGGCTGCTGCGGCGCGTTGCCGAAATCGACCGTCGGTGCGTTGGAAATCTGCGCTTCGTTGTCCACGGTGAAGTTCGGCTTGGTCTTGTAGCCGAAGAGCTTGGCGGTGATCACCTGCGGGAACGAGCGGATGTAGGTGTTGTAGTCCTGCACCTGCTGGATGTAACGGCCGCGGGCGACGGTGACCCGGTTCTCGGTACCTTCCAGCTGCGCCTGCAGGTCGCGGAAGTTCTGGTTGGACTTCAGCTCCGGATAGTTCTCGGTCACCACCAGCAGCCGCGACAGGGCGCTGCCGAGTTCGCCCTGGGCCTGTTGGAACTGCTTGAGCGAGGCTTCGTCGTCGGCATTGACGTTGATCTGGCCGACACGCGAACGGGCATTGGTGACTTCGGTCAGCACGCGCTCTTCCTGGCTGGCGAAGCCCTTCACGGTCTGCACCAGGTTGGGCACCAGGTCGGCGCGGCGCTTGTACTGGTTGATGACCTCCGACCAGCTGGCCTTGACCGCTTCATCCTTCTGCTGGATGGCGTTGTAGCCACAGCCGGAGAGCATCGAGGCCAGCAGCATCAGGGGCAGGACACGGGTGAACAGGCGCATGGCGGAGGTTCCGGGTGGACTGGGCACCGAGCATGCCATGGTTCGGGTGAAAGACCGGCCATCGGGCGCGGCCCCCTCCGCGGTGTGGTCCAGCCAGCTCGGGGATGGGCCGGGAGGGTGGGTCGGCTGGGGGCCGCTGCAAGTACGTCCATGTAAGCTCGGTCGCCGCTTGCTCGTGTGCGCTGTCCTGCGCACACGGCAAGACCGGGGTTGGGCATCCTGCCCAACCCGCCCGTGGCATGCCTCGGGCCCATGGCGCTCACGCCCCCAGCCGCCCCACCCTCCCGGCCATGGACAGTTTTCTGCGCACCGCGGGAAGATCAAAAGAAAAGCCAAAGGCAAAAGCCGACCCTTCAGACATTCCTGGTGTCTGCCATCCACGCATGGCGTGGATCTACCGTGTCGACCAAGATCGACACCTACCAACAGCAGCGCAGAACGCATTCCGACAGATCGCGGAAGACTGTCGAAGGCGGGGTGGGTCCGGTGGCGGGGGTGTCCGCGGCATGGATGCCGCGGCCAAGCCCCCAGGGACGGGTTTACGGCGTCCCCCGCCACCGGACCCGCCCCGCCATCCCTCAGTAGCCCAGCTTTTGACGTTGCCTCTGCGGGTGCAGGGCGCAGCCCTGCCGGAATCCAACACCCCTCAGCAGGCCTCAGCCACCGCAGTGCGCGGACGCCCCAGCCATGCCAGCAGCAACCCCGTGGCCGCCAGCAGGCCACCGGCCACCGGAATGGCCGCATAGCCCAGGCCCAGGCTGATCACTGCCCCGCCCAGCGCAGCCCCCAGCGCATTGCCCAGGTTGAACGCGCCCACGTTGATCGATGACGCCAGCCCCGGCGCCTCGCTGGCCGCCTGCATCACCCGGATCTGCAGCGGCGGCACGATGGCGAACGTCGCCGCACCGAACAGCAGTACACCCAGCGCCGCGGTGGCGTGGTGCATGAAGGCCAACGGCAGCACGAACATCAGCACGGCCAGGACCGCCAGCAGGATGCGCGTGGCGCCATCCAGCGACCAGTCAGCCATGCGCCCGCCGATGCCGTTGCCGAAGGTGAAGCCGATGCCGATCAGGGCCAGCGACATCGCGATGAAGGCGTTGGAGGCGCCGGTCAACTCGGTCAGTACCGGTGCGACGTAGGTATAGAGGGTGAACATCGCACCGGCGCCAAGCACGGTGGTGGCCATCGCCAGCAGCACCTGCGGTTGCAGGATCGCCTTCAGTTCACGGCGCACGTCCGGGCGCGGTCCCGGCGCGGACGCCGGCAGCGCGAAGCCCAGCGCGGTGATCGCGACCAGGCCCAGCACCGCAGTCCCGGCGAAGGACAGGCGCCAGCCCAGCTGCTGGCCCACCCAGGTTGCCAGCGGCACACCACCAATGTTGGCGATGGTCAGGCCCATGAACATGGTGGCCACGGCTGCAGCCTGCTTTTCCTTCGGTACCAGGCTGGCGGCGACCACTGCACCGATGCCGAAGAAGGCACCGTGATTGAGGCTGGTGACCAGACGCGACAGCAACAGCAGGCCGTAGTTCGGGGCCAGTGCCGAGAGCAGATTGCCGACCACGAAGATCGACATCAGCAACATCAGCGCGGTGCGCTTGCCGAAACGGCCCATCAGCAGGGTCATCACCGGGGCACCCAGCATCACGCCGACGGCATAGGCGGTGATCAGCATGCCGGCAGTGGGAATGCCGACGCCCACGCCGTCGGCGATGACCGGCAGCAGGCCCATCGGCGCAAACTCGGTGGTTCCGATGGCGAAGGCGCCGACGGCAAGCGCCAGCAAGGCGGCTCTGGAATTCATGGGGGGTCCTGGGGGCGGGATTCGGGAGTGCGTAGCCTGCGCGCTTTGCTGTGCCGGATTAAGCCTCGCCCCGGGAAAACACTGTTGATCCAGGTTCACAAGTGGGGCCCGGAAACCCGCTACAAGTACAAAAAACGCAGCGCGATAGTGAAGCCGAGCCCCCACAACGCAGAACCCCCGGCATGCCGGGGGTTCCGAGGGACACACACGCCAGTGGCGCGGTTACCAGTTACCGGCACCCGGCACGTTGTGCTCGCGGGCGCGACGGCGCATCAGCAGGTTCAGCCACTCGACCAGCACCGAGAAGCCCATCGCGGCGTAGATGTAGGGCTTGGGCACGTGCACGTCCAGGCCGTCCAGGATCAGCACCGCGCCGATCATCAGGATGAAGGCCAGGGCCAGCATCTTCACGGTCGGGTTGGCATCGATGAAGCGGCCCAGCGGGTTGGCGGCCAGCAGCATCACCAGCACCGACAGCAGGATGGCGGCCACCATCACTGGGATGTGGTCGGCGATGCCGACGGCGGTGATCACCGAGTCCAGCGAGAACACGATGTCGATCACCGCGATCTGCGCGATCACGTAGCCGAACACGGCCGAGGCCTTGGTGGTGCTGGGGTCTTCGTCCTCGCCACCGCTGATCAGTTCCTTGATCTCCATGCAGCCCTTGATGATCAGGAACAGGCCGCCGACGATCAGCACCAGGTCACGGATGGAGATGCCCATGCCGGCCACCGTGAACAGGTTGGCCGCCATATGTGCCAGATACGCCAGCGACACCAGCAGGCCAATACGGGTGATGCAGGCCACCGCGATGCCGAGCTTGCGCGCGAACGGGCGGCGCTCTTCGGGCAGCTTGCTGACGGCGATGGAAATGAACACCAGGTTGTCGATGCCGAGCACGATTTCCAGTGCGCTCAGGGTGAACAGGGTCACCCAGGCATTGGGGTCGGCGAGGAACTCAAAGGACATGGAAACTCTTCAGGGCAGTGGGGGAATGGGGATCAGCCGTAATTGCCGGCCATTGCATGCGGGACCACGACCAGCGCCCAGCACAGAAGCACGTTCATCATCAGCACGAAGACCGCCGCCGAGCCCATGTCCTTGGCGCGGCCGGCCAGTTCATGGATCTCGCTGCCGTAACGTTCGATCACCGCTTCGATGGCCGAGTTGGCCAGTTCCATCGCCAGCACCAGCAGCATCGAGCCGATCAGCAGCGCGCGCTCGACCGGGGTCTGGCCCAGCCAGATCGCGACCGGGGTCAGCAGGATCAGCAGGTAGACCTCCAGCCGGAACGAGGACTCGTGCAGCCAGGCGGCGCGCAGGCCCTGCCAGGACCAGCGGGCGGCCTGGACGATGCGGCGCGGGCCGCGGGGCAGATGGCCAAACTGATCAGCCACGGGTGGAACATCCAGTAACAGGGGCGCGGCGCAGCGACCGCTCAGACGCACGGCAGGGAATCATGGGTGCACAGGGATAGGCAGATGGCCGCCATTTTGCCACAAGGCCGCCAGCCGCATCCCGGCACCGGCCCGGTGAATGGACTGCCTAGGGCAAGCCCCGGCCCGCCCCAGCTTCTATGATGGCTTTCCCCTTCCCTGCTGGAGCGCCTGATGTCCCGTCGCCGTACCTGCCTGCTGATGCTGGGCCTGCTGACCGTCGCCCCCCTGGCCCAGGCGCTGAGCCCGGCCAAGCCGCCGCGCGTGCCCGAGCAGGTCTCCAACGTGGCCTGGGCCGACGACATGGCCCGCTTCGCCAGCGCCGACCAGGCCAACCCGCCGCCACGGGGCGGCATCGAGTTCATCGGCAGCTCCTCGATCCGCATGTGGGAAGGCCTGGCAGCCGACTTCCCCGGCCAGCCGGTGTTCAACCGCGGCTTCGGCGGTTCGGAAGTGCGCGACAGCACCTGGTATGCCGACCGCATCGTGGTGCCGTATGCGCCGTGCAAGGTGTTCTTCTACGCCGGTGACAACGACCTCAACAGCGGCCGCAGCGCCGTGCAGGTGCGTGACGATGTGGTTGCCTTCGTGCAGCGCGTGCATCGCGACCTGCCGAAGACCAGGGTCGAGTACCTGTCGATCAAGCCGAGCCCGTCGCGTGCGCATCTGCTGCCGGCGATCAACGAGGCCAACGCGCTGATCAAGGCCGCCCTGGCCAAGCTGCCCGATACCGGTTTCACCGACGTCTACACACCCATGCTCGGCACCGATGGCCAGCCGGATGCGTCGCTGTTCCGCGAGGACATGCTGCACATGACACCGGCCGGCTATGACATCTGGACCAAGGCACTGGCGCCGAAGGTCAACTGCAACTGAGGGACTGCGGACGCCGCAGAGGCGCCACGCGCACGCCTTCCGGTCGATGCCAACCTTGGTTGGCATCGGGCACCGGCGTGACTCCTGTTGAAAGCGCCGACCAAGGTCGGCATCTACCGAGGCAGCAGGTGCCGCCTCAGCGGAAGATCACCGTGGCCTCGGTGCCCTGGCCTGGCTCGCTGGCCAGGCTGACCTTCCAGCCGAAGCGGTCGCACAGCCGGCGCACGATCGACAGGCCCAGGCCAGTGCCCTGCGGACGGCTCGGCTCGGCACGGTAGAACGGCTCGAAGGCCCGCGACAGCGCGTCGGCCGACATGCCGATGCCGGTATCGCGCACCACTACCCGGTCGTTGTGCACATGCACGTCGATGCGCCCTTCGTCGGTGTAGCTGCAGGCGTTGCGCACCAGGTTGCTGACCACCACCTGCAGCACCCGCGGCGGCGCATGCAGCTGCACCGGGCCATCGCTGTGCAGGTGCACCGACACCGGGCGCGTACCCAGCAGTTCGTTGGCGTTGTCCACTTCATAGCGGACGATGTCGTTGACGTCGAACAGCTCGACCTGGGGCTCGACGTCGGCCTCGCGTGCCAGGATCAGGAAGGCATCGATCACCGCCTCCATGTCACGGCCTGCACGCTGGATGCGCTGCAGGCTGCGGCGCAGGCGCGGCTCCAGGCTGTCATCGCCCAGTGCCATGTCGCTGGCGACGCGGATGACGGTCAGCGGTGTGCGCAGTTCATGGCTGGCGTCGCGGGTGAAATTGCGCTCGCGCGCCACATGCGCGCTGACCCGGTTGGCCAGCGAATGCAGTGCGGCCGCCAGCTGCCGGGTCTCGCCCTGCATGTCCGCCGGCAGCTTGTTCGGTTCCAGGTCGGCTGCCTCCGGGTGGCCCGGGTCCCAGCGTGAGACGCGCCGCGCCAGCCAGTTCACCGGCGACACCAGGCGCTTGGAGGCCCGATAGGTCACCCAGCTGGCGCCATACACCGCCAGCAGGGTCAGCAGCACCGGCACGATGCCGAACCAGAACGCCAGCATCTCCGCGCGCGAACGCAGGAACACCAGGTACAGGCGGCCGGCCGGGCGCACATCGACCAGCACCAGCTGGTCGTCCTTGGGCAGTTCGTGGAAGCCGGGTTCCAGATTGCGCAGGTTGGCCGGCAGCGACAGGGCCGACTGCCCGCTTTCCAGCAGGTAGCCACGGATGTTCTGGGTGTTGGGCGGGGGCTGCACCGGCGAGGCCTCGTGCAGCGTCCAGAAGTACGCCGCCTCCTCGCGCAGGGCGGCGCCGACCAGGCTGTGCTTGATCACCAGCGAAACCAGCCACGCACCGAGCAGGATGCCAAGGCTGGCCAGCACTGCCTGCAGGATGAAAGCGATACGGATCTTGCGCGGCAGGCCGTGCGGCATTGCGGAGTCCCGGTCAGAGCGCTGCGATTATAGGCAGCGCACCGCGCCGTTGGGATGCACGGGCGATGACCGGCGGCACTGCCGGACGATCATCCCCTGCCCTTGTGCCGGGCCGCAGCCCGGCCCGGCCTGCGGCTGCACCGGCGCGGGCCTGCTCAGGCCATCGGCTGGGCGATGTCGGCAATGCGGTAGCCGGCACTCTGCACGGTATGCAGCAGCGGACGGTCGAACGGCTTGTCGATGATCTTGCGCAGGTTGTACAGATGGCTGCGCAGGGTGTCCGAATCCGGCAGGCCGTTGCCCCAGATCTCGCGTTCGATCTCCTGGCGGGTGACCACGCGCGGCGATTCGCGCATCAGGATGGTCAGCAGGCGCAGGCCGATCGGCGACAGCTGCAGCTCGGTACCGGCACGGGTGGCACGCATGCTGACCGGATCGAGCACCAGGTCGGCGACCTTCAGCACTTCCGACCCCACCTGGCGACGTTCGCGGCGGATCAGCGCGCGCAGGCGGGCTTCCAGCTCCTGGATCGCGAACGGCTTGGTCAGGTAGTCATCGGCGCCGAAACCGAGGCCGGTGAGCTTGTCGTCCAGCGTGTCGCGTGCCGTGAGCATCAGCACCGGGGTGGACTTGCGCGCATCGTTGCGCAGGCGACGGCACACTTCGATGCCATCCAGGCGCGGCAACATCAAGTCGAGCACCACGACGTCATAGCTGTTTTCCGCCGCAAGGCGGTAGCCATCCAGGCCGTCCTGTGCATAGTCGACTTCAAAGCCGCGACCTTCCAGGTATTCCCCGATCATCTCGGAGATGTTGCGGTTGTCTTCGACCACCAGCACCAAGCCGGAGGTCTCCTTCGTCTGACGCATGTGATTCCCTCTAACTTCAGCTTTGTGAAACATGCCGGATCGACGGTGGACGCGATGTGAAGTTCCGTCAAGAGGGAAGTAAATCGTTCAGAGCAGAGGGCGCAGCAGCGGCCAGACGTTGTCCAGCATCTTCGGCTGCGCCTGTGCGGTCGGGTGCAGGCCATCGGCCTGCATCATGCCCGGCTGCAGGGCCACGCCCTCCAGCAGGAACGGCAGCAGCGGCACCTTGTACTGCGTGGCCAGCGCCTTGTAGGCCGCGGCCAGGCGCTGGCGGTAGGCCGGGCCGTAGTTGGGCGGCACGTCGATGCCCAGCAGCAGCACCTTGGCACCGCCCTTCTGGCTGGCCTGCACCATCTTTTCCAGGTTGCCCTGCACCTGCGCCGGGGTCAGTCCGCGCAGCGCGTCATTGCCGCCGAGGGCAATCACCACCACGGTCGGTTTTTCCTTCGCCAGCAGGCCCGGCAGGCGGGTCAGCGCGCCGGCGGTGGTTTCCCCGCTCATGCTGGCGTTGACGATGCGTGCCGGGGTTTTCGACTGCTGCCTGACCCGCTGCTGCAGCAGGCTGACCCAGCCGGCGTCGACGGGGATATTGTGGGCTGCACTGAGGCTGTCGCCCAGGACCAGCACGGTGCCGGCCGGACCTTTGGCACAGGCCAGCCCGGGCAGCAGCAGGAACCCTAGCAGCAGCACCATCATCACGCCGGCTCGCCGGCTCCATCCCGTCTTGCGCATTGGAGTCTCCTCATCGACAGCCTGTCCCCCCGCAGCGCGTCCGTTGCCATCGCCGTCGACCAGGTCGGCAAATCCGTGCAGGGCCCGGAGGGTGAAGTCCACATACTGGACAACATCACCCTGACCGTCCATGAAGGCACCAGCGCGGCCATCGTCGGCGCCTCCGGTTCCGGCAAGACCACCCTGCTCGGCCTGCTGGCCGGGCTGGACCTGCCCAGCCGCGGCCGCATAGGCCTCGCCGGGCAGGATCTGGCGGCACTGGATGAGGAAGCACGTGCCCAGCTGCGCGCACGCGAGGTCGGTTTCGTCTTCCAGAGCTTCCACCTGCTGCCGGCGCTGACCGCCGCCGAGAACGTGGCGCTGCCACTGGAGCTGGCCGGGCGCGAGGACCGCGTACGGGTCGATGAAGTGCTGGCCCAGGTCGGCCTGGCCCATCGCGCTCGCCACTACCCGCGCCAGCTGTCCGGCGGCGAGCAGCAGCGCGTGGCACTGGCGCGCGCCTTCGTCACCCGCCCACGCATCCTGTTCGCCGACGAACCGACCGGCTCGCTGGACCACGCCACCGGCCAGCACATCAGCGACCTGCTGTTCGAACTCAACGCGAGCAGCGGCACCACGCTGGTGCTGGTCACCCACGACCTGCGTCTGGCCCAGCGTTGCCAGTACATCCACCGCATCGACAACGGCCGCCTGCTGCCGGTCGAGCGTGGGGCGCAGGCATGAACCTGCTGCGGCACGCGTGGCGCGCGCTGCGCCGCGAGGCGCTGGCCGGCGACCTGCTGACCGTGTTCGCCGCACTGGTGCTGGGCGTGGCAGTGATGACCGCAGTCGGCACGCTGGTGAACCGGGTCAACCTGGCGCTGACCGGCAGCGCAGCGGAAATGCTCGGCGGTGACCTCGGCATTGCCGGGCGCGATGACCCGCCGCAGGCGTTCGCCGACGAGGCGCAGCGGCGTGGACTGGCCTTCACCCGCATCGCCAGCTTCGGCAGCGTGCTGTTCAACGGTGATGCCAGCCAAATGGCCAGCATCAAGGCGGTGCAGGCGGGCTATCCACTGCGCGGCACGCTGCGGGTGCGTGCCACACCTGGCGGCGCCCTGATCGCCGAGGCCGGCATGCCCCCCAAGGGCCAGGCCTATGCCGACCCGCGCCTGCTGCAGGGGCTGGGGCTGAAGACCGGCGATGACCTCGAATTCGGCGCCGGCACGCTGCGTATTGCCGGCATCATCGAGGCCGAGCCGGATGCCGGTGGCGACCTGTTGACCCTATCCCCCACCCTGCTGGTCAACCGTGCTGATGTGGAAGGCACCGGCCTGCTCGGCCCCGGCAGCCGCATCAACTACCGGCTGATGTTTGCGGGACCGGCGGGGCAGATCGCGTCCCTGCGCGAGTGGCTGCTGCCACAGGTGAAGGGCCTGCGCCTGCTGAGCGTGGATGACACCCAGCGCGGCGTGCGCCAGGCCTTCGACCTGGCCGGCCGCTTCCTCGGCCTGAGCGCGCTGCTGGCGGTGCTGCTGGCGGGCGTGGCCACCGCATTGGCGGCCAACCGCTTCGCCCTGCGCCGCATCGACCAGGTGGCGATCCTGCGCTGCCTCGGTGCGCGCCAGCGCGACATCCTGCTCGGCCTGGCACTGCAGCTGCTGATGCTGGCAGTACCGGCCTGTGCGCTTGGCATCGGCCTGGGCATGGCCGCCCAGGAAGGGCTGGTACAGGTGCTGGGCAGCCTGGTGCCGCAGCGCCTGCCACTGCCGGAGGCAATGCCGGCGCTGACCGGTGCCGGCATCGGTCTGTTGCTGCTGTTCGGCTTCGGCCTGCCACCGCTGCTGCGCCTGCGCGGGGTGCCGCCAATGCGCGTACTCAACCGTTCCTTCGCCACGCTGCCACCGGCCTCGCTGCTGGCCTATGTGGCCGCGCTGGGGGCCAGCCTGGTGCTGGCGGTGCAGGTCACCGGCGACCTCAAGCTGGCCTTGTGGGTGCTGGGGGGCCTGGGCGGGCTGGCGGTGGCGGCCGGCGTGGTCGGTTTCGTGCTGCTGCAGTTGATGCGCGGCCTGCAGCATCGCCTGCACGGCCACTGGCGGTTGGGCCTGGCGGCGCTGACCCGGCGCCGGATGCTGGCGGTGATGCAGCTGGTGGGCTTGTCACTGTCGCTGTGCGCGCTGCTGTTGCTGGCAGTGACCGGTCCCGGCCTGCTGCAGCAGTGGCGCGAGCGGTTGCCTGCGGATACACCGAACTACTTCCTGATCAACATCCAGCCCGAGCAACGCGACAGCGTGCTGGCAGCGCTGCGCGGGCTGGGCGCCAACGACGCCAGCATCGAACCGATGGCCACCGGCCGCCTGATCGCGATCAACGGCAAGCCGCCGCTGCGCGTGGATCGCGAGCCCGGACAGGACGGGCAACCGGCGCAGGGCGGCCAGCGCGATGACGATGACGAGAACCGGCCGTTGAACTTCAGCTGGCGCAGCACCTTCCCGCCGGCCAATACGCTGGTCAATGGCACGTTCTGGAAGGCCGACAGCACCGCGCCGGAAGCCTCGGTGGAGATCGGCTGGGCCAAACGCTACGGCGTGTATCCCGGCGACCGCATCACCATTGCAGTGGGCGAGCAGGAACGCGAATTCACCGTCACCAGCGTGCGCAAGGCGGACTGGAACACCTTCCGGCCGAACTTCTTCGTGCTGCTGAACCCGAATGCGGTGGGCGACACCCCGCACAACCTGCTGTCGGCGTTCCATCTGCCGGCCGGCAAGGCAGCCGGACTGGGCGAGCTGGTACGCGCGCAGCCCAACCTGTCGCTGCTGGACGTGGATGCGGTGATCTCGCAGGTGCGCGATGTGATGGAACGGGTGGCACAGGCGGTGCAGCTGGTGATGGTGTTCAGCCTGCTGGCCGGCGTACTGGTGCTGCTGGCCGCGCTGCAGGCCACGGCGGGCGAGCGTCGCTACGACAGCGCGGTGCTGCGCACGCTGGGCGCGACCCGGCGGCAGCTGCGCGGCGCGGTGCTGGTGGAATTCGGCGCGCTGGGCACCCTGGCCGCGTTGCTGGCGGTGGGGGCGGCGGCCGCCATCGGTGTGGCGGTCTCGCAGAAGGTGTTCGAGCTGCCGTTGCTGCCGCCGTGGCCGGGCCTGCTGATCGGCGGCGTGGCCGGTATCGGGTTGAGCCTGCTGGCCGGCTGGTGGGGTACGCGGGCGATCCTGCATACGCCACCGGCACTGGCCCTGCGCGAGGCCTGAGGCGGCGCCGGACCGGGGCGCGTGCCGAGCAAGCTCGGCACCTACCAAGAGCACATGACGGCGTTGCCAGTGTTCGAGGAACAAGCACATCCACGCATGGCGTGGATCTACTGGGCTTTTTCCACGTACTTGGCGAACACGTCGTCGATCTGCGTGTCCTTCACCTTCTTGCCGGCCTGGATCTCTTCGGCCTGGGTGAACAGCGGGATGATCATCGCCATGCCGTCGATCCTGGTCTTCAGGTGCACGCCCGGGGCCTGGCCGAGGAAGCCGTCCCAGCGCTGGCGCACCTTGGCCCAGTACCCAGCGGTGGCCTTCCAGTAGTTGCGCGCCGGGGTGAAGTCGATCTCGGTGGTCTTCACGTAGTCGTTGAAGCCAAACTCGCGTGCGATCTCCACCTGGCTGCCGTCGGCGTTGCGCTGCACCTTGGTGTTGAACTGTTCGTGGGTCCAGCCGTTCGGGGTCAGCGTGTGGCGGTTGATCACGGCCAGCGCGTTGTAGTCGCTGCGCTTGGTGTACTCACGGCGCGGCAGCGGGCGCCAGCTCAGGTCGCTGGTCCAGCTCGGCACGTTGTTGGTGTAGGTCCAGGTGCCGGTGCCGCAGTAGCGCGGTGCGTCGCTCACTTCGTACACGCACTGGGTCCACGCGCCCTGGTTCACCGCCGCCGGAATGCTGCGCACCTTCCAGGTCTGGTCGGCACTGAACTCGAAACGGTTCGGTGCCTCGTACACCCAGTCCTGGCGCCAGTGCTTGGTGATGTGGCCGCTCTTCTCGTCCAGCAGCAGGTGCTGCAGCACGATGCGCTTCGGCGTGTCCTCGACCACGATGACCACTTCGTTGCCACCGCTGCGCATCGCCGGTGCACGCTCGTAGCCCGGCTTCAGCAGCACGGTCTCGTCGAACGCGAAGTCCACGGTGTACTCACCCTGCATGGCAAGGATGCTGTCGTGGTCGCGGGCGATATCGGAGGGCTGCGCGCTGGCCACGCCGCTGGCGGCGAGCAGCAGCATGGCGCTGGCTGTCTGGAGCTTCATCGGGGTCTTCCTTCGGGGGTGCAGATTCATTGAGGGGCCATCCGTGGCCAACGGGCGTTCCATCAGGAGATGGTCACAGGCGGATCAGCGGCAGGTCGCCGGGAATCCGTGGCGCCGGGCGCCGGGCGGCGTCGGCACAACAACAGTCGTCGATCACCAGTTCGCCTTCAGCACCTTCCAGGCGTGCGATGCGGCGGGCGGTGGCCGCGCCCAGCGAGGACAGGGTCGACAGGCTGGCCGCCAGGGTGCGCCCGTCGTCGGCGGCGTGCAGGCGCAGCGCGCACAGGCGCCAGCGCTGGCCGCCGAGATGGCCGGCCAGGCGCCGCCACAGTCGTTCGCCGACGCTGCCATCGCTGTCGTGTTCCGGTCCCGGCGGCAACGCGGCCACCAGCCGGTCCCAGGCCAGGAAATCGCTGTCCGGTAGCAGGTACAGACGCCACACGCAGCGGCCGCGGCCATCGAGGAAGCACAGGCTTTCGCGCAGGCCCTCGCTGTCCACGCCCTGGCAGGCGTGCACGCGTACGGCCTGGCGCCAGCCACCCAGCTCGTTGCCGTCAGCGTGGTACAGGCACAACACGGTGCCGAGCGTGGCCAGCTGTGCCGGGGTCGGCCAGGCCGCGCTGTGCGGCGCGGCGATGGAGTCATTCCTGCGTGCGGACAGTGCTCGGCTCATGAGGTCACCAGGAAACGGCAAGGCTGGCGGAGAAGGTGCGGCCCGGGCTGCTGAAACGATCGCTCAGTGCGCGATTGGTGATCAGGCTCGGGGTGATCGACGACCATTCGATGTAGCGCTTGTCGGCCAGGTTGAACACGCCGACATTGAAGGTGGCACCCGGTGCGAAGTTCCAGTGCGCCATCAGGTCGAGCACGCCGTAGCCGGCCGGCTGGTAGACGAACGGCGCCGGTGCGTTCGGATTGGTCTGCGCGGCAGGCGGCGGCAGGCGCTTCTTGCGCTGTACGAAGGTGCCGGCCAGTTCGACGCCCCAGGTATCGGTGTCGTACATCAGGCCCAGCGTGCCGCGAAGCGGATCGACCGAGGCCAGCGGTTCGTCATCGGTCCGGTTGTCACCACGCGACCATGCCAACGCACTGCGCAGCGCCCAGCCCTTCAGCGCCGGGCTGAGCTCGCCGAACTCGATGCCGGCCTTCATTTCCGCGCCATAGATGCGTGCTTCGGCGATGTTCTGCGACTGGAACACGGTCAAACCCTGTGCGTTGCGGCCGGTATCGACGTTGGACTGGATGAAATCCTTGTAGTCGTTGTAGTAGCCGCTGACGCTGACGTACGCCGCCGGCGCGATGAAGCGCAGGCCCAGTTCGTAGCCGTCGCTGGTTTCGGGCTTCAGGTCCGGATTGGCGATGGCGGTATAGCGGAAGGCGACATTGGTCAGGCCGATGTTGACGTCGTTGTACGGCGGCGATCGGAAGCCACGCGCATAACCGGCGAACAACGACCACTGGTCGGTAAAGCGCCAGACCATGCCCAGCTTCGGCGACACGCTGGTCTTCTTCAGCTGCGCCACGGCCGTGGTCGGGTTGTCTTCGGCGAAGATGCTGTCCACTTCCGGCTTCAGCTCGTAGCGGTCCACGCGCACGCCCGGCACCAGCGACAGCCTGCCATCGGCAAAGCGCATCTCATCCTGTGCATACAGGCCCAGCTCGGTGGTCTTGCTGATCGGGAAGTCACGCACCGGGAAGGTGTCCGGCAACACCGTGTTGCTGACCACGCCCGCCTTGCTGACCTGGTAGCCGTCGCGCTTCTGGCGGATCTCGGTACGGGTGCCTTCGAAACCGTAGGTCACTGCGTGCTCGACGCTGCCGGTGGTGAACGCCTTGTTGAACTGCGCCTGCAGGCCATAGGCATGCTGGTCGAAGGAGAACACGCGGTGGCGGCGGGTGCCGTCGGTGCGCGTTTCGTCGGTCTGCTGCCGGGTTTCGCTGTTCTGCGCGTACACCTGCCAGTGCAGGCTGTCGGCGAACGGCTGGTCCAGCGCATCCATTTCGTGGGCGAAGGACACGCGGTTGCGCTTCTGGGTGTCGTGGGACTTCATGCCAGTTGCGGCAGCCATCGCGCCGGGACGCGGCGCAACACTGGCAATCGCCGACAGCACATTGGTATCGGTGGTGTCTTCGTTGCCTTCCACGGTCAGGCGGAAGCGCTGGTCCTCGCTCGGTGCATAGACCAGCTTGCTGAGCAGGCTGCGGCCGTCGCGATCCTGCGGATTGGACGCCGTGCGGGTGTCGTTGTCGCTGCGCACCGTGCCCTTGTTGTCGGTTTCCTGACCCTGGTGGTGGTTGACGTTGACCAGGCCGCTCCAATGGTCACCACCAAAGGCCGCCGTGGCACCGCCAAGCAGGCCCTTCCACTCACCGTCGTAGCCGAACTTCAGGCCGAAGTAGCTGTTCTTGCCGTCCTTGAGGTAGTCGGCCGGGTCCTTGGTCACGAACGCGACCACGCCGCCGAGTGCATCGGAGCCGTACAGCGAGCTGGCCGGGCCACGCACGATCTCGACGCGCTTGAGCGTATCGAGGTCGGTGAAGTTGCGGTTGGAACTGGCGAACGAACCGATGTCGAACCGGGTCGGCATGACGATGCCGTCGGTCTGGATGCGCACGCGGTTGCCGTCCAGGCCACGGATGCGGAAACCATCCAGGCCGAAGCGGGTCGCGCTGCGGGTGACCGACAGGCCCGGTTCGTAGCGCACCAGATCCTTGATGTCCTGCACCAGGTGCCGGTCCATCTGCTCACGGTCGATGACGTCCACGGTGGCCGCCACGTCGCTCACGGCCCGCTCGGTGCGGGTGGCGGTGACCTGCACCCGATCGAATTCGCGCGCATCGGGTGCGGCAGTGGCAGCAGCGTGGGCGGACAGCGGCAGCGCCATCCAGACAGCAAGGCAAAGGGCGGAATGGCGGGTCATCGGGTTCGTTTGGTCAGGCAGGGGAACCCCCGGTTACCGGCACACCCGGAAGGTGCACGCGGTAGACCGAGGGGGAGAGAGCAGGAGCGGACGGGTCGCCCACCCTGTCGGCGCTGCCGGCAGGAGGGAGGGAGGCGGGCGACCAGGCCGCGATTACTTGGTCAGGATCAGCTTGTCGTTGCTGGTGTGCCGCAGGCGATAGAAGCGGTCGCCGTGCTGGATCAGGATTTCACGACGGCCCTTGAGCAGGGCTTCGCTGTCGATGACCTCTTCCGGCGGAACGACGCGGACCGGTCGATCGCGGAGCGTCAGCGTTTCGGGGCGCAGCAGTACAGGTTGAGCATTCATGAGCATCTGGACTCGTGCGAGGGACGAGTTAAATGATAATGATTCTCAGTTGACAATCAACAACCATTCTCAATTTCATTGATGAGATTAATGATCGAATTCGGAAATTCGATAGACATCATCAATCATAAGATTGGGTGCGACACCTTTGTAGAGTCGAGCCACGCTCGACTGCTCTTGGCGCCGTCGCCAGGAAACGCCCGCGCTGCGCGCGGAGTCGAGCATGGCTCGACTCCGCAAAGGGCTCTCAGGCGAAGACGGCTTCGACCTGGGCCCAGCCGGCGGCGTCGACCTGCTCCAGCACGTCCAGTGCCTGCAGGTTCTGCAGCAGCTGGCTGACCCGGCTGGCGCCGAGGATCACGCTGGAGACATTCGGGTTGCGCAGGCACCAGGCAATCGCCAGCGTGGCCGGGGCCTGGCCCAGCGCGCGCGCGACTTCGCTGAAACGGCGCACCTGACCCAGGCGGGCCCCGGCGTCGGCCCCCAGCACCAGGTCCTGCAACCACTCCATGCCTTCGCGCCCCAGCCTTGCATCGGCCGGGATGCCCTGGTCGTACTTGCCGGTGAGCAGGCCCGAGGCCAGCGGCGAGAAGATGGTGGTGCCCAGGCCGGCACCGGCATACAGCGGCGCGTACTCGACCTCGACCCGCTCGCGGTGCAGCAGGTTGTACTGCGGCTGCTCCATCGACGGGCCCTGCAGGTTGCGCGCCTCGGCGATGTCCAGCGCCTGCTGGATCTGCGCCGCCGACCACTCCGAGGTGCCCCAGTAAAGGATCTTGCCCTGCCGTACCAGGGTATCCATGGCGTGCACGGTCTCGGCGATCGGCGCGTCCGGATCCGGGCGGTGGCAGTAATAAAGGTCCAGGTAGTCCACCCGCAGGCGCTTGAGTGCAGCGTGGCAGGCGTCGGTCACGTGCTTGCGCGACAGTCCGCGCTGGGTCGGTCGCGGGTCCTTGGCGCTGCCGAAGAACACCTTGCTGGACACGCAGAAGCCGTCGCGCGGCAGGCGCAGGTCGGTGATCACGTCCCCCATGACCTGTTCGGCACGGCCGTTGGCATAGCCCTCGGCGTTGTCGAAGAAATTGACGCCATGATCCCAGGCGGCGGCCACCAGGTTGCGGGCCTCATCGCGCGGAACCTGATCGCCGAAGGTCACCCAGGCGCCGAAGGACAAGGCGGAAATCGGCAGGCCGGTGGAGCCCAGGCGACGGTATTGCATGCGAATCTCCTGCTGCGGGCCCGCATCCGGGCCGGGATCAAACCCCATTCTACCTGCCGCCGCCAGCCGCAAGCCCTTGCCGTTGCTGGCCTGATCGGCACCGATGGCCGCGCACACGCTGCTTTTTCTTGCCCCGGCCCCTGCCCTGCACTAGGCTTCCCGTTTTTCGCGACGCCCCAGGGGAGTCACTCACATGGTCGAAGGTTTGGGCAGGATCGGCTTCGGCCTGTTCGGGTTGGCGGTGCTGATCGGCATCACCTGGTTGTTTTCCAATAACAAGCGCGCGGTTGACTGGAAGCTGGTTGCCACCGGTATCACCCTGCAGATCGCCTTTGCGGCGCTGGTGATCCTGGTGCCGGGCGGGCGCGACGTGTTCGACGCGCTGGGCAAGGGCTTCGTCAAGATCCTCAGCTACGTCAACGAGGGCTCGGGCTTCATCTTCGGCTCGTTGATGGACACCAAGAATTACGGCTTCATCTTTGCCTTCCAGGTGTTGCCGACCATCATCTTCTTCTCTGCACTGATGGGGGTGATGTACCACCTCAACGTCATGCAGGCGATTGTGCGCGTGATGGCGTGGTCGATCACCAAGGTGATGCGCGTGTCCGGCGCGGAAACCACCAGCGTCTGCGCCAGCGTCTTCATCGGCCAGACCGAGGCGCCGCTGACCGTGCGCCCGTACATCGCCAGGATGACCCAGTCCGAGCTGCTGACCATGATGATCGGCGGCATGGCACACATCGCCGGTGGCGTGCTGGCGGCCTACGTGGGCATGCTCGGCGGCGGTGATCCGGCGCAGCAGGCCTTCTATGCCAAGCACCTGCTGGCGGCCAGCATCATGGCGGCCCCGGCCACCCTGGTCGTGGCCAAGCTGCTGATCCCGGAAACCGGCACCCCGCTGACCCGCGGCACGGTGAAGATGGAAGTCGAAAAGACCTCCAGCAACATCATCGACGCGGCCGCTGCCGGCGCCGGTGACGGCCTGAAGCTGGCGCTGAACATCGGTGCGATGCTGCTGGCCTTCATCGCTCTGATCGCGCTGTTGAACGCACCGCTTACCTGGATTGGCGATGTGACCGGCCTGGCCGCTGCCATCGGCAAGCCGACCAACCTGTCGACCATCTTCGGTTACGTACTGGCCCCGATCGCCTGGGTGATCGGCACCCCGTGGGCCGATGCCACCACCGTCGGTTCGCTGATCGGCCAGAAGGTCGTGATCAACGAGTTCGTGGCCTACACCGAGCTGTCGCAGATCGTGAACGGCCAGATCGCCGGCGTGAGCCTGTCCGAGGAAGGTCGCCTGATCGCTACCTACGCGCTGTGCGGCTTCGCCAACTTCAGCTCGATCGCGATCCAGATCGGCGGCATCGGCGGGCTGGCCCCGGAACGTCGCCACGACCTGGCCAAGTTCGGCCTGCGCGCCGTGCTGGGCGGTACCATTGCCACCTTCATGACGGCGACCATCGCCGGCGTGCTGACGCACTTCAGTTGAACCCTTGGTTGAGAAAAGATTCCCTATGAGCAGCAGTGTCGTTGTCGTCGGTTCCTTCAATGTCGATCACGTGTGGCGGTGCGAGTCGCTGCCGGCACCGGGTGCGACCATTGCCGGCCGTTACAGCACCGGCCCCGGTGGCAAGGGCTTCAACCAGGCCGTGGCGGCCTGCCGCGCCGGTGCCGACACCCACTTCGTGTGCGCGCTGGGCGACGACGCCGGTGGCGCCACCGCCCGTGAGCTGGCCGCGCAGGACGGCTTCGGTCTGATCGCCGAGGCCAGCAGCGAACCGACCGGCACCGCCGGCATCTATGTGGACGCGCGCGGCCGCAACACCATCGTGATCGGCCCGGGTGCCAACGCCGCGCTGAGCACCGACTTCCTGCAACAGCAGCAGGCGCTGCTGACCGGCGCCAAGGTGGTGCTGGTGCAGCTGGAATCGCCGGTGCAGACCATCGAAGCGGCACTGGCCACGGCCCGCGAGGCCGGCGTCACCACGGTGCTCAACACCGCACCGGCCGATGCCCCCTCCACCATCGGCCTGCTCAAGCTGGCCGATGTGATCACCCCGAACGAGACCGAGTTCGCCGCCCTGCTCGGCCGTCATGTCGGTGAGCGCGTGGATGCCAACGACGTCGCCGCGCTGGATGGCGCCAGCCTGCACGCGCTGTGCCGCAAGCTGGTCGGCAACGGCACGGTGGTGGTGACCCTGGGTTCGGTGGGCGTGTTCGTGTCGCATGCCGACGAGAACCTGCGCGGCGATACCCAGCCGTACTACCGCGTGGGTGCCGAACAGGTGCAGGCGATCGACACCACCGGCGCCGGCGACGCCTTCAACGGTGCGCTGGCCGCATCGCTGGCACAGGTGGCCGACGCCCCGTTCGCCCGTCACGTGCGCTTCGCCAACCAGTTCGCCGGTCGTTCGACCGAGAAGGAAGGTGCCGCTGCGGCAATGCCGCGTTTCACCCCGGCCGACGCCGAAGCAAAGTAATTCCACGCCATGCGTGGATGACAAGGCCCGGGTGCACAGGCACCTGGGCCTTTCTTTCGCCCATTGCCCAGCCCCTGCGACCGCCTGTCGCATTGCCCGCATCCCGCCCCTCACCCACCATCCGCGCAGCGTTTCAGCGTGGGCAGGACATGGACGGATTCCCTTGGTTGCTGGTTGCCGCCGCCGGTAGTGCCATTGCGGCCCTGCTGCATATCGGCTGTATTGCCTTCGGCGCCGCGTGGTACAGGTACTTCGGTGCTGGCCCGCGCATGGTCCGGCTGGCACAGGCCGGGCATTGGTGGCCGCCGCTGATGACCGCCGGCATTACGGCCGTGCTGGTGGCCTGGACCCTGTACGCACTGGCCGCAGCGGGCTGGCATTCACCGCTGCCGGCCAGCCGTCTGGTCCTGTCGGGCATCGCCCTGCTGTTGCTGCTGCGCGCAGCGATGGGCTTCGGGCTGGCCCTGCTCCGGCCCGGCGACAACGACCGGCGCTTCTGGGTGGTCAGTTCACTGGTGTGCCTCAGCTTGGGGCTGGCCTTCGCGCTGGGTACCCGCCAGGCCTGGCAGAGCCTGGGGTAGCCGCCTACCATCGCCCGCCCTAGGGGGCGGCGGAAGCAACCGTCAAGCATCTGCTGATGCCGGTACGGCATGAGCTCGGTGCGGATCGGCCTGAACCGGACCGCGTCCGACACGGCCGTACCGCCGCCCGCGCCCTACAATGGGCGCATGCAGATCGGCCCGTACACCATTGCCCCCAACGTCGTGCTGGCGCCCATGGCCGGCGTCACCGACAAGCCCTTCCGCCTGCTGTGCAAACGGCTGGGCGCGGGGCTGGCCGCCTCGGAAATGACCATCAGTGACCCGCGTTTCTGGAACACGCGCAAGTCGATCCACCGCATGGATCATGATGGCGAGCCGGCCCCGATCAGCGTGCAGATCGCCGGCACCGAGCCGCAGCAGCTGGCCGAGGCCGCACGCTACAACGTCGACCACGGCGCGCAGATCATCGACATCAACATGGGCTGCCCGGCCAAGAAGGTGTGCAACGCCTGGGCCGGTTCGGCACTGATGCGCGACGAGCAGCTGGTGGCGCGCATCCTCGAGGCCGTGGTCAACGCGGTGGACGTGCCGGTCACGCTGAAGATCCGCACCGGTTGGGACTGCGACCACCGCAACGGCCCGTTGATCGCACGCATCGCCGAGGACAGCGGCATCGCGGCACTGGCGGTGCACGGCCGTACCCGCGACCAGCATTACACCGGCCAGGCCGAGTACGCCACGATCGGCGAGATCAAGGCCGCGCTGCGCATTCCGGTGATCGCCAACGGCGATATCGATTCGCCGCAGAAGGCCGCCTACGTCCTGAAGGAAACCGGCGTAGACGCGGTGATGATCGGCCGCTCGGCACAGGGCAGGCCGTGGATCTTCCGCGAAGTGGCGCACTATCTGGCCACCGGCGAGGAACTGCCACCGCCGTCGCTGGCGGAAGTGCGCGACATCCTGCTCGGCCACCTGCACGCACTGCATGCGTTCTATGGCGAGCCGCAGGGCGTGCGCATCGCGCGCAAGCACCTGGGCTGGTATGCCAAGGACCGGCCGGAGAATGCGGCCTTCCGCGCCGTGGTCAACCGCGCCGAAGACCCGCAGAGCCAGGTCGCGCTGACCACCGAGTACTTCGACCGCCTGATCGCCGGGGAACCGGCGTTATCTTCGGCGGCCTGAGCCGCCAATCCTGCGTTTCCGGACAGTCGAGCCTGCTCGACGCTACAAGAGCCCGCCCCATGACCCCGCCGATCTCCTCCCCGACCTACCTGCACGGGTTCTCCGGCACCGAGCAGCAGCGCCTGATGACCCAGGCGCGCCTGCTGGAATCGAGCATCTTCGGCCAGATCGACTACAGCGGCGCGCGGCGCCTGCTGGAAGTCGGCAGCGGCGTGGGTGCGCAGACCGAGATCCTGCTGCGCCGCTTCCCCGAGCTGCACGTGACCGGTGTGGACCTGAGCGAGACCCAGCTGGCCACCGCGCGCGAGAACCTGGCGCGCACGCCGTGGTGCAGCGATCGCTACACCCTGCAGCAGGCTGACGCCGGCGAGCTCCCGTTCGAGGCACGCAGCTTCGACTCGGCGTTCCTGTGCTGGGTACTGGAGCACGTGCCGTCACCGGCGCGCGTGCTGAGCGAGGTGCGCCGGGTGCTGGCACCGGGTTCGCCGGTCTACATCACCGAGGTGATGAATGCCTCGTTCCTGCTCGACCCGTATTCGCCGCACATCTGGCGTTACTGGATGGCGTTCAACGATTTCCAGTACGACCACGGGGGCGACCCGTTCGTTGGCGCCAAGCTGGGCAACCTGCTGCTGGCCGGCGGCTTCCGCGACGTGCACACCGAGATCAAGACCATCCACCTGGACAACCGCGAACCGGCGCGGCGCAAGACGATGATCGCGTTCTGGGAGCAGCTGCTGCTGTCGGCCGCCGACCAACTGCTGCAGGCCGGCTCGGTGGACGAGGAAACCGTGGAAGGCATGCGTCGCGAGTTCCGCCTGGTGCAGAACGACCCGAATGCGGTGTTCTTCTATTCGTTCGTGCAGGGCCGCGCCACGGTGTATTGAGCCGACGCGGCACCAATGCTCCCGCATCCACGCATGGCGTGGATCTACTCGACAGCGCCGACTACGGGCGCATGCCAGATCCGCTGCCACATCGCCGCCAGCCGGCGCCCGGCATCAGCGCGCGCGGCGGGACTGCTGTAATCCGCCCGCAGCTGCTCGGGCGTGATTGGCCGCCACTGCCCGTCGACCTGCTCGGCCACGGCGAAGTTGAAGGTGTAGTCCGGTTCCAGGCCCATGCGCAGGTCGCTCAGCACCAGCCGGCCGTCCATCACCTGCGCACGCATGAAGCCACGGTTGAACCAGGTCAGCTGCTGCACCGCCGGGATGCCCCCTGCTTCGCGCAGTACCTGCACGTTGGACGCGTGGCCTTCGAACTGCATCGGCCCATGGTCGGCCACCAGCGAGCGGTCGCCCACCACGTAGCCGTTCGGCGTCATCGCCACCACCCGCCACAGCAGGGTGTTGAACGGCATCGGCACCGAGAAGCGCGGGGCATCGCCCAGGCCCATCGCCGCCAGGCTCTGCTGGGCAGCACGGTCGACCTGGGCCTTGGCGATCAGGCCCCAGCCCAGGTAGGCACTGCTGGCCAGCAACGCCACACCCAGCACCTTGCCAGCCCAGGGGCGGGCGCGGCCAAACCAGGCCAGCACGCAGCCCAGCAGCAGCCACACCGTGTAGCCGGGATCGATGATGAAGACGCTGGAGCCCATGGTCGGGTGTGGCCGCAACGGCCACCACAACTGGGTGCCGTAAACGGTGAATGCATCCAACAGCGGATGGGTGACCAGCGCCAACTGGATCGCCCAGAACCAGCGCACCGGTGACTGCGCAACGCGGCCGTTGCCGAAGCGCTTGAACAGCCACCAGATCAGCGCTGCCACCCAGGGCAGCACCAGCAGCGAATGGCTGAAGCTGCGGTGCTCGATCATGTTCGCCACCGGGTCGGCGGCGGTGAAGCCGAGCCACAGGGCATCGAGGTCCGGCAGGGTGCCGAGCGCGGCACCGGCCAACAGGGCCGCGCGGCGCTGGCCGGGCGGAGCGATGGCAGCGGCGACGGCGCCGCCGAGCACGATCTGGGTCAGGGAATCCATGGACCGATGCTAGCGGCTTGCGGGCGGTGCATGTAGAGCCGAGCCCATGCTCGGCTGCCGTTACACGCAATGAAGAGCAGCCGAGCATGGGCTCGGCTCTACAAGGGGACAATCGCGGGTTACGCCGCCTGCGACAGGCGCGCGCCCGGCAGCTCCACCAGCGTCTGGCCGTTGTGGTCCAGCAGGCGCAGCGCGCCATCGTGGTCTTCGGCCAGTGCTGTCAGGCTTTCCACCCAGTCGCCGTCGTTGGCATAGACCAGGCCGTCGCGTTCAATCAACGCAGCGCGGTGGATGTGGCCACAGACGATGCCATCCAGTCCGCGACGGCGCACGTCGTCCAGGCCGGCCTGCACGAAGCGCTCGATGTAGCGTTCGGCCGCACCGCTGCGCTTCTTCAGGAATTCAGACAACGACCAGTAGCGCATTCCCAACAGCCGCCGCACCGCGTTCAACGCCTGGTTGCCGGTCAGGATGCGGTAGTACAGCCAGTCACCGAACTTTTCCTGCAGGCCGCCGAAGTGGGTCACGCCGTCGTACTCGTCCCCATGCGCGACCAGCAGCCGGCGGCCATCGGCGGTCACGTGGATGGCGCGCCGGCGCACCTGCATCGCCGGCAGCATCAAACCGCAGACCTGGCGCAGCGAAGCATCGTGGTTGCCGGGGATGTAGACGATCTCGGTCCCGGCACGGCGCAACGCGTGCAGGGCCTGGATGACTTCGCTGTGCGACTGCCGCCAGTTGGCGCGGCGATGCGCCATCCACCACAGGTCGATGATGTCGCCGACCAGGTACAACCGTTCGCAACGCAGCTGCGAGAGGAACCGTGCCAGCTCGGTGGCATGGCAATGACGTGAACCCAGATGCACATCGGAGACGAACACTGCGCGCCGGTGCGGCGACAGGTTCGCCAGCGCGCTCATGCCGGCGTCCCCGCGTCGCGCAGGTAGCGTTTGCGCTTGTTCGGCCGGATCGCACACAGGTCCACTTCGATCAGGCCGTCGATCGAATCACTGAAGTCCGGGTCGACACCGAAGGCGAGGAAGCGGGCACCACCGGGTTCGCACAGATCGGTGTACTGGCGGTACAGCGTCGGCACCCCCGTGCCGAGTGCGGCCAGGTTGGCCTTGAGCACATCGAACGCGGCACCGGCATCCAGCTCGCCGAAACTCGGCGGTGCAGCGAAGTACTGGAACGGCCGGTTCGATTCGGCCAGCCCGGCGGTACCGCTGTAGTAGCGCTGGTAGTAGGCCACCAGCTGCTCGCGCGCATCGCGTGGCAGCGCCGCGCTGATCGACACCGCGCCGAACAGGTAGCGGATACCCGGCCGGCACTGCAGGTAGGCGCCGATGCCCTGCCACAGGTAGTCCAGGCTGCGGCTGCCCCAGTAGTCGGGCACCACGAAGCTGCGGCCCAGTTCCAGGCCCTCGGCGATGTGGGTGATGGCATCGTCGGAATAGCGGAACAGCGACGCGCTGTAGAGCCCGGACAGTCCGTGCCGGGCCAGCGCATGGGCGCCGCGCATGATCCGGTACGCGCCGGCGATGCGCTGCGCGGCCGCGTCCCAGATCACGATGTGCTCGTACCGCGGGTCATAGTCGTCCAGGTCGCGGCTGCGCCCGGTGCCCTCGCCCACCTGGCGGAACGTCAGTTCGCGCAGGCGGCCCAGTTCAAGCAGCAGCGGTGAATCGGCGCTACAGGTGGCCAGCAGGATCTGCTTGCCATCGGCGGTCTGGCCCAGCTGGGTCGCTGCGGCAATCCCTGCGGCGACCTGCGAGGGCGGCACCGGGGCAGCCAGCGGCTCCGGACCTGCGCAGGCAGCGGCAATACCGGCTGTGCCATTGCGGCCCAGCGCATAGAGCGCGCGGCGTACCGCCAGCAGCTGTGCGCCCGGGTCGCCGCCTTTGCCCAGCTGCATTGGCTCGCCGATGCTCAGGCGCAGCGGGCGGCCACGGCGGGTAAACATCTCGCGCGCCAGCAGCGCCGTGCCAGCCGGCTTGAACAGGGTCGAGGCGCCGTAGAACAGTGCCGAATTGCGTGCTTCCACGCGCACCGGCAGCACCGGCGCACCGGCGGCACGGGCAAAGCGGACGAACCCGCGCTGCCAGCGGCCATCGCGGATGCCGCGCAGCGACAGGCGCGAGACCTCACCCGCCGGGAACACAATCACGCACTGCTCGGCGGCCAGCGCCTCCTCCACCGCGTGCAGACTGCCGCGCTGGGCCTTGCCGCCAAGGATGCGCACCGGCAACAACAGGTCCTGCAGTGGCGCGATGGCCCCCAACAGATCGTTGGCCACGATCCGCACGTCACGACGGATGCGGCCGACCGCGTCCAGCAGTGCGAGGGCGTCCAGCGCCCCCGAGGGGTGGTTGGCGACGATCAGCAAGCGGCCGGTGGCGGGAATCTTCGCCAGCGCGGCCGGATCCACCTGGTACTGGCCATCGATGAATTCCAGGGCGGCGGCGACGAAGCCGAATCCGCGCAATCCCGCACTGCGCTGCAGGAACGCTTCGATCTGGTCCAGGCGCGACCAGCGGCCGACACTGCGCAGCAACGGCCGTGCCAGTTGGCCCCGGCGGCCGTGGAACCAATCGGGGAAGCGTTGCTGGAGACGCTGTTCGAGTTCCTGCATGGCGGATCCACTCATGCCCGGCGGCCGGATTGGCCGACAGCCTGCGCCCGGCAGGCGGCAGCCAGATGGCGGTTTCGGGGCAGAACGATGACGGCCGGCCTGGCAGGGTCGCGGCCTGCGCGGTCCGGGGTTGGACAGCCCCATCCGTCGTCACGCTGGTGGAACACTGGGCCTCGAGGCCGGGCCCAATCCCGTCACGACGGCCCTTGCCAGGCCTACGCGGGCTTAACCACCGGCAACCGGTACCGGTTCACAATGCACAGGCGGCGCACCCCGTGTATCATTCGCGCCCATCTTTCCATCCGAATCAAGGGATATTACGCCTGATGTCCAGCTATCTCTTCACCTCCGAGTCGGTCTCCGAAGGCCATCCGGACAAGGTTGCCGACCAGATCTCCGATGCGGTGCTGGACGCGATCCTGACCCAGGACCAGCGCGCCCGCGTGGCCTGCGAGACCATGGTCAAGACCGGTGTTGCCATCGTGGCCGGTGAAATCACCACCAGCGCCTGGATCGACCTGGAAGCACTGACCCGCAAGGTCATCACGGACATCGGCTACGACAGCTCCGACGTCGGCTTCGACGGCGCCACCTGCGGCGTGCTGAACCTGATCGGCAAGCAGTCGCCGCACATCGCCCAGGGCGTGGATCGCAAGAAGCCGGAAGAAATGGGCGCTGGCGACCAGGGCCTGATGTTCGGCTATGCCACCAACGAGACCGACAGCTACATGCCGGCCGCGATCCACCTGTCGCACCGCCTGGTCGAGCAGCAGGCCAAGATCCGCAAGAAGAAGAACTCGCCGCTGTCGTGGCTGCGCCCGGACGCCAAGAGCCAGGTCACCCTGCGCTATGAAAACGGCGTGGTCTCGGCCATCGACGCCGTGGTCCTGTCGACCCAGCATGCCCCGGGCATCAAGCAGAAGGACCTCATCGAGGCCGTCCGCGAAGAAATCATCAAGCCGGTGCTGCCGGCGAAGTGGCTGCACAAGGGCACCAAGTTCCACATCAACCCGACCGGCAAGTTCGAGATCGGTGGCCCGGTGGGCGACTGCGGCCTGACCGGCCGCAAGATCATCGTCGACACCTACGGCGGCTGGGCCCGTCACGGTGGTGGCGCCTTCTCCGGCAAGGACCCGTCCAAGGTCGACCGTTCGGCAGCCTACGCGGCCCGCTACGTCGCCAAGAACGTGGTTGCCGCCGGCCTGGCCGACCGTTGCGAAGTGCAGGTCTCCTACGCCATCGGCGTGGCTGAGCCGACCTCGATCTCGGTCACCACCTTCGGCACCGGCAAGATCAGCGACGACAAGATCGAGAAGCTGATCCGCAAGCACTTCGACCTGCGCCCGTACGGCATCATCAAGATGCTGGACCTGGTGCACCCGATGTACCAGCAGACCGCGGCCTATGGTCACTTCGGCCGCAAGCCGAAGGAGTTCAGCTACCTCAACGGCGAAGGCGAGACCGTCAACGCCACGGCCTTCTCCTGGGAGAAGACCGATCGCGCCGCCGCCCTGCGCGCCGATGCGAAGCTGAAGTAAGAAACACGAAGGGCCGCTCACGCGGCCCTTCTGCTTTCTGTAGAGCCGAGCCCATGCTCGGCTTTCTTTTTCCTGCGACAAGAGCAGCCGAGCATGGGCTCGGCTCTACAAGAGCTACGCCACGCCGATACAATCGCCCCATGTCGACCGAACTGAAAACCCACCAGCTGTCCATGACCGTGCTGATGTCGCCGGAGATGGCCAATTTCTCCGGCAAGGTCCACGGTGGCGCGATCCTGCGGCTGCTCGACCAGGTCGCCTATGCCTGTGCCAGCCGCTACGCCGGCAGCTACGTGGTCACCCTGTCGGTGGACCAGGTGATGTTCCGCCAGCCCATCGCGGTGGGCGAGCTGGTCACCTTCCTGGCCTCGGTGAACTACACCGGCACCTCATCGATGGAGATCGGCATCAAGGTGGTGGCCGAGGACATCCTCAAGCGCAGCGTGCGCCACGCCAACAGCTGCTTCTTCACGATGGTGGCGGTGGACGAGGAAGGCCGGCCGACGCCGGTACCGCCACTGCAACCGGCCACCTCCGACGAGAAGCGCCGCCAGGCCGCCGCACAGATCCGCCGCCAGCTGCGCCAGGAAATGGAACAGCGGCACCTGGAACTGCTGGCGTCGAATCCGCCGTCGCCGGAGGAGTGAGGGCGTGCGGGGCACGCCCCGCACCCACCGAAGCAGGTAGCGCCGGGCCATGCCCGGCGGATGCGTATCACCCGGTGTTCTGCACGCCCTGCGAAACACCGTTCACGCAGGCCACCAGCGCGCGCAGCAGGTCATCGTCCTCGCGCCCGCTTTCGCGCCAACGCTGCAGCAGATCCACCTGCAGCACGCTGATCGGATCGACGTAGGGATTGCGCAGGCGGATCGACAGCGCCAGCCGCGCATCGTGGTCCAGCAGCGTCTGCTGGTCCATCAACGCCAGTAGCCAGTGCCGGGTGAGTTCCAGTTCACGCTGCACCTGCGGGAAGAAACGCCCATGCAGGTCGCCCGACAACAGCGAGAACTGCTCGGCGATGGTGATATCGCCCTTGGACAGCACCATCGCGATGTCGTCCAGGAAGGTGCGGAAGAACGGCCAGTCACGCGCCATATCACGCAGGGTCTGTTCGTGGCCGGCATCGACCGCCGCCTGCAGGCCACTGCCCACGCCGTACCAGCCGGGGATGACCGCGCGTGCCTGGCTCCAGGCGAACACCCAGGGAATCGCGCGCAGGTTGCCCAGTGCCGCGTCCTGGCCGAGCCGACGCGAAGGACGCGACCCCAGCGTCATCCGCTCGATCACGTCGATGGGTGTGGCGGTACGGAAGTAGTCCATGAAGCCGGCCTGGCCAACGAACGCGCGATACACCTCGCTGCTGGCCGAGGCCACCGCGTCCATCACCGGCCGCCACTCATCCTCGCGCGGCTCGGCGGCACGCGGGCGCAGGCTGGCGCGCAGCACTGCACCGGTGGCCTGTTCCAGCGAGCGCAGGGCCAGCGCCCGGATGCCGTATTTGCGATGGATCACCTCGCCCTGCTCGGTCACCCGCAGGCGGCCATCGATGCTGCCGCGCGGCGACGCATCGACCGCGTGCGTGGTCTTGCCACCGCCACGGCTGATCGAACCGCCACGGCCATGGAAGAAGGTCAGGCGGATGCCGGCCTCGGCCGCCACCTCCAGCAGTTCCACCTGCGCACGCTGCAGGCCCCAGCGCGAAGCGGCGATGCCACCGTCCTTGCTGCTGTCCGAATAGCCCAGCATCACCATCTGCACGTCGTCGCGCGCACGCAGATGGGCGCGGTAGACCGGGTCGGCCAGCAGGTCACGCAGGGTCGCGGTGCCGCGCTTGAGGTCATCCACGGTCTCGAACAGTGGCGCGATGTCGAGCGGCACCGCACCGCCCTCCTCTACCAAACCGCCACGTCGTGCCAGCGCCAGCACCGCCAGCACATCGCTGCGGTCGTGTGCCATCGAGATGATGTAGCTGCCCAGTGCATCGCTGCCATGCCGCGCGCGCGCATCGGCCAGTGCAGCGAACACCGCATCCAGCCGCTGGTTGCCCTCGTCATCGCCATTGGGCAGCGTGTCTTCCCCGCTGGCATGCGGGCCCAGCAGGCGCGCACGGCCCAGCGCATCCAGCGCCTGCCAGCTTTCTTCGCCGCCCAGCACCGCAGCCAGTGCGCGCGCATGCACGCTCGATTCCTGGCGCACATCCAACCGCGCCAGATGGAAGCCGAAGGTCTTCACCCGCCACAGCAGGCGCTGCACGGCGAAGCCGCCTGCATGTTCGCCGCGATTGGCGCGCAGGCTGTCGAGGATCAGCTGCAGGTCGTCGATCAGTTCGGCGGGGCCGGCGTAGGCGCCCCTGCCATCATCCAGCGTCGCCTGCAGGCGTGCGCGCATGCGGTCATTGAGCAGGCGGTACGGCATGTCGGCATGACGCGGGCGCGACTGCACCTGCGGCAGCAGCTGCTGGTACTGCGCCACGCGTGCCTGCAGCGAATCACTCACACCCACCCGCTCGGTAGACTGGCTGAGCAGGCTGGCCAGCTGCAGCAGTTCCTTCTGGTAGCGCCCGAGCACCGCCTGCCGCTGCGCATCCAGCGTGTTGCGGATGGTGGTCGCATCCACGTTCGGGTTGCCATCCATGTCGCCGCCTACCCACGTGCCGAAACGCAGCAGGCGCGGCAGCGGCAGCTCCTCGCCGTAGGTATCGCGCAGTGCCTGCTGCAGCGATTCGTACAGCACCGGAATCACCCGGTACAACACCTGCACCAGATAGAAGCCGACATGTTCGCGCTCGTCATCCACGGTGGGCCGCACCGGCGAGGAGTCGGTGGTCTGCCACGAGGCCGTCAGCGCCATGCGGAAGCGCGCGGCGTCGGCCGCGGCCTCACCTGGCGTGCGCTGGCCGTCGAGGTTGTCGACCAGGCTGGCCACCATCAGCTGCTCTTTTTCCAGCAGCGCGCGGCGCACCGCCTCGGTCGGGTGCGCGGTGAACACCGGTTCGATGTCGATGCGCGGGAGCCACTGCGCGAGTTCGTCCAGGCCCACGCCCTGCGCCTTCAGGTGCTGCAGCGCGTCCTGCAGGCCATCAGGCTGTGCACCTGCGGTACCGGCGCGCTGATAGTCACGGCGACGGCGGATGCGATGCACGCGCTCGGCGATGTTGACCACCTGGAAGTACGTGCTGAACGCACGCACCATGGTTTCGGCCTGCTGCGGCGTGCGCCCGGCCAGGCCATCGGCCAGCTCCGACAATGGAGCTTGATTCTCGCGGCGGGCGATGGCGCGGGTGCGCACGTCTTCGACGTCGTCGAGAAACGCGGCGGACACCTGTTCAACCAGCAGGTCACCGACCAGCGCGCCGAGCCGGCGCACGTCATCGCGAAGCGGAAGATCGGGAGAAGCAAACTCGATGCTGCTGCGGTACTCGTTCATCGGCGACGCACAGGCCTCGGTCAACGGATCCAGGCCCCAAGCCTAAACCAGAACGGGCGTCGTGCTGCGATGCAAAAATGGTTTCATCTGCACGCATCCATGACGGACGCAGCCGAGCATGGGCTCGGCTCTACAAGCGTCGTGGCGCGTGACACCGTGTAGCGCCCGAGCCCATGCTCGGGCGGCGGCGCAGCCGCACAGGCGGCCCCGTTGCGGGGGCCGCCGCCACACTAGTCAGCGCTTCTTCTTCGCCTTGCCCTGCTCGGCCGGGCCGATGGTCTGCTCCAGCCAGCGCTCGCTCTCGGCCAGCATGGTCATGATCGATTCGCGTGCGCGGTAGGCATGCGATTCGTTCGGCAGCATCACCAGCCGCGCGGTACCCCCCAGGCCCTTCACCGCCGCGAACATGCGCTCGCTCTGGATCGGGAAGGTGCCGGAGTTGTTGTCGTCCACGCCATGGATGAACAGGATCGGATCCTTGATCTTGTCGGCATAATTGAACGGCGCCATCTTCTGGTAGACGTCCTGCGCCTGCCAGTAGTTGCGTTCCTCGGCCTGGAAACCGAACGGGGTGAGCGTGCGGTTGTAGGCACCGCTGCGCGCGATGCCGGCCTTGAACAGGCGGGTGTGCGCCAGCAGGTTGGCGGTCATGAACGCGCCGTAGGAATGGCCGCCGATGGCGATGTGATCGCGATCGGTCACGCCACGACGCACCACCTCATCCACCGCGGCCTGCGCGTTGGCCACCAGCTGTTCGATGTAGGTGTCGTTCGGCTCCTTGTCGCCCTCACCGATGATCGGCATCGACGGGCTGGCCAGCACCACATAGCCCTTGGCCAGGAACGCCTGCGGGCCCCAGTAGCTGACCGCATTGAAGCGGTACGGCGAATCGGTCACCTGGCTGGCCGCCGCCGCGCTCTTGAACTCACCCGGGTAGGCCCACATCAGCAGCGGACGCGGACCATCGCGCTTCGGGTCGTAACCCGGCGGCAGCAGCAGGGTCGCGGTCAGGTCGACGCCATCCTTGCGCTTGTAGCGGATCTGCTCCTTCTGCACGCCCTTGAGCTGCGGGAGCGGATGGGCGAAATGGGTCAGCGCGCGCGGTGCGGCACCGGCATCGGCCAGCGACTGCACATAGAAGTTGGCCGGCTCATCCGGGCTTTCACGGCTCAGCAGCAGCGAGCTGCCCTGGTCGTCCAGCAGCGCCACTGGCGCGGCGTAGCTGGGCGCCTGCGAGTGGAACAGGCGGGTGGCCTTGCCCGTGGAGATGTCGAAGCGGTCCACGAACGGGCGGTCGCCCTCCGGCGATGCACCGGCACCGGCCAGGTACAGGCTGCTGCCATCGGCGGTGGTCTGCAGCAGCGAGCGCCCGCGGTCGTCGCTGGACAACAGCGGACGGCCCGGATCGGAATAGCGGTCCTGCGCGTCACGATCCCACAGCAGGCGCGGCTCGGCACCTGCATTGTCCGGGGCAATCAGCCAGGTCCTGGTCTTGCGCGTCTTCCACCACGACTCGGTCAGCAGGGCCAGGTCGCCACGGCCCCAGTTGATACCCACCAGACGGCTGCCGAGCTGGGCCAGGGTCACCGGCGGCTTGTCGAACGGCGCGGCCTGCATCAGCACCGCATCGCGCACCTTGGCCTCCCGGTTCGGATCACCACCGTCCTGTGCCTCGGCCCAGACCAGGGTGGCATCGGCATCACCCCGCCAACTGATGTCGCGCACGCCGGTCACTTCGGCGTCGTTGCCGGTCGGCAGGCCTTCCACCAGCGGACGCACGGCCACGGTGTGCACCAGCTTGCCGCTGGCACGGTCGATCACTTCGATGCGGCGCGGGAAACTGCTCACCGGCACCACGTAGGAGTACGGCCGCTGCACCGGCTGGCGCAGCACGAAGCGGCCATCCGGCGACACTGCAAAGCCCATGAAGATGCCGGCCGCGCCGATCGCGCGGGTGCTGCCATCCAGGCTGACTTCCATCGGCTGGGTGGTGGCGTAGTAATCGAACTGGCGGGCGTCGGCCTCGTTCTTCAGCAGGTCCTGGTAGGTACGGATCGACACCACGCCGCCGCCCTGGCGGGTCTGCTGCACGGCCGGGCCGGTCGGAATGCCGTCGGCGGCCGGGGCCGCACCGAGGCTGGCAGGGCGGGTGAACACCACCAGGCCGCGGCTGTCCGGCAGCCACTGGTAGCCGCTGCCGATCACCGTGTTCAGGCCGGCAACCAGACGGCGGGCACTGCCACCGGCCACGTCCACCAGCCACAGTTCATTGGCGCCACTGGCGGCATCGACCTGGTTGAAGGCCAGCCACTTCTGGTCCGGCGACCACATCACACTGGCGATCGACAGCTTGGCCGGCAGGCCGCTGATCTGCCGTTCCTTGCCGTCGGCCACGTTCATCAGCCACAGCTTCTCGCCGAAGCTGAAGCGGCTGTCGGAGAACGTACGCGGGTTGATGCGCAGGCCGGCCAGCTTCAGTTCCGGCTGCGCCACCACCTGGATCGAAGGCAGCGACGGCATCTGCATCATCGCGGCCACGTCGCGGCGTGGCGACAGGTACAACGAGGGCGCACGGGGCGCGTCCACCACCGCCTGCAGCGCGGCCGACGGCAGTTCATAGCCGTTGACGCCCTGGGCCTGTGCGGCCGCAGGCTGCGGCGCTGCCGCCCAGGCCAGTGGGGCCACCGCCAGCAGTCCCATCGACAGGACCAGGCCGGTCCAGCGCCGTGTGCGGCGCGCGTGCATGCTCATCGTTCCACCTGTGTGATGCGTGAAAACACCGACCTTAACAGTCTGTGCACGCGATCCCATCTGCCGATGGTTGGGTCGTTCCGATGTCATGGCGGGGCCGCGATATAATGGGGGTTCTCCCCTGCCGAGGGGCGCTGCGACCGGATCCCACGAGGCCCGGCCAGGCTCGGTAAGGTGGCTTTGTAACAACGGCGCCCGGCTAGATGCGAGCACCCGCTCGTCCACAACCGGAGCACACGAATGAACGCTGTTGCCAAGACCTTCTCCACCGAAGGTGATTACAAGATCCGCGATATCACGCTGGCCGACTGGGGCCGCAAGGAACTGGACATCGCCGAGCACGAAATGCCGGGCCTGATGTCGATCCGTCGCAAGCATGCCGCCAGCCTGCCGCTGAAGGGCGTGCGCGTGACCGGTTCGCTGCACATGACCATCCAGACCGCGGTGCTGATCGAGACCCTGAAGGACATCGGCGCCGACGTGCGCTGGGCCTCGTGCAACATCTTCTCGACCCAGGACCACGCGGCCGCCGCCATCGCCGCCACCGGCACCCCGGTGTTCGCGTGGAAGGGCGAGACCCTGGAAGAGTACTGGGACTGCACCCTGGACGCGCTGACCTTCACCCTGGCCGACGGCACCCTGACCGGCCCGGAGCTGGTGGTGGACGACGGCGGTGATGTGACCCTGCTGATCCACAAGGGCTACGAGCTGGAAAACGGCAGCGACTGGGTCAACACCGCCTCGTCCTCGCACGAAGAACAGGTCATCAAGAACCTGCTCAAGCGCGTCGCCAAGGAGCGCCCGGGTTACTGGGGCCGCGTGGTCAAGGACTGGAAGGGCGTCTCCGAGGAGACCACTACCGGCGTGCACCGCCTGTACCAGCTGGCCCAGGCCGGCACCCTGCTGATTCCGGCGATCAACGTCAACGACTCGGTCACCAAGAGCAAGTTCGACAACCTGTACGGCTGCCGCGAGTCGCTGGCCGATGGCCTGAAGCGCGCGATGGACGTGATGCTGGCCGGCAAGGTGGCCGTGGTCTGCGGCTACGGTGACGTGGGCAAGGGCTGCGCCGCCTCGCTGCGTGCCTATGGCGCGCGCGTGATCGTCACCGAGATCGACCCGATCTGCGCCCTGCAGGCGGCGATGGAAGGCTATGAGGTCAACACCATCGAATCGACCCTGGGCCGTGCCG
Organism: Stenotrophomonas geniculata; assembly: GCF_034508895.1. Classification (NCBI taxonomy): domain Bacteria; kingdom Pseudomonadati; phylum Pseudomonadota; class Gammaproteobacteria; order Lysobacterales; family Lysobacteraceae; genus Stenotrophomonas; species Stenotrophomonas geniculata. Next base: position 1,185,083 of record NZ_CP140571.1, read on the forward strand.
ACCTGTACGTCACCACCACCGGCAACAAGGACATCATCCGCATCGAGCACCTGAGCGCGATGAAGGACCAGGCCATCGTCTGCAACATCGGCCACTTCGACAACGAGATCCAGGTCGATGCGCTGGTGTCGTTCGCCGGCATCAAGCACGTCAACATCAAGCCGCAGGTGGACAAGTACATCTTCCCGAACGGCAACGCGATCTTCCTGCTGGCCGAAGGCCGCCTGGTGAACCTGGGCTGCGCCACCGGCCACCCGAGCTTCGTGATGTCCAACAGCTTCGCCAACCAGACCCTGGCACAGATCGACCTGTGGGCGAACAAGGACAGCTACGAGAAGAAGGTCTACCTGCTGCCGAAGAAGCTGGACGAAGAAGTGGCCCGCCTGCACCTGGAAAAGATCGGCGTGAAGCTGACCACCCTGAGCCAGGAACAGGCTGACTACATCGGCGTGCCGGTGGAAGGCCCGTTCAAGCCGGACCACTACCGCTACTGATCGTGCCGGGGTCGGATCCCTTTCCGCAGGAAAGGGCTCTGACTCCAGCAACGGATGCACACGGAACGGGCGCCTTCGGGCGCCCGTTCTGCGTTGGTCCACCGATCCTGGCTTCTGGTGGATGCCGGGCTTGTCCGGCACCGCATCCGCCAGCGCCAGCGCCAGCGCCAGGCAATAGCCTCGGTCAAGGCAACACCCCCGCCCCACGCTACGATGTCCCCATGACCCCGGCCATCAACCTGCTCAAGCGCGAGAAGATCGCCCACACCGTGCGCAGCTACGTGCACGACGCCCACGCCGAATCCTATGGCGGCGAAGCCGTCGACAAGCTCGGTCTCGATCCGGCCCAGGTGTTCAAGACCCTGCTGGCCAGCACCGAGGCACACGAACTGCTGGTGGCGATCGTGCCGGTGGCCGGCCAGCTGGACTTGAAGGCATTGGCCGAAGCGGCCGGCTGCAAGAAGTGCGAGATGGCCGCCGCCGACGCCGCACAGCGCGCGACGGGTTACCTGGTCGGTGGCATCAGCCCGCTCGGGCAGAAGAAGCGCCTGCGCACCTTCCTGGACGCCAGCGCGCAGGCATTGCCCGCGCTGCATGTCAGCGCCGGTCGCCGCGGCCTGGAAGTGGAACTGGCGCCGGCTGACCTGCTGCGCCTCACCGCCGGCCACTACGCTGCCATCGGCAAGTCACGCTGATGCGCTGGCCGTGGTCTGCAGCACCGATTCCCCGGCTCGACGATGCACAGGCCGACGTGCTGCTGCAGGACCTGTTGTCGCGCGACGCAACGCGCATCACCGATGCCGCACGCACCGTCGCCCGATTGTTCACTCCCGCATCCCTGGAGGCGTTGAGCGCGCATGTGGATACGATTGAACGCAGCTGCCAGGGCGTCGCCCTTGGCGGCATGCTGATCAGCAACCAGGCTCACCTCAAGGCGGCCCTGCAACGGCTGCGCTACTGGCAGGCGCGCGAAGGCTGCCTGTGTGCGCTCTACCCTTCCTATGTGTTCTTCAGCCCCGAGCCGCTGCTGGAACAAGGTCACGTGCAGCTGCGTGCACGGGGCGAATCAGAGGACGGCTGGGGCGAATGCTACCGGCTGACGTGCACCTGCTGCGCGCGGCAATGGAGCGCGACCGAGCGCGAGTACCACTACCGCTGGTGGGAGTGGAAGGCCGAGCCCGCCCTGCAGATGCCCTAGTTGAGCTTGAACGTGACCGTTCCGCGTATCAGGCTCATGTCTGGCGCCTTGCCCACCGCTTCACGCTCATAACGCCAGTCACGCGCGTGCTTGAGCGCCGCCGCATCGAGCAGTGGGTACCCACTGGACCGGGACAGGATGATCGCCTGGGTCTTGCCCTGTGCATCCAGCAGCAGCATCAGCTCGACGCCACCCTGCTGGGCTTCGCGCATGGCGGCCGCAGGATACGCCGGGACCGACGAGAGCCGCCGCTGGTGCCAGCCTCCTTCCCGGGCAATCAACGGCGTGCTGGAAGAGAGCGGGCAACGGGCAGGCATCTGCAGGTCGAAGCCCGCAGCCCCTTGCGAAGGCCGGGTGGTGGCTGGCCCACCACAGGCAATCGCCGACACGCTCTGGAGCAATGACTGCTGACGCAAAAGCGCTGCTGCGTCATCCGCTTCCACATGAAACGTGCAACGCCCCGAGGTTGCCTGCGCCTGCAGTGAACCCACGCCCGCGTCGCGGATCTGCGTCACGTCGGACAGGGCCCCACAGGCAGCGCCGGCATCGTACTTTGCTGCCGAGCTTTCACTTGCGGCCAGCAGGCCTGCGGCGACCCATGCAAACGGCATCCAACGTCGAACATCCATCCCTGTGCTCCCTGCGTTGATTCACCGCCATGGTAGCGCTCCACTGCCGTCACCCTGTTCACATGCCGGCTGTCCAGCCACAGCGTGAGCTCAGGGCCGCCAGTTGGCGTTGTTCTCCCAGAACGCCACCGAGCGCCGGTAGGCCTCCCGGTCCAGCGGTACACCGGAACCGCCCTCCTCCACGCCCAGCGCATTGCGCATCATCGTGATCGGCGCCATCGGCACCTCTTCCGGTTCGGCGGTGTAGATGCAGCCGACGATGCCCCAGTCGGCCTCGATCGGTGAACCTTCCTTCGCCAGCTGCCCGGCGCTGTACAGGATCACCACCAGGTAGTTCGCGCGCGGGGACTCCACACCCTCGAACCAGCGCACCAGTACCGGCAGTTCCTCACGGTTGCGCGCTTCGTAGCCGCTGCGCAGCAGATGGCGGTTGGCCTCGGTGACCGGCACCGTCAGGCAGCGCGTGCTGGTCCAGTTCTCGTAGACGAACAACTTGCAGAACGGCGCGTAGCCGTCGAGCACCTTCAGCGGTGCGTGCGCATTGAGGTGTGCCTCGAACTGCTCGGCAGTGCAGTCCTGGATGGTGTTGCCGCGCGGCACGCGCGGGAACAGGCGGGGACGGGCGAAATCGGTGAGGACGATGGACATGGCAGGGCGTGATCAGGGGTTACACCGCACAGGGTAACCGCCCCGGAGGCAGGCCGGGCCGGATGCCGATGGTCACTGGCGCCCGTGTCCGGATTGCAGCACCCTGCGGGCGCCCTATTACAAGGATTGCCGGCTCATGGATGCAGCACGCGCGTTGCCCCGTTCCGCCGGCCGTCGGCGATGGTCGATCGTCCTGGCCACCCTCCTGCTGGCGCCGCCATTGCTGTTCGCCGCCGCCCTGTTCTGGCCGCTGTCGGCACCGCCGTTGCCCGAGCCGGGCAACAGCCGCGTGATCGTCAATGCGCGGGTGGTGGACGTGGCGCGCGGCCAGGTCAGCGAACCCACCACGGTAACGGTGCGCAACGGCACCATCACCGCCATTGGTGAAGATCCGCAGGACACGCGGCTTCCTGTGCTCGATGCCGATGGCCGGTGGCTGCTGCCCGGTTTCTGGGACATGCACACCCATGCACTGCAGCTGTCACCGCAGCTGCAGTTCCCGTTGATGCTGGCCAACGGCATCACCGGCACCCGCGACATGATGGACTGCCCACAGGCTACCGACCCGCTGATCGCCTGCGTGGCTGACAAGCGCCGCTGGACTGCACAGGCCATCACAGGGCAACAGGTCACACCCCGCTTCGTGCAGATCGCCAGCTTCTATTTCGAGGATCCATCACTCTCGCCAGAGGCTGCCGCATTGCGGGCGCACGCGTATAGCGCCCGTGGCGTCGACGCGTTGAAGGTCTACAACAAGCTGCGTGCGGATACCTACCAGCGGCTGGCCACCGAGGCACGGCAGCTGCACCGTCCACTGGTCGGCCACCTGCCCAGGGCTGTGCCTCTGGAAGACGCGGTGCAGGCAGGCCAGCGAAGCTTCGAACACGCCCATCTGTTCGTGCGCCACTGCTTCGACAACGCGGCGGCATGGCGCGGTGGCGCGCTTGACGGCGAAGACCCGACTGGACTGGCCGAACGCATGGTGGCCAGCCATCAGCCCGCGCTCTGCAGCAAAGCGTTCGGTTTGATGCAGGCCAGTGCTGCAGCATTCGTGCCAACGCATGTCACCCGCGAAGAAGATGCACGTGCACGCGACCCCGCCTTCGTCAACGATCCGCGCCTGGCCTATCTGGACCCGCTCTCACGCTGGGCGTGGCGTGATGACCTGCAGGCCACCGTGGCGCGCTATCCCGGCCGACGCGGCGAAGACGCACTGAAGACCTACTTCGAGCATGGGTTGGCACTGACCGGTGCGGCGCATCGTGCCGGCGTCACCGTGCTGGTCGGCACCGATACCGGATTGGGCGGCTTCCGCTACCACGATGAACTGCAGTGGCTGCGGCACGCCGGCCTGAGCCAGGCCGACGTGCTGCGCGCAGCCACGCTGCAGGCCGCGCGTCATCTGCAGTTGCAGGCATCGCATGGCAGCGTCGAAGTCGGCAAAGCCGCAGACCTGGTGCTGCTTGATGGCAACCCGCTGCAGGACACCGCAAACACCCGTCGCGTGCATGCGGTGCTGCTGGCCGGCCACCTCTATGACCGCCCGCGGTTGGATTCACTGCTGGCCTATGCGCGTAGGCAGGCACGCTCACCCGCCGTAATGGCACGCCTGCTGTGGGGCTTCATCACCAGCCCGGTCAGTGCCGAGCTGTAGCGGCAGCTACAACGCCATCCGCTCGCGCAGTTCACGTGCCTGCCGCCGCGACACGTCCACCTCACTGCCATCATCCAGCGTCAGCTCGTAACCATCGGCAATGCTGGGCGTTACGCCACGGATGCGGCGCAGGTTGACCAGGGTATTGCGGTTGGCACGGAAGAACAGATCCTGCGGCAGGCGTGCTTCCAACGCGCTCAGGCTGCGGGTCAGCAAGGCGTTCTGGTCGCGGAACCACAGCCGCGTGTAATTGCCATCCACCACCAGCCGGCGGACCTCGGAGACCGCCACGAACCAGCAGCGTTCTCCCTCGCGCACGAACACCTGGTCCTGCGCGCCCAGTGTGCTGCGCGGCTCCCGCGTTTCGCCCGCCACCACCTCGCGCTGGCGCGCCCGCTCCAGCGCCTCCAGCAAGCGTGGCGCCTCGACAGGCTTCACCAGATAATCCAGCGCATTGGCCTGGAACGCGCGCACGGCGTAGGTGTCGTAGGCGGTGACGAACACCACTGCAGGCACCGTCTCCAGGCCGTCCAGCACATCGAAACCACTGCCGGAAGGCATCTGCACGTCCAGCAGCACCAGGTCCGGCGCCAGCGTGGCGATCGCCTCGCGCGCGGCAGGCACATCGTCGGCCTCACCCACGCACTGCACCCATGGCAGCGCCGACAACAGCGTACGCAGCTCCTGCCGCGCCAGCCGCGCATCATCAACGATCAACACACGCAGCGTAGCACTCATTGTGGAATCTCCAGCAGGGCCTGCATGCGGTCGCCGACCGGTTGCAGCGTGAAACGCCCCTGCGTGCCGAGCTGCGCATGCAGGTAGGCAAGGCCGACGCCATGCCCATGGGCAGGCTCGCCGGCGCTGCCCGGCGGGTTGTCCACCTGCAGTCGCAATACATCGCCGTCCAGCGTGGCCTGGATCTGTACCTCGCCACCACCGGGGCGGCTGGCAATGCCGTGCTTGATCGCATTCTCCACCAGCAGCTGCAGCGCCATCGCCGGCAACTGCGCCTGCAGGGCGTCAGCATCGATGCGCCGAGCTACCTGCAGGCGCTGCTCGAAGTGGATGGCCTCGATCGCCAGATAGTCGTCCACCACCGCCAGTTCTTCGGCCAGCGTGACCTGCTCACTGCGGTTGTGCGCCAGCGCCTGGCGCAGCGTGCGCGACAGGCGCGTGACCATGTCGCGGGCGCGCTCGGGGTCTTCCAGGATCAGCGCGCGCAGGTTGTTCAGCGCATTGAACATGAAGTGCGGGTTGAGCCGTGCGCGCAGTGCATCGCGCTCCAGTGCGCTGCGTTCGGCTTCGGCTCGCAGCCGGGCCAGTTCACTGTGGCGCGCCCGGCGCAGACCGTGCAGGCCGGCCCACAGGCCGGTCCACATCAGCAGGAACAGCGCGGTGTTCATCCAGTACACCAGCAGCGAAGACCATCGGTAATCCGCGTGGCCACCGGGCAGCTGCACCCAGCCCAGTGCCAGCGCCGGCAGCAGCAGCGCCGCCGTCATCGCCTGTGCGACGCTGGCACCGGCCACCACACCGGCGGCCAGTTTCAACACCAGGCCGCCCAGGCTCCCCTCCCACCAGCGCTGGCGCAGCGCCACCGCGCGCAGCATGCCGCTGCACAGCCACAGGCAGGCGGCCACGCTGACGGTGATCAACACGATGCCGCTGAACACCACGCCGCCGCCGATCCGCATCCCCGCCCACAGCCCGTACATCGCATAACCCGCCCATGCCAGTGCATTGAGCGTCCAGAAGCGGCGGGATGAGGTGGTGGCGTCCATGCGGGCTCTCGACGAGGACAAGGGTCAGGGGTGCGCGGCGAGGAAACGCTGCACCTGCTCCTGCAGCCAGCGCGGATCATCCCACATCAGGAAGTGGAACCCCTGTGCGCTCATCGCAATCTGCACGCCCTGAAGCTTCGCGTACTGCGCCTGGAACACCGCGCGCGTGCTGTCCTCGGTGCCGCCCATCGGCTGGTAGCCGGCCCAGCTGCCCAGCACCAACGTCGGTGCGCTGATCGAGGCAATGCTGTCGCGCAGGTCGATGGTCATCACCGCATGCATGGCATCGGCGGTGGTCTGGCGGTCACTGCCTTCGCCCCAGCGACCCAGCTCGGCCTGGCGCTGCGGATCACGGGTCATGCCCGGCAGGCCCGCCTTCAACTGCGCCTGCCATTGCGCGGCGTCGGCAGCGAGCATGCCCTTGCGCAGCTGGTCGGCCATCGGCCGCACGCTGTCTGCGGTGGCCTTAGGGTCACGCGCGGCTGGCAGGAACGGCAGTGCATCGACCACCACCAGGGCGCTGACCGCCGCCGGCTGGGCCTGCGCCATCTGCAGGCCCAGCAGGCCACCCAGGCTGTGTCCGATCACCACCACCGGGCCCAGGTGCCGGTCATGCAGGTAGGCCAGCAGCTGCCCGCGCATGGCCGGCAGGAAGTCGGCCGGGCGCGGATCGGCGGCTGCGGCGCCGGCAAAGCCGGGCAGCTGCACCAGATGGCACTGCACGTCCTTCAGCGCCAGGCAGGTCTCGCGCCAGACCTCGGCGCTGCTGTTGAGACCGGGGATCATCAGCAGCGGACGGCCCTTGCCGACCACCTCGACCTGCACCTTGCCGGTGCCTGTGGCGGCCACCGCATGGGCCGGACCGGAGCCAAGCACGGCCATCGCCATGCCGATCATCGCCAGCCGGGCCAAGGCCTTCATTGCGTACCACAGTGCCAGGAAGATCTTCATCGTCTGCTCCTTCGTCGGGTGGGTGGTGCCGGGATGGGAACAGCGTGCCGCCGGGCCAGTGCCCCCGGTTACGATTTCGGAGCAACGGCCGGACACCTGGGCGAACGGTCGCGTGCCACGGATGGCCTGCCCTCACGCAGCTGTCAAACATCCATCTTGATGAAGCGATATACTGGCCCGCACCCGCCGCCACCGCCCGTGCCATGACTGCCATCAGCTTCGAGTTCTATCCGCCCAAGACCGACGAACAGCGCAGCCAGCTGGACCGCGCCGCGGCCAAGCTGAAGGACTACGGTCCCGAGTACGTGTCGTGTACCTTCGGCGCTGGTGGCTCGACCCTGAGCTACACCTCCGAAACCGTGCGCCATCTCAACCAGCACCACGGTTTCGATGCCGCGCCGCACCTGTCGTGCGTGGGTGGCACCCGCCAGGAAATCCGCGAGCTGCTCAAGCTGTACCGCGCCATCGGCTGTCGCCGCCTGGTCGCGCTGCGCGGCGACCTGCCGTCGGGCATGGGCTTTCCCGGCGACATGCGCTATGCCGCCGAACTGATCGACTTCATCCGCGCCGAGCACGGCGATGCGTTCCATATCGAAGTAGGCGCGTACCCAGAAACGCATCCGCAGGCCTCCGACGCACTGGCCGACCTGAAGCACTTCAAGGCCAAGATCGATGCCGGTGCCGATGCGGCGATCACCCAGTACTTCTTCAACCCGGACGCGTACTTCCATTTCGTCGACGAAGTACGGCGGCTGGGCGTGCAGGTACCGATCACCCCCGGCATCATGCCGATTGCCAACTTCAGCCAGCTGCGTCGCTTCTCCGAACAATGTGGTGCGGAGATTCCGCGTTGGATCAGCCGCAAGATGCAGGCCTATGGCGATGACGCGGAGTCAGTGCGTGCATTCGGCACTGAAGTGGTGGCCCGGCTGTGCCAGCGCCTGATCGAGGGCGGCGCACCCGGCCTGCACTTCTACACCCTGAACCTGGCCAAGCCGACCACCTCGGTGCTGAAGCTGCTGCAGGGCTGAGAGCACGACGCGCAAGCGTGATCGGCGCTACCCTGCAGGAATGATCCGGCTTTCCTTCCTGCTGTTGCTGCTGCCGCTGTGCGTGCTGTCGAGCGTCGCCCAGGCGCAGTCCACGCGCCTGAACCGCTGTACCGATGCCCAGGGCCAGAGCGTGTATACCGACCGTCCCTGCGACAGCCTGGGTGCGCAGTCGCGGCTGCCGCCGCCTGCGCCCGCCGGCAACACCCTGCAGCGCGACACCCTGGGGGCACGCTGCCCGCGGCGACTGAGCGAACTGGTGGATGCGCTGCGTACTGGCATCCTCAGCAACGATGTGAACCGGTTGTCCTCGCTGTACCTGTGGGGCGCGGTCTCTGATGCGGGTGCGCAGCGCATCCTCGGCCAGCTGGAATCGTTGGCGCGGCGGCCATTGGTGGACGTGGTGCCGGTGTATCCCTCGCAGGCGCTGCCGCAATCGCAGGATGAGGGCCAGAGCCCTGCTGCGCAGGGATCCGACTCTGTGGCCTCCGTGGCGCGGCATCCGATCGGCCTGCGCCTGGAACAGACCTTGCCCGGCAGCGTGTCGCGCGCTTCGACGGTGCTGGGGTTGCGGCGGCAGTACGGGTGTTTCTGGATCACGTTGTGATCGGGAGGGTCAGAGCCGCGCGTTGCGATGATCCGACCCTGACATCACGCCGGCCACAGCGCGCGAATGGCGGCGATGCCCTGCCCACCATGGCGACGCGCCTCACTGATGTGGCCACTGCCCATGCCACCCAGCGCGTAGATCGGCAGTGACACCTGCGCACGCAGCTCGGCGAAGGCATCCCAGCCCAGCGGCACGGCATCGGGATGGCTGGCCGTGGCCTGCACCGGACCCAGCACGGCGAAGTCGCAGCCCAACTGCTGTGCGGCCTGCAGCTGCTGCAGGTCATGGCAGGACGCGGCCACCAGCTGGCCTTCGGGCAGCGGACGCTGCGACAGCCCCAGCAGCTGTTCGCTGCCCAGATGCACGCCCACGCCCAGTGCGCGTGCCAGCTCGATATCGCGGTTGAGCAGCCACTGCACGCCGCTGCGACGATGCGCGCGCAGGGCCTGCTCGACCATCGCCTGGCGCTGCGGATGCGCCGTCGGCAAGCGCAGCTGGATGCGCTGCTGGCCCGCGGCCACCGCGCGCTGCAGCTGTTCGTGCCAATGCTGCATGCCGCCCTCATCATCGGCCGGCGCCGGGGTGATCAGGTAGCTGTCGGGCTGGCGCAGGGCGGCCACCACCGGCAGGTCTGCCGGCGGCATTGAATAGCGGCCCAGCTTGTCCGGCGCCACCCAGGTGATCGCCTGCCCTTCACGGCCGCGGGGGGTTCCCTTCCAGCTGCGCACGTGGCGCACTTCCAGGGTCAGGTGCTTGTCCGGATAGCGCTGCGGCACGTCCATCAGCCACTCGCCGACATCGGCCTCGATGCCCAGTTCCTCGCGCAGCTCGCGCACCAGGGCCTGCTCGGAGGTCTCGCCGGATTCGCGCTTGCCGCCGGGGAATTCCCACAGGCCAGCCATGTCGCGGTTCTCGGTACGGCGGTTGAGCAGCACGCGGCCACGGGCGTCGGTGATGACGGCGGCCACAACGTGGATCGATCGGGTGGGGGAAGGCATGGAGGAAGCATGCCCAGAACAGGGCGGCCCGTGCAATCTCGGATCCGGCCGGATCAGCCCTGCGAAACAGCCGCCCTAAAAGAAGAACCCCGCTTTTGCGGGGCTCTTCGGGGTCAGCTCAGCTGGCCGTGGCAGTGCTTGTACTTCTTGCCACTGCCGCACGGGCATGGATCGTTGCGGCCGATCTTCGGCTCGTCGCGCTGCACCTGTGCGTTGCCCTGCTGGGCAGCCTGCACCTGCGCAGCTTCCTCGTCGGCGCTGTAGCCGCCCACGTCCTGGTGCTGGAACTGCGACTGGCTCAGGCGGGCTTCGGCCTGCTGGCGTTCGGCCGCTTCCAGCGCCTGCACTTCCTCGTCGCTGCGGATGCGCACGCGCGACAGCAGGGTCACCACTTCGCGCTTGACGTTCTCCAGCATGTCCGAGAACAGTTCGAAGGCTTCCTTCTTGTACTCCTGCTTCGGCTGCTTCTGCGCGTAACCACGCAGGTAGATGCCCTGGCGCAGGTAATCCATGCGGGCCAGGTGCTCCTTCCAGCTCTGGTCCAGCACGGTCAGCATCACGTGCTTCTCCAGCGCGCGCATGGTCTCTTCGCCCACGCCGGCTTCCTTCTCGGCGAAGTGCTGGTTGACGCGTTCCTGCACCTTGGCAGCGATGGCTTCGGCGTCCAGCTCTTCGTGCGACTTGACCAGGTCGGTCAGCGACATCTGCAGGCCGAAGTCCGACTCCAGGGTCGCTTCCAGGCCACGCAGGTCCCACTGCTCGTCGATCGAGTTCGGCGGCACGAAGCGGGCCACCACGTCGAAGATCACGTCGTCGCGGATGCCGTCGACGTTGTCCTTCACCGACTCGGCGTCCAGCAGCTCGTCGCGCTGGGCGTAGATCACCTTGCGCTGGTCGTTGTTGACGTCGTCGAAGTCCAGCAGGTTCTTGCGGATGTCGAAGTTGTGGGCCTCGACCTTGCGCTGCGCCTTCTCGATCTGGCGGCTGACCAGTCGGTCCTCGATGACGTCATCTTCCTTCATGCCCATCATGCGCATGGCCTTCTGCACCCAGTCGGAGGCGAAGATGCGCATCAGGTTGTCTTCCAGCGACAGGTAGAAGCGGGACGAACCCGGGTCACCCTGGCGGCCCGAACGGCCACGCAGCTGGTTGTCGATACGGCGCGATTCATGGCGTTCGGTACCGACGATGTGCAGGCCGCCGGCAGCCTTGACGGCCTCGTGGCGCTTCTGCCATTCGGCCTTGACCGCGGCCTTCTGCTCCTCGGTGGCACCTTCGCCCAGCTCGTGGATTTCCGCTTCCAGCGAACCGCCCAGCACGATGTCGGTACCACGGCCGGCCATGTTGGTGGCAATGGTCACGGCCGCCGGACGGCCGGCATTGGCGACGATGGTCGCTTCGCGGTCATGCTGCTTGGCGTTTAGCACTTCGTGCTTCACGCCCGCCTTGCGCAGGTGCTCGGACAGCATTTCCGAGGTTTCGATCGAGGTGGTACCCACCAGCACCGGCTGGCCGCGCTTGGCGCACTCTTCGATGTCGGCCAGCACCGCATTGAACTTGCCCTTGCGGTTGAGGAACACCTGGTCCGGGCTGTCCTTGCGGATGGTCGGGCGGTTGGTCGGAATCACCACCACTTCCAGGCCGTAGATGCTCTGGAACTCGAAGGCTTCGGTATCGGCCGTACCGGTCATGCCGGACAGCTTCTTGTACATGCGGAACAGGTTCTGGAAGGTGATGCTCGCCAGCGTCTGGTTCTCGCGCTGGACCGGCACGCCTTCCTTCGCTTCCACCGCCTGGTGCAGGCCATCGGACCAGCGACGGCCGGACAGGGTGCGGCCGGTGAACTCATCGACGATGACCACTTCGCCATCGCGCACGATGTAGTCCACGTCACGCTGGTAGATCGCGTGCGCGCGCAGTGCGGCGTTGAGGTGGTGGACCACGGTCAGGTTCTGCGGCGCGTACAGGCCTTCGGTCTCGCCGTCGAGGATGCCGGCCTCGACCAGCAGCTGCTCGGCGTGCTCCATGCCCGCTTCGGACAGGTGCACCTGCTTGCCCTTCTCGTCGACCCAGAAGTCGCCTTCGCCGTCTTCCACTTCCTGCTTGACCAGGTTCGGCACGACGCGGTTGACGCGGATGTACAGCTCCGGGGAATCATCGGCCGGGCCGGAGATGATCAGCGGGGTACGCGCTTCGTCGATCAGGATGGAGTCGACTTCGTCGACGATGGCGTAGTGCAGGCCGCGCTGGTAGCGGTCGGCCTTGGACAGCGCCATGTTGTCGCGCAGGTAGTCGAAACCGAATTCGTTGTTGGTGCCGTAGGTGATGTCCGAGGCGTAGGCTTCGCGCTTGTCGCTGTGCGGCATGCCCGGGTAGACCACGCCCACGCTCAGGCCCAGCCAGTTGTACAGCTTGCCCATCTGCGCGGCGTCACGGCGCGCCAGGTAGTCGTTCACGGTGACCACGTGCACGCCCTTGCCTTCCAGCGCGTTGAGGTACACCGGCAGGGTCGCCACCAGGGTCTTGCCTTCACCGGTGCGCATTTCTGCGATCTTGCCCAGGTGAAGCACCATGCCGCCGATCAGCTGCACGTCGTAGTGGCGCATGCCCAGCACGCGGCGGCCGGCCTCGCGGCAGACCGCGAACGCTTCCGGCAGCACCTTGTCCAGGGCTTCACCATTGGCGATGCGCTGCTTGAACTCCGGCGTCTTGGCCTGAAGCTGCTCGTCGGAAAGCTTCTCGATCTCCGGTTCCAGCGCATTGATCTTGGCGACGATGCGGTTGAGCTGGCGCAGCTGTCGTTCGTTACGACTGCCAAATACGCGGGTAAGCAGGCTGTTGATCATTGAAGGAACCGGGTTGGATGGACACGACGCCCGGCCTCCCCCTTGGGATCCGTCCGCCGCAAACGAAACAGGGCGCCTGGCGCCCTGTCGATGGCAACACCCATTGTAGCTTGGGACGGCCGTGAGGGGTTTCAACCCTTTGCGGTCGTCCAGGCGGCCGGGACCGGGGTCCTGGCGGCCGCGCTTCGCGCTCGCGGGGCATGGCCCCGCGCTACCGCCGGGATCCGACGGCGTGCCGGTAGCGCCGGGCCATGCCCGGCGTTGGGTTCAACCGCGGCTGATGCGGCCAACCGGCGTATTGCCGCCGTCGCCAAGGAACTTGCGCGGGTTGACCACGTTGCCGTTCTCCCACACCTCGAAGTGCACGTGGGCGCCGGTCGAACGACCGGTGGAACCGGCCTTGGCTACTTCCTGCCCGGCACGGACCAGGTCGCCAACCTTCACCACCAGGCGCGAATTGTGCGCGTAGCGGGTGACGTAGCCGTTACCGTGGTCGACGTCGACCACGTTGCCGTAGCCGCCCTTGACGCCGGCGAAGCTGACCACGCCTTCGGCCACGGCCATCACCGGGTCACCGACCTTGGCGTGGAAGTCCATGCCCTTGTGGGTAGCGGCACCGCGGCCGAACGGGTCGGCACGGGTGCCGAAACCGGAGGTCACATAGCTGTTGCGGATCGGCATGCGCGAGGGCACGGCGTTCTGCTGCAGCTGGTGGTCGAACATCAGCGATTCCATCACCGACAACTGGCGGCCTGAAGCAGCGAAGCGCTGCTCCAGCACCTGTAAGTCGGCGTTGACGTCCTTGACCGGGATGTCGCTGGTCGGGCCGCCGGCGTCACCGTCACCGAGGCCGGGGGTCTCGTTGAAGTCGAACTCGCCATCTTCCAGCTTGCCCATCTGGGTCAGCCGTTCGCCGAGGGCGTTGAGGCGGGTGGCCTGGGCCTGCAGCTCGCCGAGGCGGGCCGCCAGCGCGTTGACCTGGGTCTGCGCATCGCGCTTGACCTTGGCCAGCTCCGCATCCTGGCGCTCGACCTTGGCCTGCAGGCGGGAGTCATTCAGCGCGCTGGCGCCAATGCCACCGGCAAGGCCGATAATGCAGCCTACCCCGAGCACGCTGCCCAGCAGGGCGCGGGGGCGGTCCTCGAAATAGAACCGCAAACGCGCGATGGGCGACGATTTGGCCTGTCCTTCACGCGTTTTGATTACGATCTTTTTGAATGCCATCAGTGAGTTTTCATGTCTGAGCCGAAATCCAGCGTTCGCCCCGCGTCAGTGCCGAAGCCGGCGCTGGATGCGGTGATGGCGGACAAAAGCGGGAACCCGCTGCGGCGTGCCTTGTGGCTCGACGCGCTGGACCGTCAGTTGCGCCCCCAGTTGCCGCCACCTCTGCGCAGCCGTTGCCGGCTGGCCAATGTGGACGGGGAACACCTCGTTTTTCTCGTCGAGTCCCCGGTCTGGCATGCCAAGTTGCGGCTTGCCGAAGCCCAGTTGCTCGACGCGGCCCGTTCCATCGGGCTGAAGGCCACCAAGGTGACCATCAAGACTGCGTCTCCCACTCCCACGCGCTCCCCAGCGCTCGACAACCGGAATGGACCCCACGCAGTTTCAGCCGCCACGCACAAAGGGCTACGCGACGCCTTGGCTTGCCTGCAGGACGTTCCTTCGAAGCCGAAGAAGCGGTCCTGACGACAACGGAGCATCCGGCTCCGCTCCCCGTCGCACGTGTCACCACGGCGTGAAACATTTCGGGGGCCGGGTCGCATCCTAGCTGCCATCCGGGGGCCTGTCGTTAGATTGTTGTTAAAACTACGTTAAATTCAGGCTTCCGATCCAACAGGTTCACAAAACCGTGACCTCGAACCGGCCTTGATGCGCGTCAAGCATGCTGAATGCGACGAAGATACCTGAAACGACAACGCCGCCCTGGAAGGCGGCGTTTTTGTCTTTCAATTCAACAACCTGCAGAAATCAGGCGTAGGCCGGAGTGGCATATTCGACCGGATCCGGCGTGGCCGGCGAGTCGAAGCTGACCCATTCCCAGGCGGTGGCATCGGCCATCAGCGCGCGCACCAGCTTGTTGTTGAGCGCGTGACCCGACTTGAAGCCCTCGTAGGCACCCAGCACCTGGCCACCGGCCAGATAAAGGTCGCCGATCGCGTCGAGGATCTTGTGGCGCACGAATTCGTCGGCGTAGCGCAGGCCGTCTTCGTTGAGCACGCGGAACTCGTCCAGCACGATGGCGTTGTCCATAGAACCGCCCAGGCCCAGGTTGCGCTCGCGCATGTATTCCAGGTCGCGCATGAAGCCGAAGGTGCGCGCGCGGGAGATTTCCTTGGTGTAGGCCAGCGTCGAGAACTCGATTTCCTGGCGCGACTGCTTGGCCGGGATCATCGGGTGGTCGAACTGGATGGTGAAGCCCAGCTTGTAGCCCTCGTACGGGCTGAAGCGGGCCACCTTGTCGCCCTCGGTCACTTCCACGGTCTTCAGCACGCGGATGAAGCGCTTGGGCGCATCCTGTTCCACGATGCCCGCCGACTGCAGCAGGAACACGAACGGGCCGGCCGAACCGTCCATGATCGGCAGCTCGGCCGAGGACAGTTCGACGATGATGTTGTCCACACCCAGGCCGGCCAGCGCCGACATCAGGTGTTCGACGGTCTGGATCTTGGCGTCGTTGCAGGTCAGGCCGGTGCACAGGGTCACTTCGGTGACCAGCTCGGCCTTGGCCGGCACTTCCACCACCGGGTCCAGGTCCACGCGGCGGAACACGATGCCATGATTGACCGGTGCCGGGCGCAGGGTCATGTAGACCTTGTCACCGCTGTGCAGGCCAACGCCGGTGGCGCGGATCGTGTTCTTGAGGGTGCGTTGCTGGATCATGGGGGATGGACCGGAAGTGACACATTAGATTAACACGCGCGGTCCCCTACCCCGGCTGAAAGCAGGCAGGACGCACCGGCGCGCCAATGGGACGCACATGAAGCAGGGCGGCCGGGCCCATCCTGGCCCGGCGCCCGCATTTTCAGGACATGGTGGCGCAACCCGGGGAGGACAACCCCGGGCCGCCCCGCTTAGTCCGCCTGGCGGCGCAGGAACGCCGGGATGTCCAGGTAGTCGTTCGGCAGTTCCGCCGCAGCCGGTGCCGAAGCCGCCGGGGCCGACGGGGCCGAAGCCGCCGCGGTATCGCTGCTGGCACGACGCAGGCCCAGGCCCATGCCACCGACGGCCTTGGACACAGCGTCGCCGCCGTTGTCGAAGTCACCGAATTCCGGCTGGCCGGTGGTGGCATTGCGGACCAGCTTGATCGGCGCACGCTCGCCCGGACGCTGGGTCTTGCTGGCCGACACGCGGTTCAGGCCGGTAGCGACCACGGTCACGCGCACTTCGTCCTGCATGTCCGGATCCAGCACGGTACCGACCACCACGGTGGCGTCTTCGGAAGCGAAGCCATCGATGGTGCGGCCGATCTCGTCGAACTCGGCCATGGTGAAGTCCGCACCGGCGGTGATGTTGACCAGGATGCCGTTGGCACCGGCCAGGTTCACATCGTCCAGCAGCGGGTTCTGGATCGCGGCTTCGGCGGCGGCCTGGGCGCGGTCATCACCACGCGCGGTGCCGGTACCCATCATCGCCAGGCCCATTTCGGACATGACGGTGCGCACGTCGGCGAAGTCGACGTTGATCAGGCCCGGACGCACGATCAGGTCGGCGATGCCCTGCACGGCGCCCTGCAGCACGTCGTTGGCGGCACGGAAGGCCTGGATCATGGTCGCGTTGCGGCCCAGCACGGTGATCAGCTTCTCGTTCGGGATGGTGATCAGCGAGTCGCAGTGCTGGCTCAGTTCCTCGATGCCCTTCAGCGCCACCTGCATGCGGCGACGGCCTTCGAACGGGAACGGCTTGGTGACCACGGCCACGGTCAGGATGCCCATTTCCTTGGCCAGCTGCGCCACTACCGGAGCCGCGCCGGTGCCGGTGCCACCGCCCATGCCGGCGGTGATGAAGACCATGTCCGCACCCTGCAGCGCGTCCATGATGCGCTCACGGTCTTCCAGCGCGGCCTGGCGGCCGACTTCCGGATTCGCGCCTGCGCCCAGGCCCTTGGTCACGTTGGTACCCAGCTGCAGCTGCAGCTTGGCACCACAATTCTTGATGGCCTGCGAGTCGGTGTTGGCGGTGATGAATTCCACGCCATCCACCGCCGAGTTGACCATGTGCGCCACGGCATTGCCGCCGCCGCCGCCCACGCCAACCACCTTGATCACCGCATTGGGTGCCATCTTTTCGATCAGTTCAAAATGCGCCATGTCCGTGTCCTCGTTGTATCCGCTTTGGCTGGCATGGGCATTCGGGCGTCCTGCCGTCCTGCTGCATGCCGACGTTGCGGCTGTGTGGGTTGTGTGTTGCCGGTGTTGCCTTGTGATGCGGGTACTGCGGGTGTTGCGCCTGGGCGATGCCCAGGTTTGCGGATTCCGCGTCAGAACTCGCCGCGGAACCAGGTCTTGAGTTTCTTGAACATGCTTCCAGCGCGCCCGGTCGGCAGCGAAGGCCGGCGCGGATGCTCGATCTGGCTGCCCATCAGCAGCAGGCCCACGCCGGTGGCGTGCACCGGGTTGCCCACCACTTCGCCCAGCCCGGTGACGTGCTGCGGGATGCCCACGCGCACCGGCATCTGCAGCATTTCCTCGGCCAGCTCGACCACGCCTTCCATCTTCGACGCACCACCGGTCAGCACCATGCCGGCGCGTACCAGTTCCTCGAAGCCGGAGCGGCGCAGTTCGGCCTGCACCATCTCGAAGATTTCCTCGTAGCGACCCTGCACCGCCTGCGCCAGCGAGTGGCGCGGCATGCGACGCGGCGGGCGGTCACCCACCGACGGCACCTGGATGCTCTCCTCGGCGGTGGCCAGCTGGGCCAGGGCGCAGGCGTAACGCACCTTGATCTGCTCGGCTTCCGGGGTCGGCGTGCGCAGCATGTGCGCGATGTCGTTGGTGACGTGGTCGCCGGCGATCGGCAGCGAGGCGGTGTGGCAGATCGCGCCCTGCACGAACACCGCGATGTCGGTGGTGCCGGCGCCCATGTCGACCAGCACCACGCCCAGCTCGCGCTCGTCAGCAGTCAGCACCGCCACGCTGGAGGCCAGCGAGGACAGCACCAGGTCATCCACCTGCAGGCCGCAGCGCTGCACGCACTTGCTGATGTTGGCCGCGGCCGACTGCGCGCACACCACCAGGTGCGCGTGCACCTCCAGGCGCACGCCGGTCATGCCGACCGGGTTGCGGATGCCTTCCTGCGAGTCGTCCAGCACGTACTCGCGCGGGATCGCGTGCAGGATCTTCTGGTCGGCCGGAATCGCCACCGCCTTGGCCGCGTCGAGCACGCGATCCAGGTCGCCCCAGGTCACTTCCCCGTCACGGATCGGCACGATGCCCGGCGAATTCTTGCACTGCACGTGGTTGCCGGAGATCGAGGCGTACACCGAGCGGATCTCGCAGCCGGCCATCAGCTCGGCTTCTTCCACCGCGCGCTGGATCGACTGCACGGTCGATTCGATGTCCACCACCACGCCGCGCTTCAAACCGCGCGACTCGTGCGAGCCGATGCCGATCACTTCGATCGGGTTGCCCGGCGAATACTCGCCCACCAGCGCCACCACCTTGGAGGTGCCGATGTCCAGGCCAACGATCAGCGATTTGTCACCCTTGCGATTCATGTCCTTTCCTGCGTCCTGCTGGCTGGGGTCGCCGGCGTTTTCGCCGGCGTGGCCGGGGTACCCCAGCTCAGCGTGAAACCATTGGTGTAACGGAGGTCGGCGCGCTCGATCGGCGCGTCCTGACGGTTCAGCTGCGGCAGCACCTTGACGAAGCGCTGCATGCGCGAGCGCGCGTCGTCACGGCCCACCACCACTTCGGTGCCGTTGCTCAGCACCAGCGACCAGCTGCCGCGTGCATCCATCGTCACCCGGCGCACGTCGACGCCGGCCGGTGCGAACAATGCACGCGAGTCGCTGTACAGCTTCATCACTTCTTCTGTCTGGCTGTCCGGGCCATCCAGTTCGGGCAGCGCCAGGTCGGCCAGCTTCTTCGGCGTGGGGAACAACTTGCCCTGCTCGGAAACCAGGCGGTCGCTGCCCCAGCGCGCGAACGGCTTGTGCTCGACCAGGGTCACTTCCAGCACGTCCGGCCACTGCTTGCGCACCTGCGCGCTTTCCACCCACGGCAGCTGTTCCAGCGCGTCCTGCGCGTCCTGCAGCTTGACCGCGAAGAAGCCGGCGCGCGCGTATGGCAGCAGCACCTGCTGCAGCTGTTCGGCCGGCACCCGCTTGAACTCACCATGCACGCGCAGCTTCGCCAGCGGCCAGCGCTCGGCGCCGACCCAGCCATTGACCACGGCCACCACCGGCAGTGCAACCACCGACAGCGCCAACAGCCAGACGAAGATGCGCAGCACCGCGTTCATGCGTGCGAGGCCTCCAGGGTCTGTTCCAGCACGCGCCACACCAGCTCTTCGAAGCTGATGCCGGCCTGGCCCGCGGCCTTGGGCACCAGCGAATGGCTGGTCATGCCCGGCGCGGTGTTCACTTCCAGCAGGAAGAAGCGGCCGCTGCTGCGATCACGCATGACATCCACGCGGCCCCAGCCACGGCAACCGGCGGCACGGAATGCGGCCAGCGCGATGCGCCGGATTTCTTCTTCGTCGTCACCGTCCAGGCCCGGGCACAGATACTGGGTGTCTTCGGCGATGTACTTGGCGTTGTAGTCGTACCACTGGCCCTTGGGCACGATGCGGATCGACGGCAGCGCGACATCCCCCAGGATGGCCACGGTCAGTTCGTCGCCCACCACCATCTGCTCCATCAGCAGCTGGCCGTCGTAGCGCGCGGCCAGCGCCACGGCCTCATCCAGGCCCGCATCATCGGTCACCCGGCTGATGCCCACGCTGGAACCTTCGTTGGCCGGCTTCACCACCACCGGCAGGCCCAGTTCGGCCGCCAGCGCATGTACGTTCGACGCGTCGACCTTCCTGTACTGCGGCGTCGGCAGGCCCAGCGACAGCCACACCTGCTTGGTGCGGATCTTGTCCATGCTCAGCGCCGAACCCAACACGTCCGAGCCGGTGTACGGCACGCCGAAGGCGTCCATCAAGCCCTGCACGATGCCGTCCTCACCACCACCGTTGTGGCCATGCAGGATGTTGAACACGCGATCGATGCCACCCGCGGCCAGCGCCTTGGCCAGCGCCGGGATGCCGTCCACGGCAAACGCATCGACGCCGCGTGACTGCAGGGCTTCGAGCACGTTGCGGCCGGAATCCAGCGATACCTCGCGTTCGCTGGAGGTGCCACCGAGCAGCACGGCGACGCGGCCGAAGCGGGCCGGGTCGGTCACGCGCAGCGGCGGGAAGGTCAGCGTGCTCACGCCTCGCCCTCCCCCTTGAAGCCTTCCACCGCGATGAGGGTGGCCACGGCGCCGATGTCGCCGGCCCCCATCATCAGCAGCAGGTCACCGTCCTGCAGCACGTCCGGCAGCACGCTGGCCAGTTCGCCAGCCTTGCCCACCACCACCGGCTCGCTGCGGCCGCGCGCGCGGATGGCGCGGGCCAGCGCGTGCGAATCGGCACCGGCAATCGGTTCCTCACCGGCCGGGTAGACCTCGCTCAGCACCAGCGCATCGACGCTGGACAGCACGGCCGCAAACTTGTCGAACTGGTCGCGGGTACGGCTGTAGCGGTGCGGCTGGAAGGCCACCACCAGGCGCTTGTCGGCCCAGCCACCGCGGGCGGCGGCGAACACGGCTTCCAGTTCGCTCGGGTGATGACCGTAGTCGTCAATGATGCGGACCTTGGCACCGCTGGCGGTGGTCACCTCGCCCAGGTCGTTGAAGCGACGACCAACGCCGGCGAAGCTTTCCAGTGCACGTGCGATCGCATCCGGCGCCACGCCCAGCTGCCAGCCCACTGCAGCCGCGGCCAGCGCGTTCAGCACGTTGTGCTTGCCCGGCAGCGCCAGCACCACTTCCTGGCTGGTGCCCTGCGGCAGGCGCAGGGTGAAGCGCATGCGCGAACCTTCCTGCACCACGTTCTCGGCGCGCACGTCGGCCTGCGGGCTCATGCCGTAGCTCATCACGTGGCGCGGGGTCTTGGCGGCCAGTGCAGCCACTTCCGGGTCATCGATGCACAGCACCGCCAGGCCGTAGAACGGCAGGCGCTGCAGGAACTCGGCGAACGCCGCCTGCACGCGGGCAAAATCGTTGCCGTAGTTCTCCAGATGATCCGCATCGATGTTGGTGATGATCGACATCAGAGGGTTCAGGCGCAGGAAGCTGCCATCGCTTTCGTCGGCCTCGGCCACCAGCCACTGCCCACTGCCCAGCTTGGCGTTGGCACCGGCGGCCAGCAGCTGGCCACCGATCACGAACGTCGGGTCCAGGCCACCTTCGCTCAGCACCGCAGCGGTGAGGCTGGTGGTGGTGGTCTTGCCATGGGTGCCGGCCACGGCGATGCCGCGGCGGAAGCGCATCAGCTCGGCCAGCATCGCTGCGCGCGGCATGATCGGAATGCGCTGGCTGCGTGCTTCCATCAGTTCCGGGTTGTCTTCGCGGATGGCGCTGGAGACCACCACGCAGTCGGTGCCCAGCACGTTGGCCGCGGAGTGGCCGCGCATGATGCGCGCACCCAGGCTGGCCAGGCGGCGGGTCGCCACGTTGTCGGCGTTGTCCGAGCCGGACACTTCATAGCCCAGCGTCAGCATCACTTCGGCGATACCGCTCATGCCGGTGCCGCCGATGCCGACGAAATGCACGCGCGGGAATGCGCGCACCAGGTCGTTGGTGTCGTGCAGGCGACGGATCATGCGCGGCCTCGCGCAGGGCAGGCGCGGTGGCATGCCTTCTTCATACAGCTTCCTCAAGAATGATATCGGCGATGCGCTCGGCGGCATCGACCTTGGCCAGGGCACGCGCGGCTTGCGCCATCTGCATGCGGCGGGCGGGATTTTCGGACAGATCGCGCAGCAGTGCGGCAATGCCGTCGGCCAGCGTTCCGTCCTGCTTCAGCAACACCGCCGCGCCACGCTCGACCAGGTACTCCGCATTGCGGGTCTGGTGATCGTCGACGGCGGCAGGGAATGGCACCAGCACGCTGCCGACACCGACCGCACACAGCTCGGCCAGCGTCGACGCGCCTGCACGGCACACGACCAGGTCGGCCCAGGCGAAGGCTTCGGCCATGTCCGCGATGAACGGCGTGATCTCAGCCTGCACGCCGGCCTTGGCATACGCCTCGACCGCTTCGGCATGCAGCTTCTCGCCACTCTGGTGGCGCACCTGCACCGGCACACCCGCGCCCAGCGCGGCAATCGCCTGCGGCACGCCGGTGTTGAGCGCACGCGCCCCCTGGCTGCCGCCGACCACCAGCACGCGCAGCGGGCCGTGACGGTCGGCGAAGCGCTGTTCCGGCGGCGCGATGGCGGCGATCTCCGCACGCACCGGGTTGCCGACGAACTCCTCGCGCGCGGCGAAGGTACCGGGGAAGCCGGTCAGCAACCGGCGCGCATAGCGCGACAGGATGCGGTTGGTCAGGCCCGGTGCGCGGTTCTGCTCATGCACGATCAGCGGCAGGCCGTGCAGGCGGGTGGCCATGCCACCAGGGCCAGAGGCAAAGCCACCGAAGGCGACCACCGCTCGCGGCTGGCGCTTGCGGATGATCATGCCGGCCGCGCGCAGCGCGCGCATCAGCCGCCACGGCGCGCCCAGCAGGGCCAGCTTGCCCTTGCCGCGCAGGCCGGTGATGGCCAGCGTGTCGATCGGAATGTCGTGCTGCGGCACCAGGCGCGTTTCCATCGCACCGTCGGCACCCATCCAGGTGACCGGCACGCCGCGCTGGCGCAGCACGCGGGCCACGGCCAGGCCGGGGAAGATGTGACCGCCGGTGCCACCGGCCAGGATCATCACCGGGCGCACGTTGTCGGTAGCTGCGTTCATGACAGCCTCCCGAAGGTCGGTTCGATGCGCGACTGCAGGCGGCTGGTGCCACGCGCAGCGTTCGGCGCAGCGGCAGCCACCGGCTCGGCGCTCATCGGTACGCTGGCAGCCACCGGCGCGGCCGGCGCGTCGCTCGGCTCGGCAGCGGCGTCTTCGGCGCCGCCGATGCGCACGGCCTGGCGGCGCTCGGCGCGCTTGAGCTCATAGGACACGCGCAGCAGCAGGCCCATCGCCACGCAGGTCATCAGCACCGACGAACCGCCGGAGGAGATCAGCGGCAGGGTCAGGCCCTTGGTCGGCAGGATGCCCAGGTTCACGCCGATCGAGACGAAGGTCTGCATGCTGATCCACAGGCCGATGCCAAAGGCGATATAGCCGGAGAAGTGGCGCTTCATTTCCACGCAGCGCATGCCCAGCCAGAAGGTGCGGCCGACCAGCAGCGCATACAGCGCCACGATCACGCAGGTGCCCAGGAAGCCGAATTCCTCGGCGGTGACCGAGAAGATGAAGTCGGTGTGCGCTTCAGGCAGGTAGTACAGCTTCTGCACCGAGTTGCCCAGGCCGACGCCGGTCCACTCGCCACGGCCCACCGCCATCAGCGCGTTGGACAGCTGGTAGCCGTCGCCCTGCTGGTCGGCCCACGGGTCCAGGAAGGAGGTGATGCGGCGCATGCGGTATGGCTCGATGATCGCCAGCGCGCTCATGCCGACCAGGCCGATGATCACCGGCATCGACATGCGCGGCATGTTCACACCGCCCAGCACCAGCATGCCGGCGGTGATCGCCAGCAGCAGGGTGGACGAACCGAAGTCCGGCTGCAGCAGCAGCAACAGCACCAGCGCACCGGCCACGCCCAACGGCTTGAGCATCGCCGGCCAGGTCGCGTTGACCTCGTCGCGGAAGCGCACCAGGTAGCTGGACAGCCAGACGATGTAGAGCACCTTCACCGCTTCCACCGTCTGGAACTTGGAGATGCCCAGGTTGATCCAGCGGCGTGCGCCGTTGACCGTGCTGCCCAGGCCCGGTGCGAACACCGCCAGCAGCAGCACGAAGCAGCCCAGCAGCAGCATCTGGTTGTACTGCTCGATGGACTTCAGTTCAGTGCGGGCGGCAACGACCGCCAGCACGATGCCCACCGCCAGGAAGATCAGGTGGCGGTTGAGGTAGTAGAACGGGCTGCTCATCAGCGCGATCGAACTGGACGCCACCATCACCACGCCAATGCCCGTGAGCGCGATGATCGCGCCCAGCAGCCACTTGTCGTAGCTGCCTTCGATGGCTTCAAGGCGTGTTGCCTGGCGGGACAGGTCGTTCATCTCAGCGCACCTTCAACGTGGCCAGGCCGATCAGCACGAGCACGACGGAGATGATCCAGAAGCGCACGATCACGCGCGGCTCCGGCCAGCCCTTCAGTTCGAAGTGGTGATGGATCGGCGCCATGCGGAACACGCGCTTGCCGGTCAGCTTGAACGAGGCGACCTGGATCATCACCGACAGCGTTTCGATGACGAACACGCCGCCCATGATCACCAGCACCAGTTCCTGGCGGGTGATCACCGCGATCGTGCCCAGCACCGCACCCAGCGCCAGTGCACCGATGTCGCCCATGAACACCATGGCCGGATAGGTGTTGAACCACAGGAAGCCGAGGCCCGCACCGGCGATGGCCGCGCAGATGATGACCAGTTCGCCGGCGCCCGGGATCTGCGGGATCTGCAGGTAGTTGGCGAACACCACGTTGCCCGAGGCGTAGGCGAACACACCCAGCGCGCAGGCCACCAGCACGGTCGGCATGATCGCCAGGCCGTCCAGGCCGTCGGTCAGGTTCACCGCGTTGGAGAAACCGACGATCCAGAAGTAGGCGATGGCCACGAAGCCGATGCCGGCCAGCGGCAGCGCGATCGACTTGAACATCGGGATGTAGAAGGTCAGCGCCGCCGGCACGTCGGCCGTGTAGAACAGGAACAGGCCCGCGGCCAGGCCGAAGATCGACTGCAGCAGGTACTTCCAGCGCGACTTCAGGCCATTCGGGTCGCGGCGGACGATCTTGATCCAGTCGTCATACCAGCCGATGGCGCCGAAGCACAGCATCACCGCCAGCACCAGCCACACGTAGCGGTTGCGCAGGTCAGCCCACATCAGCACCGACAGTGTGATGGTGAGCAGGATCAGCGAACCGCCCATGGTCGGTGTGCCGGCCTTGGAGAAATGGGTCTGCGGACCGTCCTTGCGGATCGGCTGGCCGCCCTTGAACTGGGCAAGCTTGCGGATCATCGCCGGGCCGAGCCACAGCGACAGGAACAGGGCCGTCAGCGCGGCAAGGATGGCGCGGAACGTCTGGTAGTTGAATAGCCCGAACAGGCTCTCCAACTGCTGCAACCATCGAGCCAGTTCATACAACATGCGGGGATTCCTCTCCTTGCGCCAGCAGCGCTTTGACAATCGTGTCCATGGCGCTGCCACGGGAACCCTTGACCAGGCAGCGCACGCCGGCGTGCAGCTCGTCCTTCAGCGCCTGCGACAGCGCGTCATGGGTGGCGAAATGACGGCCGCCTTCGCCGAAGGCGGTGGCGGCAGCGGCGCTGAGCGGGCCCAGCGCATACAGGCGCTTGAGGCCAGCAGCGCGCGCGCGGAGCCCCGCCTGCGCGTGCAGCGCTTCAGCGTCCGGCCCCAGCTCGCGCATGTCGCCCAGCACCAGCCAGCCCTCTTCCGGGGCGGCGGCCAGGGCATCGATGGCCGCAGCCAGCGAGCCGGGATTGGCGTTGTAGCTGTCATCCACCAGCACCGCGCCGTTGCGCAGCTGATGGGCGATCTGCCGACCCGGCACCGGCTGTGCCTCGGCCAGGCCGGCGGCAATCAGCGCGAGATCGACACCGGCAGCCAGCGCCAGGCTGGCTGCGGCCAGCGCATTGCTGACGTTGTGGCGACCCGGCAGGCCGAGCACCACACGCGCTTCGCCGGCCGGCGAAATCAGGGTGAACTGGCTGCCCTGGGCACCGGCGCGGATGTCGCGCGCGGTCACGTCGGCGGTATGTTCCAGGCCATAGCGCAGCACGCGGCAGCGCGGCGGAGTGCCGACGAAATGCTGTTCGAACCAGCGGCCGTAGGCATCGTCGGCGTTGATCACCGCCACACCATCGGCCGGCAATGCGGCATAGATCGCGCCCTTGGTCACTGCCACGCCGAGCAGGCTGCCCATGCGTTCCAGATGGGCCGGGGCGATGTTGTTGACCAGCGCATAGCGCGGGCGGGCGATATCGGTCAGGTAGGCGATGTCACCCGGCTTGCCAGCGCCCATCTCGTAGACGGCGTAGTCGGCATCTTCCGGCGCATCGATCACCGCCAGCGGCAGGCCGATCTCGTTGTTGCGGTTGCCCGGGTTGGCGTAGACCACCTTGTGCGCGTGCTGTGCCACCTGCTGCAGGATCGACAGCAGCAGGCTCTTCACGCTGGTCTTGCCGTTGCTGCCGGTGATCGCGAACACCTCGGTGCCGCGGTCACGCTGCATGCCGGTGGCGATCTTCGCCAGCGCCAGTTCACTGTCGGCCACCAGCACCTGCGGCAGCTCGATCGGCAGCAGGCGCTCGACCAGCAGCGCACTGGCACCGCGCGCCTGTGCGTCGGCGGCGAAATCATGGCCGTCAAAACGCTCGCCGCGCAGCGCCACATACAGGCTGCCCGGACCGAGGCTGCGGGTGTCATGGCTGACCGCATCGATGGCCACGTCGTCGCCGTGGATCTCGCCGCCGGCCCAGTGTGCGATCAGCGAAAGCAGGGTGCGCTTCATGCGATGCCCTCCCCGGCCTGCGAGCTCAGAACACCGGCCTTGGCAGCCAACGCAGCGGCGGCCACTTCGGTGTCGTCGAAGTCATGGCGTACGCCATTTACTTCCTGGTATGGCTCGTGGCCCTTGCCGGCAATCAGGATGATGTCGCCGGCACCGGCGCGCTTCACCGCCAGGCCGATCGCACGCGCGCGGCTGCGCTGCACGGTCACGGCATCGGCATTCTGGAAGCCCGCCAGGATGTCGGCCACGATCACGTCACCATCCTCGCCACGCGGGTTGTCGTCGGTGACGATGACCTGGTTGGCCAGGCGCTCGGCGATCGCGGCCATCTGAGGACGCTTGCCGGTATCGCGCTCGCCACCGCAGCCAAAAACGCAGAACAGCGCGCCGTGCAGGTGGCCGTGCAGGCTGTCCAATGCCTGTTCCAGCGCGTCCGGGGTATGTGCGTAATCGACCACCACGGTCGGCAGGCCGTCTTCGCCGCCGAGGCGGTTCATGCGGCCGCGGATCGGCTGCAGCGCCGACAGCACTTCAGCGATGCGCGGCAGCGGCTGGCCCTGTGCATGCAGGGTACCGACCACGGCCAGCAGGTTGTCCACGTTGAAGCGGCCCAGCAGCGGCGACTGCACCGCAGCACGTTGGCCATCGATGACCAGTTCGAACGCAATGCCTCGGCCATCCAGCTGCAGCGCTTCAGCGCGCACGCTGGCATCGCTGGCACCACGCGAGCTCAGTCCGATCGGCTGCACGCCCGCCGGCAGGCCGGCAAACAGCTGGCGGCCGAAGGCGTCGTCAAGATTGATCACCGCAGCCTTCAGGCCCGGACGATGGAACAGCCGCGCCTTGGCCGCGCCGTAGCTGGCCATGTCGCCGTGGTAATCCAGATGATCGCGGGTGAGGTTGGTGAACACCGCCACGTCGTAATGCACGGCATCGACGCGGCCCTGGTCCAGCGCGTGCGAGCTGACTTCCATCGCTACCGCGCGCGCACCGGCGTCGCGCAGCTGCGCCAGCAGCGCGTGCATCTGCAGCACCAGCGGCGTAGTGAAACCGGTCGGTTCAACCGCACCATAAAGTCCGGCGCCCAGCGTGCCGATACTGCCACTGGGCGTGCCGAGCAGGTGCCAGGCCTGGGCCAGCAGCTGCACGGTGGAGGTCTTGCCGTTGGTGCCGGTCACGCCCACCATCGCCATCGCCCGCGACGGTGCGCCATGGAACTGGTCGGCCATCGCCCCCATGCGCGCACGCAGGCCCGGCACCGCGATCGCATCGGCCGGGGCCGGCAACTCGACAGGGGCCGGCGGCTCGAACAGGATGGCGCCGGCGCCCGCCGCGCGGGCCTGCTCGACAAAGCCCAGGCCATGCGCGCCGAAACCGGCGATGGCGACGAAGGCATTGCCGGGGCGCACGGCGCGGCTGTCCAGCACCAGGCCGGTCAGAACGGGATCATGGCCCGCCAGGGCCACGTCCGGAAGCAACTGCGAAAGCAACATCGAAGGACTCATTGCGTGCCTCCCGTAGCGGGCGGCGTCTGGGCTTGCGCGCTGGGCAGCGCAGCGTCGAATTCAGCGGCGGCATCCACCGGCAGCGCAGCCTCTGCGGGCGGCGCAGGCAGGATCGAGGCCGAGTGGCCGACCTTGCCGGACTGCTGTGCGGCCAGCCACGACTGCAGGTCGTCCAGCGGCACGTCCATCAGGCGCAGAGTGCCTTCCATCACGTTGTGGTAGACCGGCGCCGACACCAGGCCACCGTAGAACTTGCCGGCCTGCGGGTCGTTGATGACGATGACGGTGGCGAAGCGCGGGTTGGTGGCCGGCACCACGCCGGCGAACAGCGCGTTGTAGTGGCCGCGCTCATAGCCGCCCGGACCGGCCTTTCGCGCGGTACCGGTCTTGCCGGCCACGCGGTAGCCCAGCACCGCCGCCTGCTTGGCGCCGCCCTGGGTGACCACCGTTTCCATCATCGCCACCACCTGCTTGGCGACATTCTCGTCGATGATCTGCTGACCTTCATTGCGCTGGCCCTTGACGAAGGTCGGCGCGATCAGACGACCGCCGTTCGCCAGTGCCGAATAAGCCGTAGCGATCTGCAGCGGGGTGACGTTCAGGCCGTAGCCGTAGGACATCGTGGTCTTGGTGGTGCCCGACCAGCGCGCCGGGCGCAGCACCACGCCACCGGATTCACCGGGGAAACCGCTATGCGGCACCGAGCCATAGCCGAAGCGGCGCACGCCGTCGTAGAACACCTGGTCCGGCATCTTCGCCGCAACCTTGGCCGCGCCCACGTTCGAACTGCGGGTGATCACGCCGGTCACGTTCAGCACGCCGTTGTTGCGCGGCACGTCGCGGATGGTGAAGCGACCCAGGGTCATGTAACCCGGGTTGGTATCGATGATGGTGTCCTTGGTCACCGCACCGGCCTGCAGCGCGGTCGCGATGGTCAGCGGCTTCATCGTCGAACCCGGCTCGACCAGATCGGTCACCGCACGGTTGCGGCGCGCATCGGGCAGCGCGCCGGTCAGCGAATTCGGGTTGTAGGTCGGCAGGTTGACCATGGCCAGGATCTCGCCGGTGGTCACGTCCATGATCACCATCGAACCGCCGGCCGCCTTGTTGGCCACCAGCGCGTTGCGCAGTTCCTTGAACGCCAGGTACTGGATGCGGCGATCGATGCTGAGGGTCAGGTCCTTGCCCGGTTCAGCAGCGCGCAGCAGATCGCTCTCGACGGTTTCGCCCTTGCGGTTGCGGATGACCCGCTTCGCACCGGCCTTGCCGCGCAGCCATTCGTCGAACGCCAGCTCCAGGCCTTCCTGGCCGCGGTCGTCAATGTTGGTGAAGCCCAGCACGTGCGCCATCGCTTCGCCCTGCGGGTAGAAGCGGCGGAACTCGCGCTGCGCGGCCACGCCCGGAATCTTCAGCGCGACCACCTTTTCTGCCTCGTCCGGATTGATCCGGCGACGCAGGTACATGAATTCCTTGTCCGACTTCTGCGACAGGCGGCTGCTCAGCTCATCCACCGACATGCCGACCGCCTGGGCCAGCTCCGGAATGCGCTCGGGCGAGCGCAGCAGGTCCTGCGGGTTGACCCAGATCGAGGCGACCGGCGTGGATACCGCCAGCGGCTCACCATTGCGGTCGGTGATCATGCCGCGCGAGGTCTTGATCGGCAGTTCGCGCAGGTAGCGGGCCTCGCCCTGGCGCTGGTAGAAATCGCTGTTGACGATCTGCACGTAGGCGGCACGACCGACCAGCGACACCGAGCACAGGCCGAGCGCCAGCGCGACCCAGCGCAGGCGCTGGCGCAGGTTGAAGGCGTTGCGCGGGCGGTTGCGGCCGGTCTTGCTCATGGCCGCACCACCACGATGTCGGCGGCCTCGGGGAACTTCATGCCGAGCTTCTCGCGGGCGATGCGATCGACACGGTTGGCTTCGGCCAGGGTCGCCTGCTCCAGCTGCAGGCGGCCGAATTCCAGATTGATGTCATCGCGCTTGCGCTCGGCGCGCGACAACTCGATGAACGTCTGCCGGTGACGGTGACGCACGAACACGACGCCGATCGCCGAGGCCACGGTGGAAGCCAGCAGGATGATCAGCAGCAGCCGGCTCATGCATCGGCCTCCCGCTTCTGGGCCACGCGCAGCACGGCGCTGCGGGCGCGCGGGTTGGCGGCCAGCTCTTCGTCGGTGGCCTTGATGGCACCGCCGATCAGGTCCAGCGTCGGCACGAACGCGACCGCCTCGGGCAGGCGGCGGTTGGCCGGCGGCGCCTTGGCCAGGCGGTTCATGTACTGCTTGACGATGCGGTCTTCCAGCGAATGGAAGCTGATCACCGCCAGGCGGCCACCGGGCTTGAGCCGTTCCACCGCCGCATCGAGCCCGGCTTCCAGATCGGCCAGCTCGCGGTTGATGTGGATGCGGATGGCCTGGAAGCTGCGCGTGGCCGGGTGGATCTTGTCCTTGCCCCGCGGCATCACCGAGGCGATCAGCTCGGCCAGTTCGGCGGTGCGGGTGAACGGCTGCTTCTCGCGGCGGGCCACGATGGCACGGGCGATGCGGCGGCTCTGCCGCTCTTCGCCGTAGGTCCACAGCACGTCGGCAATCTCGCGGTCTTCGACGCGGTTGATCCACTGCGCGGCGCTTTCGCCGCTGTCCGGATCCATGCGCATGTCCAGCGGGCCGTCCTTGCCGAAGCTGAAGCCACGTTCGGCCACGTCCAGCTGCGGCGACGACACGCCCAGGTCGAACAGCACGCCGTCCAGGCCTTCGGCCGTCGCATCCCACTGCAGCAGCTGGGCGAAGCTGCCACGGAAGATGGACACGCGCGGGTCCGGCGCGAAATCGCGCTCGGCAACGGCAATGGCTTCCGGATCCTTGTC
The DNA here is from genome assembly GCF_034508895.1 of Stenotrophomonas geniculata. Lineage (NCBI taxonomy): Bacteria > Pseudomonadati > Pseudomonadota > Gammaproteobacteria > Lysobacterales > Lysobacteraceae > Stenotrophomonas > Stenotrophomonas geniculata. The sequence continues at coordinate 1,216,084 of NZ_CP140571.1, forward strand.
CATGACCAGCAGGCGCCCCTCGGGACCAAGCTGGGTGAGCACGCCACGTGCATGACCGCCACGACCGAACGTGCCATCCAGATAACGTCCGTTTTCGATCACCCTCAGGCCTTCGATGACCTGGGTGTACAGGACCGGCAGGTGCACCGCCGGCGACTGCGACACCGGAAGGTGACCGGCCTGCGCTTCTGGGCGCATCCGGGCACCCCGGCTCACAACTTCAGGTCGAGCAACCCATCACCCAGATCCTCGTCAGACAACGTCTGCTGGATCAGGGCCCGATGCGCCTGCTCGCTCCACAATTCGAACTTGTCGCCCATACCGAGCAATACCGCCTTCTTCTCAATGCCCACCGCACCGCGGTGGCTGGCGGGGATGCTGATGCGACCGTTGCCGTCGAGCTCCAGATGGGCGGCCGAGCCGACCAGCTTCTGCTGCAACAGGCGCACGACGCGCTGGGTGTTGGGCTTGGACATGACGTCGTCGCGGACCCGCTCCCATTCCGACTCTGCATACAGCCACAGGCAGCCGGCTTCGAACGGGTTGTAGGTCAGCACGAGACGGTTGTTGCTGGCGCGCGCGACGAGGTCGCGGTAAGCGGTGGGAACCGCCATGCGCCCTTTATCGTCAACTGTGATGGCCGTCTCGCCCTGGAACACGACGCGTGCACCTATCCTTCGCCCGGTGAAACATTGAACCACGAAAACCCACAAAACACCCGGATTTCCCTCTGATGCCCACCTTAGCAGCGGCCGAAGGGTTGTCAACAACTTTTCAGCGGGGAAATCGCCAGCCGCATCAATGGCTTGCAACAACCTTTAGAGAATTGTTCAAGGCTTATCCACAAGTTGCTGATCCGTCTCAATTTTTGAGATTGAACGGAAGTTCAGGGGTGTGGACAGAGCGTGAAACATCGCTCGCGCATTCATCCGGGACGGGCAGGAAGCGGCGCCAGACTGCGCAAACCGTGCACAATGAGGCCATGTGCCTGCTCGCTCTTGGCTGGATGCACCACCCGCGCTGGCGGCTGGTGATGACCGGCAACCGTGATGAGTTCCACGCCCGCCCGACAGCGGCGCTGGCCCCCTGGCAAGATGAGACCTCCGTCATCGGGGGGCGCGACCTGCGCTCCGGCGGCGGCTGGGCCGGCGTCGGTGCCGGTGGACGCATGGCCGTGGTCACCAATGTCCGCGACCCGCTGGCCGCCCAGACCGGTCCTTCACGGGGTGCGCTGGTGGCCGACTTCCTGCGCGGCCGCGACCCCGCCGCCGTGCATATCGACCGACTGGCAACGGTGGCCGGCGCCTACGCCCCATTCAACCTGCTGCTGGCCGACGGCCACAGCCTGGAGTTCCTGGGCAACCACCCTGCCGAGCGCCAGCGCCTGGGCCCGGGCGTGCATGGCATGTCCAACGGCGCGCTGGACGCGCCCTGGCCGAAGACCCGGCGGCTGATGGCTGCGCTTGAAGCCTGGTTGGAGGCCGGCGATGAGGACCTGACCCCGCTCTGGGCCGCCCTGGCGGACGAACATCGCCCCGCCGACAGCGACCTGCCCGACACCGGCATCGGATTGGAACGCGAGCGCTGGCTGAGCCCGGCCTTCATCCGCGGCGACGACTATGGCACCCGCGCCAGCACGGTCCTGCTGATCGATGCCGAAGGGCACGGGCAGATCCACGAGCGTCGCTTCGGCCCGCAGGGTGTCGCCCTCGGCCAGAGCCAGGTCGATTTCTGACCCTGTACCTGTTTTCTGTGTCTATAAATGTCTGCACGCACGCCACACGATGACCCGGCGCGGTTCTGCCGCGCGCCTCACCGATCCACAGGGAGTCATCGATGCGCCGTGTTCTCGTACTTGTCGTCACCCACCTGCTCGCCCTCGGCCTGGGCTTCGGCCTGGGCATCTACCTGCTGCCGATCCTGATCGCTCCCGACGACCCACCGGTCGCGCAGGTACAGGCGGCGATGGGCGACGCCCGTTACCACACCACCTTCCGTCGCGACCTCAAGGGCAGCGACGCCGTGCACTGGGCCGACGGCAAGGTCAGCGTCAGCCCGCGCCAGGTCGCGTTCGACGGCAAGATGGGCCCGGGGCCGGACTACAAGGTCTACCTCGTGCGCGACTTCGTCGACAACAAGGCCGATTTCCTGAAGATCAAGGCACAGTCCCAGCGCATCGGCGAGGTGAAGACCTTCAACCGTTTCCTGGTGGACGTGCCTGAAAGCGTCAACGTCGACGATTACACCACCGTAGTGGTGTGGTGCGAACGGTTCGAGCAGTTCATTTCCGCCGGGCAGTACCGCACGCCGGGTTGAACAACATCCCAAGCATCTGGGCGGAGAGCAGCCGAGCATGGCTCGGCTCTACTGTAGAGCCGAGCCATGCTCGGCCTACCGTAAGAAAGAGGCGGAGCCGGCCGATAAGCCGGGTTCTGTCGTGGACAGTCATTCCTCTAGGCGTTACGTCACCGCAACGCTCAAGCAACCTACCCGGATCCAACGCGGGCCGCGCCAAAGGATCCCTATTTGGTCTTGCTCCAGGTGGGGTTTGCCGTGCCGGTCTGTTACCAGACTCGCGGTGCGCTCTTACCGCACCATTTCACCCTTACCGGCCTTCCGAAGAAGACGTAGGCGGTATCTTTCTGTTGCACTTTCCGTCGGCTTGCGCCGCCCAGGCGTTACCTGGCACCTTGCCCTATGGAGCCCGGACTTTCCTCGGCACCCCCGAAGGGATGACGCGACTGTCTGGCCGGCTCCGCCAGCGCACATTCTAGCCTACGCACATCCTTCCTGCCGTGCTGATCGCGGCGTCCGGTTCATCCATCCACGCATGGCGTGGATCTATTGCCATCTCCGCTCTGATGGGTGCGGACCTTGGTCCGCACGATCCATCAACTCCCGTACAACGCCTTGCGCGGCGCGCCGGTCAGCTCGGCAGCCAGTTTCGCCGCGGTCGACGGCGGCAGATGCTCACTCAGCTTGGCGTAGACACGGCGGCCATGCGCCAACTGCGCTTCCTCATCGTCGCCGGCACCCTGCACCATCACCACGAACTCGCCCTTGCGCTGGTTCTCGTCGGCTTCCACTTTGGCCAGCAGCCCCGCCAGATCGCCATCGAGCACGGTCTCGAACAGCTTGGTCAGCTCGCGCGCCAGCACCGCCGGGCGCTCGCCGCCGAAGATCGCGGCCATGTCGGCCAGCGACTCGGCGATGCGGTGCGAGGATTCGTAGAACACCATCGTGCGCACTTCACCCGCCAGCGCCTGCAGCCGGTCGCGGCGGCCGCTGGCCTTGGCCGGCAGGAAACCTTCGAAGCTGAAGCGGTCGCTGGGCAGGCCGGCCACGCTCAGCGCGGCGATGGCGGCACAGGCCCCCGGGATCGGGCTGACCTTGATGCCGGCCGCGCGCGCGGCACGCACCAGGCGGAAACCGGGGTCACTGACCAGCGGGGTGCCGGCATCGCTGACCAGCGCCAGCGACTCACCGGCCTGCAGGCGCGACACCAAGCGCTGCGCCAGGGCCTCTTCATTGTGTTCATGCAGGGCCACCAGCGGCTGCTGGATGCCGAAATGGGACAGCAACTGGCCGCTGCGGCGGGTGTCCTCGGCACAGATGGCCGCCACCGAACGCAGCACCTCCTGCGCGCGCGGGCTCAGATCGGCCAGGTTGCCGATCGGGGTGGCGACGACGTACAGGGTTGGGACGCTCATTTCAGCGGTACTCACGGGGCAAGGGTAGAATCGTAGCGTGTACCCGGCCAAGGCCGCTGCCCTCATCGCATGGACCCGATCATGAACAAGCCCGCCGCACGGATCTCCGCCCTGTCGCTGTCGCTGATGCTGCTGGCCGGCTGTGCCACCACCAGCCTGACCAGCGCGCCCGAATCGCCGGCCCAGAGCCAGGCGCTGGCGCTGATCGAACAAGGCAAACCGCGCGACGCCGCCCTGCAGCTGGAAGCGCTGGCCGCAACCCTGAAAGGTGGCGCCCGCAGCAACGCCTTGGCCGATGCCGCCTGGGCCTGGCACCTGGCCGGCGACAGTGCCCGCGCGCGCAGCCTGCTTGGCCAGCTCACCGCCCGCCAGCTGTCCGGCACCAGCCTGCAGCGCTACCAGCTGACCGGCGCCGAGCTGGCACTGGCCGACAAGCAGCCGGCGCAGGCCTTGGCCCTGCTGAAGGAACAGGGCGACAACGTCTTCCCCGCGCTGCGCACGCGCTGGCACGTAGCCCGCGCCAACGCGCTGCAGGGCACCGGCGATGCCTTCGGTGCCGCCACCGAGCGCGCCCGCGCCCACGCCAGCCTGACCGGCAGCGCACGCAGCGAGAACCAGGCCGCCATCGCCGGTCTGCTCGGTACGCTTGACGATGCCACCCTGCGCAGCCGTGCCGCCGCGCTGCCGGCCAACGACCCGCTGTACAACTTCGCCGGCCGCGCACTGATCGCGCGTGGCCTGCCGCTGCCGCGCCCGTTCGACCGCGATGGCGCCGCCCAGTTCGATACCAGCAAGCGCCCGCCGGCCATGAGCGACGGCTACCGTCCGCCGGCCAAGCTGGCCGTGCTGCTGCCGCTCAGCGGCCGCCTGGCCACCGCCGCGCAGCCGGTGCGTGATGGCCTGCTGGCCGCGTACTACGGCGAGACCCGCCGCCGCCCGGACATCAACTTCATCGACACCGCCGGTACCCCGGCCGGTGCGTTGGCCGCCTATGACAAGGCCGTCGCCTCCGGCGCCGACTTCGTGGTCGGCCCGCTGGGCCGCGACGAAGTGGATGCGGTCTATGGCCGCCAGCAGCTGCAGGTTCCGGTGCTGGCCCTGAACCGTGGCAAGGACGCGCCGCCGGCCGGCAGCGCCGGCTTCTCGCTGGCACCGGAAGACGACGGCATCGTCGCTGCCGAATACCTGCGTGGCCGCGAGCGCGGCAAGGCATTGGTGATCAACAGCGCCGACGATACCGGCCGCCGTGCCGCCGCCGCCTTCGCCCAGCGCTTCGCCCAGCGTGGCGGCCAGGTGGTGGCCACCGTCGGCGTCAGCGACGCGGTTGGCGATGTCGGCGCGCAGGTGCGCAATGCCGGCCAGGTCGATGCCGTGTTTCTCGCCGTGCGCGCGCCGCAGGCCCGCCTGCTGGCGCCGCAGCTGGCGCTGGCCGGTGCCGGTGGCGCCACCCGCGTGGGCACCTCGCAGCTGACCGTCGGCAGCGGCAAGGTGGAAGAAGACGTGGCGCTGGACGGCATCGTCTACCCGAACGAAGCCTGGAACGTGCGCAGCGTGTCCGGCCTGCCCTCGGCCAGCCAGGTGGCCAGCACCATGCCCAGCGCACGCGGTGCCGCCGGCCGCCTGTTCGCCTTCGGCGCCGATGCCTGGAAGATCACCGCCTACCTGGACAAGCTGTCCAACGAAGGCGGCCTGGACGGCGCCACCGGCACCCTGTTCCTGGACAGCAACGGCAACATCCTGCGCCAGCCGGCCTGGTCCACCTTCAATGGCGGCCGGCCGATGCCGATCGTCGGTGGTCGCTGAGCGCAGCCAACGGGGCTCGGCGGTGGAAGCCGCCGCCGAGCAGCATCTGCAACAGGCCGGACTGCAGCCGCGTGCGCGCAACGTGCGTTATCGCGGCGGTGAACTGGACCTGGTGATGGACGACGCCGGCACCGTGGTGTTCGTGGAAGTGCGTTACCGCGCGCGATCCGATTTCGGTGGCGGCGCGGCCTCAGTGGATGTGCGCAAGTGTCGACGCCTGGCGCATGCCGCGTTGTTGTACCTGCAGGACCATCCCGCGCTTGCCGATGCGCCCTGCCGTTTCGATGTGGTGGAAGCCACGGGTGAACCGCCGCAGTTGAACTGGCTGCGCGATGCGTTCCGGCTGGATGATTGCTGATGTGTACCGTCCGCTCTGGTAGAGGCCGACCTTGGTCGGCGCTTCTGTGCCAACCAAGGTTGGCACCTACCAGCGCGCAGCCTGGCCGGCACGACCATGGTGCGTGACTGATGCCGTCGATCATCACCCATGCCGCTGTACCGCTGGCGCTGTGGTGCGCCGCGGATCGTGGCCGCATTCCTGCGTGGTTGCTCGCTGCGGGTGTGGTCGCGGCGATGCTGCCCGATGCCGACGTGCTGGCCTTTGCCCTGCACATTCCCTATGCCGATGCGTTCGGCCATCGCGGTGCCAGCCATTCGTTGTTGTTTGCCTGCGTGCTGGCCGCGTTGGCCGCGGTGTGGGCGTTCTTCGGTAGCGGCCGGCCTTGGTCGGCACCACACAGCTCCAGTAGTCGCCGACCTTGGTCGGCGGTTTCGTGCCAACCAAGGTTGGCACCTACCCAGCGAGGGCCAACGTTGGCGTCCACCGTACAGGCGGCGGTGTTCGTCTTCATCTGCGCCAGCCATCCCCTGCTCGACGCAATGACCTCCGGTGGCCTCGGCGTTGCCCTCGCCTGGCCGTGGAGCGAACAGCGCTTCTTCGCCCCGTGGCGGCCGATCCGCGTTTCACCGTTTGCGCCGCAGTTCTTCAGCGCGCGCGGCATCGCCACCCTGCTCTCTGAACTGCGCTGGGTCTGGCTGCCGCTGGCCGGCGCCGTTGTTGCCTGGAAACTGATCCAACCCGCTCCTGCTGCCCCACGAGATCTGTCATGAGTACTGCCCTGCCCGCCGCATTGATTGCCGAACTGTCTGCCCTGCTGGGAGCGGAGGGCTGGCGCATGGATGACAACGCGCTGGAGGCGAACGCGCAGGACAACTCGTGGCGCCACCAGCGCCCCGCTGCCGTCGCGTTGCCCGCCAGCGTAGAACAGGTGCAGGCACTGGTGCGTGCCTGTCGCGTGCATGGCGTAGCGCTGGTCGCGCGCGGCGCCGGCACCGGCACCACCGGTGCAGCCGTGCCGTTGCCGGGCAGCATCGTGCTGTCGTTCACCCGCATGGACCGCATCGTGGAGATCCGTGCCGGTGATCGCTGCGCCGTGGTGCAGCCCGGCATGCTCAATGGAACGCTGCAGCAGGCGCTGGCGCCACATGGCCTGTTCTGGGCGCCGGACCCATCCAGCGCGGAGATCTGCAGCGTGGGTGGCAACCTGGCCTGCAACGCCGGTGGCCCGCGCGCGGTGAAGTACGGCACCAGCCGCGACAACGTGCTGGGCCTGGTCGCGGTCACCGGCACCGGCGAGGTGATCCGCTGCGGTGGCGCCTACACCAAGGACTCCACAGGCTACGACCTCACCCACCTGCTGGTGGGCAGCGAAGGCACGCTGGCGCTGATCGTGGAAGCCACCCTCAAGCTGACCCCACTGCCGGTCAGCCAGGCCGGCCTGCGCGTGCTGTACCGCGACGCCGATGCGGCGGCCGCTGCGGTGTCACGCCTGATGTCGCAGCCGATGGTGCCCACGCGCCTGGAATTCATGGACGCCCGCAGCCTGGAGCTGCTGCGCCTCAATGGTGCCGAGGTGCCCGAGGCGGGCGCGATGCTGCTGGTCGAAGCCGATGGTGACCACGATACCCTGCCCTACCTGTTGCAGGCACTGGCCAGCGCCGCCGAAGGCGACGGCATGATCGAACTGGACGTGGCAATGGAAGGCCGCGCACGCGACCAGTTATGGGCCGCACGCAAGGCGCTGTCACCCGCACTGCGGACCGTCGCGCCCGGCAAGATCAATGAAGACGTGGTGGTACCGGTGTCGCGCATTCCGGAACTGGTGGCCGGCGTGCAGGCATTGGCACGCGAGTACACGCTGACCATCGTCACCTTCGGTCATGCCGGCAACGGCAACCTGCACGTCAACATTCTCTACCACCCGGACGATGCCGACGAGAACGCACGCGCGCATGCCGCGCTGCCGAAGATCTTCGAACTGACGCTGTCCCTGGGCGGCACGTTGTCCGGTGAGCATGGCATTGGTCTGGCCAAGCGCGATTTCATGGCGCAGGCGTTCAGCCCGGCCACGCTGGCGACGATGCGCGCGATCAAGACCGCGCTGGACCCGGATGGAATTCTCAACCCGGGCAAGGTGCTGCCGCCGGTGTGATGCTGGCCGGGCATGAACCGGCGCTACCAAGGCGTGCACCTGTAGAGCCGAGCCCACGCTCGGCTGCTCTTCGTTCAGATCACGATGCACCCGCGCTTCGCGCGGTGAGCCGAGCGTGGGCTCGGCTCTACAGGGGTCCGCGTGCCGACCCCGGCATTGCCGCTTACCAGGCCATGCGCACGCCCACCTGACCATCCACGTTGCGGTAGCCGTGCTCACCGCGCTGTACGCTCAGCCCGCCCCATGCGCCCCAGCGCTGGCCCAGCTTCAACTCGGCACCGGCCTGCACTTCATAACGATTGCGCGGCACATCCGCGCCCAGCGTGTCATCGTTGAACTGCAACCTGCTGGTACCGCTGCCGCGCAGCCAGTTCATGCCCAGGTACGGCTGCACGGTGTTGCCACCCGCAGTGCCATGACCGAACACGCGCACGCCCAGGCGCCCGCTCAGGCCACCTGCATCCGCATGGTCGACAACCGTGCCATTGCTCTCCACGTGGCGATCCGCGCGATAGCCTGCATACGTCAGCTGCAGCTGCGGCTGCACGTAAAGTGCACTGCCAGCCCCCAGCCACACATTGAAGGTATGGCCCACTTCCAGTGACGCAGTGGCCACACGCGCATCATAGTGCTCCGGCTCCAGGCCGATACCCTGCACACGGTTGTCGAAGCGGCCGAACTGCATGGTCGCATCCACATAGGCACCGCCGGAGCCTTCCGCATCCTGCATCCAGGTGCCGTACACACCCACGGCGGTACCACGCACGCGGCCGGTGGCGGTGTAGCCGGTCAGATCCGAGGCGACACGATTGTCAGCACGGCCATTGCCCAGCATCACACCGAACGTGGCATTGCCATGTCGCAGCAGGTCACTGCCGATCTGCAGCACCGACGTATTGCCATCCACCGACAGCTGGCCACCCACCGCAGTGAAGTCCGCATTGCCACGACCTACGCGTGCCCAGGCAGTGCGCTCACCCGTGAGGGTGCCGGTGCGATCATGCATCCGGTGCGCGAACATGTTCACTGCGGCGGACTGGTTCGCCAGATAGGCACCGGCTTCCGGGCGCAGCACCGGCAGCGGCCGGATCGGATCGACGATTCCGCCGCCGCCCCCGCCTTCACCGCCCTCACCCGGATCCGGACCCGGGCCTGGGTTCACCACGCAGCCCGGCGCTGCCGGGTCGTCCTCGCAGACATCAAACCACTGCGAGCGCAGGTACCAATGGCCATCGGTGGGATCGGCCAGACCGCCTTGGAACAGGAAGTACTCGTACGAACTACCCACCGCACGCCCGGTCAGCGCATAGCTGGCCAGCGATGCGCCGTCCACTTCGATCAGCTGGATGCCATCCACAGTGGGCGCCCCCACACCGCCGATGTTCCTCACCGCAATCAGGGCATCACCAGAAGTATCACCGCGCACGTGCAGGCGGTCGATGGCCGAATCATCGCCAGCCAGCGCGCCCTGGAACAGGAAGGTGGCGCCCTCGCTGTGCAGGTCACCCTCCACCGTGAGCGTATTGAAGCGGCCGCTGCCATCGGACAACGCCACCACGCTGTCGCGCGCCTGCAACTCGCCCACGGTCGCATCGCCGGTCAACGTCCATTGGCTGCCGCTTTCAAGCGCAAGCGTCTGCACCAGATCGGAAGACCCCTGCCACAGCGCACCATCCGCCAGACGCACATGCACCTCGGACTGCGGCACCAGCCCGGCGTCTTCGTCCTCCGGCGTGATGACGATATCGCCGTGCAGTTGCGAGCCACCGTCCAGCGCCACGTCGAAGCGTCCGGCCACGGCAGCATCCAGTGCCAGGCCGATGCCATTGCCACCGGACACCACCACACCGTTACTCAACGTCAGCACTGGATCGCGGCTGCTGCGCAACCAGATGCCACCGTGCTGCGCACTCACCAGTGAGCCGCCATCGATGCCCATGCGGCCGTTGTCGTTGATCACCGCCGCCCAGGCACCTTCGCCTTCAGTGCGCACATGGGTGTTGGCCAGCGTCATTTCGCCCCTGCCCCCCGACAACACACCGTATGAATTGATGCCGGTGGTGCGCACCACGCTGTCGGCAAGGTGTACGGTGCCGCCAAGGCGGGCGATCGCACCAATGGCGCCGTCGCCTTCGGTAAGAATATCGATCATGTTGCCGTTCGCTAGTGGTGCAGCAGATACACCGCCTTCGGCATATAACCCATGACCATTCTGGCCAAGGGTCCGCAATCGGCTGCCGGTAACCTGCGCGGTACCTCCCAGCACCGATATCGCCTGCCAATAGGTGCCATTGGCCGTAATGGTCGATCCGTCGACTACCAGATCGCCATTCGTCACTCGAATGCCAACGCCATTGCGAGTAGTGATGAACGAATCGGTCACACGCGCAACCACATCGCGCTGGTTCATGTCGATGCCGATCGACACGCTGTCGAGCCGGCTGCCGTGCAGGGTGAGGTCCGCGCCTTCGGTCATATGGATGCCGAAGTGACCGGACAGCTCCACCCCATCCAGGCGCAGCACGCCGCCGCCACCGGTGGCGAAGCTGACCGCGGTGGCGTTGTCGCCACGTGCATGCACGCTGCCTCCACGCATCTCAAGCTCACCGCCGACGAACAATCCCATTCCGGAGCGCTCGTGGGTCAGATCGATGTCGACATCTTCCAACACCACCTTGCTGCCCAGCCCCACCAGCACGCCCGATGCACCGGCGCCGCTGCCATCTATCCGCGCCGAGCGCAGGGTGACATCGCTGCCACCCTGCGCCCACACCCCATGACCTGCCCCCGCCACAGCGATCTGCAGACGTTCGGCCAGCAGTGTTCCATCACGCACGTCCAACCCATTGGACTGGTCGCCAAGAATCTCGATCGCGCTGTCGCGCACTACTGCCTGCCCCTGCTGCACGCTGACGCCATGGGCCAACCCGCCACGGGTAGTGATCCGTACGTTGTCCAGTGACAGCGCACCGGACAGCGCTTCCGCCCCCGACGCTGCCGTGCCGCGCGTTTCGATATGCGTTCCGCTGGCGTGAACCTGGCCGCTATTGGCGGCGGAAAGGCCGGCAGCACCATAGCCGGAGGTCAAGACGCTACCCGCCTGCAGTTCGATACGACTTCCCGCACCCTCGGCGCGTGCAGCGGCAGCACGCAGCCCTTCGGTAATCAAATTGACCGGTCCCGTTGGAATGAGGCTGCCACCGTTGATGGCAAGGAACGCATGCCCACCCGGATTGCCCGGCTCCACCGGGTCAGTGGTGTGGTAATCGCCCGCAGCCGGGTTCTGTTCGTCGCCATCGGCGATGATCTGCTGTGCCATGGCGGCCGACGACGCCAGGGCGGCGGACAACCCCACGGCAAGCAGATGGGGGCGGGGAAGTACACGACGCATGCGGGGGACGCTCCAATGGAAGGGCCCATACCGTAGGAAGCGGCCGCAATGGCGCCTATCGAATTGGTTGCATACCGCAGCCGCTGCGTCGTCCTGTCGCGCCCAAGTACGGACCGGATTCACTGTGCTGAACATCGGCCGACCCGATCGTCCAGACGGCCAGCGCTTTGCAACTAATTGCATGGGCCGGAGCCGTGCCCGCGGCCAGAATTCGTGCCGATCAAGACACAGGTTGCCTGGTTAGGCTCATCACGCGCGCTTCACGCGAACAGATCGAAAAGGCCACATCCGTGAACGAGCACCTGAACGACTCCCTGTGTCGACTCTTTCCCAGAAAGGACAGGACCATGAACCGTCATCGCACCCGCACTGCTCATCCTCATCAACGCCCGCTGGCGCGTGGCATCGTCCTCGCACTCTGCATGCTGCCGCTGGCCGGCGCCTGGGCCGGTGATCTGGACGGTACCGTTGGGTTGGTCAACAACGGCGACCCGATTGAAGAGTGGACACTGCGCAACAACGCGGTGTTGACAGTGGTCGGTGGGCAGACCAACAGCATCCGTGCGGTTGATTCACTCGTGTACATGTCAGATGCCACCATCAACCGCAGCGGCTCCTACCAGCGTGCTGTCGAGCTGGATGGCGCGGCGAGCCTGCAGTCGGAACGCAGCACGTTGCGTGGCGGCGGCATCTTGGTCCAGGGCTCCTCGTCGGCGCACCTGATCGGCAGCCGCATTCTTGTCACCGCTGCCGACGGCCTGTTGCCAAGCAATCCACTCAGCATCGGCCTGACGCTGGGCAGCACCCCCGGCGGCATTCCCTTGCCTGGCGCCTGGTCCATTCTGGATTCCACCCATGTGCGCGTGGAGGACACGACAAGCGGTAGCGATATGTCCAGTGGTCTGGGCGTGCGCATGGAAAACGGCCGGGTAGACATCGTCAATGGCTCGGAAATCGACGCCGACAACGTGGGGGTGTTGATGTACGGCTCGATCCATACGCCCGACACGCTACGTCTGGGCATTGACGGTTCCACTATTCGCTCCGGGCGCGGCGCAGCGATCCGCGTGGGCGCCGACGAGGCTGCCGACTTCGAGATCACCGTGGCAAACGGTGCACGGTTGATCGCGGGCAATGGCAATCTGCTGCAGGTGGACTCGCTTACCGGTAGCAGCACGCCGGGGGCCAGCCATGTGCGCTTCAACGTGGATGACGCGCGCCTGATCGGCAATGTCAGCTTCGATGCCGCAACGGTTGATGGCAGCCTGGACGTCTTCCTGCGCAACAAGGCGCAGATCGACGGCCGCTTCATCAACGTCACCAGCGCCACCATCGATACCGACAGCGCCTGGCTGATGACCGGCGACAGCAACGTCGGCCACCTCACCTTGGGCGCCGGCGGTACCGTGGCGCTGGGCAATGGCAGCACCTTCAACACGCTCAGCCTGGACGAGTTCACCGGCAACGGCGGCACCCTGTTGTTCAACACCCAGCTGGGAGACGACACCTCGCTGACCGACAAGCTGGTGATCGCTGGCGATGCCAACGGCCAGGCCAACGTGCGCGTGCTCAATGCTGGCGGTGCTGGTGCCAAGACCGATCGCGGCATCGAGCTGATCGATATCGGCGGCGCCTCCAACGCGCAGTTCGATCTGGTCGGCCGCGCCGTGGGCGGCCAGTACGAGTACTTCCTGGTGAAGGACGCCAACGGCAACTGGTACCTGCGCTCGGAACTGGCGACCACGCCGGACCCGTGCCTGGCCGACCCGACCCTGCCGCAGTGCAAGCCGATCATTGATCCGATTGATCCCATCGACCCGATCACGCCTATCCCGATCCTGCGCCCGGAGACCGGCGCCTATCTGGCCAACCAGTTCGCGCTGGACCAGATGCTGCGCCACAGCTACCGCGATCGTCAGGGCGGCGCCGCGGCGGCGGAGGGCATCCGTGGCTGGGCCCGCGTGGACGCCACCCAGAGCAAGCTGGGAGCGGTGGATGACCAGCTCGACCTGCGCGTGGACCGCTCGCGCCTGCAGCTGGGTGCGGACATCGGCGTGTTCGATGACGGCCGTGGCCGCGTGGGCGTGATGGGCACCGCCGCACGCAGCACCGCCACCTCGCGTTCGGACGTGACCGGTTTCAGCGCACGCGGCAAGGTGGAAGGTGGCGCGCTGGGCGTGTACGGCAACTGGGCCAACGACGCCATGTACGTGGATGCCAGCGTGCAGCGCGGCCAGTTCCGCAACCGCGTGCAGGGCGACGGCCTGGCCGAAGAACGCTACGACTCGGATATCTGGCAGTCGTCGGTGGAAGCCGGCTACCGCTTCGGCATCGGCCAGATCGGCGGCACCGCGCTGAGCCTGCAGCCGGAGCTGCAGCTGGTCTACACCGACGCGAAGACCGACGTGCATACCGAAACCAACGGCACCGTGGTACGAGCGCAGGGCAACAGCGGTTTGTCCGGCCGTGCCGGCCTGCGCCTGCAGGGTGAATCGCGCTCGGCCGCGGGGGCCTCGGTCAGCCCGTACCTGGCGGCCAACTGGTACCGCGATGGCGCTGGCAATGGCATTGCCTTCGATGACGAAGTGCTGAAGGCCGGCATTCCGCGCAACCGTTATGAATTGAGTGCAGGTGCACGGGTGGAATTCCGTTCCGGTTTCAGTGCGTGGGGCGGGTTCGGGGTGATGCGCGGTGACAGCGGGTACCGCGAAGCGACTGCCAACCTGTCGGTGGCGTACAGCTGGTAATGGAAAGAGAACGGCGCCAAAACAATCCGGCGCCGTTCCACTGTGCACGATGCGCTTTCTGTAGAGCCGAGCCCACGCTCGGCTGATCTCCGATCAGATCACGAAGAACGCCGCGCTTCGCGCGGTGAGCCGAGCCGAGCATAGGCTCGGCTCTACAGTGAAGCCGTGCGAACTCTGACGCAATCGCCTCACTCTGCATGACCACGCAACGCGCGCATGCAGATTGCAACAACTTTGAATTTGAAACTTTTCTGATTGGTACAGCGGCACCTTCGTGCGCATCATGTGTCCGCCACCGACAACGGGTGGCACGGGCTTGCAATCCCGTTAGGTTGATGTGTTTGGTTACGCTTGCCTGTCGGCGTCGCTCGTCCCTCGGGCGACGTCGACAGGCATTCCGTCCGCGTTTACATGGCGGGCGGTGCGTGGGGGCCTCGTGCCCGCTGGCGCTTTTACATCAACCTCCGGTATTGCAACCACGCACCGTCCGCCACCCTCGCTGTTAAGCGGGGTGGCCCCTTGCTTCGCACACAAGGACGCCGCCATGACCACGTCACACTATCCCCATCTGTTTGCCACCTTGGGCGAGGCCGCCACGCGCCTGCCCGACGATCTGGCGCGCACGCTGGAAAGCACCTTCGCCGCACTGCAGGAGGGCGAAGCGCCCGGCACCATCACGCTGCTGCACTGCCTGCAGCACATCCGCCAGGGCGACGCCGCCGATGGACAGCCGTGGCCGGGCAAAGGCCGCACGCCGGGGCAGCGGCTGGCACTGGCGCGCATCGACCGCGCCAATGCCGGGCTGACATTTCTACTTGAACTGCTGCACGCCACCGAGCGCGTGCGCGTGGATGGCGAGATCAGCCAGCAGGTGGACGATGACGCGCGCGAGGGGTTGCTGCTGGCGTGCCGGGGGTTGGCCGAGTATGTGGATGTGCAGCTGCACGCAGCTTAGCGGCTTCTGTAGAGCCGAGCCCACGCCCGGCTTGCCTGGAGCCTGACCGAAGAGCAGCCGAGCGTGGGCTCGGCGCTACAGGGCCGTACCGGCTTTCAATCGTAGGCGGCGGTGACCACGATCTCGGTGGAGATATTGCCGGCGTTGATACCACTGGTGTTGGGAATGAAGTAACCCGCGCGCAGCGGATAGGACGCCGTCGCGCCAGAGACAGCCACCGGAATATCGGTGTCGCCCTTCTTCAGATAGGTGTTGCCGGTCGCGCCGGCCAGCAGCGCGACCGTCACACCCGTTGCTGGCGTGGTGGCGGCAGTGTTCTTCCAGCGCTCCGGATCGCCATCGGCGGCCGTGCCATCGAAGGACAGGCGCGCGCGGCTGACGCCCACGCAGCCAGTGAAGTTCAGTGCACCGGCCTTCACGCTGCTGGCGGCACCTGGCGTCATCTCATCGGCCTTCACCGGGTCCAGCGCGATCGCCGGGGCCGCCAGCGTGCAGGTACCCGGCAGCACACGGCCGCTGATGGTGAGGGTGGCCTGGGCATGCGCGGCTGAAGCGATCAGGCACAGCATCGGCACTGCAATCAGTTGAAATCGGGTAGGGAACATGGCGTTGCTCCTGCAGGTTGATTTGAGGAAACGAGGGATCACGGTGCAGTGATGTCCAATGGATCGGGTGCACGTACTTGCAGACCCTCCGGCGGCAGCGGCTGCGGCACGCACACGGCCTGGCTCCACGACAACCCGTACGCATCCGGCGCATCGGGCATGCGGTAATCGATGCGGCAGCGCCGCTTGCCATCGGGATCGACGATCAACGCGCCGCTGTCCTGCGCACCGCGCAGCTGGATCACCCCACCCTGCCCGACTGCACCGGCCGGCGCGCCGTCTTCGCCCTGCACCACCGCCGCAAACGGCAGCGGCTGGCCCAGCGCGTCAGTGGCGTCGATGAACAGCGTGCGCTCGCGGCGCACCTGGAACGGCACGCGCACGATGCCACCGGCGGTGGGTGCCACACGCTGCGAGGTCTGCAGCAGCTCCACCTCGATCGGCAGGCCGGAGGGATCCAGGTCGATGGTGTTCCAGCGGTAGGGGCTGATGTGCGGCAGCAGCGCGTAGCCGTTGCGCGCCACGCGCAGGTCGGTGCTGCTGCCGATGCGTGCGCCCTGCGCACCCGGCGCCTGCACCAGCGCGAAGCCGTCGCCCACGGGAGCACCCAGGTTCAGGCCACCGCTGTGCAGCGCCACGCTGCCCGATGCGCCAAGCGACAGGCTGCGGTAGTCGCCACTGCGGCTGTAGCCGGCATTGAGATTGCCACGGCTGCCTTGCCACGCGGCATAAGCACTATGGCTGTTCTGTCCATTGCCCTGTGCGCTGGACAGGCTGTAGCTCAGCGCACGTGACTCACCCAGGCTGCCGGTGATGCCCAGCTGCGACTGCCTGCCACTATCGGCCTGGCTGAGCTGGGTGCTGGCACGCGGTGCATTGGCGCTACGCCCCAGCGGCACGCTGAGGGTGAACGCATAGCGCGTGTCCTGGCGGCCATCGCCCACGCGGAAGCGCAGCGCGGACACACCGTAGTTGACCCGCCCCAGCGTGCTCTGGAAACCCACCTGGAAATCGTTGCGGCGTCGGGCGCTGTCCCAGTAAGACACATGGCCGCCGCTGAGATACAGGTTGCTGCGCTGGCCCACCCTCTGCGAGAGGTTCACCTGGTAGCGCTGGCGGGCGCGCTGTCCCAGCCCCCAATCGTCGTTCTGCTCCCGCGCCACGTCGTTGAGGCTGAGAAACCCACGGGTGCTGTAGCGGTACGCAGCCAGGCCGACATTGGTACCGGTTCGCGCCACATAGCGCTGGTAGTTCAGGCGGAAGCTGTTGCCCGCAATGGTTTCGCTGCCGCGGTGCCAGGCGCGCGAATGGGTGACATCGGCACCAAATGCACCGATGGCGGTGTTGACCGCAGCACCGGCCAGCAACGCGCGATAGCCCTCACCCAGCTGGGCGCCACCCAGCACGGTAAACCGGTTGTTCACGCCGCGGGCATAGGTTCCTTCGGTGAAGGGCAGCGTCTGCAGCGTGTTGCCGGAGTCGCGCAGTTCACCGGCAGTGACCGCGAAGCGCGACGAACCCGCGCGAAGCGCCTGCGGAACGGCCGAGAAGTTGACGCTGAAACGCTGCACGCGGCCATCGGCTTCGGTAACGCTGACGTCCAGATCGCCGCCGAAGTTGGTGGGATACAGATCCTCGATGGTGAAGGGGCCCGGCGCCACATTGCTTTCGTGGATGATGCTGCCGTTCTGGCGGATGGTGACCACCGCATTGCCTTCGGCGATGCCCTGCACCACCGGCGCATAGCCACGCAGCGAATCGGGCAGCATGCGCTCGTCGCTGGCTACGCGCACGCCGGTAAACGGCACGCTTTCGAACAGCTCGCCACCGGTGTTGCCCTGGCCCAGCAGCAGCTGGCTGTTCCAGCGTGGAATGTCGCGTTGCAGATGGCTGCTGATGACCTCGTGCCGGGTGCCCTGTCTGCCATGGGTGAACGATGCGCGGTGGCGAAGCCGCCATGCGCCCAGGTTCACGCCTGCCCGCAACCCAAGGTAACTGCTGTCGCTGCCTTGGCTGCGGTAGTGGTTGGCGCTGTAATCGATGAAGGCAGCGGTGATGCCGTCGTCGCGCAGTTCCGGTGCCACGAAGCCACGCGCGGCGATGGCCTGTGCCGCCTGCGGAATGCTGAGGGACAACTGCAGCTCGCCACTGTCGAAGGTGCTGTTGGCGCCCTCCACCAGCGCTGGCAGATTCACGCAGGTGCTGTCTTCGGCGGGCAGTGCCTCCAGGAACGCAGGCTTCAACGGCAGCCCACGTACCAGCGCCGGTGACAGGCACGGCACCGCAATCTGCGGGTCGTCTTCGATGACGAAACGGATGTCCTGGCTGCGCAGGAACTCGCCGTTCACATGCACGTCCACCGCGTAGTCGCCGGCCGGCAACGGATTGCCGTTGGCGTAGCGCGCCATGTCGATGGCTTCGCCGCCGATCAGGAAGCCTTCGCTGAACTCGACCGGGGCTGCCGTGGCATCCAGTGCGAATCCAGCCGACAGCACCCCACCGATGGCGGCGCAGAGCGAGCGCGTGGTGGCACGGGTGCGACCAACGGTGTTCATCGGTAGTCGGCGGTCAGCACCGCCTCGCCTTTGACGTCGCCGGGCACCAGCGGATCGGCCGTACGCAGATAGCGCGCACTGAACGGAATGGCCTGTTGCCCCTTGCTGGACCAGCCGTGCGACCACGCCTGACCGAACTGCACCGGCTGGCCACCGCGCAGCAGCTGCACCTGCACGCCACCAGCGGTGGCACCCGGCGCGGGCGCAAGCTGGCCGTTGCTGCTGCCAGGATCATTGGCATCGGCCAACGACAGCTGCACGTCGATGTTGTCCATCGGGCAGTTCATCGCGACGTCGAAGCTGGATTCCTTCGCGTTGCTGCCGCTGGCGGCGAGTTCGTTGGCGAGAACGTCGTCGAGGGTGTGGGAGGCGTTGGCGAGCGTGCAGGTGACGGGGGGCATGGAGATCTCCACCGACAGGTGGTGCTGCATCCTCTGGCTCGGATCACCCTCGGGCCAAGATGTGATGGTACCCAAGTAGCTCATCGGCACCGGCTCCATGGCTCCCCCACGGAAGAAGACAATCACATAAACCGCGACGGTAACCGGTCCAGCAGTTGCAATCGGTATGCCGGGGTGTCGATTGATCGCTCCTACAGCCAAGGCGGGACCACCATAATTCGAGGGAGCCCCCTCTCTCACACTGTAGCCAAAGCCGATGAGTGGTGAGCGCGAACTGAAGCTATAGGCCTTGTAGGTGACGCCACCGTAGGTGACATCGCGCTCGTAGGTGACACCGGTCAGTGGCGCATCCACGACGAAGGCTGTTTGCCCGGCAGCGCACTCGAACCCCAGGGCGACTGTTCCCGCCGCGCTTGTTCCCAGTCTTTCATCCGGCCGATCCAGGTTGTGGCCCCTTAGGGTGTAGCTCAGATCTTGATCTCCCGGACTAAGCCGCGCGCAGCTGGCCCCGGCCTCCAGAATGCACAGGGAAGCGATGACCACCGCACCCACCCGCGCGCGCGCCACACCACGCGGCACATGCGTGCAGACAGACAGAAGAGCGCGGAACTGCAATGGAAACCGCACGGCGATTCCTCCGACAACCAATCGAGGCCGCGCAGTCTAGGCAGCGGCACTGCCACTTCCTATCGGATTAATTGCAGTTCGCGAACGTCAACGCGCTTTTGCAACTTGTTGCATTCCGTGGCCTGGCGCGCGCATCGAAACTGGACGCGCTGGCTGCCGTGGGCGGCCACTGCGTGCCTTCATTCCACAACCGAGAACTGTCATGTCCCTGACGCTCCGCCTGCTGTCCCTTTCCGTCTTCGCCATCGCCGCGCCGTCGGTGTCTGCCGAAACGCTGGAAATCACCGGCGAACTGATGACCTCCACCTGCTCGGTGGGCTCCACCGGCGGCACCATCACCGTGCCGATGGGCAAGGTGGATCTGGCCTCGGTCAACGCCAGCACCCGTGCCGGCCAGAAGAACTTCACCATCGCCCTGGACTGCTCGGGTTCGGGTGCATCACAGGATGTAGGCGTGCGCTTCGGCGGCACGCCCCATGGCAGCACCGGCAACCTCGCATTGACCGCCGCTTCGACCGCCACCAACGTGGGCGTTGCCCTGTACGACGCTGCGGGCAATCAGCAGAAGATCGGTGAGGACCCGGCCGTGTGGGTGACCATCGCCGCCGGTGGCAGCGGCCAGCTGGACTACAGCGCGTGGTACGCCTCGCCGGCCACCAACGCGACCGCTGGCACCGCCAATGCCTCGGGCGATTTCGTGGTGCTCTACAAGTAACGCGCTTCCGGCAGGCCGACGCCACGCAGCAACGGCCTGCCCCTTTCAACGAGGTTGACCATGAAACTTCGCGCCATGACGTGGATATGCGCGTTGCTGTCTGTTTCGGCAGCCCTGCCGGCATCGGCCGCGGTGACGCTGCAGGGCACGCGCATCGTGCACGATGCCAGCAAGGGCCGCGACGTGACAGTCAGGGCGAGCAACGTGGGGGAACTGCCGGCGATGACCCAGGTCTGGATCGACGACGGCGACAGCCAGTCGCGCCCGGAGAACGTACGCACGCCGTTCCGGCTGACACCGGCCGAGCCACGCCTGCTGCAGCCCAAGCAGGGCCAGGCATATCGCGTCACCTACGCACCGCGCCCGTCGGAAGCACCGCTGCCAACCGACCGCGAATCGGTGTTCTATTTCAATCTGCTGGATATTCCGCCCAAGCCCAGCGATGCCAGCGGCAGGAACCTGCTGCAGTTCGCGGTGCGTACACGGGTGAAGCTGTTCCATCGCCCCGCCGGGCTGCCGGGCAATGCACGCGATGCGGCGGCCACGCTGCAATGGTCTGCCGATGGTGATGCCCTGCAGGTACGCAACCCGAGCGCGTACCACGTGTCGTTGAGTTCATTGACGCTGGTCGATGGCCGCCGCGTGGAGGTGGACATGATCGCGCCGGGGGCACAGGTGCACTATGCGCTTCCGGAAGGTGCAGCGATGCCCGCAACGGTGGCGTTCAAATGGCTGGATGATTACGGCACGCCCCGTGAGGCCGAGGCGCGCGTTGATCGGTAAGCGTAGATCGGGCTTCCGCAGTGCACCGGCAACGACTTGCGCCGAGGGTGGCAGACGCGTCACGCTGCAGGCCACAGTCTCACATCGCAGGTTCGCACCATGGCGTCACCCCTGGGCTCCGTGCTTGCCACCCTGCAAGGCTTGCAGCGCCGGCTGCTGTTCGGTGGCGGTGCCATCTTGACCCTGCTTCTCCTGGCCGCCGGCTGCGCCGCACTGTGGCTGCGGCTGGAAACGGTGCACCTCAACGAGCGCGAGGCGCTGCAGCGCGGCCAGCAGACGGTGGATCGCTACATTGGCGAGCGCAGGCGGGCCTACGTGGCCAGCTTGAACACCAACGCCATGCTGTGGGCTACCCAGCAAACCGCACTGGTGGCCGGTGGCCTGCCTGTTGCTGCCCGCTTTTCAGCACAGGATGGCCAGGCCGGCGTGGTGGCACCCGGCGCCCTGTCCGTCCCCTGGCTGGCGCTGTCCCCGCGCGAGGGCCGTCTTCCGCCACAGGCGGAGGCGGCGTACCTGGGCATGGTGCAGACCTATTCGGCGTACATGGCCGCCACCGTAGCGGCGCAGGATTCGCCCACTTCCTTGATCTCCTTCGCCTTCGAACCGGAAGGGCGCCTGTTTGCGATCGCCGGGCTGCATGATGAAGCGCAGCTGCTGCAACTCATGAAGGTGCCTACCCGTGAACAGGCACTGGCCGCGCTGGCACAGACCGCCGATGCCGGCTGGCAGTCAGCGGGTGCGGACTCCGAGCTTCAACTGGACAGTGGCCGGCTGCGCGCCTACTTCGGCCGCAATCCGTTCACCGGCGAGGATGCACTGGTCACCCAGATGCGCCTGCGCAGCAATGGCACCCCCTTCATCAACCGGCTGACGTTTGAACCGCTTCAAGGCCTGCGCGAGCGGTTGGAGGAGGCCAGCCCGGGAATGTGGGTGGTGCTGGACCGGCAGGGAAACGATGTTCTGCGCAGTGCTGCGGACGCTGCGATTTCCGGGCCTGCGCTGCGCGCCGCGCCATCGCCCCGGCCTACGCTGTTGGCACTGCCTGCTGGCCGTGCCTTCGTGATGTCCGCACCCTTGCAGGGCATCGACTGGACGCTGCTGCGGCTCTACCGCTGGACCGACATCTGGACGGCGCAGCAGACCTATCTGCTCGGGGGCGGGCTGGCCCTGACCGCCCTGCTGGCCGCGCTGTGGACGCTGTTGCTGCTGGTGGACCGGCGCGTGCTGCGGCCGGCGCTGGAAGAAGCCGCACGGGTGCATGAAAGCGAAGCGTTGAGCCGCACCTTGATCGAAACGTCGCCGGTCGGCCTGTGCCTGCTCGACCAGCAGAGCGGGCAGTTGATCCTGCACAACCAGGCACTGCAGCAGCTGATCGGCGACACCACCGGCAACCTGTTGGACGCACTGGTCGGCCGCCTGGTGCAACGCGTTGACGGCCAGGTACACGGGCAGCTGTTCGAGGCGCCGTCCGCGGATGAGCACGGTCCATCGCGCTACCTGCAATCCATCGTGGCCGCCGCGCGCTACCAGCGGCGGGCGATCTGGGTCTGCGCGGTGACCGATGTGACCGCACAGACCGAAACCCAGCAGCGCCTGCTGGATGCACGGCGTCATGCCGAACAGGCCCAGCACGATGCCGAGGCTGCGGACCAGGCCAAGACCGCCTTCGTGGCAATGATCAGCCATGAAATACGCACCCCCTTGAGCGGCGTGCTCGGCCACCTTGAACTGCTTGCCCGTCAGACCATGCCGGCGGCGGCGCACGCGCATGTCACGCGCGCGCGCAGCGCCGCCGATGTGCTGCAGGGGCTGGTGAACGACACCCTGGATCTTTCCCGTATCGAAGCCGGGCTGATGACGCTGGAACCGGCGCCTTTCGATCCGCGTGCGTTGCTGCAGCAGACCGCGACACTGTTCGAGCCACAGGCCAGCGCAAAAGGCCTGCGCCTGGCGCTGCACACCGGCGATGCGCTGGGGCCGGCCTACGTGGCCGACGCAGGCCGCGTGGCGCAGGTGATCAACAACCTGGTGGGCAACGCGGTGAAGTTCACGGCATCGGGAACGGTGGCGGTCAGCGTTGATGCCTCGGTGCAGCCCGATGGCAGCGAGTGGCTGCACGTGGAGGTGCGCGATACCGGCCCGGGCATCGATGCCGAAGCACAGGCCGTGTTGTTCAAACCGTTCGTGCAGGTCGGTGCCGGCTCGGCACGGCAGCACGGCGGCAGCGGCCTGGGGCTGGCCTTGTGCCAACGCTTCGCCGAACTGCTCGGCGGCACCCTCGGCGTGCGCAGCACCCCGGGCACCGGCAGCGTTTTCCGCCTGGACATTCCGGCACGCCGGACCACCGCCGTGGCAGGCACGCCGCCACGGCCAGCGCCTGTAGAGCGCGCGCATTCCCCGCGTGGCCACGCCTTGCTGGTGGATGACAGCGTGATCAGCCGTGACGTGACGCTGGGGCAACTGCATGCGCTGGGTTGGCAGGTCACCCTCGCGGCCGACGGCGAGGAGGCGTGGCAACGCTGGCGCGCGGGCCGGTTCGACATCGTGCTGACTGATCTGAACATGCCGTACCTGGACGGATACGGGCTGGCCCGGAAACTGCATGCGGATGACCCCTCCATCCCCATCGTCGCACTCACCGCCAATGCGATGCCCGAGGACGCGCAGCGCGTACGCGAGGCCGGCATGTCCACGCTGCTGCTGAAGCCGCTCGACCTGGCGTCGCTGGAGGCCGCGCTGCATGGATTCGACCTCGATCGCTCGGCACAGGCACCCTTACCTCCGGTGGTGAGCGAGGCGGTTCAGCGGCAGATGCGCGAGGCGTTCCTGCAGACCGCGCATCGCGACTACGCGGCGTTGACCCAGGCGCTGGACAGTGCCGACGCACCGGCCATGATCGACCAGCTGCACAGCTTCGCCGGCGCGCTGGTATTTCTGGGAGAAGCCCAGGCAGCGCGCAGCTGCCAACAGGCCGAACAGGCCCTGCGCAGCACCGGCGCGACAGATGCGGCGTCGAAGGCGATCGTCATTGAGGCTATCGCGTTGATCGCGGCGAGCATCGAACGTCAGGTTGTCGCGCAGCAGGCTTGAGCCCGCACCCTCAACCGGCGAAGTGCTGGTAGCCGCCGCCGGCGGCTTCGCCATCCACGTGCACGCCCTGCCCTTCGGCAATGCGGCCGATACGGGTCAGCGGCACATCCAGCGATTCGGCGAGGTAATGCAGCGCGTCGCGCTGGTCGGCAGCTGCCGTGAAGCACAGTTCGTAGTCGTCGCCACCCCGCAGTGCGCATTCGCGGGCGGTTTCGCGCCCAAGCAACTCGCGCAGCGCATTCGAGATCGGCAACAGATCGGCATCGACATGCGCGGCCACCGCACTGCGCGTGGCGATGTGGCCCAGGTCGGCCAGCAGGCCATCGGACACGTCCACCGCCGCGTGCGCGAACGCACGCAGGCGCAGGCCTAGGGTGACGCGCGGGGTCGGCCGCAGCAGGCGCAGGCGCAGGCTTTCGTAGTCGGCCAGCAGGGTGGCGGTGGCCACGTTCAGCGCACCCTGCTGCCACAGGCGCAGTGCACCGGCGGCGTCGCCGAGGGTGCCGCTGACCCAGATGTCATCGCCAATCTGTGCGCGATCACGACGCAACGCCTGGCCGCGTGAGACCTGACCCATCGCGGTGACCGACAGCGACAGCGGGCCACGCGTGGTGTCGCCACCAATCAGGGCGATGTCGTGCTGGTCGGCCAGCGCGAAGAAACCGTCGGCGAAGGCTTCGATCCAATCCTCGCTCGCATCGGGCAATGACAGCGCCAACGTGCACCAGGCCGGGCGCGCGCCCATCGCGGCGAGGTCGGAGAGATTCACGGCCAGCGTCTTCCAGCCGATATCGAACGCCGGCGTTTCGGCCGGGAAGTGCACGCCGCTGTTGAGCGTATCGGCAGTGACCACCAGCTGTTCGTTCGGGCGCGGCTGCAGCAGTGCAGCGTCATCACCAATACCGAGCACGATGTCGTCGCGCTCGACGGTGCGGGCGCGGATGCGGTCGATGAGGGCGAATTCAGCCAGGGACATGGGGCGTTCCCGTGGGGGTGGCGGCGATATCGGGCATCGGTGCCAACCAGGGTTGGCACCCACCAGAAGCGGAGTCAGGGCCGGTATCGACCCAGCAGGTCACGGCCCGTCCAGGACGAGCAGAACCGGGTCAGTGACCCGATTCGACCTTGCGCCATTCCACGGCGGCACGATCCAGCACGCCGTTGACGTAGGTGTGGCCGTGTTCGGAACCGAAACGCTTGGCCGATTCGATGGCTTCGTTGATCACCACGCGGTATGGCACGTCCAGGCGGTAACGCAGCTCGTAGGCGGCCAGGCGCAGCACCGCGCGTTCGATCGCGTCCACTTCTTCGATGCCGCGGTCCAGGTACGGGCCGAGCGCTTCGTCGATGTCGCGACGGTTGTCGAGCACGCCGTGCACCAGCGCCTCGAAGTACGCCAGGTCGGCGATTTCGCGGGCCTGCTCGTGGGCGAACTGGGCGATCAGCGACTGGGCGTTGCCGCCGGAGATCTGCCAGGCGTAGATGGCCTGCACGGCACGACGGCGGGCGCGCGAGCGCAGCACCGGATCGACGCCATCGCGGCGGACGGGTTTACCGGAGGGCTTGCCCTGGGTGTTCTTGTTCATGGCAGCTGCTCCAGAAGATTGACCATTTCCAATGCGGCGAGTGCGACTTCCTCGCCCTTGTTGCCGTGGCTGCCGCCTGCGCGGGCCTCGGCGTCTTCAACGCGTTCCACCGCCAGCACGCCGTTCAGCACCGGCACGCCGAAGTCCAGCTGCACGCGCATCAGGCCCTCGGCGCAGCGGTCGGCCACGTGTTCATAGTGGCGCGTATCGCCACGGATCACGCAGCCCAGGGTGAGGATGGCGGCGTGTTCATGGGCGGCAGCCAGGCGCGCGGCCACCAGCGGCAGCTCCCAGGCACCCGGCACGCGGATCACGTCGATGTTGGCTTCGGTGATGCCGTTGCCGGCCAGGCTCTGGCGGGCGCCAGCGACCAGCGTATCGGTGATGCGGGCGTTCCAGCGGCTGGCCAGGATGGCGAAGCGCGCCGATTCGGGAGTGCGAAGATCGCCTTCGTAGTGGCTCATATGCGGCTTGGGGGACTCGATAAGGGGGTAATTCTAGCGTGGATGGGCCCCGGCCGTGGCTGGCGGGGCCTGAAGGGTGTGCCGACCAACGGTCGGCACCCACCACGGGCAGGGCATGGTCGGCACCCACCACAGGTAGGGCATGGTCGGCACACCAAGGGGGTTACAGGGCCACCGTCTCCACCACTTCCAGGCCGTACCCGGCCAGGCCGATCTGGCGGCGCGGGGTGCCCAGCACGCGCAGCTTGCCCAGGCCCAGGTCGGACAGGATCTGCGCGCCGGCACCGTTGCGGCGCCACTGGCTCACGTCCTTGTCCTTGCCCGGCACCACCGGCGCCGGCTGCTGGCGCAGGCGGGCCAGCAGGGCCTCGCCATCACGCGGGGCCTGCAGCACCACCATCACGCCACTGCCTTCAGCATCGATCGCACGCAGGGCATCGGTGGCGGCCACGCCGAAATCGTCGCGGCGCCAGTGCAGCAGGTCGGCCAGCGGGTTTTCCACCTGCACCCGCACCAGGGTGGGGGTGTCGGCATCCGGCGTGCCACGGACCAGGGCGAAATGCAGGTCGTGGGCGATGCGGTCGCGGTAGGTGACCAGCTTGAAGGGGCCGAATTCGGTCTCGATCTCGCGCTCGTCCACGCGTTCAACGGTCTTTTCGGTGGCCAGGCGGTAGGCGATCAGATCGGCGATGGAACCCATCTTCAGCCCGTGCTCGCGGGCGAACACTTCCAGCTCCGGGCGGCGCGCCATGCTGCCATCCGGGTTCAGGATCTCCACCAGCACGCCGGCCGGCTCCAGCCCGGCCAGCATGGCCAGGTCGACGCCGGCTTCGGTGTGGCCAGCGCGGGTCAGCACGCCGCCCGGCTGGGCGATCAGCGGGAAGATGTGGCCCGGCTGGTGCAGGTCCGACGGCTTGGCGTTGGGTTTCACCGCCGTGCGGATGGTGTGGGCGCGGTCGTGGGCCGAGATGCCGGTGGTAACGCCCTCGGCGGCCTCGATACTGACGGTGAAGTTGGTCTGGAACTGCGCGGTATTGGCCTGCACCATCGGCGCCAGGCCGAGGTCGGCGGCGCGAGTGCGGGTCAGTGGCAGGCACACCAGGCCACGGCCGTGGGTGACCATGAAGTTGATGTCCGACGGCTTGACCAGCTCGGCGGCCATGATCAGGTCGCCTTCGTTCTCGCGGTCTTCGTCATCGACGATGACGACCATGCGGCCCAGACGGATGTCTTCCAGGATGTCCGGAATCGGGGCGAAATTCATGCGGCATCTCCCTGTGGGTGCTGACCGTTGGTCGGCACACTGATCAGGCGCTCCACATAACGGGCGACCAGATCGATTTCAAGATTGACCGCGCTGCCTACGCCCGCGGCGGAGAAGGCAGTGTTGGCCACCGTGTGCGGGATCAGGGCGACGTCAAACCCTTCATCGTCCACTTCGTTGACCGTGAGGCTGACGCCATCCACGCAGATCGAGCCCTTCTTGGCGATGTAGCGGCGCAGCGAGGCCGGCGCGGCGAAACGCCAACGCTGGGCACGCGCGTCTTCGTGGATGGACAGTACCTGGCCGAGGCCGTCGACGTGTCCGCTGACCAGATGGCCGCCAAGGCGGTCGGTCGGGCGCATGGCACGTTCGAGATTGATGACCGCCCCTTCGCCCAGCTGGCCCAGCGTGGTCAGGCCCAGGGTCTCGGTGGAGGCATCGGCCTGGAAGCTGCTGGCGTCGAATGCGATGACGGTGAGGCAGACGCCGTTGATGGCAATGCTCTCGCCCATCTGCACGTTGTCGAACGGCAGATTCCCGACATTGAAGGTGAAGCGGACATCGCCGCCGATGGATTCGCGTGCAGCCAGACGGCCGACGCCTTCGATGATTCCAGTAAACAAGAAACGTTCTCCGCGAAAAGTGAGCGAAAAACGCCGCAAGGCAAACAGGCACGCGCAGGGCATGAGCCCTGTGGCACCGTCTTCTTTCATCCGGACTATGACCGTCGGCTCCGGCATTGGACCGGATCTGCTGACCCCCGGCCGTGGGCCGGGGCGCTCGCGGGCTCGTGCTTGCGCACCTACCGCCGGTGGGGAATTGCACCCCGCCCTGAAGACGTTTGTGTACCGGCGAACCGGCCTGGCTAGTGTACCAGCCCGGGCTGAACGGGGTCGGATGCCACAGCTGTGACGGCCGTCGCTCGCAATTTGTAAAACTTTCATTAAAATTCCACCCCGGACGACATGAGGTCGCCACGGGCAGCCCGCTGGGGCAGGCCCGCCAAAGGACTGAAATTCACAGGAATTCCCATGCGCAAGATGCTGATCGTGGCCGCCCTGCTGGCCGCCGCCCCGCTCTCGGCTTCGGCCGACGCCCTGAGCTACACCTACGTCGAAGGCGGTTGGACGCAGGTCAAGGTTGACGACAACGCACTGGACGACCCGAAGGTCGACGGCGGCTACCTGCGTGGCTCTGTGGCCATCGCCGAACAGGTCTACGTGTTCGGTGGCTGGTCGCGCACCAGCAAGACCTACCATTACAGCGACGGCTCGCTGAAGCTGGAACTGAACCAGCCGGAGCTGGGCATCGGCTACCACATGCCGTGGACCGACCGCCTGGACTTCACCGCCGATATCGCCTGGGTGCGCCAGAGCGCTGAACTGACCGACCGTTACGACGGCTACAGCGACCGCTACAAGGACCACACCAACCTGGGCCGCGCCACCCTGGGCATCCGCGGCAAGCCGTCGCGCATGACCGAAGCCTGGGCCAAGGCCGGCTACATGGACGGCGGCAACAACTTCAAGGGCACCTGGGTCGGCACCGTCGGCGGCCAGATCAACTTCACCAGGACCTGGGGTCTGGTGGGCGAGATCTCCGGCTACCGTGACGTCACCCAGTACTCGGCCGGCGTGCGCGCCAGCTTCTGATCCAACGATCGTCCCTCGTCGTGCGATCGAACGGGCCCCGCAAGGGGCCCGTTTTTTTGGCCGGGGTACACCGCCATGTGACCGCTGGCCGCCATCGAAAGTAGCGCTGGATGCGCTAGGCTTGCGCGCCTCTGGAACAGGAAAACACCGTCATGAAGACCCCCACCCGTACCCTTCTGGCCAGCGTGCTGCTGTGCGCCCCGCTGATTGCCAGCGCTGCACCGGCCCAGCTGACGCCCGAGCAGGCCTTCGACCTGTACGCACGCGTGCTGCTGGAAGACGACGCGGCCGCCACGCGCACGCTCAACGACGCACTGAAGCCGGCGTTCGAAGGCCAGGACGCCGTGACCCCAAACCCGGGTGCGCTGGCCAAGGCATTGGCCGAGCCGTGGCAGACCGTGCTGGCCAGCGCCGGTGACAAGTCCGACGCTGCGGCCACCGAAGCGCTGTATGCCAAGGCGCTGCGTGATTCGAAGTGCCGCGCGACCAAGAGCGTGGTCGAAGACAACGAATACGTTGAAGACCAGAAGCTGGCGCGGATCACCTACAGCTGCCAGCTGCCCGACCTGGGCAAGGTCCGCCCGCTGTTTGCCGCCAGTCTCGCGTCTGACGCCAGCCCGGCCGCGCGCAAGCAGTTCACCGATGCCTACACCCAGGCACTGCAGAGTGGCGTGCGCGTGCCGGTCAGCGGCACCTTCACCCTGTACCCGGCCAAGGACAACCGCTACTGGTACAGCGGTAATTTCGACGATCTGGTGGGCACCGTAGCCGGTGCGCTGGCGCCGTTCGAGGACTGGATGCAGGATGCACAGGCCGCCAGCGCGCCGAAAGTAACCGGCGTACCGGGCTGCGACCTGCTGCTGCAGCAGCACCGCGCCTGCGTGGCGAAGATCGCGCCGGAGCAGATCAGCGGCGTGGATGCGATGGCCGAGGAACTGAAGGCCAAGGCGCAGGTGCTGTCGGCCGAGGAGATGACGCAGGAGTGCAAGGCACTGCGCCCGATCGCCGAGATGATGTGGACCGACGAATGCGCGTGAGGGGGTAAGCGGTAGCGCCGGGCCATGCCCGGCGACGCCCGCAACGCTGCACATTTTCAGACAAGTTGCATGGATCCGTGCAAGGAACGCCCCTGATCCTCAGGGCCCTCCTGGATTGCCCGTGTGCCGCCATGCTGAAACCCGTCTTCATCCTGCTGCTGGGAGCACCGCTCTGGGCGGTAGCCTCCGCGCCAGGCGATCTTTCGCCGCAGGCCGAATACACCCTGCAGGCGCAGGTGCTGCTGCACGACGATGCCGCGGCCCGGCAGATACTGCGCGAGCAGGGAGAGGGATACGAGCCTGCCGTTGCCCTGGAGTGGCAGTTGCTTGTGGACGATGTGCCTGCGGCACTCGCGCGGCAGGGTTCTACTGCGCCTTCCCCGGCTGCCACGCGAGCCTTTGTACAGGCACTGGCAATGCGACTGCCGAGGGTCAGCTGCGCTGCCCGGGAGTTCGTGCCGTCGGGATCGCCGGAGATCGGCCTGTACCCACTGGTCTGCCAGCATCCCGACGTGGAACCCCTCCGGGAGGAGTATCTGGCGTTGCGGGCCGCGCCTGAAGCAGGGCGCCAGGCACGCATCGATGCGCTTTTCCTGCGCTGGGCGGCGATGCTGCGCGACGGACCCGATGTACCACATTGCAGCCGGGTCACCGGGTGGTACCAGGCACGCCATGCGTTCGCCCATGCCGAGCGTGTGCATCAGCTCTACCAGACAATCCTGTGGCGATTGCTGCCGATCGAGTTGTGGCTGGGTGAACCGCTGCTGCCGCAGGAGGATGAGCTGTGTGATGACGTTTGAAGTCCGTCGGGCTCAACCTTGCACTACCTGGGCCCGTTATGCCCGCAGCAGCAACCTGATGTCTTCGCCCACCTGACGCTGGTCGACCACGCGCAATCGGCGCTGCTGGTCCATCGCCTCGATGCCGAGGCCGGCCAGCAGCGGACGACCGTTATCGCCCAGCAGCGTGGGCGCCTGATACAGCAGCAGTTCGTCCACCCAGCCGCCGCGCAGCAAGGCACCGGCCAGCGTCGCGCCGGCTTCGGTATGCACTTCGTTGATGCCACGTTCGGCCAGCAGCGCCAGTACCGCGCCCAGGTCCAACCGCCCATCAACACAGGGCACGCTGGCAAATTCGGCGTCGGCCGCATCCGGTGCGCTTACTGCTGTGCCATGCAGGTACAACGTCGGCGCCCCACCCTCGCGCACACGGCTGCATTCCAGCGAGCGCAGGCGTGAATCGAGCACCACGCGCAGCGGTGGCATCACCTCGGTATCGGCCAGGCGCACGGTCAGCATCGGGTCGTCGGCCAGCACGGTGTCGGCGCCGGTCAGGATCGCACCCGCACGTGCGCGCCAGTGCTGCACGTCTTCGCGCGCGGCCGGACCGGTAATCCACTTGGAGCTGCCATCGGCCATCGCGGTACGGCCATCGAGGCTGGCGGCCAGCTTCACCCGCAGCCACGGGCGGTTGCGCTCCACGCGCGACAGGTAACCCTTGTTGAGCTCGCGCGCCTGTGCCGCCATCAGCCCTTCGGCGACGTCGATGCCTGCATTGCGCAGCAGATCGAAGCCACCGCCATCGACCTTGGGGAACGGATCGCGCATCGCCGCGACCACACGCGACACGCCCGCTTCGATCAGTGCCAGCGCACACGGTGGCGTGCGCCCGTAGTGCGCGCAGGGTTCCAGGGTGACGTAGGCGGTGGCGCCACGGGCGTCGCTGCCGGCCTCGCGCAGCGCGAACACTTCAGCATGCGGGCCACCGGCGCGCTGGTGCCAGCCCTGCCCGACCACGCGTTCGCCATGAGCGATCACGCAGCCGACCATCGGGTTGGGGCGGGTGGTGTAGGCGGCACGCCCGGCCAGGCGCAGTGCGTTGGCCATGTGCAGGTGGTCGAGGACGGAGAACGGGGTGGTCATGCGGCCATGGTAACGCCGCCGGTGTGCATCCATGCCATCAGTGCCAACCAAGGTTGGCACCCACCAGAGCAAAGGAGATCCACGCCATCAGTGCCAACCAAGGTTGGCATCTACCAGGGAAAAGGCGGTCAGCCCTTCTTCTTCTTGGTCAGGGCAATCACGTCGCCCAGCAGCTGCAGCTGTTCGGTGCTGGACGGCAGGTCGCGTTCCAGCTTCTCGATCTCCTCGCGGAAATCGGCCACGTCCTCGAAGCTGCGGTAGACCGATGCGAAGCGCACATAGCCGACGTGGTCGAGCTTGCGCAGTTCGTTCATGACGAACTCGCCGACCTTGATCGAAGGCACTTCGCGCTCGCCGCTGATGCGCAGCTGGTGAACCACCGCACGCACGGCCGCTTCGATCTTGTCTTCGGCCACCGCACGCTTCTGCAGCGCGCGGTCGAAGCCAGCGCGGACCTTG
The DNA here is from genome assembly GCF_034508895.1 of Stenotrophomonas geniculata. Classification (NCBI taxonomy): domain Bacteria; kingdom Pseudomonadati; phylum Pseudomonadota; class Gammaproteobacteria; order Lysobacterales; family Lysobacteraceae; genus Stenotrophomonas; species Stenotrophomonas geniculata. The sequence goes on from NZ_CP140571.1 coordinate 1,248,342, forward strand.
CGCTGGTCGAACGCCTCGCGGGTGCCATCGCTCTTGACGATGGCCGGCAGCTTCAGCTCAACCGTTTCCAGGGTGCTGAAGCGCTCGCCACAGGCTTCGCATTCACGCCGACGACGGATCGTCGCGCCGTCTTCGGAGACGCGCGAGTCGATGACCCGGGTATCGGCATGTTGGCAGAAGGGGCAATGCATGGAACGCCTGGCTCAGGGAAGTACCTATTGCCACGGTCATGGCAGCGTCGCAAAGGTACCTGAGAAAGGGTCCCGCAGCAAATGCTGTCTGCGCGGAAGTGCGTGCATTTCGGCCGAACAGAGCCTCCAGCGCGGTCAGCGCTGTGCGCTCAACCGGGTGCCGGCGGCACCGAGGCTGCGCGTGCCCAGCGCAGCCACACCAGGTGCCCGGCCATCACCAGCAACGGTGGGCCAAAGCCGAGGAAGGCCAATGTCGAGATCTCCCCGTGCTTGAAGGTGAAGTACAGCGTGGCGGCAACCACGGCCAATGCGGCCAGCCCCCCCAGCGCCAACCCCACCCAGGCGACAACCGGGGAATCGCGCAGGCCGACAAGGCCACGCCCCAGGAACAGGCCGCTCAACCACAACCACGACAGCAGGCCGATGATTCCAGCCGTCGACCACAGCAGCAACAGTGTGTGCTCGTCGCCTGTCAGGTACTTGCCATCCCATACGACCATCAGCCCCAGCACGGCACCCGTGCCGCCTGCCGCCACGGTGGGCAGGCCTGCCAGCAGGCCGGCGATCGCCATCCAGCGTTTGTGCAGACGCTCATCCATGCGTTCGATTTCCTTCCATGGGCCACGTCATGCGCAGCGTTTGATCCACACCAGCATCGCAGCCGGCACCAGCATCGACGGGCCCAGCAGCAACAGGGTGATGCCTTCGGCGTGCACGGTGACGCCCCACCACAGCGCCAGCCCCAGCGGGGGCAAGGCGGCGAGACCGCCCGCCAGCAGCATCCACCACCAGAGACGGTGCACGTGCAGCCCGGCACGCCCCTGCATCAGAAAACCCGCACTGAGCCACAACCAGGCCAGGCAGCCGGCAATGCCGGCCAGGCCCCACAGCGGCATCACCGTCACCGAGGCCAGCGTGCCGTGACCGAACTGGCCCAGCCCCATCAGCAGCAGCATGGTCGCTGCCGCGCCGCCCATCACCAGGCTGGGCAGGCCAAGCAGCACCGCCAGGGCGGTGTACAGATACTTGAGGTGGCGCTCATCCATGCGCTGTCACTCCAATGCTGGGGTCAGAGCCCTTCCCTGCGGGAAGGGATCCGACCCCACTCCCCGGTCAGCCGTAGACCGGGTACTTGCGGCACTGCGCGCTGACGGCGTCGCGCACGCGGGCGATCACGGCGTCATCGTTCGGCGCGTCGAGCACGTCGGCGATCCAGTTGGCCAGGTCCACGCAGTCCTGTTCAACGTAACCACGGGTGGTCACCGCCGGGGTACCCAGGCGCAGGCCCGAGGTCACGAACGGCGAACGCGGGTCGTTCGGCACCGAGTTCTTGTTGACGGTGATGTGCGCCTTGCCCAGCGCCGCTTCCGCGTCCTTGCCGGACACGTCCTTGCCGATCATGTCGACCAGCATCAGGTGGTTCTGGGTGCCACCGGAGACGATCTTGTAGCCGCGCGCGATGAGCGTGTTGGCCATCGCCTGGGCGTTCTTCACCACCTGCTGCTGGTAGGCCCTGAAGCCCGGTTCCAGCGCTTCCTTGAAGGCGACGGCCTTGCCGGCGATGACGTGCATCAGCGGACCACCCTGGATGCCCGGGAACACGATCGACTGCAGCTTCTTGACCAGGTCTTCGTCGGCGCCCTTGGCGACGATGATGCCGCCGCGCGGGCCGCGCAGGGTCTTGTGGGTGGTGGAGGTGACCACGTGGGCGTGCTCCAGCGGGCTGGGGTACACGCCTGCGGCGACCAGGCCGGCAACGTGGGCCATGTCGACGAACAGATAGGCACCGACCTTGTCGGCGATGGCGCGGAAGCGTGCCCAGTCGATCACCTGCGAGTAGGCCGAGAAGCCGGCCACGACCATCTTCGGCTTGTGCTCCAGGGCCAGGCGCTCGACTTCGTCGTAATCGATCAGGCCCTGATCGTTCACGCCGTACTGCACGGCGTTGAACAGCTTGCCCGAGGCATTCACCTTGGCACCGTGGGTGAGGTGGCCGCCGTGGGCCAGGCTCATGCCGAGGATGGTGTCACCCGGCTGCAGCAGGGCGAAGTACACGGCCTGGTTGGCCTGCGAACCGCTGTGCGGCTGCACGTTGGCGTAGTCCGCGCCGAACAGCTGCTTGAGGCGGTCGATCGCCAGCTGCTCGGCGATGTCCACGTATTCGCAGCCACCGTAGTAGCGCTTGCCCGGGTAGCCTTCGGCGTACTTGTTGGTCAGCTGGCTGCCCTGGGCTTCCATCACCGCCGGGCTGGTGTAGTTCTCGCTGGCGATCAGCTCGACGTGGTCTTCCTGGCGCTGGGTTTCAGCGGCGATGGCCTTGGCCAGTTCGGGATCGTAGGATTCGATGCGGACGTCACGCGGGAACATCGGGTACTCCAGCAGGCAGGGAAAAGGGGGTACGGCTCAGCCCCCGATTGTAGCCCCGCACCGGCCTGCTGGGGCCGAAACGGACGGGGCCGGCATCCCCGAAGGAATCCGGCCCCGTATGGTTTCGATTGATGTGGGGTCAGAGCCCTTTCCGTTGGAAAGGGATCCGACCCCGGCCACGATCCTCAGCGGTTGCTGAGCACGTACTGGGCGATCACACCGGTGGCGATGGCAACCAGCAGCATGTTCCCGCGGTCATCGCGGATCCAGTGGTGCCCGTAGGGCGGGCGACGCAGGTGATAGCGCGGGTAGTCGTTCACCACATAGATCGGGCCGCGGTAATAGTCGCGGTAGCGATGGCCGACCTTCCAGCCATAGCCCGGGCCATAGGCCGGGCGGTACACCACACGCGGCGGTGCCGGGCGGTAGTAGCGGTCATGATCACGGTGCCACTCGCGGCGATCCTGGCGGTAGTCGCGCCGGGCCTCGCGGCGGTCGCGCTCCCAGTCACGGCGGTCGTGGCGCCACTCACGGCGATCCTCGCGCCATTCGCGGCGGTCGTGGTTGCGGCGATGGTCGTTGTCGGCGAACGCCGGGGCCACGGCGCCCAGCGCCAGCACAGAGGCCACGGCACTGGCCATTACTCGATTGATGCGCATGTCAGACCTCTGCTCGGGTGGGTGGTGAGCCCATATTGCGCAACCGATCTGAACCGTTTCCGGCTGGAAACGCTTCCCGTTGCAGGACTGTGACGCAGTATTCAGGGGGCGGCCAGCCCGGCGCCCCCTTCCCGGGCGCGGCCCGGAACCGGTTCCGGCTATAATTGGCGGTATTCCATTTCAGTCTGTGCCCGCTGCCGCAACGGGATCTTCCCGTGACGGACCGGGCGCAGGGCCGCGCCTACGGAGACCGCATGTCCTCGCAATACATCTACACCATGAACCGCGTGTCCAAGGTGGTCCCGCCCAAGCGGCAGATCATCAAGGACATCTCGCTGTCCTTCTTCCCGGGCGCGAAGATCGGCCTGCTGGGCCTGAACGGCGCCGGCAAGTCCACCGTGCTGAAGATCATGGCCGGCGTGGACACCGATTTCGAGGGCGAAGCCCGCCCGCAGCCGGGCATCAAGGTCGGCTACCTGGCGCAGGAACCGGAGCTGGACCCGACCAAGACCGTGCGTGAAGCGGTGGAGGAAGGCGTGGGCGAAGTGCTGCAGGCCCAGGCCGCGCTGGAAGCGGTGTACGCCGCCTACGCCGAGGAAGGCGCCGACTTCGACGCGCTGGCCAAGGAACAGGAGCGCCTGGAGGCGATCCTGGCCGCTGGCGACGCACACACCCTGGAAAACCAGCTGGACGTGGCCGCCGATGCGCTGCGCCTGCCGCCGTGGGATGCCGTGGTCGGCAAGCTGTCCGGTGGTGAAAAGCGCCGCGTGGCCCTGTGCCGCCTGCTGCTGCAGAAGCCGGACATGCTGCTGCTCGACGAACCGACCAACCACCTCGACGCCGAGTCGGTGGAATGGCTGGAACAGTTCCTGGCGCGCTACACCGGCACCGTGGTGGCGGTCACCCACGATCGCTACTTCCTGGACAACGCCGCCGAATGGATCCTGGAACTGGACCGCGGCCGCGGCATTCCGTGGAAGGGCAACTACACCGACTGGCTGACCCAGAAGGACGAGCGCCTGAAGCAGGAAGACAACCAGGAAAAGGCCCGCCAGAAGGCGATCCAGAAGGAACTGGAGTGGTCGCGCCAGAACGCCAAGGGTGGCCGCACCAAGGGCAAGGCCCGTCTGGCCCGCCTGGAAGAACTGCAGTCGGTCGATTACCAGAAGCGCAACGAGACCAATGAAATCTTCATCCCGCCGGGCGAGCGCCTGGGCAATGCGGTGATGGAGTTCAAGAACGTCTCCAAGAAGTTCGGCGACCGCCTGCTGTTCGACAACCTGAGCTTCCTGGTGCCTGCCGGCGCCATCGTCGGCATCATCGGCCCGAACGGTGCCGGTAAGTCGACCCTGTTCAAGATGATCACCGGCCAGGAAAAGCCGGATACCGGCGAGATCGTGGTCGGCCCGACCGTGAAGCTGTCCTACGTGGACCAGAGCCGCGACGCACTGGAAGGCAACCACAACGTCTTCCAGGAAATCGCGGGCGGCCTGGACATCCTCAACATCAACGGCATCGAGATCCAGTCGCGCGCCTACATCGGCCGCTTCAACTTCAAGGGCCAGGACCAGCAGAAGATGGTCGGTTCGCTGTCCGGTGGTGAGCGTGGCCGCCTGCACATGGCCAAGACCCTGCTGCAGGGTGGCAACGTGCTGCTGCTCGACGAACCGTCCAACGACCTGGACATCGAAACCCTGCGTGCGCTGGAAGATGCGCTGCTGGAGTTCCCGGGCAACACCTTCGTCATCTCGCATGACCGCTGGTTCCTGGATCGCATCGCGACCCACATCCTGGCGTTCGAAGGCGACTCGCACGTGGAGTTCTTCCAGGGCAACTACCGCGAGTACGAAGAAGACAAGCGCCGCCGCATGGGCGACGACGCGGCGCCGAAGCGCCTGCGCTTCAAGGCGCTGAAGTAAGGCAACCGGAAAGGCCGCGCTCGCGCGGCCTTTCTCCTTTCGGTAGGTCACCACCGTTGGTGGTGACGCTTCAAGGCGTACCGACCAACGGTCGGTACCCACCACCAACGGGTCGAGATTCCCCATGTCCCTGTTCGAGCGCCTGTTCCAGCTGCAGCAGCACGGCACCACCGTGCGTACCGAGCTGCTGGCCGGTGTCACCACCTTCCTGACGATGTCCTACATCGTCTTCGTGAACCCCGAGATCCTCGGCACCACCGGCATGGACGCGGGCGCGGTGTTCGTGGCCACCTGCCTGGCTGCGGCGCTGGGTTCGGCGGTGATGGCGCTGGCCGCCAACTTCCCGGTGGGCATGGCACCGGGCATGGGCCTGAACGCGTTCTTCGCCTTCACCGTGGTCGGTGCCGCTGGCCTGCCGTGGCAGCAGGCGCTGGGTGCGGTGTTCATCTCCGGCCTGGTGTTCCTGGTGCTGTCGCTGACCGGCGTGCGCGCATGGCTGGTGTCCGGCATCCCCTCGTCGCTGCGCTCGGCCATCGTGGCCGGCATCGGCCTGTTCCTGGCGATCATCGCGCTGCAGAAGTCCGGCGTGATCGTCGGCAATGAAGACACGCTGGTGGCGCTGGGCCCGTTGAACACGGCGCCGCCGCTGCTGGCACTGGCCGGCTTCCTGCTGATCGCGGTGCTGGAAGCACGCCGCATCCGCGGTGCGATCCTGATCGGCATCCTGGCGGTGACCGGCGCGGGCTGGGCGTTGGGCGACGTGCAGTACCAGGGCCTGGTCTCGCTGCCGCCGAGCCTCGCACCCACCTTCCTGCAGCTGGACCTGCCGGGCCTGCTGCACCATGACGGCGGCGCACCGATCGCAGTGCTGCTGCAGGTGGTGCTGGTGTTCGTGCTGGTGGAAGTGTTCGATGCCACCGGCACGCTGTACGGCGTGGTCGGTCGCGCCGGCCTGCTGAAGCTGCCGGGCGCGCAGAAGCGTTTCGGCCGTGCGCTGCTGGCCGACAGCACCGCGATCGTGGCCGGTTCGATGCTTGGCACCAGCAGCACCACGGCCTTTGCCGAAAGCGCCTCGGGCGTGCAGGTGGGCGGCCGCACCGGCCTGACCGCGCTGGTGGTGTCGGCGCTGTTCCTGGCGGCGCTGCTGTTCTCGCCGCTTGCGGCAATGGTGCCCAGCTATGCCACCGCGCCGGCACTGCTGTTCGTGGCTGGCCTGATGCTGCGTGAGCTGGTGGAAGTGGACTGGAGCGACCTGACCGAATCGGTGCCAGCCGCACTCTGTGCGCTGGCGATGCCGTTCACCTACTCGATCGCCAACGGCCTGGCGTTCGGCTTCATTGCCTATGCCGCGCTGAAGGCCGGTACCGGGCGCTGGCGCGAAGTGCATCCGGCTGTGTGGCTGGTGGCGGTGCTGTTTACCCTGCGCTACGCGCTGGAATAAGCGGTAGGCGATGCCGGCCAGCGGCCGGCGCTACCAGAGCACGCTTCGGCCCGCGACCGGGACTACCGGACGCAGGGTTCACCCGCCACGCACGGCGCTCTGGGATGATGCGGGCATGGTTCGGCCCGACCTTCCCGCGGATCCTTCTTCGCCGTTGCGCCGTCGCTTGCTGCGCGCGGCAGTGCTGGCGCCGTTGGCCGCTACGCTCGCCACCCTGCCCGGCTGCTCGCTGCCGGTGCAGGTCGATGGCACCTTCCTGCAGCCGTGGCGCAGCCACCTGCAATGGGGCCTGGCCGACTGGCAGCGATCCTTGAAGCTTGCGCATACGCTGGGCTGCCGTCAGCTGGTGCTGCAATGGACCGGCATCGTCGGTGGCAGCGACGGCGACTGGTCACTGCCCGACGGCAGCCTGCAGCAGCTGTTCACCGCCGCCGGCGAGAACGGCATCCGCATCCGCGTCGGCCTGCCCTTCCAGCAACGCTGGTGGCAGGCCATCGCCGCGGACGACGCCACGCTGAAGGCCTTCCTGGCCGAGAGCCTGGCGTACGCACGCAGCTGGTTGGCACAGGCACCCTGGGCGCAGCAGCCGGCCTTCGGGGGCTGGTACCTGCCCTACGAACTGGAGCAGTACCACTGGGCCGATCCGGCCCGCCAGCAATGGCTGGCGCAGTGGCTGCACGGGCTGGTGCAGGCCGCCAGCACGCGCGGCGGTGACTGTGCGATCTCCTGTTACTTCAGCCGCCTGCAGACCGATGGCAACCTGGTCACGCTGTGGCAGGCGGTGCTGGCACAGGCCACGCTACGGCCGATGGTGCAGGATGGCGTGGGGGTGGCCGGTGCCGGCAACGTGCAGCAGCTCCAGCCGTTGCTCGATCATTTCCATGCACACGGCATCGGTTTCGATGCGATCGTCGAACTGTTCCGCGAACTGCCCGGCGGCCCTGCCGACGGCAGCGGATTCAAGGGCGAAACCGCCGATGCCGCACGTATCCAGCGGCAGTTGGCATGGGCACGCGACAGCGGCGCACAGCACGTGCTGGTCTATGCACTGGAGCCATGGCTGACCCAGGACACGCCGCAGGCCGCAGCGCTGCGGCGACGCTGGGGCCTGCGTCAATAGTAGAGGATGGCGGTAGCGAACAGGCCCTTGGCGCGCTGTGTATCACCGCCACCGATCGCGAAGCGGTACTGCACGGTCAGGTCCAGGTAGGAACGCGGCGTGTTGTAGTGGTCCTCGCGGAACCCGTAACGCACGCCCACGCCCGGCCCTGCGCCAAGTGACCAGCTGCGCTGCGTATCGTTGAGCGCGAACGACTGCGCCGGGAACGGCGGATAACGGATGTCGCGCACGCGCGAGCGCTGGTCCAGCCAATCGGCACCCACCACGACATAGGGTGTGACCACCCAATGCGTCTGCCCTGCACCGAAGCGGAAACTGCGCCCGGCGCGCAGTTCACCGGCAGCGAACCACTGTTCGCGATGCAGGCGCCCATTGGCCTCACCCAGGCGCCGCACCGGCGTGCCGTTGGCATCAAGCGCGTCGAGGGTGAAGGTGGCACCGTTGTCGTCCCAGGTGTATCCCCCCTGCGCGTAGCCACTGACCATCCACCACTGGTTCACATCGGTGCGCAGATCGGTGCCATGGTAGTAGCCATAGGTCAGGTAGGACATCCAGCCACCGGAACCACTGGCCAGCCGGTAGCGCGCCAGCGTGCTGGCTTCCAGTGGCCGGTTCAGGGCCAGCTGCAGGCGGCACTGCACCGCTGCCGACTCGGGGTAGACCTCGCCCTGGCGGGTTGCACTGCCGAGGAACTGTCGGCGCTCGATGCCAGCACTCAGACCGCTCTGGCCAAACGCGTAGCGCATGCCGAAGGACGCGATTGTGGAGGGCCAGCCGGTAGTGGAACGCGAGTGGCTGAGGCGCTCCGCGCGTGCACGCGCATCCGGCGTTGATTCGCCGGTGCACGGGTCCACCGCGCGGATCGATTCGTAAGTGCCACCCTCGTCGTACAGCGTGTTGAGCAGGCGCGCGTAGAGTTCCAGCGTGCCATGCTGGTCGTTGAAGGCCGGGGGCCGCCAGAACGCTTCCAGCGTGCTGAACACCGAATCGCCGGGCGTGCTGATCGCCGCACCGCCCACATTGGTCGCCGCTTGGCGCGCACCGCGGAAACCCGCCGAGGCGATCACGCCCCACTCGCGCGAATAGTTGGCGATGGCATTTCGCACGTTGTAGCGCTGATGCGCATCCAGTGACAGCTCGCCGGCATCGGCGCGAACAATGGCGCTGCGCAGCAGCGTCACCGCCTGCGCATGGTCGCCGTTGGCTGCGCTGGCGTAGGCCTGGTCGAGCACTACGCTTTTCGGTGCCTTTCCGGTGGCCTCGGCGGCACGGAAGTCGGCCAGTGCGCGCGCCGGTTCGTGGGCCCTCTGGTTGAGGTAGCCGCGCTGCATCAGTGCACCCGCGTCATCAGGACGCTGTGCCAGTGCCGTATCCAGGCGCTGCCGCGCTTCGTCCTGCTGGGCACGGTTGCCCGCCGCCAGCGTGGTGGTCAGCAGGCCTTGCAGGTTCGCGTCGTCCGGTGCGAGTTGCACGGCCTGCCGCGCCTCACCGATGGCATCGGCGTAATCCTGGCGCGCGTAGGCAGCGTAGGCACGCTGTGCGGCACCGCCATCCCCCTGCAGATCGGCCGGCACCAGTTCGCAGACGTTGCCGCTGTCACCGGACTGGCAGTGCTGGACCGGTGCCGGGTAGGCCTCGGCGCTGATGCGGGGAGGCTCGCGACTGGCACGGGTCGCCCGGCTGCGCTGATCGATGCCCTGCTGCAGCAGCTGCCGTGTCCGTGCATCGCCTTCAACTGCCGGTAGCGCCGCCTGCAACGGTGCCAGCAGTGCAGCTGCGCGTACCCGATCACCTGCGGCCAGCGCCGCATCCACCGCCAGCAGCCGCACGTTGCGCTGCTGCGCGGTTGATCCCGGCGTGGCGAGCGCGGCATCGAAATCCTCATTGGCCCGCAGCGTACTGCCCTGGCGCTGGCGCAGGTAGCCACGCATCACCCGGGCATTGAGATCGTTGGCGTCCACCTGCAATGCCTGATCAGCACTGTGCTCAGCGTCGGCCAGCTGATCGCCCTGCAGCTGCGCGGTGATCAGCAGCAACCGGTATGAAGCAACGTCGGGTGCCAGTTCCACGGCGGCGTGCGCCTGCTCAATGGCGGCGGCATCCTCGCCTGCGGACAGCAATTGATAGGCCTGCTGTGCCTGCAGCAGCGCGCGTTGGCGGCCCAGTGTCACGCGCCGCGCGCGCAGCGCTTCGACATTCGGTGCACCCAACTGCAGCGCGGTGCCGATGGCGGCGTCGGCCTGTTCGGGCTGTTGCTGTGCCTCCAGCGCCGCCACCCACAGCAGGGCCCATGCGCCCTGTTCCGGCTGCTGCCGGAACGCCTGTTCGGCCTTGCTGGCGGCGATGCCCATCTGCCCGGCGTCGTAGGCCGCATAGGCTTCGGTTGCCAGCATGTAGGCCTGCCGGTTGTTGTGGCCGGCCACCGTTGCGGGTGCACGCGGCACCGCTGTGCTACGCGCTGCACCTGTGGTCGTCCTGGGCGCGGCGGCCAGCGCAGGCAAGGCTGGATCCTTCATCCCCGCGTCCAGCGCACGGCGCGCCTGCTGCTGCGCTTCTGCGCCACGACCAAGCTTCTGCAGCGCATAGATCTGCAGCAGGCGCAGCCGCACCACGTCCGGGCGCAGCCGGATCGCTTCGCTGGACTGCCGGTAGGCCGTGGGGTAATCGCCACGTTCATAGGCAGCAAACGCCTGCTCGGCGATGCGGTAGGCCGCACCGGACAGCGGCAGTGGCACCTCGGCCTGCGCCATCACCGGCGCGGCGGCCGTGGCCAGTGCCACGGCAATGACGGTGGACAGCAGCGTGGTCTTCATGCCGGCAAGGCTCCGGGCGGCGGCGACTGCAGCGTGGCCGCACGCCGGCGCTGCTCCTGCATGGCCTGGGCCACGGCCTCCTCGGTGGTGATGCCCTGCTTGACCAGGTAGTCGCCGATGCGACCGTCGCGCTGCGGCATGTAGTCGTCCAGTGCGATCTCGAAGCGTGCGTGATCGATCAGGCGCATTTCCACCAGCAGGTCGCCCAGCAATGGCACGTTGTCCAGGTGCCACTGCCGTTCGCCACCGATCAGGCGCAGGCCCGCGTTGATCTCGCTTTCGCGGGCAATGCTCTGTTCGATGTGCTCGCTGCGCGTTTCCTGCTTCAGCAATGCCACGGCGTCCTCGGGCAGCGGACTGGCCACGGCCAGCCGCAGGGTGCCTTCCTGGCGCGGCGGCAGCGGCAGCATGCGCCATTGCACGCAGGCATCGGCACTGACCGGGAACTGGCAGGCACGCAGGTAATCCACGTCGATCACCGCGCGTGGCAGGTCACCCTGGAAGGCGATGGCCTCGGCCAGGGTCTCGTCATCCAGCCAGCCCTGGGTGAGCAGGATGCGGCCCAGCGGTTGCTGGCGGCCTGCCTGCTGCTGGTCCAGCGCCTGCTGCAGGCGTTCGGGTTCCACCGCCTGCCAAGTGGTCAACAGCTCGCCCAGCTGCTTGCGGGTCTGCACCAGCTGCGCCGCATCGGGGAAGTCGTGCATGGTCTTGTCCCAGACCATGCGCTTGCCGAACAGCAGGTAGGCCAGGAACACCTTCCAGGCTCGGGCGGTGGCCATGAAATTGATCATGTTGCCGACCACCATGCGCGGGATCGACATCAACGCATGCTCCCAGCCGTACAACCGGTTGACGAAATAGAAGCGCTGCACGACCCGGGTCGCCAGCGCTGCGGTGGTCAGCAGCGCGACATTCATCTGCCAGGTACCGGCCTGGAACACGCTGGGGAACTGCATCGTCCACAGCCCGGTCATCTTCAACAGCCAGAACAGCAGCAGCTGCAGGAAGATGATGTAGGCGATGATGCTGACGAACGAGGTGATGATGCCCTTGCGGTCGCGCGCCAGCAGGTACTTGGTGGCCAGTGATCCACGCCAGCCCAGCGACTCCCAGCTCTGCAGGCCGATGCCCAGCACCCACCGCGCCTTCTGCCGGTACGAGGCACGGAAGTTGTCGGGGAAGTACTCGCGCACGCACAGCGCCATCTGCTGGGTACGCTCGCGCACCGGCCCCCAGCCGAACCATGACGGACGGCGCACGCGGAACTGCACCGGGAAGCGGGCGAAGATCGACTGCATGCCCATCGCCGCCAGCCGCGCACCGACGTCGTAATCCTCGGTGAGGCTGTCGGTATTGAAGGGCTGGTTGTCGGTCTGTGCGCTCAGCGCCAGCAGCGCGCGCCGCGAGAAGCAGGTACCCACGCCCGCGGAGGGCACCATGCCGGACACGCTCTCGCGCACCACCAGATCCTTTGCGTGCCATTCGGCGAACTCGTCCATGTAGACGCCGGCCACCAGTTCGTACCACTCGCGGTCCAGCGAGGTCACCGGCAACTGGATCATGTCCTTGCGTGGCAGCAGGTAGTTGTAGAAGCGCAGTTCCATCGGGTGCAGCACGTCCTCGCTGTCGTGCAGGATCACCCCGGCGAATTCGATGTCGTGGCGCTTCTCGTAATCGAAGATGGCCAGGATCAGCCAGTTCAGGCAGTCGGCCTTGCTGGTCGGCCCGTCGTGCGGCACCTCCACGCGGCGCAGGCGCTTGTAGCGGCGGCGCATGCGCTCCACTTCGTCGATGGTCTGCTGGTCGTTGGGATAGGTGCCGACGAACACGACGTACTCGCGGTAGTCGAGCACGTTGATCATGTTCTCCACCATCTGCGCGATGACGTCGTATTCCATCCACGCCGGCACCATGATCGCCAGCGGCTGTTGCGGCCGCTGCATCAGGTCTTCCTGGGTCAGCGGCCGGTAGGCTTCGCGACGCTTGATGGTGAGCGCGCGCCAGCTCTCGCGAACCCAGTACCAGACATCGATGAACAGGTCATCGAGGCTGGAGATCAGGATCAGCACGGCCACCGCCGCCGCTGTGGTTTCCAGGGCGGCGTAATAGTTGGCCAGCTGGATGTTCCAGAACAGACCGTCCACGGTGGATCAGTGCCCTGTGTTGGCGGACTTGCGGCGGCGCACCTGGGTGACGCGGGCGGCCAGCAGCGCGAACACGATCACGCCGACCAGCAGCAGCAACCAGACCATGTGCCGTTCCCACTTCGATTGCGGATTGCCATCCTGGGCAACGCGGCTTCCGTAAGGATCCTGGCGATCGAACTCGCGCACGGCATCACTGCCGTCGAGCACCGCAAGATCACCGCGCAGCAGCCGGAACGGTGCGCCGAACGACGGTGCCTGTGCGCCCAGGTCGCTGTACAGCACCCCGAGCTGGCCGCCGGAGGTGCCGACCTGCACCACCGCAGCGCGATCCAGGCCGCCGACATCCAGCAGCGGCTGCGGCTTCCCGCCGATCAGCAGGTGGCCGTCCTTCAGGCCGGCCACATCAACACCCGACGGCGCCACACCGAAGGCCAGCCACGGCGTACCCGGGCTGACCGCCGCACCGGCATCGACCACCTTCAGCGCCGACGCCTCCGGCGAGGCGCCCACTGCACTGGCCACCGCGATCACCTTGCGCAGCGATGCCGGCGCATCCTGCAGCCACGTGGCGGGCACGAACACCTGGTTGCCGCGTGACAGCTGGCTGCTGGCACCGACGAAATCACTGCCCAGCGAACGCTTGGCCAGGGTCAGGTGACTGCTGGGCAGGACCGATACCGGATAGGCGGTGGCCGGATCGTGGCAATAGGGGCGTGCCGGCTGGCGCAGGAAGCTGACCCGGATCTCGTTGCGCGCCGACAGCGCATAGGCCGGCACCTTGGCCACCAGCCGCTGCGGCTGGCCGTTGGCCGACAACACCTTGCCCCCCAGCAGGTAATCGTTGAAATGGATGGTGGCCACCGCGCCCTGCCCGGCCGCGTTGGGGGCCGCCGAGACGTCGATCACCACCTCCTCGGGCAGGCGCCCGTCGGCCGACAGCGCACCGAGGTCGAAGGTGGCGCTGCGGTCCGCGCGGGTGACGACATCCATCGTGCCGGCGATGTTGCCGAGCCGGCTCAGCAGCACCTGGTCACCGTCCAGCTTCGGCGTGCCCGCCGCGCTGACCTGCAGGCTGCGGCCCAGCGCATAGCTGCGCCACTGGTCGGCGAACAACCCGGCGACCTTGCCCGCCGCCGCCGGGTCGACCACCAGCGTCGGACGGCCGGCAACGGCCACCACGCTGACCGAGGCGCTGGTCGCGGGCCTTTCCAGGCCACCCATGTCGGTACCGCGCCACGCGGCGAACGCCGTGCCCGCGTCGGCGCCAGCGGTGGCAACCTGTGCGGCCAGCGCATCCAGTGCCGCGCGCACACCGGCCCGCAGCGCATCGCTGCCGATCATCACATCGGCGGCCAACGGCCCGCTGTCCCGCAGCGACAGCAGCGCACCGACTTCGGCCAGATCCTTGATCGCGTATGCCCGCTCGCCCGCGGCCAGCGCGGCATAGGCCGGCACGCCCTGCAGGCTGGCCGGGATGCTGATGCCGGTCAGGTCGACACTGTCACCAACCTTGGGCAGCGCCACCACCTGCACCTGCTTGCCACCGGCCTGCAATGCGGTACCGATGCGCCAGGCCGCATCGTAGGCGGGCGCCTGCAGTGCCTTGCCATCCACCAGCAGGCGCACCTGCGGGGGCAGCGCGCCCCACGCCTTGGCCACGGTGTCCACGGAGCGGCCGTCGAAGCGGTAGCTGAAACGCGAGTCCGGCGACAGCCGCAGCACGTTGGCCGGCGCGCTCTGGTCGGCACATTGGTAGTCGGACACGATCGACCACCAGCCGACGCCGACCCGCACGAAGCCGTTCTGGCGGGGTTCGCCATCGATGGCCAGCAGCTGGCTGGCATCGCCCTGGGCATCGGTGATCGAGCGCGCGGCGATTGGATCGCCATCCACCGACCACAAGCCCGAGGTACGCCCAGCGTGCCCGCGTACATAGCGCCCATCGAGCTGCAGCTGTGCATCGCGGGTGGCAACGCCAGCCGGCACCGGCAGATAGACCTCGCGCTGGCTCTCCTGCCCGCTGAGCACCAGCGGTTGGCGGAAACCGAGTTCGCGCAGGGTCATCTGCCGGCTGACCGTGCTGTCGCCGCTCCATTCGGCGAACTGGCCGGCGACGCTGTCGGCGGCATGGGCACTGCCAACCACGCCCGACAGGACGAACGCGGCGGCGGATGCAAACAGGGGAGAGCGGCCGGTCTGGGTCATGGCGTCACTTCGCGTGGATGGGAGTGGGCGGCACCGCCGCTGCGGAGGCCGGGCGAGAATTCGGGAAGGGGCGTGCCACGCAGGGCGGCGACGATGCGCGCGCTGGCACGGCCATCGCCGTAGGGGCTGGCGTCGGGATCGAAGCGGGTCGGGTGCGGTGGTTGTGCCAGTGCCGCGTTGACCGCTTCGACAATGCGCGAGGGCGTGGTGCCGACCAGCGTCACCACACCGGCCTCGACCGCCTCCGGGCGTTCGGTGACGTCGCGCATGACCAGCACGGGCTTGGCCAGCGCCGGCGCTTCTTCCTGCACGCCACCGGAGTCGGTGAGGATGACGTCGGCGCGCTGCATCAGGCGCACGAAGCGCAGGTAATCCTGCGGCGGCACCAGATGCACGTTGTCGAGATGGCCGAGGTGGGCGTTGACCGGGCCCTGCACGTTCGGGTTGAGATGCACCGGGTACAGCACCTGCAGGTCCGGTCGCCGGGCCAGCTCGGCCAGCGCGCGGCAGATGTCCTCGAAGCCCTGGCCGAAGCTCTCACGGCGGTGGCCAGTGACCAGCAGCAGGCGACGATCGGGATCAAGCATATGGAAGGGTTCGTCAGCCCGCGCACGCAGCGCCGGGTCGGCATCCAGGCGCTCCACGGTCTGCTGCAGGGCATCGATGACGGTGTTGCCGGTGACCAGGATCTGCCCGCCCAGGTGTTCACCGGCCAGGTTGGCGCGCGAGCTGGGCGTGGGCGCGTACAGCTGGTGGCCGACCACATCGATCACCCGCCGGTTCATTTCCTCCGGCCACGGCCGGTTGATGTCACCGGTGCGCAGTCCGGCCTCGACATGGCCGATCGGAATGCGGTGGTGGAACGCGGCCAGCGCGGCGGTCATCGCCGTGGTGGTATCGCCGTGCACCAGCACCCTGTCCGGACGGACCTGCGTGTACAGCGCGTCAAGCCGCTCGAACAGCTTCGCGCACAAGCCATTGAGGGTCTGGTTGGGGACCATGACATCGAGGTCATGGTCGGCGGTGATCTCGAACAGCGACATCACCTGGTCCAGCATTGCCCGGTGCTGGCCGGTGATGCAGACCACCGATTCGATATCCGCAGCCTCGCCCAGGGCACGCACCAGCGGCCCCATCTTGATCGCTTCCGGTCGCGTGCCGAACACCGACAGGACCTTCACCGCAGCGCTCCGGACGGACGGCGCGAGGGAATGCCAGGAGCTGTAGCCACGTCTGGATCCTTTCGGCGTTCCCGTCCAACACCCGCAGGCAGGAGACGGTCACCTCATGAGGAAACTCCAAAATCGCGACGTACATCACATTCGAATGATGATACGCGCGTCGTGGCATTGATCTTCATCGTTGGAAGATCAAGACGCAGTCAACGCCGCCCGCGGAACGGGCGACGTTGCAGTGAAACGCAGCAGTGGCCGCAGCCTGGGGCCGCCTTACTCGTACTGGATGGTGAATGTCGCTTGGCCGTTCGCGACACCCGCACCCACCGTGCCGGCCTGGGTCTGCACATAGCGGGCGCGCAGCGGCAGCGCCATGACACTGGTCCCCGGTGCGGTGGTGCCCACGTTGATGGTCTGGCCGAAGCGGACTTCGCGCTCGGTGGTGCCGTCACGCTGGACCATCTGGATGCCGATGCGGGTGGCGCTGTTGCTGGCGGCGCTCAGCTTCAGCACGCCCGGCATGTTCGAGCTGTCCTGGTCGGCATCCAGGCGGATGCCGATCTTGCTCTGGTACTGGGCAACATTGCTGCCCTGGCAGTTCAGGCGGATCTCGAAATCGCGATCGACGGCCTTGGAGCCGACACCGGTAAAGGTGGTGTTGGGCACGCTGCCGAAATCGACGGCGATGTTGCGGCTGCCGGCCTGCACTTCACAGGTCGGGCTGACCACGGTGGTGCCCGAGCCCTTGAAGGTCGAGGTCAATACCGGGCGGCCAGCACCATCGCCGTCGTAGTAGTAGGTGGTGAACCGGCCATTGGGCGCAATGATGCCGGAGCCGGTCTGCGCCGCGGTCTTGATCAGCTCGACACGGAAGCGGCCGCCACTGAGCGATATATTGGCAGGGCCGCGCAAATTGAGAGTATGTGGGTAGTAGGTCTGGATATCCCCAGAATCGCGATAGACGCGAATACCCACCCCGGCCACATCGGTGGCATAAACGTTGCTGAACCCCGGAACCGGCGTCTGTTGTGCAGCATTGACGAAGCGGCCACTGGCATTGCCGCCCCAGCCATCACAGCGGGCGATACTGTTCCGCTGATTGATGGTCACGATCAACTCTTTGATCACTCCACCCACAGCGAGATTGGGCAGGATCACGATCTGCCCCATATCCATCTGAACATCCTGCGCAACGAAGCCGGATTGGGTGATGTAGCAACTGGCGAACGCCGGACTGGCGAAGGCGACACCACCGAGCACGGCCACGGCAGCCAGCGCCTTGCGGCCTCGGGAAGAAATCATCGGCATGCTGCCTCCAGCGGGATGAAGCCGGTCTTGGACGCATCGGCGCCCGCCGGAACCTGGTAATCGACGGTGCAGCGCTGGTCGGCGCCTGCGCCCCATTCCACCAGCAGGCGGCCCTGGTTCTTTTCACTGCGCACGTACAGGCGGCCGCCCTGGCTGACCATGCCCACCGGCTGGCCCTGCTCGTCCTTGACCTGCGCACCGAACGGCATGGTGCGGCCATCCGGGTTGCGCACCTGGATCAGCAGCGCGTTGCCCTTGCGGGTATCGAAGCGCAGGTAGCTGATGGCACCGGCGAACGGCGCGATCGACTGGCTGGTGCTTTCCAGCTCGACGTCGTGGGCCATGCCCTGCGGGTCGAGGGTGACGGTGTTGAGGCGGTACGGCGACACGTACGGCACCACGGCGTAGCCGCGGCCATCGACGCGCAGGCCCGGGGCGTTGCTGACGATCGCATCGCGCGCGCCCGGTGCTTCCACCAGCACCATGGTGTCGCCACGCTGCGGGGTGAAGGTGAAACCACCCGGATGCACGACCACGCTGCCATTGGCACCCACCGAAGCCTGACGGAAGTCACGCGAGTGGCTGTAGCTGGCGTTCAATGCGGAATAGCGGCTGCGGTATTCGACGTTGCCGATCGCGGTGGTGCTGCCCTCGCGGGAATCGGACAGGGCCGCGCCATAGCTGAAGTTGTTGTCGACACCGGCCGAACCGGTGATGCCAACGCGGCTGTTGTCGTAGCCCCCGCGGTCGCGCACGCCAAGATCAGCACTGAACGACACAGGGTGGGTACCACGGCCCAGCGGCACGCTCATCGACAGCAGGTACTGGGTATCCGAGCGGCCGAGTACGCCCTCTTCGGTGCGCAGCGCCGAGAAGCCGTAGTTCACCGAACGCCAGGCGTTGTTGTAGCCGACCTGGTACTGCTTGGAGGTGCCGGAACGGTCGTAGAAGTCGCGCACCGAGCCGGTCACGTACAACGCGCCGCCCCGACGGCCCAACGGCTGGTTCAGGGTCACCTGGAACTGGCTGCGCTGGCGGCCACGGGTGGTCGGATCGATGCCGCGCTTGTCCGAATCACGGCCATACAGCGCATCCTGCAGGCTGTAGAAGCCTTCGGTCGAATAGCGGTAGGCGGCCAGGGTCAGGTTGGTCCCGGTCTCGCCGATCATGTTGCTGTAGCTCAAGCGCACGCTGGCACCGGTGTGGTTGCCGTAGTGGTCGAACGTCGTACGTGCGTGGGTGACGTCGGCGGCGAACGCGCCAACCGGCGTGGACAGGCCGACGCCGTACAGCAGCGACAGGTAGCCGTCGCTCAGTGCGCTGCCGCCGTACAGCGTCAGCTGGTTGCCGATACCGCGCTGGTAGGTGCCCTGCACCAGCCACGGCTCATCGGCCAGCAGCTTGTTGCGCACCTGGCCGGCGGTCAGCGAGTAACGCGACACGCCTTCGCGCAGCATCTGCGGCACCGAACCGAACGGCACCTTGAATTCGCGGCGGCGGCCATCGGCCTCGATCACGCTCACTTCCAGATCGCCGCCGTAGCCGGTCGGGTACAGGTCGTCGATGACGAAGCTGCCCGGCGACACGGTGGAGGAGTAGATCAGCTGCTCGTTCTGGCGCACTTCGATGCGTGCATTGGTCTCGGCGATGCCGCGCACGACCGGCGCGTAGCCGCGCAGCGAATCGGGCAGCATGCGGTCGTCGCTGGCCAGGCTGGCACCGCGGTAACCGATCGAGTCGAACAGTTCACCGGTGGTGTAGGCCTCACCGATGGTGAGCATGCCGCGCACCTGCGGAATGCCGCGCTGTGCATAGGTGGCGATGCTCTGCCAATGGCGGCCATCGCCCTCGGACCAGGTCAGGTTCGAATCGTGGCGGAACTGCCAGCCACCCAGGTTCATGCCGGCGTTGAGGCCGAGGTAGGCACTGCGGTTGCGCTGGCCACCTTCGACACGGCTGTCGCTGTCGATGGCATTGAAGCTGTAGCCGACGAAGCCGGCATTGATGCCGCGGTCCCACAGCGCCGGGTTGACGTAGCCGCGTGCCTCACGGCGCAGGAACACCTGCGGGATGCTCAGGTCGTAGCGCAGGTTGCCGCTGTCATAGACACCATAGGCATTGGCCATGCGCTGCTGGACCGGCACGCAGCTGGTCTTGTCGGTCGGCACGGACGGATCCTGCTGCAGCAGCACGGCTTCGCTGTCCACGCCCATTTCTTCCAGCATCGGCAGCGGCAGGCAGGCGTCGACACGGCCCTGCGCATCGGCCTTGAACTGCAGATCGCGACGGCCCTGCCAGGCACCGTTGACGTAGACGTCGACACGATAGTTGCCGGCCACCATCGGGTTGCCGTTGCTGAAGGCCGCCAGGTCGACCTGCTTGGCCTGGCCAGACAGGAAGCTGGAATTGAACTGGGCCGACTCCGGTGCACGCGCATTGGCCGCACCACTCTGCGCCATCAGCGCCTGTTCGCCGAGATTGGCCGGGGCAGCCAGCGCCCATCCTGGGCAGGCCACGCCAGCAACCAGCAGGCAAAGCGCCTGATGGATCGACAATGTCAATCTGTTTCCGATCACACTGACATTCCTTCAATTCGCCGCACAGCGGCGGTGGCGGGATGCGCAGGCCAAGGGCCAGCGCGGCGCGTTCAGCCCCCGGTGCTGCCGAGGCGGATGGTGTGTTCCACCCGGCCGCCGTAGTCGTTGATGGTGATGAAGCGGACCTGGTCGGTGCCCGCCGGTGCGGCGAACTCCAGGCTCTGCTTCGGCGCGACCATCGCGCCCTTGTCCTCGACGGCCTTTTCACTGCTGCCGGTCACGGCATGTACTTCGGCCAGAGTGACGTGGAAGGGGCTCGGGTTTTCCACCCGCAGGCGGTCGCCGGTGCGGGTCCAGCGCAGCGCTGCCGGCGCGTCGTTGGCGACGCCCTTCAGGCCCTGCGGCCGGTAGAAAAGCTTCAGGCGCGAACGGAACGCGACCTGCAGGTAATTCTGTTCGCCGCTGTCGGCGTTGTCCGGAGACGGCGGAACATCCAGCACGTTGAGCCAGAACACCGACTCACGGTCGGTCGGCAGCTGCGCGCCGGAGAAGATCAGGCGAAGCGCCTGGCTGCGGCCCGGTTCGACGCGCGCGATCGGCGGCGTCAGCACGAACGGGGCATCGCTGGTATCGGCGGTCTGGTTGGCGTCGCCGCTGTCGATCCAGGCCTGCACCAGCGCCGGCGAATCGCCCACGTTGTCGACCTGCACGGTGACTTCGCGCGCCTGCGCCGGATAGATCACTCGCGTGCCATTGACCACCACGCCGGCCAGAGCGTTCTGGCAGAAGGGCAGCGTGAACGCTGCCAGCAGCAGCGCCCGGGGAAAGATTGCTTTCATCGGAAGTACTACGCTCGAGGTATGTGGCCTGGGGCCGCGATGCACTGGCCGGCGCGTACGCCGGCCAGTGCGGGTACGACTACGATCAGTTGTAGATGATCGTGTACTTGACGCTGCTGGTGACGTCGCCCGGGGTGGCGGCGGCAGTGGCGTAGTACTCAGCGTAGTAGTTCAGGTTGGCGGTGCCGTCGCCGGCCACGGTCACCCACTGCGAGTTGTCCTGGGCCAGACCGGTGCCAGCCGCCTTGATCGGCAGGAACGTGTTGTTCGAGCCCAGCAGCTGCAGCTGCACGTTGGTGGCAGCGTTGGCCGAAGCCTGGTTGACCAGGCGGCCGCTGTTGAAGTCAACGGTGGAACCCGGCTCGAAGTAGGTGGCGACGTTGCCGGCGCTGCACTTGCTCAGGTTGATGGCGAACGGGGTACGGCCCGCAACGGCACCGGCGGTGGCCAGGGTGTTCTTGGACACGGTCGGCAGGTTGACGGCGAAGTCCTTGCCGCCCGGGGTCGAGATGGTGCAGGTCTTGTCGGTCACCTTGCCGTTGAAGGTGATGGTGCCGTCGGCGGCGTTGGCGGCCAGCGGAGCGGCGGCCAGCATCAGAGCGGCGATGATATTGATCTTGTGCATTCGCTTTTACCTAACCCTACTGAAGAGATGAGAAGTAGAGGAGGAAGCAAGGAGCACTGCCGGGCTATCAAGACCCATCCTTGCGTCTCACCTGTGGCCGGACTCGGACATACCTTCCCCTGAATCCGTGACGCAAGTATAGGCACAACTGTGATGAAAGTCTCATTATTTTTCTGAACGCCAATTCATTGACGCTTTAAATGTGACGTGATAGGCAAAATCGAGATTAAGGGGGCGGGGGGAAGGTGACGGTGGCCGGATCAGGTCACAAACGACCCTGCATGACGCTCCTGGTGACGCGTTTGGCATGCGCGGAAACAGGCTTTTTTCAAGTGAAAAACGCCTTATTTGATGCGCATCACTC
The DNA here is from genome assembly GCF_034508895.1 of Stenotrophomonas geniculata. Lineage (NCBI taxonomy): Bacteria > Pseudomonadati > Pseudomonadota > Gammaproteobacteria > Lysobacterales > Lysobacteraceae > Stenotrophomonas > Stenotrophomonas geniculata. The sequence goes on from NZ_CP140571.1 coordinate 1,270,052, forward strand.
TTTCTTGGTGATGGCCCTAGCAGATTCGGATTTGTCCTATTAAAGACGGATCGAACCTGTCGCTAACTAGGACACACCGAACCAGAGAACGTGTCATGAGGAACTCCATTCTGCTGTGCGTGGCCCTGATGTCCGTCAGCGCACTGGCCCAGGCCAGCAGCGGCAGCATCCGTTTCAGCGGCCGCATCGCCGAGCCGGGCTGCACGACGGCCCTGTCCCAGGGTGAGCTGAGCCTGGCCGCCTGCCCGCCGTCGGCCAAGGGCTCGACGGTTGCCGTGACGGCCCTTGCCGATGGCCAGGCCGCCACGCTGCGCGACGGCAAGCGCCAGGGCCAGAAGCTGTCGGTGTCGGCCAGCGCGATGCGCGCCGGCGATATCGCCTTCTCCGAGCGTTACAGCGTGCAGGCTTCGAAGCAGCAGCCGCTGCAGGGCGCCTACCTGGTGGTGGTCGACTACCTGTAAGCCGGCGTGCTGCAAGCCGACGCGTTTACGCCGGCGGCAGCTCGAAGACCTGGCGCAGATAGGCCAGGTAGCCCGGGTCGTCGCACATGCTCTTGCCCGGCGAATCGCTGAGCTTGGCCACCGGCTGGCCGTTGCAGCGGACCATCTTGATGACGATGTTGAGCGGCGTTGGCCCCAGATCATTGGTCAGGTGGGTGCCGACGCCGAAGGCGACCTGGCAGCGACCACGGAAGTAGTCGTACAGGCGCATCACCTTGGCGATGTCGAGCCCATCGCTGAACACCAGCACCTTGCTGCGTGCATCCACCCGGCGCTGCTGGAAGTGCGCCAGCATGCGGTCGCCCCAGTCGAACGGATCGCCCGAATCGTGGCGGACACCGTCGAACAGCTTGCAGAAGTACATATCGAAGTCGCGCAGGAACGCATCCAGGCCGACCACGTCGGACAGCGCGATGCCCAGATCGCCGCGATACTCGCGTGCCCACGATTCCAGTGCCGCCACCTGCGAGTCGCGCAGGCGCGGGCCCAGTGCCTGGAAGGCCTGCAGATACTCATGCGCCATGGTGCCGTGCGGGGTCATGCCGTACAGGCGGGCGAAGTGCACGTTGCTGGTGCCGACCAGCTGCGGGCCGAGCGCGTCGCGCAGCAGCGGCAGCAGACGGGCGTGCCAGTCACGCGAGTAGCGGCGGCGGCTGCCGTAGTCGGCAATGCGGCACTGCTCGAAGCCAGGGGTATCGCGCAGCAGCGCGGCCTTGGCCTGCAGGCGGCGCTCACCCTCGGCGAAGTCGGCGGTGGTGGTGTTGCGGAACCAGACTTCGTTGATGATCGCCAGCAGCGGCACTTCGAACAGGATGGTGTGCAGCCACGGGCCGGTGATGTCCAGTTCGATCTCACCGGGCACGGTCTTCGACGCGCGTAGCTGGATGTACTTGCGGTCGAGGTGGAACAGGCCGAGGAAATCGGCGAAATCCGGCTTCACGAAGCGCAGGCCACGCATGTAGTCCAGCTCCGCGTCGCTGAAGCGCAGGCTGCACAGGTGGTCGATCTCTTCGTCGATCTGGTCGATGTAGTGGGCCAGGTCGATGCCGGGCGTGCGGCACTTGAACCGGTACTGCACCTGGGCACCGGGGTGCTGGTGGAGCACCGCCTGCATCATGGTGAACTTGTACAGATCGGTGTCGAGCAGGGACTGGATGATAGGCATGGGGCGGATTATGCGCCCGGCGGAGTGAACCGTGGGCGCGCCCGCCTTCCGTAGAGCCGGGCCCACGCCCGGTTGGATTGTTGCCTGAGCCGCGCGTGGGCTCGGCTCTACAACGACCTGCGCAGCAGGCGCGGCACCAGCATCAGGGCGTGCGCCCAGATCGCGCCCCACACCGCCACCCGTACCGGCAGCGAACGCTGCCTGGCCTCGAACTTCTGGAAATAGCGCCACAGGCCCTTGTGCTTGTGCCATTCAACGAAGAACGGCCGCGAGCGGCTGGAGACGCCACGAACGTGGGTGACCTGCAGGTCATTGGCGATCGCCACCACCGCCCCGGCTTCGCGCGCGCGCCGACACAGGTCCAGGTCTTCGGCGTGCAGACGATAGCCCGCGTCCCAGCCTCCGATGCAGTCGAACAATGCACGCGGCATCATCAGCAGCGCGCCAGACAACGCCGGCACCCGCTGCAGCACCTGCTGCGGGTCACGCGGCACCGCCAGCTTCGAGCCCTTGCCTGGCGAGCGCAGCATCATCAGGAAGTCCGGATCGCGGCGGCGCACGGCCTCGTCGGCATGGCCCTGCTCGTCGACCTGTTCGACGCCGAGCAGGCAGTCGCCCAACGCTTCGGCACGGGCGCGCAGTGCGGCCAGTGTTTCCGGTTCAACCATCAGGTCCGGGTTGATGAAGGCCAGCCATGGGCTGTGCGAATCGGCCACGCCCTGGTTGTTGGCGGCGGCAAAGCCGGGATTGTCCGGATTGCCGACGAAACGCACGCGCGGGTCGTGGCTGGCATGGCGCTGCACGATATCCAGCGTGCCATCCATCGAGCCATTGTCGATCACCCGGATCTCGGCCACGTCCTGCGCCTGGCGCAGGCGCGAGAGGCAGGCATCGATGGTGCTGCCACTCTGGTAGGTGACGACGATGGCGGCAATGGCAACATTCAAGCAGGAGGCTCCGGCGCGGAAGACGGGACGAACAGGTCCCCCTGTTCCTTCGGCATTATCGCCTGCCGCATGCGCTGCTGCAGGTCGGCACGCAGCCCGTGCAGTGGATCATGCATCAGGAAGTCAGCCAGCCGAGGCACCCAGCCCGGCCAGCGCGCGGCCAGGGCCTCGAGATCGCCATCACGGCTGACCGCCTCCCCTGCCCGGCTGACGAAGGCGGTCTCGCACAACACGTTGCGCCATCCCAGGCCGGCCATGCGCAGGCTCAGGTCCACCAGCGCCGCGTTCCAGCCGGCATAGCTGTCCACGTCCAGGCCGCCGGCACGCCGGCGCGCGTTGCCCCGCACCAGCACCGCGTGGGTGACCGCCGACGGCAGCTCCGGGTGCAGCGCTGGCAGGCCGGCACAGGTCTGCGCCAGCAGCGCGGCATCGTCGGGTTCCGGATTGATCTCGCCCAGCCGGGGCCACGCAGCGGTTTCGCCGGCATTGCACCATGGGGTTGCGGTCGCGATGGCGGCATCGCGGGCGAAGGCGTCCTGCAGCTGCTGCAGCCAGCCCGGTGCGGGCACGCTGTCCGGTGCCAGCACCGCCACGTCCATGCCATCGCAGGCGCGCAGCATCTCGTCCAGGTGGGCGACTTCACCCAGTGGCCGTGCACGCCGGGTGTACTCAGCCAGCAGTGGCGTGTGCGCCAACCAGTGTTCCACCACCGCCTGCGCACGCGGCCCGGTCTGCGCGTCGTCGGCCAGCCAGACCGCGGTCCCCGGCGCGGTGCCCGCATCCAGTGCGGCCAGGCAGCGGTCGAGCGCGGCATCGTCCACGCACAGCGGCAACAACACGATCGCCCCCATCCCGCCTCCGTGGTTGTCGGTAGCCACAGCCTAGCACTGGGAGGGTATCGGCCGGGTTGCACCCGGCACCCGCCTCAGGCCAGGGCAACAGCAACAGCCGAAGCAAAAGCTGGGTTCCTGGGGGTTGGCGGGGTGGGTCCGATTGCGGGGGACGCTGCAAGTACGTCCATGTAAGCTCGGTCGCCGCATCCATGCGGCTCACGCCCCCGCAACCGGACCCACCCCGCCTTCGACAGATTTCCGCGACCTGCTTGCTCTTCTGTAGAGCCGAGCCATGCTCGGCTCAGATCTCACATATATCGAAATATTCGATTTCGATGGAGAGTCATCCACGCATGGCGTGGATCGTGTCGACCAAGGTCGACACCTACCAACAGCAGCAGGAAACTGTCGAAGGCGGGGCACTGTGGGTTTGCGGGGTGTGAGCCGCATGGATGCGGCGACCCAGCCCCCATGGACGGGTTTACGGCGTCCCCGCAAACCCACAATGCCCCGCCATCCCTCAGTAAACCCGCTGTTGCTGTTGCTGTTGCTGTTGCTGTTGCTGTTGCTGTTGCCGTTGCCGTTGCTCCAGCTTCAGCCTCTGCGGGTGCAGGGCGCAGCCCTGCCGCAACCCCCTTACTTCTTTGCGCGCGGCTGGTTCAGCGGTTCCATCGCGCGGAAGCGCTGGCTGTACTCGTCGGTCAGATTGCGTGCTTCCTGGCTGTTGCGCACGATGCTCGGGGTCAGCAGCACGATCACCTCCGAACGACGGCTGGTGCGGCTCTTCTGCCCGAACAGCGCGCCCACCACCGGAATCCGGCTCAGGCCGGGAATGCCGCTGCTGCCATCGGTGGCCGTATCGGTGATCAGGCCGGCCAGCATGATGGTGTCGCCACTCTGCACCGCCGCTTCGGTCGACAGCTTCTTGGTGGAAATGCGCGGGTTGCAGTTGCGCTCCTGTGGGTTGCAGTTCTCCGGTACGTTCGAGGCGCTGCTCACTTCCTGCACGATGTCGAGGAACACCGTGCCGTCGCGGGTCACGCGCGGGCGTACCTTCAGGATCACGCCGGTGTCGATGTACTGCACCGAGCTGTAGCTGCTGGTGCCGATGCCGGTGTTCACCGTAGTCGTGTTGATCGGCACCTTGTCGCCCACGTTGAGCGTGGCCTCGGCGTTGTTGCGCACGAACACCGAAGGGGTCTGCAGCAGGCGTACATCGGTGACCTTGTCCAGCGCACTCACCACCGCCGCACCATTGTGACCGGTGAACGCCCAGCCCAGGCCTTCGCCACCGGTCGCGGCACCGGCGAAGCTGCTCCAGGAGCCACCCGCTGCTGCCGGCAGGGTCACGCCGCCCAAGGCTCCCGTCAGTGCACGCCCGGCCACGGCGTTGTCGAAGAACCAGTTCACGCCGTACTTCAGGTCACCGTCCAGCGAGACTTCGGCCACCTGCGCTTCGATGTGCACCTGCAGCGGCATCACGTCCAGCTTCTCGATCACCTCGCGGATCGAGCGCCAGGCCTGCGGGGTCGAGCGCACCAGCAGGGTATTGGTTTCCTCCACCGCCGACACGCCCACGCGATCGCCCTCCACTTCCAGGCTGACGCTGACGTTGCCGGACTGGCGCTGCGGCAGGTTCATGCTGCCGTTGCCGGCACCACTGGAACCGCTGCCCGGGGTCGAGCCGAAACTGCTGCTGTTGTTGCTGTCCATGCCACGGTCGCCGTCGCTGCCCAGCTGCGACGGCATCGCACCCGGGGCCAGCGAGGCCGGGCTGGAACCGCCACGGTTGCCGCTGCTGGCGAAGGCTTCACTGAGCCGTTCGGCCAGGTCACGCGCCTTGATGTAGCGCAACTCGTAGGAGAACAGGCGGGCACTGCCACCGGCCGTATCAATGCGGTCCAGCCACTGCTGGATCTGGTCCAGGTAGCGCACCTGCGGGGTGATCACCAGCACCGCGTTGGCGTTTTCCAGGGGCAGGAAGCGGAACATGCCGGCGCTGGGCGTCTTGCTCTCCTCGCCGAACACTTTCTCCAGGTCGGCAGCCACCTGTTCGGCCTTGCCCGACTGGATCGGGAACACGCCCACCGACATGCCCGACAGCCAGTCGACGTCGAAGATCTCGACGGTGCGCATGTAGTTTTCCAGCTCGGCGCGGGTACCACCCAGGGTGATCACGTTGCGGCCGCTGTCGACGTTGACGATGGCATTGGGCCGCGCATACGGCTCCAGTACCTTCTTCATTTCGGTGGCGGAGATGAACTGCAGCGGGATGACCCGTACCTCGAAGCCTCGCGCACTGGCAGCGGGCGCCGTGCTCGGCGCGACCGTACCGGCCAGCGCCTGGTCGGCGGCGACGATGTTGTAGCGGCCACCGCTGTAGACCATGCGTGCGTTGTTCCAGCCCAGCACCATCTCCAGCAGGTTCAACGCCTGCGCCGGCGACACCGGCTTGGGCGTGGCCAGGGTGACCGTGCCCTGCACCCCCGGTGCGATCACGTAGTTCTGGCCCAGCATGTCACCGAGGATGGCCTTGACCACCGCATGCACCGATTCGCCTTCGAAATTGAAGGTTGCTTCACCGGTGCTGGCGCCATGCAGTGCCGGTGCCGGTGCGCGTGCTGCTTCGCGGTTGATCATGGTGCCGGTGCCACGGCGGATCACTGCCTGCGGAGCGCCCTGCGCGTCACGGGCAGCATCCGCGGCGACATTGGCCGCCTGGCCGGCCTCGGCAGTGGGCGACAGATTGCCCTTGCGCTGCACATGCGGCGCGGACACGGTGCTGCAGCCGACCAGCAGCGCGAGGGCAAAGGACCAGGGAAGGAAACGCAGGCTCATGCATTCACTCTATCGGTTGGTGCCATCGCCCGGGGGCGGCGACGGTTGTTGCTGCTGTTGTTGTTGCTGCAGCTGGCGGCGACGGGCCTGGATGCGTTCGCGGATGGCCTGCATCTGCGCTTCGCTGGGGCCGTTGTTGGTGGCAGGCGGTGTGGCGGCCGCCGCAGCCGAGGGCGCGGGCGTACTGGCAGCAGGCGACGGCGATGGGGTTGCCGCAGCCGGCGGCGGTGTCGGCGGAGCACCTGCCGGGGGCGGCACAACGATCGCACCTGCCGACGGCGCACCGTTGGGGCCGCGCAGCACGGTCGGCGGCTCACCGCCCTGGCCGTTGAAGACCGCCAGTTCCAGCACCTGGTTGCCACCGGGGCCGATCACGGTGGCCTGGCGCGGCTGCAGTGCCACCAGCTGCCAGCCGTCGACGGCTTCACCGTTGAGGCGCAGGCGCAACGAACGGTTCTGTTCGGTGGTGAAGGTGGCCATGCCGAAGTCGCCGGTCAGCAGCACGCCGGTCAGGCGCAGCGCGGCGCTGGCGGCAGGCTCGCTGCCACCGAGCAGGTAGGGCTTCGGCCTGCGGTCCTCGGCGAACAGCGGTCGCTCGCCGATGGCACTGTAGCTGTCGGCGCTGGCCATGCGTTCTGCGGCCAACGGCGGCAGCACCGGCAACGAAGGCACTGCATCGGCATCGCCATCCGCACCTGGCAGCTGGCTGCCCAGGCCGAAGCCGGTGGCCAGCCAGACCGCTGCCGCCCAGCCGGCCAGTGCCAGCAGGAAACCGGTGCGCAGGCTGATCTGCTCAAGCTTCATCGGCCACCTCCTGCCCCTCTTCCGGCACAGCCGGTGAGGGTGCCGGTGCAGCCGAAGGCGGTTGCGGCGCCGCGCCCGGCTCGGCTGCAGGTGCCGGCGCAGCGCCATCGGCAGCGGCACCGGGCAGCAGGTAGCCGGCCAGTTCGAACGACACGTCCAGGCCCAGCCCGGATTCATTCGGCGACTGCTGGAAGCGCTGCGCGATCAGGTTGAGGTTGTCGACGAACAGGCGCGGGCTGCCGGTTTCCAGGCTGTGCAGCACCGTGGCCAGTTCGGCCACACCGCAACGCAGGCGCACCTGCATGGCAACGCGCACGAACTCGGCGTCACGACGGTTGTCGGTCAGTGGCGTGCGGTTGCTGATGGTGCAGCTGCGGTTGCCCGGGCTGGCCATCGCCACCGCATCCTGCAGCTTCGCGCCGAGCGCAGCGGCTGCAGCTTCGGCGGTGGCTTCACGCAGGAAGCCCGGCCGCTGCTGCAGTGCCTCGCGGGTGGCGCGCAGGCGTTGTTCGATCTGCGGCTGCTGCTGCAGCTGCGCCTGCACGCGCTGTTCGCGCTCGCGCAGGGCGGCCACGTCGGCATCGATTTCGCGCAGCGGCTGGGTGAACCAGGGGTGCACCAGCAGCAGGTAGGCCAGGCCCAGCACTGCCAGCAGCAGCGCCAGTGCCAGCCAGCGGTCACGGCGTGCGCTTGGCATCGGCATCGGCCGCCTCCCGGGTCGGGGCCGCAGCCGGCAACGGCTGCAGTTCGGCGGTCATGGTGAAGCGGTCACGGCCACTGGCGGCGCCATCGGCCTGCAGTACGCCGGTCAGATTGACCTTGCGCCACTGCGGCGCATCCTGCAGCAGCTGCACCAGCTGCGAGGCCTCGCGGCTCAGGCCGATCAGCTGCAGGTTGTTGTTCTCGATGGCCAGCTTTTCCAGGTAGGTGCCCTCCGGCAGGCGCCGGGTCAGTTCATTCCAGATTTCCACCGTTCCGGCGCGCTGGCTGCGCTGCTTTTCCAGGAATGCGGCACCATCGATCAGTGCCTGCAGCTGCGCGCGTTCGCTGGCGACACCACGCGCACTGCGCGCACTGCGTTCAACCTGCGCACGCAGCTCATCGGCGGCGGCACGGCGGTTGTCGAGCAGCTGCAGGGCCGCCAGCACCAGCATCACCAGCGCGGCCACGGCCAGCAGCACATTCCAGCGCCGCGTCGGATCCACCCGCAGCTGGCGCTGCCCCGGCGGCAACAGATTCACCTGCAGGGGGTCACCGTGGGCGTCGATGGCATCGACACCGGCCAGCGCATCGGCCCACTCGCCCACGCTGGCGCGCCACGCTTCAAGCTGGCGCAATGGCCAGGCAACCAGTTCGACCTGCAGCTGGCCTTCGGCCGCGCTCCCGAGTTCACGCACGTCATAGCTGACCTGGCTGGATTCGAACGGCGTCTGGCGGTCGATCTCGAAACCGACCACGGCGCGCAGGCGGTCGGCCGCAGCCGCAGGCAGGCGCAGATGACGACGCAGTACTTCGCTGGCCGGCAGCAGCCACGCCCGCGGCAGGCTGCGCAGTCGCGGTTCCAGCACGCGGTCCAGTTCGGCCGGCGACAGCGGCCACGGCACGCTGGCCACCGCTTCGCGGCGCTCACCGGCCTCTCGCCAGACCTGCAGCTGGTCACCCTGGCGCTGCAGCAGCAGGCGCGCCTGCGCCCAGCCCAGTGCCCACTGCCAACGCGCCGGCACCCAGGCCAGCAGCGATTGCCGCCACCAGCGCAGGAAACGGCCGGCGCCAGGGCCGATCCGGCCCTGCACCTGCCGCACACTGTCCTGCCATGCCGTCATCTTGCTGTCATTCCCTGCTCCCAGCGAAGCACTGTGTAGGACCGCCCGGGAACCCCGCCCGAGCCATTGCGTACCACTGCCTGCAACACCGACCGGCGTCCACTGCCATCGGTTGCACGAGACTCGATACTATAGGTGCCGCTGCTGCTGGCAAGCGTTGTCGCACCGCCAGCGGTATCTGCGTCACGCTCCTGCTGCGCGCGCTGCGCCAGCACGGTATCCGCATCCAGGCCCAGTGCGGTCAGCACCGGCGCGCTGGCGAACTGGGGATCCGGGCGCGCCTGGCGGCTGTACAGGGTCAGGTGCGGCAGCATGGCCTTGTACAGCGGACCGCGCATCCCCAGTACCCGCTGCAGTTCGCCGAGCGTCTCGAAACGCTTGTTGCGCGGGCCATACGGCAACCCGGCCGCCGCATAGTCCGGCGCTTCGGCGCCACCACCCGGTTGCAGCAGGCTGTCTTCATCACGCCAGTCGACAATGGCGCCGGCCATCTGCCGGGCCGCCCCTTCGTCTTCGCCGAGCGCCTTGAGGAACGCGGTCAGCAGGGTCACGTCGGCCAGGTTCAGGTTGATCTTGCCGTTCTCGTCCAGCACCTTGATCTCGATGCTGGCGTCATCGAACTGCCAGCGGTAGGTGCGGCCATCGGCACGCCAGGGCGCCCGCAGCGGATCGGCGGACAGCCGCAGCAGCGCGTACTCCAGGCCGGCGCGCGCCCGTTCCTGGCCGCGTGCGTCGTCATCCAGCACCCGCTGCTGCAGATGCTCGACCCGTGCGCTCAGCGCGAACGCACCGACCAGCGCGGTCATCAATGCGATCAACCACAGCACCAGGACCAGTGCCGCACCGTGTTGCCGGTTCATCGCGCGCCTCCGCTGCCGCCAGCGCGCGGTGCCACCACCAGCGTGGGCCAGGGCGCCCCCTTGGCGGGCACGATCTGGATCTCCACCAGCATCGGCAGACGACGGGTATCGTCCCAGCGCGGCATCCAGTCGCTCATCTGGCCGGTACTGGCATCGATGCCGCGATAGCGCAGCTGCACCGACTTCAGGTTCTCCACCAGCACTTCCGGTGGGCGCGGCGGATTTTCGGCGATGCGCTCGCCTTCCTGCAGCAGCACCAGGTCCAGCAGCAGGCGCTGCTGGCCATCGCGGCCGTCCACCTGCAGCGCGTGCAGGTAGGCTCCGCCACGGCCGAGGTAACCCGGGAGATCAGCGGCGAACATCATGCGCTGTTCTTCGCCCTGGAAGAAGATCGGTTCGCGGGTGGGATCGGGGACTTCCAGCGGCGTGCGCAGCGCACCGGCCAGCTGCCGCCGCAACAGGGCCTGCACCGCGCGCATGCGCTCACTCTCGGCCGCAATCTGCTCGCCACGCTGGCTGACCGCCATCGCCGAGCGCACGCTGGCGAACGCCAGCGCCAGGCCACCGGCCAACAGCACCGTGGCCAGCATCACTTCAACCAGCGTGAAACCTGCAGCACGGCGCGTCATCGCGCACGCTCCAGATCCGGCGGCAGCAGGCGCAGGCTGCGCCAGCGCAGCTGCTCGCGTTCGCTGTCACCCCAACGCACCTGCAGCTGCAGTTCGGCCAGCCAGGGGGCACCGGCTGACTGTGTCTGCACGACGCTGCCTGCACGTGGCTCCACCCACGGCTGCACCTGCAGTTCCCAGTGGTAGCGTCCCTGCTCCCAGTCGCCCTGCTGGCTGCCCACCTGCAGCGGCGTGGCGACGCCGGTTTCGGCCAGCAACGACTGCGCATGCAGTATTGCGCGCGTGCGCAGTTCGGCCTCACGCACCTGCCTGGCGCCGCCTGACAGGCTGCCCAGCAGCAGGGTCAGCGCCAGCCCGAGCAGGGCAAAGGCGATGATCACTTCCAGCAGGGTGAAGCCGCGGGCGCGCCGCTTCATTGCGCCCGCCAGGGGCCGGAGCGGACCTCACCGGTCAGCCAACCCACGTCGATGCGCCATTCGGCATCTTCACGCTGCAGCCGGATGCGACCGCCGCTGGAGCCGCCGTCGGGATGGAACTCGATCACGCCCTGCCCTGGCGCGGTGGCCAGCTGCGCGGCGCCTTCGAACTGGACCTGCAGCTGTGCCGGCACGTCGCCGTGGCGCTGGTTGGCGCCTTCCCAGCGCCGCTTGGCCGGCTCGATGACAAAGCGCTGCGGTTCGCCCCGGGCGATCGCCTGCGCGCGCACCACGCGCAGCTGGTTGGCGATGTCCTTGCCGGCGCTGCGCAGCTGCATGCCGGCAAAACCGCGCGACAGGCCGGCAGCGGTGATCAGGCCGATCGCGGCGATCAGCGCGATCACCAGCAGCATTTCCAGCAGCGACAGGCCCGCTGCGCGCCTGCCGGGCAGGCGCGGGCGTGGCAACCGGCGCGGCAGGAAATGCGACATGCCCGGTTACGGCTGGTAGCGGATGTCAGCGTCGACGCTGCTGCCGCCGGCCTTGCCGTCCTTGCCCAGGCTGATCAGCTCATACGGCTGGCCTTCGCCCGGCGTGCGGTATTCCAGCGCATGGCCCCACGGATCGTTCAGATCGGCCGGCTTGGCATACGGGCCCAACCAGCCACCGACGCCAGCCGGTGCAGTCACCAGATCATTGAGTGAGCCGGGCAGCTTGCCGGTATCGATCTGGTAGTTGTCGACCTTGGATGCGACGGTCTGCACCTGTGCCTTGGCGATGTTGGCCTTGCCGCGGTCGGCGCCACCCAGCACGCGGCTGGCGACCAGGGTCAGCACTGCGCCGATCAGCACGATGACGATGATGATCTCCAGCAGGCTCATGCCCGACTGGTTGCGCGCGGCGGTGAAGGAAAGGCGGATCGGTCGACGGGAAGCAATCATGGTCGGTCCTTTCAGTTGCGGAGTGTCGGGGTTGCGTAGGGATCCATCGTCAACCGATGGCATTGGTCAGGTCGTACAGCGGCACCAGCACGGCGACGATCACCGCGCCGACCACCGAGGCCAGTACGAGGGTGATCGCCGGCACCATCGCCGCCAGCAGGCGGTCGATGCGCCGGGCGCTGTCCTGTTCGAAGGTATCGGCCGCTTTCAGCAGCATGGTATCGAGTGCACCGGATTCCTCGCCGACCTGGATCATCTGCAGTGCCAGGCGCGGGAAACGCTTGCCGCGCGACAGTGCCAGCGACAGGCCGATACCATTCTTCACTTCATCCGCGGCAGCTTCCACATCGGCGGCCAGCGCGCGGTTGCCCAGTACGTTGCGGGCGATGCCCAGGGCACCCAGCAGCGGCACCCCATTGCGCAGCAGGGTGCCCAGCGTGCGGGCCAGCCGCGCGGTTTCCAGTTCACCCAGCAGGCGGCCGATGCTGCGACGCTGCAGCAGCCAGCCATCCAGCGCCAGCCGGAAGGCCGGTTGCCGTGCCTTGCGTTCGAAGAACAGCGCAAGTACTGCCGGCACCACCAGCAGCAACACCCACCAGTCACGCACGAACAGGCCCAGCTGCAATACCGCGTTGGTGAACCACGGCAGCGCAACATCCAGGCTCTCGTACATCTGCGCGAACTGCGGCACCACGTAGCCGAGCAGGAACAGCAGCGCACCGCCCACCACCACCAGCAGGATGGCCGGGTACACCAGCGCGTTGATCACCTTGCCCTGCAGGGCCCGGCTGCGTTCGAGGTAGTCGGCCAGGCGCTGCAGGGTTTCGTGCAGGCTGCCGCCGGCCTCACCGGCACGCACCATGTTCACGTACAGGCGCGAGAACAACCCATGCTGGCGCTCCAGTGCGGTCGACAGCGGCGCACCACCGCGCACCACATCGCGGATGTCGGTGATCGCACGGCGCGAGCGTTCGTCTTCCGGCAGGCCGAGCAGGATTGACAGCGCGCGATCCAGCGGCTGGCCTGCACCGAGCAGTGTCGCCAGCTGCTGGGTGAACTGCAGCAATGCCGCGCCCTGCAGCGGCCGTTGGCGGAACAGGTTGCGCCAGGTACTGCCGCCGATCGCACCGCCATCGGCCAGCTGCGTTTCCATCGGCAGATGACCCTGGTCCTGCAGGCGCGCGACCAGTTCGGCCTCGCTGGCCGCTTCCATCTGCCCGTCGAAGATCTCGCCGTGCGGATTCAGTGCCTTGTAACGGTAGGTCGGCATGTCAGCCCCGGCGTCCTGCGCGCATCAGCTTTCCTCGGTGACACGCAGGACTTCCTCGATGGTCGTCTGGCCACTGAGGGCCTTGGACAGGCCATCTTCGTACATCGTGCGCATGCCCGCTTCGCGGGCGATGCGTTCGATCTCGCCCATGCCATCGCGGCGCATCACCGCGCGCCGCAGCGCATCGTTCATCACCAGGAATTCCATGATGGTGGTGCGGCCGAGATAACCGGTCGGCGCCAGCGCGGAGGGCTTCGGGCGATACAGGTGGATCGGCCCTTCCGGCTGCAGGCGGTGCAGTTCGAATCGTTCGATTTCCTCCGGCGAGGCCTCATAGCGCTCGGCGTGGGTCGGTTCCAGCCGGCGCACCAGGCGCTGGGCGAGGATGCCGTTGATGGTGGACGTGAGCAGGTAGTCTTCCACGCCCATGTCGAGCAGGCGGGTGATGCCACCCGCTGCGTTGTTGGTATGCAGGGTGGACAGCACCAGGTGGCCGGTCAACGCCGACTGGATCGCAATGCGCGCGGTTTCCAGGTCGCGCATTTCGCCGATCATGATGATGTCCGGATCCTGGCGCACGATGCTGCGCAGGGCGTTGGCGAAGTCCAGGCCGATCTGCGGCTTGGCCTGGATCTGGTTGATGCCCTCGATCTGGTATTCCACCGGGTCTTCGACCGTGATGATCTTGACGTCGGCGGTATTGAGCTGGCTCAGCGCGGTATACAGCGTGGTGGTCTTGCCCGAGCCGGTGGGGCCGGTCACCAGCAGGATGCCATGCGGCTGCTCCAGCACCTTGCGGAACTGCGGCAGGAACGCATCGGTGAAGCCGAGGCGGTGGAAATCGAACACCACCGTTTCGCGGTCCAGCAATCGCATCACCACGCTTTCGCCATGCGCGGTCGGGACCGTGCTCACGCGCAGGTCCAGCTCCTTGCCCTGCACGCGCAGCATGATGCGGCCATCCTGCGGCAGGCGGCGCTCTGCGATGTTGAGCCGGGCCATGATCTTGATGCGGCTGATCACCGCCGCGGTGAGGTTGGCCGGCGGGCTTTCGCCCTCCACCAGTACACCGTCGACGCGGTAGCGCACCTTCAGCCGGCTCTCGAATGGTTCGACATGGATGTCCGACGCGCGCAGCTCCACTGCACGCTGGATCACCAGGTTGACCAGGCGGATCACCGGCGCTTCCGAGGCGAGGTCGCGCAGGTGCTCGATGTCATCGACCGCACCGCCCTCGCCATCGGCGGTTTCGACGATCGCGCCCATCGCGCTGCGGCCCTGGCCGAACCAGCGCTCAACCAGGTCATCGATCTCCGCACGCATGCCCAGCACCGGCGTCACCGGCACGCCCAGTGCCAGCTGCACCGCCTGCTGCGGGTAGGGATCATGGGCGTCGGCCAGCCACAGCCGTACGCCCTGTTCATCCAGGGCCAGCGGGCAGACGTGGAACTGCTTGAGGAAGCGCAGTGACAACGGCAGGCCTTCCGCCAGCCCTTGTGGCGGTGCTTCCGGCAGCTGCTTGCCTTCCAGCAGCGGCAGGCCCAGCACTTCGGCGCTGGCCTGTGCCTGGTCACGCTCGGACACCAGCCCCAGCCGCACCAGCAGGCCCAGCAGGCTGCCGCCGGCCTCTGCGTGCAGCGGCCGCGCACGTGCCAGATCGCCTTCCTTCAGCCGGCCGCGCGCCTGCAGCGCATCCAGGATGCGGCCTTCAGCGTTGTCGGCAGCGGCGGTAGCAGCAAGCGCGTTCACATGACTCTCCTGTCAATCGGCTCGACTTTAACAGTTAAGCCATGATTTCCGCCGCCCCTCCACCACCTTTCGTAAAAAGACGAAGCCCGTCACACGGGATGACGGGCTTCGGCCATTCAATTACGACAGTTCCAGCTTACTGCGTGGCAAGGATGCTCACGCCGTTGTAGGCCGCTTCGCCGACTACCTTGATGTAGTAGGTACCGGCCACCGGCTTGTTCACCCGCACCGTCTCGGACGTGCCCGGACGGGTCGACTTGGCGTCGTTGTCGCTGGCGCTCGGTTCACGCCCCTGCGCGATGTAGACCGAGACATTGCCGGTGCCACCGTAGGTGATCACGCTGAGCTGCTTGCCGGCGACGGCTTCGAAGCTGTACAGGCGGCTGCTGGCGGCGGCACCGTTCAGGCCACCGACGGCGGCCTTGTTGGTCAGCGGCGTGGCCACCGGCCCGCAGTTCTCGGTGCACGGTTCTTCCAGTGCCTTGGCCAGCGCGGCCTTGGCATCGAGAATACCGGTACCGATCGGGGTCGCCGCCGGAATGGTGACCGGGAACGGACGTGCGGTTTCCTTCAACAGGGTACGCATCGCGGCCGGGGTCAACGGATCCTTGCCCTTGGCGATCAGCGCGCTCTGCACCAGCGCGGCAACGGCGGCCACATGCGGCGAGGCCATCGAGGTACCGCCCATGCCCATGTAGCCCGGCGTGCCCGATTCCGGCGTGGTGGCCGCATTGGAGCCGGTCTGCCAGATGTAGCCGCCCGGGTTGCCGTCCACACTGCCACCGCCACCCGGACCGGACAGGTCCACGCGGGTGCCGTAGTTGGAGTAGTAGGTGATGCCACCGGTGATGCGGGTGGCACCCACGGTCACCACGCCTTCGCAGCTGGCCGGCTGGTACTTGGACGCGTTGTCGGCTTCATTGCCGGCCGCCACCACCACGGTGGTACCGCGCGAGATCGCGCCGTTGATCGCGTCCTGGTAGGTGCTGGCGCAGGCGCCACCGCCCCCCAGGCTCATGTTGATGATCTCGGCCGGATTGGTGTTGGCCGGAATGCCGGCCACCGTGCCACCCGATGCCCAGACCACCGCATCGGCGATGTCGGACAGGTAGCCACCGCACTTACCGAGCACGCGCACCGGCAGTACCTTGGCCTTGTAGGCGACACCGGCCATGCCGACGCCGTTGTTGGTCTGCTCGGCCACGGTGCCGGCGACGTGGGTGCCGTGCCAGGAACTGTCCTCGGCCAGCGAACCGTCATAGCACTCGTTGTCATTCTCGACCCAATCACCGTAGTCCTGCGCACCCGGCACGCGATCGTTGGTCGGGCGCCGCGAGGTCTCCGCATCGCTGATGAAGTCGTAACCCTCCAGCAGGTTGCCGACCAGGTCCGGATGCTGCGGCAGGATGCCGGTATCGATCACCGCCACCACGATGCCCTCGCCCTGCGAGACATCCCATGCCGCCGGTGCGTTGATGCCGCCGACCGCATTATGCAGATGCCACTGGTTCTGCTGGTAGAAGGGATCGTTCGGCACCAGCGCCGGCTGTACGTTGCCGGCACGCAGTTCGGTGCGGCGCAGCTTCACGTCGGCTTCGGCGTACTGCACCGACGGGTCGGCCTTCAGCTCCTTCAGTACGCGCTGCAGTTCGGCCGGGGCCAGGCGGCCCTGCACACGGATGAGGTCCGCCCCGGTAGACAGCTTGCGGACCACCTGCGGGCCGAGCGTGCTGGCGCGGGATGTGCCGCCGGAGAGGCTGGCACGGGTCAGTGCGGACTGCACGGTGGACAGCTTCGCCGAGCGGTCAGTGGCGGCAGCAGCACCGGCCCGGTACTTGACGATGATGCGCTCGGTTCCCGGCTGGGCGGTGCTGGCCTGGCGCACCGGTTCACGGGTCGGCAGTCCAGCGGCGTGGACGGCACCGACAGCCGTCATCGACAGCACGGCGGCGGCAAGCACATTGATGCGAAGGTTCTGCTTCTTGATCACGTCGAATTCCTCTTCTGGGTCATGGATCGAACCAACACTGCGGCCATCATTCCTTGACGACTCCCGGCCGGCCCAGCCGGGATTGCCGTGACCTCCCCCCAGGCCCTCACTGCAGGTGCTGCGCCGGCGTGGGTGGCCGTCGGCGCGATGGAGTGGCTTACCAGCCGAAGCCGGCACCGACGCCAACCGAGCTGTCGTCGCTGCTGAAGGCACCACCGAAGGTCACCGTGGCGCGATCGCTGATCGCACGCTGGTAGCCCAGCGACAACGCCGACTCGCCGCCCTGGAAGCCAATGCCGACGCCGACCCGGTTTTGGGTGCGGATACCGGCGGCACTGGTGGCCATGTTGAGCATCGCCGCGCTCATCGCCCCCTGGCGGTCGATGCGACGATCCATGTGGCGCAGGCGTCCGTCGATTTCGCCCTTGAACACATCGAAGCTGTCGGCGACGGCCTGGACGCGGCTGTCGGTGTAGCTGTTGGCCGTGGCCATGCCACGGTCGAGCTGGCCCTTGTTGACCGCATCGGTGGCCGTGGTACCGGCCGCCACGTTGGTGACCTGGCGCTCGTTGCCTTCGCTGCCCACCGAGACCGTGTTGGCACGATCGGCAACCGAGCCCTGCCCCAGTGCCACCGCGTTTGCCGCGCTGGCATTGGCGCCCTGGCCGATGGCGGTGGACGAAGCGCCACTGGCAACGGCGCCCTCGCCCATGGCGACGGCATTGAAGCCCGTCGCCGGGGTGCCGACCGGAATCCCGGCACCGGCGGCGGCGGCGGTCGGCGTGCCCTGCACGCGCGCGGTGCCGGCCGGTGCCGCGTCGGCCGTTGCAGGTGCATCAGCGGCGCTGGCCAGCGGGCTGTCATCCAGCGGGGTACTCATTGCGCGCAGGCTGGCAGTCCCGGCACGCGTGCCACCGGCGGTGCGGCGGTCGATCTCGCTGACCTTGCGGTCCAGCGCGCCGAGCGCATCGCCGACATTGCTGTAGGTGGCGCCCTGGATCACATAGTTCGGCGCCACGAACACACCCTGCATGCCAACGCTGGCACCACCGCCGAGGAAGCTGGCGGCATCACTGAGCGACTGGAACAGCTGGCCGCCGTTGATCGCCTGGCGACTGCCCGCAGCGATGCTGCCGGCACCGACGTTGTCGATGGTGGTGCCCTGGAAACCGGACAGGGTCAGGCGGTCACGGCTGGCGTCGTCATAGCCGACTGCGCTGGCCGCCGTGGTTTCCACGGTGGCGATGCGCGAATCGAAATCACCGACGCGGGTTTCCACCGCGCCCACCCGCTGGTTGGTGACGTTGAGCTGCGAACCGGTGATGGCATCGCTGCTGCCGGCGGCGATGCGGCCATCGGCCACATTGACGATGCGGCGCGTGGCCGGACCATCGGTGCCATTGCCACCGCCGACCGACACCACGTTGGCATCGAGTGCACGCGAACCGGCACCCAGCGCCACCGAGTTCGCGCCCGATGCGCCGGCGCTGGTGCCCAGTGCCAGGGCACCGTTGCCGATGGCCATCGCATTGGCACCCAGGGCATTGCTGCGTGCGCCGCTGGCAGTGGCTGCCGAACCGATCGCGGCGGCATCGCTGCCGTTGGCACTGGCGGTACCTGCGCCGGTGGCCTTGACGTAGCGGGCCGTGCCATCGGCGGTCGCCGCGACCGCATCGAGCTGGCCACGATTGACCGCATCGGTGCGCTCGGTACCGGCAGCGACACGGGTGATCTGACGATCACTGCTCGCGCTGCCGACCGACACAGTGTTGGCACGGTCGGCGACCGAGCCCGCGCCCAACGCCACGCTGCCTGCGGCACTGGCGGTGGCACTCACACCTACCGCCGTGGCATTGGCGCCGGTTGCCTTGCTGCCGTAGCCGGCCGCGGTACCCAGGCGACCGCTGGCCTCGGCATAGCTGCCCAGCGCAGACGCACCATCGGCCGAGGCATTGGCGCGGAAACCACTGGCCTGCGACTGGGTGCCGCTGGCCGTGGCCTGCGCACCGCTGGCGGTACTGTAGGCACCCTTGGCCTGGGCACCGGCGCCGGTAGCACTGGCGCCGAGTTCGCTGGCGCTGGCGCCACTGCCCACGGCTACGCTGTCGACACCTCCGGCCTGCGCCGCGTTGCCGAGCGCCGCCGCATTGTTGCCGGTGGCCAGCGCATCGAAGCCCACGGCAGTGGCATTGGCGGCCATGGCATTGGCGCCGCTGCCCAGCGCGGTGGCGCCGTTGCCGATGGCATTGGCCGCATTGCCGGCAGCCAGTGCGTTGTCGCCGTCGACCAGTGCACCGGCTTCGCCATCGGCATTGCCGCTGGCCTGGAACTGCCGGTTGGTCTTGTCGGCGACGCTGGCGACCGCATCCAGCTGGCCCTTGTTCACCGCATCGGTGGCTTCGATGCCCGCCGCGACGTGGGTCACCTGGCGCTCACCGCCGGCCTTGCCGACGGCTACGGTGTTGTCACGGTCAGCCTTGGAGCCAGCACCGAGCGCGACGCTGTTGCTGCCATTGGCGGTGGCGTTGGCCCCCAGCGCGGTGGCGCTGCTGCCTGCCGCCCACGAGTTCCAGCCAATCGCGGTCGCGTAGTCCTCGGTGGCCCATGCACCGGCGCCGAACGCCGCCGCACCGGTCCCACTGGCACGCGACGGGATCAGGCCGAAGAAGGTGCTGCCGCCGATGGCCACGCTCTCCTCGCCACTGGCTTCGCTGGACTGACCCACGGCAACGGCACCGGTACCGGCCGCCGCGGCACCGAAGCCGACTGCAGTGGTGTTGGCAGCGCTGGCCGCCGAGCCATAGCCCAGGGCGGTGCCGAGGCGACCGCTGGCTTCGGCGTAGCCACCCACCGCGGTGGTGCCATCAGCCGAAGCCGCGCTGCGGAAACCGCTGGCGAGCGCCTGCCCGCCGCTGGCATTGGCTTCTGTACCTGTGGCTGTGCTGTAGGCGCCGCTGGCCTGTGCACGCGCACCCACCGCGCTTGCACCAACCTCGCTGGCGCCGGCATCGCTGCCCAGGGCCAGGCTGTCCTCGCCGGTGGCCTGTGCCGTGCTGCCCAGGGCAGCCGCGTTGCTGCCGGTGGCCAGCGCATCGATGCCCACCGCGGTGGCGTTGGCGGCCAGCGCATTGGCACCGCTGCCGAGCGCGGTGGCACCGTTGCCGATCGCGTTGGCCGCATCACCGGCCGCCAGCGCGTTGTCACCCTCCACCAGCGCGCCGGTTTCACCGTCGGCGTTGCCACTGGCCTGGAACTGCCGGCGGGTCTTTTCCGCTGCCGCGGCGACGGCGTCGAGCTGGTTCTTGTTGACCGCATCATTGCCCTGCGTGCCATCGGCCACATTGGTGATCTGGCGGGTGTTGCCACCGCCGCCCACCGACACGGTGTTGTCGCGATCGGCGATCGAATCGGCACCCAGCGCCACGCTGTTGGCACCGCGCGATTCGGCGGCATTGCCCAGCGCGGTGCTGTTGATGCCGCCCGACCAGGCACCACCACCCACCGCGGTGGAGTAGTTGCCCGAGGCCTCGGTGGCCAGCACGCCGAACAACGAACCACCGACGGCGACGCTGTTGGTGCCGGTCGCCAGGCTGCCCTGGCCGGTGGCGGTGCTGTAGGCGCCGGAGGCTTCCGAATCGCCACCCATCGCCACACTGTTGGAACCGGAGGCATTGGCGAAGTTGCCGAACGCGGTGGCATTGAAGGCCGAGGCCTGTGCATAACCACCGATGGCAGTGCTGTAACCGCCGCTGGCTTCGGCACCGATACCGAAGGCCGCCGACGCCGTACCACTGGCCACGCTCTCGCTGCCGACAGCGGTGGCCGCGTCGCCGCTGGCATTGCTGAAGTAGCCCACGGCCACGGCTTCTTCGCCGGACGCTTCGGACAGCACGCCATTGGCAGTGCTACCGACGCCGCTGGCGATGCTGGCCGCACCGAACGCCGCGCTCTGCTCGCCGCTGGCTTCGCTTTCCGCACCCTGCGCGGTGGCGTACTCGCCCGTGGCCTGTGCGTTGGCACCGACAGCGCTGGCGTTGGCCGCGGTTGCAAGTGCATTGAAACCCAGCGCCTGTGCGTTGCTGGCCAGCGCGTTGGCGCCGCTGCCCAGTGCGGTGGCGCCATTGCCGATGGCGTTGGCGGCATCACCGGCCGCCAGTGCGTTGTCACCCTCCACCAGTGCACCGGCTACGTCGTCGCCGTTGCCGCTGGCCTGGAAGAAGCGGCTGGTGGTGGTGGCGGTGGTCGCAACCGCATCCAGCTGTGCCTTGTTCACTGCGTCGGTGGCCTGGGTGCCCGCGGCGACGTTGGTGACCTGGCGTTCGTTGCCGCTGCTACCCACCGATACCGTACGTGCACGACTGGCAACCGAACCGGCACCGAGCGCGACAGCGTTGCTGGCGCTGGCGTTACTGCCGGCGCCAAGCGCGATCGCGCTTTCACCACCGGCCACTGTATTGGTGCCGATGGCGATGCTGTTGATGCTGTTGCCCAGCGCCTGGAAGCCCAGTGCCACGCTGTTGTCGCCATAGCCGAAGGCACCGCGGCCGACCGCCGTGGAACTGGCGCCGTTGGCCCAGCTGTTGTAACCGATGGACGTGGCGCCGCTGCCACTGGCCCACGCCGCATTACCGAACGCCGAGGCATTGGTGGCGGTGGCCCATGCACCCGAACCGAATGCTGCTGCACCACTGGCAGTGGCCCAGCTGTAGCCGCCTACTGCGGTGCTGTCATCGCTGCTGGCGAAGGCGCTGTCGCCGACCGCGACCGCATAGCTGCCGGTAGCGCGCGACTTGCCGCCGGCGGCGAAGCTGTTGTCACCACTGGCCTTGGCCGCGTTGCCGAAGGCGCTGCTGGCAGCCCCGGTGGCCTGCGCGCCACTGCCCACCGCCGTGGCATCGGCGACGGCAGTGGTGCCCACCTGCTGTGCCGTGCCATCGGCACCGATGATCGGCTGGTTGAACTCGTCGTAGGCCTGGCCGAGGCCACCGATGGCGACACCGCCATTGCCGGTGGCTGCGCTGTTGCGGCCCACGGCCACGCTGTCATCGCCGATGGCCGACGCAGCCGCGCCATGGGCTACTGCGCCGGCGCCGATCGCATTGCTCGACGAACCGGCGGCGACGGCGCCCTTGCCCTCGGCCAGCGCGCCGGCATCGCTGTCGGCTTCCGGCTGTGCCTGGAAGAAGCGCGCGGTGCTGTCGGCGGTGCTGGCCACGGCATCGAGCTGCGCCTTGTTCACGGCATCGGTGGCTTCGCTGCCCGCAGCAACGCTGGTGATCTGCCGCTCGTTGCCTGCACTGCCAACGGCCACGCTGTTGGCACGCACTGCTTCGGAGTTCGCGCCAAGCGCGACGCTGTTGGTGCCGCGTGCGGTGGCGTAGTAACCCACTGCAGTGCTCTGCGCACCGCTGGCCCAGGTCTGCGCGCCCAGCGCACTGGCGTTCTCACCCGGTGCATAGGCGAAGTAGCCAACAGCGGAGGCTTCAGCACCGGAGGCTTCGCTCAGGCTGCCGTTGGCCACCGCACGATCACCACTGGCGATGGCGCCGGCACCAACGGCGGTCGCGGCTTCGCCGCTGGCCTGGGTCTGCACGAAGAAGCCCAGGCCGGGAATCAGGTCGGCCGGGCCACCGATGGCGACACTGCTGGTGCCGGTCGCATTGCTCTGGGTACCCAGTGCGGTGGAATAGTCGCCGATGGCATTGGCCACCGCACCGAACGCGGATGCCTGCGCGCCGGCCGCATAGGCACCCACACCGTAGGACGACGCCGCAAATCCGCTGGCTTCGGCACTGGCGCCCACCGCGGTGCCACCGACGCCTGCGCTGGTCGCGCCGGTTTCCACCGGTACGCCGCCACTGGTGATCAGCGGGTTGCCATCGGCATCCACCGCAGCACCACCCACGGCAACGCTGCCTGGACCGTTGGCCTGCGCGTTGTTGCCGAACGCGGCACTGTTCTGGCCCGAGGCCAGTGCGTTGTTGCCCACGGCGGTCGCGTTCTGCGCGACCGCCGTTGCCCCGGCACCGACGGCCGTGGTGCCGTTGCCGAGGGCATTGGCGGCCTCGCCGGCCGCCAGTGCATCGTCACCTTCGGCCAGTGCACCGGCATCGCTGTTGCTGCTGCCGGTGGCCTGGAAGCGCTTGGCGGTGGCATCGGCCACGGCGGCCACGTCCTTCAGCTGGCCGACATTGACTGCATCGTTGTCTTCGGTGCCTGCGGCAACGCTGGTGATCTGCCGGGTCAGGCCGTATTCGGCGGCACCGACTGACACGGTATCGACGCGGTCGGCCAGCGAACCCGCGCCCAGCGCCACGCTGCCGGTGGCAACCGCAGCGGAATTCGAACCCAGCGCGGTGCTGTATTCACCGACAGCAGTGCTGAACGCACCGACTGCGATCGACGCTTCGTTGGCGGCGGTGGCGCCGCGGCCCAATGCGGTGCTGCCCGGGCCCATCGCCACGGCACCGCCGCCGACAGCGGTCGCGCCATCGGCGGTGGCTTCGGACAAGGCACCCAGTGCGGTGGCCGCGCCATTCTCGCTTGCGGCATAGGCACTGGCGCCGACGGCGGTGTCACCAAGACCGAACGCGGCAGCGCTCTGCCCGACCACTACGCTGGCATCACCGATCGCCAATGCGCCCTGGCCGAACGCGCTTGCGCCCAGGCCCGCGGCAATGGCCTGGGTACCGATGGCGGTGGTGGCGTTGGCCAGCGACTGTGCACCCGCACCCGCCGCAACCGCGCCCTGTCCGTCGATCTTCGCCGCGTCGCTGTCATCACCTGCGCCGTCGGCCTTGAAATAGCGGTTTCCATCTGCGGCGACATCGGCCAGCGCGGCCTGCGTGGCGCGCGCCTGCGCATCCAGCTGTGACTTGTTTACCGCATCGGTGGCCTGGGTGCCTGCGGCAACATTGGTGATCTGGCGTTCCTTGCCGGTATCACCCACGGACACCGTGTTGGCCCGCGTGGCCTTGGAGCCGGCGCCCAGCGCTACGCTGTTGGCGGCAGTGGCGCTGCTGTTGCTGCCGATCGCCACCGCGTTGCTGCCCTTAGCGCTGGCCGAGCCTTCGATCAGGCACTTTTCGAGCAGCTTGCCGCTGAATGCCACGCAGGTGGCGCTGCCGCCGATCTGCACCGACTGTGCTGCGGCGGTGCCGCTCACGCCCAACCCCAATACCAGGCCCAGTGCCACCGCCAGCAGTGCGGGCGTGGCCTGCGTCGCATCGCGGCGCTGGTCGACGACCCCGCCACTGCTGCTGTCGGAGGAAGCCAGTTCCGAGGCCACCACCAACTGACCCAATGCTTTGTTCCAGACCTTGCGATAAATCCGATTCATCGGTACGGCTCCTGATTGGACTGGTTTTGGGCAAAGCAACGCCACCGCTGGGCTTTCCGGCCCAACGTCCCCTGGGGGCGTTTATTCGCGTGATTTACTGCGGGGTATTGCCGAACGGCGCGCAGCGACAGAAAACCGAGCGCGTGCGCCAACCGGTTACTGCGAAATGAATGATTCTGAAACGGGGTTCAAGTGTTAACGGCAACTTTCCAAATCGTCAAGACTTTGACACGACAAATCCTATTGCCGTGAAGCAGTTCACCCTTTCACCTGTTTATGAAAGTGTTTTGTTAGGCAAGCGTGACGAAGTTCCGCCGCATGAAAATCGATGTAACTAGCGGTCGGGACAGGAGTTTCACGCGCGCATAGAAAAACCCGCCGATCAACGGCGGGTTTTTCCGTACGCAGCGGCATTGCGGCCTGCGCAGAACGCTGCGATCAGCCGCACCATACCCGCGCGTTGCGGAACATGCGCATCCACGGCGAGTCACCCTGCCACTCGGCCGGCGCCCAGCTCATGTTGAGCGCGCGCGGCGTGCGTTCCGGGTGCGGCATCATGATGGTGACGCGGCCGTCGCTGCTGGTCAGCCCGGTGATGCCGTCCGGCGAACCGTTCGGGTTCAGCGGGTACTGGCTGGCCACGTTGCCGTTGCCATCGATGTAGCGCAGCGAAACGCGAGCGGCTGCCTGGTCGACGGCATTGTCGAACACGGCCTGGCCTTCACCATGCGCCACCGCCACCTGCAGGCGCGAACCAGCCATGCCACGCAGCAGGATCGACGGCGACTCCACCACTTCCAGCAGCGCGGTACGGGCTTCGAACTGCTCACTGGCGTTGCGGCGGAACTGCGGCCAGTGTTCGGCCCCCGGAATGATGCCCTTGAGCTGGCTCATCATCTGGCAACCGTTGCACACGCCCAGCGCGAAGCTGTCCTCGCGCGCGAAGAACGCGGCAAAGGCATCACGCAGCGCACTGCGCTCCAGGATCGAGGTGGCCCAGCCGCGGCCGGCACCCAGCACGTCGCCGTAGCTGAAGCCACCGCAGGCGACCAGGCCGGTGAAGTCCTGCAATGCCACGCGGCCTTCGATCAGGTCGCTCATATGCACGTCGAAGGCGCGGAAGCCGGCACGTTCGAAGGCGTTGGCCATTTCGATCTGGCCGTTGACGCCCTGCTCGCGCAGTACCGCCACGCGCGGACGCGCGCCGGTGCTGATGAACGGGGCGGCCACATCTTCATTGAGGTCGAAGCTGAGCTTGGGCTTCAGGCCCGGCGCAGTGAAGGCACGGGCGATCTCGCGCTCGGCATCGGCATTGGCCGGGTTGTCGCGGCGCTTCTGCATCGCGTGGGTGACCGACCACCAGGCGTCGAACAGCGCTTCCCAGCGCCATTCGGCCAGGTTCTCGCCGGCCAGCGACACGCGCACCACCGGTGCGGTGGTCGGCTTGGCGATGCGCTGTGCACACTCGATCAGTGCATGGCGCTCGACCAGGTCGGCAAAGGCGGCGCGGTCTTCGCGGGCGATCTGCACCACCGCGCCCAGCTCTTCATTGAACAGGCTGCGGAACGGATCGTCGCCCCAGGCATCGAGGGTGATGTCCAGGCCCAGCCGCGAGGTGAAGGCCATTTCGCACAGCGCGGCGAAGGCGCCGCCGTCGCTGCGGTCGTGGTAAGCCAGCAGCAGGCCGGCCTGGCGCGCATCGCGGATCAGCTCGAAGAAGCCACGCAGGCGCTGCGGGTCATCCAGGTCCGGTGCGGCGCCGGCGAAGGCCGGCAGGTCGCCGTGGTCGGCATGCACCTGCGCCAGGATCGAACCGCCCAGGCGCTGCTTGCCGGCGCCGAGGCCGATCAACCACAGCTCGCTGTCCACATCACGGTCGAGCAGCGGGGTCAGCTGCTGGCGCACGTCGGCCACCGGCGCGAACGCCGAGATCACCAGCGACACCGGCGACACGCTCTTGTGCGCTTCGCCCTGGTCGTGCCACTGCGCCTGCATCGACAGCGAGTCCTTGCCGACCGGGATGCTGATGTCCAGTTGCGGGCACAGTTCCATGCCCACCGCCTTCACCGCGTCGTACAGCAGCGCGTCTTCGCCGGGGTGGCCGGCCGCGGCCATCCAGTTCGCCGACAGCTTGATCTCATCCAGCGCATCGACCGGGGCCGCGCACAGGTTGGTCAGCGCTTCGCCCACCGCCATGCGTGCCGAAGCAGCCGCATCGAGCAGGGCCAGCGGGGTGCGCTCGCCGATCGACATCGCTTCGCCGGCCACGCCGTCGAAGTCGGCCAGGGTGATCGCCACGTCGGCCACCGGCAGCTGCCACGGGCCGACCATCTGTTCGCGCGCGGTCAGGCCACCGACGCTGCGGTCACCGATGGTGACCAGGAAGTTCTTCGAAGCGACCGTCGGGTGCGCGAGCACGCGCAGGCCGGCGTCCTGCAGGTCCAGGCCGCCGGTCTTCAGCGCCGGCCAGCGCGGTGCCGGCGGGTGCGCGGTGTCGCGGTGCATCTTCGGCGGCTTGCCGAACAGCACGTCCATCGGCAGGTCGATCGGCGCATCGGCCGGGGTGTGGCCCGGCACGGCGCCGTAGGCGACCACCAGGTGCTCTTCAGCGGTGGCCACGCCAACGGCAGCGAACGGGCAGCGCTCGCGCGCGCACAGCGCGGCGAACTCGGCCAGGCGCTCCTGGGCCACGCCGAGCACGTAGCGTTCCTGCGATTCGTTGCACCACAGCTGCATCGGCGACAGCGACGGGTCATCGGTGGGCACCTTGCCCAGGTCGATGACACCACCGACGTTCGAGTCGTGCAGCAGTTCGGGGATGGCATTGGACAGGCCACCTGCACCGACGTCATGGAAGAACTTGATCGGGTTGTTGGCACCCATTGCCACGCAGCGGTCGATGACCTCCTGGCAGCGACGCTCCATTTCCGGGTTGTCGCGCTGCACGCTGGCGAAGTCCAGGTCCTCGGCGCTTTCACCGGAGGCCACCGAACTGGCGGCGCCGCCGCCCAGGCCGATCAGCATCGCCGGGCCACCGAGCACGATGACCGCATCACCGGCCTGCAGCGGGATCTTGTCAACCTGTACGCGATCGATCGCGCCGAGGCCACCGGCCAGCATGATCGGCTTGTCGTAGGCGCGGACCAGATCGGCGCCTTCCGACAGCTCGAAGCTGCGGAAGTAGCCGAGCAGGTTCGGGCGGCCGAATTCGTTGTTGAACGCAGCGCCGCCCAGCGGGCCGTCGGTCATGATTTCCAGTGCCGGTGCCATCCGCGGGTTCAGCGCGCGCGGCGCTTCCCACGGCTGCGGCAGTTCCGGAATGCGCAGGTGCGAGACCGAGAAACCGGACAGGCCCGCCTTCGGCTTGCCACCACGGCCGGTCGCGCCTTCGTCGCGGATCTCGCCACCGTTGCCGGTCGATGCGCCCGGGAACGGCGCGATCGCGGTCGGGTGGTTGTGCGTTTCCACCTTGATCTGGAACGCGCTGGGCACCTGTGCTTCGCGGCGGTACTCGCCGCTGGCCGGATCGGGGCGGTAGCGCGACGCCGGATGGCCTTCGATCACCGCGGCATTGTCGCTGTACGCGCTGAGCGTGTGCTGCGGGGTCTGCTGGTGGGTGTTCTTGATCATCCGGAACAGCGAGCGGTCCTGCTCCTGACCGTCGATGGTCCAGCTGGCGTTGAAGATCTTGTGCCGGCAGTGCTCGGAATTGGCCTGCGCGAACATCATCAGTTCGACATCGGACGGCGCGCGGCCCAGCGCGGTGAAGCGTTCGCGCAGGTAGTCGATCTCGTCCTGGGCCATGGCCAGGCCGAGGCGCTGGTTGGCGGCCTCCAGCTGGTCCACCGGCACGCGTTCCAGTTCGCCACGGGCCGGCGCCGAGAACAGCGCCTGGCCCTGCTCCACGGTCTCCAGCACCGACTGCGTCATCGGGTCGTGCAGTGCCTTGACCAGCGCCTGCTGGGCGGCGGCATCGGCCGGCCAGCCCTGCACGTCGATGCGCAGGCCACGCTCGACCCGGCTCACCGGCTGCCCGGCACCGCGGACCAGCTCGGTGGCCTTGCTCGACCACGGCGACAGCGTGCCCAGGCGCGGCACCACGATGCGGCTGACCGCGCCTTCGGCCAGGGCCTCGGCCTGCGGCGCAGCTTCGAGGATGCGGCACAGCGTGGCGAGGTCGGGGGCGGCGCTGCCTTCGGGCTGCACGAAGTAGACGTGCCAGGCACCG
Source organism: Stenotrophomonas geniculata (assembly GCF_034508895.1). NCBI lineage: Bacteria > Pseudomonadati > Pseudomonadota > Gammaproteobacteria > Lysobacterales > Lysobacteraceae > Stenotrophomonas > Stenotrophomonas geniculata. The sequence goes on from NZ_CP140571.1 coordinate 1,298,384, forward strand.
CTGATGCGCAGGGAGGGAGCGATGGACTGCAGGCGGGATTCAAGACGTTCGCGGCGGAACGGCGACAGGGCGGGCGCGCCCTCGAGGACCATCATGTCCGGGGAACCGTAGTTGGGAAACGGGCCCGACATTGTACCGGAAGCGGGGGAAGGGCTCTGCCGGGCGGCGCCCGGCACCCGCCGAGGCCAGGGCAACGGCAACGGCCAGAGCAAAAGCTGGGTTGCTGTGGGCTGGCGGGGCGGTGGGGGCCAGCAGGACACGCCGTAAACCCCTCCATGGGGGCTCGATGGCGCCATCCATGGCGCCAACGGTCCTGCTGGCCCCCACCGCCCCGCCTTCGACAGATTTCCGCGATCTGGGGTAGATCCACGCCATGCGTGGATGCTCCCCGGTAGTGCCGGCCGCTGGCCGGCAACCAGGAAAATTTCAGAAATCAGGCATTGAAGAGCGAAGCGACCGGCGTTTGCTTTTGATTTTTTGTTCTGTCTTCCGTGGCTGGCCGCGCAGGAACCTGTCCGTGGCCGGGTGGGTGGGCTGCGCAGGGGCGTAAGCGCCATGGATGGCGCGCCCGAGCCTACAGGGACGTATTCACGGCGTCCCCTGCGCAGCCCACCCACCCGGCCAACCTCCAGAAGCCCGCTGTTCGCGGAAAGCCCCAGCCACGAGGGGCTCCGCCGATGGCCGCCGACCGCGCGCAGCGCGCTCTCCGCCCGATTCCCCGAACCATGCGCTTGCTCACGGATTGACCACACGATTGATGACAACGTTGTCCCTACCTGGCGCCGGACTCTCTCCCCGGCCTCCCAGGTACCTCCGTCCGGCCCCTCCGTCGCCTTCCCGGGCGATGCCCGGACCTGCGTCACGCGCGGCGCCATCGGGGCCCGCGCGCCCTTTGATCGGAGACTTACCCATGTACGACCCGATTGTGCGCAGTGCCGAACGTTCGACCCGAAGCTGTCGTCCCCACCGCCTGGCCTGGCTGCTTGCCCTGGCCGCCGGTGCCGCCGCCCTGCCCGGCCTGGCGCAGGCCGCCAGCTGTGCCGGGGTGGCCCAATGGGACCAGGCCAGGATCTACCGGGCCGGCGATACCCTGCAGAAAGGAGGCGTCCTCTATCGGGCGAACCAGGACATCTGGAACGCGCCGCCGGACCATCCGGCCGGTGCGCCCTACTACACCAACCTCGGCGCCTGCGATGGCAGCGGCGCCAACCAGCCGCCGGTGGTCAGCCTGACCTCGCCGGCCAACGGCGCCACCTTCAGTGCCGGCAGCACGGTCAACGTGACTGCCAACGCCAGTGATCCGGACGGCAGCGTCGCCAAGGTCGAGTTCTTCCGCGATGGCAGCACGCTGGGCGTGGCCACCAGTGCGCCGTACGCGGCCAGCTGGGCCAATGCCAGCGCCGGCAGCCACACCCTGCGCGCGGTGGCCACTGATAACAACAACGCCACCAGCAGCACCGCGACCATCACCATCACCGTCAACGCCGCCGGTGGCGATACCACCGCACCGAGCGTGCCGGGCGGGCTGGCGGTCGGTACGCGCACCGCCAACAGCATCGCACTCAGCTGGAACCCGTCCACCGACAACACCGGCGGCAGCGGCGTGGCCGGCTACGACGTGTACCGCAACGGCAGCCTGGTCGGTTCACCGTCCAGTGCCAGCTATGTCGACGGCGGGCTGACTGCCTCCACCACCTACCGCTACCGCGTGCGCGCCCGCGACAACGCCGGCAATGCGTCGGCACAGGGCACCGAGATCAGCGCCACCACGCTGGCCGGTGACGGTGGCACCACCGGCAAGCGGGTCATCGGCTACTTCACCCAGTGGGGCATCTACGGCCGCAACTACCGGGTCAAGAACATCGACAGCAGCGGCTCGGCCGCACGCCTGACCCACATCAACTACGCGTTCGGCAACGTGCGCAACAACCGCTGCGAAGTGGGCATCACCCAGCCGTCGGATCCGAACAGCGGTGCCGGTGGCGACGCCTTCGCCGACTACACCAAGGCCTTCAGTGCCGCCGAGAGTGTCAGCGGCAGCGCCGATACCTGGGACCAGCCGCTGCGCGGCAACTGGAACCAGCTCAAGCAGCTCAAGGCCAAGTACCCGGGCATGAAGGTGCTGATCTCGCTGGGTGGCTGGACCTGGTCGCGCGGCTTCTCCAGCGCGGCGCGCCCGGAAAACCGCCAGGCCTTTGTCGCCTCGTGCATCGACGCCTACATCAAGGGCAACCTGCCGGTGACCGACGGTGCCGGTGGCGCCGGTGCCGCGCTGGGCGTGTTCGACGGCATCGACATCGACTGGGAATACCCGGTGGCCTGCGGCATCGAATGCGGCAAGCCGGAAGACAACGCCAACTTCACCGCACTGATGGCCGAGTTCCGCCGCCAGCTCGATGCGGTGCGTCCGGGCCTGTTGCTGACGGTGGCGGTGGGCGCCGGCATCGACAAGATCCGCGTCACCGATCCGGCCGCGTACCACCCGTACCTGGACTACATCAACGTGATGACCTACGACTTCCACGGTGCGTGGGATGCGAAGACCAATCACCAGTCGGCGCTGTTTGATTCGCCGAATGATCCGTCCACCGGCGACCAGAAGCTGTACAACAGCAACGACGCCATCGAGGCCTTCATCAGCCGAGGCGTGCCCGCCGCCAAGCTCAACCTGGGCATCGGCTACTACGGGCGCGGCTGGACCGGTGTGGCCAACGCCAACAACGGCCTGTACCAGACCGCCACCGGCGCCGCGCCGGGTACCTACGAGGCCGGCATCGAAGACTGGAAGGTGCTGAAGAACCTGGCGTGGCCGGGCTACACCGACAACACCGCCGGTGCCACCTGGATCTACAACGGCAGCACGCTGTGGAGCTTCGATACCCCGGCCAACATCACCCGCAAGATGGGCTACGTGAAGACCCAGGGCCTGGGCGGCGCGTTCGTCTGGGAGTTCAGTGGTGACGATGCACAGGGCACGCTGACCAAGGCGGTCAGTGATGGCCTGAAGTAAGAAAAAAGCCGGGGGTGCTGCGCGCCCCCGGCTTCCTACCTGTAGAGCCGAGCCCATGCTCGGCTGCGGAAACATCAGCCGAGCATGGGCTCGGCTCTACAGAAACAAGGTCGGCGGCGATCAGCGCTTGGCCGACAGCTTTTCCAGCGCCGCGCGCAGCTGCGCCGGCGGCAGGTAACCGCCCAGCTGGGTACCGTCCGGCGCGAAGATCGCCGGCGTCCCGTTCACGCCCAGCTGCTGGCCCAGTGCGTACTGCATCGCCACCGGGTTGGTGCAGTTCTTGGCCGGCACATTGCCACCGCGCTTGGCATTGGTCAGCGCCTGGCGGCGATCCGCTGCACACCAGACCGAGATCATGTCGGTGTAGTCCTTGCTGCCCAGCCCCATGCGCGGGAACGCCAGGTACTCGACGGTGATGCCGTTGCGGTTGAGCTCGGCGATGTCCTGGTGCAGCTTGCGGCAGTAGCCACACTCGATGTCGGTGAACACGCTGATGGTGTACTTGGCATTCGGCGCGGCGAACACGATGCGGTCGCCATGGTTGGCCTTGGCCAGCAGATCGCGGCGGTAGCCGAGCAGGCCTTCGCTGTTGGCCGGGCCCTTGGCGCGGGTGTCGTAGGGCTGCGACTGGAACAGGTAGCGGCCATCATCGGACACGTACAGCAGCTGGCCGGACACGACGACCTCACGGAAGCCGGGGAACGGTGCAGCACCGATGTAGTCCACCTGGAAACCGGGGTTCAGCGCGGTCAGCGCGGCGCGCACGGCCTGATCGGCCGACGCGTTGGCGGCCGGGCTGGCCTTGGCCGCAGCGGTGGCGGGTGCCTTGGCAGCTGGCGGGGCCGGCTGGGCGCAGGCGGTCAGGCTGAGCGCACCGAACACGGCGGCGATGGCAAATCGGAGCATGGAGCGGTCCGCGGCAGAAGAAGACCCCGGATTCTGACACAGCTGCCGCGACCGGGCCGCGACACCGCCCGACGCTTGAGGCCGGGGTTCAGGCCTGCGCTCAGCCGCGCGGATGGTGGCGTGCGTGCAGCTTCTGCAGGTGTTCGCGGGCCACCAGGGTGTAGATCTGGGTGGTCGACAGCGAGCTGTGGCCGAGCAGCATCTGCAGCGCGCGCAGGTCGGCACCGCGGTTGAGCAGATGCGTGGCAAAGCTGTGCCGCAGGCCATGCGGGCTGATCCGCGCCGGATCGATGCCGGCCACCTGGGCGTGGCGCTTGACCAGATGCCAGAACGCCTGGCGGGTCAGCGCATGCAGCGTCGGCTCGACGAACAACGGTGTCTGCCCGTCTGCCAACGCGTGCACCTTGCCCTTGCCGACCAGCAGCGGGCGCGACTGCTGCAGGTAACGCTCCAGCCAGTGCTGCGACTCCTCACCCAGCGGCACCAGCCGTTCCTTGCTGCCCTTGCCGGTCACCCGCAGCACGCCCTGGCGCAGGTTGACCGCGGTGGCGGGCAGCAGCACCAGCTCGCTCACGCGCAGGCCGGCGGCATACATCAGCTCCAGCATGGCCCGATCGCGCAGGCCCAGCGGGCTGTCGACATCCGGTGCTGCCAACAGCGCGTCGATCTGGCTCTCGGCCAGCGCCTTGGGCAGCAATCGTGGCAGCTTGGGCGGATCCAGCAGCGCGCTGGGATCCTCGCTGCGTTCGCCGCGGCGCACGCCATCGGCGAAGAACGCCCGCAGCGCCGACAGCAACCGCGCATTGCTGCGCGGTGACCAGCCGTGGCGGGTACGCCAAGCCAGATAGTCGAACAGGCCGGGACGCTCGATGCCGGCCAGGCCACCATCGCGCCCGTCCATCCAGCGTGCCAGCCCTTCCAGGTCGCGCCGGTAGCTGTCGAGGGTGGCGCGGGCCAGGCCGTTCTCGGCCCAGATCGCATCGAGGAAGCGCTGGATGCGCACGCTGTCATCGGCGCGCAGCTCGGGCAGTTGCTGCACCAGCTGGCGGCGTTCGGCGGGGGTGGAAACAGAGGCCATGCGTGCAGGATACGAGGGCCACTGCGGATGCGGCCAGCATTGCGTATGCTCGGCGCATGTCCCGCCCCGTCATTGATACGGCCCCTGCGGCCGCTACAGAGCTGCCCCGCCCGCGCGCATTGCTGCTGTGGCGCGCGCTGGCGATGGTCTACGACGCGCTGCCGGTGCTGGCGCTGTGGATGCTGGCCGGCACCCTGTTCACCCTTGCCTACACCTTCAGCGGCCATGACCAGCGCGAGAACATCGCGCCGTTCAGTGCCTGGCAGTGGCTGCTGTGGGCGGTGTGCTGGGCGATCACGGGGTGGTACGCGACGGCAAGCTGGCGCCGCGGCGGGCAGACGCTGGGCATGCGGCCGTGGCGGCTGAAACTGCACGCCAGCGATGGCGCGCCGCTGCGGCGCAGCCAGCTGTGGCTGCGCTTCGCCGTGGGCACGCTGTCCCTGCTGCTGGGTGGACTGGGATTCTGGTGGGCGTGGGTCGATCGCGAACGCCTGACCTGGCATGACCGCGCCAGCGGTACCCGCCTGGTGCGGATGCCGAAACGGTAAGGCGCTGTCTGTAGAGCCGAGCCCGTGCTCGGCTGCTTTCCGCACTGTACGTGACAGCCGAGCACAGGCTCGGCTCTACAACAACCAGAATCAGCCCGACTTGCGCCGGAACAGCAGTCCTGACACCGCCAGCATCACGATCGGCGGCAGCGCATAGGCAATGCGGTAATCGAACTTCAACGCGCCGGCCATGCGCCCGAAGAACAGCTGCAGCAGCCAGAAGCCCAGCGCGAACAGGATGCCCAGGAACAGGCGCTTGCCCATGCCGCCGCTGCGCAGCGAACCGAACGCGAACGGCACCGCCGCCAGGCATAGCGCCAGCACGTTCACCGGGTAGAACCAGCGGCTCCAGTACACATCCTCGAAGTCGCGCGCATCCAGCCCGTTGCGCTGGCGATAGGCGATGCTGGTGCTCAGTTCGGCCACGCTGAGGTTGCGCGGCTTGGCGATGCCGGTGGCCAGCGCCGCCGGATCCAGCGAAGAATTCCACGCTTCGCGCGCCACTTCCTCACGCGTGGCCGAGCGTTCACCAAAGGTGTCCCGGCGCACGCCCGTCAATACCCAGCCATCCTTGTCATGCTCGACGGTGGCAGCATGGGTCAGCGAGGCGATCCGGCCGTCTTCAGCGATGTGATACAGGCGCACGTCGCGCAGGATCAGGCGCGTGCCCTTGTCGCCAACCAGCTGCTCCTCGCCACTCTGCGCATTGAGGAAGGTATCGCCCTCGCGTGCCCACAGGCCCGAATAACGGCTGGTGGCGATATCCCGCCCCCACTTGGCACTGGACTTCAACGCATCGGCACGGTCTTGGCCCCAGGGGCCCAGGGTCTCGGCGCTGAGCACCATCACCGCGGTCAGCAGCGACAGCGCGATCGCCACTGAAACGCTCAGGCGCTTGCGCGACAGCCCCAGTGCACGCAGCGCGGTCAGCTCCGAGGTCGCCGCCAGCTGGCCCAGGCCCATCAGTGCGCCGATCACCGCGGCGGTGGGGAACATGGTGTAAGCGCGGCGTGGCACCGTATACAGCACCCAGGCGGCGGCATGGCCCAGGGTGTAGCCGTTCTTGCCGATGTCCTTGAACTCGCCGGAGAACGCCATCACCACGTCCAGGCCGACCAGTACGGCCCACGTCAGCAACACGGTGGTGAACACCGACCGGCCCAGGTACAGGTCGAAACGCATCGGGCGCAGCCTCATGCGCGGGCTCCCTTCGGGCGGCCCAGGCGGCCATCACGTGCATACATCCAGATGGCCAGCGCCAGCAGCGGCAGGGTCAACCACCACAGGCCGAGCGCAGCGGGGATCTTGCCGTTGGCGATCCAGCCGCTGCCGATGAACATCAGGTTGGTGCCGACCATGTAGGCCATCAGCGCCAGCATCATGCGGCCGTAGCGCTGCTGGCGCGGCGAGCTGCGGCCCAGCGGCACGGTCATCAGGGCGAACGCCAGCGCGATCAGCGGCGGGGCCAGGCGGCGGTGCAGCTGCGCCTGCGCCTGCGGACGCTCATCGCCGATCAGCTGCAGGGTCGGCATCAGTTCCGGGTCATCCTCGGTGCGGGTCTGCGCGCCATCGGGCAGGGCCACGTCATTGCGGGCGAAGGTCGCCAGGCGGTAGTCCAGCGCACCGGCTACAGGCCCTTCCACCTGGTGGCCGTCATCCAGCTCCAGGAAGCGCTGGCGGGTACCCTCGAAGAACATGCGACCGCCATTGGCCGACACCACCTCCAGGCGGTCATCCTTCTGGCGCTGCAGAAACACGTTGCCCAGCTGGGTGCCATCGGGCGAGATCGAGGACAGGTAGACCACGCCGCCATTGGGCAGCGGGGTGAAGCGGCCCGGCTCCAGGCCGGCCATCAGCACGCTGCGGTTGGCCTCGATGATCATCTGCTCGGCCACCCGGCCGGCCCAGGGGCCCAGCCACAGCGAGCAGGTGCCGACCAGCACCACCACCGGCACCACCAGCATCAACAGCGGCCGCAGCAGGCGCTTGGGGCCCACGCCAATGGCGGTGATGACCGCCATTTCCGAATCGCGGTACAGGCGGGCGATGGCCAGCAGCAGGCCCAGCATCAGTGCCAGCGGCAGGATCAGCGGCAGGTAGGCGATGAACTGCAGGCCCAGCTGCGAGAACAGCAGCTTGGCCGGCAGCCGCCCGTCGGCGATGTTGCCGAGGATGTCCACCAGCACGCCGCCCACGCTGACCACCAGCAGGACGATCAGGGTAGCCAGGAAACTCTGGACGAAATCGCCCAGCAGGTATCGGTCGAGCTTCAGCATGGGGCGGTGGTTTAAACTCTGGGGTTCGTTCGCGGTGCCGCCCAGTCTACTGTCTGGGCGTAAACGGCCTGCGATTGTACGGACTCGCCAATGGAATCTGCTCAATGGCCCTCGAATTCACCCTGAACCACGTTGCTCCGGCCGCCGCCGCCGTTGATTGCCTGGTGGTCGGCGCCTATGCCGACCATACCCTGACCCCGGCCGCACAGGCCCTGGACGCCGCCAGCGGTGGCCGCCTGGCCGCCCTGGCCCAGCGCGGCGACCTGTCCGGCAAGACCGGCGCCACCACCCTGCTGCATGACCTGCCGGGCGTGACCGCCCCGCGCGTGCTGGTGGTCGGCCTCGGCGAAGTCGCCCGTTTCGGCGTGCCGCAGTACCTGAAGGCCGTCGGCGACGCCGTGCGCGCGCTGAAGGCCGGTGCTGCCCGCAACGCACTGTTCACCCTGTCCGAAGTAGCCATCAAGGACCGCGACGCGGCCTGGGCGATCCGCCAGGCGGTGATCGCCGCCGATCACGCCGCCTACCGCTACACCGCCACCCTGGGCAAGAAGAAGGCCGACGACGCCGGCCTGGCCCAGCTGGCCATCGCCGGTGACGACGCGCAGGCCCTGGCCCAGGGCCAGGCCATCGCCGCCGGTGTCGAGTTCGCCCGCGAGCTGGGCAACCTGCCGCCGAACTACTGCACCCCGGCCTATCTGGCCGAGGTGGGCGTGAAGTTCGCCGGCGAGCATGACGGTGCCGAAGCCGAGATCCTCGACGAGCACCAGATGGAAGCGCTGGGCATGGGTTCGCTGCTGGCCGTGGCCCGTGGTTCGGCCAACCGCCCGCGCCTGGTGGTGCTGAAGTGGACCGGTGCTGGCGACGCCAAGCCCTATGTACTGGTCGGCAAGGGCATCACCTTCGATACCGGTGGCGTCAACCTGAAGACCCAGGGCGGCATCGAAGAAATGAAGTACGACATGTGCGGTGGCGCCAACGTCATCGGCACCTTCGTCGCTGCGGTCAAGGCCAAGCTGCCGCTGAACCTGGTGGTGGTGGTGCCGGCGGTGGAAAACGCCATCGACGGCAACGCCTACCGTCCGTCCGACGTGATCACCTCGATGTCGGGCAAGACCATCGAAGTGGGCAACACCGACGCCGAAGGCCGCCTGATCCTGTGCGACGCGCTGACTTACGCGCAGCGCTTCGAGCCGGCCGCGCTGGTCGACGTCGCCACCCTGACCGGTGCCTGCATGGTCGCCCTGGGCCACCAGACCGCCGGCCTGATGAGCAAGCACGACGACCTGGCCAACGAGCTGCTGGCGGCCGGCGAGCACGTGTTCGACCGCGCCTGGCGCCTGCCGCTGTGGGACGAGTACCAGCCGATGCTGGATTCGACCTTCGCCGACGTCTACAACATCGGCGGCCGCTGGGCCGGTGCGATCACCGCTGGCTGCTTCCTGTCGCGCTTCACCGAAGGCCAGCGCTGGGCCCACCTGGACATCGCCGGCGTGGCCAGCGATGAAGGCAAGCGTGGCATGGCCACCGGCCGCCCGGTCGGCCTGCTGAGCCAGTGGCTGCTGGACCAGGCCGCCCGCGCCTGATGCCGTACCCGACCCTGGCCGGCGCCCGCCGGCCGGGGCCTCGCCCGGCACCGCCGGAACCCTGCCTGACCCGGACCCTGCCATGCCCCGCGCCGACTTCTACCTGATCGCCAAGCCCCGCTTCCTGACCGAGCCGTTGCGCCTGGTCTGCGAGCTGGCACGCAAGGCCAACGACGCCGGGCTGTTCACCCTGGTGCTGGCCCGCGACCAGGCCCAGGCCGAGGAGCTGGACGAACTGCTGTGGGCGTTCGACAACGACGCTTACATCCCGCACCAGATCGCCGGCGAGGACATGGACGAGGAAGAAGCGCTGGTGCTGATCGCCGTACCCGGCACCGGGGCACCGGCGCGTCCGCTGGTGATCAACCTGCGTGATGAACCCTGGCTGGGCGAGTGCGAGCGCGTGCTGGAAGTGGTTCCGGCCGACCCGGAAGCGCGCGAACCGCTGCGCGAACGCTGGCGCCAGTACAAGGCCGCCGGTTACGACCTGAACAAGCACGACATGTAAGCGCGCCCCGGCCCCCTTGATGGGCCGCCGCCGCGCCCTGATCCTTCAACGATTACCTCCTGGTTCCCCCGCATGACCCAACTCGCCTCCAGCTACGACCCGAAGTCCTTCGAGACCGACCTCTACGAGGCCTGGGAGAAGGCCGGCCACTTCAAGCCGTCCGGCACGGGCGAGCCGTACACCATCCTGCTGCCGCCGCCGAACGTAACCGGCACCCTGCACATGGGCCACGCGTTCCAGCAGACCCTGATGGATGCGCTGGTGCGCTACCACCGCATGCGTGGCTACGACACGCTGTGGCAGGTCGGTACCGACCATGCCGGCATTGCCACCGAAATGGTGGTCAGCCGCAACCTGGCGCTGGAAGGCAAGGGCGAGACCCGCGATTCGCTGGGCCGCGAGGGCTTCATCGGCAAGGTCTGGGAGTGGAAGCAGCAGTCCGGCGACACCATCGAGCGCCAGATGCGCCGCCTCGGCACCTCCGCCGACTGGTCGCGCAGCACCTTCACCATGGACCCGCAGCCGTCGGCCGCCGTCAACGAAGCCTTCGTGCGCTGGTACGAGCAGGGCCTGATCTACCGTGGCCAGCGCCTGGTCAACTGGGACCCGGTGCTGAAGACCGCCATTTCCGACCTGGAAGTGGAGAGCGCCGAGGAAGACGGCTTCCTGTGGTCGATCGCCTACACGCTCGATGACGGCCTGAGCTACGAACACGTCGAGCGCGATGCCGACGGCGTGGAAACCCTGCGCGAGACCCGCGACTACCTGGTGGTCGCCACCACGCGCCCGGAAACCCTGCTGGGTGATACGGCGGTGATGGTGCATCCGGAAGACGAGCGCTATGCGCACCTGATCGGCAAGCAGGTGGTGCTGCCGTTGACCGGCCGCCGCGTGCCGGTGATCGCCGACGATTACGTGGACCGTGCGTTCGGCACCGGCGTGGTCAAGGTCACCCCGGCGCACGATTTCAACGACTATGAAGTGGGCGTGCGCCACAGCCTGCCGATGATCAACCTGTTCACCCCGGTGGCGGCGCTGAATGAAAACGCACCCGAACGCTTCCAGGGCCTGGACCGCTACGCCGCGCGCAAGGCCGTGCTGGCCGAGCTGGAAGACCTGGGCATCCTGGTCGAGACCAAGGCGCACAAGCTGCAGGTGCCGCGCGGTGATCGCACCGGCCAGGTGATCGAGCCGTACCTGACCGACCAGTGGTTCGTGAAGATGGACGACCTGGCCAAGCGTGGCCTGGAACTGGTCGAGGACGGAAGCATCGCCTTCGTTCCGCCGAACTGGATCAACACTTACCGCCACTGGATGAACAACATCCAGGACTGGTGCATCAGCCGCCAGCTGTGGTGGGGCCACCGCATTCCGGCGTGGTTCGACGCCGCCACCGGCAACTGCTACGTCGGTCGCAGCGAAGACGAAGTGCGCGCGAAGAACAACCTCGGCAGCGACGTGGTGCTGAACCAGGAAAGCGACGTGCTGGAGACCTGGTTCTCCTCGCAGCTGTGGCCATTCTCCACCCTGGGCTGGCCGAACGAACAGGCGATGGCCGAGCGCGGCTTCGACCGCTACCTGCCGTCGTCGGTGCTGATCACCGGCTTCGACATCATCTTCTTCTGGGTGGCGCGCATGATCATGGCCACCGACAACCTGGTCGGGAAGATCCCGTTCAAGGACGTCTACTTCACTGGCCTGATCCGCGACGGCCAGGGCCAGAAGATGTCCAAGAGCAAGGGCAACGTGCTCGACCCGCTGGACATCATCGACGGCATCACCATCGACGACCTGGTCGCCAAGCGTACCGGCGGCCTGATGCAGCCGAAGATGGTGGAGAAGATCGAAAAGGCCACCCGCAAGGAATTCCCGGACGGCATTGCTGCCCACGGTGCCGATGCGCTGCGCTTCACCATCGCCGCGCTGGCCACCCACGGCCGCGACATCAAGTTCGACATGAACCGCGCCGAGGGCTACAAGAACTTCTGCAACAAGCTGTGGAACGCCAGCCGCTTCGCGCTGATGAACACTGAAGGTGCCGCGTTCACCGGCGTGCCGAAGCCGCGCACCGATGCCGAGCGCTGGATCCTCGCGCGCCTGGCCGCCACCACTGCCGAAGCGCAGGGCCATTTCGCCGCCTACCGCTTCGATCTGCTGGCACAGTGCCTGTACGAGTTCGCCTGGAACGCGTTCTGCGACTGGTTCCTGGAACTGAGCAAGCCGGCCCTGAACGGTGCCGACGGCGCCGATGCCGAAAGCACCCGCCACACCCTGCTGTACGTGCTGGAAGCGCTGCTGCGCCTGCTGCACCCGCTCACGCCGTTCATCACCGAACAGCTGTGGCAGCAGCTGGCCCCGCGCCTGGGCCTGGCCGAAACCACGCTGTCGCTGCGCCCGTACCCGACCGCGGCCGAGTTCGAGGGCGATTTTGCCCAGGCCGAGGCCGACGTGGAATGGCTGAAGGCCGTGATCACTGCCGTGCGCCGCGTGCGCAGTGAACTGAACGTGGCCCCGTCCAAGCTGGTGCCGCTGCGCCTGCAGGCCGGCCTCGAACTGGACCGCGTGCGCATCGAACGCTTCAGCGCCTCGCTGTCGTTCCTGCTGAAGCTGGACAGCATCCAGTGGCTGGCCGAAGGCGAAAGCGCACCGCCGGCTGCCGCTGCGATCGTGGGCGAGCTGAAGCTGCTGGTGCCGCTGGAAGGCCTGGTCGATCTCGACGCCGAGCGCGTGCGCCTGGACAAGGAAATCGCCCGCGTCGAAGCCGAAAAGGAAAAGAGCGAGACCAAGCTGGCCAGGTTCACCGACAAGGTGCCACCGGCGGTGGTCGAGCAGGAACGCGTGCGCCTGGTCGACTGGAACACCCAGCTGGCCGGCCTGCGCGAGCAGCGCGCGAAGCTGTAAGCACCATGCTGGTGGGTGCGGACCTCGGTCCGCACTGAGCGATGTGCCAACCAAGGTTGGCACCTACCCTGCCTCGCTCTGGTGGGTGCGGACCTTGGTCCGCACCGAGCGATGTGCCAACCAGGGTTGGCACCCACCAAACCCGGAACATTTTCCCGACATGGCATCATCGCCCGATGCCTCTGCCCATTTTCCTGCTGGTCCTCGCGGCCGCGGCCCTGCATGCCAGCTGGAATGCGATCGTCAAGCGCGGACCAGACAAATTCCTCGGCACCGTGCTGGTCACGGGCAGCGCCGCACTGCTGTCGGCGGCCGCCCTGCCCTTCCTGCCGTTCCCGGCCGCGCACTGCTTGCCGTGGCTGGGCGCGTCGGTGCTGTTGCAGGTGACGTACTACAGCCTGGTCGCACGCTGCTACCAGCAGGTCGACATGAGCCTGGCCTATCCCCTGATGCGTGGCAGCGCGCCGATCCTGGTTGCGCTGGCCGGCACCCTGCTGGGCGAACCATTGCCAGCTGCCGCTTGGCTGGGCGTGGTGCTGGTGAGCACCGGCATCCTGTGCATGGCACTGGGTGCGCGTGGCGGCCAACTGCGCTTGCCACTGCTGACCGCAGCGATGATCGCCACCTACACCCTGGTCGACGCGCAGGGTGCGCGCCAGTCCGGCAGCGCGCTCAGCTACACGCTGTGGTTGTTCCTGCTGTCGGGCATTCCCCTGCCATTGTGGGCGCTGTACACCCGGCGCGGCGCGGTGCTGGACTATGCGCGGCAGCATTGGCCTCTCGGTCTGGCCGGCGGCGTCGGCACCACGGCGTCCTATGCAATGGCGTTGTGGGCGATGACCCAGGCGCCGGTGGCGATGGTCTCCGCGCTGCGTGAGTCTTCGATCCTGTTCGCGCTGCTGATCTCGGTGTTCCTGCTGCGCGAGCGCATACCGCGCGCACGCTGGCTGGCGGCGGCGCTCATCGTAGGCGGTGTATTGGCACTGCGGTTGGCGTGAGCAATGCGTGCCAACCAAGGTTGGCACCTACCACGGCAGGTGATGTGTCGATGACAGCGGAGATCCATCGGTAGTGCCGGCCGCTGGCCGGCAACCCTTCCCGGTTACAGCGGCGGCATCGCCTGCAGGTCGCCGTCGACCAGTTCGATCGCCATCACCACCGCGTCCTCTCGGCCCTGTGCGGCCGGGTAGTAACGCGGGCGGCGGCCGATCTCGTTGAAGCCTTCGCTGTGGTACAGCGCCAGCGCCGGCGCGTTGGACGGACGCACTTCCAGGAACACCCGCTGCGCGCCACGGTCGCCGGCCAGCTGCACCAGCGCCCGCAGCAGTTGCCGCCCGAGGCCACGCGACTGCGTGAACGGATCGATGCAGATGTTCAGCACATGGGCCTCGTCGGCGGCGATGCTGAGCACGCCGTAGCCGATCAGCTGGCCATCGCGCTCCATCGCCAGGCCGGGATAACCGGCACGCAGGCAGTCAACGAAGATGCCGCGGGTCCAGGGAAACGGATAGCCGCGTACTTCAATCGCCATCACCGCGTTGAGGTCGCTCTCGCGCAGCGCACGCAGGCTGACCGGACCGGGCTGGCTGACCGCACTCATGGCGTGCCCCGCTTGCGCAGGGTGCGCAGCTGCGGCCACAGCGCGCGCTTGGCGGCCGGGTCCTGGCGCAACTGGTCCAGCGGCCAGCTGTCCATCAGCGCCTGCGTGGCCGGATCGTTGGGGTTGCAGCCGGACGCGCGCAGCAAGGCGATCTGCAGGCGATCCGGCAGCCGCACCACCGGCTGCCGGGCATTGCCGCCGGGCAGCGGGCGGGCAGCGGCGGGCGCGGTGTCCGGTGCGCTGACCGGGGTCTCGCGACGCGGGGGTGCCGGACGCTCCTGGCGGGAAACGGGTGTGGCCGCAGCCAGAGGCTCACGCGCGGGTGCGGTGGATGCCCGCGCCTGCTCCGCCGCTGGCGCGGCAGCCGTCTCGGCTTCGGCCACGCTCAGCTGCAGCGCGGCATCCAGCTCGGCGGCCAGCTGACCGTCGTGATAGACGGTGTAGCCCATGGCCTGCAGCCAGGCCTGCTGGGCCGGTGACCACAGCACGGGCAGGTCCTGGCTCACGCGGCCTCGGGCTTCTTGCGCAGGCGCTGCACGGCCCACATCACCGGGCCGGACAAGGCGTACAGGATGCCCACCGCGAACAGCACGCGCGGCAGGTCGATCACCGCGATGGCGATGGCCACCGGCACCAGGGCGAGCACCAGGAACGGCACGCGATCCGAACGGGTGCCCTTGGCAGCGCCGCCCTTGAAGCTCCAGAAGCGGATACGGCTGACCATCAGCAGCGCAGCGATGATCGTCACCGCCAGCGCCACGTAGCGCAGCTGGTTGCCGTCCCAGCCCAGGTTGCCATCGGCAAACGCCCAGACGAAGGACATCATCAGGCCCGCTGCGGCCGGGCTGGCCAGGCCAACGAACCAGCGCTTGTCGACCACCGCCACCTGGGTGTTGAAGCGGGCCAGGCGCAGTGCCGCGCAGGCCGCATACAGGAAGGCCACGGCCCAGCCGACGCGGCCGAGCAGCGGATCATCGAACTTCAGCCACGACAGCGACCAGTGGTACATCACCAGTGCCGGGGCCATGCCGAAGCTGACCAGATCGGCCAGCGAGTCGTACTGCACGCCGAATTCGCTGCTGGTACCGGTCAGGCGCGCCACGCGCCCATCCAGGCCATCCATCACCGCTGCCACGAACACGGCGATGCTGGCGTTGACGAAGTCCCCGTTGGCCGCGGCGATGATCGCGTAGAAGCCGGCAAACAGGCCGGCGGTGGTGAACAGGTTGGGCAGCAGGTAAATCGTGCGCGAACGCGGCGGCGGTGTGATCGGGTCCATGGAATCCAGTTTAATCGACTTGCCAGTGCTCGGCGCCAATGCTGCAATCGGCGTTCTACGCCCATTCCGTGGAGTTTGCCATGCGTGCCCTGTCCTGCCTTGGATGCCTGCTGCTGTTGGCCAGTGCCAACGTCGTGGCCGGCCCGGTCTATAAATGGAAGGACGCCAATGGCGTGACCCAGTATTCGGAGACCCCTCCGGCGGGCAGGAAATTCGAGACCCGTGCGCAGGCGCGCAGCCCACAGGCTGCGGCCAGCGCCGAGACCCCGGCCGCACCGGTGCCCGAGCAGTGCAGCACAGCCCGGGCTAACCTGGCCCTGCTGGACGGTGGCGGCCAGGTGATGCAGGACACCGATGGCGATGGCAAGGCCGATACCCCGTTGGCTCCGGAACAACGCAGTGCGCAGAAGGGGTTGGCGGAGGCCGCCATCAAGGCTTACTGCCCGGCAGAGTGAGGGTATCGGCAGGGCTTGCAGCCCTGCACCCGCAGAGGCAATAGCAAGGGCAACGTCAAAAGCGGGCATTCCGTGGAATGGCGGGGCGGTGTCGGATTGCGGGGACGCCGCAAGTACGTCCATGTAGGCTTGGCAGCCGCATCCATGCGGCTGACACCCCGCAATCCGACACCGCCCCACCCCCGACAGATTCCTGGTGGTCCGTAGATCCACGCCATGCGTGGATGAATCTCCATTGAAATCGAATATTTCGGGAGTTGACCGAACAGCAGCCGAGCATGGCTCGGCTGCAGAGATGCAGGCAGATCGCAGGAAACTGTCGAAGGCGGGGTGGGTCCGGTGGCAGGGGTGTGAGCGGCATGGATGCCGCGACCAAGCCCCCATGGACGGGTTTACGGCGTCCCCTGCCACCGGATCCACCCCGCCATCCCACAGGAAGCCCGCTGTTGCTGTTGCTGTTGCAGTTGACGTTGCTTGAGGCGGGTGCAGGGCGCAGCCCTGCCGATACCCCTCCCCCCGGCCGGGCTGGCAGAATAGGCGTCTCTGCCGTTATCCGAAGCCGACGATGCGCCTCTCCCAGTTCCACCTGCACACCACCAAGGAAACCCCCAGCGACGCCGAGCTCACCAGCCACCGGCTGATGCTGCGCGCGGGCATGATCCGCAAGCTGGCATCGGGCCTGTACACCTGGTCGCCGCTGGGCCTGCGCGTGCTGCGCAAGGTCGAGCGCATCGTGCGCGAGGAAATGGACCGCGCCGGTGCCGTGGAATTCCAGATCCCGACCATCCAGCCGAAGGAACTATGGGAGCAGACCGGCCGCTGGCAGAAGTTCGGCCCGCAGCTGCTGAAGATCAAGGACCGCAAGGACCAGGTGTTCTGCTACAGCCCGACCGCCGAAGAAGCCGCCTGCGACTTCGCGCGCAGCGAGCTGTCCAGCTACAAGCAGCTGCCGGTCAATTTCTACCAGGTGCAGACCAAGTTCCGCGACGAGATCCGTCCGCGCTTCGGCGTGATGCGTTCGCGCGAGTTCCTGATGAAGGACGCCTATTCGTTCCACCTGCACGATGAGTGCCTGGTGCGCGAATACGAGAACATGAAGTCGGCCTATAGCCGCATCTTCACCCGCCTCGGCCTGGACTTCCGCATGGTGCAGGCCGACTCCGGTGCGATCGGCGGCGATGCGTCGCAGGAATTCCACGTGATCGCCGATTCCGGCGAGGACGCGCTGGTGTTCTCCACCGGTTCGGACTACGCGGCCAACATGGAAGCGGCGATTGCCGCCGATCCGGCACCGCGTGCCGCCGCCAGCGAAGCCATGCGTAAGGTCGACACCCCCACCCAGAAGACCTGCGAGGACGTCGCGGCCCTGCTCGGCATCGCCCTGCAGCGCACGGTGAAGTCGGTGGCGCTGATCGCTGGCGAAGGCAAGGCACAGCAGTTCGTGCTGGTGCTGGTCCGCGGCGACCATGAGGTCAACGAGATCAAGCTGGCCAAGGTTGCCGGCCTGGACGAACAGCGCTTCGCCAGCGAAGCGGAAATCGCCGACCATCTGGGCGCCGTGCCGGGCTTCCTCGGCCCGGTCGCCCCGGCCAAGGCCATCCGGGTGGTGGCTGATCGCGAAGTGGCGGCGATGTCCGACTTCGTCGTCGGCGCCAACGAAGCCGGTTTCCACCTGGCCGGCGTCAACTGGGGCCGCGACCTGCCGGAACCGGAAGTGGCCGACATCCGCAACGTGCGTGCCGGTGACCGCGCGCTGGACGGCGGCGAACTGAAGATCGCCCGTGGCATCGAAGTCGGCCACGTGTTCCAGCTGGGCCGCAAGTACGCCGAAGCGCTGGATGCCACGGTGCTGGACGAGAACGGCAAGGCGGCGGTGATGGCGATGGGCTGCTATGGCATCGGCATCTCGCGCGTGGTGGCTGCCGCGATCGAACAGAACCATGACGATGCCGGCATCATCTGGCCGGACGCGATGGCGCCGTGGCAGGTGGTGGTGTGCGTGATCAACCCGAAGGGCGACGCTGCCGTCGCCGATGCAGCGTCCAACCTGCTGCAGGAACTTCGCGACGCCGGCCTCGATGCCGCGCTGGACGACCGTGGCCTGCGCCCGGGCGCGATGTTCGCCGACATGGAACTGATCGGCATCCCGCACCGCGTGGTGGTCAGCGAACGTGGCCTGGCCGCCGGTACCTACGAGTACCGCTCGCGCCGCGCCAGCGAAGCGGAAAGCCTGGACAAGGCCACCCTGCTGCAGCGTCTGCAGGACTGATCAGGAAAAGACCGGGGCATGCCCCGGTCTTTTACTAGCTGACGCCCATTTGAGCAATATTGCAGCGGACATAATCCGGTCAAAATAGACGCAATGCAGCCGGGATGCTGCCAGGCCATGACCCGCCTGCATTTGTGCTGGGATTAATTCATCTTTATTCTGTCCCGCGACGCCATGGACTGGCTCGTCCCGTCCACTTATTAGTTTCCGGAGTAACCGTAAATGAGCATTGACCTGACCGGCCTGTCGGCACGCGAGCTGGGCGCCCTGATCCGTACCGCCAAGAAACAGCAGACCATCGTCGCCAAGCGCCGGCCGATCACCAAGGTCCGGGCACAGCTGACCAAGCTGGCCAAGACCGAGGGTTACACCATCGAGGAACTGTTCGGCGACGCCCCGGCCCCGCGCGCGCGCAAGGTGGCCAAGGCCGCCAAGGCACCGTCGAAGACCGCTGGCCGCAAGCTGGGCAAGGTTGCTCCGAAGTACCGCAACCCGGCCAACCCCAAGGAAACCTGGACCGGTCGTGGCAAGCAGCCGCGCTGGATGGCCGAGCTGACCGCCAAGGGCAACAAGAAGCCGGAAGATTTCCTGATCAAGAAGGCCTGAGGCCGGATTGGAATGCGATGAAAAACGCCGGCGAAAGCCGGCGTTTTTTATTCTTCGGTGTGTGGACCGAGGTCCACACCCACAGCAAGCAGCCCTCCCGGCGTGTGGACCAACGGTCCACACCCACCGACATCATTACAGGGTTTTGCGAGCGGGCATCAGCAGGTTGCCGAACAGCAGGCCGGCGACCAGGGCCATCACCACGTTGAGCACGGTGAGGAACACGCTCTGGCCGGCACCCACGTCCTGCTGCTGGACCAGGGTCAGCACGCCGCGCAGGCTGGTGCTGCCTGGCACCATCATGATGATGCCAGGCAGGCGGATGATCGCACCCGGGCGGCCAACGAGACGGCCGAACAGATTGCCACCGGCGGTCAGCAGCATCGCCGACAGGAAGATGCCGGCCGGCGCGCCCCAGGCGTGGCCACCGAACTTGGAGATCGCATAGCCGGCCACCGAGGCGGCGATCACCCACGGGTAATCGCGGCGGTTGGCCTTGAACAGCATCGCGAAGGCGAACGCCGCGGTCAGCAGCGAGCCCCACTCCACCCAGGGCCCCTGCGGCCGCGCCGCGCGGATCACCGGGTCGAGGCCGAGCACGTCGGCCAGGGTCACCGCGATCATCGCGCCCACACTGAGTTTCATGATGGTGGTCAGCGCACCGGCGAAGCGCGCAGTCCCCGACACCCAGTGCTGGCTGGCCAGTTCATTGACCGCATTGGTCAGCGACATGCCCGGCAGCAGCACCACCAGCGAGGCGATGATCACGGTGTTGAGGTTGAGCGCGCCGATGAAGGACGCGACCAGCGTGGCGACCAGGCCGGCCAGCAGCGCGGCCAGTGCCTCGGCGGCTTCGCGGGTGGCCGGGCGACGGTCGGTGACCATGCCGAGCAGGCCGATCATCAGGCCGATGACACCGGCGGTGGCGATGTCCAGCCACGGCAGCTTCCACATGCCGGCCACGCCGGCCGCGCCGAGGGTGAACGAAAGGATGGTGCGCAGCTTGCCGCGCCGGCCCGGATCCTTGTCCAGCTGGCGCAATGCGGTGTGGCCCTGGGCGATGCTCATCCGCCCATTGGCCACTTCCTCGGCGATATGGTCGGCGACGCTGAGCTTGTGCAGGTCGTTCTCGCCGGGCGCCAAGCGGATCACGCGGGTGATGTCACTGGAGCCGATCGCCTGCGCCGGGTCGCTGAAGCTGAGGATGATACCGGTGGGATTCGACCACGGTTCACAATCCAGATCGAGCTGGCGGGCCAGTGCCACCACCGCTGTTTCCAGGCGCTGGGCCGTTGTGCCATAGCTGTGCAGGCGTCCGGCGATCTCGGAAACGAAGGCCACGCGCTGTGCGTAGCTGGCCTGGGGCGTGGGGATCGTGTGAGCGTCTGCGGACATGCGCCGTAGTATTACCTAGGCTGGGCCTTACCGGAGAAATTCATCCGAGTTCGACGCGAAGCCCAATACAGAACGGTTATGCTGCGACCCGAATGGCCCAAGTGACCCCGAACCACGCCCCCCAGCTCGAACAGGATGCCCATGACCCGGGCGTGATCCGCCTGTCCGGCACCTGGACCTTGAAGACCGCGCTGGCCGCGGCCGAAGTCCTGCGCGGCGTTCCCGACACGCTGACCGGCATCGATGCCACCGCCATCGAGAAAATGGATTCGGCCGGCGTGCTGCAGGTGCTGCGCGTAGCCCATCGCGCCGACCTCGGCGAGGACGCACTGAAGTTCCGCCCGGATCACCAGGCGCTGGTGTGCACCATCGAGGAAGTGGCCGACGACCGGCCCAAGCCCAAGCGCGACTTCGGCGTGCTGGCGGCGCTGGAACGGCTGGGTGTCAGCGTCCATGCCACCGGCCACAACATCAAGGCGCTGTGCAGTTTCCTCGGCGAGAACCTGGTCAAGGGAGCTCGCCTGGTCAAGGAACCCCGTCGCTTCCGCCTGACCGCCACCGTGCACCAGATGGAGCAGGTCGGGCTGGACGCGGTACCGCTGGTGGCGCTGCTGTCCTACCTGGTGGGCGCGGTGATCGCCTTCCTCGGCTCGACCATCCTTCGCGACTTCGGCGCCGAGATCTACGTGGTCGAGCTGGTCAACATCGCCTTCCTGCGCGAGTTCGCGGTGCTGCTGACCGCCATCGTGCTGGCCGGCCGCACCGCCAGCGCCTTCACCGCACAGATCGGTGCGATGAAAGCGCGCGAGGAAATCGATGCGATGCGCACCCTGGGCCTGGATCCGATCGACCTGCTGGTGCTGCCACGGCTGCTGGCGCTGCTGGTCACCCTGCCGCTGCTGACCTTCATTGCGATGGTGGCCGGCCTGGCTGGCGGCATCACCGTCGGTGCGTTCGACCTCGACATCCCGCCGCAGATGTACATCGCGCGCATGCACGAGACGATGGAAGTGCGGCACATGCTGGTCGGCCTGTCGAAGGCGCCGGTGTTCGCGCTGGTGATCGGCCTGATCGGCTGCCTGGAAGGCCTGAAGGTGGAAGGCACGGCGCAGTCGGTGGGCGAACGCACCACCTCCAGCGTGGTGCAGACCATCTCGCTGGTGATCATCATCGACGCCTTCGCGGCGTTGTGGTTCATGCACATGGACTGGTGACATGAGCACGCATCCGACGCCCGACGACATTCCCATGCAGGACGACGATGGCCACGACCTGGCCATCCGCGTGCGCGGGCTGGTCAACCGCTTCGGCAGCCAGACCGTGCACGAGGACCTGGACCTGGACGTGCGCCGCGGCGAAATTCTCGGCGTGGTGGGCGGCTCCGGTACCGGCAAGTCGGTGCTGATGCGCTCGATCCTCGGCCTGCGCACGCCCGACGAAGGCCGGATCGAGGTGCTGGGCCGCGACGCGCGTGCCGACGATGCCGAGAGCCGCCTGCACATCGAGCGCAACACCGGCGTGCTGTTCCAGGACGGTGCGTTGTTCTCGTCGCTGACCGTAGGCGAGAACGTGCAGGTACCGTTGAAGGAGCACCACCGCGAACTGCCCGAGCGCTGGCACTACGAACTGGC
Source organism: Stenotrophomonas geniculata (assembly GCF_034508895.1). Lineage (NCBI taxonomy): Bacteria > Pseudomonadati > Pseudomonadota > Gammaproteobacteria > Lysobacterales > Lysobacteraceae > Stenotrophomonas > Stenotrophomonas geniculata. The sequence goes on from NZ_CP140571.1 coordinate 1,320,429, forward strand.
GCTGCTGAAGGTGAAGCTGGCCGGCCTACCCGCCGATGCGATCAACAAACTGCCCTCGCAGCTGTCCGGCGGGATGCGCAAGCGCGCCGGGCTGGCCCGCGCGTTGGCACTGGACCCGCCGCTGCTGTTCCTGGATGAACCGACCGCCGGACTCGACCCGATCGGCGCGGCCGCCTTCGACCGCCTGATCAAGACCCTGCAGGAAGCACTGGGGTTGACCGTGTTCCTGATCACCCACGACCTGGACACGCTGTATGCGATCTGCGACCGGGTGGCAGTGATCGCCGACCGCAAAGTGGTGGCCAACGCGCCACTGCCGGACATCGAGAAACTGGATCATCCGTGGATCCAGGAATACTTCCACGGACCGCGTGCGCGTGCCGCGCGCGGCGAACAGATCGAGAGTGCCTGAGCCATGGAAACCAAAGCCAACTACGTGCTGATCGGCGCGTTCACCCTGATCACCGGCCTGGCCCTGCTGGCCTTCGGCCTGTGGGCGGCCAAGTACTCCTCCGACCGTACCTGGCAGGAATACCGCGTGGTGTTCCGCGAGGCAGTAACCGGCCTGTCGGTGGGCAGCCCGGTGCAGTACAACGGCATCGCGGTGGGTTCGATCATCGAACTGAACCTGGTTCCGGACGACCCGCGCCAGGTGGTCGCACGCATCCGCCTGAACTCGACCACCCCGGTCAAGACCGATACCCGTGCAAAGCTGGCGATCACCAGCCTGACCGGCCCGTCGATCATCCAGCTCAGCGGTGGTACGCCGCAGTCGCCGGCACTGACCACGGTCAACAAGGATCCGGCGCCGATCATTCCAACCACGCCGTCGGCGCTGCAGAACATCACTGACGTTGCCAACCGCATCGTCGAGCGCATGGACCAGATCCTCAGCGACCGCAACGTGGCCTCGATCAACGCGACGCTGGCCAACCTGGAAACGATCAGCGGCGGCCTGGCCGACCGTGATCAGGGCACGCGGGCGCTGCTGCTCAGCGCGCGCGATGCCGCCCGCAGCCTGGACACCACGCTGAAGACCACCAATGGCACCATCGAGCGCCTGGACAAGAACCTGGTGCAGCAGCTGCCGGGCATCATCGACAAGCTCGACGCCACCCTGGCCAAGCTTGATTCGGCCGCTGGCAACGCCGACTCGATCCTTGGCGAGAACCGTGCCGCGATCAACAGCTTCGCCAACGATGGCCTCGGCCAGCTCGGCCCGACGCTGACCGAACTGCGCGGCCTGATCCGCGATCTGCGCCGGGTCAGCGACCGCCTCGAGAACAACCCCGCGCGCTACCTGCTGGGCCGCGACGCACCGAAGGAGTTCGAACCCAAATGAGCCCGACCGCCCTTCCGCGCCTGCTGCTGGCCGCTTCGATGGTCACCCTGCTGGGCGGCTGCTCCATCCTTGGCAGCAGCGAGAAAACCGCAGTGACGCTGTACTCGCCGTCCGTGCAGGTGAAGGCAGACCCGGCGTGGCCACAGGTGGGCTGGCAGCTGGTGCTGGCCAAGCCCAGCGCCGCGCGCATGGTCGACAGCCCGCGTATCAACGTGCGGCCGACGCCGTCGCAGATGGAGATCTACAAGGGGGCCAGCTGGGCACAGCCGGCCACCGACATGATCGAGGACACCTTGCTGCGTGGCTTTGAGGACTCCGGCCGCATCCGTGGCGTGGCGCGCAGCAGTGCCGGCATCCGTGCCGACTACAAGCTGTCCACCGACGTGCGCCGCTTTGAATCGGACTACCTGGGCCAGGCCACGCCGACCGTGGTGATCGAGGTCAACGCCAAGCTGATCCATGTGGCCGACCAGCGCGTGGTCGCCGACCGTACCTTCCGCCAGGCGCAGCCGGTCGGCAGTACCGACGTGCCGGCGGTTGCCGCCGCGTTCGAGCGCGGCCTGCAGCAGCTGGCACAGGAGATGGTGGGCTGGACGCTGACAAGCGGGCAGGCCGACCAGCCGACCGTCGCGCGCTGACCGGTCAGCGTGGCGTAATCCAGCGGAACGTCAGGTTGATCCGTTCACCCTGCACCCGTGCCATCTTCGGCAGCGCGTGCTGGTAGAACCTTTGTGTCTGCCCCGCCATCACCAGCAGATCGCCATGGCCGAGCAGGTACTCGGCCTTCCGCGCCGGGTCATCGTGCCGGCGCAGCAGGAAGCGGCGCGCCGCGCCCAGGCTCAGCGAAGCAATCACCGGGGTCGGCCCCAGCTCTGGCTCGTCATCGCTGTGCCAGCCCATGTAGTCGCCGCCGCCGCGATAGCGGTTCAGCAGTACGCTGTTGAAGTGGCCGAAGCCTTCTGCCTGCAGGCGATCACGCATGGCCTGCAACGCGGGTGGCCAGGGGTGCGGCACGAATTCAGCCCCGGAATAGCGGTAGCGCGCCTGCGGATCGCCGATCCAGCAGCTCAGCCGCGGCGAATCCACCCAGTTGCCGAACATGCGGATGCGGTGGACTTCCCAGGGGACTTCGGCCTGCAGCACGGACAGGAGCCGGTCTGCATCGGTCGTGGCCAGCCAGCCGGGCAGGTGCTGGACGTCAGCATCAGGAAGATCGTCGGGGAACAGCATCGCGTGCCTTCCGGAAAGGGGCGGCCTGCAGCCGCCCCGGGACATCAAGCGCGCTGGAACGCAACGCCGGTCTTTTCCTTCAACTCGTCATCGTTGACACCAGGTGCGGCTTCCACCAGCAGCAACCCCTTGTCGGTGACATCGAACACGGCCAGGTCGGTGATGATGCGGTCGACCACGCCGACACCGGTCAACGGCAGCGTGCATTCGGTCAGGATCTTGTGCTCGCCGTTCTTGGCGGTGTGCTCCATCAGCACCACCACGCGCTGCACGCCGGCCACCAGGTCCATCGCACCGCCCATGCCCTTGACCATCTTGCCCGGCACCATCCAGTTGGCCAGGTCACCCTTGTCGGTGACCTGCATGGCGCCGAGGATAGCCAGGTTCACATGGCCACCGCGGATCATCGCGAAGCTGTCGTGGCTGCCGAAATAGCTGGCACCGGCACGCGCGGTGACGGTCTGCTTGCCGGCATTGATCAGGTCGGCGTCCACTTCGGCGTCGGTCGGGAACGGACCGATGCCGAGCAGGCCGTTTTCCGACTGCAGCCACACGTCCACCCCTTCGGGGATGTGGTTGGCAACCAGGGTCGGCAGGCCGATGCCCAGGTTCACGTACGCACCATCGGTCAGTTCGCGGGCGGCACGTGCCGCCATCTCATCGCGGGTCCACGCCATGTCAGTTGCCCTCCGCGCGGATGGTGCGCTGTTCGATACGCTTTTCAGGATGCGCGTTGTGCACGATGCGGTGTACATAGATGCCCGGCAGGTGCACCTGGTCCGGGTCGATGGCACCCACCGGCACCACCTCCTCCACTTCCACGATGCAGACCTTGCCGGCCATCGCGCAAGCCGGATTGAAGTTGCGCGCGGTCTTGCGGAACACCAGGTTGCCCGCTTCGTCGGCCTTCCACGCCTTGACCAGCGCCACGTCGGCGCGCAGCGCGGTTTCCATCACGTAGTGCTTGCCGTCGAACTCGCGGGTTTCCTTTCCTTCAGCCACCACGGTGCCATAGCCTGTGGCGGTGAAGAACGCCGGAATGCCTGCACCGCCGGCACGCAGGCGCTCGGCCAGGGTGCCCTGCGGGTTGAATTCCAGCTCGAGCTCGCCGGCCAGGAACTGGCGCTCGAATTCCTTGTTCTCGCCCACATAGGACGAAATCATCTTCCTGATCTGCCGGGTTTCCAGCAGCTGGCCCAGGCCGAAACCATCAACGCCGGCATTGTTGGAGATCACGGTCAGGCCCTTGGCGCCGCTGTCGCGCAGCGCGGCGATCAGTGCCTCGGGAATGCCACACAGGCCGAAGCCGCCCACGGCCAGCGTCTGGCCATCGGCGACCACCCCTTGCAGGGCCTCCGCCGCACTGGCGAAGCGCTTGCTGCGCTTGCCGGTGGAAGTCGATTGCTGCATTGCTGTACTACCCTGCACGTTGAGGATGACCGCATTCTAGCTGGAGGGCGGCGAAGGGCCTGGATGCGCCGCAGCATTGCACGGGCATCGCACAGGGTTCCGTAGAATGCCGGGTTCCCCTGCCAATGGCCGGCCCCGTGCCCGCCCCACCCTCGTTGATGGCCCATACCTACACCGAAGAAGACCTGCTCCGCTGGATGGAAGGCCGGACGCTGGAAATGAGCGACCATGGCCTGTCGGAAGTCCACAGCATGCGTCTGTTCGGTGACATTCTGGTCGCTGAGGTAAAGATCCCGGCCAAGTACTCCTACCGGGTGGAGATCGACCTGGCCGCCAGCCTTCGCCATCCGCGCAGCCTGCTGCGCAACCGGTGTTCCTGCCCGCTCGGCCACGACTGCATGCACGTGGCGGCCGTGCTGGCGCAGATGCTGCAGCAGATCGACCATACGCCCCCCATGCCCGACGACAGCAGCACGCTGCCAACGCTGCTGATCCGTTCGATGACGCCCGTCCTGCGCCTGCACACGGTCGAGTTCCGTCCGCCGTGGCTCGGCCCACGCGACCCTTCGCAATGGGCCGATATCGCGACCGTGGCCTTCGAATACGACGAGCACGTGCGGTTCCTGGATGATTCGAGCCTGTTCGCACACGATCCGGAGGGCCAGCTTGCCCTGCTGCCCCGCGACCTGGCTGAGGAATCACGGCGTGAGGCCGAGCTGCGCACGGTGGGACTGCATCGCGACACGGAGCCGCGGGCGCCATTGGACGGCGCTGGCCCGCAGTTCCAGCTGCGCACCCATGACTGGACACGGTTCCTGCTGGACGACGTGCCGCGCCTGGAAGCCCTGGGCTGGAAGGTGGAGACGGACGACGATTTCCGCCATCGCATCACCCGGGTGGATGAGATCGGCCTGGACATCCAGGCCGACCCGGCGGATGCGGGCTGGTTCAACCTGGGCCTGGACATCCAGGTGGAAGGCCGCAACGTGTCGATGGTTCCGCTGCTGCAGCAGGTGCTGCAGTCCGATCCCCGCTGGATGCGTGGCCAGCTGGACGCCATCGGCGATGACGAGAACATCCTGTTGATGGCAGGCGACAGCACCCGCCTGGCACTGCGGGCCGCTCGATTGAAACCGATCATGGCGCTGTTGGCGGACCTGTTCGCCCAGCGTGGCGCGCCGCTGCGCTTGTCAGCGCTTGACCGTGGCCGCCTGCAGGCGCTGCGGGATACGGCGCGCCTGCAGTTCCGGGGGCGCAAGGACACCCAGGCGCTGGTGCAGCGCCTGATGCAGGCACCCGCACTGGGTGAAGTGCCGCCACCGGCGGGACTGGTGGCGACGCTGCGTCCCTATCAGCGTGAAGGCCTGTCGTGGCTGCAGTACCTGCGCCAGCAGGGTCTGGGCGGCGTGCTGGCCGATGACATGGGGCTGGGCAAGACCCTGCAGACGCTGGCGCATCTGCTGGTCGAAAAGGAAAGTGGCCGCCTGGACCAGCCGGCGCTGCTGGTGGTGCCGACCTCGCTGCTGCACAACTGGCAGAGCGAAGCCGCACGCTTCACCCCTGGCCTGCGGGTGCTGACCCTGCACGGACCGACGCGCGAAGCACTGTTCGAGGCGATTCCCGAGCATGATCTTGTGCTGACCACGTATCCCCTGCTGTGGCGCGACGAGCAGGCGCTGCAGGCACATGCCTACCATCTGCTGATTCTGGATGAAGCCCAGCAGGTGAAGAATCCGAAGTCACGCGCGGCCATCACCCTGCGCACGCTGCAGGCCCGCCATCGCCTGTGCCTGACCGGCACGCCACTGGAGAACCATCTGGGCGAGCTGTGGACGCAGTTCGACTTCCTGCTGCCCGGCCTGCTCGGCAGCGAGAAGCAGTTCAACCAGCATTGGCGCCATCCGATCGAACGTGGCAGCGACCACCGTCGCGCCACGTTGCTGGCGCAGCGCCTGCGTCCCTTCATCCTGCGCCGGCGCAAGGACCAGGTCGCGTCAGAGCTTCCGCCCAAGACCCTCATTACCCGTGCGGTGGACATGGAGGGCGGCCAGCGTGATCTCTATGAAACCGTGCGTGCAGCGATGGAAAAGCAGGTGCGCGAGGCCATCAGCGGCAGCGGGCTGGCGCGCAGCCATATCGTGGTGCTGGATGCCCTGCTGAAGCTGCGCCAGGTCTGCTGCGATCCGCGCCTGCTGCCGGGCGACGCCCCGGCACGCAATGCCGGCTCGGCCAAGCTGGAGCTGCTGCGCGACATGCTGCCGTCGATGGTCGAGGAAGGCCGGCGGGTCCTGGTGTTCTCGCAGTTCACCGGCATGCTGGCACTGATCGCGCAGGCGCTGGAGGAGCTCGGGCTGGCCTATGTGACCCTGACCGGCGACACCCAGGACCGGGCTACGCCGGTGCAGCGCTTCATGCAGGGCGAGGTGCCGGTGTTCCTGATCAGCCTGAAGGCAGGTGGCGTCGGGTTGAACCTGACCGCCGCCGACACCGTCATCCACTTCGACCCCTGGTGGAACCCGGCGGCCGAAAACCAGGCCAGTGACCGCGCCCATCGCATCGGCCAGCAGCAGCCGGTGTTCGTTTACCGGCTGATCGCCGCAGGCAGCATTGAAGAACGGATCGCCGAGCTGCAGGAACGCAAGGCCACGCTGGCCGACTCGATTCTCGAAGGCGGCGGTGCTACGGGGCCACGCTTCAGCGAGGAAGACGTGCAGGCGCTGCTGGCGCCGTTGCCGGGCCTGCCCGGCAAACGTTCCCGTAAGGCGGGCAATCGGTCGACGCGAGCCTGACCCCCGAACGCCAGTCAGGTGGCGTTCCCCGATGGAAACGATTCCCATACGGGACTGGGACTACAATTGGGGGCTGAGCTCACAAAGGATCTGATCGATGCCCCTGCCCGCCTTCAAGGCCTACGATATCCGCGGCCGTGTGCCGGAAGAACTGAACGAAGACCTGGCCCGCCGCATCGGCGTCGCCCTGGCCGCACAGCTCGCTCCCGGTCCGGTGGTCCTCGGCCACGATGTGCGCCTGACCAGCCCGGCGCTGCAGGATGCGCTGGCCGCAGGCCTGCGTGGTACCGGCCGCGAGGTGATCGACATCGGCCTGTGCGGTACCGAAGAGGTCTACTTCCAGACCGATCACCTCGGCGCGGCCGGCGGCGTGATGGTGACCGCCAGCCACAACCCGATGGATTACAACGGCATGAAGCTGGTCAAGGAGAATGCCCGTCCGATCAGCTCCGATACCGGCCTGTTCGCGATCTCCGATGCGGTCGCCGTCGATATGTCCGAGGCCCAGCCGCCGCGTGCCGGGCAGACCGCCCAGCATGACAAGAGCGCCTACATCCAGCACCTGCTCAGCTATGTCGATGCCAGCAAGCTCACGCCGCTGAAGCTGGTGGTGAATGCCGGCAATGGCGGCGCGGGCGCCATCGTCGACCTGCTGGCCCCGCACCTGCCGTTCGAGTTCATCCGCATCTGCCACGAACCCGACGGCAACTTCCCCAACGGCATTCCCAACCCGCTGCTGCCGGAAAACCGTGCCGCCACTGCCGACGCCGTGCGCGAGCATGGTGCTGACTTCGGCATCGCCTGGGACGGCGACTTTGATCGCTGCTTCTTCTTCGATCACACCGGCCGCTTCATCGAGGGCTATTACCTGGTCGGCCTGCTGGCCAAGGCTATCCTCGCGCGCAATCCCGGTGGCAAGGTCGTGCATGACCCTCGCCTGGTCTGGAACACCGTGGAGATGGTGGAGCAGGCGGGCGGCGTACCGGTGCTGTGCAAGAGCGGCCATGCCTTCATCAAGGAAAAGATGCGCGCCGAGGATGCGGTGTATGGCGGTGAGATGAGCGCCCACCACTACTTCCGCGAATTCGCCTATGCCGACTCCGGCATGATCCCGTGGCTGCTGATCGCCCAGCTGATTTCCGAAAGCGGCCGCTCGCTGGCCGACTGGGTCGAAGACCGCATGGCGGCCTATCCGTGCAGTGGCGAGATCAACTTCAAGGTGGCCGATGCCAAGGCCGCTGTGGCCCGCGTCATGGCGCACTTCGCGGCGCAAGCACCGGTACTGGATCACACCGACGGCATCAGTGCCGACTTCGGCGACTGGCGCTTCAACCTGCGCAGCTCCAACACCGAGCCGCTGCTGCGCCTGAATGTCGAATCGCGCGGCGATGCATCGCTGATGCAGGCGCGTACCGACGAGATTTCCCGCCTCATCCAGCAGTAATCAAGGAAGATCATGAGCAATATCCAGCCCGTCATCCTGTCCGGTGGTTCCGGCACCCGCCTTTGGCCACTGTCGCGCGAGGCGTATCCGAAGCAGTTCCTGCCGCTGGCAGGCGAACAGACGATGCTGCAGGCCACCTGGCAGCGCGTCGCCGCCATCGCCACGCACGGCCCGTTGGTGATCGCCAACGAAGAGCACCGCTTCGTCGCTGCCGAGCAGCTGCAGCAGGTCGGCGCCGAGCCGGCTGCCATTATCCTGGAACCAGTTGGCCGCAACACCGCACCGGCGATCGCGGTCGCAGCGCTGGAAGCCACCCGCGACGGCGCCGATGCGCTGCTGCTGGTGCTGCCCTCGGACCATGTGATCACCGATGAGGCCGCGTTCCGCGCAGTCGTGCAGGCTGCAGCCGGCGCTGCCGAGGCCGGCAAGCTGGTGACCTTCGGCATCGTGCCGACCGGTCCGGAAACCGGCTACGGCTATATCAAGGCCGCCGATGGACAGGGCCTGCGTGCGGTCGAGCGCTTTGTCGAAAAGCCCGACCTTGAGACCGCCACCGATTACGTCAGCAGCGGCCAGTATTACTGGAACAGCGGCATGTTCCTGTTCAAGGCCTCGCGCTACCTGCAGGAACTTGAGCACTTCCAGCCCGACATGCTGGCCGGCAGCCGCCAGGCCTGGCAGCAGGCCCGTCGCGATTCGGATTTCACCCGTCTGGACAAGGACGCCTTCGCTGCGGTTCCTTCCGACTCCATCGACTACGCGGTGATGGAAAAAACCGCAGACGCCGTGGTGATTCCGCTGGACGCCGGCTGGAACGATGTCGGCTCGTGGACGGCGCTGCGCGATGTCTCGCAGCAGGACGGCGACGGCAACGCCCACCAGGGCGATGTGATCGCCATCGACTGCCGCAACACCTATGCCTATGCACAGCGTCTGGTAGCGCTGGTCGGCCTGGACGATGTGATCGTGGTCGAGACCGACGATGCAGTGCTGGTCGGCAAGGCCGACCGCATGCAGGAGGTCAAGACCGTTGTCGCCCAACTGAAGGCCGAAGGCCGCAGCGAGGCCGCCTGGCATCGCAAGGTCTACCGCCCGTGGGGCGCCTACGATTCAATCGATAACGGCGAGCGTTTCCAGGTCAAGCGCATCACGGTCAAGCCCGGCGGCACGCTCAGCCTGCAGATGCATCACCATCGCGCCGAACACTGGATCGTGGTCAGCGGCACCGCAGAAGTGACCCGCGGCGACGAAGTGATCCTGCTCAGCGAGAACCAGAGCACCTACATCCCGCTGGGCGTGACCCACCGCCTGCGCAACCCCGGAAAACTGCCGCTGGAACTGATCGAAGTACAGTCGGGCAGCTACCTGGGCGAGGATGACATCGTGCGGTTCGAGGACACGTACGGGCGCAGTTGAGCCGACGCCCTGCAGCGAGTGCCGACCGTTGGTCGGGGTGGGTGCCGACCGTTGGTCGGCACGTCCCTGCCGGGTCAGGCAATTTCAGCCATCACCCGCTTCAACCCGTCCTGCCATGCCGGCAGGACGATGTTGAAATCCTGCTGCAGTTTGCGGTTGTCCAGCACCGACCAGGCCGGGCGCTTGGCCGGCGTCGGATACTCGGAACTGGGAATCGCCTCGACGGCCGGCACCTTCGCCAACACCCCGGTAGCCAGCGCTTCGGCGAAGATCGCCTCGGCAAACCCATGCCAGCTGGTCTGGCCACTGGCCGTCAGATGCCAGGTTCCGGACAAGTGGCCCGGATGCTGCAGCGCCTGCGCGGTGACATCGGCGATCAGCGCAGCCGAAGTGGGCGTACCGATCTGGTCGGCCACTACCCGCAACTGTTCGCGTTCTGATCCCACCCGCAGCATGGTGCGCAGGAAATTGGCGCCATGTGAGGCATAGACCCACGCCGTGCGGAAGATCAGGTGGCGGCCACCGGCCAGACGCACTGCATCCTCACCATCGCGCTTGCTGGTGCCATAGACGCCCAACGGCGCGGTCGGCTCGTCTTCGCGGTAGGGCGCACGGCCCTGGCCGTCGAACACGTAGTCGGTGGAGTAATGCACCAAGGGCACGCCATGGGCCGCGCACCAGCGCGCGATCACGCCCGGCGCCTGCGCGTTGGCGGCGAAGGCCGCATCGACCTCCTGCTCGGCACGGTCCACCGCCGTGTAGGCGGCCGCGTTGACCACCACCGATGGCTGCAGGCGATCCAGCAGCGCCGGCAGGCTGTCGGGCTGGCCGAAATCAGCCATCTCGCAGGCACTTCCGTCGGGCAGTTGCCCGCTGCGGGTGGTCGCGATTACTTTGCCCAGTGGCGCCAGCGCGCGCAGCAGTTCCTGGCCGACCTGGCCATTGCCGCCGAACACCAGAACGGTCATGGCACGTAGACCGGCAGGCGGTCTTCGGCAATGTCCTTCAGGAAGGGCGCGGTCTCGTCCTTGGCCGACAGGGTCGGTGCACTCACCGGCCAGTCCACCGCAATATCGGCGTCATTCCAGCGGATACCTGCATCCGCTTCCTTGACGTAGACGTCCGTGCACAGATAGCTGAACAGTGCACGTTCGGAGAGCACGGCAAACCCGTGCGCGAAGCCTTCCGGAATCCAGAACTGCTTCCTGTTTTCAGCGCTCAGCACCACCGCTTCCCACTGGCCGAAGGTCGGCGAGCCGCGGCGGATGTCCACGGCCACGTCATAGACCTCGCCTTCCAGCACGCTGACCAGCTTGCCCTGCGGGCGCGGCCACTGGTAATGCAGGCCACGCAGCACGCCCTGCGCCGAGGTGGACACATTGCTCTGCACGAAACGATCCGGCAGGCCCAGCGCGGCGAAACGCTCGGCATTCCAGGTTTCAAAGAAGTAACCGCGGGCATCGCCGAACACGGCCGGCTCGATCACCACGCAGCCGGGCAACTTGGTTTCAATCACTTTCACGGAACGACTCCACGCTGGGCGAGCGTGTGCAGGTACTGGCCGTAGCCATTCTTGATCAACGGCGCAGCCAGCGCCTCCAGCTGCTCGGCATTGATCCAGCCTCGGCCGAACGCGATTTCTTCCGGGCAGCAGACCTGCAGGCCCTGGCGGGTCTGGATGGTCTCGATGAAGTTGGAGGCTTCCAGCAGCGACTGGTGAGTGCCGGTATCCAGCCACGCATAGCCACGGCCGAGCGCTTCCAGGTGAAGATTGCCTTCTTCCAGGTAGCGCTTGTTGAGATCGGTGATCTCCAGCTCACCACGCGGCGACGGCTTCAGTTCGGCCGCGTAATCGCTGGCCTTGCCGTCATAGAAGTACAGGCCGGTCACCGCATAGTTGGAGCGCGGTTTCTCCGGCTTCTCCACCAGATCGATCACCTTGCCGCTCTGGTCGAACTCGGCCACGCCGTAGCGCTCCGGATCATTCACCCAGTAGCCGAACACGGTCGAGCCGTGCACGCGTTCGTCTGCACGCTTGAGCACCTCGCGCAGGCCGTGGCCGTGGAAGATGTTGTCGCCCAGCACCAGGCAGCTCGGCTTGCCGGCGACGAAGTCGCGGCCGATCAGGTAGGCCTGGGCCAGGCCATCCGGACTCGGCTGCACCGCGTACTGGATGTCCATGCCCCATTGCGAACCGTCGCCCAGCAGCTGCTGGAACAGCGCCTGTTCGTGCGGAGTATTGATGATCAACACTTCGCGGATGCCCGCCAGCATCAGCACGCTGAGCGGGTAGTAGATCATCGGCTTGTCGTACACCGGCAACAGCTGCTTGCTGACGCCCTTGGTGATCGGATACAGCCGGGTGCCGGAACCGCCGGCCAGGATGATGCCCTTGCGTTGCGTCATGTTATCTCCCGGCCTCAGGCGGCAGTGCCGATGCGCTGCAGGCGGTAGCTGCCATCCAGCACGCCGTTGACCCATTCCTGGTTGTCCAGGTACCAGTCGACGGTGAACGTGATGCCCTGCTCGAAGGTGTAGGCCGGTTCCCAGCCCAGGTCGTTCTTCAGCTTGGAGGCATCGATCGCATAGCGGCGGTCATGGCCGGGGCGGTCGGTGACGTAGGTGATCTGGCTGCTGCGCGGCTGTCCATCCGCGCGCGGGCGGCGCTGGTCCAGCAGCGCACAGATGGCCTGCACCACTTCGATGTTCTGCTTTTCCGAATTCCCGCCGACGTTGTAGGTCTCGCCGACCTGGCCCTTGGCCAGCACCGTGCGGATCGCTTCGCAGTGGTCGGACACGAACAGCCAGTCGCGCACCTGCTTGCCATCGCCGTACACCGGCAGCGGCTCGCCGGCCAGCGCCTTGGCGATCACCAGCGGGATCAGCTTCTCGGGGAAGTGGTACGGGCCGTAGTTGTTGGAGCAGTTGGTGGTCAGCACCGGCAGCCCGTAGGTGTGGTGGAAGGCACGGACCAGGTGGTCCGAAGCGGCCTTCGACGCCGAGTACGGCGAATTCGGGGCGTACGGGGTGGTTTCGCTGAACTTGCCGGTCTCGCCCAGGGTGCCGTACACCTCGTCGGTGGACACGTGCAGGAAGCGGAAGGCCGCTCCCTGCTCGGCCGGCAGCGCCTTCCAATAGTCACGGACCGCTTCCAGCAGGCCCAGGGTGCCCACCACATTGGTCTGGATGAAGGCACCGGGACCGTCGATGGAGCGGTCAACGTGGCTTTCGGCGGCGAAGTTCACCACGGCATCCGGCCGGTGTTCGGCCAGCAGGTTCGCGACCAGGGCCTGGTCGCCGATATCGCCCTGCACGAACAGGTGGTTGGGGTTGCCGTCCAGGCTGGACAGGGTCTTCAGGTTGCCGGCGTAGGTCAGCACATCGAGGTTGATGACCTTGACGCCGCGCGCGACGGCCTCGAGAACGAAGTTACCGCCAATGAATCCGGCGCCGCCGGTGACAAGCCATGTGGGCACTACCTGTTCTCCTGATCGAAATTCATCCAAGGAGCGCCCACGGGCGCCCCAGCGCAGCGTGACAGGATACATCCCGATGGCCTTCACGACCGCCTGCGTGACGTGAACACGCGCTCGCGGAGTGCATTTTTGCCGCGCCGCAACATAACCATACGCATTCGCATGGTCACCCCAAGCCAGCTAGAATCGGGGTCCCACCCCCGAACCGGTTGCTGTTCCAGGACCGGACGTTCTCCCTGTTACTGAAGGACCCCGTACCAGATGAAAATCCTCGTCGCGTACAAGCGCGTGGTGGACTACAACGTCCGCATTCAGGTCAAGCCGGACGGTTCCGGCGTGGTCACTGACGGCGTCAAGCTGTCCCCCAACCCCTTCGATGAAATCGCCCTGGAAGAAGCCTTGCGCCTGCGCGACAAGGGCATCGCCAGCGAAGTCGTGGTTGCCACCATCGCCCCGGCCGACGCCCAGGCGCACCTGCGCAACGGCCTGGCCATGGGCGCCAACCGCGCCATCCATGTCGTCACCGACCAGGCCATCCAGCCGCTGACCGCGTCGCGCACCCTGCTCAAGCTGATCGAGAAGGAACAGCCGGACCTGGTGATCCTCGGCAAGCAGGCCATTGACGACGACGCCAACCAGACCGGCCAGATGCTGGCCACGCTGTGGGGCCGCCCGCAAGCGACCTTCGCCAGCAAGCTGGAGATTGCCGACGGCAAGGCCACGGTGACCCGTGAAGTCGACGCCGGCCTGGAAACACTGGAAGTGGATCTGCCGGCCGTGGTCACCACCGACCTGCGCCTGAACGAGCCGCGCTTCATCAAGCTGCCGGACATCATGAAGGCCAAGGCCAAGCCGCTGGAAACCCTGCAGCTGGCCGACCTCGGCGTTGAAGCCGCCGACACCTTCAAGACCACCCAGTACGCCGCGCCGTCCAAGCGCAGCAAGGGTGTGATGGTCAAGGACGCGGCCGAACTGGTTGCCGCACTCAAGCAGAAGGGGCTGCTGTAATGAGCAAGATTCTCGTCATCGCCGAGCACCACGACGGCAAGCTCAACGCCGCCACCGCCAAGACCGTCAGTGCCGCCGCCGCCATCAGCGGTGCCAGCATCGACGTGCTGGTGCTGGCCGCCGACCCGGCCGCCGTCGCCGCCGAAGCCGCGAAGATCGCTGGCGTCGCCAAGGTCCTGACCGTGGCCAATGCCGCCAACGCGCAGGCCATCGCCCAGGTACTGGCACCGCAGATCGCGCAGCTGGCCAAGGGCTATACCCATGTGTTCGGCCCGTCGACCACCTTCGGCAAGGACCTCATGCCGTGCGTGGCCGCCCTGCTCGGCGTCAACCAGGTCTCCGACCTGATGAGCGTCGAAGGCAGCCACACCTTCAAGCGCCCGATCTATGCCGGCAACGCGATCATCACCGTGGAAGCACCGGCCGACCAGATCGTAGTCGCCACCGTGCGCGCCGCGTCCTGGCCGGAAGCTGCCCAGGGCGGCAGCGCCGCCATCGAAGCAGCCAGCGTTGACGCTGCCCTGCCGACCCATACCCGCTTCGTCGGCCTGGCCGCCGGTGCCAGCGACCGCCCGGACCTCCAGAGCGCCAAGCGCGTGGTCTCCGGCGGCCGTGGTGTCGGTTCGGAAGAGAACTTCAAGGTCATCTTCCAGCTGGCCGACAAGCTCGGTGCCGCCGTGGGTGCCTCGCGTGCCGCGGTCGACGCCGGCTACGTGCCCAGCGACCTGCAGGTCGGCCAGACCGGCAAGATCATCGCGCCGGAGCTGTACGTGGCCGTGGGTATCAGCGGTGCCATCCAGCACCTGACCGGCATCAAGGATGCGGGCACGATTGTCGCGATCAACAAGGACGGCGACGCGCCGATCTTCGAGATCGCCGATATCGGCCTGGTGGGGGATCTGTTTGCGCTCCTGCCGGAGCTGGAAGCAGCGCTGGGCTGAGCAACGCCCCGGTTCGCGCTCCGGTTCGTCAGGTCCGGAGCGCGACCACCTGGTAGGTACCCCGCGAAGAAATCATCTGGCGATCGCCGGCGCTGGCGCGTACGCCAGTGTGGCTGTCCACGATACAGCCGGCGCCCAGCTGGGTCCTGGGATAGATCGTCGCGCGTGTCCCGAGAAAGCAGCCATCGCCGATCGAGGCGTCACCATTGAGGGCGGCGTACGGCGAGAGGATGCTGAACTCACCCACCCGTGCCCCGTGTCCGACGCTGCAGTGCACATTGACTGCCACGCCCCGCGCCAGCACAGCATTCCGGTTGACCACGCTGAATGGGCAGACCAGCACGCCATCGGCCAGCTGCGCGTTCGGAGACAACACCGTGCTACCAGCCACAAAGGGCGGACTGTAGACACCGGCTTCCGCGAGCATCCCGAGGATATGCCGACGCCCCCTTACCGAACCCACGGCGACCACGACGGCCTGCCCCTGCACGGCGCGGTAGTCCGCGATTGCGCCGAGGTGCTCAGTCCCCAATTCACCGGGAATCGGATTGCCGACGCCATCGTCGATGAAGCCAGCAACCCTCGGCCCACCCTTGTGGGATTCAGCGATGAGATAGTCAAAGACTTCCATACCGAAGCCGCCGGCACCGGCAATCACCACCGAATCGATGGCGCGATCATTCAGCAAAGGCATCACTGTTCTCCGTTTGGGAAGTGCAATTCCGATCAGGCAATCGTGATTTCGCGGGTGAACACAGTCATCAGATCGAAGCCATCCCAGACGTTGCTGAAATCAAGTGCACTTCCCACGGGGACGAACCTGTCAACACCAGCCAGCGGGGCCTCGCGCACGAATGCACGCAGCTGATCCGGCTGCATGCCAAGGTAGGAAACGGTCTGGACCTTGCGGGAAAGCAGTGGACGAAGCTCGTTCAGATGCGCAATCCGGGACTCGAAGAAGAGTCCGGCGCCGCAGTGTGCATCGGCATGCAGCGCAGGCACTTCAAGCCACAGGCGCGCAACATCGTTGCCGTTTGCTGCCGGGATGCTGACATCGGCCTGGATGGAAAGCGCATCCTGCGCGATACGCTTGTTCACATAATCGACGTCACCGAAGGAAACGCCCTTTTCCCGCACCTTTTGTTCCAGTGCGAGCCAGAAGCTGTCTCTCGCCTGCTCCACCTGAGCCGGGCTGCCAATCCAGAGAATCAGCCGCGGCGACGAACAGGCCATCTGATCGAACCAGTAGGCATCGTTGAAGAAGCCATCGATCCAGCGCGTCTTCTGCTCGGGCGAGGCGGAGACCCAGCCTGCTGCATCGAAGAGACCAAGTGAGAACTTGTTCGCAAATGCAATCTCGGTCGCTGTCGCTGGCAGCGGCACCTGACGGATTGTCGCAACTGTCGCATCGCCGCCCCAGATAACACGGGTATCGCAGTGAGCGGACAACAATGCAGTGGTGCGGGCGTCAGCCGCGTAGCGCACCACCAGGCTGCGCCTGGCAATCTCGGCATGCTCGGGACGCGTGCTTACCCGGCCGATGGCAGCAACCAACAGGTCGGTCTGCACCGATGCCTTCGTCGACAACCTGACGATGTTGCGGTTACCACACAGGAGCGAAATGAACCACGAGTAGACAAAGATCGTGTCCACGTTGGAAGGCGCGAAATGCAGAACCGTTCCGCGTGCCACTGACAGATGACCGTCGTGACGGCGACCATGAGCTTCCTTCAGCCGCACGATGCTCGAGCGCCGCATCCAGAATGCCAGCGCGCTCAGCTCGGGATAACTGCGTGCCTCCGGCATGCGGAACAGTTCTGCAGACAGAGCATCGACGAATGCCACCGAGGGCTCGGCGAACGCGGGAAGCGGAGGGGCCTCAGCCAGGACCTCCAGGTCAGGGGCCGTCGCGATAAGGGACTCGTAATTACTCATGGGCGTGCATCAAAGGGGGGCGGTTGCTGCATCGGCAGCATGGGTATCGCTGCAACCACGCAGTTCCGCGCGCGCCACCCGGCCATGCACGCGGAACGTGCGGCCCAGGCGGCCACACGGACAATCGTCCACGCCGGTCCACTCGCCGATGTCCTCGGTCAGCAGGCTATGGCCCGGGTAACTCGTAGGCAACACCGACAGCACCTGGATAAGGCCTGGCACGTTCGCCGGCAGAGGCTCCCACGTGCTCGGCGCACGGATCTTCACATCAGCAAAGGCAGGACAGTGCAGGCGACCGTGCTCGCACTCGACGAAGATCGAGCCAACCTGTTCGACCATGCCGTAGAAATTGTGCACAGCGCCGATATTGAAACACTCGGCCAGCGACCGCTTGAACTCTTCATTGCTTACCGCCTCATCCTGCAGCTTCTTCCAGCCACCACTGTGGATGAGTACGGCATCACTGAACCGCGGCAGATCACTGCGCCCCTTCAACGCCTGGACAAAGTACTTCCAGACCATGAAGGTGAAGCCGAACAGGAACACGCGCTGGCCGGTATGTCGCTCCAGGAACGCATCCACTGCCTCGAGATTGATCGACATATCGTCGTTCAATGCGTAGGTATGGTCACGCCCAAAGTTGGACAGGCCAAGAATGCCAGCACCACGCGCGGAAAAATTGGCGCGATCCTTCACCACACTGGGATGATCGATGATGAGCATCGGCAGGCGCGCCTTGCCGAGGAACTGCTGCATGATCAGCACCAGCGCGCGCGTTTGCGCAGCTGCCGTATCGCGATCAAGGATGATCCTGGAGACCGTCTGAGACGTCGTGCCCGATGAGGTGAGGACCTTGAAGCGCTGATCGGCCGGTGTCGAGCTCAGCTCGAACTCCTTGAACAGGCGTACGGGCAGGAAAGGAATCTGGTCGACGCTTTGTTCCGAGCCGGGCGTATGCCCGTGGGCCTGCAGCACGCGCGCATAGGGCGTGCAGTGCTCGGCATGATGCACGGTCAAGCTGCTCAGCAGCTGCTTGAGCAGGACTTCCTTCTCGGCAGCCCCGACGCCATAGACAGGCAGGTCAAAGTAATCACGTTGCACGGGCTGCCCCTTGGCCTGCCTCAGCCTGTTGAAGGAGATCTGCATACAGAATCTTGCCCGACGAGGACAGCGGAATGGCGTCGACCGGCAGCACCCTCACCGCGATTGGATTCAGCTTGTAGCGCACCGCGATATCCCGCCTTAGACGCTCGCAGGCATCATCCTCAGGCCGGACAAGGATCGCGACAACAAGGTCGTCGCGTCCGGTCATGACCACATCCCAGCCATCGGCTCGCAGCTTGGACTCCATCTCGTCCAGGCCGAAGCGGTTGCCGAATACCTTGATCATCCGCTTCAAGCGGCCAACCACGTAGTAGTACCCGTCGTCGTCAAAACGCGCCAAGTCACCTGTACTGAGCACACCCTGCTGGATGTCGCCCAACGCCAGATCCTCAGGACCCTCGGCGTACCCCAGCATCACATTCGCGCCGCGATAGCGCAGCTCGCCCACCTCACCGGCCTGCTCGATGGCCTGCCCCTGCTCGTCCGCCAACGATAGCATTCCGCCGGGAATGGCAACACCAACCGACCCGATCTTGCTGGCCAACATGTCATGGGGGACATAGGAAATCCGGGCTGTGGCCTCGGTCTGGCCGTACATCACGAAGAAGCGCTGGCCGCGCTGCTCGGCCAGATTGCGGAACCACTCGATGGTCGACTCGGCCAAGCGGCCTCCGGCCTGCGTCAGGGTCTGCAGTGAAGGCAGCGACATGCGCTCGAAGCGGAACTGCTTCAGCATCTCGTAATGGGTCGGAACACCGGAGAGACTCGTCGCTTCGTGTTGCCGGAAAAAGTCCCAGAAGGACCTGGAAACCACGGACTCGGCGGTCAGCAGCAACGTCGCACCGGCCAGCAGGTGACTGTTGATCACCGACAGACCGTAGGAGTAATGCATGGGCAGCGAGGTGATTGCCCGCTGTGCGCTGTCGATCCCCAGGTAATCCTGGATCGACTGGGCGTTGGCCTGCAGGTTTCCTGCAGAAAGACGCACCAGCTTTGACGATCCCGTGCTACCCGATGTCGGTAGCAGGACTGCCAGTTCAGCAGAAGCGGCGGCCGCGCGCCTGCCAGTTGCACGCCACTGGCCATCAGGACGGCGCACGTGGCTGATGCTGTAATGATCAATCACCTGCTCGCGCAGTGTGTCGTTCAACGAGGCATCCAGCAGCAGTACGGGCTGCCCTGCACGCAGGGCGCCCAAATAGGCCAGCAGGTTGTCCAGCGTATTGGCGCATTCGAGGGCGATGACGCCCCAGGCCGGATCGACAGCAGCCCACGCAACGTCCGCGCGCGCGGCCAGTTCGCGGTATGCCAGTGACTCTCCGCCGGGAAGGATCACGGCAATCTGGTCGCCGTGCTGCTCTAGTACGCGGGCGAACATCAGATCAGCATCCCACCGTCGACCCCGATCACCTGACCGGTCACGTAGGACGCCAGATCCGATCCGAGGAAGACTGCCACGTTGGCCACCTCTGCCGGCGCACCCACCCGGTCCATGGCGATTGACGCAACGCGTTCGGCATATTTCTCCGAACCGATGGAGCGCGCCATGTCCGTGTCGATGAATCCTGGCGCGATCGCATTGACGCGGATGTTGTTCGACGCGAGCTCCTTGGAGAGCGACAGGGTGATACCGACCACGGCCGCTTTGCTGCCACCGTAGACCGCCTGGCCAACGTTGCCGTTCACGCCGATGATGGATGCAAGATTGATGATCGAGCCACCACCGTTGCGTGCCATCAGTCGGCTCGCATACTGGGCACAGTACAGGACGCCATAGGTGTTGACCGAGAATACCTGCTGGATCTGCTCAGGCGTGACCATGCCGATAAGGGCATCCTGCAGGACGCCCGCGTTCGAAACGAGCACGTCCAGCCGGCGGTGCTGCTTGAACACGGACTGGAAGGCATCACGCACGGAAACCGGATCGGTCACGTCAAGCGGAACCGCCTCCAGCCGTGCCTCAGGCATGCTCGTGCGCACGCTGTCGAGTAGCGGCTGCAGAGCGGCGGTGTCCCGGGCAGTCGCCACAACGTGTGCGCCCTGCTGAAGGTAGGCACGAACCGTTGCCTCTCCGATGCCGCGGGATGCCCCCGTGATAAGGGCAACCTTTCCTTCCAGCAAACCGGCCATATCAGAACTCGACGCCGTGCTTCGCCAGGATTTCCTTGGCCTTGGCGACCGAGCTCATATCGATGATGTCATCAGTGTCGAACATGACATCGAACTCATTCTCAAGCTGCGAAACCAGCAGCATGTGGGCAATCGAATCCCATTCCGGAATGCTGTTGTAAAGCAGGCCATCGACCACGCGGGAAGCGTCGATGTTCAGGGCGGCCGAATAGACCGATACCAGTCGCTCGTCGTTGTTACTCATCAGTATTGCTCCAGCTCATTCTTGGAAATGGCAGCCTTTTCAGCTGTATCTTCTCGGACGATATACATCGGCTTGGCACGGATCTCGTCGAGAATCCGCCACAGGTATTCGCCGATGACACCCAGCATCAACATGATCATGCCGCCCACCACCAGGATCGCCACCATGATCGGCGCCCAGCCCGAGAACGGCGTCAGGTCGAACAGGCGCGAAACCGCGATCACGACGGCATAGCAAAGCCCCAACATGGCCAGTACGGTGCCGGACAAGGACATGAGACGGATCGGAAGATAGGAACCGTCGATGATGAAATCGAAGGCCAGTTTCAGCTTCTTGCTGAAGTTGTACTGCGACTTGCCGATCTCGCGCTTGCGCCGCACGTACGGAATGTAGGCGGTCGGGAAGCCGGCCCAGAGCACGTCACCCTGGAAGAAACGATGGCGCCCCTTCATGCTCATGAAGAGCGTCAGTGCACGGCGGCTCATCAGGGTGAAATCGAACCCGCCCGCCGGCATGTTCGGGTTGGACATGCGCAGGATGCCGTAGACAATGCGGGAAAACATCGAGGAAGTGAAGTTGTCCTCGCGGTCTGCACGATGCGCGATGACCACTTCATTGCCCTGTTCCCACTTGCGGATCATCTCGGCGGTCAGCTCGACCGGATCCTGCATGTCTGCGGACATGTTGATGACCGCGTCGCCGCTGGCGGCGTCGAAGCCGGCCAACGTAGCCGACAGCTGGCCGAAGTTACGGGTGAAGGAGATCGATCGCACGCGCGGATCCTGCGCACTGACACGCAGCATCTCCGCATGGGAGCCATCCTTGGAGCCATCATTCACGAACACGATCTCGTAGTCGTGTTCGGGCAGGCTGGTGGCGAACAGGTCACGGATCGCAGCCCAGGTCAGCTCGATTGAACCTTCATTGTGATAAACCGGAATGACGTAGCTGATCGTGCTCACTGGGCGACTCCGGCGGTCTCGGTGGAAATCGCCCGTGCGAGCGAATCCACCACGGTGCCGATCTCCTCGTCAGTGATACCGGCGAAGAACGGCAGACCGAGGATGCGATCGCCGATGGCAGCGGTGACATCCAGCGAGCCCGAGCGGTCGAAATGGGCCAGCACGCCATGCGCGTGCAACGGCGGGCAGTACCACCGCCGGGTATCGATACCCTGCTCGCGCAATGCGCCACCGATTGCCAGTGCGTCAACACCGTCAGGCAGGAGCACCGGAAGCAGCGGATAGATACCATCGGGATCCTTATCCTGCAGCCCCACGCTCGGACAGGCCCGCTGCAGCGTGCGCAGGTAGCGGGCATGCAGCTCGCGCCGCTGCTCGACGATGTCGGGCCACTCGTCCAGTGCCGCCAACCCGACTGCAGCGTGATACTCGCTGAGCTTGCCGTTGGTCCCCAGTCCGATCAGCTCGCCGCGGGCGGCGTCGATGCCGAAGTTGGCCAACTGGCGGATGCGCCGGATGCGCTCGGCATTGAACGACACGATCAGTCCGCCCTCACCGCTGCCGATGGACTTCGTCGCGTGGAAGCTGAACACAACGTCCGTCGTGCGGCCGATCGGCTGGTTGCCGAATGCACCTGCCGCGTCGATCAGCACCGGGATACCGGTCTTTGCGCTGAAATCGTCCCAGGCGGTGACATCGTGCTGCTTGCCGAATGTACTGACCGGCATCACCAGGTCAAAGGTCTCACCCCGCGCCAGCGCCTCCTCGGCAATGGCCGGAGTCAGGCACCAGCCGGAAGGGTCGATGTCGCTGAACAACGGGGTCGCCCCCACTCTGACAATCGCCGTGGCCGTGGCGACGAAGGTGAGCGAGGGCAACAGGACCCGCGCGCCCGCACGCAAGTCAAGCGCCTGGATGGCCAGCTCGAGGCCGACGGTGCAGTTGGAGACCGTCGTCAGATGGGCCGGCTCAAGCCCCTGGCCGAGTTCGGTGGCCAGGCGCTGCTCGAACTCGGCGTTCAAAGGGCCGTAATTGGTGTAGATCCGATTCTGGTCAATCTTTCGGAGATACGGATACACCTTGTCCGCAGACGGCATCCTCGGAATCAACAACGGAATACGACGCATCGGGTCACCGGGAAAAAGAGAAATACTTGTGAGCAAAATAGCTCGCGACAGTCGAAACCATCACGAACACTCCTTGGACGGCGCGCGGGTCACCTTCAGAGAGCCTTATGCAGACCGGCAGTGCTACCACATTGATTGCGAAGATCGTGGAGTTGGCCAGCAGGAACCGGCCGAACTCGCGTACCCAGGGCGCCCGTGAACGGAACACGAACACCCGCTGATTGACGAAAGCAATGGGAAGTGCAACCAGATAGGCGGCGACAAGAATGGCGACCGGGCCTGCCCAGGGATCCATGACTGCGAACGTCAGCAGGAAGCAGGCATAGCCGATCACGGTATTGCCCGCGCCCACGATCAGGAATCGCAGCTTCTCGGATTTGAGGAGGCGAACAATCTTCTCCCGCTCCACGTTCCACACCACCTGTGCTCCCAAGCCTCGGATCGGTTGTCGCGCCCCCAAGGCGCAGGGCATTGGCTTTGTAATCTTAACATAGCCCCCTTCGGGAGCCGATCAAGGATTGGCCACGCCGATGTTGCGCAGCAGCACCCTACCCGAGTGGTCGTCAGGCAGCGTCGCATAGACATAGGCATGGGTCGCGCCGCTGGGGGCAACGGCCAGCAGGGGATAGGAACGGGGCACCAGACCCACATCCACCACTTCGATCTGGGTCGAAATGAACCCGCCGTCCGCGCCATGCCAGTTGATCTGCAGGCGCATCCTGCCGGGCTGCCCATCGGCAGACTGGGCGGTGTACAGGACAATGTGGCGATCAAGTTCCTTAGCAGCCTGCCGACGGGTCATTTCCGACAATCCGCGTAGTTCCAGTCCCTCGCTGCTTACCCGTTCGTCCGGAATGCCCACCCATTCCGGCCACTGCTTGCCCTCACCCAGCTGATGGGTCGGAGCTGGCAACGCCGCAGGATCCATCAAACGCTTGGCCTGTTCAGCGGTTATCACGCTGAATCCCGGACGGCCCCGCAGATTGGGCTCACCCACCACAAGGCCATAGCTGAATTCCTTGACATTACCCTTGCTGAATTCGGCACGCGGATAGAGGCAATGCCCCTTCGGCAGGTTTAGGCGGCAATAGACTTTGCCATCTTCACCGAGCACCCAGCTGATGTCCGGCTCGGGCCCAGCTACGACCACACCGTCTCCAGCCTGGCGCAGGGTACTCAGCGAATCGCTGATGGATACGGCCAGACGCGCGCCGGTGATGCTGGCAATCGACCACATACTGCCGAAGAACAGGTAGAACAACTGGGTGACGGCCAGTACCGACAGGATGATGATCTGCGCCCGGTGCCGATAGCCGGCAAAGACAAACAGCAGCAGGAACGCCATGGCCGGGTACATCCAGCGGGCCTCCTGACGCGCTGAACCGGGCAGGCTCGCAATCGCAACCAGGCCGACAATGGCGGCCAGGAAGGCCAGCATCGGCATGAGGTAGGTCGTCGAACGCCACTGCGGGCGCAGCCACGGCAGGCACCAGGCCAACAGGGAGACTGCGGCCAGCGGCACAAAGAGATACATGTAGCGGGGCGCCGCATGGTTGAACATGCCAACGAAATACTGTGGGCCGTGATTGCCACCCAGGAAAAGGTTGACCAGGTAGGTGGTCGACACTTTCATTGTGTCCAGCGATACGCTGACAGTCTGTCCGGAGGTACCCATCGCCACCGGCTGGTTGGACAGCACTTTCACGGCAACGATGTACAGGCCGAGCGGAACAACAGCAGTGACCAGGGCGAATACCAGGGGCCGGGCGCCGACTGACCTGCGCATGGGCCACCAGCGCAGCACCGCCACGCCGGACAGGCCCAGCAGCGCCAGTGCGTAGCGCTCATGGGTGAACACCGCCAGGATGAAGAGCAGCAGCGCCAGTGCCAGGCAGGAAGCGCGCTGGTGCTGCAGGAACACCAGACCGGGCATGGACACGGCAACACCGGCCAGCAGGAACAGGAGACTGAGCGCCTCGACCGTTCCCGATACGTAGTCGAAGTACAGCATGATGTTGAAACGACACGCCACCATCATCGCCGCAGCCAACAGGGCAGCGCTTCGGCGAGCATTGAAATGCACCCGCGCGATCCCGTAGACCAGCGCGGCACATCCTGCCAATGCCGCACAATTGACCAGCATGGTCATCCAGCGCGGAAGATCCTGGGAGACGATGACCGCCCAGATGAAGTTCATGACGATGCGTGGCTTGTAACTGTTCAGCCCGGTAAAAACCCCCATCAGGGTGTTGCCGCTGTGCTCTCCGAAGTTGAAGGAGAACATCTCATCGCCGAAGTAATAGGGATGATAGAAGTAGATGGACAGCGCAAACGTCATCGCTGCGATGGCCGCCAGGTCCACCAGGCGCACCACCGGCTTTACAGCCAGGATCTTGTTAAACATCGACACACTGCTCCATTGATTCAAACCGCCGCAAGGCCCCGCTTCCTGTATGCCGCGACCACGCGGCCCATGATCCGGCGGGATCCGTGGGCAACAGGAGGCACGTACATGGCCATTCCGCCGCGATGCCATCACATGGCCATTCCGCCGCGATGCCATCAGCAGCCGGACCTAGATAGTAACAGTGCGACACACTGTGGGTCGCGCACCCCGGGGCTGACCTCGAGGTAGCGCCGCAGAAAGGGCCGGACGGACTAGATGTAGGCCCGGGCGCTCTCCCGGGCCAGTATGTGCATGACCGTTCCCATGTCCTCATCGGTCAAAAGATCGACGTTGGCCTGCGGCGCCGACCAGATGCGATCAGCCAGCGGAACCTGCTGCCGCGGATCGTCGGAAAGGACTTCGACCACGAACGCCCAGCTCTTGCCCTGCAGCGGAAGCACGCGGAACCCCAGAGGCTCGAACAGCCGGCGCGCAGCGCTTTCCGACCAGCAGGTGATGTGCCCCCGGTGGAATGGATCAAGGTAGCCTGGATCCTCGGTCCGCACATACTCGGTCAGGCCGGTGTTGAACAGAAACAGGGCCCCCGGAGAGGCGACCTTGCGCAGGGAGGTCGCCAATGATCTCGCCATCGACGGGGTGAGATGTTCAATGACTTCCACACAGATACCGCATTCGAACGTCATCCCGATGTCGGCCAGATCGCCGCACATGTAATTCGCGTGGCTGGAGCGATACGCCGGCTCGGGTGGAAACTTCTCTACGCCGTAGAAGCAATGCGAATTCTTCGGCAGGTAGCGCTGCACCGCATCGAGCAGGAACCCTGGGCCCGTACCGATATCGATGAAGCGCTGGACGGGAATGGAGCAGTAGAGCAACGCTTCCCCCAACCTTGCCAACGACGACCCGAAAGACCGGTCACGTGCCGACTGCAGTTCGGAGCGCCAGTAGTCCTCGTCGTACTCCCGGGCAGATTCGCCAGCATCAACCGATGCTATCAGCACCGGGTCGGCGAATATGAAATCGCAGATGCCACATTCAAGATACTGCACGCCATCAACCACCCTGAAGGCAGTGGCCGGCTCATTGCACAGCAGACAGTTACCCGTCGACGACACAGATCTGAAGCGCGCCACAACCCTCTCCAGGAAGGATGGAAAGGGCATCCTAGCAGCACCGGATGGCTACGGCATCCGGCGGACCTTGTGGAGAACCAGCTACAGCTGAAGCTGCACCGCGGCGAGGTCAGGCACCATGATGGCCTGCTGCGGTGCAGCACCCTTGCCGATGTCGCCTGCGATCAGGAACAGCTTCCCAATGCCTGCAGCCGCCCCCGCCTGCATATCCGAGATCTTGTCGCCAACGAATACCGCCTGTGCCGGATCAATCGAGAACCCCTCGATCGCCTTCAGCAGCATGCCCGGTTCGGGCTTTCGGCACAGGCAGTCAATCTTGAATTCACCCTGGCCGGCCTGCGGATGATGCGGGCAGAACCACGTGCCCAGCAGCGGCGCGCCGGCCTGCAGCAACTGCTCGTGCTGCCAGTGCGTATAGTCGGTGAAGTCATCGACGCTGTAGAAGCCTCGTGCGATGCCGGCTTGGTTGGTCACCACCACAACCTGGTAGCCCAAGCGCGCAGCATCGGCCAGCAGCGGCAGGATACCGGCGACCCACTCTGTACGCTCCGCGGTATGCACATAGCCGTGGTTGACGTTGATCACACCGTCCCGATCGAGGAACAGCACTGGCGCGCCAGGCCGCCGCGCGATCGGCCCGGCAACGAAGCCCGGCACGTTTGGCAGCACCGTCATCAGGCTGCTCCGAACAACGTCTGTGCGCGATGGAAATCCTCCGGCACGCCGATGTCGATGAACGCGGCAGTCTCCACCAGCGCACCAACCTGCCCAGCGGCTACAGCCGGCTCCAGCACCTGCTTCTCGAACGAGAAAGCAGCTTCGCCGGGCAGGCTGGCCAGCGCATGCGCGCTGAGGAAGTAGCTGCCGGCATTGATCAGGCCGGCACCACCCGGGCGTTTCTCATGGAAGCGCAGCACCCTGCCCTGCTCGACATCCACCGTGCCATAACGCGAGACATCGTCCACCCGCGCAAGCGCGATCGACATCGGCAAGCCCTGTGCAGCCGCTTCCAGCGCACCCGGCGCGTACTCGAGGTAAGTGTCGCCGTTGCAGACGTGCAGCCCTTCACCTTGCGCCAGCCGTGCCGCGGCGGCGATCGCGCCGCCGGTGCCAAGCGGGGTCTCCTCGCGAGAGTACACCACGTCCATGCCCGCCCAACGGGCGCCGATGGTCTGCTCCACCACATCACCGAGATAGCCGGTCGCCAGGATCGCACGACGCATGCCGGCGGCCGCGTAGCGGTCCAGCAGGTAGGCCAGGAACGGGCGCCCGGCCACGGGAGCCAGCGGCTTGGGCAGGTCGGGCACTTCACTGCGCAGCCGGGTGCCGAAGCCGCCGGCCAGGATCAGGATCTCGTCGGCAGCCATGTCAGCGGGGGAACATCTCGCTTTCGATCAGCGCACACAGCAGGTGGCCGATGAACTCATGGCCTTCCTGGATGCGCGGCGTCTCGCTGGAAGGCACGCGGAAACAGATGTCGCAGCGGTCCTTCATGTCGCCGCCGTGCTCGCCAGTGAACCCGATCACGCGCACACCCTTGGCTTCGCAGGCCTCCAGTGCGCGCATGATGTTCTTCGAACGCCCCGAAGTGGAGATTGCCACGAACACATCGCCTTCCTGGCCAAGCGCTTCGATCTGGCGGGCGAAGGTGTAGTCGTAACCGTAGTCGTTGCCGATGGCGGTCAGGATCGAGGTGTCGGTGGTCAGCGCGATCGCCGGCAGGCCCGGACGGTCGTAGTAGAAGCGGCTGACCAGCTCGCCTGCCCAGTGCTGCGCATCGGCAGCACTGCCACCGTTACCGGCGAACAGGATCTTGCGACCGGCCTTCAGCGCGTCCACGCACAGTGCCACTGCCTGCTCTATCTGCGACGCCAGCGCCACATCCGCCGACATGCGTTGGAAGTTTTCAAGCGTCTTGCCGAACTCGGCCTTGATGAAGTCGTTCATCCGATTTTCCATGCCGTTGCACCTTGGTGGGTGAAGTGTGTATCAAAAACGGTGCCGCCAGCGCCCGCGAGCGCGCGCACCAGGTCGACCCGATGTGCCGGATCGCAGAGGAACATCATGAAGCCACCACCACCGGCGCCTGAGACCTTGGTCGCGCGCGCGCCGTGGTGCATCGCCAGCGCTTCGATCTCATCGATCATTGGGTTGGAGATGCTGCTGGCGCTGAGCTTCTTGGCTTCCCAGCCGGACTGCATCACCTGCGCCAGCCGCTCGAAATCACCGCGCAGCAACGCTTCCTTCATCTGGCTGGCTTCGACCTTCAGCCGATGCATTGCATCAAGTGAACTGGCCTTGCCTTCCTTGATGTTGCGCGACTGCTCGTCGATGATCTTGGCCGATGCACGCGACACGCCGGTGAAGTACAGCACCAGGCCTGCCTCAAGCTCGGACCAGATCCAGTCCTTGATGCGCAGCGGGTTCACGATCACCCGGTCGGCGTCGTAGAACTCCATGAAATTGAAGCCGCCAAATGCCGCCGCATATTGGTCCTGCTTGCCACCGGACAACTGCAGGTCAACGCGTTCGATACGGTAAGCCAACTGCGCGATCTCGTATTCGCCCAGCGGAAGCGCGAAGTATTCGGCGAAGGCGGTGACCAGGGCGACGACCATCGTCGAGGACGAGCCCAGGCCGGAGCCAGGCGGCGCATCGGAATGCGCGCGGATGCGGATGGCTGGACGCTCGCCCTGCAGGAAATCGTTGCAGACCCTCAGGTAGACACCCTTCATCAACTGCAGCGGGCCGGGGCCGGCCTCCACGGCCTGCGGGTCAACGCGCTCGCAGGCGCCCGCATCCTGTGCGTGGAATTCGACCATTCCATCCGGCGAGCCATCGAGGGTCGCGTAGGCGAACTTGTCGATGGTCACGTTCATGACAAAGCCACCGAACTGGTCGCAGAACGGCGACACATCAGTACCACCGCCGGCCAGGCCCAGGCGCAGCGGCGCGCGCGAACGAACGATCATGCCTTCTTCTCCATTGCGAATGCCGATTCCAACGCGCGTCCCAGTGAATCGCGCGAGAACTGGCCGCGGCAGTAGCTGGCTGCCGCGCGCGAACGCTGCAGCCACAGTGCGTCATCTTCCAGCAACGACAACAGCCCAGCGGCAAGGCCATCGGCTTCGTCGGCCACAGTAACCACGGCCTCCAGGCCGACCAGGCCCTGGGCGCCGATACCCGTGGTGACCAGCGGCAGGCCCTGCTGCATGGCCTCGACGACCTTGCCCTTGACGCCGGCGCCGAACCGCAGCGGCACGATGGCCACGCGCGCGGCGCCGTAGCGCTGGGCCAGTTCCTCGTCGCTGACGAAACCGGTCACCTCGACGTGATCGCCTGCCAGGGCGCGCACGGCGTCGGTCGGGTTGGATCCCACCAGCGACAACTTCACACCGGGGTGGCGCGCCCAGACCTGCGGCATCACCGACTCGACCAGCCACTGTGCGGCATCGACATTGGGGCCGTGGGCGAAGCCGGCGACGAACAGGATGCCGGCACGCTGCTCGGGCACAGCATCATCGTTGAAGTGGTCAAAGGCGTACGGCAGGATCGCGCGTACATCGACGGACGGCTCCAGGGAGCGCACATCCTGTGCCTCTTCGGCCGACGGGTAGAGGACGCGGTCAACGGCCTTCCAGATGCGCCGTTCCAGCAGCTCCATCGACCGTGCCTCGCCATCGCTGCCACCATTGCGGGTGGCTTCCATGTCCATGCGGCGGAAGTGCAGGTCGTGGCCGTAGTAGACGCTGCGCACACCCGGCTGCTTTCGAACGGCATCGATGTAATGCTCGGCGATATGCGGACGCGACAGCATCACGGTGCGCACGTGCGGGTTTTCCTGCAGGTAGCGCGCAAAGCCGCCCACCCACTGGCCGCCATACATCACTTCCACGCCACGCGCCTGCAGCGGCGGGGTGTAGATCGGATCGAAGTACAGGTTGTCAGCCCAGAACTTGACCACGCAGCCACGCGCGAGCAGAGCGTCGATGAAGGCGATCATGGTCCGCGAGCCGGCATCCTGATCGGGCTGCGGCACGTAGTGATCGACGATCAGCACGGTTTCCTTCTGCCAGGCACGGTCGCGGGCCAGCACCACGTGCTCGCCATTGGCTTCGTGCCGTGCCAGCTCGTCCTGCCAGCGCTCGCGCAGCTTCTTTTGATTGGCAATCTGGTAGGCCTTGATGCCGCTGCCGGTATCAGTGCCATGAGAGATACCCTCGTAATGCACGACTTCCGAGGTCGGGCAGTAGTAGAGCTGGTAACCCGCCTTGCGCACGCGGAACGCCAGATCCGAGTCCTCGCAGTAGGCCGGCACGAACTCGGGATCGAAGCCGCCCAGCTCACGCAGCAGCGCGCTGGAAATGAGCAGGCTCGCGCCGCTGCAGTAGTCCACCGGCCGCAGGTAGTTGTACTGGCTGTCGGCCGGGTTATCCAGGCGGCCGTAGTTCCAGGCCGAGCCGTCCCGCCAGATGATGCCACCGGCTTCCTGCAGGCGGCCGTCGGGGTAGACCAGCTTGGAACCAACCATGCCGCAGTCGGGCATGCGCTGGAACACGTCCAGCATCTGGTCCATCCAGCCCGGACGTACTTCGGTGTCGTTGTTGAGGAAATAGGTGTAGCGGCCCCGGGCCAGTTCCAGCGCCTGGTTGCAGGACAGCAGGAAGCCGAGGTTCTGCGGGTTGTGATGGAAGCGCAGGCCCGGCACAGGCACAAGCTTCTCGATCTCGGGATCGCCAGAGGCATCCTCCAGCACCAGGACTTCATAGCTCACTGCCGGCGGATGCGCAGCGATCGAGCGCAGGCAGGCCAGGGTGTGCGGCAGGTTGCCGTAGGTGGGAATGACGATGCTGACTTCCGGCAATTCATGCTCCGGGAAGGACAGGGTCTTCAGCACTTCGTCCGGGTCTTCCACCACTGACGGCAGTGCAAGGCCGGCAGGCGGCTCGACCTGACCCTTGTCATGGCGCAGCAGCCAGCCCCGCACCGGGCGTGCGAGCGGTGCCAGCAGCGGGTAGCGCGCCAAGCCACTTGCACGCAGCGACGCGATAATGGCGGGCA
Organism: Stenotrophomonas geniculata; assembly: GCF_034508895.1. Lineage (NCBI taxonomy): Bacteria > Pseudomonadati > Pseudomonadota > Gammaproteobacteria > Lysobacterales > Lysobacteraceae > Stenotrophomonas > Stenotrophomonas geniculata. Next base: position 1,351,588 of record NZ_CP140571.1, read on the forward strand.
CATCCCCGCGCAGCAGGCGCGAAGCGAAGCGCATCGGGCGCGTGATGCGCCAGGACTTGGAAGCGAGCACTTTTGTGAAAGCATCGTTCAGGCTCTCCAGCTGCTCGTCGTATTCGCGGATGACGCGCTGCACTTCCAGCTCGGAGGTGCCTTCCGCACCGGGCCGGAAGGCAAGACCAGAGCGCCGCTGCAGCTCACGGCTGACTTCCGAACGGCTGGCAGCGGTCTCATGAGCCGTCTGCAGCAATCGGCGCAGCTCGGCCGCTTCGTGCTGCGATGCCTCCTGGTGCCGTCGCAGGTCAGCTTCGACGTCCGCCTTCTCGCCCCGCACCTGTTCCAGCTGCGCCTCCAGCGCATCGTTGCGTTCACGCAATTCAGCAATGGCGTTGTGGCCACCGCTGGCCTGGACGATCTGGTCCAGCTCCAGCGCCCAGCGCGTGCGCTCGTCGAACTCGCCTTCCAGGCGCTGGTAGTTGCGCTTGGAGCCTTCCAGCTCCGACTCCAGCGACAGTGCCCAGGCGTAGATCGATTCCTTCTCCGAGCCCAGCCGCGATGCTTCGGCCTCGGCAGTCTCGGCACAAACGCGATCGGTGCAGGCTGCGCCCAGGCGTGAGAACGCACCACGGACCAAGGCCTCGGCGGCCGGCACGCCAGCACTGGCGAACAGTGCTCTCATGGTCTCGCCAATGTCGCCGCCCACAGCGATGACGCCCAGGCCATTGCCATGCAGGAACTCGAAGCTCGGATAGCGCTCGCGCAACGGCGCGAAGAAGCGCTGGACGCCAAAGCCTTCAGTATGCACGTTGGTATCGTGGAACAGCACCACGCCGCGCGAGGACATCTTCGGCAGCCATGTAGTGAAGTCGTGCGAGACCGCCTCGAAGGTGTGCAGGCCGTCGATATGCAGCAGGTCGACCGAGCCATCGGGCACTTCGTCCAGCGCGTCGTCGAAGGTCATCCGCAGCAGGGTCGAGAACGCAGCGTAGCTGCGTTCGTTGCGCTCGACGACGCTGCGATGGATATCGTTTTCGTAGTAACCGGCCTGCGAGTCACCTTCCCAGGTGTCGACCGCATGGCAGCGCGTGTCCAAGCCCATCTCCTTGACCGCCTGGCAGAACGCGAAATACGAGATGCCACGGTGGGAACCGAGCTCGACAAGCGAGCACGGCCGATGCGCCTGGATCACCCAGAATGCAAACGGAACATGCTCCAGCCAGCCCGATGTCTCCAGAAACTCCGGGCGGGTGAACATTGCACCGTGACGAAAAATGGCTGCGGTCGGATCCGCCGCACCTTCAATGATCAACTCGTCTGCCATCTTCCACTTCCCTCAGGTCGAGCGCGCACAGGGGCCGCTCAGACATCGTTGTTCTGCAAGGTGATATTCAGCATCGGGATGCCGATGAGTCCAAAGCGCATGGTTTCGTCCAGCGCGCGGAATTCGAGGGCATCGTGGATCCAGTGCTGCTGCGTGTGGTCATGCAGGTCGCCGGAGGCGACGGCAGCATCGATCATGTAGGACCCGGAGGGCATCACGGGCATGCGGAACTGGAACGTCGCCCGCACCGTCTGCCCAGCTACTCCGCCAACCGGGGCATCCTTGCACGCAAAGTAGCTGTTGTCGCCGAACAGGCGCTGTCCCAGCCGGTCCTTCACATAGAAGCCGACGATCAGGTTGCCCAGCGTCTCCTCCAGCTTCACCGCCACCTGCAGGGTGACCAGTTCGCCACCCTCGACCAGCGTCAGTGCACTGCCGTCATCGCCACGGATGGCTACGTCAACGATGCGCGCGCCCTGCGCGCCGAACTCCTGCCCGACATTGTCCGGATCGAATTCAAACAGCGCGATGCGGTTGACGACGCCCTCGTCGCGGAACTGCTCGCGGCGGAAGTCCGGAGATTCAGCGGTGCTGCGGCGCTGCTTCTTCTCGACCACGATGGTTTCGCCACCCACCTCACGTCGCCCGACCACGTGCTGCTCGGTCATGTACGCCTCGACCACCTCCTGCGAGGTGCCCGACAGGCGCATGCGGCCGTTCTGCAGCCACACCGCGTTCTCGCACAGGTTGGTGACGGCGGCGGCATCGTGGCTGACGAACAGCAGCGTGCCGTTCTTCTGGAACTCACGCAGGAAGCGCATGCACTTCTGCGAGAAGAACGCATCACCCACGGCCAGCGCTTCATCGATGATCAGGATATCGGCGTCGACATGGGCGATCACCGCGAAGGCCAAGCGCACCGACATGCCGCTGGAATAGCTGCGTACCGGCTGATCGATGAACTCACCGATGTCGGCGAAGGCGAGGATGCTCTCCAATCGCTGGTCGATCTGGGCTCGCGACAGGCCCAGGATCGTAGCATTGAGGTAGACGTTCTCGCGGCCGGTGAACTCCGGATTGAAGCCGCTGCCCAGTTCCAGCAGCGCCGCCACGCGCCCCTTGACCTGGATGCTGCCCTCGGTAGGGTTGAGGGTGCCGGCGATCATCTGCAGCAGCGTCGACTTGCCCGATCCGTTGCGGCCAACGATGCCCACCGTCTGACCGCGGCGGACCGAGAAGCTCACATCGCGCAGCGCCCAGAAATCCTTGTAGAAGGATTTGCGCTTGCCAGCCAGGGCCTGCCACAGGCGATGCGAGGGCCGTTCGTACATGTGATACGACTTGCCGACACCGTTGACCTGGATGACGGTCTCGGCCAGGGCAGTTTCAGAGGACATCGGCAAACCCCACGCGCAGCTTGTTGAACAGGCGGTGGCCGATGACGGCGACCACGCAAGCGATCACGGTGTAGATGGCCAGGCCAGTCCAGTCCGGCAGGCGTCCCCAGATCACTACTTCACGCACCTGGTTGATGATGAAGGTGAGCGGGTTGAGCTCGAACACGATGCGGTAGCTGGCCGGCACCGAATCCAGCGGCACGATGGCCGAGGACAGGAACAGCATGGCGGTGGCAATGACGCCGGCGATCTGGCCGATGTCGCGCAGGTACACACCCAGCGCGGAAACGATCCAACCTACGCCCACGGTGAGGATGACCAGCGGCAACACCACCACCGGCAGCAGCACCGCGGTAGGTGGGACGCTGCCCTTCACGCACAAGTGCAGGATCAGCAGTACGACCATGTTCATCAGCAGGTGGAACAGCGCCGAGAACGCCATGCTCCAGACCAGCAGGTCCAGTGGAAACACCACGCGCTTGACGTAGCTGGTGTTGCTGACGATCAGCTGCGGTGCACGGGTGAAGCACTCGGCAAAGAAGCCGTGCACGGTCAGGCCGGCAAACAGGATCAGGGCGAAGTCGGTGGTCGATCCGGTCGATCCGGGCCAGCGGCCTTTCATGATGTAGCCGAAGGCCATGGTATAGACGAGCAGCATCAGGAACGGGCTGATCAGCGACCACAGCAGACCGAAGCTGGCCCCGCGGTAGCGCCCAAGAACCTCGCGCTGGGTCAGCTCGAAGGCAAGCGATCGGTGCTTGCCGAAGACCGAAAGGATGCCCATTCTCAGACGTTCCCGCCCAGCGCCCGTTCCAGATCCACCTGCAGATCCCCCAGCTCCTCCACGCCCACGCTCAGCCGCACCAGCGCATCGCTGATGCCCAGCTGTTCCCGCCGCGCGACCGGGATCGAGGCGTGCGTCATCACCGCCGGGTGGTTGACCAGGCTTTCCACGCCACCCAGCGACTCGGCCAGGGTGAACAGCTCGGTCTTCTCGCAGAAGCGCTTGGCCGCCTCGAAACCGCCCTTGAGGACGATCGAGACGATGCCGCCGTAGCCGCCCATCTGGCGGGTCGCCAGCTCATGCTGCGGGTGCGACGGCAGGCCCGGGTAGATCACCTTTTCCACCGCCGGATGCTTTTCCAGCCACTGGGCCAGGGCCAGCGCGTTGGCGCAGTGCGCCTTCATGCGCAGCGGCAGGGTCTTCAGGCCACGCAGGGCCAGGAAGCTGTCGAACGGGCCCTGCACGCCACCCACCGAGTTCTGCAGGAAGGCCATCTGCTCGGCCAGTTCGGCGTTGTCGCCGACCACGACCATGCCACCGACCATGTCCGAGTGGCCATTGAGGTACTTGGTGGCCGAGTGCAGCACCAGGTCCGCGCCCAGCTCCAGCGGGCGCTGCAGCATCGGCGAGGCGAAGGTGTTGTCGACCACCACGATCAGGCCGTGGCGCTTGGCGATGGCGGCCACCGCAGCGATGTCCACGATCTTCAGCATCGGATTGGTCGGGGTCTCGATCCAGACCATCTTCGTCTTTGGCGTGATGGCTGCCTCGAACGCGGCCAAGTCGGTCAGGTCGACGAAGCTGAAGTCCAGGCCGGCGGTTCGGCGACGCACACGCTCGAACATGCGGAAGCTGCCGCCGTAGATGTCGTCCATCGCCACCACGTGGCTGCCGGCGTCCAGCAGTTCGATCACGGTCGAGCTGGCCGCCATGCCCGAAGCGAAGGCGAAACCACGGGTGCCGCCTTCCAGGGACGCCACGCACCGCTCATAGGCGAAGCGGGTCGGGTTGTGGGTACGCGAGTACTCGAAGCCCTGATGCTCGCCCGGGCTGGACTGGGCATAGGTCGAGGTGGCGTAGATCGGTGGCATCACCGCGCCGGTGCTGGGATCGGGCGACTGACCGCCGTGGATGGCCAGCGTGGCCAGGGCCAGGGCGCGATCCTGGGAAGTAGCGTTGGACATGTTCTTTCCTGAGGGGCGCCGACACGCGGCGCCATCGAAGGTGCGGAAGTCTACCAGCGCGGCCTTAACGACCTTTGACGCGGATAAACCGGGATTCAGCAGCGAACGTCTGCGATCAGCGGCTTACTGCACGCGACGGCGCAGATAGTTCAGCAGGTCGATACGGGTGATCAGGCCCAGGAAAGTGTCGCCGTCCATCACGATCGCCACCTGGCCGCGGTCGAACACCGGCAACAGCGCCTCGATCGGCGACTTCACGTCCAGCCGGTCCAGCTTGCTGACCATGGCGGTGGCGACGGTGTCACGGAAACGTGCCTCATCGCCATACACATGCAGCAGCACGTCGCTTTCGTCGACGATGCCGACCAACTGGTCGCCGTCCATCACCGGCAGCTGCGACACGTCGTACAGCTTCATGCGCTGGTAGGCGGTGGTCAGCAGGTCGTTCGGTCCGATCACGACAGTGTCGCGCTGGCCGTACGGGCGCAGGATCAGGTCGCGCAGGTCGCCATGCTGCGGGCGCTGCAGGAAGCCGTTGTCCAGCATCCAGTAGTCGTTGTACATCTTCGACAGGTACTTGTTGCCGGTATCCGGCACCAGCACCAGCACCTTCTTCGGCGTGGTCTGCTCCTTGCAGTACTTCAGGCCGGCGGCCAGCAGGGTGCCGGTGGACGAGCCACCCAGGATGCCTTCCTTGCCCAGCAGTTCGCGCGCGGTGTGGAAGCTCTCGGCGTCGCTGATGGCATAGGCCTTCTTGACGCGGCTGAAGTCGGAGATCGACGGCAGGAAGTCCTCGCCGATGCCCTCCACCAGCCAGCTGCCCGACTTGTCGTTCAGATTGCCGTCGTTGATGTACTCGGCCAGGATCGAGCCAACCGGGTCGGCCAGCACCAGCTCGGTCTTCGGCGACAGCTTGGCGAAGGCGCGCGACAGGCCGGTCATGGTGCCGGAGCTGCCACAGCCGAACACGATGGCATCGAGGTCGCCGCCCATCTGCTCGAGGATCTCCGGGCCGGTACCGAATTCATGCGCGGCCGGATTGTCCGGGTTGCCGAACTGGTTGATGAAGTACGCGCCCGGGGTCTGCTCGGCAATGGTCTTGGCCAGATCCTGATAGTACTCAGGGTGGCCCTTGGCCACGTCCGAGCGGGTCAGACGCACTTCAGCGCCCATCGCCTTCAGGTTGAAGATCTTTTCCCGACTCATCTTGTCGGGAACGACCAGAATGAGCTTATAGCCCTTCTGCTGGGCCACCAGGGCCAGGCCCAGGCCGGTGTTGCCAGCGGTGCCCTCGACCAGGGTCGCGCCAGGCTTCAGGTCGCCGCGCTTCTCCGCCGCTTCGATCATCGACAGGCCGATGCGATCCTTGATCGATCCGCCCGGGTTGGCGCTCTCCAGCTTCAGGTAGAGCTCGCAGACGCCGGTGTCCAGGCGCTGGGCCTTGACGATCGGGGTCTGGCCGATGAGTTCGAGGACGGAAGAATGGATGGGCATTCGGAGGACTTTCGGTTCGCGCCACGCAGGGCCGGACCGATGATTATCCGACGGATGGCGATGAAAGTCAGGTCGCTGCGGCAGCGGCGTGCCCGCCGTAAAAAAGAGATGCGGACGGCCCCGGATCGACGAGGAGACCGGTACCGCCCGCATCGGTGAGTCGTGCCTGCAGGCCAAGGCACCACCGCTTGTGGTGCCTTGGCGCGGCCGCCTCATCGGCGGTGCCGCGATGCCGGGGCAGAAGCGCCCGGCGGGGCCATCGATGGCCGGGTCACGCCGTTCCGGGCGTGACGGGGTGCGTCAAAGCGTGGGGGACGTCGTTGGGAGCGGTGTTTCGTACATTCGCAGAAGTCGTTGCTTGGCCAGCAGCTTTTCGCGCTTCATGCGACCCAGGGTGACATCATCGATCGGGAGCACACCCAACTCCGCGTCCATGCACTTCTTGTTCAACTTGCGGTGCTGGTCATGGAGTGCCCTGAACTCCGGATCACGCGCGCGACGGGCGTCGATCTCGCTCTGGGGCTGATCTTCAAACATGATGGACCTCCTTCGACAGATACACGAACGCCCCGGCCGCAAGGCACGGGGCGTTGTTCATGGAGGAGCGCCGGTCGATGGCCACCTGGACGCCTGCAACGACCTGCGGCACTGGCCTGCGCACGTCGATTCGCTGCGGTTCGCGCCCTGTTTGCATCGGCCCGGCCCTCCCATCGTCCGGTCCGCGGCATTGCGTCCCGGACGATTGACCCTACGCCTGCTCAAGGCGGGGAACAAGACCCCTGCGGCAAAAAGACCGAACCCCGCCGGGGCGGGGTTCAGGCTGAATGCTCATCGCAACGAAAAACAAACAATATCAAGCAATTACGGGGCGATGATGACCTCGGCCGAACGCGCCTGGGTGGAGGCCGCCTTCTTGCCAGCGAGCTGGATCCGGTTGCTGGCGACACCGGCCGCGACCAGCGCATCGCGCAGCGCTTCGGCACGCTTCTGGCCTACGCCGTTCGCGTTGTCGTAGGCCTCGATGCGCAGGCGGCCCTTCTTGCCGATGTTCAGGTATTCGGCCAACGCCTTGGCCTGGTTGCGGGCCCCGCCGGACAGGCTGGAGGCGCCGGCGGTGAACGCGTCACCACGGAAGGTGAAGACTTCGCCGCGACCATCGAACTTCGAGGCCGGCAGTTTCTGACCGGACACCAGCTCGGCTTCCTCGCGGGCCAGCTTGGCGGCGTTCTGCTGGGCAGCGCTGAGGCGCTGCTGCTGCTTGCCGGCCACGCTGGTCAGGGCGTTCTCGGCGTCCTGGCGGGCCAGGGTTTCGGCCTCGGCGGCCTGGCGCAGGCGCTCGGCCTCCTCCGCCTGCATCTGCGCCTGCATGCGCAGCTGCTCGGCTTCCTGGCGGGCGCGGGCGGCGTCGCGGCGGCTGGCCTCGATCAGCAGGTCGCTGCGGGTCCGCTCCAGGCGGTCGACCTCGCGCGCGGCCAGGGCGGTGCGCACAGCGGTCTCGGCGATCTCCACCCGGCGCTCGGCCAGGTAGGTGGCCAGCTCCTGGTCGCGGCGCTTGGCCTTGTCCAGGGTGGCGATGGCCTGCTGGGCCTGCATGCGCTCGAAGGCGCCCAGCTCAGCGGTGTCGGGATTGGCCTGGATGGCCATCAGGCGCTGGCTCAGCTGCGCCACCATCGGGTTGTCGGCGGCCATGGACAGGGGCGGCAGCGCCAGCAGCGCGGCCAGGGTTGCGGCAGTCATCGGCTTCACCGGCGGTCCTCCCCGGTCGACAGCTGGCGTTGCAGCTGGTTGACCTCGTTGCGGCGCAGCTGCAGCTGCGCGGTCACGGTGGCTTCCTCGCTGCGGACGCGGGCCAGGTCGGCATCGGCAGCGGCGCGCAGGGCGATCGCCGGGGCGTTCTTGCGCTCGCGGCGGTCGCCGGCGGCGCGCTGGGCCTGCTCCAGCCCCTGCCGGGCCAGCCCGATCAGGTCCGGGGCGTACTGGTCGGCATCGGCCTGGGTGGCCTTGTCGACCGCCTGCCGGGCCTGGGCCAGTTCCAGTGCGCCGTCCTGCGCCCAGGCGGGGGCAGACAGTGCGAATGCAAACGCCATCACATACAGGCCATGGCGCATTCGTGCGAAGCTAAGTCGTTTCATTGGGGAGGCCGTACCGGTTGTCGGTTCACGGCCATTGTCGTCAAGCCGACACCGTGCTGGCAACGGGCGTCGGCCGTTTCGTTGGGGAAAATTCGCAATGGATATCGGCTACTTCCTGAAGCTGATGACCGAAAAGAACGCTTCGGACATGTTCCTGACCACCGGAGCACCGGTCTACATCAAGATCGAGGGGAAGCTTTATCCGCTGGGCAACACCGGCCTGCCGCCGGGCATGGTCAAGAAGATCGCCTACTCGCTGATGGACGAAGGCCAGGTGCCGCAGTTCGAGCGCGAGCTGGAGCTCAACATGGCCATCGCCCTGCCCGATGCCGGGCGCTTCCGCGTCAACGTGTTCAAGCAGCGGGGCGAGGTCGGCATGGTCATCCGCGCCATCCGCAGCCGCATCCCGAGCATCGAGGAGCTGAACCTGCCGCAGGTGCTGAAGGACGTCATCATGACCCCGCGCGGGCTGGTGCTGGTGGTGGGGTCCACCGGTTCCGGCAAGTCCACCTCGCTGGCGTCGATGATCGACCACCGCAACAGCACCACCACCGGTCACATCCTCACCATCGAGGACCCGATCGAGTACCTGCACAAGCACAAGATGTCGATCGTCAACCAGCGCGAGGTCGGGCTGGATACCCATGCTTTCCACAACGCGCTGAAGAACGCCATGCGTGAAGCGCCGGACGTGATCCTGATCGGCGAGATCCTGGACGCGGAGACGATGGAGGCGGCCATCGCCTTCGCCGAGACCGGCCACCTGTGCCTGGCCACCCTGCATTCCAACAACGCCGACCAGACCATCGAGCGCATCCTCAACTTCTTCCCGGAAAGCGCGCACAAGAACGTGCTGATGAACCTGGCGCTGAACCTGCGTGCGGTGATCAGCCAGCGCCTGGTGAAGAACAAGGAAGGCCGTCGCCTGCCGGCCACCGAAGTGCTGATCAACACGCCGATGATCCGCGACCTGCTGCGTCGTGGCCAGGTGCACGAGATCAAGGCGGCAATGGAAGGCTCGCTGGAGGAAGGCATGGAGAGCTTCGACCAGTGCCTGTTCCGGTTGGCCAAGGCTGGCACCATCGAGCAGGAGGAGGCCCTGCGCGCGGCCGACTCGCGCGATGGCCTGGCGCTGAAGTTCCGTCTGTCCGAAGGCAGCAGCGGCGAACACGACCCGTACGCGGATTTCTCGGCCGGCGCGCCGAGCATCACCCACGGGTTCTGACCTGAAGGGTTCAGGGGCGGTCTCATCCAATGAGACCGCCGATCCGTAGGTTTCCGCAATGGAAACCATCCGCAAGCTCGCCATCCTGGCTGACGCCGCCAAATACGATGCCTCCTGCGCCTCCAGCGGCTCGGGCAAGCGCGACTCACGCGCCAGCGGCGGCATCGGCAGCACCGAAGGCATGGGCATCTGCCACAGCTATACGCCGGATGGCCGTTGCGTTTCGCTGTTGAAGATCCTGCTGACCAACTTCTGCGTCTACGACTGCGCGTACTGCGTGAACCGGGTATCCAGCAACGTGCCCCGTGCGCGCTTCAGCGTGGACGAGGTCGTCGCGCTCACCCTGGACTTCTACAAGCGCAACTACATCGAGGGCCTGTTCCTTTCCAGCGGCATCATCCGCAATGCGGACTACACCATGGAGCAGATGGTGGAAGTAGCACGGCAACTGCGCGAGGAACACCGCTACGCCGGTTACATCCACCTCAAGACCATTCCCGAAGCGTCGCCGGAACTGCTGGCCAGCGCCGGGCGTTACGCCGACCGGCTGTCGATCAACGTGGAGCTGCCCACCGAAGCCGGGCTGAGCGCGCTGGCACCGGAGAAGACCGTACAGTCCATCCGCGGTGCGATGGGCGAGCTGCGCTGGCGCATCGAGGAAGCGAAGGAAGCGCGCAAGGTGCCAGCGGTGGTCGCGCCGGTGTCCACCCGCAGCGCACGCCCGCGCCCTCCCCGCTTCGCACCGGCCGGGCAGAGCACGCAGATGATTGTCGGCGCGGACGGGGCCAACGACCAGCAGATCCTGGCAAGCGCCGACAGCCTGTACGGCAACTACCGCATGCGCCGGGTGTACTACTCCGCCTTCAGCCCGATTCCGGATGCCAGCCGCCAGCTGCCGCTGCAGCCGCCGCCCCTGCAGCGCGAGCACCGCCTGTACCAGGCCGACTGGCTGCTGCGCTTCTACGGCTATGGCGTGGATGAAATCACCGATACCACCCAGGCCGGCATGCTCGATCTGGACATCGACCCGAAGATGGCCTGGGCGATCCGCCACCCCGAACGCTTCCCCGTGGATCTCAACCGCGCGCCGAAGGAAATGCTGCTGCGCGTACCCGGGCTGGGCGTGCGCAATGTGAAGCGGGTGCTGATGGCGCGCCGCCACGGTCGCCTGCGGGTTGCCGATGTGGCACGCCTGAAGGCGCCGATGAGCAAACTGCTGCCATTCGTGCTGCTGGCCGACCACCACCCGCGCAGGGCGCTGGACGATCCGGCGGCGCTGCGCGCCCAATTGGCCCCACCGCCCCGTCAGGGATCGCTGTTCGATGCCCCACCGCCAGCCTGACGCACAGCGCTGGTCGCTGCGGGTGGACCCGCCGTGGTCGCTGGAGGCCTGGCGCAACGGTGCGCGCGATGCCCTGTTGCGCGGCATCGCACCGGACCAGCTCGACTGGCTGGAGGGCAGCGACGCATCACTGCTGGATGCGCCGGCGGTCAGCTCCGCGCCCGTGCTGGCCGATGCCGGCGTGCCGAACGTACCGCGCGACTTCCTTGAACTGGCGGCCACCTGCCTGTGCCACCGCGATATGCAGCGCATGGCCCTGTTGTACCGGCTGCTGTGGCGCATCACCCATGGCGAGCGCTCGGTGCTGTCGAATCCCGCCGATACCGACGTGCTGCGCGCAACCGCGCTCGCCCAGGCCGTTCGCCGCGATACCCACAAGATGAAGGCGTACGTGCGCTTCCGCGAGGTGCCCGGCCAGCCCGAGGCGTTCATCGCGTGGTTCGAGCCACAGCACCACATCGTCGATCGGGTGGCGCCGTTTTTCGCGCGTCGCTTCACCGGCATGCACTGGGCCATACTGACGCCGTCACGCAGCGTGGCATGGGATGGACAAGCGCTGGCCTTCGGCCCCGGCGCACGGCGCGAGGACGCCCCGGCAGAGGATGCACGGGAGGCGTTGTGGCAGACCTATTACGCCAGCATCTTCAATCCGGCCCGGCTCAATACCCGGATGATGATGCAGGAGATGCCAGCCAAGTACTGGCGCCACCTGCCCGAGGCGCAGCTGCTGCCGCGCCTGGTGCGCGATGCGGGCGATCGCGTGCAGGAAATGCATGACCGGCCCGCGCAGGCACCGCAACGGAAGATACCTGCGCGGGCGCTGGCGCCAATGCCCGCTGTGGGAAGCGGCCACGCAGGTGGTGTTCGGTGAAGGCCCGGTCGATGCCCGGATCATGGTGGTCGGCGAGCAGCCGGGCGACGTCGAGGATCTGCGCGGCCAGCCATTCGCCGGCCCGGCCGGCCAGTTGCTGGACCGTGCGCTGGCTGAACTGGGAATCGATCGCGCGGCACTGTACCTGACCAATGCGGTGAAGCACTTCCACCATGAGCGCCGCGGCAAGATCCGGCTGCACAAGCGTCCGGAAAGCCGCCACATCCAGGCCTGCCGGCCATGGCTGATGGGCGAGATCGCGCGGGTGCGGCCGCAGGTCATCGTCTGCCTCGGCGCAACCGCGGCAGCCTCGGTATTTGGCCGTGATGTCAATCTGTCACGCGACCGTGGACGCTGGCACACGCTGGAGGACGGCACCCGCGGCTACGCCACCGTGCATCCGGCGTGGGTGCTGCGGCAGGGCGATGGCGCCCGTCGCGAACAAGCCTATGCGCTGTTCCGCGATGATCTCGCGCAACTGCTGCAAGAAGGGGACGGAGGGGATTAAGTCGTATATGCATTTACGACGTAATCCCCTCCGCCCCCTTTTTTTGGGTTCAGGCGGCGTCGGGCTGGTTTTCCGGGCGGGCGCGGTCGAACGCGTCCAGCGCCTGGCAGGCCGCTTCGATGCGGCGCAGGGTCGGGTACGGCGTCAGGTCCAGGCCGAAGCGGTGTGCGTTGTAGAGCTGCGGCAGCAGGCAGAGGTCGGCCAGGCCCGGACGATCGCCGTGGCAGAACGTGCCTGTGTCACCGCTGTTGGCCAGCAGCGTTTCCATGGCCTGGAAGCCTTCGGCCATCCAGTGCAGGGTCCACTGCGCGCGGGCGTCGGCCGGCAGCTGCAGGTCGCGCTCCAGGTACTGCATCACCCGCAGGTTGTTGATCGGATGGATATCGCAGGCCACCAGCTGGGCCAGCGCCCGCACCCGCGCGCGGCCGGCGGCGTCGGCCGGCAGCAGCGGTACCTGCGGGAAGCGCTCATCCAGGTATTCCACGATCGCCAGTGACTGGGTCAGCACCTGACCGTCATGCAGCAGCGTCGGCACCAGCTGCTGCGGATTGAGCGTGCGATAGGCGTCGAGGTGTTGTTCGCCGCCCTCGCGGACCAGGTGCACCGGCCGGGCCTCCCAGGCCAGGCCCTTCAGCTCCAGGCCGATGCGCACGCGGTAGGCGGCGCTGGATCGCCAGTAGGTGTACAGCACGATGCCGTCGTCGACCGGGCCGTCGTCAACCAGGATCTCCATCGCCGCCTCCATGCTCAGGGCTTGGCCGCCTGTTCGATGCGCTGCTCGATCGCGCCGAAGATGCTGTTGCCCGCGGCATCAAGCATCTCGATGCGGACCACGTCGCCGAAGGACATGAACGGTGTGCTCGGCTTGCCGTCGCGCAGAGTTTCCACCACGCGCTGCTCGGCGAAGCACGATGCACCCTTGCTGGTGTCTTCGTTGGCGATGGTGCCCGAGCCGACGATGGTGCCGGCGCCCAGCGGACGGGTCTTGGCCGCATGCGCGACCAGCTCGGCGAAGTTGAACTGCATGTCCACGCCCGCTTCCGGCGCACCGAACCACTTACCGTTGATGTGGGTCAGCAGCGGCAGGTGCACCTTGCTGTCCTGCCAGGCCGCACCCAGCTCATCCGGGGTGACGAACACCGGCGACAGCGCCGAACGCGGCTTGGACTGCAGGAAGCCGAAGCCCTTGGCCAGCTCGCCCGGGATCAGGTTGCGCAGCGAGACATCGTTGACCAGGCCGACCAGCTGGATATGGCCCGCCGCCTGCTCCGGGGTGGCGGCCATCGGCACGTCGTCGGTGATCACCACGATCTCCGCTTCCAGGTCGATGCCGTAGTCCTCGCTGACCACCTTGACCGCATCGCTCGGGCCGTGGAAGCCGGCACTGGTGGCCTGGTACATCAGCGGATCGGTGTAGAAGCTCTCCGGCACCTCGGCGCCACGGGCACGGCGCACGCGTTCGACGTGCGGCAGGTACGCGCTGCCATCGACGAACTCATAGGCGCGCGGCATCGGCGCGGCCAGTGCCTGCGGGTCAAGGTCGAACACGCCATCGGCGTCGCCGGCGTTGAGCGATTCGTACAGGGCGTTCAGGCGCGGCGCGATGTGGCTCCAGTCTTCCAGGGCCTGCTGCAGGGTGGCGGCAATGCCGGTGGCGCGCACGCCGTGGCGCAGGTCGCGCGAGACGACGATCAGGGTGCCGTCGCGGCCGCCTTCCTTCAAAGAACCAAGCTTCATGGGTGGGTGTCCGGAGTCGTGGGCAAACAAGTTTCAAGTGTAATCAAATCTGCGGCGGCGCCAAGCTGCAGCGCGGCATCGGTCCACCCTACCGTAGTGGGGGGTCGGCAGGGCTTGCAGCCCTGCACCTGCGTCAAGCCAGGGCAACAGCCGAAGCAACAGCAACAGCGGGCATTTCGTGGGATGGCGGGTCACTGTGGGTTTGCGGGGACGCCGTAAACCCGTCCATGGGGGCTTGGTCGCGGCATCCATGCCGCTCACACCCCGCAAACCCACAGTACCCCGCCTTCGACAGTAGGCCGGTGGTCAGTAGGTCCACGCCATGCGTGGATGAAATCTGTCAGATATCGAATGAAATTCCGGGGTCAGATCCGTTTTCCTGCGGGTAACGGATCTGACCCCATGCCATTCCGACAGATCGCAGGAAACTGTCGAAGGCGGGGTGGGTCCGGTGGCAGGGGCGTGAGCCGCATGGATGCGGCGACCGAGCTTACATGGACGTACTTGCAGCGTCCCCTGCCACCGGACCCACCCCGCCTACCCGCAGGAACCCGGCTTCTGACGTTGCTCTGGCCTTGGCTCGGGCGTCTGCGGGTGCAGGGCGCAGCCCTGCAGAGAGCCCCTTACCTGAACAGGCCTTTTTGCGTGAAGTCTCAAACATCGTTTAGACTTGCGGGGTCTGCAGCGGCCGTCCGTTTCCCTCCGGGATCGCCGGCGACCAGGGTCCGCCCTCTTCGCCCGCCCCCACTCCGACGCCGTTCGTCACGCATTCCAGCCTGCGCTTCGTGCCGGCTGCACCCAATTCTCGCAGCGCGGTTCACGGGAACGCTCCGAGTCAGCCGATCAGTTTGATCTGCCCCCGTCTGTCCGTTTGGACAGGCGTTTCTTGTACTTGGAGCAATCTCAATGTCTTTTGAATCGCTGGGCCTGGCGCCCTTCCTGCTGCGTGCGCTTGCCGAGCAGGGCTACGAAAACCCGACCCCGATCCAGCAGCAGGCGATCCCGCTGGCGCTGGCCGGTCGCGACCTGCTGGCCGGCGCACAGACCGGCACCGGCAAGACCGCCGCCTTCGGCCTGCCGCTGCTGCAGCACCTGGGCACCGCCTCGCAGGAAGTGCGCAGTGGCCCGCGCAAGCCGCGCGCGCTGATCCTGGCCCCGACCCGCGAGCTGGCCACCCAGGTGCACGACAGCCTGCGCGGCTACAGCAAGTACCTGCGCATCCCCAGCGCCTGCATCTACGGCGGCGTCGGCATGGGCAACCAGCTGGACATCCTGCGCCGTGGCGTGGACCTGCTGGTGGCCTGCCCGGGCCGCCTGATCGACCACCTGGAGCGTCGCAGCATCGACCTGTCCGGCATTGAACTGCTGGTGCTGGACGAAGCCGACCGCATGCTCGACATGGGCTTCCTGCCGTCGATCAAGCGCATCCTGGCCAAGCTGCCGAAGCAGAACCGCCAGACCCTGCTGTTCTCGGCCACCTTCGAGGACAACATCCGCCAGCTGGCGCTGGAGTTCATGCGCAACCCGGAACAGATCCAGGTGACGCCGAAGAACACCGTGGCCGAGACCATCACCCACCGCGTGCACCCGGTCGACGGCAGCCGCAAGCGTGACCTGCTGCTGCACCTGCTGGCGCAGGACAGCCGCGAGCAGACCCTGGTCTTCGCCCGTACCAAGCACGGCAGCGACAAGCTGGCCACGTTCCTGGAAAAGTCCGGCATCAAGACCGCGGCGATCCACGGCAACAAGAGCCAGGGCCAGCGCCTGCGTGCACTGGGTGACTTCAAGGCCGGTCGCGTGACCGTGCTGGTGGCCACCGACATCGCCGCGCGCGGCATCGACATCAACGAGCTGCCGAAGGTGATCAACTTCGATCTGCCGATGGTGGCCGAGGACTACGTGCACCGCATCGGCCGTACCGGCCGTAACGGTGCCACCGGCCAGGCGATCTCGCTGGTGGCGCAGGACGAAGTGAAGCTGCTGCGTGCGATCACTCGCCTGCTGGGCCGCGACATGGACATCCGCGACGTGCCGGGCTTCGAGCTGCAGACGCCGATCCGCTGGGGCAACAGCGCACCGGGCAAGGCCGAGCACGATACCGGCGAGCGCGCACCGCGCAAGAGCCACGCACGCCGTCCGCACGGCGATGCGCCGCGCCATGCGCATGCCGGCCCGAAGAAGGCCGGAGGCGGCCGTCGCGAGGGCGGTGGCAATGGCCAGCAGCGTGCCGGTGCCGGCCAGGGCCAGCGCCGTGGCGGTGGTGGCAATGGTGGTGGCCGTGGTCGTGGCCAGGGTGGCAACGGCGGCGGTCGCGCCGGCTGATCCCAGCTGAAGTGGATGACGTCTCCCGCTGCGCGGGGGCTTATCGAGGGACGGCGCTGACGCGCCGTCCTTTTTTGTTGCTGGCTACCGTGAGTAGAAGCCGGCGGTGTGCTGCGCTGAGGGCGGATGGGCGTGGGGCCAGCGCAAAACACGCCGTAAACCCATCCATGGGGGCTAGGTCGGCGCATCCATGCGCCTCACGGTTTTGCGCTGGCCCCACGCCCATCCGCTTCAAGCATTGCCCGCGCCTTCTTCTCCCGCCGGGTAGCCGGGAGAAGAAAGATCAAATTCAAATTCAAATTCAAATTCAAAGTCAAAAGCCGAAGCCGCAATTCCTGGCTTTGCCTTTGCCTTTGCTTTTGCCCTTGCTCCCGCCTTGGGGTCTGATGCGTCCGCGCCCGCAGGAAACTGTCATGGGAGGCAGGGGGCCTCAGCCAGGACCGTTGGCGCCAAGGATGGCGCCATCGAGCCCCCATGGATGGGTTCACGGCGTGTCCTGGCTGAGGCCCCCTGCCTCCCAAGCACAACAACGACTCGGCGCCAAACGCCTCAACCCCGCGCTTTACTCGGATTCACCAGATTCCCGAAGAAGATCGCGTTGATCAGCAGGCGATCCGTGACGTGCCAGTACTTGCGATGCGCCGGATCATCGGCGAACAGCACCACATTGCCCTGCCCCTGCGCCGACACCAGCAACCATGCACTGCCCGCCACCCGCGTACGGTTGCGCTCGGACAGGTAACCATTCACCCGCGGTGGCGTATCAATGCGCACCACCGTCGAGAACGGATTCGTGCTCGGCTGCAGCGTCACCGTGTTCTCCTTGTTGATCGCCAGCTGCCGGCGCGGCACGCCGAATGCCAGCGGATGGCTGGTATCAACATCGGCACTGAGGATGTTGCCGCTCACCCGCTCGATCGCGGCGATGTCGCGCTGGTCGCCGAACGCGCGGCGGCTTTCGTCAGCAGCGTCTTCTTCCTTGCCGAGCTTCTCGCCGTCGGCCAGCTTCTGTTCGATCGCCCACTTCGAGGCACTGCCGTAGGTCACCAGCGAACCACCGGCCAGCACCCAGCGCTTCAGTGCAGCCACTGCCGTGGCATCGACGCCCGTATAGGTACCGCCGGACAACACAATCGTGGTGTAGCGGTCCAGCGGCACCTTGCCCAGCTGCTGCGGGTCCAGCTTGCTGGCCGGCAGGTGCAGCTGCTGGTCGAGCAGGAACCAGGCCGAGCCGATCTCGGTGGCGGCCACGCCCTCGCCCATCACCAGTGCCACCGCTGGCTTGCGCAGCGCCTTGACGCCATCACTGCCGAGGTCGATGCCTTCGCGGCTGCGGCCGCTGGACAATGCATGTACGCGTACGCCGGCATCGCGTGCAGCAGCACTCACCGCATCCCGCAGCGCCGCGCCCTGCAGCGGTTGCCCGGCCACCGGAACAACGATGCTGCCAGCGGCGAAATCGGCCTCGCCCTGTGCAGTCGAAGCGGTAAATGGCTGGAACGTTGCGCGTGTGCTCAAACCTTTGGCCTGCAGCACCGCCAGCGCACGCCCGGCGTTGTAGTCGCGCCAGTCGATGACATAGGCGAAGCCGGCCTGGCCACCCAAGACCGCGCCCTGCTCCTCCGGCAGCGCGGCCACGCGGGCGCCACCATCGATACGACTGCGGCTGCCGGCGAAGGCCACACCGTAGGCCGGTGCGATCGCATAGCTGGTGCTGCCGTAGAACACATCCCCCTTGATCGGCGGCGTTTCGGCAAAGATCGAATGCACCAGGCGGAACTGCGCCTGCTGCACCGGCACCACGTAGGCGCTGCCGGCATCGAAGCGCTGCCCATCGACAGTGACTGCACGATCCAGCGCGCGCACCTCGATGCGATGCAACAGCAACAGTTCCAGCAGGCGACGGGTCAGTGCCGGGTCATGCGCGTCGCCGAACACGAAGCTCTTCACCGGCTGCTGCGCAGCCTGCTTCAACGCGCTCTGGAAGAACTGCTTCTGCAGGTCGAACAGGCCGTTGCGTTCGGTCACCGCGCCGCGCACCGTGCCCAGACCGGTGGCGACCTGGTTGCGGATGGTGAACGGGAAGGTCAGCAGGCCATTCACCGATTCCTGCACGCGACCGCGCGAGCTGGCCTGCTCGACGGTAACGCCGACAGCGCCATGGAAGTCCGGGTAGGTGGAGCCGTACACCGGCGAAAAATTGTCGAAATTCTCGCCGGTGTAGTACAGCGAACCCAAGGCATCCAGCGCCTGCGCGTGGTACTTGGCCAGGGTCTTGTTGAATTCATACGATGCCGCCGGAATCAGCGGGCTGTGCATGCTCTTCGGCGAAGGCTCGAAGTAGTAGGTGCTGTCCTTGCCCATTTCGTGGAAGTCGATCTGCACGTTCGGGTACCACTGGTGGAACACTTCCACCTTCGGCCGCGAGTCCTGCTGGGTCAGGGCCAGCCAGTCGCGGTTGAGATCGGTGAAGTAGTGATTGGTGCGGCCCTGCGGAAACGGCTCGACGTGCTCCTTGTCGGCCGGGTCGGCCGAGGCCGGGTCAGAGGCCCAGGCGTTGTGCCAGTTGGCGGCACGATCACGGCCGTCCGGGTTCTGCGCCGGGTCGAACAGCACCACCGCCTGCTGCAGCCACTGCTGGGTTTCCGCGCTGCGGTTGGCCACCAGGTAGTAAGCGGTCAGCATCGCCGCTTCGGCACTGGACGTCTCATTGCCGTGCACGCTGTAGCCCAGCCATACCACCACCGGGCTGTCACCGGCGGCGCTGCGCGGCTGCGCCGGATCGGCCAGGGTCGCGTGCTGCTGGCGGATCTGCTCCAGCCGCGCATGATTGCCTGCAGCAGTGACGGTGGCGATCAGCAGCGGGCGGCCCTCATAGCTGCGACCGATCTCGCGCACGCTGATTTTGTCGGAACGCTTCGCCAGTTCCTGGAAGTACGCCACCAGCTGGTCGTGCCGGGTGTAACGGCTGCCGATCGGGTAGCCGAGGAACTGCTCCGGCGTGGGCACCGCTGCATCGAACGCCGCTGCGTCGGTGACCTGCGGAAAGAAGTACGCGCTCTGTGCCTGCACCGGCTGCGGCGAGGACAGTGCGGTGGCGGCGGCAAGCAGCAACGGAAGAACGGCACGGCGATGCAAGGACACGGTGACTCCCCTGGAACACAACGGCAGACAGTCGCGCGGCCGGTCCCTTCAGGTGACCGGCCGCGGCGGATGGATCAGAAGCGGTAATCGAAGCCCAGCGTGAAGTAGCGGCCACGCAGGTCGTACTGGCTGAAGTCGTACGGCGCGCGGATGCCCGGGAACGAGGCGTCGTACGGCGGCGTCTTGTCGGCCAGGTTCTGGACTTTTGCGTACACGGTCAGCTTGTCGATGCCGGTGTAGGCCAGGTACAGGTCGTACTGGCTGTAGCTGCCGACGCGCTGCTGCACGGCCTTGGCGGCGGTGCTGGCTTCCTGGCGGTAGCTGCTGGTGTAGTACCAGGTCACGGCGGCGTTGAAATCACCGTACTTCCAGTCCAGCGTGGTGGTGGCCTTGTCCTTGGGCAGGGTCGCGCCCAGGTTGCTGCCGGCGTAATCCACCAGCGGGCCGCCGACCACGGTCGGGCGGCGGTAGTCGCGCACGTGGGTGTAGGCCGAGGACACGGTGAAGTCACCCAGTGCTGCGGTCGGGATGCGCTGGCGCAGCTCGACGTCGATGCCCGAGGTCTTCAGCTCGCTCAGGTTCTGGTAGCGGTTGTAGACCGCCTGCAGCTTGCCGCGTTCATCGCGCTGCACCGCGCCGGCCACGTTGTCGTTGACCAGGGTCTGGGTGTTGTTGGTGCCAACCAGGTTGTCCAGCTGGATGCGGTAGTAGTCCACGCTCAGGTTGGTGTTGGCCCACGGCGACAGCACCACGCCGAAGTTCACGCTCCTGGTGCGCTCGGGCTTCAGCGCGTTGTTGCCGACGGTGAAGAAGGTCGGGTTCTGCCGCGAGCCCGGCACGTCAGGATCACGCGGATCGACCACGCTGCCGTAGGCGATGCTGGTGCTGTTGGAGTTCTCCGACAGCGACGGCGCACGGAAGCCCTTCGAGGCCGATGCACGTACCAGCAGGAAGTCCAGCGGCTGCCAGCGCAGGCCGATCTTCGGCGAGAAGGCATCGCCGAAATCATCGTAATGGTCGGCACGCGCGGCGGCGGACAGCTCCAGCGTCGAGGCCAGCGGCACGTTCACTTCGGCATAGGCCGCACTGACCTGGCGCTTGCCGTGCACTTCGGCGATGGCCGGGCGCACCTGCAGGCCGGCATCGATCTGCCATGGGTTGTTGGAATCAAGCTTCTCGCGGCGCCACTCGGCACCGGCAGCGAAGCCGATCTCGCCGGCCCAGGTGTGGCCCAGGCTGCCGGAAATCTTTGCATCGATGCCCTGCAGCTTGGATTCGGCCGGACGCAGCGTGGCGATGTTGATCGAGTCGCGCACCGACTGCGGCGTCGCCGCCGGGTTGAGCAGGTTGTAGCTGCCCGTGGCCAGCGCATCGGCCAGCGCCCAGCGGTTGGCGAAGCCGCCGGACACGCTCTCGCGTTCGCTGCTGCGCGCACCGAATGCAGCCACTTCCCAGTCCCAGTTGGCGGTGGTGCCGCGCAGGCCGAACACGCCGCGATAGGCCGTGGATCGGTTGGTCTTGATGGTGCCGCCAAGGTCGAAGAACGTGTACTCGATCGGGATCGCACGGCCGTACGGGTTGTACGGATTGTTGGCCGGCAGCAGCGACGACACCGGCTCGGCCAGGCCGCTGTTGGCGTTCAGTGCGAAGCGGCCGCTTTCCAGGGTGAAGAACGGGCTGCTGCCGAACCACGCGGCGCTCTTGATCTGGCTGTACAGCACTTCGCCGAAGGCCTCGACGTTGTCGTTCAGGCGGAAGGTGCCGTTGGCATAGGCCTGGTAACGCTTGGTCGAGGGGATCAGCGTGGTGAACGGCGCCTGGTTGAAACCGCAGGTGTCACCGGACAGGCCATCAATCGGCGCGCTGGCAACGCGGGTGGTGCCGGCCGGGCAGTTGCCGTTGGCGTCGAGCATCGGTACCGACACGCCGTTGACCAGGTAGCGCGCACCCTTGGCCGACCAGCCGTTCCAGCGGCCACCCGGCTTGTCGGTGTAGATGCCGCTCCTGGTCAGGTTGCGTTCGTCCTGGTCCAGGCGCTCACGGTTGTACCCCTGCAGGCTGAAGAGGATGTTGTAGCCATCGGTGTCGAGATCACCCAGGCCGCCGACGAACTTCAGGTTCTGCTCGTGCAGGCCGCCCTGGTCGGCACCGCCGAAGCTGCCGCCGATCTCGGCGCCTTCGAAGTTCTGCCGGGTGATGATGTTGACCACGCCGGCCACGGCATCGGAGCCGTACACCGCCGAGGCGCCGTCCTTGAGCACTTCGATGCGCTCGACGGCCACCAGCGGCAGCGCGTTGAGATCGACGAAGGTGTCGGACAGGCCACCGGCCGGGAAGCCGTAGTTGGCCAGGCGGCGGCCGTTGAGCAGCACCAGCGTGTTCTTCTGCGACAGGCCGCGCAGGCCGATGCCGGCCGAGCCCGAGGCCCAACCGTTGTTGGTGGTTTCGTTGCTGGCGTTGCCGGTGTTGGCCGAGATCGAACGCAGCACATCGGCCACGGTGGCCTTGCCGGTCTGTTCCAGCTGCTGCCGGCCGATCACCTGCACCGGGTTGGAGGCCTCGGTGTCGGTACGCTTGATGTTGGAACCGGTGACGCGCACGGCGGCCAGGGTGCTGGCTTCGCCACTGGCGTCGGCGGAGGTTTCGGCGGCGGCAGGCAAAGGCGCGGCCAGAGCGACGGCCAGGGCCGCCACGAGCAGGGTGTGCTTGGGCATGACGATGTGGGGAGGTGGTAAGGACGACGAAGTTCCGCAGTAGTCCATGCCTGGCCGGGGTCCGGCCAATAACATCTCTTCATACGGATATAAGAGAAACTATCATCTCTTCATCCGGATGGAAAGAGTCACTTCACGAAAGGCCAACATCCGCTCAGGATGGCCGGCCACCTGCGGCGTACAATCGCGCCATGGAAATCTTCAAAGTCTTCATGCTCGAGGCGGCGCACCGCCTCCCCAACGTGCCGCCGGGGCACAAGTGCGCGCGCCTGCACGGCCACTCGTTCCGGGTGGAACTGAAGGTCGAGGGCGAGCCGGGTGCGCAGACCGGCTGGATCATGGACTTCGGCGACGTGAAGGCGGCCTTCCAGCCGATCTACGACCGCCTGGACCATCACTACCTCAATGACATCCCCGGCCTGGAGAATCCGACCAGCGAGAACCTGGCGGTGTGGATCTGGAACGAACTCAAGCCCAGCCTGCCAGCGCTGAGCGAGATCACCGTGCACGAAACCTGCACGTCGGGCTGCCGCTACCGCGGCCCCGAGATCTGATCAACCCATTGATCTGAAAGGTTTTTCAAAGGCGCCTTGGGCGCCTTTGTTATTTTTGTTGCAATGCGGCATCAAGGGCGTATGCTGCAATGCATCAAGCCACTTCCTGATGCCCCATGGCCGCCGCCTTCAGCGATCGCTTCAGTGATGCCACCCGCCAGCTCGCCGCCGCGGCAACGCGCGCGAACCGGTTGGCGTTGGAGAACGCGGAAAGCATGTTCGGCGTGCAGCTGAAGGTAATGGAGCGCAACCTGACCGCGACCAGCGGTTGGCTGGGCGAACTGGCCCGCAGTGAAGACGCGGCCGGTACGCTCTCCAAGGGCGCGCAACTGTGGCAGGACAACCTGCAGCGGCTGGGTCAGGCCCAGCAGGACATGGTCGGGCTCGGCCTGCAGGCCAGCAAGGCCTGGTCCGAACTGGCACAGGGCTACAACGAATCAACGGCGGACGCGAACAACCACTGACGCGACGCAACGCTCATTGCGTGGGTCCCTCCCCCCACGCAATCCGGACCCGGCAGATCCCTCCCTCTGCCGGGTCTTTTTTTGCCCGTTGTCTGGATTCAAGAGCGCTTCCTCGTCTGGATTTCCTGCGAGCTGATGGGCCCCGCCGGGGCGGGCAGGGGCCTGGGCAAATGTCCCCCGGCGCCGGTCGTTGGCCGTCACCTCCTCCTTTACTTTGCCCAGGCCCCTGCCCGCCCCGACGAGGCTCGGCTTACGGCAGCTAAAGCTCAGTGCTCATGGCAACTTTTCAATGAGGCACCGACGAACTCCGAACGCAGGGCGGAGGCCCTTGCGTACGAAGTAAAGGGGGAGGTGACGGCCAACGGCCGGCGCCGGAGGACATTCGTACGCAAGGGTCTCCGCCCTGCGCCACGCAGAACGAATCCGCCACACGCCACGCAGAACACACCGCAAAGGAACCTCAGCGCCCGCGACCACCGTGCCAGTGCTGGTGCCACGCCTGGAACATCAGCACGTTCCACAGGTGCGTGTGCCACTTGCGCTCGCCGCGCAGGAACGCTTCCCAGATACCGCGCACGCGCGCCGCATCGAAGCAGCCCTGGTTGCGCAGCAGCTGCGGATCCAGCAGCGCCTCCGCCCAATCGCGCAGCGGGCCTGCCAACCAACGTGCCATCGGCGGACCGAAACCGCGCTTGGGGCGGTACACCAGCGGCTCGGGCAGGTAGCGTGCCAGCAGGTGCTTGAGAATCCGCTTGTGCTCGCCGTCGTGGTACTTCAGATGCTGCGGCAGGCGCCAGGCCAAGCGCACCACCTCCATGTCCAGCAGCGGCGCACGCGTTTCAACGCCCGCTGCCATGCCGGCACGATCGACCTTGGCGAGAATGCCCTCGGCCAGGTCCATGCGGAAATCCAGCAGCTGGATACGCGCCTCAGCCGGGAGCGCAGTGTCCTGCTGCTGGAAGATCGTGATCGGTTCGCGCGCGCCCAGCACCACCTGCGCCGGCTGGCGCCAGCGGGTGACCCGCTGCAGGTAATGCCCTTCCACATCGTTGGCAGCGACCTCGGCCACCAGCGCACGCCAACCGCCGAGGCGGCCACGCTCCACGTTCATGCGGTTGCCGCTGCGCCGTGCCAGGTCGCGCACCCAGTCCGGCAGGCCACCGCACAGGCGTGCATTGCGCAGCGCGCGGCCATAGCTCGGGTGACCGAAGAACAGCTCATCGCCGCCGTCACCGGTCAGCGCCACCGGCTTGCGCGCACCCAGCAGTTCACTGGCCAGCAGGGTCGGCAGCTGCGAGGCATCAGCGAACGGCTCGCACCAGACCTGCGGCAGCCGCTGCAGCAGGTCCAGGCCCTGCCGCGCATCCATCCGGTGCAGATGATGCTGCACGCCCAGATGGCGCGCGACCTGCGAGGCCCAATCGCTTTCGTCATGGCCGGGATCGTCGAAACCGACCGTCCACGCCTCGATCGGCAAGGTCGATTGGGCCTGCATCATCGCGGTCACCAGCGACGAGTCGGTGCCGCCGGACAGGAACGCGCCACACGCCAATGGCGAATGCATGCGTGCGGCAATGGCCTTTTGCAGTACGGCTTCCAGCTGGTCGGTGGCCTGTTCCAGGCTCGGCGTCGGCTGCAGGGGCTCCTGCAGCGCACGCTGCATCGCATCGCGTGCACACCAGTAGCGCGTCCCCCCTTCCGTCGCCTGGCTGGAACCGCCGGCAGCGTGGTCATCCAGATCGACGCGCAGCATCGCGCCTGCCACCAGCTTGTGGATGCCCCGGTAGATGGTGTGCGGCGCCGGCACATAGTCGTGGCGCAGCAGCAGGCTCAGCGCATCCTGGTCGATGCTCGGCGCGAAGCCGGCGAAGGCCTGCAGCGCCTTCATTTCCGAGGCGAACAGGAACTGGCCCTGGAACCAGCCGTAGTACAGCGGCCGCTCACCGACCGGATCACGCGCCAACCACAACGCGCGCGACTCACGGTCCCATACGCTGAAACCGAAGGCGCCTTCGACACGCGACAGCGCGCGCTCCACGCCCCATTCAACGATCGCCTGCAGCAGCAGCCGAGCATCGCTGCAGCTGCGCGGCAGATCGCGCAGCTGCGCCTGCAGGTCGCCACGGTTGTACAGCCGGCCGTCCAGGCACAGCACGTAACGGCCGCAGTCCGAGCTCAGCGGCTGCAACGGCGTATCGGTGGGTGCCCGGCAGTGGCCCAGCGCGAGGCCGGCCTCGGCGTCGGTCCAGTAGCCGATGCGGCCCCGGCCGCGCTGCTGCAGGGCGCGCAGCATCGGCGCCAGCTGCTGCAGCAGCTGTTCGTCCTCGGCGGGGGGCAGCCAGGCGCCGACCACGCCGCTCATCGGGCACCTCCGCAGCGGCAGCGGCGGGACGGGTTCAGCAGGCAGGGGGCGGCGGGCGACATGGGAACGGCACGCGGAGCGGAGGAGACTCCATGCTCGGCGCCGCACCTGCCCCGCGTCAGTCGCTTTGCTGTCAGCGATGGTCACCAGACGTATCACGAAGGTAACGTTTTGTAACGGCAACAAGCTATGCTGGACGCCAAGTTGTTGCCAGGCCTGAGGCCCGGCCCGCGCGCCAGCAACCCCGGCTGAATGGCGCCCGCCCCCTGGACCCGGGTGGCCCGAAGGCTGGGATAGCATCGCCGCGCTCGTGCCGTGGCGGTACGTATGCCCCACGGAGGCCTTGAAAATGCTGGATATCGTACTGGTCGAAGACGATGCCCGCCTGGGTACGATGGTCAGCGACTATCTGCAGCGGCATGGCTACCAGGTGGCCCATGAGCGCAGTGGTGAGCGCGCGGTGGCCCGGATCCTG
Organism: Stenotrophomonas geniculata; assembly: GCF_034508895.1. NCBI lineage: Bacteria > Pseudomonadati > Pseudomonadota > Gammaproteobacteria > Lysobacterales > Lysobacteraceae > Stenotrophomonas > Stenotrophomonas geniculata. The sequence continues at coordinate 1,377,615 of NZ_CP140571.1, forward strand.
GCCGAGAAGCCGGCCCTGGTCCTGCTCGATGTCGGCCTGCCCGACCAGGATGGTTTCGAAGTGTGTCGGCAGATCCGGCCCCACTATGACGGCATCATCTGTGTGCTGACCGCCCGCACCGACAACATCGACCAGGTGCTGGGACTGGAGCTGGGGGCCGACGATTACATCGGCAAACCCATCGAACCGCGGGTGCTGCTGGCCCGCCTGCGTGCGCACCTGCGCCGCCATCGCCGGGTCGAACCGCGCGACGGCAGCCTGCGCTTCGGCGAGCTGAACATCGACCCGTCCACCCGCAATGTGCACCTGCAGGGCGGCCTGTTGGAGCTGACCACGGCCGAGTTCGACCTGCTGTTCCTGCTGGCCAGCAACGCCGGCCAGATCCTGGACCGCGATGCACTGCTGCGCGGCCTGCGTGGCATCGCCTTTGATGGCCTGGACCGTTCGATCGATGCACGCATCTCGCGCCTGCGCCGCAAGCTGGGCGACAACCCTGAACAACCGGAGCGGATCAAGACCGTGCGTGGACGCGGCTACCTGTTCAGCCGCTCGGCATGGGGATGAAGCGCACGCCTTCGGCGATGCGCGGCCACGCCTTCCACTTCCTGCGCTACGGCATCGGCTTCCTGGTCGCCCACCTGCTGCTGATCGTGCTGGGCCTGTGGGCCTGGGATGCGCTGCTGGAAGACCGCACCGAAGCCAGCCTGCTGGCCGAGATGCGTGGCACCCATGCGCTGCTGCAGCAACGCTTCGCGGAAACACCGCGCGAGCAATGGCCGGCGCTGGCACGCGGGCTCGACGCCGACTTCGCCTATGCCCTGCGGATGGTGCCGCTGGCAGACGCGGAAAAAGAGCTGTCGGCCAGCCAGCGACCGCCGCTCAACAACGGCCGGGTGCAGATCGACCTCGAACACATGCGCAGCCTGCAGCGGATCGGTGACAGCGACTATGCCGTGATGCTCGGGCCACTGGACGAAGCACTGCCCGATGAGGGGTGGCAGGACAGCGAAGTGTCCGGCGTGGCGATCCTGCTGCTGATCCTGATGGTGGCCGTGGCGCTGCCGATGTACGTGATGGTCTACCGCCTGTGGCGCGACGTCTCGCAGCTGGCCCAGGCCGCCCGGCAGATGCGCGACGGCCAGCTGGACACGCGCGCGCCACGCGCCGGCACCGCGCTGGTGCGGCCGCTGGCCAATGCCTTCAATCACATGGCCGAGCAGCTGCAGCAGCTGCTGGAAAGCCAGCGCGTGCTGGCCCAGGCGGTGGCACACGAGGTCCGCACGCCGCTGGCACGGATGCGCTTCGGCCTGGCCGACCTGGAGGACACTGCGCTGGACGAGATACAGCGCGACGCGCTGGGCGGCCTGCGCACCGATGTCGATCGGCTGCAGCACCTCACCGACGCCGGCGTCGAGTACGCCGCACTCGGTCGCTGTCACCAGCTGACACGCCAGCGCCTGCAGTTGGCGGCACTGGTGCGCGGCGTGGTGGCCCAGTTCGCGCCGCTGCCGATGCCCGTGCAGCAGGCGCTGTCGCCGGCAGGGCTGGTCAACGTCAACCGGCACATGCTGGAACTGGCGTTGCGCAACCTGCTCGGCAATGCCCTGCGCTACGCGCGGCGGCAGATCCGCATCGCCAGCACCGTCAACGATGGCTGGCTGTGCCTGCAGGTGGAGGACGACGGCCCCGGCATCGCGCCCGAACTGCGCGGCCAGGTGCTGCAACCCTATGTGCGGTTGGATCCGGGCAGCCCCGGTTTCGGCCTCGGCCTGGCGCTGGTGCAGGTGGTGGCCGACAAGCATGGCGGCCACGTTGAAGTGATCGACTCCGAACTGGGCGGTGCCTGCATCCGCCTGCACCTGCCACTGGAAAGCGGCGGTGCCGTGGAGAGCGAGACGACCTGCTAGACCGCCGGTTCCGCGCGCGGCAAGGCAAACACGAACAGCGCACCCCGCTCGCTGTCGCGCAGTTCGATCCGGCGCCCATGCAGCTGCACGATGCGCTGCACGATCAGCAAGCCGAGGCCACCGTTGTCACCGCGTCGTGCGCCCAGCGCGGCCGGCGCCTGGAACAGCTGCGCACGCAGCGCGGGGGCTACGCCGGGGCCGTCGTCGGCAACACTCACCTCCACGCTGTCCGGCGTCGCGCGCAGGCACACCTCGATCCGGCCACCCTCCGGCGCATGCCGCAACGCGTTGTCGAGCAGGTTGGTCAGCACCCGCTCGACCAGGCCCAGATCGGCACGCACCAGCGGCAGGCCCGGCGGGAACCCGGCGTGCAGGCGCTGGTTGCGCGCCTGCGCGGCCAGCTCGAACTTCTGCAGTACGTCCTGCAGCAGTTCCGGCAGCGCGAACACTTCCCACTCCAGGCGCACTTCGCCATGTTCCAGCCGCGCCAGCTCGAACAGTGCACGCGCAAGCCGACCTACCTTGGCACTCTGCGCCAGCGCGATACCGAGGTAGCGGCGGCGCTCATCCGGCGACAGCGTGGCGTCCTTCAATGCCAGCGTTTCCAGATAGCCGTGCAGTGACGACAACGGCGTACGCAGGTCATGGGAGATGTTGGCGACCAGCTCGCGGCGCTGCAGGTCCTGCTGGCGCAGCTGCTGCCATTGCTCTCCCAGCCGCTGCGCCATCTGTGCGTGCGCGTGTTCGAGGATCACCAGTTCGTCGCGCTCGCCGGGGCGCAGCGGCTCCGGCGGCGGCAATGGCGTGGGTGCGTCGATGTCGAACGCCTGGATGCGCCGGGTCAGCCGTCGCAGCGGGCGGGTCACCCAGTAGAACGCCACCAGCCCGGCCAGCAGGCCCAGGCTGCCGACCAGCACCACCGACCACCAGGTGGTGTTCCACTGGCTGCCGGCGGCAAGATCGTCGGCCAGCATCTGCCGGTGCTCGCCGACCAGCACCACGTACACATAGCCGGCCTGCCGGCCCTGCACGATCAGCGGTGCTGCACTGAACACCTTGCGCCCATCCGCACTGCGCGGGTCATCGCCCAGGATCGGCAACGGCGCACCGGCCAGCAGGCGGCGCAGTGGCGCCACGTCCACCCGGTTGCGCACCAGGTGCCCACTGGGCGCATCGTGGCCGAGGATGCGGCCCTGGTCGTCCAGCAGGTAGACCTCGACGCTGGGGTTGACCGCCATCAACTGGCCGAACAGCGCGCGCACCGCGGCGTCGCGCATGCCGCTGGTATCCATCAGCTCGCTGCGCTGGGCGATGTGCTCGGCCAGGCCCAGCGACAGCCGCTGCACCACCTCCTGCTCGTGGCGGGTGTTGGCACGCATCTGCAGTGCCAGCAGCGCCATGCAGCACATCAGCATCAGCGCGGCGATCACCGCTGCCAGCTTCTGCCACAGGTTCGGCTTGATCATGCCGCCGCCCCGGCCGGGTCGACCAGCTTGTAGCCGCGCCCCCACACCGTCAGCAGCCGCCGCGGATTGGCCGGATCGGGCTCGATCTTGCTGCGCAGTCGGTTGATGTGGGTATTGACCGTGTGTTCGTAGCCATCGTGCTGGTAGCCCCAGACCTGGTTGAGCAGTTCCATGCGTGCGAACACCTGGTCTGGATGGCGGGCGAAGAACAGCAGCAGGTCGAACTCGCGCGGGGTCAGCTCCAGCGCGTTGCCGTCCACCGAGGCGGTGCGTGCAACCGGGTCCAGCTGCAGCCCACCCAGCTCGATCGCGCCGGCATCGATGCGTGCGCTCTGCGCCATCGCCTCGGCGCGGCGCAGCAATGCGCGCACCCGTGCCACCAGTTCCGGCATCGAGAAGGGCTTGGCCAGGTAGTCGTCCGCGCCTAGTTCCAGGCCAACGATGCGCTGCGTTTCGCTGCCGCGCGCGCTGATGATGATGATCGGCACATAGCGCGCCATCGCGCGTGCACGCTGGCAGACCTGCAGGCCGTCCACGCCGGGCAGCATCACGTCCAGCACCAGCGCATCCCACGGACCATCCTGCTCAAGCAGGCGCAGGCCGGCATCGCCACTGGCGGCATGGGCGACGTCGTAACCCTCATCGCCCAGATGCATGCGCAGCAGGTCGGCGATGTGGGCATCGTCTTCAACGATCAGCACGCGTTTGGTCGACATCGGCAGCTCGGGGCCAGTGGGGAGGCTGGCTGCATTGTGGCGCGGGACGGCCGCCGATACCTCACGAAAAATTGAATCCTGCGTGAGGATTCGTTGACCCGGGCGGGCGCAGCATGGCCCCGTCGCCCCTTCCCGGAGTACGCCATGTCCCTGTCCCGCCGCCATCTGCTGGGCCTGGGCGGTGTTGCCACCGCCGCCGGCCTGTTCGGCCTGGGGGCCTGCAGCCGCGCCGCCCCGGCGGCCGCCGAAGCGCGCCCGTCGCGACAGTTCGAGGTCATGCACAGCGATGCACAGTGGCGCCGGCAGCTGACCCCGGCGCAGTACGCCGTACTGCGCCAGCAGGCCACCGAGCGCCCCTACAGCAGCCCGCTCAACAAGGAACACCGCCAGGGCACCTTCGCCTGCGCCGGTTGTGCGCTGCCGCTGTTCTCCTCGTCCACCAAGTTCGAGAGCGGCACCGGCTGGCCCAGCTTCTGGGCGCCGCTGCACAACGCCATCGGCGAAGACCGGGACGTCACCTTCGGGATGCTGCGGGTGGAGGTGCACTGCCGCCGCTGTGGCGGCCACCTCGGCCATGTGTTCAACGATGGTCCGCGCCCGACCGGGCTGCGCTACTGCATGAACGGTGCGGCGATGGTGTTCGTTCCCGGCGCCACGGATGGCACCGCCGACGGCTGGCGGGTGCCGGTCGGTTCTTCCCCTGCTTCCGGAGCCTGACGATGCTGCTGTTGCTGCTTGCCTACCTCGGGGGCGCGCTGACCCTGCTCAGCCCCTGCATCCTGCCGGTGCTGCCGTTCGTGTTCGCGCGTGCCGACCGCCCGTTCCTGCGCAGCACGCTGCCGTTGCTGCTGGGCATGGCACTGACCTTCACCGTGGTCGCCAGCCTCGCCGCCGTGGGCAGCCAATGGGTGGCGCAGGCCAACCAGGTTGGACGCTGGATCGCGCTGCTGCTGATGGCGTTGTTCGCAGTCGCCCTGCTGTGGCCACGACTGGCCGACCATCTGCTGGCACCGTTCCAGCGGGTGGGCGCACGGCTGAGCGCGCGCGCCGATGCGGCCGATGCCGCCGGGCGTGGCGGCGCGTGGACCTCGCTGCTGATCGGCATCGCCACTGGCCTGCTGTGGGCACCGTGCGCCGGGCCGATCCTCGGCCTGGTGCTGACCGGCGCCGCCCTGCACGGTGCCAGCGTCGGCACCAGCACCCTGCTGCTGGCGTATGCGCTGGGCGCGATCACCGCGCTGGCACTGGCGGTGTGGGTGGGCGGTCGTGTGTTCCGTGCGCTGCAGGCGCGGCTTGGCCTTGGCGACGCACTGCGCAAGGTGCTGGGCGTAGCCGCACTGCTGGCGGTGGTGGCGATTGGTCTGGGCTGGGATACCGGCCTGCTCACCCGTCTTTCGACGGTCAGCACCGCACGCATCGAGCAGGGCCTGCTGGATGCGGTACCCGGCGCGCAGCCGGCCGCACCGCCGATGATGATGATGGCCGGTGCCAACGCCGCAGCCGATGCACCGCTGCCGGTGGAAGGCACCCTGCCCGCGCTGGACGGCGCCACCGGCTGGCTCAACAGCCCACCGCTGACGGCCCAGCAGCTGCGCGGCAAGGTGGTACTGGTCGATTTCTGGACGTACTCCTGCATCAACTGCCTGCGCGCGATGCCGTTCGTGCACGAATGGGAACGCCGCTACCGTGACCACGGCCTGGTGGTGGTCGGCGTGCACACGCCGGAGTTCGCTTTCGAACGTGACCCGCGCAATGTGATGAAGGCCGTGCAGCAACTCAAGGTCGAGTACCCGGTAGCGCTCGACAACCAGTACACGATCTGGCGTGCGTTCAACAACCGCTACTGGCCGGCGCAGTACTTCGTCGACGCGCAGGGCAACATCCGCGGCCACCAGTTCGGCGAAGGCAACTACGCGCGCTCGGAACAGATGATCCGTCGACTGCTGACCGAAGCCGGACAGACGAATCTGCCACCACCGGCCGATCCCGCTGCCGCCGACCTGAAGGGCGTGGCCGCGCAGGCCGACATGGGCAATCTGCGCTCACCGGAAACCTATCTGGGCCACGCCCGCGCCGAGCAGTTCGCCTCGCCCGGCGGGCAGCGCAACGATGCGGCATTCGACTACACCTTGCCGGCCACCCTGGCGTTGAACCAGTGGGGACTGTCGGGGCGCTGGACCGTCACCGACGAGGCTGCGCAGTTGCAGCAGGCCGGTGGCCGCATCGCCTTCCAGTTCCATGCGCGCGACCTGCACCTGGTGCTGGCGCCGACCCAGGAAGGAAAGCCGGTGCGCTTCCGCGTGTTGTTGGACGGCAAGCCACTGCCTGCCGCCGATGCCGGCAGCGATGTCGGTGCCGATGGCAGCGGTGTGGTCAACGAGCACCGCCTGTACCAGCTGGTGCGCCAACGCGGCACGGTCGGCCCGCACCGCTTCGAGATCGAGTTCCTCGACGCGGGCGTGCAGGCCTATGCCTTCACCTTCGGTTGAACCGGGAGGACACGATGAAACTCTCCTTTGAACAGGGCATCGCCGCCGGTGTTGCAGGTCTGGTGGCCACGGCATTGATCGCCGGTGTGCTACTCGTTGACCACGGCGCCATCGCGGCACCGCTCGAAGCCAGCGCGCAGACCCAGGCACTACCGGCACCCACGGGCGACGCCGCGTTCCGCGATGACGCCCCCCACGCCAGCGTGGTGTTCGCCGGTGGTTGCTTCTGGGGCGTGCAGGGTGTGTTCCAGCACGTCAAAGGCGTGAGCAATGCGGTGTCCGGCTACATCGGTGGCAGCGGCGCCGATGCACGCTACGAGCGCGTCAGTAGCGGACGTACCGGTCACGCAGAAGCGGTGAAAATCGACTACGACCCGCGCCAGGTCAGCTACGGGCAGCTGATGCAGGTGTTCTTCTCGGTAGTGCACGACCCGACCCAGCTCAACCGCCAGGGGCCGGACCACGGCAGCCAGTACCGATCGGCGATTTTCACTGACGACGCACGCCAGCAGGCTGCCAGCCGCGCCTACATTGCCCAGCTCGGCCAGACCGGCAGCTACCGCGCGCCGATCGTCACCCAGCTGGTCAGCGGCCAGCACTTCTACCCGGCCGAGAGCTACCACCAGAACTACATGACGAACTACCCGCAGGCGGCCTACATCCGCTACTACGACGCACCGAAGCTGGCCGCGCTGGGCAAGCAGTTCCCGGCGTTGTACCGGCGCGATGCGGCGCTGGTGCCGATGCGCTGACGGCATTTCCCCTAGGGCTGATCGATGCTCGGCGCTGCTCTTCTGTAGAGCCGAGCCCATGCTCGGCTGCCGTTGGCGGAGGTACAGCCGAGCATGGGCTCGGCTCTACACACAAAAAAAAAGACGCACGGCCATCCAGCCGTGCGCTTGGGAAGTATCGGCCGCGCCCCGATCAGGCCCGGCCGACAACGACATGCTAGTCTCGCCATCATCATGGGTACAGCACCAGATGGCGGGAAATTCGATGGATACAGATGACCAGAGCGCGATGATCCCACCCCGCTACCAACGGCTGTCCGACGAACTGGCCGAGGCCATCCACGGCGGCCGGCTTCCAGTAGGCAGCCGCCTGCCCTCGCTGCGGCAGATGGCCCTGCAGCGCAGGCTCAGCCTGAACACGGTGATTGCCGCCTATCGCCAGCTGGAAGATGCCGGCCTGGTGATTCCGCGGCCCAAGGCCGGTTTCGAGGTGGCGCCACGACTGTCGGTGCCGGAACGTTCGCTGCGTGACACCCCGTCCGCGCCCACCGCACCACTGCAGCAGGTACTGATGGCCCGCGTGCTGGAAGCACAGCGCCGCCCGGGCGTGATCGACCTGGCCTTCGCCGGCCCGCGCGGTCGCCAGTTCTACCCCGGCGCGCAGTTGGCCAGGCACACCGCGCAGGTACTGCGCCATGGCCAGCAGACGGTGGAGACCTACGCGCGCCCGAATGGTTCGCCGCGGCTGCTGGCGCAGATCGTGCGCCGTGGTCCGCGCATGGGCCTGCACACCCACGCCGAGCGCCTGCTGCTGACCCACGGTGCAATGGAAGCGCTGCAGCTGGCGTTGCGTGCAGTCACCCAGCCAGGTGATGCGGTGGGCATCGAGGCGCCGTCCTACTTCAACCTCTACCCGTTGTTGGCCAACCTGGGCCTGCAGGCCATCGAACTGCCCACCCACCCGCAGCACGGGCTCGACGTGGATGCGCTGGATGCGCTGCTCGAGCACACGCCGCTGGCCGCACTGGTGGTGATGCCGACCGTGCACAACCCGCTGGGCTGCACCATGCCGACAGTGGCCAAGCAACGCCTGGCAGAACTGGTCAACGCGCGCCAGCTGCCACTGATCGAAGATGCGGTGTATGCCGAGCTGCAGTTCTGCGAACCGCCGGCGCCCTTGCTGAAGGCCTTTGATCGCGACGGCTGGGTGATGGTGGTCGGTGGTTTCTCCAAGACGCTGGCGCCGGATTACCGCATCGGCTGGCTGGATGGCGGCCGCTTCGCCGAGCGCATTGCGCTGCTGAAATTCCAGTCCACCGGTGGCGAGCCGCAGCTGCTTGGCGACGCGGTGGCGGCCTATCTGGAAGCGGGCAGCTACGAGCACCACCTGCATCGCATGCGTCGTCTGTATCGCGAACAGGTGGGGCGGCTGCGCCAGCTGGTGGCCGAACATTTCCCGCCCGGTACCCGCGCCACCGAACCACAGGGCGGGTTCCTGCTGTGGCTGGAACTGCCGGGCGTGGATACGCGCGAGCTGTTCGAGCGTGCACTGCAGGAGGATATCGTGTTCATGCCCGGCCAGGTGTATTCGCGCGGCGCGCGCTACCGGCATTGCCTGCGGCTGTCGTGCTGCCAGACGCTGGATGCGCGCTTCATCGGCGCGGTGGAGCGGCTGGGTGCGATTGCGCGGGAGCTGGCGGCGCGTCAGCTCCTGTAGAGCCGGGCCTACGCTCGGCTGCCCTTCGCCAATGGTCCCCGCTGAGCCGAGCATGGGCTAGGCTCTACAGGAAGCAGGTCAATCGAGCAGGTGCGTGCTCAGGATCTGGCCATCCGCCCCCGGAAGATGCGGCAGCCGCCCCCAGCACGGCATCGGCAGGCGCTGCCGCAGCGTGGCGAAGTTTTCATCCTGCCGCTGCATCGCCGGGTCGATGTGGTTGCCGATCCAGCCCAGGCACTCCACGCCGCTGGCCTGCAGCGACTGCGCGGTCAATCGCGCGTGGTTGACGCAGCCCAGCCGCATGCCCACCACCAGCAGCACCGGCAACTTCAGCGCGCGCACCAGGTCGAGCTGATCCAGCGTGGCCGAGACCGGCGCCAGCCAACCGCCAACACCCTCCACCACGACGATATCGGCCTTCGCGCGCAGGCGTTCGAACGCGGCCACGATCGGCGCCAGCGCCACCTGCACGCCGTCCTCGGCAGCGGCCAGCTCCGGTGCCAGCGGCTGCCGCAGCGCATAGGGATTCAGGTCGGCATAGTCCGGCACCGGCCAGCTGGCCGCCTGCAGCGCCAGCGCGTCCTCGTTGCGCAGGCCCTGCCCCAGATCCTCGCTGCCGCTGGCCACGGGCTTCATGCCCACCGCGCGCAGGCCACGCTGGCGCAGTGCATGCAGCAGCGCGGTGCTGGCCGCGGTCTTGCCGATTTCGGTGTCGGTGCCGGTAACGAACAGGGCGGGCGGCAGCGTAGCGGGCAACGGCATCGATGGGCTCCAACAGGGCAACAGTGCGTGCATTATCGCCGGCCCGGCGCGCTTGCTAGACTGCAGGCATGTTCGCCAATGCCTCGCTCACCGGCAGCAAGCCGGAACAATACGCCCAGCTGCTGGAACAGGCCCGTGGCCTGGTCTACGCCGAGTCCGACCGCATCGCCAACGCGGCCAACCTCTCGGCACTGGTCTACCACGCCCTGCCCGACCTGAACTGGGTGGGCTTCTACCTGTACGACGGCAAGGAGCTGGTGGTCGGCCCGTTCCAGGGCCTGCCGGCCTGCGTGCGCATTCCGCTGGACAAGGGCGTGTGTGGTGCCGCCGCCAGCCAGCGCGTGACCCAGCGCGTGGACGACGTCGATGCCTTCCCCGGCCACATCGCCTGCGATTCTGCCTCGCGTTCGGAGCTGGTGGTGCCGCTGCTGCGCGGTGATGAACTGATCGGCGTGTTCGATATCGACAGCCCGAAGGTCGGACGCTTCGATGCCGACGACCAGGCCGGCCTGGAAGCCATCGCCCGCGTGTTCGTCGAGGCGCTGGGATGAGCGCACCGAAGCTGCGCAACATCGGCCCGAAAAGTGCCGCGTGGCTGCGCCAGGTCGGCCTGCGCAGCCGCGAAGACCTGGTTGCGATCGGTGCCGTGGGCGCCTTCGTCAAGGTCAAGCGCGCGGGCTTCAAGCCCAGCCTGAACCTGCTGTATTCCCTGGAAGGCGCGCTGCTGGACTGCCACTGGCAGGAACTGAGCGAGCCGCAGCGCGATGCGCTGGTGCAGGACTATGAAGCGCGCATCGCCGCGCATCCGCTGAAGGCGGCCGGCCCGGCGTCGGGCCCGGTACATGAGCAGCGCTTCGATGCCGACGATGACGCTGAAGACAGCGTTGCCGAGGGCGCGGACGAGGATTGAGCCGCGCCCTTCTGTAGCGCCGAGCCCACGCTCGGCTGGCTTTTCTGATCGAAATGCAGCCGAGCATGGCTCGGCTCTACAAGAGCAGATCAGGGCTGCTGCAGCTCCAGCAGCTCGCCCACCAGCCCGACCTCACCGCGTTCCAGCCACACCCGCAGCCGCGTGCCGTGGTCGATGCGCAGGGCCCAGCACAACGACATTGGCAGGCCGCAGACCTGCGACAGCACCATGCGCAGCGGGCCACCATGGCTGACCACCAGCGTCGGCACCGGATCGTCCTCATCGAGCAGGCGATCGAGCGCGCGCGCGATGCGCCGTTCAAAGTGGCCCCAGCTTTCGCCGTTGGGCGGCGGGAATGCATGCGGATCGGCGTGGAAGGCCGCCAGTGCATCCTCCGGCAGGTCGAACAGCGACTGCCCGTCCCAATCGCCGAAATCCAGCTCTTCCCATTCCTCGTCCGCTTCCACGTCCAGCCCACGCGGGGTGGCCAGGGCCATCGCCGTGTGCAGCGAGCGCAGCCGTGGCGAACTGATCACCCGCTCCCAGGGCTGCGCGGCGTAGGCGTCGACCAGTTCCTGCGGCAGGCGGGCCAGCTGCGGTGGATCGCTGCGGCCATCGAGGAACTCATCGCGACCGTTGCCGGCATGGCGGACCAGGTCGAGGATCATGCGCGCGTCCTGTACAGGCGACGCGGGAACAGCGGAAAACAGGCGGACATCGGCAACGGCACCACGGGATCAAGGGGCCATTCTAAAGGCACGGCAAAGGCAGTCGAGCACGCGCGGCGCTACGGGCCGCCTGCGATGCCGTAGACTGCGCGCACTTCCAGGTGACCTGCGGCCGTGGCCGGCAGGTTGAAACGGGAAGCCGGTGACGCGTGATTCCACGCCAGGCCGGCGCTGCCCCCGCAACGGTAAGCACGTCAGTTCCAGGCAACACCGCCACTGTGCCGCAGGCATGGGAAGGCGCCTGGACGGTGGCCCCAGGCCACCCGGCGGCAAGCCCGGAGACCGGCCCGGAAGCCTCAGGTCGCGATGCGGTGGGCATGGCGCTGGATGACCGCAGCCTGCGCTGCGGCGTCGGCGCATGCCTGCCTTCGCGGCTCCTCCCCTTCGCCACGCGGGCGTGCGTGGCACCTGGAGTCCCCCATGAAGCTGCAGTCCCGAATGCTGTCCCTGGCCGTGCTGGCCACCCTGCCCGCGCTGGCCCAGGCCGCCGATGACACCACTGCGCTCGACCAGATCCTGGTCACTGCCACCCGCACCCCGATCGCGCTGCAGGACAGTATCGCGCCGGCGCAGGTGATCGACCGCGCGCAGATCGAATCCAGCCAGGCCACCTCGCTGCAGGAGCTGCTGCGCGGCCGCGCCGGCATCAACCTGACCAATGCCGGCGGCCTCGGCAAGCAGAGCTCGCTGTTCCTGCGCGGCACCAACTCGGGCCACACCGTGGTGCTGGTCGACGGCGTGCGCATCAACAGTGCCGACCTCGGCCTGGCCATGTACCAGGACCTGCCGCTGGCGCAGATCGAGCGCGTCGAAATCGTTCGCGGCCCGCAGTCCAGTCTGTACGGTGCCGACGCCATCGGTGGCGTGATCCAGATCTTCACCCGTCGCAACCAGGGCGATTTCGCTCCGCACTTCCAGCTCGGCGGCGGCAGCAACGGGCTGCGCGAAGCCAGCGGCGGCATTGGTGGCGGCACTGAGCGCGGCTGGTTCGGTGCCGACATCGCCTACCAGCATTCCGACGGCATCGATGCCTGCCGCGGTTCTTCCTCGGTGTTCACCGCGGGCTGCTTTGCCGACGAGCACGACCGCGACGGCTACCGCAACCTGTCCAAGAGCCTGCGCGGCGGTTACAGCTTCAACGACCAGTGGAACGTGGAAGGCAGCGCACTGCGCGCCGATGGCAAGAACCATTACGACGGCTACTACAACTACTCCGAGACCCGCCAGCAGGTGCTGGCCGGCAAGGTGCGCTACACCCCGTCGGAGCGCCTGGCGTTCACCGCCAACGTCGGCCGCAGCGACAATGAATCCGACAACTTCGGCGCACCGGGGGTGTTTGGCAGCGCGCAGACCCATCGTGACAGCGCCTCGCTGCAGGGTGACTTCGGTGTGGCCGAGGGCCAGCTGCTGAGTGCCGGCGTGGACTGGAGCGAAGACAATCTGGACGGCAGCAGCGCCGGGTATCTCGTCGACAGCCGCCGCAACACCGGCGTGTTCGTGCAGTACCAGGGCCGCTTCGGCCGCCACCAACTGCAGGCCAGCGCCCGCAACGACGACAACCAGCAGTTCGGCAACCACGCCACCGGCAGCGTTGGCTGGGCGATGGAACTGGGCCACGGCCTGCGCGTCAACGCCAGCTACGGCACCGCGTTCAAGGCACCGACCTTCAGCGACCTGTACGACCCGTGGAGCGGCGTGCCGACGTTGAATCCGGAGAAGTCCAAGAGCGCCAACCTCGGCGTTTCGCAGCAGGGCCAGGGCTGGCACTGGGGCATGGATGTGTACGAAACCCGCATCGATGACCTGATCACCTACGATGCGTCCACGATGAAAATGCAGCAGGTGGAGAAGGCGCGCATCCGTGGTGCCGAGCTGACCGGTGGCGTGCTGCTGGCCGGCTTCGACATCAACGCGCAGCTGAGCTACACCGACCCGCGCAACCGCACCCACGGCAGCACCCAGTTTGACAACTGGCTGCCGCGCCGTGCACAGCAGACTGCGCGCCTGGACATTGACCGTCGCTTCGGCGATTTCCGCGCCGGCCTGACCGTACAGGGCGCGGGCAAGCGCTTTGACAACGCCAGCAACTCGGTGAAGGTTGGCGGCTACGGCACGCTGGACCTGCGCACCGAGTACGCGCTGACACCGGAGTGGTCGCTGCTGGCGCGTGCCGCCAACGTTTTCGACCGCAGGTATGAGACGGTGGCGTGGTTCAACCAGCCGGGCCGTGAGTACCAGTTGAGCGTGCGTTACCAGCCGAAATGAGGAAACGCGCCGGGCATTCCCGGCGCTTTCTCTGTAGAGCCGAGCCCATGCTCGGCTCAGGCAGCAAAGCAGCCGAGCATGGGCTCGGCTCTACACCGGGACGCCGGCGGCCAACCCCGGCAATTCACGCAGATCGTCGATCACCGCCACGGCATGCGCGGTGGCCATGTCCAGGCCGCGCGGGTAGCCGTAACGCACCAGCGCGATCGGCATGCCTGCATCTTCGGCGGCGCGGTAGTCGGTCAACGAATCACCCACCATCAGGCAGGCATCCACCGGCAGCCCGAAGTGCGCAGCGATGTGTCGCAGCGGTTCGCCACTGGGCTTGCGCTGCGGCAGCGAATCGCCGCCCAGTATCAGCGCGAACGCATCACCGATGCCCAGGTGCTGCAGCAGCGGTGGCACCAGCGCTTCGGGCTTGTTGGTGCAGATCGCCAGCGGCACGTTGCGTGCACGCAGTTGCGCCAGCGCTTCACCCACGCCATCGAACAGGCGCGGGCTGCGCAGCAGGCATTCGCGGTAGTGCACCATGAAGACCGGCATGACCTCGGCCAGGTCGACTTCGCGGCCGGTGGCATGCACGGCCTGTTCGACCAGGCGGCGCACACCGTCGCCGATCCAGCCCAGCACCGTGGCTTCCGGTACGCGTGACACACCGATGCCCTCCAGCGTGCGGTTCAGCGCTTCGGCGATATCAGCTGCGCTGTTGACCAGCGTGCCATCAAGGTCGAACACGACCAGTGGATACGGATACGACAAGGGACGGCACCTGCATGACGTGGGGCCGTCCATTGTACGCCGCTGGTTTTTGCACCGATCCGCCTCAGCCGATCCGGCGCGCGCGGGTAGCCAGGAACGTGGGCAGGTAACGGTCGATCAGGAAACGCGGCTGCGGCTGCCAGTCCTCCATGAAGCGATCGATGATGAAGCCGGCATCCAGCTGGCCACCGATCAGTTCGGTCAGGCTGTGGCCGAAGGTCAGTGCATCGCCCCGTGCCAGCTTCGCCTCGCGCTCGGCTGGCGGCAGGTCTTCCAGGTCCGAATAGGGAATGGCGTACTGCGGCCGGATCAGGCCCTGTGCATCCAGCTGCGGATCGCGCGCACCGACGAACAGCACCGGGTTGTAGAAGCTGGCCATCAGCATGCCATCGCGTGCCAGCACACGGCGGCATTCGGTCCACACCGGGCGCACGTCAGGCACGTACAGGTTCGAGATCGGGTGGAACACCACGTCGAAACTGTCGTTGGCGAACACGTGCAGATCGCGCATGTCACCCTGCACGGTGCGCAGCTGCAGGCCATCGCGCGCAGCGACCCTGCGGTCCTGTTCCAGCTGCCCGTCGGACAGGTCGAACACGGTGACGTCAGCGCCCGCAGCGGCCAGCACCGGTGCCTGCTGGCCACCGCCCGAGGCCAGGCACAGGATGCGACGGCCGCGCACATCACCCATCCAGTCCAGCGGCAGCGCGCGGGGCGTCAGGTGCACCTGCCAGCGGCCTTCGCGCGCGGCGGCAATCGTTGAACTTTCCACCGGGCGCGACCATTCGCGCACTTCGCTGGCCTGGCGGTCCCAGGCAGCACGGTTGTGGTCGATCAAGGCCTGTCCATGGTTCATGTGTTCTCCTTGCCCGGTGGGCGCCAATCCAGATCCTGGAAGGCCGGGCTGGCGAAACACTCGCCCAGGAAATCCAGGAATCGCCGCATGATAGCGGGCTGCTGGCGCCGTGACGCGTACACGGCATGAATGCCGAGTTCGTCCAGGCTGAATTCGGGCAGCAGTTCGATCAGCTCGCCACTGCGCAGCAGCGGCGCCACCTGGTAGGTCGGCAGCATGGCGATACCGGCACCGGCCCGCACCGCCTCCAGCAGCAGCGAGGCCTCGTTCGCGCTGATGTTGCCGCCCACCG
Organism: Stenotrophomonas geniculata; assembly: GCF_034508895.1. Lineage (NCBI taxonomy): Bacteria > Pseudomonadati > Pseudomonadota > Gammaproteobacteria > Lysobacterales > Lysobacteraceae > Stenotrophomonas > Stenotrophomonas geniculata. The sequence goes on from NZ_CP140571.1 coordinate 1,393,213, forward strand.
CCACCGACAGCGAACGTCCATCGCGGTGCAGCTGCCACAGGCTTTTACCGACGTAATGGTGGGTCAGGCAGTTGTGCGCGGCCAGGTGCTCGGGGGCGGTCGGCGTGCCACGCGCCTGCAGGTAGGACGGCGTCGCGCACAACACCGAGCGGCAGGTGGCCAGGCGCCGTGCGATCAGGCTGGGGTCGATCTGGCGCGCGATGCGCACGGCCAGGTCCACCCGCTCTTCCACCAGGTTCACCGTGCGGTCGACCAGCAGCAGCTCGATGCGTGCCGCCGGATGGCGCGCAACGAAGCCGGCCACGGCCCGTGCCAGGTGACTCTGCCCGAATGAGACGCTGGCGGTCACCCGCAGCGTTCCGTGCGGCTCGGGATCATCACTGGCCAGCTCGCCCTGCAGTTCTTCGCCGATCGCCAACATCTGCCGGAAGCGCGCCAGCGCCGCCTCGCCGGGGCCGGTCAGGCTGATCCGGCGCGTGGTCCGGTGCAGCAGGCGCGCACCCAGCCACCCTTCAACCTCGGCCAGGTAGCGGGTGACCATCGCCCGCGACATGTCCAGCACCTCGGCAGCGGCGGTGAGGCTGCCGCGCTCGGCGACCTCGACGAACACGGTCATGGCGGTCAGTCGGTCCATCTGCTCGATTCATGCAACAAACAAGCGCGTTATACGCTGTTTTTCGATCAACTGCAGCAGCCTAGAGTGGCCCCATTCCCACCCCACACCACCCCACGGAGTCCTGCCATGAAAATCGCCCTCGTTGGTTCCACCGGCAACATCGGCCGCCAGATCGCCCGCCACGCGCTGGCCCGCGGCCACGAACTCACTGTCATCGTGCGCAGCGCGCAGGACCTTCCGGCTGAACTGGCCGGTGCGCATCCGGTGGTCGCCTCGCTGGACGACCTGGATGCGCTGGTCGCCGCCATTGCCGGCCACGACGTGCTGGCCAGTGCCTATGGCCCGCGCCCCGGCGATGACATCGGCCGTGTGGGCGAGGTCGCCGCGCAGCTGGCCGCCGCCGCACGCAAGGCCGGTGTACCGCGCCTGGTGGTGGTCGGTGGTGCCGGTAGCCTGGAAGTCGCGCCCGGCGTGCAGCTGGTCGATACCCCCGACTTCCCGGAGGCCTACAAGCCGTACGCGCTGGCCCATCGCGAGGCGTTCAACCGCCTGCAGGCAGTGGACGACCTGGACTGGACCTTCTTCTCGCCGGCCGCAGAAATCGGCCCGGGCGAAGAGCGCGGCCAGTACCGCGTGCAGCCCAAAGCGTTCCTGGCCGATACCAGCGGCCACAGCCGCATCAGCTACGCCGACTATGGCGCGGCGTTCGTCGCCGAGCTGGAAGCGCACCAGTACCCGAAGCAGATCATCACCGCCGCGTACTGATCCAGCTACGCCCCTTGTAGAGCCAAGCCCACGCTCGGCTCTACGCGAATATGCAGCCGGGCATTGGCCCGGCTCTACACAAGGAATTCCCATGCGTACCGCTGCCCTGCTGCTTCCCCTCGCCCTGGCCGCCAGCTTCACCAGTGCGCCGCTGATGGCCGCATCGGCCACCCCGGTGCCGGCCACGGCAACGAAATCCCAGCTGCACCTGCAGACCTTCCATCCCGGTCCGCAGGCAATGTTCTCGGTGTCCTCGGTGCTGATCGAAGGCCGCCACGACGCGATCCTGGTCAATGCGCAGTTCGGTGCCAGCGACGCGCGCAAGCTGGTCGAGCTGATCCGCGCCAGCGGCAAGCAGCTGACCACGATCTACATCAGCCACGGCGATCCGGACTACTACTTCGGCCTGGCCACGCTGCAGGATGCGTTCCCGAAGGCGCGCATCGTCGCTACCGCGCAGACCGTTGCCCACATCCAGCAGACACAGGCCGGCAAGCTGGCCTACTGGGGCCCGAAGATGGGTGCCGACGTGCCGGCCCGCATCGTGGTGCCGCAGGTGCTGGATGGCGATGCCCTGCAGCTGGAAGGCCAGCGCCTGCCGCTGATCGGCCTGGACGGACCGACCCCGGACCGCACGGTGCTGTGGGTGCCGTCGCTGCGTGCGATCGTCGGTGGCATTCCGGTGGTGGCGGGCGAGCACGTGTGGATGGCCGACACGCAGACGCCGAAGTCGCACACCGACTGGCTGCAGACCCTGCAGCGGTTGCAGGCGTTGAAGCCGAAAGTAGTGGTACCGGGGCATTACGCACCGGGTGCCGCACTGGATTCGAGTGCGCTGCGCTTCACCGCAGATTACATCCGCGCGTTCGATGCCGAGGCGGCGAAGGCCAAGGACAGTGCGGCACTGGTGAAAGCAATGCAGTCGCGCTACCCGAAGCTGGATGGCGTCGCATCGCTGGAGCTGAGTGCGAAGGTGGCCAAGGGCGAGATGCAGTGGCCATGAGGTAGGGAGTTTTCTTTTGCAGGGCTGCGCCCTGCACCTGCTCAATGCAACGGCAACAGCCGAAGCAACAGCAAAAGCTGGTCTCCTGAGGGTTGGCGGGGTGGGTCCGGTTGCGGGGGGCGCTGCAAGTACGTCCATGTAAGCTCGGTCGCCGCATCCATGCGGCTCACGCCCCCGCAACCGGACCCACCCCGCCTTCGACAGTTTCCCGCTATCTGTCGGAACCTGCTGCTGATGGTGGGTGCCGACCGTTGGTCGGCACGGGGTCAGAGCCCGTTGCTGCGCAACGGGCTCTGACCCCACTGTTTGATGATTAGGTATCTGTGGGTTTGTTCATGTCGTGCTCGAACAATTCCCCCTGCACCACCGGCTCCTTCTCGCGGAAGCCGCCGAGCCCGACGCCGACCAAACGGTAACGGGTCTCCGCCGGCAGGTCGACGCGGGCGCGCAGGGCCAGTGCGATGTCGCGCAGTTCTTCCATCGATTCCGGTGGGCGCTCCGGGGTGAAGCTGCGGGTGAGGATGCGGAACTGCGCGGTCTTCAGTTTCAGCACCACGGTGTGGCCGACGCGTTCGGTCTTGCGCGTGGCCTTCCAGGTCTTCTCCGCCAGCTGCACGATCGCTTCGCCCAGGTCTTCCAGCGGCAGGTCTTCGGCGAAGGTGTCCTCCGAGGAAATCGACTGCACCTGCTGGTCCGGCTCCACCGGCCGCTCGTCGATGCCGCGTGCACGGTTGTACAGGCTGCGGCCGAAGCTGCCGAATGCTTCTTCCAGGTCGATCAGCGCCCACTGCCGCAGATCGCCGCAGGTGACGATGCCGCGCGCGGCAAGTTTTCCTTCCATCACCTTGCCGACGCCGGGCACCCGGTTCACTGGCAACGGCTGCAGGAACGCGTCCACCCGCTGCGGGGGGATCACGAACTGGCCATCAGGTTTGCGCCAGTCCGAGGCGATCTTGGCCAGGAACTTGTTTGGCGCGATGCCAGCTGAAGCAGTCAGGTTCGTTTCCTCGCGGATCTGCGCGCGGATGGTGCGGGCGATGTCGGTGGCCAGTTCGATGCCGCTCTTCGGCTCGGTCACATCGAGGTAGGCCTCGTCCAGCGACAACGGTTCGACCAGGTCGGTATGCCGCAGGAAGATCGCGCGCACCTGCTGTGACACCGCCTTGTAACGTGCGAAGTCCGGCGGCACGAAGATCGCATCCGGGCACAGGCGCTCGGCACGCACGGCGGGCATCGCCGAACGCACGCCGAACACGCGTGCCTCGTACGAGGCCGCGCACACCACCGAACGCGCGCCACGCCATGCCACAACCACCGGCTTGCCGCGCAGTGACGGATCGTCGCGCTGCTCCACCGACGCGTAGAACGCGTCCATGTCGACGTGGATGATCTTGCGCAGTCGGGTCATGTCAGGCGGAAAGGGCGGGGGCGTGCCGGACGGGCCACACGCCGAAGTATGGTCGTTGCACATCAACAGGATGCGCGTATTCCATTGAAAACACTACGGTTGCGTACGGTTGAAATGTTTGATCGGCGCAGTTTCCACGGGCATCCTCGAGCGCTTGTTTCCCTGTTTCCCCGCTTCCAGGATTGTGCTTCATGACCCGTCTCCACGCGTTCAACCGCGAACAGCTGCTGGCCAGCGCACGCGGTGAACTGTTCGGCGCCGCCGCCGGCCGTTTGCCCAACGATCCGATGCTGATGTTCGACCGCATCACCGACATCCGCGAGGACGGCGGACCGCATGGCAAAGGCATGGTACGCGCCGAACTGGATATCCGCCCGGACCTGTGGTTCTTCGGCTGCCACTTCATCGGCGACCCGGTGATGCCCGGCTGCCTGGGCCTGGATGCCATGTGGCAGCTGACCGGCTTCTTCCTGACCTGGCTGGGCGCCCCCGGCAAGGGCCGCGCGCTGGGCTGTGGCGAAGTGAAGTTCACCGGCCAGGTGCTGCCGGACGCCAAGCTGGTGCGCTACGAGATCGATATCAGCCGTGTCATCAACCGCAAGCTGGTGATGGCCCAGTCGGACGCGCGCATGTACGTGGATGACCGCGAAATCTACAGCGCGCGCGACCTGCGCGTCGGCCTGTTCACTGAAACCGGGAGCTTCTGATGCGTCGCGTCGTCATCACTGGCATGGGCATCACGTCCTGCCTCGGCAATGATCTGGATACCGTTTCGGCTGCGCTGCGCGAAGGGCGCTCGGGCATCACCGCCCTGGCCGACCACGCCGAAGCGGGCCTGCGCAGCCAGGTCGGCGGCCGCGTCGACCTCGATCTGGACGCGCTGATCGACCGCAAGCAGAAGCGCTTCATGAGCGATGCGGCGGCCTTCGCCTATCTGGCCATGCGCGATGCCATCGCCGATGCCGGGCTCAGCGCCGAGCAGGTCAGCAATCTGCGTACCGGCCTGATCGCCGGTTCCGGTGGCGGCTCCAGCGAGTGGCAGATCGGCGCGGTCGACCTGCTGCGCGAACGTGGCGTACGCAAGGTCGGCCCGTACATGGTGCCGCGCACGATGTGCTCGACCGTTTCGGCCTGCCTGGCCACGGCCTACCAGATCAAGGGCGTCAGCTATTCGCTGTCGGCCGCCTGCGCGACCTCGGCGCACTGCATCGGCGCTGCCGCGGACATGATCCGCCATGGCGCGCAGGACATCATGTTCGCCGGTGGTGGCGAAGACCTGCACTGGTCGATGAGTGTGATGTTCGATGCGATGGGCGCGCTGTCGACCAGCTTCAACGAGACCCCGGCCAGCGCCTCGCGTCCGTACGACAAGGACCGCGACGGCTTCGTCATCGCCGGCGGCGGCGGCATGCTGGTGCTGGAGGACTACGACCACGCCGTTGCACGCGGCGCACACATCCACGCCGAACTGATCGGCTATGGCGTCACCTCCGACGGCGCCGACATGGTCGCCCCGTCCGGCGAAGGTGCGGTGCGCTGCATGAAGATGGCGCTGCAGGGCGTCGATCGTCCGCTGGACTACCTCAACACCCACGGCACCTCCACGCCGCTGGGCGACGTCACCGAGCTCAATGCGATCCGCGAAGTGTTCGGCGATGCGGTGCCGCCGCTGTCCTCGACCAAGGCGCTGTCGGGCCATTCGCTGGGTGCGGCCAGCGTGCACGAGGCGATCTACTGCCTGCTGATGATGCGCGATGGCTTCGTTGCCGGTTCGGCCAACATCGGCGAACTGGACCCGAAGGTGGAGAGCTTCCCGATCCTGCGCGAAAGCCGCGAGCAGAAGCTGGATACGGTGATGTCCAACAGCTTCGGCTTCGGTGGCACCAACGCCGCGCTGGTGTTCGGGCGGGTGTGATGGGGGCAGGTGTGCCGACCAACGGTCGGCACCCACCAATAGATGCAGAGCCGAGCCATGCTCGGCTCAGTGCCGGCCAACGGTCGGCACCTACCGCTTATTTCGGCAACAACGGCACCAGCAATGCGTGCGCGTCCACCAACGAGCCCACGATGCGGTGGCCCAGTGCGCGCAGCTCTTCATCAGGATGCACCAGGTCCGGCACCTGGATCACGGTCATGCCGGCCGCCAATGCTGCGCGCGTACCGGCCGGTGAGTCTTCCAGCGCCAGGCAGCGTTCCGGGGCCTGGCCCAGCCGCTGCGCGGCCAGCAGGTAGATATCCGGCGCCGGCTTCGGCCGCGCCACGTCGCCACTGGTGATCACCGCATCGAAGTACGGCAGCAGGCCAGCGGCCGTCAGCTTGCGGTTGGCCCGCGGCTGCCGCGTGGTGGTTGCCACCGCACGCGGTACCGCGTGCGCCTTCAACAGCTCCAGCAGCTCCAGGATGCCCGGCCGCAGCGGCAGGCCGGTCTGCGTGCGTGCTTCGTACAGCTCATGGCAGCGTGCAGCCACCGCCTCGATCACGCTGTCATCGATCCCCTGCGCACGCAGCAGCGCGTGCGTGTCGCGGTCACCGAGGCCGACCATGCGCAGGAACACTGCCTCGTCCAGGCCCAGTCCGAATTCGTCGGCGGCCTCGCTCCAACAGGCCAGCGAGACCCGCTCGCTGTCGATCATCAGGCCGTCCATGTCGAAGATGACGGCGTCGGGGAGGAACGGCAGCGCAGCGATGGTGGTCATGGAGCGAACAGCGTATCCAAGTCGGTGGAAGTGAGCTGCCGCCATTGCCCTTCGTCCAGCCCCTGCAGGTCCAGCCCGCCGACGCGGCTGCGGTGCAGGGCCTGCACGTGGTTGCCGGTGGCGGCGAACATGCGGCGTACCTGATGGTAGCGGCCTTCATGCAGCACCAGGCGCGCGCGACGCGCATCCACCACTTCCAGTTCAGCCGGCAGCAGGGGCGTCTTCTCGGACTCCAGCATCAGCGTGCCGCTGGCGAACAGCGCCACCTCGTCGCCGCGCAGGTCCTCGCTCAACTCGACCTCATAGACTTTCGGCAGCTTCGACTTCGGCGAGATGATCCGGTGCAGCAGGCCACCGTCGTCGGTCAGCAGCAGCAGGCCACTGGTCTCGCGGTCGAGGCGGCCCACTGTGGACAGCACCGGATCGCGGTCGCGGAAGCGCGGCGGCAGCAGGTCGTAGATCAGGCGGCCGGTGTCCTTGGTCGAGCAGGTGTAGCCGGCCGGCTTGTGCAGCGCGATCGACAGGCCCACCGGCGGGTCCAGCGGCTCGCCGTCGACGCGGATCGCCTCGTGCGGCACCTGGTCGTCGGCATACAGCACCTCGCCGTCGGCGTCGGTGACGCGGCCTTCGCGGAACATCCACTGCACCTGCTTGCGGCTGCCATAGCCCAGGTTGGCGATGTGCTTGACCAGCTTCACTTGCCCTTCCCCTTCACCGCTTCCACCAGCTTGAAGCCATCACGCTCGGCGATCACGCGCACCGCGCCAAAGCTCTCGTTGAGCGTGTACTCGTACGGCAGGTGGCGGTTGGCCACCACGTACAGGCGTCCGCCCGGGCGCAGCGCCTGCGCGGCCACGGCGATGAAGCGCTGGCCGATGTCCGGGCGATCGGCGCGCGAGGGCGTGTGGAATGGCGGATTGCTGATGATGACGTCGTAGCCCGGCTCGATGCCGGCGGTGACGTCCTGCCACAGGAAGCGCAGCGGCAGCGGACGCGGCGGCGGTGCCAGGTTCAGCTCGGCCAGTGCCAACGCGCGCTGCTCCGCTTCGTACAGGTCCAGCGCGGTGATCTTCGGGCAGCGCTCCAGCAGCTCGCGCGACAGGTAGCCGTAGCCGGCACCGAGGTCGGCGGCGCGGCCGGCCAGGTCGGCCGGCAGGTGCTCGGCCAGCAGCGCCGAGGCCGGATCGATGCGGTCCCAGGCGAACACGCCCGGGCGGCTGAGGAAACGGCCGCCGACGATCGGCCGCACCGCATCCAGTGCCGACCAGCGCTTGGCCAGGTCGGCGTCGTGCTGGCCCTGCATCGGGGCGGTCCAGTACACGCGGCAGTGGTTCTTGGTCAGGCTGCCGCCGAGGCCGGTCAGTTGCTTGAGGTCGCCCTCGCCCGAGCGTGCACCTTCGTTGTTGGACTGGCAGGCAACGATGCGGCCGCCGTCGGCGACCAGCGCCAGCGCACGGGCAAACAGCGCGCGGGCTTCTTCACGCTGGCGCGGCGGCAGCACCAGCACCAGCGGGTAACGGCCCTTGCCGGCCACATCATCCAGCTGGCCACTGACGGTCCAGCCGGCGGCCTGCTGCAGCGGCTGCGCGAACGGGGCGAAGCTCTGCTCGCAGTGGACCTCGCGGCTGCCGGCCGCTTCACGGAGCGGCCAGCCGTCGCGGGCACGCAGGAAGGCCACCGGGCCCTCCGGCCAGCGCAGGTCGCCTTGGGAGAACGGCAGGAACAGGGTCTGCAGGGGGGCGTCGTCGCTGGAGGCCATCGGCGCGGGTACTTCAAGCGTGAGGGCCGTCCATTGTACCGGCTTGGCCGGACCGGCCCCGGTATGCCGCTTTGCGAAACCCGAACGGGGCCTTGATCTGCCAGCAACATTGAAACGTTCAGGGTAGAGGCTCCCCCGGAAACCCAGGAGAACCTGCATGCGAGCCTTGTTCGTCGGTGGCGTGGTCGACAACAGTGAAATGGACCTGGAAGGCAGCCATCCGCCCGTGCATTACCCCGAGGACACCGGCGGCGGCCACTCGCGCTATCGGCTGCACCAGGTCGGTCATGGCGCCGACGGCAGCGTGGCCTATGCGGTGTACGGCGCACCGGACCTGGCCGATGACGAGGTGGCCCGGGTGGCGGAAGAACGCGCCTATGCGCGCCGGTTCGAGGCGACACCGACCTTGTTCGAGCACTGACACACCGGTAGCGCCCGAGCCCACGCTCGGGCGACGGCGCAGCCGAGCGTGGGATCGGCTCTACATCCGATCAAGGCGCCCTGGGTGGCAGACGGTTGACGCTGGCGATCTCGTCCAGCCACACATGGTGCTGCTGCACCGGCGTGTCGTAGTCATCCAGGCGCAACTGGCCGTTGCTGCCTTCGTCGCCGGCGTCGTTGCGGTACTGCTGCACGGTCGGTTTCACCGCCACGGTGCCGAGCAGGCGGCGACCATCGTGCAGGGTCAGCTGCACCTGCGTTTCGCCTTCCAGCTGCGGCAACAGGGCTTCCAGGCGCGCGATCTGCGCCGGATCGGTATGGATGCGGGGAGCTATACGGGACATCGGCGACCTCCTGCGTGCAGGGTCGCCGATCGGACGTGAATGCTCAGTGCAGCGCGCTGTCCGCGCGTGGCACCTGCACCTTGCGTACCGCAGCCACCAGCTGTGCCACCGAGTACGGTTTGGCGACATGTTCCTGGAAGCCTGACGCCAGCGCTCGGCGCCGGTCATCGGCGCGTGCCAGCGCGGTCACGGCAACCGCCGGCAGGGTCATCGCATCCACGCCCATGTCCTCGCGCAGCGTGCGCACCAGACCATAGCCATCCATGCCCGGCATGCCGATGTCGGTCAGCATCACGTGGTACTGCAGATGCCCGGTATCGGCCAGCAACGCCAGCGCTTCACCGGCCGAGCTGGCGGCCGACACACTCGCGCCCTGCTCTTCCAGCATGCGCCGCAGGTACTCCAGCACTTCCGGCTGGTCTTCCACTGCCAGCACATGCATGCCACGCAGCGGGTACGGTTCGACGATCACCGGCTCCAGGATCGGCCCGCTGATCACTTCGCGCAGCGGGCGTCGCTCGGCATCGGGAATGTGCTGCGGCAGGCGCACGGTGAAGGTGGCGCCGTGGCCATGGCCTTCGCTGGCGGCGGTGACGGTACCGCCATGCAGTTCGACCAGCTGCTGCACGATCGCCAGGCCCAGGCCGAGGCCGCCATGGCGTCGGGTGGTGGTGCCATCGGCCTGGCGGAAGCGGCTGAACAGATGATTGAGGAATTCGGGCGCGATGCCGTCGCCGGTGTCACGCACGGTGATCACCCAGTGGTTGCCATCGGCCTGCAGCCGCAGCTCGATGCGGCCTTCGGCCGGGGTGAACTTGATCGCATTCGACAGCAGGTTCCACAACACCTGCTGCAGGCGGGTGGCATCGCCCAGCACCAGGCTGGGCTGCTCCGGCAGCAGCAGGCTCACGTCCAGCGCCTTGCCTTCGGCGACGAGTTCCTGCGCACCGATGGCTTCGCCCAGCAGGTCGCGCAGGTCCAGTATCTCCACCTCCAGCTGCACCTTGCCCAGCAGCATGCTGCTGAGGTCGAGCATGTCCGAGATCAGCCGCTTCTGCGCACCGGCGCTGTTGGCGATCACATTCAGGCCCTTGTACAGCGGGCTGGTGTTGTCCACGCGCTGCAGCAGCAGCTCGCTCCAACCGAGGATGGTGGTAAGCGGCGTGCGCAGCTCGTGCGACAGCGTGGCCAGGAACTCGTCCTTCAACCGCGCCATGTTCTCGGCGGCACTGCGCGCGGCACGCTCGGACTGCAGAAGCTCCTCGCGGGCCAGCTCGATCTCGCGGCGTTCGGTCACGTCCGGGCTGCTGCCGGCCAGGCCGATGAAGCGGCCCATCCGTGAGAAACGCGGGCGTGCGTTCATCTCCAGCCAACGCCACTCGCCATCGGCGCGTCGGGCCCGCACCAGCGCATGCATCGACCGCTGCGCCTTCAGTGCTTCCTGCAGTTCGTACTCGAACACCGATGCATCGTCCGGATGCACCAGGCCGCGCCAGACATCTTCCGGCACGCGTGTTTCGTCACCGCCAAAGAACTCACTGAAAGCGCTGTTGACGAAACGGGCATGGCCGCGCTCGTCGAGCACCCACACCGGCATCGGCAGGCCGTCGGCCAGTGCGCTGAAGCGGGCTTCGCTTTCGCCCAGCTCCACTTCCATCTGCTTGCGTGCGGTGATGTCGAAGAACAGGATGCCGACCTTGTCTTCGCCCGGACGGCCCACGCGCACCGCATCAACCGCGAACGAGCGGCCCAGCGCACGCGCTTCCATCTCGAACTGGGCGGGGCGGCCACTGCGCGCGACCTCGCCGTAGATGCGGAACCAGTCCTGCTCGTGGCCCGGTTCCAGCGCCGTCATGCGCTGGCCACGCGCGTCCTTCAGGCCGGTGTGGCGCTCGAACGCATCGTTGACCTCGATGAAACGGTAGTCCACCGCGCGATCGCCCTCGAACAGCACCTGGATCACGCAGAAACCGGCGTTGATGCGCTCAAGCACGCCATGATGCAGGTCGGGTTCGGGCGCTGGCACCATCATCGGTGGGCGCTCCACGAGGGGCGGCAGTGTGGACAAGGGGCGTCTGTGCAGGCCGGATTGGAAGCACAGCATCTTCCAAAGCGCGTATTCACAGCGTCAAGCGCCGTCAGTCATGGTTGACGTCGATGAATTGGCGGCAACCACCCTTGCGCACGACGCAATCGGCCATTGCGGTGGCCCGGCCACAGGATCACACTCGATCTGTGATCAACATCGTCCCCAGCGCGGGGACGCAGGAGACCGTCATGAAACGCTCACTCGCGATTGCCCTGCTGGCAGGCGCCCTGGTGGCGGGCGGCGCCAACGCTGCACCGCGCACCGTGACCGATGCGGACGCGCCGCGCGCGTTGCAGGCCGATGGCCCGGTCAGCGTGAAATGGGAGGATCCGGCCAAATTCACCGAGATCCGCCAGAGCACCAACCGCTTCGAGGCCGAACGCGGTGACTGGGTACAGCAGCTGGCCCGCTACCTGCAGACCACCGCTGCCAAGCCGCTGCAGCCTGGGCAGACCCTCGATGTGACCCTGGTGGACATCAAGCGTGCCGGTGACTACGAGCCGTGGCACGGCCCGCGTGGCCGCGACATCCGGATCATGCGCGACATCTACCCGCCGCGGATCAGCCTGCAGTACACGTTGAAGGACGCCAGCGGCCGTATCGTCAGCGAGGGCGATGCGCGCCTCAGCGATACCGGCTACCTGCACAACCTGGGGCTGAAGAGCGACAGTGATCCGCTGCGCTACGAGAAGCGCCTGATCGATGACTGGGTGAAGCGCCAGCTGGCCAGCCAGGCCACCGCTGCGCGGTAATGCCGGGCGACGCGCCCCACCGGGCTGCCGCGGCAATGCCTGGCAACGCGACCCACCGGTAGGTGTCGACCTTGGTCGACACGCATTAGACGGCGCCGACCAAGGTCGGCCGCTACCGAAGCCGAGCGTGGGCTCGGCTCTACACGTACACCTTGGCCACGCGCTTGACCGCGCACGGCAGCTGGTACGCGCTCACGCCGCAACGCGGCGCCAGTTCGGACAGCGTCGGTGCGCTGCCCCACAGTTCCACCACGCTGCCGATGCCGGCCTGCGCATGTGCGGTCAGGTCCACCGTCAGCATGTCCATCGACACGCGCCCGATCAGCGCACCGGGCTGGCCGTCGATCAGCACCGGGGTGCCATTCGGGGCGAACTGCGGATAACCGTCGGCATAGCCGAGCGCGACCACACCCACGCGGGTGCGTGCCTTGGCCACGAAGCGTGCGCCATAACCCACCGGCTCACCCGCCTCGATCCAGCGCTCGGCGATCACCTTCGACTGCATCGTCATCACCGGGCGCAGGCGCTCGGTCAGTGCCGTGTTGTCCGGCAGCGGATTGGCGCCATACAGCATCAGGCCCGGGCGCACCCAGTCGCTGCGTACATCCGGCCAGCCCAGCAGCGCCGGCGAGTTGCACACGCTGGTCTCGCCGTCCAGGCCGTCGATGGCCCGCGCGAAGGTCGCGGCCTGTTCGTGGGTGCGTTCGCTGTCCAGCTCATCGGCGCGCGCCAGGTGGGTCATCAGCACGATGCGCTCGACCTGCGGCAGCGCCGACAGGCGTGCATGCGCGGCACGGAAGCTGTCCACGTCCAGGCCAAGGCGATGCATGCCACTGTCCAGCTTCAGCCACACCGTCAACGGGCGCGGGCTGTCGTAGGCAGCAACGGCCTCCAGTTGCCACGGCGAACCGACGGCGAACCAGAAGTCATGCTCGGCCACCAGCGCCATGTCGCTGGGCTCGAAGATGCCTTCCAGCAGCAGGATCGGCGCACGGATGCCGGCCTGGCGCAGCTCCAGTGCCTCTTCGATGGTAGCCACGCCGAAACCATCAGCCTCACCTTCCAGCGCCTGCGCACAGCGCACCGCGCCATGCCCATAGGCATCGGCCTTGATGATCGCCAGGGCCTTGCCACCGCCCAGTTCACGGGCGAGCCGGTAGTTGCTGCGCAGGGCGCCCAGATCGATCAGCGCGCGGGCAGGACGCATGTGCGGTTCTCTTGTTGCGGCGCGTGACCGTACTGGCCGTAGCGGAAAATATCCAGGCCTTCGGTGCTGATCTGCGGCTGGCGCGCGCTCATCAGGTCGGCCAGGTAGCGACCCGAGCCGCAGGCCATGGTCCAGCCCAGCGTGCCGTGGCCGGTGTTGAGGTACAGGTTGCGGAACGGCGTGGCGCCGATCACCGGCGTACCGTCCGGCGTGGCCGGGCGCAGGCCGGTCCAGAACTGCGCACGCGACAGGTCGCCGCCCTTCGGGTAGAGATCGCTGACCACCAGCTCCAGGGTTTCGCGGCGGCGCTGCGACAGCGACAGGTCGAAGCCGGCCACTTCGGCCATGCCACCGACGCGGATACGGTCGTCGAAGCGGGTCACCGCCACCTTGTAGCTCTCGTCGAGAATGGTCGAGGTCGGCGCCATCGCCGGGTCGGTGATCGGCAGGGTCAGTGAGTAGCCCTTCAGCGGGTACACCGGCAGGCGCATGCCCAGCGATGCGACCAGCGCCGGCGAATAGCTGCCGAGCGCGACCACGAAGCGGTCGGCGGTTTCCAGCTTGCCGTCGATGCGCACGCCGGTGATGCGGTCGCCATTGAACTCCAGGCCGGTGATGTCCTGGTCGAAGCGGAACTCGACACCGGCATCCACGCACATCTGCGCCAGGCGGCGGGTGAACAGCTGGCAGTCGCCGGTCTGGTCACGCGGCAGGCGCAGCGCGCCGACCAGGCCATCGACGTGGGCCAGGGCCGGTTCGGCCTGGATGATGCCGGCGCGGTCCAGTACCTCGTACGGCACGCCGTACTGGGCCAGGATCTCGATGTCCTGCGCCGAGGCATCCAGCTGCTGCTGGGTACGGAACAGCTGGGTGGTGCCCAGGTCGCGGCCTTCGAATTCGATGCCGATCTGCGCACGCAGCTCGTTCAGGCAGTCGCGGCTGTACTCGGACATGCGCACCATGCGCGCCTTGTTGATCGCGTAGCGCTCATGGGTGCAGTTGCGCAGCATCTGCCACAGCCAACGGTACTGGGCCAGGTCCATGCCCGGCTTGATCGCCAGCGGCGCGTGCTTCTCGAACAGCCAGCCGATGGCCTTCTTCGGCACGCCCGGGGCCGCCCACGGCGAGGTGTAGCCGAACGACAGCTGGCCGGCATTGGCGAAGCTGGTTTCCAGCGCCGGGCCGGGCTGACGGTCGATGACCGTGACTTCAAACCCGGCCTGTCGCAGGTACCAGGCACTGGTGGTGCCGATCACGCCGCTGCCGAGAACTAGGACTCGCATGGGACTTCTCCAACCCGATCATTCCCTGCACTGGAGCGTGCCGGGACCATAATTGGGGAAGTATAGACAGCCATTACCAGTTGATTTGCCTGTTTTGAAATCAACCGGCAGGATGTTCTCCTGCAATTCATTCCCCAAGGTTGACGGCCATGGCCACCCGTACCCGCGAACTGGACAAGATCGACCGCAAGATCCTGCGCATCCTGCAGGCCGAGGGCCGCATCTCCTTCACCGAACTGGGCGAGCGGGTCGGCCTGTCGACCACGCCATGCACTGAGCGCGTGCGTCGATTGGAGCGCGAAGGGGTGATCACCGGCTACCACGCCCACCTCGACCCGGCCGCGGTGAAGGCCAGCCTGCTGGTGTTCGTGGAGATCAGCCTGGCCTACAAGTCCGGCGACATCTTCGAGGAGTTCCGGCGCGCGGCGCTGAAGCTGCCCAACGTGCTGGAGTGCCACCTGGTATCGGGCGACTTCGATTACCTGCTGAAGGCGCGGATCAGCGAAATGGCCTCCTACCGCAAGCTGCTCGGCAGCACGTTGCTGACGCTGCCGCATGTACGTGAGTCGAAGAGCTACATCGTGATGGAAGAAGTGAAGGAAACGCTGAGCCTGCCGATTCCGGATTGAGGCGCTCGCAGGATGGGGTCAGAGCCCGCGGTGCGGGATCCGACCCCCGGAGTCCCTCAGCGCTGCTGCGGATGCTTCTGCGAGCGCTGTTCCTGCTGCTTGCCGCCCTTGTGCGGCTGCGGCTCCATCTGCTGCTGTTGTTGCTGCTGTTGCTGCTGCGGGTTGCGGCCCTGCGGTTCCTTGCCGGGATGACGGTTCTGCTGGTTTTTCATGATCGCGATCCAGTGGACGAAGGACATGCGGCGGCGGAATGCCAGCGCAGGGCCACGGTGGTCCCGGAACGGTTAACCGCAGGCGAAAAAGCAGTGATCGCCAAGAGGCTGTTTTCGTGCGTTCAGCCCGCACGACGCGCAGGAGCTGCCAACCTTGCTTGGCCCATAGGTCAGCGCTTGATCTGCTGGCCATCACCGGCAGGCACGCTGTCGTAATAACGGCCTGTACGCGAGTCGAACACGCGGTTCGGGCCGGCCGGGCGCACGCCAGGCACGATGCGGCCATTGCGGTCATAGACCTTGTCGGCCGGCTTCGGTACCGGCGCCGGCGCGATCCGGGCGGGGCCGGTGGACTTGATCGGCTGTGCCGGCTGCGGCGACGGCAGCACCTGCGGCTGCGGGCGGGCAGCCTGTGGCGGAGGTGCCACCGGTTGCGGTGCCACGGTGGTGGCACTGCGGGTGGCGGTCGGGCTCGACGACGTCGGTACCTGGGCCTGCGCAACCAGGGGCAGCAGGCCCATCAACAGCAGGGGAAGGCTCGGTTTCATGTCACGCTCCGGCGTGGATCGCATTCACCTTGCGCCTGCACCTGTGTGCCGCCCATGAACGGCCATCACACTTGCAAGCGCGCGCCGGCACCCCCACGTTTTCCGGCATCCCCAGGCCATCGACCCCACGGAGCGCCGCCATGACCGCCTTCGACCTGACGCCCCCCACCGCCACCCAGACCGAGGCGCTGGTCGCCGGTCTCAGCGGCGAGGAACGCCGCGTGCTGCTGCAGCACGGCACCGAGGCGCCGTTCTGCGGCGTATTCCTCGACAACAAGCGCGAGGGCGTCTACTGCTGCCGTCTGTGCGCACTGCCGCTGTTCCGCTCCAGCACCAAGTTCGATTCCGGCACCGGCTGGCCCAGCTTCTTTGCCCCGTTCGACCCGGCGCACGTGCGCGAGATCCGCGATACCAGCCACGGCATGGTGCGCACCGAGATCACCTGCGCGCGCTGCGGCAGCCATCTGGGCCACGTGTTCCCGGACGGTCCGCCGCCCACCTACGAGCGCCACTGCCTGAACTCCGTCTCACTTTCGTTCACCGGCAATGGCGAGCCCTGGCCCGACCCGTTGCAGCGTGGCGGCGCGGAAAGCGGCGTGGCGGGCTGAAACATTCCGCTGACCGGTTTCACAGAATTCCCTCTTCAGAAAACCGGGCGACGGGCCGACAAGGAGATATCCCCTCTCCTTGCGTCGCCCCATGCTCATCATCGTTGGATTCCTGGTCGTCATCATCAGCGTGATCGGGGGCTATCTCGGTGCCCACGGCCGCCTGGGTGCCCTCTGGCAGCCCTACGAGCTGGTCATCATCGGCGGCGCCGCGCTCGGCGCCTTCCTGGTCGGTACCCCGGCCAAGACGGTCAAGCAGACCCTGCAGGCCATGGTCGGCGTGTTCAAGGGCCCGCGCTACAAGCAGCAGGACTACATCGATGTCCTCAGCCTGCTCTATGAACTGCTCAACAAGGCCCGCCGCGAAGGCTTCATGGCGCTGGAAGACCATGTCGAGCGGCCGGCCGAGAGCGCGCTGTTCGGCAACTACCCCAAGGTGCAGGCCGACCACCACCTGATCGACTTCATCACCGACTGCCTGCGCCTGATGATCGGCAGCAACATCGAGCCGCACGAGCTGGAGCCGCTGCTGGAACTGGAGCTGGAAAAGCACCACGCCGAGGCCATGGCGCCGTCGCAGGTGCTGACCAAGGTCGCCGACGGATTGCCCGGTTTCGGCATCGTGGCGGCGGTGCTGGGCATCGTCATCACCATGGGCTCGATCGGTGGCGACATCGTCGAGGTCGGTGGCCACGTGGCCGGCGCGCTGGTCGGCACCTTCCTCGGCATCCTGCTGGGCTATGGCTTCGTCGGCCCGATGGCAGCGGCGATGGAGGCCCGCGCCGAGCAGGACAGCCGCATCTACGAATCGGTGAAGACCGCCCTGCTGGCCTGCCTGCGCGGCTACAACCCGAAGATCGCGCTGGAATTCGCCCGCAAGACGCTGCCGTCGAACGTGCGCCCGGCCTTCTCCGATTTCGAGCAGCACCTGAAGACGGTCAAGTAAGCCATGGCCGAGACCAAGCCCACCGTCATCGTCCGCCGGGTCAAGAAGGCCGGCCACGCCGCCCATCATGGCGGTTCGTGGAAGGTGGCCTATGCCGACTTCGTGACTGCGATGATGGCGTTCTTCCTGGTGCTGTGGCTGATGGCCACCACCAACAAGAACGACCGTGCCGCCATTTCCGAGTACTTCCGCAACCCCAGCCCGCTGAGCGGGCAGAACGCCACGCCGGCACCCGGCATGGCCGGCCCGGGCGGCGCCAGCACCTCGATGATCAAGCTGGGCGGTGCCACCGACGTTTCGCGTGGCAACAGCAACGATCCCTTCCAGAACCAGAAGGAAGCAGTACCGCAGCCGGTGGACCAGCAGCAGCGCGACAAGCAGCAGCTGGAACAGCTGATGAAGGAGCTGCAGGAAGCGATCAGCAGGAGCCAGGCGCTGGAACCGTTCAAGGACCAGCTGCTGCTGGACCTGACCCCGGAGGGCCTGCGCATCCAGATCGTGGACAAGCAGAACCGGCCGATGTTCGACCTTGGCAGCGCCACGCTGAAGCCGTACACGCAGCAGATCCTGCACGAGCTGGCCGAGTACCTGAACCATGTGCCGAACCGGATCAGCCTGACCGGTCACACCGACATCACCGCCTATTCCGCCGCTCGCGGCTATGGCAACTGGGAACTGAGCGCCGACCGTGCAAATGCCGCACGCCGCGCGCTGATCGATGGTGGCCTGGACGACAGCAAGATCACCCGCGTGGTCGGCCTGTCTTCGTCAGTGCTGTTCGACAAGGTCGACCCGCAGAACCCGATCAACCGCCGCATCAGCATCGTGGTGATGACCCAGGCCGCCGAAGCGGCCGCCCTGGCCGGTGCCGGGCCACAGGTGGGGCTGTCGGCGCCGACCGCCGACCCGGACGTGCAGGCCGCGCAGGGTGAGGCGCACTGAACCGGGGTCAGATCCCTTTCCCCTGGAAAGGGATCTGACCCCACCTGCGTGCGGCCGCTACAATGGCGGTCTTTCCGTTTCCAGGTGACCCCACCCCATGTCCCAGAACTCCAAGGCCAAGCGCGACAAGCGCAAGAAGCAGCAGGCCAAGCGTCCGTTCCTGCGCCTGAACGCCCAGCAGCAGGTGCAGAACCATGCCGTGCTGACCAACGAAGACGGCCAGGTGGTCGCCGCCATCGGCCTGCAGGGCCGTGAGTGGCTGCTGGCCATCGGCGGCCAGACCATGGGCAACGCCGAAAACCCGGTGCCGATGCTGGCCATGCTCAAGCACCTGTCCAACGTGCAGGAAAAGGAAGGCCGCAAGGTCAACCTGGAGTACTCCGAGCTGCTGCAGAAGCTGCTGGACACCCTGGCAGCCGAATCCGAGCAGACCGCTGACGAGTACCTGGACAAGCTGGTCGCCGAGTTCGAGACCGTGGAAGCCGAAGAAGGCGAAGAAGCCGCTGAGGCCGCCGAAGGCGAAGTGGTTGAAGCTGCTGCCGAGGCCACCCCGGCCGCTGACAGCGACAGCAAGCCGCAGGCCTGAACCGGCCGCGGCGGTGACGGTCTACGTCGATGACGCGGTGCATCCCTGGCGCGGACAGCGCTGGGCGCACCTGATGGCCGACACCCTGGCCGAGCTGCACGCGATGGCGGCGCAGCTCGGCATTCCACCGCTGGCCTTCCAGAACAAGGCCAGCGGTGCCCACTACGACGTCACCGCCGAGCTGCGCGCGCAGGCCATCGCGCTCGGTGCGCGGGCGATTTCCCGGCACGCCGACCGTGACCTGGTCAAAGCGGTGATTGCCAACGCCAGGGCGCAGTACCGGCCGTAGGCGCGCTGCCGTTTGCCTCCTGTAGAGCCGAGCCCATGCTCGGCTGCTCTACGCGGACTGCAGCCGAGCGCGGGCTCGGCTCTACATGCGCAGCGCTGCCGGCCCGTTCAGAACGGGTCGCTGCCCAGGCGGATTTCCACGTTCAGCAGCGAGCACAGCGCCAGCATCGCGTCGTCGTCGCGGGTCAGCGCCATCACACCGGTGAAGCCGTCGCTGCCGGCATCCACGCTCCACAGCGTGTAGTTGTGCTCGCGCAGGCGGTCGAAGGCGGTGGACATCAGCTGCACGCCGTCCAGGTCTTCGGCGAAATCCTCGTCGTCCAGGTCGCCACCCCAGTCCAGCTGCAGGTTGAAGCGCGCAGACAGCTCGTTCACCGCCGACTGCAGCGAATCCAGATCATCACGTTCCACCTCGAAACCGGACTGCCAGGCGATGGCCGTGAACAGGGCCGGCAGCCAGTCACTGTCTGCCTCCAGCGGCTGCCCGTCCTCGGCCAGGTGCTCGCGCCAGCGGTTGAACTGCTGCAGGGCAAGCTCTTCGTCGCCCGGGTTGATCAGCACCAGCAGGTTCCAGACCCGGGCCTCGAAGCCGTCTTCGTCGAAGTCGTGGATGTCTTCCTCGAAGTCGAAATAGTCGCTGTTGTCGGGCATGGCGGAACTTCCTCTGGGGCAGGCCGGCATTCTACGGTTTATCCTGTGCCGCTGAAGCCGGCCTTGGTGGCCGTCACTGTGAATGAAGCGATGAGCGATACCCCTCCCGACCACCTGGCGATCAACCCGGCCAGCCCCTTCCATGATGCGCAGGCGCTGGAGCGCGGCGTCGGCGTGCGTTTCAACGACGTCGAGCGCGACAACGTCGAGGAATACTCGGTCAGCGAAGGCTGGATCCGCGTGCAGGCCGGCAAGGCCCGCGACCGCCGCGGCAACCCGATGACCATCAAGGTCAAGGGCAAGGTCGAGGCGTATTTCCTGGACCAGAAACCGGAATAACCGGCACCGGCATGTAGAGCCGAGCCTGTGCTCGGCTGCTTTTCGTTCCGGGTTCATGACGCCTGAAGCAAGCGTAGCCGAGCATGGGCTCGGCTCTACATGCCAGGGCGGAATCCGCGTCAGCGTCAGCAACGCCCGGTCCCAGGCATCATTCGCGCTTGCGCGATTCCAGCAGGTCCAGGTTGCGGATCAGGCGCCGCGAGATCTCATCGGAGATCACCCCGCGCCGGGTCAACCGGAACAGCTCCTCGCGCTCGGCATTGAGGCCGGCGCTGCGCAGCTGGCGGTAGCCCATTTCCATGCGTCGCACCTTCTCCGGGTCCACGTCGGGCCCGTCGCTGTCCTTCTCCAGGTGGCGCTGGTACAGCAGGCTGACCCGCGAGGCGGCGTCGTTGTACAGCTGCACGTTCTCGGTGTTCTGGTTCATCACCATCTGCTGGCGCATGCGCTCGACCCCGGCCAGCGCCGCCTTCGACGACAGCCGGCGCGCCAGGTCTTCTTCCTTGCGCTCGCCCGAGTCGGCCGGCAGCTGCAGGCCCTTCAGCAGCTGCGGCAGCGCGATGCTGGCGCCCAGCAGCGAGAACAGGATCACCGACGCAGCCAGGAAGATCACCAGGTCACGTGCCGGGAACGCACTGCCATCAGGCAGGAACAGCGGCAGGGTCAACACGCCGGCCAGGGTGATCGCACCGCGCACACCGGCCACCGAGGTCGCCACCACGATGCGCCAGTTCGGTGCCTCGCCCCGCTCCAGGCCGCGACGGCGCGCGCGCAGCAGGTTCCAGCGCAGCGACAGCCACACCCACAACAGGCGCAGCACGACCAGCGCCAGATTGATCACCACCACATACACCAGCAGCCACCACGCACTCTGGTGGCCGGTCTCGTTCATGGTGGTGGTGGCGCGTTCGACGATGCCTGGCAGCTGCTCGCCCAGCAGCACGAACATGATGCCGTTGAAGCTGAACTGCAGCATGTTCCAGACCCCGGCACGCTGCACGCGCATGCTGCCGGAGACGCGGCCGGTCAGCTCGACATAGCTCATCGCGATACCTGCGGCGACCGCGGCGAGGATGCCGGAGGCGTGGATCTCTTCGGCCAGCAGGTAGGCCGCGAACGGAATGAGCAGGTTGACCAGCATCGCCGCGCCCGGCTCTTCGCCGAAGCGGCGCCACAGCCAGCGCTGGAAGGTCGACACACCAAGGGTGACCGCCACGCCCACCGCAAGGCCGGCCACGGCCACCCACACGAAGGTCAGCGAGGCCGTGGCCAGCGAGAACGTGCCGGTCATCACCGCAGCCACCGCGAACCGGAAGCAGACCAGGCCCGATGCATCGTTGAGCAGCGACTCGCCTTCCAGGATGTGCATCAGGCGCTTGGGAATCGGCGCCTTGGAGGCGATCGCACCCACTGCCACAGGATCGGTCGGCGACACGATCGCCGCCAGCGCGAAGCACACCGCCAGCGGCATCACCGGAATCAGCCAGTGGATCAGGAAGCCGGCGCCGATGACGGTGAACACCACCAGGCCGAACGCCAGCTCGAGGATCGCGCCCTTGTCGCGGAACAGGCCCTGCTTGGGAATGCGCCAGCCATCCAGGAACAGCAGCGGCGGCAGGAACAGCAGGAAGAACACTTCCGGCTCCAGCGCGTGGCCGCGGTTGAACACCCCGGCGATCACCGCGCCCAGGCCGATCTGCACCAGCGGCAGCGGCAACGAGAACGGGAGGACGCGAACCAGGTAGCCGCTGGCGACAACGGCCACCAGCATCGCCAGGACGACTTCAATGGTATGCATGCTTCTTCCAGGAAGCGGCGCGCGGGGAGGCTCGAAGGCCAGCGCCGGAAACCC
Source organism: Stenotrophomonas geniculata (assembly GCF_034508895.1). Classification (NCBI taxonomy): domain Bacteria; kingdom Pseudomonadati; phylum Pseudomonadota; class Gammaproteobacteria; order Lysobacterales; family Lysobacteraceae; genus Stenotrophomonas; species Stenotrophomonas geniculata. The sequence goes on from NZ_CP140571.1 coordinate 1,415,177, forward strand.
GGAAAAAACTACCACATGCGGCCACGACCGCGATGGCCGGGGCCGCCGCGCGTCAGCCCCGGCTCATGCCGCCCCATCGAAGCGGTACAGGTCCATGGCCAGGAAACCGGCGTCGATGCCGGCGTCGATGCGGCGTGCGCCGAAACCACCCTCGCCGGCCGCGCCCATCGCAAAGAACAGCGGCAGCAGGTGCTCGTCGGTCGGGTGCGCGCGCTCGGCGAACGGCGCCTGCCGGCGATAGTCGAACAGCGCCTGGCGGTCATCAGCGGCCAGGCGCTGCTCCACCCACTCGATGAAGGGGCGCACGTACGGCGCTTCCTTGCCGTCCTGGTAGTCGCCCCAGTCGTGCAGGTTGTGGGTGATGCTGCCCGAGCCGACCAGCAGCACGCCCTGCTCGCGCAGCGGCGCCAGCGCGCGGCCCAGCGCGAACTGGTGCTCGGGACCCAGCAGCGGCTGGATTGACAGCGGTACCACCGGGATGTCGGCCTGCGGGCGCAGCAGCCGCAGCGGCACCCACGCACCGTGGTCCAGGCCACGCTGCGGGTCGAGTGCCACCGGCAGGCCGGCAGCGGCGATGCGGCCGGCCACCTCTTCGGCCAGCGCCGGATCACCCGGCGCCGGGTACTGCAGTTCGAACAGCGCGCGCGGGAAGCCACCGAAGTCGTGGATGGTGGGCGGCTGCGGATGCGCGCCGACCAGCGGCTGCCGGCCCAGCCAGTGCGCCGAGGCCATCACGATGGCACGCGGCGTCGGCAGGTCGCGCGCCAGCTCGGCCAGGCGCACACCGACCTGGCCCGGATGCAGGGCAGTCATCGGCGAACCATGGGAGATGTACAACGAAGGCAGGCGGGACATGGAATGCTCCAGTTGCAGGATCAGGCGGCGATCAGCGCGAACGCAGGGTCCACTTGCCATCGCCGACCAGGAACAGCACCACCAGCGCCAGCGCCCAGAACGCCGGGTATTCCCAGCCGCCGCCGGCATTGGCGAAACCGAAACCGTTGGCGCCGTGCACGGTGACGATGGTGCCCAGCAGCAGCGGTACGCCGACCAGGCCCACCCAGCGCGCATAGACGCCCAGCAACAGCGCGACAGTGATCACCAGCTCGACGCCGATGGTGAGGTAGCCGAGCACGCCGGGCAGGCCCAGCGACTCGAAGTACGCCGCCGTGCCGGCCGGGGTGAATACCAGCAGCTTGGTCAGCGCATGGGCCAGGAACAGCACGCCCAGGGCCAGGCGCAGCAGGGTGGCGCCATACGGCGCCAGCGGCGAAACAGGAGCGGTCGTGGTGTGCATGGCAAAGCACCTTGAAGGGAGTGGGCACAGGTTATTGCGCCTTCACGGACTGATAAATACGATCGATTGACCGTATTTATTTCAAAAGGCGCAACAATGGATGCCCTCGAGGCGATGCGCGTGTTCGTGGCGGTGGTCGAGCGCAATGGCTTCAGCGCCGCCGCCCAGGCTCTGGACATGTCCACCGCCGGCGTCACCCGCCAGGTCGCCGCGCTGGAAAAGCGCCTGTCCACCCGCCTGCTCCACCGCACCACGCGCCGGGTCAGCCCGACCAGTGCCGGCGCCGCCTACTACGCCCAATGTGTGCGCCTGTTGGCCGAGTTCGACGCGCTGGAGGCCAGCATCGGTGCGCAGGCGCTGGAGCCCTCGGGCACGCTGCGCATCAACGCACCGGTCAGCTGGGGCATCGCCCGACTCGGCCCGCTGCTGGCCAGCTACCGCGAACGCTTCCCGCAGGTGGAACTGGACCTGGCCCTGTCCGATCGCCTGGTGGACATGGTCGAGGAAGGCTACGACGTGGCCATCCGCATCACCCGCGAGCCCAGCCCCACGCTGATCGCACGCCGCCTGGGCGAATCGCGGGTGAGCCTGTGCGCCGCGCCGGCCTACCTGGCCGCACGCGGCACCCCGCAGACCCCGCAGGACCTGCAGGCACACGCGTGCCTGGGCTACAGCTACTGGGCCGCCGGCAACAACTGGCCGCTGCAGGGGCCCGGCGGTGAGGTGAAGGTGGCGGTGAACAGCCTGCTGCACGCCAACAACGGCGACGTGCTGCGCGAAGCCGCGATTGCTGGCATGGGCGTGATCCTGCAGCCGGATTTCCTGCTGGAAGACGCGCTGGCCAATGGTCGCCTGGTGCGCATCCTGCCGGAGTGGGAAGCCTCGCCGATCGGCATCTTCGCGGTCTACACCAGCCGCAGCCACCTGGCACCGAAGGTGCGCAGTTTCATCGATCATCTGGTGGAAAGCGGGGTGTAGACGAGTCTGGTGTTTGCCGGCCAGCGACCGGCAAATCCGAGATCCGCTCAGGCAGCGACTTCGTCCAGCGCATCGATGATCCGTTCCAGCGGTGCCGGCCGCCCCAGCAGGTAACCCTGCACCTGGTCGCAGCCGTGCGCGGCCAGCCAGTCCAGCTGCCCCGGCGTTTCCACACCCTCGGCGATGATGGTCAGGCCCATGCTGTGGCCCAGCGACAACAGCGCGCGGCAGATCGAGGCATTGCGCGGATTGGTTTCCACGTCGGCGACGAAGCTGCGGTCGATCTTCAGGATGTCCAGCGGCAGGTGCTGCAGGTAGGACATGCTGGAATAGCCGGTGCCGAAATCATCCAGCGACACACTGATGCCCTGCTCGTGCAGGCGCTGCATGGTCTGCATCGCCTGCGCCGGCTTGCGCATCAGGCTGCTCTCGGTCAGCTCCACGTGCAGGGCACCGCGGGCCAGGCCGAAGTCCTGCTGGGCACGGGTGAATTCGGCCACCAGGTCGCTGTTGAAGAACTGCACCGCCGATACATTGACCGCGATCGGCAGCTCGCCCCAACCGGCCTCGACCAGCCGGCGCTGCGCTTTCGCCGCCGCGCGGATCACCCAGCGGCCCAGCGCGAGGATCAGCCCGGTCTCCTCGCACAGCTGGATGAACTCGTTGGGCGGGATGAAGCTGCCGTCGGCCTGCGGCCAGCGCAGCAGCGCCTCCAAGGCGGCCGGGGTGCCATCGCTGGCATGCCGGATCGGCTGGAAATAGAGCTGGAATTCGTTGTCGATGGCGGCATGGATGCGCCCGGCCAGGCGCAGCCGGTCGGCCAGCCGTGTGGTCACCGCCGCATCGAACCAGACCACCACGTTGCCCTCGGCGCGTGCCGCGTGCGCGGCCTGCGCGGCCATGCCGATCACCTGCTCGGCGCTGTGGCCGTCACCGGCGGTGTGCACGGCCACGCCGATACGCGGCTCGAACTGGTGCAGCGAATCCTTGCCGCGCATCGGCGCCGACACGATCTGCAGCAGGTCGTCCAGCACGCGCTGGGTATCGTGCTCGGCACCGATGGCCAGCACGAAGTCCTCGGCTGGCTGGAAGGCCAGCGTGCCACAGCGCGCGCCCAGGCCGCCGAGCCGGGTCGCCATCGACTGCAGCACCGCATCGCCGATCTCGCGGCCCAGCGTATCGGCCACCAGCTGCAGGCCGCGCAGCTGCACGAAGGCGATGGTGTAACCCTGTTCCTGCTCATCCAGCTGTTCGGTCAACGCACGCACGTTGAGCAGGCCGGTGGCCGGGTTGTGCCGCGCCTGGTAGGCCAGGTCGCGCTCGTAGGCCAGCCGTTCGCTCACATCCTCGGCCAGCACCAGGCAGGCCGGCTGGCCATCGAAATCGAGCTTGGACAGGTGCGCGCGCACTTCGAACACGCTGCCATCCTTGCGCCGGTGCAGGCGCACGGTCGCGTCCGGAGGATCGCCCACCTGTGCGCGCTGGATGGCACCACGCACTTCGTCCCAGCCTTCGCGCGGGCGGATGTCGAGGATGCTCATCGCCAGGAACTCCTCGCGACTGTAGCCGTACTGGCGCACGGCGGCATCGTTGACCTCGATGAAGCGCAGCGTGTCCGGATCGAACACCCAGAACGGCGCCGGATTGCGGTCGAACAACAGGCGGAAGCGGCGTTCCACCTCGCTCATCTGCTCGCGGGCCTGGTAGCGCTCGCTGAGGTCGGTCAGCGCGCCGATCATGCGCCGCTCGCTGTCGGCCACCTCCACCCGCTGCCCACGTGCGCCCACCCAGCGCACTGCGCCCCCGGGCAGTACCAGGCGGAACACCTGGTCGAGCACCGCGCCACCGGCGAAGGCCTGGTCGAAGGCCTGCTGCAGGCGCGCCGCGTCATCACGATGCACGCGCGCGAAGAAATCGGCCACCGGCAGCGCGTCGGTCTGCACGCCGAAGATCTCGCGCGCCAGCGGCGACCAGCGCAGCAGCGCAGCGTCCTCGTCCACGTACCAGGTGCAGACGCGCCCGACCTGATGGGCCAGACGCAGCTCGGCGTGGCCCGTCTTCAGCTCCTCGGCCATTGCCTGCTGGCTGCGGGTGCTGCGGCGCACGGCATACAGCAGCACCAGCAACACCGCGATGTAGGCCAGTACGATCGCCACCGACGCCTGCAGGTAGGGCCACCAGGGCGCCAGCACGTCCTCGTCGGCCAGGCCGACCTGCACCGCCAGCGGGCTGCGTTCCAGCGTGCTGATGGTGATGATGCGCGGCACGCCGTCGACGACGCCCGGCATGCTGCCCAGTTCGACCACCGCCTGCTTGCCGAGCAGGTCGCGGCGCGGGAGATCGTAGCGACGGCCCACCGTGCCATGCGGATCGGGTACGCGGGCCAGCATGTAGCCCTCGGCATCGCTGATCGAGACCAGTCCGTTCGGGCCGACATCGAGGCCGCCGACGATGCGCTGCAGTTCGCCACAGCGCAGCCGTGCCAGCAGCCAGCGTTCGCTGGCCATCGGCAGCGCCAGCGGCACCACCCAGCCACCGTCGCTGGCCCGCTGCGGCGGTCCGATGTACAGCGAACTGCCCAGGCCGCGGCGCTGCGGATCGGTCCATAGCGGCAGGTTCAGGTCCCCGTTGCCGGCCGTGAGGGCGCGGCCATAGCTGTCCAGCACCACGATGCTGTGCAGCTCGGCATGCCGGCGCAGCACGCCGCCGATGGAGGCATCCAGCAGCGCCGGCGCCTGCGCGGGCACACTGCGGAACACTTCAACGGCATCGGCGGCGATGCCGGACATCGCCCGCTCCAGGTTGCGCAGCTCCAGCGCCAGCAGGCGCTCGCTGCCCACCGCCAGCGCACGGCTCTGGCGCTGTGCGGCCTCCAGCCGGCGGTGATGGTCGTTGGCCAGCATGGTGGCCAACCCGGCCACCAACAGAATGCCCAGCAACACCCCGCCCCAGGTAATGGCGCGCAGCGGCCGGGCCAACGCCCGTTTCAGCGCGGGCATCGGTTGGTCTTCCTTGTGCAGTCGGCTGGCTTCATGCGCGAACGAATCCTCCACGTCCCCGACCTCAACGGCCGGCGGACGCCATTCTTGACGCCTGACCCCACCCCGCATGGCCACCTCCCCGTGCCCGCGCAGGGTTCCCGGGCCCAGCATGCACCACCCCGGTGACGGCGTGAAGATCGCTTCCGCGCGTTCAGCCAGATCCCGCACAGGGCAGGTGCCACAACGGGAGGGCCAGCCGGGGGCGGAGCGGATTAGACTTGGGGTTTTCCGCTGCAAGAGAAGTCCATGTCCAAGCTGCGCCGTCCCACCCTGGCACTGGCCATTGTTGCCAGCCTGACCCTGGCCGCCTGCGACCGCCCGGCCGATCCGGCCGCTGGCAACGCCAAGCCCGCCGAAGCTGCGCCCGCTGCGGCCAAGCCGATGCTGGGCAGCTTCGGCTTCGATGCCAGCGGCATGGACCGCAGCATTGCCGCCGGTGATGACTTCTTCGGCTTCGCCAACGGCACCTGGGTGAAGAACACCGAGATCCCGGCCGACCGCTCGCGCTTCGGCAGCTTCAACGTCATTGCCGAGAAGACCCTGGCCGACACCCGCGCCATTCTTGAGGGCGCCGCCGGCAACACCCAGGCCAGCGGTGACGACAAGCTGATCGGCGACTACTACGCTGCTTACATGGACGAGGCCGGCATCGAGCAGCACGGCATTGCGCCGGTACAGCCGCAGCTGAAGGCGATCGACGCGATCGCCGACAAGGCCGGCCTGGCCCGTGCCCTGGGCGGCGACGTGCGTGCCGACGTCGACCTGCTCAATGCGACCAACTTCTACACCGACCGCCTGTTCGGCCTGTGGGTGTCGGTGGACCTGCTGCAGCCAGACCGCAACGCGCCGTACCTGGTGCAGGGCGGCCTGGGCATGCCCGACCGCGACTTCTACCTGGGCGGTGGCCGCATGGCCGAGCTGCGCAAGCAGTACCAGGCCTACATCGCACAGATGCTGCAGCTGGCCGGCGTCGCCGATCCGGCGGGCAAGGCACAGCGCATTCTCGCGCTGGAAACGAAGATCGCGCAGGCGCACGCCACCCAGGAAGAAACCAATGACGTGACCAAGGGTGCCAATCCGTGGACCCAGGCCGACTTCAATGCGAAGGCGCCGGGCATGGACTGGAGCACCTTCCTCGACGCGGCCGCACTGGGCAAGCAGCAGGACTTCATCGTCTGGCAGCCCAAGGCCGTGGCCGGCCTGTCCAAGCTGGTCGCCACCGAGCCGCTGGATGCCTGGAAGGACTACCTGGCCTTCCACGCGCTGGACCGCGCCGCTGCCTACCTGCCGAAGAAGTTCGCCGATGCCCGCTTCGCCTTCCACGGCACCGCGCTGAGCGGCACGCCGCAGCAGAGCGACCGCTGGAAGCGTGCGGTGGACGACGCCAACCATGCCGTCGGCGAAGCGATCGGCAAGCGTTACGTCGAGAAGCACTTCGACGCCAGGACCAAGGAACGCGCGGACGAGATGGCGAAGAACATCATCGCCGCCTTCGCCAAGCGCATCGATGCGCTCGCGTGGATGTCGCCGCAGACCAAGGCCAGCGCCAAGGCCAAGGTGGCCGGCCTGAGCGTGGGCATGGGCTATCCGGAAAAGTGGCGTGATTACACTGGCCTGGAGATCCGCCGTGATGACGCGCTGGGCAATGCGCAGCGCGCCGAACTGTTCGAGTACCAGCGCAACATCGCCAAGCTGGGCAAGGCAGTCGACCACAGCGAGTGGGCGATGCTGCCGCAGACCATCAACGCGATGAACGTGCCGCTGGAGAACCGCCTGGTGTTCCCGGCCGCGATCCTGCAGCCGCCGTTCTTCGACGGTGCCGCCGACGACGCGGTGAACTACGGTGCGATCGGCGCAGTGATCGGCCACGAGATCAGCCACGGCTTCGACAACGCCGGCGCGCTGTTCGACGAAACCGGCAAGCTGCACAACTGGTGGACCGCCGAGGACCTGAAGCAGTTCAACGCCGCCGGTGATGCGCTGGCCGCGCAGTTCAGCAGCTACGAGCCGTTCCCGGGCGTGCATGTGAACGGCAAGCTGACCCTGGGCGAGAACATCGCCGACGTGGCCGGCCTGGGCACCGCCTACGATGCCTACCAGCTGTCGCTGCAGGGCAAGCCGGGCCAGACCCTGGAAGGCTTTACCCCGGACCAGCGCTTCTTCCTCGGCTTCGCCCAGGCGTGGCGCAGCAAGAGCCGCGAACAGGCGCTGCGCAACTCGCTGCTGACCGATGTGCATGCACCGGGCCAGTTCCGCGCTCTCACCGTGCGCAACATCGACGCCTGGTACCCGGCGTTTGAAGTGAAGGAAGGCCAGAAGCTGTACCTGGCCCCGGACAAGCGGGTCAAGGTGTGGTGATGTGACCGGAACGGGCGCCACAAGGCGCCCGTTTCATTTCCCGGTAGCGGCCAACCTGGGTCGGCACATGCCGCGGCTCTGGTGGGTGCCAACCTTGGTTGGCACATGCCCCGCTCTGGTGGGTGCCGACCTTGGTCGGCACGGCGCGGATCTACCTGCGTGTGGTGGCAACCATCAGCAGCGCACTCCCCGCCAACATCGCCGCAGCCCACAGCGTGGCGTGCAGCCCGATGCCATCCAGCAGCCGTCCACCGCCCCACGCCCCGAGCGCGATGCCGGTGTTGAACACCCCCACATACAGCGCGGTGGCGATCTCCACGGCCTGCGGCGCCGCTTTCAACATCCAGCTCATCAGGCCCACCGATACACCGCCATAGGCCAGGCCCCACAGCAGCAGCACCGCGATGCCAGCGGACGGTGTGTTTCCCACCCACAGGAACAACAGCGGCGTCAGCAGCAGGCCCGATGCGATCGCCAGCACCGTGCCACGTGGATGGCGTGCTGCCAGTGGCCCAGCGATGAAGTTGCCGGCGATGCCGGCCAGGCCGTAGGCAAACAGCAGTGCACCGATCCACGACGCATCCACGCTGGAGACGGACGTCAGCAGCGGCCGCACATAGGTGAAGGCGATGAAGTGCCCGGACACCAGCAGCACGGTCAGCCACAGGCCACGCCGCAGGTCGCGCTCGCCAAGCTGCTGCACGAACTGCCGCAGCCGCACCGATGTACTGACAGGCAATACAGGCACCACCCGCAGATGCAGCAGCATCACCGCCGCACTGAACAACGCCATCGCCACGAACGCGCTGCGCCAGCCCAATGCATCCCCGATCAGCGCGCCCAGCGGCACGCCCAGCACCGAAGCGGCGGCCACGCCACCGAAGATGATCGAGGTGGCCATGCCGGTGCGGTGAGCCGGCACCAGTCGCGCGGCCAGCCCACCGGCGATGGCCCAGATGCCGCCCATGCAGAACCCCACCAGCACGCGCGCGGCCAACAGCCAGCCGATGCCCGGTGCCAGTGCCGACGCAAGGTTGGCGACCAGCAGAAGCGCGAGCAGCGCGCACAGGATGCGACGGCGATCGATGCCACCGGCTGCGATCACCACCAGCGGTGCGAACAGGGCCGCCAGCAGGGCCGGCAGCGAGATCATCAGACCGGCGGTACCAGTAGACGCGCCGAGATCTTCGGCGATAGGGGTCAGCAGGCCCACCGGCAGCATTTCGGTGGTGACCACCGAGAAGGTGGCGAGGCCGACGGCGGAAACTGCCCACCACGGATGGCGGGGCACAGGCGCGGCGTGCGCAGGCGAGGAAGCGCTCACGGGATGATTCCTTCAGGGGATGTGGACGCGGCGGACGGGCGCAGTGCACGTTGCGCGAGCATGGCGAACAGCAGCACGGCAACGCCTGCGAGCAGCGCAACGACAAAGCCGCTGCGCACGCCCCCTGCATCAACGCTCTGTCCGGACAGCGCCGCGCCCAGCGCCACGCCGATGTTCAATCCGGCCAGCAACCAGGTCATGCCCTCGGTCAGGCGCGATTCGGGCACGTGCTGTTCGACCAGCGACATCGCCACGATCATCGTCGGCGCGAAGAACACCCCGGCCAGCAGCACGGCAACGGCCAGTGCAGGCAGGTTGCCCACCCACAGCAACGGCAACGTGGTCAGTGCGGTGGCCGCTGCGCCGGCCAGCAACAGGCGCGGCAACGGTGCCTGCAGCTTCAGTGCACCGAACAGCAGGCCCGCTGTGCAGCTGCCCAGCGCATAGGCCGACAGCACCGCGCTGGCGGCAAGCGGCTTGCCCCGCTCTTCGGCGAACGCCACGCTGGTGATGTCAACGGTGCCGACAATCACGCCCATCGCCAGCATCAGCAACGCCAGCAAGCGGATCTCCGGCTGCCGTAGCAACGAACGCGAGGGTACGTCACCTTTGCGGTGCTGCAGCGGCGGCTCGGTGCCACGCTGCATTACCAGTGCGGCCACTCCAATCACCAGCAGCAATGCTGCCGCCAGCACGCCCGCCTGCGGCCACACCGCAACCGACAATCCCACCGACAGCGGTGGCCCGGCGATGAAGGTCACCTCGTCGAACACGGTCTCCAGCGAATACGCGGTCTGCAGCTGCGGGCGGCCGCGATGGATCGCGGTCCAGCGCGCGCGCACCATCGCCGACACGCTGGGCATGCAGCCGGCCAGCATCGCCGCAATGAACAGCGTCCAGTCCGGCGCGGCCAGCAGCGTGCACGCGAGCAGCAACAGCAGCCCCGCCGCACTGGCCGCCGTGGCCCACGGCAGCACCCTGCCCTGGCCCCGGTGGTCAACCCAGCGCGACACCTGCGGTGACAGCAGCGCGTAGGTCAGCACGAACGTGGCCGACACCGCACCAGCCAGTGCATAGCTGCCGCGCAGCTGGGACAGCAGGGTGATGATGCCGATACCGGTCATCGGCAGCGGCAGGCGTGCCAGCAACCCGGCCAGGGCGAGGCCGGCGGTGCCGGGGGCCGCGAACAGGTCGCGATAGGGGGTGGCCATCAGGATCTCCAGGGCAGCGACTTGCCTGGCGCACGGCGCGCCACGACAATACATACAGAGCGTATGAATAAGAGGCTACATTCATACGCGCCGTATGTAAATAATCATGCACTGTGTATGTAAGGAGCTCCGGATGGTTCGTCGCACCCGCGCCGAGATGGAAGAAACCCGCGCCACCCTGCTGACCACCGCCCGCCGGGTGTTCAGCACGCATGGCTATGCCGCCACCTCGATGGACGACCTGACCGCCCAGGCCGGGCTGACCCGTGGCGCGCTGTACCACCACTTCGGTGACAAGAAGGGCCTGCTGGCAGCGGTGGTCGCGCAGCTGGATGCCGAGACCGACCAGCGCCTGCAGGCGATCAGTGATACCGCCGAAGATGCCTGGGAGGGTTTCGTGCAGCGGTGTCGTGCCTATCTTGAGATGGCACTGGAGCCGGAGATCCAGCGCATCGTGCTGCGCGATGCGCGCGCGGTGCTGGGTGGCGCCTCACCGGAATCGCAGCGCCACTGCGTGCACTCGATGCAGCACCTGATCGAACTTCTGGTTGCGCAGGGCGTGGTGGCGCCGGTGGATGCGCAGGCGCTGGCGTCGCTGATCTACGGCAGCCTGGCCGAGGCCGCGTTCTGGATCGCCGACGGCGAAGATGGCGACACGCGCCTGCGGCAGGCGACGGCGGCGCTGGAGATGCTGTTGCGTGGATTGAAGTCGGCCGGGTGAAGCGCATCCACGCACGGCGTGGATCTACCGCGGAATCCGCTCGGGTAGATGCCAACCTTGGTTGGCGCTTCTGCGGCACCGCGCGAAATGCGTGCCAACCAAGGTTGGCACCTACCAGGTAACGGTGGACCACTCACGCAGGACGTCCACCGGCACGCCCATGCGCGTGCAGGCGCGGCTGGCGAGGCCGTCGGGCAGCGCGCGGCGGAACAGCGGCGCCATGCCCTGCATCAACTTCGCTGAAGCTGCTGCCTGCGCACGCTGGCGACCATTGCGTTCCAGCATGCCCTCGGCCCAGTCCGGCAGCAGCGCCGCGCCTGCACCTAGGAACACTTCGCGCGACAGCCCCGGCACCGGTACCGGCAGGCGCACGCCGGACAAGACCTCCAGCACTTCGCGCGAGCGCTCATCCACGCGCAGTTCCGGTTGCCGCGCGCAGAAGTACGCCGCCACTTCTGCCTCACTGCGCGGTACATCCACCGCGCCCAGTGCCTCGGCCACGCAGCGGTACTCCTCGTAGTAGCGGTCGGCGATGTGCGCCGGCACCTCGCGCCCGTAGCGTCGGAACCCCTGCAGGAAACCGAAGGCTTCGGTCACGTGCACCCAGGTCAGCAACTGCGGATCGTCGGCGGCGTAGGGCTCGCCCTGCGCGGTCTGGCCGCGGATCTGCGCATGGATGCGGCGCACCCTGGCCACCAGCGCCTCCACCTCGCCGCTGGGCGCATAGCTGGTGCCGGCAACGAAGGCCGTGGTGCGGCGCAGCCGACCCACCAGGTCCTGGCGGAAATTGGAGTGGTCATAGACCCCGGCCAGCGCGCGTGGGTGCAGGGTCTGCAGCATCAGCGCGCACAGGCCACCGGCGAGCATCGAGGGAAATTCGGCGTGTAGCCGCCAGGTGACGCTGTCCGGGCCGAACCAGCCCGGATCGCCCTGCGGATGGTCGTAGTCGATACCACTCTGGCCGCGCGGGAAGGCGTCCAGTACCCAGCGTCGGATCGGCGCCGTGACGGGGCGGGAGAGTCGCTGCAGCAAAGCCGGCATCACAGGTCCAGGAGAGGCGGAAGAACAGTCGCGTCTTGCGCGGTTGGCTCCGATTCTCGGCGATCACGCCTCCGGCGGCGAGCCTCCCCGCTCAGCGACGGTTTCATGTGCGGTCGCAGCACGTTTCACCCTGCGACATCCTGTCGCAGGCCGTGACTGCGATGCTGCATCGCATCAATTTTCACTCCCACCGGTCAAACCCTTGCGCCGCTTGGCATTGCCCCCATTGCACGGCTCGCTGGAAGTGCTAGAACTGGATCCGCCACACCGTCCAATGCTGATCGACGCACGTTCCACAAGGAGCCAGCCATGATTGCCTTGTTCAAGGGTTTGGGAATTCTGCTTCGCGACAACGAGCTCTACAGCAGCCCGTTCGACAAACAGGTGGCGCACTGGCGCAACCTCAGCGAGCAGCAGATCCGCGATGAAGTGGCTGTGCTGGCCCAGGCCAAGTGCCAGTGGCTGATCGCCTCGATCGTCGGCTGGCAGGCGGCCTCGCTGCTGATCCTGGGCCTGATCGCCAACTACCTGTGGCGCGACGACTTCCATATCACCTTCACCCGCGTGGTGATCGTGTTCGGCTCGTGGGTGTCGATCCTGTTCGTGATCTGGTTCATGGCCAACATGTTCGATCAGCAGGCCGGCTTCGAGCGCTGGATGAAGGCGTTCAACAGCCGCGCCCGCATCAGCTCCAAAGCCGACAGCGTCGAGCACGTGGCCGAGGCGCTTGACCTGGCCGAGCACTATCCGGAAGTGCTGGACTACAAGCAGGCGGTCACCGCCAAGCGCGAGCTGCGCCACGAGGACATCCGCATCATGACCGAGATCGGGCGCATGAAGCAGCACTCCGAACTGGTCGGCCGCCTGAACCATGTGGGCGAGAACGAGCACCACCACGACCTGACACTGCAGCCTGCCTACTGACCCTTCAGGGAAGCGGGGGGACCCACACTGCCACCGTGATCACTCACGGTGGCAGTGTTCTATCGGGTCCTGGCTGACGCACTGGTGGAAGCCGCTGGGCAGGTCACGCATCGCCTCGGTCTTCCCCACCGCCACGGCAAACCGGCGCAATGGTGGCGTCGCACACGCGGCGTCGGTACTGCACGCTGGGTCCAGCACCAGGTAGTGGCATTGGCCACTACTGCTGGCGATGCACTGGAACCGTGCCTCGCCGTCGACCACGCTGCCCTTGCTGTAAAGCGTGTCCACGCCGTTGGCACGGGTGCGGGTGATCGAGGTATTGCTGGATTTCTCACAGCCGGCCAACGACAACGCAGCGATGCAGGCAAACAGGAACAGGCGCATGGTGCCTCCAGGATGCGGCTACATGCCGCGGAACAGGCTCATGAAAGGTTGGCTGACCACCAGCGTCTCCGTGCGCCCACGCAGGCGCAGCACGCCGCGCCCGGTATCGTCGCGGCTGACCGCCGCCACCGCCTTCATGTTGACGATGGTCGAGCGATGGATCTGGCGGAAATGCTGCGGGTCGAGCACTTCCAGCAGTTCGCGCAGCGGCGTGCGCAACAGGCTCTCGCCGGCAGCGGTCACCACGGTGGTGTACTTGTTGTCGGCACGGAAGTAGGCCACGTCTTCCAGCATGATCAGCTGCGTCTCGCGGCCGTTGCTGGCGGTGATCCAGGCCAATGGCGGGCGCTCTGCCGCACCCTGCGGTGGCCCCAGGCGCCGCAGCAGGCGCTCGAGTACGGCATCGTCCTGGCGCGTTGATGGCAGCCGCGACAGGATGCGTTCGCGGGTGGCCAGCAGGCGCTCGTCGCTGACCGGCTTCAGCAGGTAATCCATCGCGCCCTGCTCGAACGCGTCGATGGCGTACTGGTCGTAGGCGGTCACGAACACCACCTGGGTGCGCGGGCTCAGCTCGGACAGCGAACGGGCTACTTCAATGCCACTGATGCCGGGCATGCGAATGTCGAGGAAGGCGATGTCCGGCTGCTTCTCGGCCAGCTGCTCCAGTGCACTGGCGCCATCCTCGCACTCGGCCACCAGCTTCAGGTCCGGCCACAACCGCCCCAGCTGCTCGACCAGCGACTGCCGCAGCAGTTCCTCGTCTTCGGCAATGAGCGCCTCAAGCGGCATGGCTGCGCTCCTTGTTCGACTGCGGCAGGGTCATGGTTGCGGCCACGCCGCTGGGGAAGTTGGCGACGATCGCCACGCCGGCCTGCTCACCGCAGGTCAGGCGCAGGCGCTCGCGCAGGTTCTTCAGGCCGATGCCGGTACCGCTGGTGCCCTGGCCGAAGCCGAGGCCATCATCGGCCACCGTCACCGTCACATGGTCATCGAAGCCACGCGCCAGGATCCAGATCGTGCCACCGCCGGGCTTGGGTTCCAGGCCATGCTTGATCGCGTTCTCCACCAGCGTCTGCAGCGCCATCGCCGGCAGCTGCACGCCGTGCAGCTCGTTCGGCACCTGCACCTCCACCCCCAGCCGTGCGCCCATGCGGATACGCAGGATCTCCAGGTAGGCACGGGTGCGCTCCAGCTCCACGCCCAGCGTGGACAGCGATTCGTCCACCTGTGGCAACGAGCTGCGCAGGTACTGGATCAGGTGGCCCAGCATCTGGTCGGCACGTGCCGGGTCGGTGCGGGTCAGCACCTGCGCGTTGGCCAGCGTGTTGTAGAGGAAGTGCGGTTCCACCTGCGCATGCAGCAGATTCAACCGGGCTACCGACAGTTCCTTTTCCACCTGGGTCTGCTCGGCCGCGGCCTGCTCGTCGCGACGCTGGTCGGCCACGCGGCGGCTGATCGCGCGGGTGACCGCTTCGGCGTTCTCGAAGTTGCTGCCCTCATCCAGCGCCAGCAGGTCGGCCCACCAGCCGGCATCCGGTTCAAACAGCAGAGTGACGGTACTGGTGCCCTGCCCCGGCGTGACCGTCGCCAGCACGCTGTTGCGCTTGATCGCCAGCCGAGCCGGCAGATTCCAGCGCGACGGCTGGCGGCCGTTCCAGGCATCCACGCGGCGCACGTAGGCCCGTACCTGCAGGCTGCCGGCCGAACTTTCCACGTCTTCAACGCGCGGCAGTTCGGCGATGGCCGCTTCCACCACCGAGAATGCCTGGCCGGCATCCATCGGCAGTTCCACCTGGCGGCGCTGGCGGCCGGAGAGCGTGGTCGAATCCAGCCGGCCGGCGACCAGCCAGACGCGGCGTACATGGGTAATCGCGCTGCCCAGCGCGGAAATCATCAGGAACATCGCCAGCAGGCCGAAGATCCAGCCCGGGCCATCGTTCATGCCGCTGAAGATGCCGCTCCAGACCATGCCGGCGACAAACAGCGCCGCAGCCCAGGCCAGCAGGTGACGAAGCAGGAGAGAGAGGCTGGCAAACACGGCGGCGCCTTGGAGGAAGGGGGTGAGCCGAGCATAGGGCGGCCCGCCGGGCAAACAAGCGGGCTGCGACGAAGGGCCCGAAAGCGGGGATGGAAGCCGTTACGGAAACGCCGGGCATGGCCCGGCGTTTCCGGGCGAGGGCAATGCCGGCCAGCGGCCGGCACTACCGAACGCCGTTATTTGCGCTGGTCGGCGCTGGCGTCACGCACGGCGCGGAACGACTCGTCCCTGCTCCAGTTCGGCCAGCTGCGCGAATTGGCCAGCTGGTTGCCCAGCGTGTACAGCACTTCCAGGTCGCGGGCGGCACCGGCGAACACCCAGTCCGGTTGCCATTCGTCGCCCTGCTGGTGGTAACGCTTGGCGGTGTAGTCCTCGGAGGCCTTCTTGCCCGCGGCCACGCCGCCATCCACCCAGTCCTGGCCGGCCGACCAGGACAGCGCCGGCACGCCACGCTTGGCGAACGGGAAGTGATCGGAGCGGAAGAACAGGCCGGCTTCCGGCTTCGGGTCCGGCGTGTAGCGGATGTCCCAGCCCTTGGCCACGTCCTTCAGCTGGTCCAGCAGCTCGAAGCGCGCGGCGCCGTAGATGCCGAAATCACGCGACGGCCCGAACGGTGCCATGCCATCCATGTTGATCACCGCCACGGTCTTTTCCAGCGGGTACAGCGGATGGGTGGCGTAGTACTCCGAACCCAGCAGGCCCTTTTCCTCGGCGGTGACCGCCAGGAACAGCACCGAGCGCTCGGGGCGCTTGGCCTTGGCGAAGCCGCGCGCCAGTTCGATCAGCGATGCGGTGCCACTGGCGTTGTCCAGTGCGCCATTGAAGATCCGGTCGCCACGCGCGTCCGGCTCGCCCACGCCGATGTGGTCCCAGTGCGCGCTGTAGACGATGGTCTCGTCCGGGTGGCGGCTGCCTTCCAGGCGTGCGGCCACGTTGTGCGAGGTGATCACTTCGGTCTTCACCGCGTACTTCGCGTCCAGGCTGGCGCCGGTCAGCGGCACCGGGGTGAAGTCGCGCTGCTGCGCCTTCTTCTTCAGCGCTTCGAAGTCCTGCCCGGCAGAGCGGAACAGCTCCACGGCCAGGTCGCGCTGGATCCAGCCTTCCAGCAGCGGGTGGCTGTCGGCCGGGTTGTCACGCACCACGTCGAACATGGTGTTGGTGTTGGAGCCGGCCACGGTGGCCCAGCCGTACGACGCCGGTGCGGTCTCGTGCACGATCAGCACGCCCAGCGCGCCCTGGCGGGCACCTTCTTCGTACTTGTAGGTCCAACGGCCGTAGTAGGTCATGCCCTTGCCGTCGAAGTCGCCCTGGCCGGTCTCGAAGTCCGGGTCGTTGATCAGCACGACGGCGATCTTGCCCTTGAGGTCCACGCCCTTGAAGTCGTCCCAGTTGCGCTCCGGGGCCTTCACGCCGTAGCCGAGGAACACCAGCGGCGCCTTGCTGATATCGACGTTGCTGGCGCCGTTCATGGCGGCGCGCACGGCGATCTGCTTGCCCTGCTCCAGCGCAACGGTCTTGCCGCCCTGGTGCAGCGCCAGCTGCGGTGCGCCGACGATGTCGCCCTTGCGCAGCGGCACGGCCTGGGTCCACAGGCGCTTGCCATCCTTGAGGTCACCGCCCGGCTGCAGGCCGGCATCGGCGAACTGCTTGCTGAGGAAGGCGATGGTCTTCTCTTCGCCGGCGGTGGCCGGGGAGCGGCCTTCGTAGGCGTCGGAGGCCAGTTCCTTGACGTCGGCGGAGATCCGCGCGCCGTCGAATTTCGGGGTGGCGGCCATCAGTGCGCTCGACACTGACAGGGCCAGCAGGCCCAGTGCTACTCGCTTCATTGCTCTCTCCAGCAGGGAAATCTCTCTGGAGTGTAATGGGATTCGGCAGGGCTGCGCCCTGCACCTGCCGAAGCCAGGGCAGCAGCAACAGCTGGAGCAACAGCAACAGCAGAAGCAGGCATTCGGTGGGATGGCGGGGTGGGTCCGGTTGCGGGGGACGCCGTAAACCCCCAGACCGGCCCAGCCGCTGGCGGCTGTGCGTTCGGGCGCTTGCGAAGCAATGCTTCGCAAGCAAAGCGCCCTCACCCTTGGGGGCTTGGCCGCGGCATCCATGCCGCGGACACCCCCGCAACCGGACCCACCCCGCCTTCGACACATTTCTGCTGCTGTTGGTGGGCGTCAACCTTGGTCGACACGCCGCTGTTGGTAGGTGTCGACCTTGGTCGACACGGACGGAAACAAGAAGGGGTCAGAGTCCTTTCCCTGCGGGAAAGGGCTCTGATCCCATCTGTGTGTTGCTTCAGCCTGTTACCAGTTCGGGTCTTCGGCGGGGGCCGCCGCGGCCTTGGGCTTCGGCTTGGCCGCCGGGCGTGCGGCGGCGGGAGCGGCCGAGGCGGTCGCGCCTGCGGCGGCCGTTGCCGGCTTGCTGCCCAGCTTCTGGCGCAGTTCGATCTGGCCCGGGCGGAAGCCGCCGCGCATCGCGTCTACGCCGTCTTCGATGGTGCCGTAGGACGTCTGCGCAGCCACGCGATCGATGCGGATGGTGCAGCACGGGTGTTCGCTGCGGCCCAGCGAGCGGCCGGTCTGCGGGTCCTTCAGTTCTTCGCCAAGGCGCACGGCCTGCCAGCGCTGGCCAGCCTGCAGCGTTTCGCCGCCCTGGCTCAGTACCACCTGGTCGCCGTCCACCGAGACCACCGACACCGGGAACAGGGTGGTGACGATGGTGGTGCCGATCTGGCCGGACAGCGATTCCATCATCGCCGCGGCCATGTTGCGACCGTTGACCACGCGCGGCAGGGTGCTGGGGCCGGTCGAGGCCAGCTGGTGGTCGAAGCTGTCGGACATCACCACCTGGCCGGTGGTGGCGTTGATCAGGCGCAGGGTGATGCGCCCGCCACCGGAGTACGAGGTCACCTGGCGGTCGGACATGCGCAGGTTGCGCACGCTGCGCGGGTACTCGAAACGTTCGATGGTCGGGATCAGGATCAGGTCGGTCGCCAGCTGCTGGCCCACGCGTGCGGTGTCCTGCAGTCGCACGTTGCCGCTGTTGATGTGGTCGATCTCGGCCTGCAGCTCGTCACCAAACTCGCGGTCCAGCACGATGAAGCGCTGGGTCTGGGTCAGCGTGTCGGACAGGCGTGCGCGGATCGCGTCGGCCACTTCGTCCGCGTCCACGCGGCCGTCGCCCACGGCGTAGCTGCCGGCCTTGGTGCGCGGCAGTGCAACCACGATCTTCGGCTTGCCCTGCTCGTCCGGTGCACGGTACTGGGCGATCTGTGCGCGCACGCGCACCTTCCAGTAGCTGCGCATGCTGCGATGGGTCACATCGGAATCGTAGGAGCTGGCGCCACGCGTGGCATCAACACTCACCTTCTCGTCGTAGCTTTGCTTGACACTGGCCGAGGCCGAACCGCCCTTGGCCGAGGCTTCGCCGGACGCACTGGCCGACGCCGAGCCCTTGAAGCTCCAGCCTTCGTCGCTGGCGCGCACGCGGGCGATGGTTTCCTCGTCCAGCTGCCGCACTTCTTCCTGCGACAGGATTTCATAGCCCAGCACCGCGCCCTGCGAGCCGGCGATCATCTGCTGGGTGAACGCGTCGGCGCGGATATCGCCGACGTGTTCGTCATCCACATCCACATGCAGGCCTGCACGCAGGCTCTGCATCTGGCTGGCCACGCGTACGCCGTTGACCTGCGCCACCGCCGACTGCAATGCCGCCAGCACCGCCAGTTCCGGGGTGCTGCCGATGCCGTCGGCTTCGCGCGCGACCTGGGTGGTGCCGCCGAAATCCGGCGTGCCACGCAGGGGCGCTGCTTCCACGGGCGCATTGCTGGCCAGTGCACTGGTTGCCTTGTCCTTGGCGGGCGCGGCGGCCGGGGTGTCCTGCTTGCCACAGGCTGCAAGCAGCGTGGCAGCCAGGCCCAGGCCGATCAAACGGTAGGTCATACGCATGGAGATTCGCCTCGGATCAGAGCTTGTCGAGCATCGAATCGGCGTTGGACGGCACCTTCACCTTGCTCTTCTTGGCGAAGGTCACGGCCGACTTGGTCGAGCCGTACAGGCCCTGGATGAAGCCCGGCGACTCCTTGGCCACCCATGCACCTGCCGCCAGCTTGCGGCCGACGGTGGCCAGCTGGGTCGCGCCCAGGTTCTTCATGCCGGCGGTGAAGTTGCTGGCTTCGCCGCCCAGCTTCTGTGCTTCGGCCGCCGAGGACAGCAGCGAGACCAGGCCTTCGGCGTAGTGCTGCTTGGATTCAGCGTTCAGTTCCGGCTGTGCGGCCTGGCGCTCGTTGATCGCCGCCTGCGCCGCTTCGCTGACCGACACCGACTTCTTCATCGCATCGACGCTGACCGAACCCGACGACAGCGCCTGGCGCTCGGCTTCCAGCAGCTGCACCTGCTCGGCCAGGCCGAAGGCGCGGGCGAACGAGGTCTGGGCCTGCAGCGAGTGCGACTGCGAGGTAACGAAACGACGCACCAGCGCTTCCTGCGCGGCTTCGTCCGGAGCGGCGGCGCTGGAGGCGCTGCTGCTGGAGGTGCCGGTGGCGGCACCGGCCAGGTCCTTCAGCTTGCCCAGGCCAGCGTGGGCCGGCATCGACAGGGTGGCGGCAGCGATGGCCACGACAAGAGCGGTAGTGCGGATCATGGGATTTCCTTTATGAGAAAGACGGCCGCAGCGCGGCACGCGAGATCGGGGATGGCAGCGAGTCAGTGCCGAGCAAGCTCGGCACCCACCAGAGCCGGTAGCGCCGGGCCATGCCCGGCGAGCGCAGCGGTAACGTCAGCGGACCGCCTTGACGTTCAGTTCGTTGATCATCTGCTGCGCGGCCTTTTCGGCCGCCAGCTGCAGCGCGTTGGTACGGGCGACGGTTTCGTTCGGACCGGTACCGGAGAACTGCACCGGGCCCACCGACGACACGGTGCGCGGGAAACGACCGGTCACGTCCAGCACCTTGCCGGTAACGGTGACGAACACGCGGGTGTTGCCGCTGGCCGGATCGCGGTCGCGCATGCCGACGTCGAGGGTGCCGACGGCGATGTACGGAATGTTGGCCGCACGAATGCCGTTGGCGGTATCACGCAGGGTGGCCGGAGCCAGGTCATTGCCGGTGCTGAAGTCCTTGCGGATGCGCTCGATGCTGAGCAGGCCGCGCGACTCGCCTTCCACGTATTCGGCTTCGACCACTTCGTAGCCGGCGGCGCTGAAGGCACCGGTCATCGCGGTGTTCACTTCGGCCGCGTTGGCCACCTTCCAGCTGATGTTGTCGCTGCGCTGGGTGGTGCTGCCACCGCTGGTGACCGACATCGAACCGTTCTGGTTGATGCTGCCGTTGGTGCTGACCGAGTTGCCGCGGAAGCTGTCGCCTTCACGGGTGTTCTCGCTGTAGCTGCTGCTGGCGTCGACGCGGCGGTATTCCTTGTCCTGGAACGACTGCACGGTGTCCTGCGAGCGCGCCATGAACAGGAAGGTCAGCAGCGAACGCTGGGCGGCGGTGGCACCGGCCACGGCCGAACCTGCATCCAGCTTGGTCTGCAGCAGGGTGGTGTTGATCTCGGCGCGGACGGTGACGGTGTAGGTCTTGGCCTTCTTGTCTTCGGTGTCCGACAGCTGCACGGCACTGAGCACGTAGCGGTCGATCTCGCCGATGAACTCGGCGCGGCGCGCTTCGAACAGGCGCAGCTTGGCCGCACCGGTTTCGGCAATGTACGCCTCCAGTGCATTGACCTTGGCCTTGTTCAGGGCCTGGGCACGGGTGTCGGCACTCAGGCGCAGGCCGTAGCTGGCCGAACCAGTACCGCGCGAACTGGCGGTCTGCGCAGCGACCGGCGAGGCCACCACCAGGGCGATGAGGATGAGCAGGATGGTACGCATCAACGACATGACTTGATCAACTCCTGGAGGGCTTGGGTCTGCTGCTGCAACGGGCGGCCGCCCGGCTTCTGTTCGTCCAGCCAGCCGCGCGAATCGGCGCGCTTGGCGGCGGCGCCGGCGAAGGCATCGAGGCCCGCCAGCAGGGTTTCGTAGCTGGCCGACCACTGGTCGACCTGCCACTGCGTGACCGGCACCACCTTGGTGGCCCCCTTGCGCAGCGGCTGTTCGAAATAGACCTTGCCGGAGAACGGCTCGGTCACCTTGGCGGTGAAGAACGCGCCGAACAGCATCGTCTTCATCGCCGGGGTTTCTTCGATCACGCCGTTCTTCAACGCATCGACCTGCAGGTTGATGACGTAGTCCGGCTCGGGAATCTTCAGCTGGTAGACCTTGCCGTCGGCAAAGCGCGCCGCCATCGCACCACCGATCGCCTGGCCTGAGGCCGGCGGCAGCAGGCCGACGCCGGTATTGGACGACAGCGTCTTGGACAGTTCGTGGGCCAGCGTGGCGCGCAGCGGGGCGTCCCACTTCGGGTCGGGCAGCTTGGCGCGGACCGCGTCGGACAGGGTTACGCCACCGACCTGCAGGCGACGCACGGCGGCATCGGGCAGCTTGGCCTGGGCGAGGCTGGCGGCCAGCACCTGCGACAGGCTGGTATCGGCACTGCCGTACAGGAGATCGGCAACGATCGCGTCGATATCGTCGTTGTCCGGCCGGTAATCCTGCACGTCGATGCGCTGCAGGGTCAGCGGATAGGACGCGATCACCTGGCGCTCGCGGAAGTCGAAGAACAGCGCCTGCAGCGCCACTTCCACCAGCACCTTGTACTGGTCACCGATCGGCTCGACCGAGACCAGTTCGCGGTCCAGTGCCGCGGCCAGCACGGTCGCGCTGGTCGTGCCGTCGAGCATCGCCACCGGCTGGTCAATCAGCTGCAGGTGGGCCGGGGCGCGGCGCTTGAGCGACTGTGCCAGCGCCTGGTTCAACGGAATCAGGCCGCGCTGTTCCAGCACCGCATGCGCATGCGGCGTTGTCGCCTGCACGGCGGCGGCATCAGCGGTGTAGGCAAAACCGGCCCAATAGGCCTGCTGTGATTTGTCTGCCGCCTGCACGGCCATCGGCCATACGGCCAGGCACAGGGCACAGGCAAGCAGGCGCGCAAAAGCGCGCGATGCGCTCTTCGTCCTTGAATACATCCAACCGCTCCTCGGTCAATACGCATGGAAAGTGGACGCTGACGCGTCCGCTGGGCGCGAAACATAACGGCTCACGGGGCTGCCGACAAGTGCTGCCTTCGTCGGGGTCACTCCGCGGGAGGCAGACCAGCCCGTTGCCGCAGCAGGCCGCGCTCTGCCTGGTTCTGGCTGAGTCTGGCGGCTTCCGCAAAAGCGTGACGTGCGTCCAAGTCGCGTCCCAACGCCTGTAGTAGTTCCCCGTGCACCACTTGCAGCGGCGCGTACTCGCGCAGTCGCGCGTCCACCAGCAACGGCTGCAGCTGCGCCCAGGCTGCGAAGGCACCGTCGCTGCGCAGTATCGCCACCACGCGGTTCAATGCGACAACTGGCGAGGACTGCACCTGCAACAGCTGCGTATAGAGCGTTGCGATGCGCGGCCAGTCGGTATCTTCGGGACGCCGCGCCGCCGCATGGCACGCTGCGATGCGCGCCTGCAGCACATAGGGATCGTCGCCGCCACCGGCGGCCAGCGCGCGCGCCAGCACCTGCTGCCCGCGTTCAATCTGCAGCCAGTCCCAGCGCGCGCGGTTCTGTTGGTCCAGCAGCACCGGCACGCCCTGCGCATCGGTCCGTGCTGCGGCACGCGAGGCCTGCAGCTCCATCAGCGCCAGCAGGCCCAGCACCGGCGGCACCGGCAGCCGGTGCGCCAGAATGCGCGCGAGTCGCAGTGCCTCGTCGCACAGCGCCGGACGCATCCAGTCGTCACCGGCACTGGCCGCATAGCCTTCGTTGAAGACCAGGTAGATCGCCTCCAGCACTGAAGCCAGCCGCTCGGGCATCGCCTCCGCGCGCGGCACTTCATAGGGCACCTGCTTCTGCGCCAGGGTGCGTTTGGCGCGCACGATGCGTTGGGCGATGGTCGGCTCGGGCTGCAGGAAGGCGCGGGCGATCTCGGTCGTGGTCAGGCCACCGAGCAGGCGCAGGGTCAGTGCCACCCGCGCATCGGCCGGCAACACCGGATGGCAGGCCACGAACATCAGGCGCAGCAGGTCGTCCCCCAGGTCATCTTCCAGCGCCTGGCTGTCATCCGGCGCTGGCAGGGGTGCCGGATGCAGTTCCTCACCCCATTGCGCATGCTGCTGCGCCACGCGCTGGTGCTGGCGCAGCACATCGATGGCACGGTTGCGCGCGGTGGTCATCAGCCAGGCTCCGGGATTGTCCGGGATGCCCTGCTCCGGCCAGCGCTCCAGCGCGGCCAGCCAGGTGTCCTGGGCCAGCTCCTCGGCGCGGCCGACATCGCCCCCGAGCAGCCGCGCCAGGCGCGCGATCAACACCGGCGACTCCATCCGCCAGAGGGTTTCCAGACGCTGCGTCAGTGCGGGATCGAGCATGCGCCGATCACAGCACGCACGCCCGGCCCGCACAAGCGCCATGGCTCACGCTTCGACGATGGGCTTGAAGCCGCCCCAGAACATGCGCTTGGTATCGAACGGCATGTCCTTCGGGCCCAGCGACGCCAGCCGCGGGTCGGCCATCACCCTGGCGTTGATGCGGTCGCGTGCCGCACGCGAGCGGAACACCACGAAGGCGACGATCACCGTTTCACCGGGCCTGGCTTTCACCGCGCGCGGGAATGACGTGCTTTTGCCCGGCTCCACGTCGTCGGCCACGCACTCCATGTACTGCAGCGCGCCATGGTCCTTCCACACCGCGCCGGCCTTGCGGGCAAGGCGGCGGTAGGCCGCCACCTTGTCCTGCGGGCACGGCAGCACGTAAGCATCCACGTAAGCCATGAGGGTTCTCCCTTGCGGCGGCCGTCAGCCCGGTTCGCCGTCCATGTGTGCGATTTCCCAGAGATGGCCATCCAGGTCCTGGAAGCCACGCTGGTACATGAAGCCCAGGTCGCGCGCCGGCTGCGGCTCGCTGGCGCCGGCGGCCAGTGCCTTGTCCACCAGCACATCAACGGCCTCGCGACTGGGCGCCGAGAGCGCATTGATCACTTCCGTGTGGGTGTGCGCATCGGCAATCGGCTTGTTGGTGAACTGCTGGAAAAAAGGTTGGGTCAGCAGCATCACGTAGATGCTTTCGCTGATGACCATGCCAGCCGCATCGTCATTGGTATAGGTTGGATTGAAGCTGTAGCCCAGCGCGGTGAAGAACGCCTTGGACTTCTCCAGATCCTGCACGGGCAGGTTGACGAAGATCATCTGCGGTTGTGGTGCACTCATTGGTAACGCTCCTTGTGGATGAAGAGGAAAGAGGGAGGGATCAGGGCTGCTTCATGCAATTGACCATCCACGGCTTGCCGTAGCGATCAATCAGCATGCCCCAGCGGTGCGCCCAGAACGTTTCGGCGATCGGCATCTGCACCTGGCCACCTTCGGCCAGCGCCGCGAACACGCGCTCGGCTTCTTCGATGCTGTCAACATCGACATTGATGGTGGTCGAGCCACCCTCGCCACCGCCGGGGCCATCGGCGGCCATCAGGATGGCGTTGCCGATCTCCAGCTGGCTGTGCGCGACGTGGTCGAGGGTTTCCGGCGGCATCTCGTTGCAGCCCGGCGAGCCATCGGAGGGCGGCATGTCGCGGTATTTCATTTCCGACGTGACCTGGCCACCGAGTGCCTTGGCGTAGAACGCCATCGCATCGTGGGCCTGGCCGCTGAAGCCGAGGAAGGGAATCAGTTTCATGGCACTACTCCGTTGAGGGTTTCAGGGCGGCATCGCCGGGCCATGCCCGGCGGGGAAATGGATCGGATCAACCTTCCAGCTGTGCACGCAGACGCTGTTCCTGCTGCTGTAAGTCGGGGGTGAAGGCTTCACCGAAGTCTTCGGCAGTGATCAGCGGGCGCAGTTCCAGCGTGCCGCCACTGCCGAACGGCGCGCGGCTGGCCCACTCGACAGCTTCCTCCAGCGACCGCACGTCCCACAGCCAGAAGCCGGCGATCTGTTCGCTGGCGGGACCGAACGGACCGGCCTCGACACTGGGTGCGCCACTGCCGAAGTGAATGCGGCGACCGCGCTGGGTGGCGTGCAGGCCTTCACCGGCCAGCATGATGCCGGCGGCCACCAGTTGTTCGTTGAAGGCGCCCATTTCGGACAGTTCCTGTTCGCTGGGCATGCGGCCGGCTTCGGAGTCGGCGTTGGCCTTCACGATCACCATCACTTTCATTGCAGTCTCCCGTGGGGACGCGTGGTGCGTGCCCTTCACTGGGTACAACGAACCAGGGTCATCGGAATCGACACGTTTCCGGAAATTTTTTTTCTGCGTGGAAAGCACGCCTTCGGCGGGAGGCGGCGAACGGCGGAGCCCCTCCGTGGCGGGTTTGGGTTGGTCGCTGAAAGCTCGGGTTCATGGGTTTGGCCGGGTGGGTAGGCGGGTCGGGGGACGCCGTAAACCCATCCATGGGGGCTTGGCCGCGGCATCCATGCCGCGGACACCCCCGCCCCGCCTACCCACCCGGCCTTGGACAGTTTCTTGCCTCCGGTACCCACCACGGGAAGATCAAGAGAAAAGGCAAAAGCAACAGCAACAGCAACAGCAAAAGCAACGGCGGTTGGCTGGCGGCCTCTGCTTTGCGAGCGAAGCGACCCGCTTTTGCTCTTGTTGTTGATTTCCCGTGGTGGATCGGCCGCCGGAATCTGTCTGGGGCCGGGCGGGTGGGGTTGGCGGGGTATCCGCGCCATGGATGGCGCGGCTAAGCCCCCATGGACGGGTTCACGGCGTCCCCGCCAATCCCACCCGCCCGGCCCACCCTCAGGAAACCCGCTTTCAGCGACCAACCCACCCCACCACGGAGGGGCTCCGCCGTTCGCCGATCGCCCGCCGCAGGCGGCTTTTCGCGCTGCAGCATGCCGGCAGGCAAACCTGCGCCATCATGGGCACCCCGCCCCCGCCAGGACCGTGCCATGCAGCAGTACCTGCTTCTGATCTACATCGAGCCTGCCCTGCTGCAGGCCCTGCCCATCGAAGAATTCAACGCGCTGATGCGCGACTGCCTGGCCCATGCCGACAAGCTGCAGGCCGAAGGCACGCTGCTGGCCGCACAGAAGCTGCAGCCGGTCGACACCGCGCAGACGCTGCGCGTGCGTGACGGCCACAGCCGCGTACTGGATGGCCCGTTCGCCGAAACCCGCGAACTGCTGGCCGGCTTCAACCTGATCGTCGCCCGCGACCGCGACGAAGCCATGCGCATCGCCCGCGACTTCCCTTGGGCACGCTTCGGCAGCATCGAAGTGCGGCCGCTGGAAGACATGGACGCCGAGCGCGAACGCTGCGGCGCCCCGGCCGCGGCTATGGCAGCAGCCGTACCCTGATCTCGCGCAGGCCGATGCCGTCGTTGCCGCTGTAGTCGCGCACGCTGGCGCGTACGATGTACTCACCCGGCGGCAGCGCCGACGGCTGCCAACGCCCGGTTTCCATCAGGCCGTCACGCACGGTGTTGGTGGCCAGATAACGGAAACGGGTCACCGCGCTGCCATGCACGGTGATCCCACTGTCGGGGGCGTAGGCCACGCGCACCGCTTCCTTCTGCGGCGGCATGCGGTTGAACACGATGTTCCAGCGCGGCTGCTCGTAACCCTGCAGCGGCTGCCCAGCCGCATCGAGGATCTGGTAGCCCACCTGGTACATGCCCAGGCGTCGACGCGGCAGGTTGTTGTCAACCTGGTCCCAGGCCTCGATCACGATCTGCACGCCACGCCCCTGCCGCGCCACCATCACCACGCCGTCGCTGCCGGCGGCCATGGGCTGGTCGGTGTCGTCCAGCAGCGCCACATCGGTGATGCGCGGTGCGAAGTGGTCGGCGTAGTTGTGGAAGCCCAGCGCCACGGCATTGGTCTCGAAGCCACCAGTACCCACGGCCAGGTGCACATGCGCCTGGTTGTTGATGCTGCCCAGGCGATCGCCGACGTGGATGCGCATGCCGCGCCGCACGCGCATCCGCTCCAGCTTGCCCTGCTCGTCGTACAGTGCCTGCCAGCGCGCATCGAACGGTTCATTGCGTGGGGTGCGGCCCACCCGCATGTGGATGTACTTGAGGCGATCCACGGCCAGGCCCTCGGCCTGCTCGCCCAGGCTCCAGGCCGCCATCGGGCTGCTGATCTTGCCATCGGCGATCGCCAGCACGGTCTGGCCCACATCACCGCGCACGTCGAAGCCACCGTGCAGGTGATGGCGACTCTCGCCCTTGAAGTTGCCGCGCACTTCACCCAGTGTGCCGACTACTTCGTGCCAGCCATCCTGCGGCGCCAACGGCCAGCGCCCGCCGGTATCGGGCAGGGCGGCATCGGCGGCCGGGCCGACCAGTGCCGGCGCGGGCAGGTCGCCTACCGGCAGTGGGCGCAGGCGATGCAGACGGTAGCTGGCGGCGTCGGCCACCAGCACGCTGCCATCGGCATCCATCGCCAATCCGCTGGGGCGGGCCAGGCGCGGCAGACGACCGTTGCCGACCAGCGCGATCTGGTGGCCCTGCGGCGTCACCTGCACGATGCGGCCATCAAGATCACCCACGTACAGCACGCCGTCGTGAGTGGTGGCCAGCGACAGCGGCCCATTGATCACGCCACCGGCGGCGACCACGGTGCTGACCGTGCCATCAGCGCCCATGCGGCGTACCGCGTTGTTGAACAGATCGGCCACCAGCAGCGCGCCCTGCGCATCGAAGGCCAGTGCCACCGGCGTATCGAAGCGCGCCGCAGCGCCCACGCCATCGGCCATTCCCGGGCGCTCACCGCCGGCAAGGGTGCGCACGTTGCCATCAGTACCGATCACCCGGATGCGGTCGTTGTAGGTATCGGCCACGTAGACCTGGCCCTGCGCGTCCACCGCGATGCCCATCGGCGCATCAAAGCGCGCCTGCGCGGCCGGCCCATCGGCATAGCCCTGTTCACCACCCGCCAGCGTGGTCACCTGCCCATCGGTGCCGATCCGGCGGATCGCATGGTTGCCGGTGTCGGCCACATACAGGTTGCCCTGCGCGTCGGCGGCAATGCCCGAGGGCGTATTGAAACTGGCCTGCAGTGCCGGGCCATCGACGCGCCCCTCGCCCTGCCCGGCCACCGTTTCAACGCGGCCATCGGAAAGGCGGCGACGGATCCGGTTGTTGTCGCCGGCATCGGTGAAATAGACGCTGCCATCGGCACTGCGCAGCAACGCGTACGGATCGGCGAAACGTGCCTGCGCGGCGGCGCCGTCGCGGTTACCCGGGTGGCCATCGCCGGCCAGCGGTTCGATCTGCGCGGTCCACGCCAGCGGCGTTGGAACCGGACCCACCGGTTCAGACAGCGTATGCAGCGGTGTCTCCCACCAGGTCGCAGCCAATGCCACTACCGTCGCCAACGCTACGCCTGCCGCCATCCATTGCCACCGTGCCATCGTGCTGCGCTGCCTGCCTGCTGCCTGAAGAGGCACCGACAATAGACGCTGAACGCACGATCCGCCATGGCCAATCGTACGGCCAAACGCCAGAGTTCCATCCATCGCGCTTGTTCTCGCTGGCTGCAGCGGGTTCAATGCGGTTCCCACGGATGGAGATCCTCCATGCCCCGCATCGTCCCCCTCGCCGCCCTGCTGATTGCCGCATTGGCCAGTTCATCCGCCACCGCTTCGATCACGGTGGTGCCACAGAAGCCGTCCGTCGCCGCCGATGCAATGCATCAGGCCTATGCCACGCGATGGGATGAGGCCATCCAGCAGTCGCGCAGTGGCAACACGCTGGGCGCGCTGATCGCGATGGAACGGCTGATGGAAGATCCGATGCTGGATGACTTCGATGCCGAACATCGCGGCCGCGCCGCGCAGGTGGCCGGCTGGACCGCGATGGTGCAGAAGAAGCCGGATCAGGCCCGCCGCTACCTGCAGCGCGCTCAGGAAGCACTGCCGGACGATGCGCAGATCCTGCTGACCCTGGTCTCGGTGGAACTGTCCGAGAACCAACCAGCGCCCGCCACGAAGCACCTGGTGCAGGCACTGAAGCATGCCGACGCGCCGTTGCCGGTGGACCGCCACGCGATCAACTACCTGCAGTTCCGCCTGCGGGACCAGCCGCAGCAGCGCATGGAACTGCTGCAGGCGCTGTTCGACAACGGCTGGAAGAGCGGCGGCCTGGAACCCACCGGAATGTGGCTGGCACTGGCCACGCTGCAGGCCGACAACGGCCGTGGCGACGATATTCCCGCCACGCTGGCGCGCATCACCGGTCCCGCCGAAATCATCCGCCTGCGCAGTGACAAACGGTTTGACCGCTATGTCGACCGCGCCGATGCCCGCTTCGATCCGGTGCAGGCTGCACAGAAGCACCTCGACGAACTGCGGGTTTCCGGCCTGCTCGACCGGGCGCTGGATGCACGCATGGCCGAGTTCAGCAGCACGCTGCTGATGCTGGACCGCAACGAGGAAGTGCTGGCACTGACCGATGGCATGGCCAGTGCGGCGGCCGAGGGCGAGTCGCCCCCGGCGGCGGAAGCCGAATGGGTGGCGTGGCTGCTCAACAGCCGGCTTACGGCGCTGCGCCGGCTGGGCCGTACCGATGATGCGCTGGCGGCAGCCAAACTGGCCGCACGCATCGGCGCACTGGGCCCGGATGGTGCCGAGCACCAGTTCAACGTCGGCTTCGTGTTCAGTTCGCTGGGCCGCATGCAGGATGCCGCCACCGCGGTGAATGACATGCCGGGCCTGGCCGGATACGGCAAGGCGGCCCAGGCACTGCTGCAGTTCGTTGCCGCCCGTGAACGTGGCGATGCCAAGGCCGAACAGGCCGCGCGTGCAGCGATCCTGGCCCAGGGCGATGACGCGCGCCTGTTCCAGCGCGAGATGCTGCTGGACGAGGGCAATCTCGACGGCGCCGCTGCCGTGCTGATCGAACAGCTGCGCTCACCCGTCGAGCGCGGCGAGACACTGGCCTCCCTGCAGGACATGCGCACCTATCCGTCGTTGCCCGGTGACGTGAAGATCGATGCGGCCTGGCGTGCGCTGAAGCAACGCGCCGACGTGCAGGCCGAGGTTGCCCGCCTGGGCCGCATCGAACGCTACGAACTGGTCAGCACCTCCACCTCGCGCTGAGGAGCTTTTGTGTAGAGCCGAGCCCATGCTCGGCTGCAATTGGCGCAGCCGAGCATGGGCTCGGCGCTACACCGCGCGTACAGCGCCACCGGCCTAGCGCGCCGGCACCTCGGTACGGATGCCCATCGCCTCGCGGTAGCGCGCGTACAGCGCCATCACCTTGTCCACATAGGCCAGGGTTTCGGCATAGGGTGGCACGCCCTTGTAGCGGGTGACCGCGCCGATGCCGGCGTTGTACGCAGCCGCCGCCAACGGCCGATCACCGTTGTAGCGACGCAGCAGCGCGCGCATGTAGCGGGCGCCGCCATCGATCGACTGCTGGGGCGAGAACGGATCATTCACGCCGTACTCCTGCGCGGTGTCCGGCATCAACTGCATCACGCCCTGTGCGCCCTTGCTGGACACCGCCAGCGCATCGAAGTTGCTTTCAGCATGGGCAATCGCGCGCAGCCACGCGTCATCGACGCCCGTAGCCTTGGCCGCAGCCTTGAACTGTTTGGCGTGCTGCGCCAGCTGCGGCTTGCCGACCTTGCCCAGGCCTTCGTGGGCCGGCTCGCCCGGCGGCGTGGCCATGGTGAACTTCAGGAACACCCGCGAGCCGGGCAGGTTGCGGGTGGAGTAGACCAGCGCGCCATCCTGCTCGCGCTCGTACAGCACGCCGCTGAACACGCCCATGTTGCCCCACAGGTTCGGGGTCTGGATGGCGTTGTCGTCGATTTCCTTCGGGGTGCAGCGTGAACCGGGTTCCGGCGCGGTGGCCAGGCTGACGGTGTTGCCCTGCACGCAGCGGTAGACGGTGCGCGCGGCAGCCAGCCCGGGCCACAGGCTGGGCAGCAGCAACAGCGCTAGCAGGAGAGGGCGAGGGGACATGGCGGCCGGATGATCCGGCCGTGCCCGCTAATGTCGGGTGAATGGGGGCCGGCAGGGCTGCGCCCTGCACCTGCAGAGGCAACGTCAACAGCCAGAGCAGCGCTGGGCAGTTGAGGGCTGGTCGGGTGGGTGTGGCCCGGCAGGACACGCCGTAAACCCATCCATGGGGGCTCGATGGCGCCATCCATGGCGCCAACGGTCCTGCCGGGCCACACCCACCCGCCCTCGACAGTTTCCTGCGGCTGACAGTAGATCCACGCCATGCGTGGATGAAGCTCTCTGGAGACGATGGGTCAATGGATGGAACGAAGACGTTGGATCACTTCGCGGTCTTCCGACGCACCCAATACCCCACGCCAAGCAGCACGAACCACACCGGGCTGGCGATCAATGCCTGGCGGGTGTCGGGCTGCAGGCTCAGCAGCACCAGCACGGCCGCGAAGAACACCAGGCAGGCCCAGCACATGGCAACGCCCCCGGGCATCTTGAAGATCGAGGCAGCGTGGCGCTCCGGGTAGCGGCGGCGATAGGCCATGTAGGCCACCAGGATCAGCGACCACACGAAGATGAACAGCACCGTGGCCAGCGTCGTGACCAGGGTGAAGGCGGTCACCAGGTTCGGAATCAGGTAGATCAGCAGCGTGCCGCCGAGCAGGCACAGGCACGAGAGCAGCAGGCCGCGGGCCGGCACTGCAGCGCGCGACAACTTCGACAGCCCCCGCGGTGCGTGGCCTTCCTCAGCCAGGCCGTACAGCATGCGGCTGGTGGAGAAGATGCCGCTGTTGGCCGAGGACGTGGCAGAGGTCAGCACCACGAAGTTGATCAGGCTGGCCGCGGCCGGAATACCGGCCAGCACGAACAGCTGCACGAACGGGCTCTTGTCCGGCACCACCTGGCGCCACGGGGTGACGGCCATGATCGCGATCAGCGCCAGTACGTAGAAGATGATGATGCGCACCGGAATCGAATTGATCGCCTTGGGCAGGTTGCGCTCGGGGTCGGCGGTTTCGGCGGCCGTGGTGCCGACCAGCTCGATGCCGACGAAGGCGAACACTGCAATCTGGAAGCCGGCGAAGAAGCCGACCAGGCCCATCGGGAACATGCCGCCGTCATTCCACAGGTTCGACAGCGCCGCGGTATGACCACTGGGCGAGGTGAAGCCCCATGCCACCAATCCGGCACCGGTGATGATCAGCGCGCAGATCGCCACGATCTTGATCAGCGCGAACCAGAACTCCATCTCGCCGAACAGCTTCACCGTCACCAGGTTCAACGACAGCAGCAGCATCACGCACGCCAGCGCCGGTTTCCAGGCTTCAAGCCCGGGGAACCAGAACTGCGCGTAGGCGGCAATGGCGATCACATCGGCGATGGCGGTGACAATCCAGCAGAACCAGTACGTCCATCCACAGAAGAAGCCGGCCCAGGGGCCGAGCAGATCAGTGGAAAAATCGATGAAGGATTTGTACTGCAGGTTGGACAGCAGCAGCTCGCCCATCGCGCGCATCACGAAGAACAGCATCGCGCCGATGATCAGGTAGACGAAGACGATGGACGGGCCGGCCAGGCTGATGGTCTTGCCCGACCCCATGAACAGGCCGGTGCCGATGGCACCGCCAATGGCGATCAACTGCAGGTGGCGGTTGGACAGGCTGCGGCGCAGGTGCTCGGGGGGCGTTGCGGGCTCGGTCATGGGCGCGGGCAAAAGGGCGGGCGAAGCGTTCGACGGTAGTCCTCCTCAGGCAGGAGCGCCAGCGCCGGATGAGCCAATCCCGTCAAACTTGGCCGCTTTCATCACAATGTGACCAAATACCGGATTCATCCCATTCCGCCCGGCCCGGCGCCATGCTCAGATAGCCGCACCTGCCCAAGGATCGGCCCGACCATGCGCCCTGCCCTGCCCGCCCCGCTGGAGCCCCGGCCATGAGCCGGCTGCGCGTCATCATTGGTGGCACCGCACTGGCGCTGCTGGCCGCGGCCGTGCCGATCGCGGTGATGGCCTATGCCACCTGGGACCGTGCGGTCAGCGTCGAGCAGCAACGCCTGCGCGACATTGCCGGCCGTGCCCTGCGCCGCGCCGACCAGTCCTACCAGGAAGCACTGGCGGCACTGCAGTCGGCCGAGGTCGGCGCCCACAACGCCTGCGGGCCCGACCATATCCGGCGCATGCAGACGCTGGTGATGACCTCGCCGTCGGTCGACCAGATGGGCTACTTCGAGGGTGGCAAGCTACGCTGTACGTCGTGGGGGCCGTTCCTGTCCGACGTCAACCAGCCCAAGTCCGACCACGTCACCAGTGATGGCGCCGGCATCGCCGTGGATGTGCGCCCCGAGGCAAGCGGACGGCGCCAGGTCCTGTCGATCCTGTATGGCAACTACGACGTGCTGGTCGATCCGCGCCGCTTCGTCGATGTCATCGCCGACCCGAACGTGCGCCTTGCCCTGGCCAGCCCGGACGGCCGCCTCCTGGCCAGGCAGGACGGCATGGATCCGGCATTGCTGGAGACCCTGCTGCGCACGCCTGGTGAAGGCCTGGACCACAACACCCTGTACGCCACCGCCCGCAACGAAGAGTGGCTGGCGATCGCGACCACACCGCGTACCGCGCTCGCCGCGACCTTCCGCCAGCAGGCGTGGCTGTTCGTGCCGATCGGCGTTCTGCTGGCCGCTGTCGGTGCCGGCCTGGTGATCTGGCTGTCGCGTCGCCGCCTGTCGCTGCGCGGCGAGCTGGCCACGGCGATCCGCCGCCGCGAGCTGTACCTGCACTACCAGCCCATCATCGAACTGGATACCGGCATCTGCGTCGGCGCCGAAGCGCTGGTGCGCTGGCAGCGCCCGGATGGCACCCAGGTGCGGCCGGACCTGTTCATTCCGCTGGCCGAAGAGGCCGGCATGATCGGCGCGGTCACCGATCTGGTGATCGAGAACGTGGTGCGCGACATGCGCGAGCTGCTGGTGGCCGACCGCAGCGCGCACATCGCGATCAACCTGGCCGCCGAAGACATCAGCAGCGGCCGCGCGCTGAAGATGATCTCCAAGCACATGGCCGGCAGCGGCATCCTGCCGCAGCAGATCTGGATGGAGGCCACCGAGCGCGGCTTCCTCGACCTGGACCGCGCCCGCACGATGCTGGCACAGGCACGTCGGGCCGGGCACAGCGTGGCCATTGACGATTTCGGCGTCGGCTTCTCCAGCCTGCAGTACCTGGAACAGCTGCCGCTGGACGCGCTGAAGATCGACAAGTCGTTCATCGATGCGATCGGCACCGAGAGTGCAACCAGCCCGGTGACGCCGCACATCATCGACATGGCCAAGGAGCTGGGCCTGTGGGTGGTGGCCGAGGGCGTTGAAACCGAGGCACAGCTGGCGTATCTGCATACCCGCAAGGTCGAGTTCGCGCAGGGCTGGCTGTTCTCGCGGCCGCTGCCACGGGATGAGTTCGTGGTGTTCCATCACAAGCGGCAGCAGCGCTATGGCGCGGCGCGGGAGCACATGCAGAATCCGCGCAGCGTGCCGATCGAGCGTGAGGGAGTGGAGTAGGACGGCGAACGGCGGAGCCCCTCGTGGTGGGTCGCGTACTGCTATCCCCGGGGTGGCCGGGACGGTCGGGTTCGCGGGGGACGCCGTAAACCCGTCCATGGGGGCTTGGCCGCGGCATCCATGCCGCGGACACCCCCGCGAACCCGACCGCCCCGGCCTCTGACAGGTTCCGGCGGCGTCCCACCACGGAATCAACAGAAGAAAGCAAAAGCAAAGGCAAACGCGGGTCGCTGTGCTCGGTGGATCCACGCCATGCGTGGATGGCGTGGACCACGGTAGTGCCGGCCGCTGGCCGGCACCGCGCCATCACTGATCGCCGCCTACGCCCAGGCCTTCGGCCGTGCCAGCAACCACGCCACGCTCACCGACAGCAGCAGCAACGGCAGCCATCCCAACTGGTTCGGGCCGCCCGCCTGGAGCAGCACACCCCCAGCAACGCCACCGGCAGCAATGGCCAGGTTCCAGCCGGTCACCAGCATCGACTGCGCCAGATCCGCGGCGGCACCGGCACGCCGCGCCAATGCGGTCTGGAACAACGTAGGTACCGCGCCGAAGGCAACGCCCCACAGGATCGTCGCCAGCAGCAGCGCGATCGCGTCGCCCGGCCACAACAGCAGGGTCAGCACCGGCACGATGAAGCCGATCACCGCGGCCCACACCAGCGTGCGCAGATGACGGTCCACACCCCAGCCGGCAATGACGATGCCGGCGATGGCGGCCAGGCCGAATGCCAGCAGCAGGCGGTCCAGCCACGGGCCGGCACCGGCCTCCACCGCCAGCGGTTCGATGTAGGTGTAGAGCACGTTGTGCGCCAGCACGTACAGCACCATCACCGCCAACGCACTGCGCACGCCCGGCATGCGCCACACCGTAGCCAACGACGTACGCTGACCGGCCGCCGCCGCCGGCAACCCGGGCAATGCCCAGCGCGCGTAGGCCAGCAGCACGACTGCCAGCACACTCATCAGCGCGAATGCCCAGCGCCAGCCGATCTGCTGGCCCAGCAAGGTGCCCGCCGGTACGCCCAGCGACAGTGCCAGCGGCGATCCGACCATCGCCACCGCGATTGCCCGGCCCTGCAGCGAGGGCACCACCATGCGCGCGGCGTAGCCGGCCACCAGCGACCACAGCAGGCCACCACACACGCCGGCCAGGAAGCGCGCGGCCAGGATCAGCGGGTAGCTGCTGCTCAATGCGGTCAGCGTATTGACCACCACGAAGCCGGCAATCGCGGCGAGCAGCAAGGGACGTCGCGGCAGGCGCTGGGTCAGTGCGGTCATCGGCAGTGCGGCCATCACCGAGCCGAGCGCGTACACGCTGACCAGCTGGCCAACCGCCGCGTCGCTCACACCGAGGCTTTCGCCCATCGGCCGCAGGACGCCGGCCGGCAGGGTCTCGGTCAGCAGAGTGATGAAGCCGCCACCGGCCAGCGCCAGCAGTCCCGCCCACGGCAGGCGCGTGGCTTCACCGGCCGGGCCAGCCGCATCGATGGCATGGCCGCTCATCGCGCGGTCTCCAGATCGGCATAGACCGCATCGCGCAGCTCATCGACGAAGGCACCGTCCATGCCTTCGTACAGGGTGTTGGTCAGCGCCACCACGCTGAGCCCACGCGCAGGATCGACAAACCAGCTGTGCCCGTAGGCACCGCCCCAACGCCAGGTGCCTGCGCTCTGCGGCGTACCGCTGGCGGCCGCATCGCGCAGCACCGCAAAGCCAAGGCCAAAGCCCCAGCCGGCCGGTTCCGGCGGCCCCTGTTCGCCCACCTGCGGGCTGGCCATCTCCGCTGCCAGTGCGGGCGGCAACAGGCCTGAACGCTGCACATCACGCAAGGCCTCCAGCACCGCCATCACTTCATCGGCGCTACCGACCAGGCCTGCCCCGGCCGAGGGGAAACGGCTGGCATCGGTGGCGCGCGCGAGGCTGTACTCGATACCGACGGTACCCTCGAACGGAGCGACCACCTCGCCTTCGCGCAGGCGGTGCGGCTGCGGTGTGTCGCTCACATAGGGCGTGGCCAGCCGTGCCGCGTTGCGCGCAGCGAAGGCGGTGTCCCGCAGGCCCAGGGGTGCGGCCAGCAAGCGCTCGAACAGTGCCTGCAGGGATTCACCGGTCGCTGCTTCAGCCACGGCACCGGCAACGTCCACGCCCAGCGAGTACAGCCACTGGCTGCCCGGCGCGAACAGCAGGGGTGCCTGCGCGATGCGGCGCACGTTGTCGGCCAGAGAGAGCGGGTTCGCGTCCATGCCATCGCTGACGCCAGCGCGTGCGTAGGGACCCTTCGCATCGGCTTCGAGAAAGCGATAGCCCAGCCCGCTGCTGTGGCTGAGCAGCTGGCGCAGGCTGATCGCTGGCGTGCTGCCATCAGCCAGCGCCGGGCGGAAGTCCCGCAGCCAGCGCTGCACCGGTGCATCCAGGTCGAGCACGCCCTCGGCCACCAGGCCCAGGATCACCGTGCTCAGCAGCGGCTTGCTCACCGAGGCCAGCCGGAACAGCTGGTCGCGCTGCATCGGCGTGGCCGACTCGCGATCCGCCAGGCCCGTGGCGCTGGCATGGCGCAGCGCGCCGTGCTCGCGCACCAGCACCACCGCACCGACCAGGCGCTGCGGGTGGACCTGCTGCAGCAGCCGCTGCACCGAAGGCAGTGTCGGCGCAGGTTCGAAGGAAGGAGCGGCATTCATCGCGGTGATCCGTGGGGGAGAGGCCGCCACGTTAGGCAGCGGGCGTCCGCGCAAAAAGCCGGTTGCCGCTCCGGGCATCATGGACCGTGTAGTCCGCAATCGGCATGATGGCCGGAACCGCAAGGCCGCAACGGTCTCCACGCCACCCCGCACCACAGTGTTGCGATGGCGGAGCCGCCCGCTACAGCCGCGCCGGCCTACCCTGCCGCTTTCATTGCCCGCACGCCCATGTCAGTCCTGGACAACCTCGCCAACCTGCAGACCTTCGTGCATGCCGCCGACACCCGCAGCTTTGTCGAGACCGGGCGCCTGCAGGGCATATCCGCCTCGGCAGCGGGCAAGTGCGTGGCGCGGCTGGAGCACGCACTGGGCGTGCGCCTGTTCCACCGCAGCACGCGCAGCATCACGCTCACCGCCGAGGGTCAGCTGTTCCTGGCGCGTTGCCGGCGCATCCTCGACGAGCGCGATGCCGCCCGCACCGAACTGGCACAGCCGCACGCCTCGCCCCGTGGCACCCTGCGCATCAGCCTGCCGCTGGTGGGCGACCTCACCCTGCCGTTGATGGCCGAATTCATGGCCGCGTATCCGGATATCCGCCTGGACCTGGACTTCAGTGACCGCCTGGTTGATGTCATCGAAGAGGGCTTCGATGCGGTGCTGCGCGTCGGCGAACCCAGCGACTCGCGGATGAACGCACGCCGGCTGGGGGTATTCCCGCGGCGTGTCGTTGCCTCGCCGGGCTACCTGCAGCGCTGCGGCGTTCCGCGCACGCCGGCAGGCTTGATGCAGCACACGCTGCTGCACTATCGCTTCCCCACCACCGGCAAGCTGGAACCGTGGCCGATCCACTGGCCCGACGATGAAACGCCGCAGGAGCTTCCGGTGCACATGGTGGCCAACACCATCGAAGCGCGGGTAGCGCTCGCACTGCGCGATATCGGCCTGGCCTTCGTGCCGGTGCACTCGGTGCGCGATGCCCTGGCCGACGGCCGCCTGGTCACGGTGCTGGACGAACACGTGCATTCCTGCGGCACCTTCCATCTGCTGTGGCCGTCGGGCCGACACGTACTGCCGAAGCTGCGGGTGTTCATCGACTTCGTCGGCGCCCGCCTGGGTACCGTACCGTAGATCCACGCCATGCGTGGATGCGTCTCGCGGCAAAAGGAAGCCGAGCATCGGCTCGGCTCTACAGAACCGCCCGATCATCGGTAGCGCCGGGCCATGCCCGGCGGCCGCGCACCCGACCATTCAGCCACTGCCGCTATACTGGCCGCTCATTCCTCCAAGAGGCTCGCGACCAATGCGCCATTGATGCCGCCGTCTTCCCACTAGACGGCCTGACTCTTCCCGCCCCTGCGCGCAGGGGAGAACCCGGCATCCATGGAGGTCGCATGACCCCGCATTCCCTCACGCTCGATCGCGTGTCGTATCGATTGGCCGACGGCCGCTCGCTGTTTTCCGATCTGACGTTTTCCTTCGAACCGGTCGCCACCGGCCTCGTCGGTGCCAATGGCGCCGGCAAGAGCGTGCTCGCACGCCTGCTGGCCGGCCGGCTGCTGCCCGACAATGGCCAGGTTCGCGGCAGTGCCCGCGTGTTCCTGTTGCCGACGCCCGGCTATCCACCCGCCGGCACGGTCGGTGAACTGGCCGGTGTCGGCGCGGAACTGGCCGCACTGCAACGCATCGAAGCCGGCAGCGTGGACGAGGCCGACTTCGCCCGCGTCGGCGACCGCTGGGATCTGCGCGAACGCCTGCAGCAGCAATGGCGTACGCTGCAGCTACCCGACGACCTCGATCCGGCCCAGCCGGCCGCGCGCCTCAGTGGTGGCCAGGCCATGCAGGTGGCGCTGTCCGGTGCCTGGGCCAGCGGTGCCGACTGGCTGATCCTGGACGAACCCAGCAACCACCTCGACGCACGCCATCGCCAACAGTTGTATGAACAGTTGCAGCAGTGGCGCGGCGGCCTGCTGGCGATCAGC
Source organism: Stenotrophomonas geniculata (assembly GCF_034508895.1). NCBI lineage: Bacteria > Pseudomonadati > Pseudomonadota > Gammaproteobacteria > Lysobacterales > Lysobacteraceae > Stenotrophomonas > Stenotrophomonas geniculata. Next base: position 1,454,659 of record NZ_CP140571.1, read on the forward strand.
CATGATCGCGAACTGCTGGCGCACATGCAGCAGATCGTCGAGCTCGATGCGCGCGGGCTGCATCGCTATGGCGGACCGTGGCAGCACTACGCCGACGCGCGCGCCGCCGAACGTGAAGCCGCCGCCGCCCAGCTTGACCATGCACGTGCACAGCACCGGCAGCAGCAACGCAGCGCGCGCGAACAACACGAACGCCAGCAGCAGCGCCAGGCACGTGGCAACCGTGATGCGAAGCAGGCCAACCAGGCCCCGATCCTGCTCGGCCGGCAGAAGCAGCGCGCCGAGGCCAGCCACGGCCGCGCACAGCAGGTGCAGGCCGAGCGCCTGCAGGCCAGCGCAGAGCAGCTGCGCGCAGCTGCATCCGCGGTGCATGCGGCGCCGGAACTGGCGCTGTTTGCCGGTGCGGGCGAGCGTGGCAGCGCGCGTCTGCTGGAGGCCGAGGCGCTGGTGCTGCCACATGGCTGCAGCGCCCCGCTGCAGCTGGAGATCCGCCGGGGGCAGCGCATCGCCGTGGTCGGTGACAACGGCAGCGGCAAATCGACCCTGCTGCGTGTGTTGGCCGGCCAGCTGCCTGCATACAGTGGCACCGTGCAACGGCATGCACCACTGGCCCTGCTCGACCAGCAGTTGCTGGGGCTGTCCGGCGCGCGCAGCATCCTTGACACCGTGCAGGCCGCCAACCCGCGCGCGGACCCAGGCGAGCTGCGCACGCGGCTGGCCCTGCTCGGGCTGGATGCACAGCGCATCCAGCGGGCGGCCCACAGCCTCAGTGATGGCGAGCGGGTGAAGGGTGCGCTGGCCAGCGTGCTGTATGCCGATCCCGCGCCCCAACTGTTGCTGCTGGACGAACCCGGTAATGCGCTGGATCTGAGCGCATTGCAGGCGCTGGAGGAACTGCTTGCGGCGTGGCCGGGCGCGCTGGTGATGGTCAGCCACGACCGGCACCTGCTGCAGGCATTGCGACCGACGCACGTGCTGCAGGTGAGCACTGGGGGTTGGCAGTGGCGTGACGCCTTGTAGATCCACGCCATGCGTGGATTCGATTCTGTAGAGCCGAGCCCACGCTCGGCTGCAATTGCAGTAGATCCACGCCATGCGCGGATGGAATGATCCGCCAGCCGAGCGTGGGCTCGGCTCTACAAGGCGGGCAAAGGCCGGTTGAACCGCCATCCACGCATGGCGTGGATCTACAGGAGCCGTTAGCTCAGCGCTTCCACACCGGGAATGCCTGCGGCATCTGCTGCCACAGCAGCGGTCCCGCACGCAGCTCCTGTTCGTTGAGCAGGCAGGCATCCAGCTCTGCGCGCACGGCGCGCTCGTCCATGTGCACGCCAATCACCACCAGTTCCTGGCGCCGATCGCCCCACAACGGGTGCCACAGGCGCTGCATTGCCGAATGCGCGGCCGCGTCCGGAAACTCCTCCGGTCCCGGCAACGGCGCGCTCCAGCAGTCGGCCTGCTGGCGCGCCCATCCGAGGTCGCTGTACGGCAGCGGTGTCGGCGGCAACAGCGGTGTGGTGTCCTCGATGCCCGCACGCACGCGATCGCGCGCGGCGTACCAGAAGCCCGCCGCCTGCGTCCGCGTCGCGGCACCCACGGTGTTCAGCTCGCCCACCCAGTCCATGCGGTTGGCCAGCCAGAACCAGCCCTTGCTGCGGATCACGCCAGGCATGCCCGACTGCAGCGCGCGGGCGAATCGCGCGGGATGGAACGGACGCCGCGAGCGGTAGACGAAGCTACCGATGCCGTACTCCTCGGTTTCCGGTGTGTGCTCGCCCCGCAGTTCCTTCACCCAGCCCGGCGCACGTTGCGCACGCTCCATGTCGAAGCGCCCGGTATCCAGCAGCTCGGCCAGCGGCACATTGCCGAAGCTGGACAGCAGCAGCTTCGCGTCGCGGTTCAGGCCACGCAGCACGGCCAGCGTGTCCTGCAGCACTTCGTCATCCACCTGGTCCACCTTGCTGACCACGATCACGTCGGCAAACTCCACCTGCTCGCACAGCAGGTCAACCACGCCGCGATCGTCCTCCGGGCCGGCCTGCTGGCCGCGCTCGGCCAGTCGCGACGTCGAGCCGAAGTCGGCAAGGAACGCGCTGCCGTCGACCACTGTCACCATCGTGTCCAGCCGCGCGATGTCACTCAGGCTGAAGCCGTGCTCGTCGCGCACCGCGAAAGTGGCCGCCACCGGCATCGGCTCGCCGATGCCCGTCGATTCGATCAGCAGATAGTCATAGCGGCCCGCATCGGCCAGGCGCCGCACTTCCTGCAGCAGGTCATCGCGCAGCGTGCAGCAGATGCAGCCGTTGCTGAACTCCACCAGCGTCTCTTCGGTGCGGCGCAGTTCGGCACCGCCTTCGCGCACCAGCTGCGCGTCGATGTTGACCTCGCTCATGTCGTTGACGATGACCGCCACGCGCAGGCCCTCGCGGTTGCGCAGGATCTGGTTGAGCAGGGTGGTCTTGCCGGCCCCCAGGAAGCCGGACAGCACGGTGACCGGAAGGCGACGGTCGGCGCGGGAAACAGTGTTCATGTCGGAGCGGGTTGGCTGCGGAACGGAAATGTTACTGTATAACAATTGTTGCGCAAGGAACCTCCCCCGATGAAGTCGCCTTCTGCCGCCCTGCTCGATGCCGGCGCGGTCGCCCTGTCCAGCCTGTGCCTGCTGCACTGCCTGGCGCTGCCCCTGCTGGCCGCCGCGCTCCCCCTGTTCGGCACCTGGGCCGAAGCGGAATGGGTGCATCTGCTGTTCGTGGCCATCGCCCTGCCGCTGACCGGCTACGCGCTGTGGCGGGCCGAGCGCCGTCACCCGCTGCCGGTGCTGGCCTGGGCCACCGCCGGCGCCGGTCTGGGCCTGTTGCTGGCCGGCGCGCTGGCGCTGCCCTCGCATGACTGGGAAACGCCGATGACCGTCACCGGCAGCCTGCTGCTGGCCGCCACGCACATCTGGAACGCACGGCACCGGCACGCGGGGTAGAGTCGACTGTTAGTCGACTCGCGCGCGAAGCGCGGGATCTCATGCCGCCTGGGCGAAGAGCAGTCGACTAACAGTCGACTCTACCGCCCCTCGGCCTATTTGCCGTAGCGGCGCAGCAGCTCGACCAGCACCGCGGCCTCGTCCGCCCGCTGCTGCGGGTCGTCGGCAGCCACCACATGTTCCTGCAGGTGCTCGTGTAGCAGCTCCATCAACAGGCTGTGGGCTGCACCGCGCACGGCGGCGACCTGCACCAGCACGTCCGCGCAGTCGCCCGCCTCGCCCTCGGGCTTGTCCAGCGCCTGCTCCAACGCCGCCACCTGACCCGCGATACGGCGCACCCGGGTCAGCAGCTGCTTTCGATTCTTGTGTACATGGGCCATGACTGGATCATATACCCTATGGGGGTATCCACTCCACCCCCCTTGGTCCCCCCATGCACCTGGACGCCCTCGCCGCCGCCCGCCGCCACGAACACCGCTTCGACGACGGCAATCCGCTGGCCGAACGCAATACCCGCCGCGCCCTGTGGCTCACCGTTGGCATGATGCTGGTGGAGATCATCGGCGGCTGGTGGTTCAACTCCATGGCCGTGCTCGCCGATGGCTGGCACATGAGTTCGCACGCGCTGGCGCTGGGCCTGGCGGTGTTCGCCTACCGCTGCGCGCGCCGCTACGCGCACGACCCGCGCTTCGCCTTCGGCACCTGGAAGATCGAGATCCTGGCCGGCTACACCAGCGCCATCGCCCTGCTCGGCGTCGCCGCGCTGATGGCCGTGCAGTCACTGCAGCGGCTGTGGGTACCGGCGCCGATCCACTACAACGAAGCCATCGCCATCGCTGCGGTAGGCCTGGGCGTGAACCTGCTCTGCGCATGGTGGCTGCACGACAGCCCGGGCCACGCGCATCACCACCACGGGCATGACCATGGCCATCATCACGGGCATGACCACGAACACCACGATCACGGCCATGCGCACGGTCACGACCTCAATCTGCGCTCGGCCTACGTGCACGTGCTGGCCGACGCCGCCACCTCGGTGCTGGCCATCGTCGCCCTGCTCGGCGGCAAGCTGCTGGGCCTGACCTGGCTGGACCCGGTGATGGGGCTGGTCGGCGCCGCGCTGGTCACGGTGTGGGCTGTAGGCCTGCTACGCGACAGCGGCCGCATCCTGCTCGACGCGCAGATGGACGCACCGGTGGTGGCCGAAGTTCGCGAAGTGATCGAACAGGGCCCCTGGCCGGCGCGCCTGGCCGACCTGCACGTCTGGCAGGTCGGCCGCGGCAAGTACGCGGTCAGTGCCAGCGTGGTCACCAGCGACGCAGGTCTGGATGCCGATACCGTGCGCAACGCGCTGGCGATCCATGAGGAGCTGGTGCATGTAACGGTGGAGATCCACCGTGGCTGATCCTGCGCGACCGCGGTCGAATCTGTAGAGCCGAACCCATGCTCGGCTTGCCGTTGCCTTTGCAGCGCCGAGTCATGCTCGGCTGTCGCAGGACATCAGCCGAGCACGGGCTCGGCTCTACAGTCAGAGCTTCAGCATCATCCGCAGCAGGTACATCAGCAGCGGTAGCGCACTCAGCACCGCACCACCGATGCCGATCCACGGCCAACGCTCACCGCGCACGCGCGAAGCCACCGCCAGACCGCCGCCCACCAGTGCCGCACCCAGCACGCCCACGCCCAGCCCGGCGGCCATGCCATTGCCGCCTGCGGCCACCGCCGCCTGCGCAGCCAACGTGCCCGCGCCCCAACCCACAGCGATCCCCAGCCAACTGGCCATGCCGCACCACGGTGCCTTGCCCTGCGCCATCCGAAAACCCCTGTGTTCTTGCCGAATTTCTGTACGGGCGACGCCCGAGTGCTGCCTACACTAGCCGCACCTGCCCCGTCGGGACATCCCATGCGCACGCTCCGCCTGCTGCTGCCCGGTGCCCTCCTGCTGCTCACCGCCTGCGGTGGCGACGCCGGGCTTCCGTTCTCCGCTGATCCGCTGCAGGGCTGTTTCGCCACCAGCGCGCGCAAGCAGGCCGATTTCCGCATCGAACGGGAAGGCGGCCAGTACTTCGTCTCCTTCAGCCGCGGCGACCAGTGGCAGCGCGAGCCGAATGCCCTGCACAAGGCCACCCGCAGCGAGATCAGCCGCTACTTCCGCGATGACGCCGAGCAGATCGACAGCGCGCTGATCCGCATGGCCGGCGGCTTCGGCATCTTCCACTTCAACAAGGACGCGACATTGAAGGGCAAGGCCAGTGATAGTGACTACATGGCGCTGATGCTGATCGGTGCTGGGCCGGTGTATGCGGTGAAGTGCCCGTAAGACGCAATGATTCTGATGGCGACTCAGGGCACTATGGGCGCATCCTGTCTTCTTTGAGGAGCGATGCCAATGCTGCTGTTTCTGCTGCTTGCGGTAAGCGCGCCGAAGACCCAGGGTGCCTATGACGAAGTCCGGCAGCTGCCCGATGGCCAGACCCTGATCATGCGCACCCTGGACTGGGATCTCGGTGATGGCCGCCACGAGCGCGTTACCGTTCACTGGCTGCTGCAGGAAGACGGCCGCCTGCGCTACGACTTTGATCGGCAGCCACCGGAAACCCAGGACGTCCATCGTCGGTCGTGCGCGCTGCAGGGCATGCAGCCATCACGTGGCGTCAACATGATTTCAGGAGAAGGAGCCACGCACGGCTTCAGCTGCACCCGCCAGCGGTAGCGCCGAGCCCACGCTCGGCTTCTTCCGTCTGCATCCACGCATGGCGTGGATCTACTGCAGCAGCCACGCGTGGCCCCGGCAACAGCTGCGGTACCATGCCCTCCCCCGAACCGCCCCGGTACCCGCCGTGCCCCATTACACCGGCCCCCTGCTGACCCGCGACAGCGCCGACACCCTGCACCGTGCCCATGACAAGGGCGCTGCCGAATGGCAGGGCTCGCTCGACCTCGGCCGCAGCGAGGACAGCGTGGCGCTGGATGCCGACGGCTTCCGCTTCCGTGGCCAGCCCTACCCGTGGCCGGGCAAGCTGAAGGACCGCACGCTGTACTACTGGGATGGCGAGGACTTCGCGCCGATCTCGCGCTACAGCGGCTCGCTGATCAAGCTGGTGCCGACCGAATGGGGCGCACCGACCTTCGAGATCGACGGCATCAAGATGCTGCCGACCTCCAAGCTGTCACCGTTCGAGGATGCACGGCGCAAGGTCGAGCTGGTCGCCCCGGCCGGCAAGGTCATCCTCGACACCTGCGGCGGCCTGGGCTACTTCGCCGCCTGCGCGCTGGAGGCCGGTGTCGGCCAGATCCGTTCGTTCGAGAAGAATGCCGACGTGATGTGGCTGCGCACGCTCAACCCGTGGTCGCCGGATCCGGACTCGGTCGCCGCCGGCGGCCGCCTGCAGTTCAGCCACGGCGATGTCTCGCAGCAGATCGAACAGGTGGCCAGCAACAGTGTCGACGCGATCCTGCACGACCCGCCGCGCTTTGGCATCGCCGGCGAGTTGTACTCGCAGGTGTTCTACGACCACCTCGCCCGCGTCATCCGCAAGGGCGGCCGGCTGTTCCATTACACCGGCGCGCCGAACAAGCTGACCAGCGGTCGCGATGTGCCGCGCGAAGTGGCCAAGCGCCTGGAAAAGGCTGGCTTCAAGGCCGAGCTGGCGCTTGACGGCGTGCTGGCCGTCAAGCGCTGAGCTTCATTCCGAGTCCACTTTCGCCAGCTTCATCACCCACGCCGGCACCTCGGGTTCACCGGCGTAGAACTCCTTCGGTTTCTTCTCCGCCATCGCCCAGCGGTGCAGCCAGCTCGGGCCGTAGCGGCCGCTGTAGCCTTCGGCACCACGTGCATAGGCCGGGTCACGCATCGCCTCATCCAGTGAGATGAAGCGATAACCGCGGCGCTTCGTCGCCGCCACCAGTTCGGCGAATGTGGCTGCATTGAGTTCGTTGGCGTGCATCAGCCAGACCTGTGGCAGCGCGTAGCCCAGCAGTGCCTGCGACTGCTTCTCGTAGTAGTCCAGCTTGTTCAGCATGTACGGCACATAGCCCTTGCGCAGCTGCGCCAGCGTGGCCTCACGCGCCGGGGAATCCGGCTGCTCGTTCATTACGTTGGCATAGGCGAACGCCCACACCCACTCGCCGTTGTCGACCGTCACCGGTGCCACGCGGTAGCCATGCTGCTTGAAGAACACGTCCATCTCCGCGCGTTCTCCCGGCGTGCGCCCTGCACGCAGATAGGGGTGACGCATCCACTGCGGCTTCAGTCCGTGCTCGGCCAGCAGCGGCCGCAGCACCGTCTCACCGTGCAGGAAATCCTGCTGGAACGCAGGTACGCCCTTGGCGTTCAGATCCATGTGCGAGTAGGTGTGGTTGCCCAGCGCATAACCGGCGTCCAGCCAGTCGCGCAGCATCTGCACCCGCGCCGGCTGCACCTGCCCGTCGATCTCAAGCTTGTTCCCGTTGACGAAGCCGACCGCCGGCACGTCTGCCTGATGCAGCTGCGCCATCAGCGCTTCATGCCGCGACTGCAGGTCCAGCGGAACGATCTCGTCCAACCGCGCCCAGGGCAGGTCGTCGATGGTCACCGCAATCCGGCGATCCACTTCAGCGGCGTGCACCGCCAACGAACACAGCAGCAATGGCACAGCACGCAGCAACCAACGCATCAGCACATCCTTGCAGGAGCGAAGTGCTGACTTTAGCGCGATTGCAGGCGCGTGGCCGGTCAAACGCCCACTATGGGCTGGGCGACTGCGCCTGGCGCTCGCGCACGATCGCCCGCCACAGCATGAATCCCGCGGCCATCACCATCAGCATCAACGCGACCAGCACCAGGGCAAGGTCATCGGGATTGCGCAGCAGCGGTGCGTGCTCGCGGGTGAGGATGCCGAACACCACCTGTTGCGCCTGTGCCAGCGGCAGCCGGCCCTGCTCGCCCAGTTCCACCAGGCACGCCGCTGGGGACAGTTTGGCTACGCTGATCCACGCCATGTCGTACAGATGCAATGCCCTGACGGCCAGCGCCAGGATCGCGGCGTGCAGCGCCATCAACCCCCAGTTGGCGCGTCGCAGTCGTTCCGACAGGCGACCCAGGCGGTAGACGCTGATCGACATCGCGCCCAGCAACGCCAGTGCCACGCCTGCCATCGGAATCCACTGCAACGGTTGCCATGGTGCAAGCGCAGTGGACCGCGCCAGCAGCTGTTCGGCCACCTGCATGCGCGCGACCGGGTCAGGTCCACCGCATGCGTCATCCACCGGCTCCAGCAGCAGTCCCACGCGGTAGTGGAAGAAGCCGGCTGCAAGCGCTACCGCCAGCAGCGCCACCACCTGCAGTGCCAGCAGGATCGGGCCAGGACCACAGATACGACAGAAGCGGGTAGCGGCAGAGACCATCGGTTCATCCGTGACAACAAAGGACCATCCTAACCAAGCGCCCTGTGCTTGTCGGCTGGCGGATACGACAACCGTCGCGTGGTCCCGGTAGGATGTGGATGAGCATGGATGGTCGTACGTAGAGGTGTTGTGGATGGTCACGCTGTATCTGTGGGTGAGAACGCTGCTTCCGCTGCTGGCATTCGTGATCGCGTGGATGCTGCTGTCGCGCCTGATCAAGGCCCGCGTAGCGCGCCTTCCACGGGTTCCCTTGAACCTGCCCGAGCACAGCACCAGCCCGCGCCGGAAGGACCGGCGCATCTACGCGCGCAAACTGCGGCGCAGACCGGGCCTGCGCACCGCAACGCGCCCGGCCACCGCGCCGCGCAGCTGGAACCTCGCGGCCGTGTTCGTCTCGTTCTCCGCATTGATCGCCACCGTGCTGGTCATGCCGGATGGCGCGCGCTTCCAGGTGATGGTCGAGAGCCTCACTGGCTACCCGGCCACGATTGCAGAAGTACAGGTTCCCGCTGCCGGGCAGCCTCTCGTGCTGCAGGCGTGGCAGCCCGCACTGGCGCAGCTGTCGCGGCCGGTAGCGATGCGCTACCCGATCGGGCGCACCGGCGGCGAGCACGACGCGCACGCCACGCTTCCGGTGCAGGTGAGGCATCAGGGTGATCGGCTGCAGGTGGCTGCGGCCTTGCCGGTGGATACCAATGTGCTGCGTGCAGAGCTTGCGCGCTTGGCGGGGCTGCCGGTTGAGGCCATCACCGTCCGCCAGAACAAGATCGCGCCCTGGCTGGAATCCGGCTGGAAGCCGCTGGCCAACCTGTAGAGCCGAGCCCACGCTCGGCTGCTTTTGCAGTAGATCCACGCCATGCGTGGATGGATGCAGAGCGGAGTCGAGCATGGCTCAACTCTACAGATCACGATCCGCGCGGCAGCTTCGCGGCCCACATGTTGTCCACCAGATTCGGATAACGTCGCCCATTCTCTTCGGCACGCTGCCGCGCCGCCTCTTTCTGCGCAGGTGACAGCGGCTGCGAGGTCTGGCCCTTGGGGTTGGGCTTCTTCCACGGGGGCGTCTTGGTCTGGCGCATGGCCGCAGCTTACCGCTTCAGGAAGTTCAGCAGCGCAAGATTGAAGTGGTCCGCATGGCTGGTATTGCACCCATGTGGTGCGCCTTCCAGGATCACCACTTCGCTACCTGCGATCGCCCGGTGCGTGCGCTGGCCAGAACCTTCAAACGGCACGATCGCGTCGCTGTCACCATGCAGAATCAGTGTTGGCACGGTGATCTTCTTCAGATCGTCGCGAAAGTCGGTGGTCGCGAACGCGTGCATGCAACCCAGCGCCGCCGTCTGATCGGATTGATGGCACAGCGCGATGGCCGCCTGACGCGTCTCTTCGGTCACCATCAGCTGGCCATTGGCGCTGAAGAAATCGCGGGTGAAGCCATCGAAGAACGCCTCGCGATCTTTCTCCAGACCACTGCGCATTTCGTCAGCCTTGTCCTGGGTCAGCGGGCCTTCCGGGTTGTCGTCGCTGCGTAGCAGGAACGGCGGCACCGCTGCTGCAAACACCACACTGTGCAGGCGTTCCTGGCCATGGTTGGCCACGTAACGCGCTACCTCGCCACCGCCCATCGAGAAGCCGACCAAGGTGACGTCGCGCAGGTCACGTTCCTCGATCACCCCGGCCAGATCCGCCGCCAGCGTGTCGTAGTCGTAACCTTCTGCCGGCTTGTCAGAACGGCCGAAGCCACGCCGGTCGTAGCTGATCACCCGGTGCTGCGCGTCGCGCAGGATCGACACCTGCGTCTTCCAGGCATCGGCGGACAGCGGCCAACCGTGAATCAGAATGACCGGGCGGCCATCGCCACCGGTGTCTTCAACGTGCAGGCGGACGCGGGAAGCAGGCATGGGAGCTCCTGTGGAAGGGGAGGCTTTCAGGCTATGGGCCGGCCCCTATCGCGACCGTGATGGAATCGCCGGCCGCCATGACACCGCCTGCACAAGGGACGCCCCCTGGCCAATCCATAGATGCGGGCATTCACTCCCTGGAAATCCCGTTTCGTCGCAGCGCGGCTGCGGCCCTCGGAGCACCGTGCGAGCCTGCATGAATCCCGCCCTGGAGCCTCGCCATGCTGCTGCTCACCCTGCCCCTGCTGGCCGCCGGCCTCGCCGCCGCACCCGCGCCCTCCGATGACCTGCGCGAGCAGATCCACCAGGCCGACGCGCAGCTGTTCGCCGCTGCGTTCGACGACTGCGACGCTGACAAGGCGGCAGCCATGACCACTGAAGACATGGAGTTCTTCCATGACAAGGCGGGCAAGTCCGCCAGCAAGCGCGACGACTTCCGCCGCAGCGTGGCCGCCCTATGCGAGAGCACGCGCGTCAACCACACCCACCTGCGCCGCGAGCTGGTGGAAAGCTCGCTGCAGGTGTTTCCGCTGCACGATGACCGCGCCCTGGAGATCGGCGACCACCGCTTCCACGAGCGCGATGCAAACGGCATCGAGCACTGGACCGGCCAGGCCCGTTTCATCCAGGTCTGGCGCCGCGTGGACGGGCGCTGGCTGGCCGAGCGGGTGATCAGCTACGACCATCGGCCGGCGGACTGATCGCCGCGATGCGGTGGTTCACGGACCGGTTCTATACTGCCCAGGTCCGTCACGACTACCGCTGCAGATCGCCCCATGGCAGAGATCACCCCCAACCATCCCGAGTACGGCCTCAACCAGCAGATCCGTCAGGGCGTGGCTGCCCTGGACGCGCAGCATGGCCGTCCGTTCGACCAGACCAGCGAGCGTCTGACCGCCAGCCTGACCGTGCTGGCCCGCGAGCAGGGCCTGCAGCAGGTCGACCACGTGCTGGTCAGCAACGCCACGGCCAACCAGCCGGCGGGACACAACATCTTCGTGGTACAGGGCGACCCGGCCAATCCGGCGCACCTGCGGGCGATGATGCCGACCGCAGTGGCCGCGCAGACGCCGGTGGAGCAGTCGATGCAGAAGCTCGGCATTGCCCCGCAGCAGCCGGCCATGGGGCAGCTGCCCGAACAGCAGGCCCGTGAGCAGGAACAACAGCAGAACCCAGCACACCGCCTGGGCTGAGCCGCCTCCAGCGTTACCGGCGGCCCACCGCGAGAACGTCGGCTCGCCGTACGCTTGCCGCCCTAGGCCATACGCGGCCCGGACTGCTCCTGCACCTGGCGCTGCTGCAGCTCATCCTGCGTACGCGCCTGCCCAGACTGCGACAGCTGCTCAGCGCGCTCGAAGGAGGTTTCTGCCGGTGTCTGCGCGGCCACCGCCGTTGGCATGCTGGCCCGCAACTGTGCCGGGTCGTTGCGCTCTCCCTGGACGATGAAGATGCTCTGCGCCACATCGGCCTGCGCGGTGCGATCGCTCAACAGCACATGGTCAACCTGGGTCAGGCCATTGGCCTTGGCCAGCGCGTACAGGCTGGCACTGATGTTCTCGCTGGTGGCATCGAAGGCACGGCCCCGCTCTGCATCGAGCCGGGCCACGCCCTGGTGGATCTGCGAGAGCAGCGGGTCGTTGCTGTGCCGAGCCAGAAGATCACCGCTTCGTTCGCCCATGCCCTCGGCATCACTCAGCATGTGTTGCTTGAGACTGCGCTCCGGCAGGGGATTGGTTTTCCTCTGGTTGAGCTCGCTGTCCGGAAACGGCGGATCAATGCTATCCACACCGTGGATGTTGCGCAGCGGTCGGAATGCATCCTTGCCTGCCCCCTTGATGTCAAGAGGAATGCGAACATCCGGAAGAAGCTGGCCGGCGGGACCACCCAACGCGTTCACGTCGATGCTGCTTTTCCGCTGGATGCCCGCGTGATTCAGCGCTTCCCAAGTGAAGTCCACGCAGTTGTGGCGAACATCCTGATAGTGCTTGCTGAAACCAAATTTCTCCGGGTCCGAGCCGAACTGCTGGAGCTTCCTGTACTGATCTTCGCTGATCTCGAGGGTACGGGTGTAGCGCGGGTCTCTATAGACCGTTGCGTCATCCTCCATGATGGCGCCAGGACCATTCATGCTTCCGTGCTCCTTGGGAGCAAATCCATAGCTCTTCGCAGGCACGCCGGGTGCATGCAGGACGTAGAACATATGTCCTGGGGCGGACGTCTGCGGAACACCCTCAGCGTCGACGGCCTGCTTGTGCGTCCTGGGGTCGATCAGCGGTGTGCCAGGTGCAGCAATAACGATCTCTACGGTATAGCGCGGCTTGTCCATAAGGTGATTCTTTCGTTCCTTCCAATGGTAAGTGATTACTTGCCTGGCGGCCGGGCTGCGTGTACCCGCAACTGAGCCGAGTAATGCTGCAGTTCCGGCGAAGCCTGCGCAGTGCGAACCTGTACGCGATAGCGGGTATCAAGCTCCAGTGGCAGAGCAACCAGGCTCAGCGTGTATTGGCCGTCACTGCCCATGTGCGGCGACGTATACCGCCATTCGCTGGATGCATGCCATTCCGGAAGCTGTTCACCTGCATTGAGCACCCCGGCCTGATAGCTGTCGTAGGTGGGAACATCCTTCCAGGCATCAGTGCCCCATTGCTGCAGGGTCACCTCGAACGGGACCCTTGATGTGCCCACGTCAGGCTCGTCCGGCCTTCGTGTCCCTTGGCGCTGCAACTCCAGCTCCAGCGCATACGTGCGACCCGGCTTGAAGTTGCGGGCATTCGTCTCGAACTCGAACCGCGCCGCCTGGCCAGGCTCGGCAACGATAATTGGCTTGACCAGATCCAGTGGCTCCGGCGCATCCGGTACGCGGCTGCTGCAGGCGCCGAGTGCGCCCGCCAGCGTGAAGACCAGGCCGGCGCGCAGCCAGCGGTGGATACCCAGCATGATTCAGATCCTTTGGCTCCCTGCCATGAGGTTCAACCCTAGCCGCCGGCTGCTGGCGCCGCAACCGGCCAATGAAAAAGGCAGGGTCTTCACCCTGCCTTCTTCACGCGGCTCGCCGCCGGGCGTGCCCCGGCGTCACCCCATTACAGCTGAATCCGTGCCACGCTCTCATCAGCGCCCTTGTCATCATTCTCGCCGTTCTTGATGCTCACGAACAACACGTTGTTCTTCGCATCCAGCGCCAAGCTGTTCGGGTGGGTCGGCACCTTGTAGGTCGCCACCTTCTGGTAGCTGTCACTGTTGTACGCGGTCACCGTACCGGCTTCGCGGTTGGTCACGTACAGGCGCTTGCGCGGTGCATCCAGCAGGATGCCCAGCGGGCCGGCATCGGTCGGGATGCTGGCCAGTTCCTTGCCGGTACTGCGGTCCAGCACCAGCACGCGCTGACCCGGATGCTTGCTGACCAGGCCGCTGCTCTTGGCCTGGTAGCCACGCAGGAATTCCGAGCCCTGGTCGGTCACGAACAGGCGCTTGCCGGCCGGGTCCAGCGCGATGTTCATCGGCTGCTCGGCGGCGATCTTGTGCTGTGCCACCACCGTGTTCGAATCGGTTCCCACCACCACCAGGTCGGCCAGCAGGTTGCTGGTGTAGACGCGCTTGTTGGCCGCATCCAGCGCCAGGCCCGGCGCCTTCGCATTGCCAAGGCCGTCGATGGTGTTGATCACCTTCAGCGTGGTGGTATCGATCACGAACAGCACGCTGCTCACGTCCGGCTGGCTGCTGTGGCCGGTCACGTACAGGCGGTTGGCCGCGCTGTCGACCACCAGCTCGCGCAGGTCGTGGGTGTAGGCGGCCTTGCCGTCCTTGCCGGTCTTCTTCTCCATCAACTGGATGGTGCCGACGGCCTTGTTCTGCGCGGTGTCGACCACCGTCACCGACAGGTCCACGGTGTTGCCCACGTACAGGCGGTTGTGGGCGTCATCCAGCACCACGCCGAACGCCTTGCGCTCCAGCGGGATGCGGGTTTCCACGGCCAGCGTGGCCGGATTCAGGCGCAGCACCTGGGCCGGGCCGGCGTCATCGCCGAAGCCGCCGGAGGAGGCCACGAACACGGCATTCTGCTTCGGGCTGTAGGCCAGCTCGTACAGGCCCTTGGCCACGGCCTGGCGCTGTACGGCGGCGGTGGCACTGGCGGCGGGTGCGTTGTCGGCGAATGCGGAGGGCACGCCGAGGCTGAGCGAAACGGCAACGGCCAGCGCGGCCGAGCGGAAGAGAGGATTACGGAACATGCGAGCGTCCTTGAATGGGCACGGGAAGGTGTCCTGGCTCGCTGGGCCGTACTGCGACGGCCCGCCCCGCATCTGTCTGCGCGGGGTGGGCTGGCTGGGGTTGCGGGGGAATGGTAGCAGGTGGGGGGCGTGGCGTGCGCCTGCACACGTATGGCAGGCGCGCGGGTTACTGCTCCTTCAACCGCAGCGAATCGGCCACATCGGTCTTGGCCGCCACTTCGGTGGCGATGCTGGCGCGGCGGTGCCCCGGGTCATTACGATCGCCCTGCACGATGAAGATGCTCTCTGCCGCATGGCTGCTCTTCGTTGGCTGGCTGAGCAGCACGTGGTCCACGCGCGAGAGATTGTTCTGCTTGGCCAGCACCAGCAGGCTGGCGCTGATGCGCTGGCTGGCGGCATCGAACGGGCGGCCATGCGCCGCATCCAGTTCGGCCACTTTCTGGATCAGCTGCGAGAACAGACGATGGTCTGGATGCGAGGGATCCAGCAACGTACCGGCCACTTCAATCGGCGTCGGCGGCGGCTCATCGCTGGCGCGGTCGCCCTGGCGATGATGTTCAGCCTCGCGCTCGGGCATCGCGTGATGGGTTTCGGCATTCAGATCGCTGCCCGGGAACGGCGCGGCAATGCACTGGATTTCCGGCAGGTTGAACAGCACCGCGAACTCGCCCAGGTTGCTGCCGCCATCCAGCGGCGCCGGCAGCGGATGCAGGCCGGCGTAGTGCAGCGCGGCCCAGACGAAATCGCTGCAGCGGTTGATGGTGACCGGGCGATCCACATCGAATTCGAACTCGGCCGGTTCCTCGGCGAAGTCGCGCAGGCAGCCGTAATGCTCTTCGGTGATTTCCAGTGTGCGGCTGTAGTACGGGTCCAGATGCTCGTCGGCATCATCGTGGCGCACCTGCGCGTACTGCACGCCAGTGCGGGCTTCGCCTGGTGACTGACGCGGCGGTGCGAAGCCGTAGCTGTGGGCCTCGTCGCCTGCTGCTACCTGCAGGTACATGTGGCCGCGCGGCGAGATGCCCCCGCTCTTCAGTGGGGTGCCGGGGGCGGCCAGATAAAGGGTTGCGGTGTAGCGTGTTGCCTGCTCCATGCCTGTTCAGCCTTGATGGGTGCTGCGGTCCTGGTCGGATGATGGCATAGGTGGGATAGGGGGCAGGTGGAGGTGGCCAGGCAGCGAGCTCCGCTTCCTGAATATGTGAACCAGGAAACAGTACTGGGCCTTCAGGACGCATGCCTCTGGGGAAGTGAGCGCCGGGAACGTATAGTCGGAGGTCACTGAGCAATGGAATTGCCGATGAATCCTGGGCTGGTTTGGCCCCCCGCTCACTTTGCGGCCCCAATCGCATCGTCCCGTCGACACGGCCGGCACGAACTGGTGCGATTTGCACCTGCCTCTCCAAGCGGTGACGCGCGATGCGCGCTATCTCGTCTTGCACTGCTCGAGTCGGCTCGCTGTGCGGAAGTTCGACATGATGGACGCGTAGCTATGAGTCGGCGAGGCTTGCTCCATATTCCTAATGCCCGTCCGTGAAATGCCGCCGGCTGATCTGCCGTCAAAGAGCTCACCGAATGTCCAAGGATCAACCATGCCCCTCTGCTTCGAACCCAGGATCTACTCGTCCTTTGATCCCGTCAGCGAAATCACGATCCCCAGACCACGAATTCTCCCGGGCGAATTGGCGGATGGAACTGTCGTAACGGAGTACCAGTACGCGTTCTATCTTGGTGAAAGGCGCATTGGCGGCCTGGGTTTCCATGGAACGACGCAGTTGGCAGAGATCAATGGGAAAAGAGAGCGAGTATTCACCTTTGACCTCGGCCACGATCGACTGATCACCTCCATGCTCGAGTTCAAGACGATGGTTGGCAACGTCGACAATGACTTCTCGTTCCTACGAGACTTTGCTCAAGGGCTGGTAATGGCATACACCGGCCGGACCGATAACGTCGAGGACCTCAGATATGTCGCAATCACCACCGCGAGTGCACTGGCGATTGCCGGCGTACTCATCCCGGATCAGGTTCTAGTCGCTTCCGATGACCATATTGTGCTTGCCGAAGCCCATGTGCTCGCCAATGCTCACCGAAGGGTGACATCATGAGGAATGGCGGGTTGGTTGAGCCCCGCCAGGCCAGACAAATGGCGGGTATTGAAAGGTTCTCTTCATCATGCGGAGAATATTGCGCCATCATTCACTGGCAAGCCCCGGCGCCTTCATCATCGGAAGCAGGACAAGATCATGCCCATTGAGTTCAGTCCCCAAGCAAGAACCGCTTTCGACGCGTTCAGCGGCGTAACAATCTCGTTCCCAAGAATTGTCGCCTCAGACCTGCCAGATGGAAACGAAATCACGGAATATCAGTACACCTTCCGACGGGGGGAGCAGATCCTTGCAGCCATGTCTGTACTTGGAACCGAGGAACGAAACGCGGAGGGTGATCACTGGGGTTGGAAGTACACACTGGACCTGAGTTCCACTCACACGTTGCAGTTGATAGCCAGGCTCAAATCCGACCTCGGTAATACCGATAACCCAATCGCTTTTCTATGCGCTATTGCGAAGGGCTTGCTGGCTGTCTTCGTCAATCAGACTGACAACTCGACGGATGTCCGTTATGTCGTTCTCACGCGAGCGGACGCAATGAGAGAAGTTGGCATCGAGGTCCCTGAAGGTATCGAGCTCGCAGCGAATGGCCTGATCATTCTGGCCGAGCTATCTGTCCCCGCTCACGTGTTCTGAGGACAGATAGCATGGGGCAGTTCGCATTCGAGGAATTTGCACTAGCCACATTGAAACCGGCAACGAACGTTGCTGATGGCAGTCGACTTTCCGATCATCAGAAGGCTCTCGTTGTTGAGTATCTGACCTCTCCCGGCTCGGGCCCAGATGGATCGACCAGCTACGAGGACTTCGTCAGGGAGAAGATGCGCATCCATCCACCTCGCCTTCCGACAGGTGTCGAGTACATTGCATTCTCAGGAGTCGATGGGAGAAAGATCCCGAATTTCGATAACGCAACCGAGTATCGAAGGAACCTTGAGGGCAGAGCGGCGATCATCGGCGATACACCGTGGGGGCATTACATTGATTCGTTGAACAAGCATCCTGAAAACCATCAGGACTTCTATGCCGTCAAGGACAAGTTCCGAGACTTCATGAGTGCTCGCGGATTCGCTCCCAGGGGCGAGCCCATCAGCGCACTCCAAGACATGATGTGGAACGCAGGCAGTCCCAGGTTCTTCGAGAACGCCATCGCCACAGGCAAGCCCTTGGTGGCATTTGTCGAGAATGCCCAACCCGGGCGTGGTTTTGACAAATTTGAGCTAGCCACAGCCCTCGACCACCCCTCCGTCCGCATCAACGGCTACCCCATAAGTGCCTTCGGGCCTGAGCCGCTGGCCTTCGCAAGCCAGTCCGCCGCCGAGTACCAGGCGCTTGAGCGCAGCCTCGCGCAGCATGCCACCACCAACAGCGCGCATCCCGTCGACGTCGCGCAGGTACGCCTGCATCTCAAGCCCATCGACGGCTATGACGCTGTCAGCAAGACGCTCTTCGAACGACCGCTGCACGACTACAGCGCGTTGAACCTGAGCGAGATGTCGACCACGCGCGCGAACTGGGTCGCCGCGCATGCCAACCTGGGCACAGGACCGCGCCTGTTCGCTGACTTGCCCGAACCACCGTCGCACGCGCCCCTGCAGCCAGGAGCTCCACGCGGCCCTCCCTATGCGGCAGCCGTTGCCGAAGCAGTCGCCGACGTTGCACCGCATGGCGTACATGCCGGAATCAATCCCGCCATCAAGGTTGCCGGCGTTGCAGGCGTCGCACTGCTTGCGCACGACTTCGCCACCTCCGGGCACAAGTGGATTGAGCTGAACTCGAAGGGCAATGCCGCAGGCGCTGATTCCACCGCTGCACACTTCGTGGGCCGCAACGTCGGTGGCGCAGTGGGTGGCTTTCTTGGTGGCGCTGGTGTCGGCCTCGCTTCGGGCTCGTGGACGGGGCCCGGCGCCATTGCAACGGGTATCGGTGGCGGCGTCCTCGGTGCGTATCTCGGCGAACGCTGGGCCGAGCAGAAAGACATTGAACGCGTCTACTCCCAAGTTGACCCGATGGGTCGCACTTGGACGCGCGACCCCGCTGACCCCAATGGGCGCTGGCTGCGAGCCGGCGAACAGCAGCAGGTCCAGAGCACCGACCTGGGCACCGGCGTCGAAGTCCGCCCGGTGCAGACGGCACAGGGTGACGACGTCACCTTCCGCACCAGCTATGTTGCCACCGGCACATTGGAGCGCCAGTTGAACTGGCAGGCGGCCCGGGCCTCGTATGAGTTGGGCTTGTCGAATCCGCCACCCCCACAGAACCCCTACCGGCTGAACGCCAATGGCTTGGCCGAGCCGGCACGAGGCGCCTTCGAGACCGATCGCGCCTTTGTACGCGATGCCAGCTCGGGACAATGGGAACTGGAAATCAAGGAAATGGTGGATGGGCGAGTGCCCAACAGCCGCCACCTGCCAGTCTCGGCGGAGCAGGCACAGGCGCTGGATGAACAGTCGCGCACGGTCATCGCCCAGAACGCATCCAACACCAAAGCCGCGATGGCTGCGCGCTATATGGTTGCTCACGAGCAAGGGCGTTGGAGCGACTTCGGCGACGCGAACAATCCATCCATTCCCCGTGCCGTTCAGGACGCGCAGGCCAGCGCCGACACGTTGAAGGCGAGTGATGGCAATGCCTATACACGGCAGGCGGATGGCCAATGGGTCAGCAAGGGCGTGATCTTTGACAGCGCCGCCAACCGGAACCTGAGCGACGAGCTGGAGATCACCTGGCAAAGCCAGAATGACGGTATCGCCGGGTTGCACGACATCGCCAAGCAGCTCAAGGACACCGCACAGGTTGCACACGAAGGTATTCGCGGCCAGGTGGATGCGCTCTACGCGCGCCATGGCATCGAGCGCACCGAGCAGCAGCTTGCAGCTACAGCCGTCGCGGTGGAGCAGACGCTGAATCTGCAGGGCAGAACAGGCGACGTGGTTCTGGAACTGATGCCAGACCCCCGCACCCACGCGCCCAGCGCAGAAAGTGCCATCGCCACGTTCGGTGACGCCGGCGGAAACCGGATGGTGCTCACCGGCACCACCACCATTGAGGACATTACGCGGGCGCAGTCGCAGCTTCGGCCTGAGGCTTCATTGGCTGCCCAAGGCGCTGCGCCTGCAGATCAGGCGACGACACCCGACGTGCCCGAGCTACGCATTGCTGCGTTGACTGCAAAGGAGCAGGACGCACACCGGCAAGCGCTGCAGGAGGCCAATCGTCAAGGCAGTGCGGCGGTGGATGCGCAGCAGGCAGCGTCTGCGGCCGTGCTGGAGGCGCGAGGGGTGCAGATCGACCCGGTTGAGGCACTGAAGGGCGACAGTGACCTGCAACGAGGTGCGGCAACCAGCGCTGCCGTTGAGCCCGCTCGCCAGCCCGCTCCGGCGCCCGCTCCTGTCATCGCGGCGCCCTCGGCGTCGATTGTTGAGCCAGAGCGTACGCGTCCCTCGCGTGAGAGTGAGCAGCCAGCAGAGAGTCGCCTTGGACGACAAGCCGATTCGGCGCAGCGTGCGGAGGATGCCGCCCGGCAGAACGCTCGGAAGGAGGAGCCGGCACCGACTGCACCAGGAGTGGGCCCTCAAAGTGCCTCGCAGCATGAACCGACTGTGGAGGAGGCCCGTGAAGCTCGGAATGCCTCGGTCGTAGGTACTGCGGCCGGTGCAGGCTCAACCCAGCCAGTTCACATGCAGGCGCACAAGGCTGAGGATCCCGTGCGTGAGGGTAGCGCTGAGCCGCAGAAGCTTGCGAATGTGCTGCAGGCGCAGCCCGCCGTCGCTACAACTCAGGACAAAGCAGAGAAGCCACTGCCGCAACCTTCTGAGAACGAGCAGGCCCCAAGGACCGCGCAGGAGGTCCCGTTGGATCTCCCGGTCCCGCCACCACCGGCCCGGGACAATCCAGGGCTGGAACCTGCAGGCCCCAGAACGGCTGACATTGGCGGGGAAGCTACCCATCAGGCGGCGCTTCCCACTTCCCCTTCAGATGAGGAGCGCGACCTCCCTGAGCATGTAGCGCCGCAGCCGGCCGTTCTGGCGGAAAGCAATCCAATGCAGCCCGGTCATCCCGATCACGCGCTCTATCAGCAAATCCGTGAGGGCGTAGCAGACCTGGACGCCATGCACGGCCGAAGCTTCGATGCGACGAGCGAGAGAATGACGGCCAGCCTGCTGGTTCTGGCCAAGGACAATGATCTGTCCCACGTTGATCACGTGCTCGTAAGCAACGCCACTGCAACGCATCCTGCCGGCCATACCCTCTTCGTGGTGCAGGGCGAGACGAACGATCCTGCCCATCTGCGCGCTTCCATGCCCACCGCAGAGGCTGCGCAGACGCCGGTGGAGGAATCACTGCTGCAGTTTGATTCGGTCAGCAGGGAGGCGCAGCAGCGCGCACTGGCCAATCAGCAGGAACAGCTGTTGCAGGATGAGCGAGCGCAGCAGGATATCCAAGTGCGCGCGGCAAGCATGGGGTGAAGGTCAGGTTCGAGTGCCGGCGGGGCTACCAGTTGGCCCGTGCCCGTCATCTCGCTTCCAAGATGGCAACAAGGGAGGCTGCCAAGGAGCGGTCTCCGCGCCGTTGATGCAGGCCATCGGCTAGCTGGATCTCTCAGACGATGCATCCGCCCGGACGGCGCGGCGTCTGTCTTCGTCGAAGAGCAGACACTCGGCATATGTCTCGTTGAGCCATAGCACCTTCTTCTGCAATTCCGGGACGCCGGTAAGAATGGCGAGGTGCTGCCCCGCCATCATCGAAAGGTTGTTGCTCATCCGGATGACGTTGATCGCCAAAGGCATGGGGACGCCATCGCGACTCCGCCTCATTGCGTGTACCCCTGCGTGTACGAATGAGTTCAGCGGAGCCCAGGCGTGGACCTTCAGCTCGATGAGGTGCGGGAGCAGATTGTCCAGTTCCGCTACTTTCGCGAATGCTTCCAGCATCTTCGAAAGCATCGGCAACATCTGCTCGCTCGTTCCAGCTTCCGGTGGCAGGCACAGCAGCTCAACCTGCTCGTCGGCTGCGCAATGCAGGATCCAGACGGACCGCGTGAAAGCCTCGTACTGGCAGCGCATCAATGCCATCGCAGAGGCCGCCATACCGGCCTGCAGCAGCGTGCGAAGGGCGTCTGCGTGTTCAAGGCTCAGCAAAGCTGCGTCCACTGACGCCAACAATCTGGACGAGTCCTCCGCCAGCGGATGATCGACCGTAGAGAGGATCGCCTGGCGAAGCAGCGCGGATCGATTGAGCAGGTCTTCCATGACGATGACTCCTGGTATCGGCGGGTGGAGCATATCCAGCGGAGGGAGCTGTCCGCCAGAGCGCATGCGCGACGGGTCCCATGCCTTGAGACCGCTCCGGGCCATTCTCCCCTCTCCACCGGAGGATGCCCATGACCAGAATCGACCCCACATGGCTGGAAGCCTTCGACAAAGAGCTCCTCCACCTGTTCGCCATCGACCACAGCGATGCCGGCATGGATGAGTACCTGCTGGGCTGCTACGCAGACCTCCCACCGCGCGGAGCAGCACTGGCGTTCGGCAGCGACTACGACCTGGAGCGCGACGATGCGCTGTGGCCACGGCCTGGCGCGCATATGTGATCCGCGCAGAAATCCCGCACGCCGGCATTCAAGGCAAGCGATGCCAGGGGATGGCCGCTATGCTGGCAGCGCACCGGAATGGAAACCACGTATGCCCCGCTTCAACACCGCCCTGGCACTGAACCTCGCTCTGATGCTGCTGGGTGCTACACCTGCCATGGCCATGGCGGCAGACCCGCAGGTCTCCACTGAAGTGTTCGTAGAGCGCGGCGACAACCCCACCTTCGAGCTGCGGCAGGCGCCTGCCGTTGTGTATTCAACGGCCCCTGCCACGCCGCCCGATACCTTGCTGCAGGTTCCCATGGCGGTGTTGTTGGTTGCTCAGCTGGATGAGCTGGGTCACGTTTCCAACGTGATGGTGGTGCGGTCCAGCGGGCTGCGGGAGCTCGATCGTGCGGCCTTTACCGCAGTGGACCAGTGGCGTTTCGAACCGGTCGTGGTTGAGGGCGTCGCGCGGCATGCGCGGGTTCGGGTGCGTTTGAGCTTCGTACCCTCGGCCGAGGTGCCGCCCGGCTGAGCCGCTGGTCCAATCTGTCGCGATTGGCCCTACGCCGTGGCCCTGACTGCAGGCATTTCTGCGCTTGGGGCCAATAACGCCAAGCCCTCCAAGACCGTTGCAGCGCAATCGTTTGCTGGCTTAACACCGTGTGCGACAATGCCGAAAGCGTCAGGACTGGCAATCGTCGGTTCTGCAGTTTTCTTGGCATTTGGTTACTGCACGGGTATCTCTTGGCGTGCCACCGGAAAAGGGTGGCGCGGGGTTCGAAAGCCCGTTCAGTAACCTTGTGTTTTGCGCTTGTCAGCCGGCGTCACCTTTTGTGTGGCGCCGGCTGGCAATCCGTTCGCGTTCCATGGCGGGCGGTGCGTGGGGGTCTTCGGACCCACCGGCTTGGTTACTGTCCGGCTTTCGAACCACGCATCGTCCGCCGCCTTTATTAGGTGGCGCTGCTATCTGTCCTGTACGGAGCATTGCCATGAACACATCGGACTTCCGTTCCCTGCACGCGCAGTACGATCCGGACAACGCCGAGACCGAGCGCGAACCGTCCGTCGATCCCAACGCCTTCGTCGCCACGCTGCACCGCATCGGCACCGGTGCGGCCGCGGACGGCCAACCTTGGCCGGAGCGGCATCAACTGCCTGGGCGGTGTCTTCAGCTAGCGGATGCAGATTGCGCGTTGGCCGGGCTGCGTGTGGTGGCGGAGCTGATGTTGGCTGCGGAGCGGACTCGGCAGAACGGTGCGCCCGAGGAGTATCTGGGGGACCGGGTGATGGAGGGGTTGAAGATGGCGTGTGTGGCGTTGACTGCGCAGGTGACTGAGCGGCTGCACGTGCGGGAGTAGTGCCCAAGGTTTGAACCTCAAACGATAGGCTGCGAGCTGTCGTTGCGGCCCCATTCTCCGTCCGCCCCTGATCTGCAGGACTTCCCATGAAGTCTCTGACGTACGCATTACTGTGTTTGGCAGCGCTGATTGGTTCAGCGCTCGCCCACTTCCACCTGCCAAAAGGCCATTTGGAGCTGAAGACCTACCCCAAGGTCTCGGCCACAGAGTTTGCTGTCATGCGCAAGGAGGCCCTAAGCCTAGCGGCTGAAGAAGCAGCCCTCGGTGCCGGGCGCTTTGAAGCGAGGTACTTCGAACTCACTTGCCGAGGTGAGCCCGCTCTGCTGGTGGAAAATTCCTCATCACAGTTGCTCATCCTAGGCTTCACAGGCCGAGCCGGTGAGACGCCTTGCATTCAACCTCTACTCCAGCGCTGGAGTAGCCGACTACTTCCGGCCGACTAGGGCTTTGCAACTTAACTCCAAATACGAAGCCTACCGACGGGCCTGATCAGACTGCGGTTTGCGCTGACACGCGACGCTCTACCGTTCCAAGCCATTAGCGGCTCATTGCGTCGTTTACGGCATACTTCCCCAAGGTCGCCGCGTGAGGTCGCGGAAAGGGGGAGGCTGTGAGTAGGTGGACTGAAGACGAATTGGCTGCTGCAGTCGAGGCGTATCGCCAAATGGAGGCGCGCCTCACCGGTGGATTGAGCCTTGAGAAGGCCAGGGTCTATCGGGAGCTGGCAGCCCACTACGGACGCACGCCCAAGGCGTGGGAGTACCGCATGCAGAACATTTCCCATGTTCTGGATCAGGCAGGCAGGCCTTGGCTACCCGGACTTCTTCCAGCATCGAACGTGGGTGCAAAGGTTGAGCCGAAACTTGCCAAGCTCCTCGGGCTTTCGGATGAGACGCTCACGTCGGTCTCTGGTCCTACAAGGGGTCTGTTGGAGCAGGAGGCCAAAGCGGCGGAGGCATCTGGCAGTTTCTCCCCAACAGACGGGGTGGACGAGAGGCAGCGTGTGCTGGCAGCTATCGTTCGGCGCCGCGGGCAGCCTGCCTTCCGTAAGGCACTGCTGGACGCATACGGCGGCTGCTGTGCGATGACGGGATGCAATGTGGTCGATGCGCTTGAGGCGGCTCACATCCAGCCCTACTCAGGCCTAAAGAGCAACGATGCCAGGAACGGTCTTTTGCTCCGTGCCGATGTGCACACTCTGTTCGATCTATATCTAGTAACCATCAACCCCGATTCCCTGCGGATCGCCGTGGCGCCCACTCTGCAGAACTCTGCTTACTTAGAGTTGGAGGGCCGTCGGCTGGCTGCCCCCATGCCAGGTGAACTGGCAGCCTGCCTAGAGTCGCTTGCTTGGCATCGCTCGCAATGCCCCTGGTAGAAAGAGAATTCGCGAGCATTGATTTTCATTTATCTGATAGCTCAGCCTCACCCCGGGAATGAGATGTTTCGCGTGAGCGGACGCGAGCTCACCAGTGCCAAAATTCTCAGTAATGAGTTATAAGGCGAACGGATTTTCAGGGTCTGCGCTTGAAAAATAAGTCTAAGAGGGCTATTTCGGCGGGCGATCCGTCGCCATTCACAGATGATGTGCGACTGTTAATCGCACATCGGCCGGCGACTTGAAACTAGGCCTGCCAAGCAGCAACCATGCGGTGTAGTTATTTAATCCAACTTCCGCCTACACGACATGAGGCCTAAATCCATGTGCACCTAGCCATTCACGGTATTTTGAAACATCGTAATTCCCAGCCGCCAAAAGAGCTTCTGTTTGCTCGACGAGATTCACAAGAACAGCTCGATCATTGACAACAGCATCAACATCCACAGTCGCACCTGCCTTGCGTACAATCTGAATAGCACTTGCCATCTCAATCGCAGGTATTTCGATATTATTTTGCTGCTCCGCAGAAATCATAATTTTCTCCCTGGGCGTAACTCTGAATACAACAGAGAGCATATCTAGACTCTTCGATTCGACTCTATAGGCGCAACAGCTTGCCAACTCCACCGACGCGGGATCTTGAATTTGATTGTGAAGCAAATGCAAGAGATATTTACCCAACCCAACCGCAAATATTTTTATCAGCGGATCCCCGGCGACCTTCCAGTACCGCTCCACATCCTTGGCAATACAGATGTCAACCCCAATGAGTTCCGCGAGCTTCTCGGAGAACTCCGGACCAAGCTCTATATTCTTCCGCAATGGAGGGGAGAACTTCCCTTCCGCCTTGCCAAGGAAATCAGGATGCACCCTCGTAGTCATCATGAATAGCCATGGAGTTGCGTACCCCCTTTGATGCAGTACTATTTTCTCGATGACATCAAAGATCCCGGGGCCGGCGGTGTCTGCCCCGAGATGATCACAGAGATCAATATTAATTACATCGAACTTCCCATAGGACTCCATGATCCGGTAAACATGAGATCGTTTTTCCGCAATATCTTGCAGTCTATCGGGTAGCGTCCTGGAGTCATCAGTGATTATTTTTTCCTGCCGCAGGACAGATTCAGCATTTATCTGACTTCCAGCATCCCCCATCCCGGGCTTTCTAGAGTTAAATCCGAGAAGCCTAACTTTTCCGCCCCTTCGCTTCACCGATTCGCCGATTACCCTGACATCAAACATGTCTTCTCCAGGAAGCGAAAGATAGCCGAGATCCCTACCTTGCGCCTTCCCCAATCGCTCTACCTGCAACAACCATTGTTTTTCCCGAACAAATTGCTTTACGGGATGGTGCCATGGTTTGAAGTCGGATCTTTTCCTGGCAGAGACAATCTCTTCGGCAACGTCGACCTCCGCCGCCTCGCCATAAACAGTCTCTTGGTCAATCTCGTCCAGAGGATCCAGACCTTGGCCGTTTGGGTCAGCCTGCATCATTTCGATTCCACTCCATAGAATACCTGCAAGATTGCTGCAATCAGATTCTCCTGCTCTGCGTATTCAAGCCCCTGCAGAACGTCGTAGGCGAGAAGGACTTGGACCAGCGCAGCCACCTTGCTTTCGCCTTGGCCCGCAGGCATTTGTTGAAGCGCTTTTACTGAAGTCAACGTGGCCCTATGCAGCGCAACATTACCCATACTTCTGGCGCTTTGCACACCCACTTCGTCGGAAATCGTAACCTCAGGCGGAACATCATCCGACTGCCGCCCGCTCCAAACCGTTCTCACAAACTTATCGAGAGCGCTAATTTCTGCAGCGGCCTTGGTCCCGAGCCGCTCTTTTCTCAACTTGGAAGCCAAGTCTTTGTGCTTATTAGTAAGCTGGCGGATGGAGCGCTGAACCCAGCCAGCCACGAGCTGAACATGCGGATGGGAGAAGTTAAAGGACTCCCTATCAATATTCAGCGCCGCGTCCAGCCCTCGGCGAATAAATATCTCTGACGTAATCTGACGAAGGCGAGTCAGCTCTGAAACCTGATAATTAAAGAAAGTTGGATCAAATGCGGCACCACTCGCCCCCCGTATTCGCACCAAAACGCCATTATTCTCCTTCGGTACAATCCTTCCCGTCCAGAATGCGTACCCCTCCAATGACAACCCCCCTCCACGCCTATCTACCGATATCTTACTGAGATCCGGGTTATAGCTCCCAACGAACAAGAGAGACTTGGAGAGATTTTTCTCACCAGCGGGGAGATACTTAAACCGAACGGGGTGCTTAATCTCAACCGAATCAATGAACACCCTAAAGCCGCCGCCGGCCTGCGCCAGCCCATCAACTAGCTCTTTGTTGCCTGGAGCGCGCTCCTTGACGGCTTGCCGCACTGTCTCACCGGGCATCATTTTTACTTCGGTAGCCTGGCCCTTTGCCTCGTTTGATATCCAGAAAAGATCAAAGTTCTCTGATGCCTTCAGATCAAATGGGTGCTTATCAACATATCGAACGGGCGCAGATAGCCCCAACGTCCAGAGCATATTAAGGTAAGCGTCAAGCGTCGCAGCAAGATCAGGCCGATCCTTTTTGTCCCCCTGCTTTTCGACAGCATCCATCAGCGCAGCCATTCTATCGCTAGGATCAGTGTCTTCAGTCCACGGGAAGTTTGGTCCAATTTCTACAGTTGATGCTTCACCAGGGGGAGAAGCACCGATCCAACCCGAATGAAATACTGGGCGCTGAACTCGAATCGCATTGGCAGTCTCTTTATCGCCAACGCTTATGGCACGCTCACGCTCGAACACCTTGGCCCATCGATCAGAATCCCTTAGCAAGTCCCGAACACGCGGCTTGACGTCCTCGAGTATGAGGTCGGTTCCGTGAGAATCTACGTCTTCCGCGGGCTGGCTGACCACCTCCACAACGCCACTGATGTAGTTATCGTCACCTTCCGCAGAAGCATGATCCAGCTCTGTCCCGTCTTCCGTGTAGGTTCTAAGCGAGATCTCAGCAATCAGGCGATAGTCCTGGCCCTTAACCTTCGTAACAATTCGAAAGCGACGCGCGAGCTGGCTAATTGAGAACAGTCCAATACCGATCTTTCCAATCAGTTGGCGGCCACCCGGGGACTTATCAACATCGCCACCAGTTACGCCAAGCCCTTCGCCCTTGGCGCTTCTCTTTGCACTACCGCCAATATTTTTAATCAGATGAGATAAGGTTTCGAACGACATGCCGTTTCCGTCATCTCGAACATATACTCGGCCGAATCGAGGAGCGTCGGTGAGAATGGTCACCTGCGTAGCGTCTGCATCCCAAGCATTAGATATCAACTCTCGAAGAGCCGAAGCGGGCTCTCGATAGATGCCATCCGTGACCCTTGCAATTACCCGATCACTTGCCTGGAGATGCGTTCTAACCGGTCTTCCAGCAACACTTGGATCGGACAAATATGAAGCAAGAGCACCTTGCTCTTCGATGTATTCGACCTCATCCATCCGATTCTTTACGTCGTTCGTCATATCCCACTCCATTGGCGGACTTTCACCCGAGACGCGCGGCATTTCACTGAACGCCAACGACCATGTTTAATTCTAACCACATTGCGAGTTAATTCGGAGATAGTGACACTCAATTGACCTAGCTAAGCTTGAGCTGCTCCTTAATTGAGCTTGCGATAACCTCGGCCAACGGAGGGGGTACCGCTTCACTGACTTGAGTGATCTGAGCGGACAGAGTTCCCTTTAACACGAATCGATCAGGAAACCCCTGCAGCCTCATAGCTTCGAGAACACTGAGTCTTCGATGTTGATCAGGGTGTACATGGACCTCTCTATTGCCATAAGCAACCGTCGGGCTCGGCTCATGCCAACTTAGAACCTTGAAACACCGTCTGTTCTTGCTCCCTACACTCATCAGCCCATTACTGAACTTTGCCGACTTCGGCTTCATGCACCAATGGTTGGGGTGAAATGGAATTGCATTCTCTGACAGGCCTCGCTCAAAGTGAACTGGCTCGGGTAGCTCACCAATGGCGTCTCTCACAGTGGCTCTACCACCCGTTGCCTGGGGTGGTATCCACCGCAGCTCTCCATAAATCGACTTATTAAATCCGACGACAATGACTCGCCTCCGACGCTGTGGGAGTCCAAAATCGTGGGCATCTAAAATCGCTTCGCTCAGATTGAAGTCAACCTCAAGATCTTTCTTTAGCTTCTCGAACACGTGGGCGTGCTTTGGCCCAACTAGGCCGACTACGTTCTCGAATGCGAAGAAATGTAGCGGCGAATCCGCATTTAGCTCCTGCACTAATCTCGCGTACTGCTCCGGGAGCGAGTGACGTGGATCGTCAACCTTATCAGCCGTGTTCGCACCACTAAAGCTTTGACATGGCGGGCCACCAATCAAACCGATCGGAGCAAAACTGGCCTTCGCCGAGTCTGCGCGAACCCTCTCGACCGTCAGACCTCGCACATCCGCTACGTGTCCTCTATGTACACCCGTTCGATTAGCGTTGTATGAGTCAATGCTTGCCGTTCGAATATCGTAAGCGCACGGCACGGTGAAACCGCTCTGCTCGAAGCCCAAATCGAGTCCACCAGCGCCACAGAAAATACTGACTACATCACCGAGACTCTCAGCAATTTCAACTGGTTGCTCAGATCTGATTGTTTCATCATCTCGTAAACAGGCGGCGATTTGATAGGCATTTCGAGCCATCCCACATCTCTCGGTTGCGCTGAGGCAGAGGTAGCTAGACGCGTAGCTGTCAGTTTTCTCAGCATATATAAGTTCTCTCAAATGGAATAGGGCGGCACTTAGGCCGCCCTATTCATCACGCGTACTGATCGAAATCAAACCCCAACAGGATTAGCCTTCTCCGGATCAATCTTGTACTGCTTGATCGCCCGGGCCACATCCTTCGCGGTCATCTTCCCTTCCTTCGCCAGCGCCGCAATCGCGGCATGCGCGATGTAGTACCGGTCAACCTCGAAGAACCGGCGCAGGTTCGCACGCGTATCCGAACGGCCAAACCCATCCGTACCCAGCACCGTGTACGACATCGGCACGAACGCACGGATCTGGTCCGCATACGCACGCACATAGTCGGTGGCGGCAATCGCCGGGCCCTGGCGGCCTTCCAGCAGCTCGGTCACGTAGGCCTTGCGCTGCTCACCTTCCGGATGCAGGCGGTTGGCACGTTCCACGTCGAAACCATCGCGACGCAGTTCGTTGAAGCTCGGGCAGCTCCAGATATCGGCGGTCACGCCGAAGTCCTTGTCCAGCAGCTCGGCGGCAGCAATGGCTTCGCGCAGGATGGTGCCCGAGCCCAGCAGCTGCACGCGCAGCTCGCCCTTCTTCGGCTTGCCGGCGTCGGTCAGCAGGTACATGCCCTTGACGATGCCTTCGGCCGCGCCTTCCGGCATTTCCGGGTGGGTGTAGTTCTCGTTCATCAGGGTGACGTAGTAGTACTCGTCCACCTGGTCTTCCATCATGCGCTTGGTGCCGTGCTGCAGGATCACCGTCACTTCAAAGCCGAAGGTCGGGTCGTAGCTGCGCACGTTCGGGATGCCACCGGCCACCAGATGGCTGAAGCCATCTTCGTGCTGCAGGCCTTCACCGTTCAGCGTGGTGCGGCCGGCGGTACCACCCAGCAGGAAGCCGCGGGTACGCATGTCGGCGGCCTGCCAGGCGATGTCGCCCACGCGCTGGAAGCCGAACATCGAGTAGTAGATGTAGAACGGCAGCATCGGCACGTTGCTGACCGAGTAGCTGGTACCGGCGGCCATCCACGAGCTGATCGCACCCGGCTCGCTGATGCCCTGCTGCAGCACCTGGCCGCTCTGGTCTTCGCGGTAGAACATCAGCTGGTCGGCGTCGACCGGCTTGTACTTCTGGCCGAACGGCGCGTAGATGCCGATCTGGCGGAACAGGCCTTCCATACCGAAGGTGCGGGCTTCGTCGGCCACGATCGGCACGATGTGCGGGCCCAGTTCCTTGTCACGCAGGGTGATGTTCAGGCTCTGCACGAAGGCCATGGTGGTGGAGTAGCTGCGCTCGCCGCTGCTCTTCAGCAGGCGTTCGTACGCTTCCAGCTTCGGCGCCACAAAGGTCTTGTCGGCCTTGCGGCGGCGCTGCGGCAGGTAACCGCCCAGTGCGGCACGGCGTTCCTGCAGGTACTGCACTTCCGGCGAATCCGGGCCCGGGTGGTAGAACGGCACCTGGCCGTCGGCCAGCTGCGCGTCGGTCACCGGAATGTTGAAGCGGTCGCGGAAGTGGCGCACCGCTTCGTCGTCCAGCTTCTTGGTCTGGTGGGTCGGGTTCAGTGCCTCACCGGCGCTGCCCATGCCGTAACCCTTCACGGTCTTGGCCAGGATGACGGTCGGCATGCCCTTGGTGTTCACGGCCTGGTGGTAGGCGGCGTACACCTTGTGCGGGTCGTGGCCACCACGGTTCAGGCGCCAGATGTCGTCGTCGCTCAGGCCGGCCACCATCGCAGCGGTTTCCGGGTACTTGCCGAAGAAATGCTCGCGGGTATACGCGCCGCCGAAGGCCTTGCAGTTCTGGTATTCGCCGTCGACGGTTTCCATCATCAGCTTCTTCAGGACGCCGTTGGTGTCCTTGGCCAGCAGGGCATCCCAGTAACCGCCCCACAGCAGCTTGATCACGTTCCAGCCGCCGCCACGGAACACGCCTTCCAGTTCCTGGATGATCTTGCCGTTGCCGCGCACCGGGCCGTCCAGGCGCTGCAGGTTGCAGTTCACCACGAAGATCAGGTTGTCCAGGCCTTCACGGCCGGCCAGGGCGATGGCACCCAGGGTTTCCGGCTCGTCGCTCTCGCCGTCGCCGATGAAGCACCACACCTTGCGGTCGGACTTCTCGATCAGGCCACGGTTTTCCAGGTAGCGCATGAACTGCGCCTGGTAGATGGCGGCCAGCGGGCCCAGGCCCATCGACACGGTCGGGGTCTGCCAGTATTCCGGCATCAGCCACGGGTGCGGGTACGAGGACAGGCCACCGCCGTCCACTTCCATGCGGAACTTGTCCAGCTGCTCTTCGCTGATGCGGCCTTCCAGGAAGGAACGCGCGTAGATGCCCGGGGCGCTGTGGCCCTGGATGAACAGCAGGTCGCCCGGGTGGTTCTCGCTCGGGGCGCGCCAGAAGTGGTTGAAGCCCACGTCGTACAGGGTGGCGCCGGAGGCGAACGAGGCGATGTGGCCGCCCAGGTCACCCGGCTTGCGGTTGGCGCGCACCACGGTGGCCATCGCGTTCCAGCGGATGATCGAACGGATGCGCCATTCCAGCTCGGCGTTGCCCGGGCTCTTGGCCTCGAACTGCGGTTCGATGGTGTTGACGTACTCGGTGGTGGGAGAGAACGGCAGGTAGGCGCCCGAACGACGGGTCAGTTCCACCATGCCTTCCAGCAGCTGATGCGCGCGCTCGGAGCCCTCGACATCAATAACGGCCTTCAACGACTCGATCCACTCCTGGGTTTCCACAGGATTCGGGTCGTTGTTCAGCACCTCGTTCAACCAGTTCATTAGCGCTCCCATAACCGCACGCACGCGCGCGACTGTTGTATAGATTTCTAGACCGCAAAGTGTAGCGCACCAAGGGCTTTCGTCACTTGGCTACGCAGGCGTATGGATGCAACCGGCCAGTGTCCGCAAGGGGCTTGCAAGCGCCCTTGACGGCCCTGCGGCGGGCCTTGGCAGCTGCGCGGGCTGTCGCTTGCGGGCCGCTGCGCCCATGTGCAGGACGCAGTGTTACCGCTGCCGATGACGGTTGCAGGGCAGCGCCGGGGCCACGGTGGGCGCCGTCCGGGCTTCGCCACTGAACCGGCGACAACGTGTCGCACCTGCCTCTGGATTGCCGCTGGCCGTGGGCCCAAGGTGGCCCGTGAGTGATGGGCCCGGTGGCCCTGCTCCCTTCCACAGCATCGCCGGGGCGCCTCGCAAGGGGCGCCCCTTTTGCTGTGGGTGGGGCTGGCCGTGGCCCAAATTGCACCTGCTTGTGGCCGGATCGGGTGTTGTCGCTTTCGACATATCGATATATCGTTTGCATACTCGTTTACCGATATATCGAAATGAGCCGAAGCCCCTCTCCCAGAGCCCGCTCCATCGATTCGGCGGTGCCCCGCCGCAACGGCCAGCCACGCGTGCTGAGCCGCGGCGACCTGCGCCTGCTGGTGCTGGCCCTGATCGGCGAGCAGCCGCGCCATGGCTACGAGCTGATGCAGCTGATCAGCAACCAGTTCATGCAGGCCTATACGCCCAGCGCCGGCACCATGTACCCGCTGCTGACCAGCTTCGAGCAGGCCGGCTGGATCGAGGCCGAGGAAGTGGACGGCAAGCGGATCTTCCGCATCACCGCCGCCGGCGAGTTCGAGCTGAAGGTGCAGCGCACCCAGGTGCGCCTGGCGCAGCGGCGTGCCTTCGACCGTGCCCGCGAGATCACCAAGGCCTCGCTGCCGCCGCCGCTGGCCTGCGCCCTGCGCGAGTTCAAGCGGGCGCTGGTGCACCACCACGGCCGCTGGGCCGAGGGCGAGGCGGACGAAGTGGCGGCGCTGCTGACGCGGGCGTCTGCCCTGCTCAACGGTACCGCCGGTAGCGAGGCATCACCGCTTTCAACGACCCAGCCAGACTGAATCCAGCCAGGTCTCCCCTACGCCGCGCGCCCCCGCGCGACACCTTTACAGGTAACCCCATGACCGAACATAACAACACGCGCCTGCGCCTGGATGTGCGCTTCCGTGAATTGACCGTGCTGCGCACTGAAGAGGTCACCCCGCACATGCGCCGCATCGTGCTGGGTGGCGACGCGCTGGCCGGCTTCGATTCGCCCGGCGCCGACGACCACATCAAGCTGTTCTTCCCCAACGCTGCGGGCGAGATGGTGCTGCCGGTGCTGACCGCCGAAGGCCGCAGCTACCCGGCCGGCAAGGAGCCTTCGCCGTCGCGCGACTACACCCCACGCTGGTGGGACCACGAAGCCGGCGAGCTGGCCATCGACTTCGTGCTGCACGACCAGGGCGTGGCCGGGCCGTGGGCCGAGCAGGCGCAGGCCGGCGACGTGCTGGTGATCGGCGGCCCACGCGGCTCGTTCGTGGTGGCCGACAGCTACGACGCCTATGTACTGATCGGCGATGAAACTGCGCTGCCGGCCATCGCCCGCTGGCTGGACGTGCTGCCGGACGGTGCCGAGGTGCAGGCCTTCATCGAAGTGAGCGATGAGGCCGAACGCCAGGACCTGCCGCAGTACGAGAACGTGCGCATCCACTGGCTGGAGCGCAACGGCTTCCCGGCGGCGACCAGCACCCTGCTGGAAGACATGCTGACCGACTTCGAGGCGCCGGAAGGTGATGTCTTCTACTGGATCGCCACCGAATCGCGTCGCGCGCGGATGATGCGCAAGTTCATCGAAGGCCACCTGGGCGTACCGCGCGACTGGATCCGCTCGACCGGCTACTGGAAGGCGCACCCGGACGAAACCGACGGCGATTGACCGGGCAACCGGTGGGTGCGGACCCTGCTTGGTGGGTGCGGACCGTTGGTCCGCACGCCCTTGACCATGTAGAGCTGAGCCCACGCTCGGCTGCTTTTCGATCCACCCTCGCGCTACGCGCGATGAGCCGAGCGTGGGCTCGGCTCTACAGGTATTCCGCCGCCCGGTTCAACGCATCAGCCGCCAAGCAATGCGACAATCGCGCTCCTTTCCTGCAGCAACGAGGCCCACATGGCCAAACTGACCCTGGCCAGCGTGGATGCGCTGCGTACCCGCTTCACCGATGACGCCGCCTGCGATGCGGCGCTGGCCGCCTTCGCCGACACCGTTGCCCTGCGCACGCCGCTGCGCGAACTGGTGGAAGCACAGCACCGCTACCTGCAGGCCGAGTTCGAAGTGGCGCAGGTGGCCGATGTACTGCGCCGCGACCAGAAGTACGCGCCGGTGGGCCGGCCGTCGGTGCACATCGTGCAGCTGCGCAAGCAGCAGGCCGCGACCAAGCAGGCGGCGTTGATCGCACGCCAGGTAGTGGCGCAGGCAGCGCAGACCTTCGTGCGCGTGAGCGGGATGACGGTGAAGGCCAAGCAGAGCCCGAGCGAAACGTGCGTGGCATGGTTGGGCGCGCTGCGCTGAGCGCGCATACCCGGTAGTGCTCAACCTTGGTTGGCCTGCGGAGTGTTCGTGCGCCAACCAAGGTTGGCATCTACCAACGCGTGTTCCCCAGCCCCCAAAAAGAAGGCCCGCTTTTCAGCGGGCCTTCTGCCTTCTCACGACGAGTGAGTTGGATGCATCAAGCCGCCGGCTTTTCGCCGGTGGCTTCGGTGGTGATGCGGATCTTCACTTCATCGCTGACGTTCGGGGCGTAGGCGCCGACGCCGAAATCGCTGCGCTTCAGGGTGGTGGTGGCATCGAAGCCGGCCGCCGGAACCTTGGCCATCGGGTGCTCGCCGCCGCCGTTGACGGTGACGTCCAGGGTGACCGGCTTGGTGATGCCCTTGATGGTCAGGTCGCCGGTGACGGTCAGCTTGTTGGTGCCGGCCGCTTCCACCTTGGTGCTCTTGAAGGTGGCATCGGCGAACTTGGCGGCGTCGAAGAAGTCGGCGCTCTTCAGGTGCTCGTCGAACTTGGCGGTGAAGCTGTTCAGGCCGCTCAGCGGCAGCTTCACTTCCACGGTGGACTTGGTCACGTCTTCGGCGTTGTACACCAGGGTGCCTTCGACGTTGCCGAAGTGCGCGCTCGGGTTGGAGAAGCCGAAGTGGCTCCACTGGGCCAGCACGTCGGTGTGGGTCGGGTCCAGCTTGTAGGTGCCCGAGGCGATCTTGATCGCTTCGGCGGCCGGCGCAGCGGCGGCGGCATCGGCAGCCGGGGTGGCGGCCTGCTCGGTGGTGGCCGGGGCGGCGGCATCGGCGGCCGGGGCAGCGGTGTCGGCCGGCTTGGAGCAGGCGGCGATGGCCAGGGTCAGGGCCAGCGGCAGCAGCAGTTTACGGGTGGCGCTCATCTCAGGAACTCTCCGGATCGTAGGGTGGGTACACGGTGCAGCAAGAGCCCGCCGCGGGACGGCGGGCCCGAAACCGATACAACGACTTACGCGATGCGCGCCGCTTCGTCGAACGACAGGCGCGGCAGACGCGGGAACAGGCCCGCCGAGTCACCGTAACCCAGGTTGACCAGGAAATTCGACTTGATGGAGGTGCCGGCGAAGAAGGCTTCGTCCACCTTGGCCGGGTCGAAGCCCGACATCGGGCCGGCATCCAGGCCCAGCGCGCGTGCGGCCAGGATCAGGTAGGCGCCCTGCAGGCTGCCGTTGCGGATGGCGGCTTCGTGGCGGCCTTCCTGCGGGCCGTCGAACCAGGCCTTGGCATCGGTGTGCGGGAACAGGTAAGGCAGCTTCTCGTGGAAGTCCAGGTCGAAGCCGATGATGACGGTGACCGGGGCGGCCATGGTCTTGGCCAGGTTGCCTTCGGACAGGGCCGGGGCCAGCTTGTCCTTGGCGTCCTTCGAGGTGACGAAGACGAAGCGGGCCGGCGTGGTGTTGGCGGCGGTCGGGCCCCACTTCACCAGGTCGTACAGTTCCTTCAACAGGCTCTCAGGAACCGGCTTGTCGAGGAAGGCGTTCTGGGTACGGGCAGTACGGAACAGCTGATCGAGGGCAGCAGCGTCGAGCGCGTGGGACATCGGTGGATCTCCAGGGCGGCGAAGGGAAGTCAGTGCCCGCGGGCGGCGCGGGGCGAATCGACGAGCCGCAGTGTAGAGTGTCGCGACTGTTGCAACACCCAGCAGGGCTGAAACGAATTAATGCCAATGGTGAAACGATCGAGCGCGCCCTGGACGGTCACGGACGGCCGCGCAGGCAATGTCCGCCAGGCGGTTGCGCTGGCCTCGGCGCTGCGCCAGGGCACCCATCGGCCGCTGGTCCTGCAGCCCCGCGCGCCCTGGCGCTGGCTGTCGCCGCGTCGCCTACCCGGCGATGTGAATGGCTACGGCGAGGCCTTCGCGACGCTGGCTGCCGATGCCCCGGCGCTGGCGATCGGTTGTGGCCGCCAGGCTGCGGGTGCCCTGCGCGTGCTGCGTGCCCGTGGCAGCCAGGTGGTGCAGATCCTCGACCCGCGCATCAACGCTCGCCATTGGGATGTGGTGGTGGTGCCCGAACACGACGCCCTGCGCGGCAGCAACGTGCTGACTCTGCTCGGCAGCCTCAACCCGGTGGACGATGACTGGCTGGCCTGGGGCCGCGCCGCGTTCGCCGGCTTCAGCACCCTGCCCGGCCCGCGCACCGCGCTGCTGGTGGGTGGACCGACGCCGCTGGCGCCGTGGGATGAAACGTCGATGGTCGGTGTGTTCCGCGCGCTGGCCGACCAGATCCACAGCGAGGGCGGCAGCCTGCTGGCCACCACCTCGCGACGCACGCCGCCCGCCTTGGCCGAGATCCTGCGCGCGACCTTCGCGGACCTGCCGCACGTGATCTGGGGCGACGGCGGCGACGGCACCAATCCCTATGGCGGCCTGCTCGGCTGGGCCAACCGCGTGGTGGTGTCGCCCGATTCGGTGAACCTGCTGTCTGAAGCCTGCGCCACGCGCATGCCGGTGATGGTGGCGCTGGCCGATACCGCGCAGGGTCGGCTGGCGCGCTTCCAGCAGCAGCTGCGCGAGCGCGGGCGGTTGCAGGCGCACTGGCTGGACTGGCAGTACGACCGCATCGAGCCGCTGCGCGAGACCGCTCGGGTAGCGGCAGAAGTGAAGCAGCGCCTGGCATTGGGGTAGTGCCGGCCGCTGGCCGGCAATCCTGGGCGCCCGGCATCACGGTGGTGCCGGGTGCGCAGCGATTTCTGAACATTTCGATCCGCCCGCACCGTTAGAGTCCAGCTTCCCCCATCACGCTGAACGTCTTCATGCGCACCCTGCTCCTGCTGCCCCTGACCCTGCTCGCTGCCTGCTCCACCGCGCCCACCGAACTGGACCCGATTTCCTACCAGTGCCAGCAGCAGCTGGACGCGTATCGCGAACAACCGGCCTTGCGCGATCCGAAGACTGGCGAGCGCCCGCCGCTGCCGATCGCGCCGATCAGCGATGCCTGCGACAGGGAACTCAAGCGCAAGGGCGTGGACCGCCCGCTGCGCTGAGCGGCGTATGATCGGCGCGCGGGCCTGCCCGCCGTTGAAGGTATCGACATGGATCGTTTCTCCCGCCTGCCCCGCGCCGCCCTGCTGATCGCCAGCCTGCTGGCGACCGCACCGGCATGGGCCAACAGCACCGAGTGCCGCGAACGCTACCCCAGCGTCGCCTCGCAGGCGGCGATGCTGGACGTGGCCTGGACCACCGCCGAGCGCCTGGATGCGCTGCCCGATGTGGACGTGGTGGTCGCCGCACGCGGTGGCCAGGATCTGAGCCGCTACGGCCTGCGACACAGCCACCTGGCCTTCCTGCTGCGCGAGGACGATGGCCGCTGGCGCGCGATGCACCTGCTCAACCGCTGCAAGACCGACAGCTCGCAGCTGTACCACGAAGGGCTGGGCAACTTCGTCGGCGAGAGCGGCGGCCATACCGACCTGCGCATCGGCGTGCCGGCGGCGCCGCTGCGTGCCGCGTTGAAGGCGATGCTGGT
The DNA here is from genome assembly GCF_034508895.1 of Stenotrophomonas geniculata. NCBI lineage: Bacteria > Pseudomonadati > Pseudomonadota > Gammaproteobacteria > Lysobacterales > Lysobacteraceae > Stenotrophomonas > Stenotrophomonas geniculata. The sequence goes on from NZ_CP140571.1 coordinate 1,493,170, forward strand.
GTCGCCCTCGATCCAGCCCAAGGCGCTGCACGAGACCAGGTACAACGTGGTCGCCTACCCGTTCGCCACCGACTACCAGAACTCCAACCAGTGGGTGCTGGAGGTGCTGGCCGCGGCAATGGCGCAGGCCGAAGGCGCGCCGGCCATCGTCAAGCGCGAACAGGCCCAGCAGTGGCTGCGCCAGCAGAAGTACCAGCCCAGCGTGCTGCATATCGGCCTGGGCAAGCGCGTGGGTGCGCGCCTGTTCGTGGCCAACGCCACCACCACCGACCATCCGGCCGGCGAACGCATCTCCGGCAACTATTCGGTGGTGACGGTGGAATCGGTATTCGACTTCCTGCACCAGCACAGCCAACTGCAGCAGGAACTGGTGATCCCCCATGTGCCGGTGGCCGGTGCTGCCGCCGCCACGCCCTGAATCCAGCAAGGAGAACGAGATGCGCACCCTGCCTGCCTTCCTGATGCCGATGCTGATCGTCGCGAGCCTGGCCTGGTCCACAGCCGCTCATGCAGAGCGCCGCATCGTGATCATCCATGACCCGGGTCCGCAGGGGCCGAGCCTGGAGATGTCCTCGCAGATGGTGAACTCGGCCCGTGCGGCGGCGGCGAAGGAAGCCCAGGATGCCGCCGATGCTGGCCAGCCGCTGGCGCGCCCGCAGCAGATCAAGCTGCCGCAGATGCAGGTGAGCGCCATCGCCACCACCGTCGACGGCCGCCGCGAAGTGCTGCTGCGTGATGCCAACGAGCCGCAGAACACCGCGTCGATGCAGTACCCGCGCGGCATCGGTGATCCGGCCGTGCAGTTCACCGTGGGCCAGACCGTGAACTTCGAGCCCACTGGCAACGACCAGGGCTGGCAGCTGAAGGACAACCAGGGCCGCCCGCTGGAATACCTGCCCGAGGCCACCGGCCCGCGCGACATCTTCGATACCCGGCGCTGAGCCGCCGTCCCCACCCTGACCAGGAGGTCTCCATGTTCCGTTGCCTGCGCGTTCCCGCCACTGCCCTGCTGCTTTCGGCGCTGGTGGTGCCCACCGTCCATGCCGGCGCCGCGCCACAGTTGAACAGCGGCCAGACCAGCGTGCTGGTCACGTCGCTGATCGTGCTGTCGATTCCGTTGGCCACGTCGATGGGATTGGCCGAACTGTCCAAGGCCCCGTTCAAGGCCAGCGAGCGCAACGGCAAGGTCGCCGCACGCACACCGGCGGTTCCGCTGCCGCCGATGGAGGTGAAGCAGGTCGCCACCACGCCAGCCGGTGATCGCCAGGTGCACCTGCAGGTACCCGGCAAGGCCGACCAGACCGCAACGCTGCAATGGCCGGCGGCTGCAGGCGATGACCCGGTCGCCGGCTTCGTCGTTGGCCAGCAGGTGCATTTCGACCCCACCGAAGCCGGTGCCGGCTGGACCGTGAAGAGCGCGCAGGGCCAGGCGCTGGCCTATGTGCCGACCGCCTACGCCGCCGGCGACGTGATGAGCGAGGTGCTGTAAAGCTGAACGACCGGTTTTGGCTTTGCCGCGGGCCGGGCGGATAATGGGCGATCCCCTTTGTCCCCCTGGCTCGCCATGTCCGTGCGTCCTGCCCCTGTATTTGCCCCGCTGACCCCGCGCGCCCTGGTGCTGGCGGTGCTGGCGATGGGCGCAGTGGTGCTGCTGTCCAACGTACTGGTGCAGTACCCGATCAACGATTGGCTGACCTGGGGTGCCTTCAGCTATCCGGTCGCGTTCCTGGTCAGCAACCTGATCAACCGCCGCTTCGGCCCGGGCCCGGCGCGCCGCGTGGCGTGGATCGGTTTCGCGGTGGCGGTACTGCTGTCGATCTGGGTGGCCACGCCGCGCATTGCGATTGCCTCGTGCTCGGCGTTCATCGTGGCGCAGCTGCTGGACATCACCGTGTTCGACCGCCTGCGCCGTGGCAGCTGGTGGCGCGCGCCGATGGTGGCCACCACCTGCAGTGCGACGGTGGATACCACCATTTTCTGGTCGATCGCGTTTGCCGGCTCCGCCCTGCCGTGGGTGAGCTGGGCCGCCGGCGACCTGGCCGTGAAGCTGGCCATCGGCGTCTGCCTGCTGGCCCCGTTCCGCGCGCTGTTGTGGAAGATGGCGCCGCTGCGCGCCACCAGCTGACCCCCACATGCCTTGGTAGGTGCCAACCTTGGTTGGCACGCTCCATCAGAGTTCATCACCGCTGACAGATTGTGCCGACCAACGGTCGGCACCTACCAACAGCGGATCATCGCCGGGTCATGGCGCCGGTCGGTGCCAACAGCGGGTCATCGCTTTGGTGGGTGCCAACCTTGGTTGGCACGCTGTTGCCGGGGTCATGACCGCTGACGGATTGTGCCAACCAAGGTTGGCACCTACCAAGTGCGCATTCCCGCACGGCCACGCATCACCCGAACGGCAGCGCCGCTGCAATGCACGCGGCGCTGATCACTGCACACGCCTCTTCAATCGCGGGCGTGGTCGGTGCCAGTCGCGGACGTCGATCCAGCGTGCAGGCCAGGCCTACGTCCAGCAACGTGGCATGTGCGCCATGCAGCGCCTCTGCGGTGTCTTCCGGCAGGAAACCAGCAACCGCCAGCGCATCGATCAACGACGGCGTATCGCGTGGTTGCAGCAGCGCCGCATGCTGCGCACTGCGCGCCAGCACGCCGGTCTGCAGCAGGAACTCCAGGTCCACTACGCCACCGGCACCCTGCTTCAGGTCCAGCCGCGCGGCATCGCTGCGGTCCAGCTCGGTGCGCATGCGTCCACGCATCTTCAGCACATCGGCATACAGCGTGGCCGGATCGCGCTCACGTCCCAGCGTCTGCGCACGCACCTGTTCGAAGTCGGCCAGCAGGCTGGCATCACCGGCCACGCCGCGTGCGCGCACCAAGGCCTGGTGTTCCCAGGTCCATGCGCGTTCGCGCTGGTATTCGGTGTAGCTGGCCAACGAAGACACCAGCGAACCCTTGCCACCGTCCGGGCGCAGGCGCACGTCGATGTCGTACAGGCGGCCCGCAGCAGTGACCGCACCGAGCAGCGCCATCACCTTCTGCGCCAGGCGCGCATACCAGCGCCCCGGCTCCAGCGGACGCGCGCCGTCGCTGGCGTCCACGCCGGCCGGATTGTCGTGCAGGAACACCAGGTCCAGATCGGAGCCGAAGCCCAGTTCCAGGCCACCCAGGCTGCCGTAGCCGATGATCGCGAAGCGGCCACCGGGAATCTCTCCGTGTGCGGCGCGCATGTCCGCCTCGGCCATTGCCAGCACGGTGACCACCACCGCCTGCGCCAGCTCGGCCAGTTGCCGGGTGCTGTCCACCGCCCCCTGGCGCCCGTCCAGCGTGGCCATCGCCATGCGGAAGCTCAGCGCCAGCCGCGTCTCGTTGAGCCAGCGCAGCGCGGATTCGGGATCCTCCACCGCCAGCACCTGCTGGCACTCGGCCAGCATGCCGGCGGCATCGGGCATCGGCCCGGACACGCGCACGTCCAGCAGTTCGTCCAACAGCAGCGGATACGCCGCCAGGCGTTCGGCCAGCAGCGCACTGCGCGCCAGCACATCGACCAGGCGCGCCAATGCACTCGGTTGTTCGTCCAGCAGCGCGAGATAACTGGTCCGGCGCAGCACCGCCTGCAGCAGGCCAAGCACGCGCTTGAGCGCGGCATCCGGCTGCGGTGAACGCGTGGCGGCATGCAGCAGCGCCGGCAGCACACGGTCCAGGCGTGCGCGCGCTGCGTCGGACAGTGACTTCACGCCGGTGCCCTGGGCGAAATCACGCAATGACTGGTCGGCGCCGTTGGCATCGAGGAAGCCGGCTTCGGCCAGCAGCGGTGCGTTGCTGCCGTCGGGCAAGCTGCGCCAGTAGTTGGCCAGTGCATCGGGCGCGGCCTGGCCCTTGCACGGCGCCAGCAGCGCGGCGAACTCGGTACTGACCCGTGCCTGCTGCACGGCCAGCGCCGCGCACAGCACGTCCCAGTCCGGATAGCCGAGGCCGACGGCGATGCGCTCGCGGTCCAGCGCATCGCTGGGCAGCACGTGGGTCTGCGCATCGCGCAGCATCTGCAGGCGGTTTTCCAGCCGGCGCAGGAACAGGTAGGCCTCGCGCAGCGCGCTGCCATCTTCGGGGGCGATCTGCCCGGCGGCGACCAGCGCGTCCAGCGCCACCAGCAGGCGGCGTTCGCGCAGTGCCGGTTCGCGACCACCGCGGATCAGCTGCAGCGCCTGGCACAGGAACTCGATTTCGCGGATGCCACCGGCGCCACGCTTGATGTCCTCGTGCAGCTCGCGGCGCGCGACCTCGGCGGTGATTGCTGCCTTCATCTCCCGCAGGCCGTCGAGCGCGGTGAAATCCAGATAGCGGCGGTACACGAACGGGCGCAGGGTCTGCAGCCACGCTTCACCGGCCTCGATATCGCCGGCCACCGCGCGCGCCTTCAGCCAGGCATAACGTTCCCAGTCGCGGCCTTCGCGCTGGAAATACTGGTCCATCGCTGCGAACGACAGCGCGACGCGGCCGGCGCTGCCGAACGGGCGCAGGCGCAGGTCGACGCGGTGGCTGAAGCCATCGACCGTGGTTTCGTCCAGCAGCTTGGCCAGGCGCTGGCCGAGGCGTGCGAAATACTCTTCGGCGGCCAGCGCGCGCGCGCCGTCGGATTCGCCGCCGTGCGGGTAGGCGTAGACCAGGTCCACATCGGAACTGAAGTTGAGCTCGCCACCGCCGAGCTTGCCGAGGCCGAACACCACCAGCTGCTGTGGGGTGCCTTCGCCATCGCGGACCACGCCGTGGCGTTGGGCGAATTCCTGCTGCAGGGCGTCCAGTGCCAGCCGCAGGCAGTCTTCGGCCAAAGCGGTGGCGCCGGCGAGGGTCTGCGGCACGTCGTCGAGGCCGGCCAGGTCGCGCCAGATCAGCCGCGTGGACATGGCGGTGCGCCAGCGCCGTATCTGCGCCGGCCAGTCGCTGGGCTGTAGCGGATCGAGCACCGGCGCCGGGATCGGCGGGCAACCGGGCGCGGCCAGCTGCGCCAGCAGCGCCGGTTGCCGCACGAGGGTGTCCAGCGCGAAGTCACTGGTCACCGCCAGCCGGGTCAGCAGCGGCAGCAGCTCGGCAGGAACGGGCTCGGGCAGGACCTGGGCCAGGCGCGCCAGGGCGCGGTCGACAACGGGCTGGAGGGCGGCGGACAGTTCGGCGGGGGCGAGGGTCATGCCCTGATTCTCGCGGGGTCGGATCCCTTTGCCAACGGCGAAGGGCTCTGCCCCCGAGATGCCGCCGCTTGATGCCGCGGGTGGGGTCAGAGCCTTTTGCCCTTGGCAAAAGGATCCGACCCTGAAGGCGTGCCGCGTATTCATACTGGGCGGCAGGCAATAAAAAAGCCCGCTTGCAGCGAACTGCCAGCGGGCTCTGCTCCCTCCCCCACGTCGGGATGCAGGGCCATCGTGCGGGCTGCGAAAGCACTTTGCACGCTGCACTGCAAAACAAAACCGGCGGGTATGGGTGAGCCCTCCGGTGAAAAGCCATTCCACGAAGGTAGAACCCCCCGTACGGATGAGGATGGCCGATAATCGGAATTCCCCCCAGCAACACGTGTCGTCATGTCTGTTGATCGCATCGCCAACGCGCGTCTCCGTGACCGCGTGGTCTCCGCAGAGGCCGCAGCCGCGCTGATCCAGCCCGGTGAAACCGTGGCCATGAGCGGCTTTACCGGCTCCGGGTATCCCAAGGCCGTTCCCGTGGAACTGGCCCGCCGCATCGAATCGGTGCATGCCCAGGGCCAGCCCTTCCAGATCAGCCTGATGACCGGCGCCTCCACCGCGCCGGAACTCGATGGCGCGCTGGCCAAGGCTGATGGCATCGCCATGCGCATGCCGTTCCAGAGCGACCCGGATGCGCGCAACCGCATCAACGAGGGCAAGCTGGATTACATCGACATCCACCTCAGCCACGTTGCCCAGCACGTGTGGTTCGGCTTCTACGGCGAGATCGATACTGCGGTGATCGAAGTCTCGGCCATCCGCGAAGATGGCTCGCTGGTGCCCTCCACCTCGGTCGGCAACAACAAGACCTGGTTGGACCTGGCGAAGAAGGTGATCGTCGAGGTCAACGAATGGCAGCCAGCCGGCGTCGACGGCATGCATGACATCTACTACGGCACCGCGCTGCCGCCGCACCGCAAGCCGATTCCGCTGGTGAACGCCAACGACCGGATCGGCGACACCGCGCTGCGCTGCGACCCGGACAAGATCGTGGCGGTGGTGCGCACCAACGGCCCGGACCGCAACAGCCCGTTCAGCCCGATCGATGCAACCAGCGAACAGATCGCCTCGCACCTGATCGAGTTCCTCAAGCACGAGGTGAAGAAGGGCCGCCTGCCGCCGAACCTGCTGCCGCTGCAGTCGGGCGTGGGCAACATCCCCAACGCGGTGCTGGCCGGCCTGGCCAAGAGCGGTTTCCGCGACCTGGCCGCGTTCACTGAAGTGATCCAGGACGGCATGCTCGACCTGCTGCGCGACGGCGTGCTGAGCTATGCCTCGTGCACCGGCTTCGCGCTGAGCCCGCAGGCCAACGAGACGTTCAAGGACAACATCGATTTCTACCGCGAGCGCATCATCATGCGCACGCAGGAAATCTCCAACCATCCGGAACTGGTGCGCCGCCTTGGCTGCATCGGCATGAACGGCATGATCGAAGTGGACATCTATGGCAACGTCAATTCGACGCACGTGATGGGCACGCGGATCATGAACGGCATCGGCGGTTCCGGCGACTTTGCCCGCAACGGTTTCCTGTCGGCGTTCCTGAGCCCGTCCACTGCAAAGAACGGCACCATCTCGGCGATCGTGCCGATGGCCAGCCATGTCGACCACACCGAGCACGACGTGTCGGTGATCGTCACCGAACAGGGCCTGGCCGACCTGCGTGGCCTGACCCCGCGCAAGCGCGCGCAGGTGCTGATCGACAACTGCGCGCACCCGGATTTCCGCCCGCAGCTGCAGGATTACTTCGACCGTGCCAGCCGCGAAAGCTACGGCAAGCACACCCCGCACCTGCTGCCGGAAGCGCTGTCGTGGCACCAGCGCTGGCTGGATACCGGCACGATGAAGGGCTGATTATTCTCGGTTCGCCGGGCATGGCCCGGCGCTACCAGCTTCCAGTGGGTGCGGACCTTGGTCCGCACCCACCACGCGCACCAAAGCGGTGCCGATCAGGCGCGCAGCGCCGCCAGCGATTCCGCCTGCAGCCGCTCGTAGATCTCGAACTCGTCATTCACCGCCACGCCCAGCGCCTGCTCGAAGGCCTCGCGGTTGGCGTGTGCGGCATAGGCGCGCTGTTCTTCACCGCCCAGGTTCGACTGGAAGATGCCTGCGGCGCTGACCGGCAGGAAATCCTCATAGACAATCGGATCGGCCGTCGCCAGGCCCGCGGCCACCAGCACTTCAGCCGGCAGATCCGCCACGCGCTCGGGCGCGGCACGGCCGGCGTCGGTCAGCTGGTAGCGGTAATAGCCCAGCCCTTCCTGGCGCAACGTGTCATGGTCATCCGGGAAGCTGGCGAACACCGCCTGCAGGCGCTGGCCGTAGTCGCCGCCGGTGCTGCCTTCGCCACCGGCATCGCGGGCCTGCGACAGCAGCTGGTCGTACAGCGCGCGGCCCTTCGGGGTCAGCGCAAGGCCGCGCTGTTCGATCTCGCCGAAGCGCGCGGTATGCGTGCCGGCATCGCCACCTTCCGCGTCCGGGAAATGCACTGCCTCTTCCAGCGCCTTGAAGCTGGTCTGGCGCAGCAGGATCGGGCAGGCGCGGCGCGGCGGGCCTTCAATCACCGCCTTGGCCGCCATGCCGTGTTCGATCATCGCCGCCTGCGCAGCGTCGATATCCAGCGTGCGCGGGGTCAGGTGATTGATGTGCGGGCCGCGGAAACTGACGACGTCGGCCACCAGCCGATGCGCGTTGTGCAGCGCATGGTAGGTCGGCAGGTCGACCGTGGCATCGCCGTGCCAACGGAAGGTTTCCAGTGCTTGCTCGACGAAGCGCTCGGCATCGGCCTGCGCCAGGCCACCGTCACGCTCGGCCTGGTCGATCAGTGCCAGCGCGCCCTCGGTGAAGATGCGGCGGCGCGCAAGGATCTTCGCCGATTCGGCACGCAGCGCTTCGTCTTCGATCAGCTCCAGGCGCAGCAGCGAGGTGAACACGCGGAACGGGTTCTGCGCCAGCGCGGCGCCGGTAAGCGGGCGGAACGCGGTGGAATGCACCGGCACGCCCGCGACCGACAGGTCGTAGTAGCCGACCGGGTACATGCCCATCACCGCGAACAGGCGGCGCAGCGTCGCCAGTTCCTGCACGGTGCCGACGCGGATCGCGCCATGGCGCTCTTCATCCAGGCGTGCGCGCTCGTCGTTGCGCTGCAGCTGCGCGGCCAGCGCCGGGTCCTGCTCCAGCACCTGCGCGTTGATCCGCTCCACCAGTTCCACCAGCGTGCCGTACAACGGCACTTCGGTGCGGTACATGCGGGACATGGCCTGTGCGAACAGGCGGCGGATCACATCAGGCGAAACGAAAGAGGCGCTCATCAGTCACTCGATTACGGGAACGGGGAACAGCTCGAACCCGTATTGTCGCCGGAGCGCGCGGCGGCGGCGATATGCAGAGCAACATGAAACATCGGTAGCGCCGGGCCATGCCCGGCGGATCCCAAGGCCGCGCTGCACGCTCGCCGGGCTTGGCCCGGCGCTACCGCTTCAACTGGCGCCTGAGGGTGGCATCCAGGGTGATCGGCCGGTCCCAGTGCTGGTAGCTGGCCACGATGGCATGGCGCACGGCGCGGTAATGCAGGTTGTCCGGCGTGGTGGGCATGCGCTTCACCACCGCCTCCCAGCCGCCCCCCGGGTCCTGGCTGAAGGCGCGCACGCTGTCGCGGCAGGTCTGGCCACTGGCCTTGGCCCAGAAACAGGCGAAGTAGATGTCCCCGGCCTGCCAGCCATGGGTGGTGAACAGCGCGCTGATATAGCCGCGCGGCACGCCGGCATAGCGCGAGACCTCATCGAGAAAGGCATCCGGGTAGCGTTCGGCGTAATGGTTGATGTCCTGCAGCTGGGCATCAACCCAGCTGTCGCCGGTTGCCACCTCGTAGGCTGCCGAACGCTCGGCGGTCTGCTGGGCCAGCACGGTGGCCGGCACCAGCAGCAGGGACAACAGCAAACCGCGCAGTCGGTAATTCATGCCCCGATTCTGCCGCAGCCGCCGGGCCCTGTCAGGCGGCCGCAGCGGCCTTGGCTTCGATCGCCGCCAGTGCGGCCGGCCAGTCGTGGGCGGTATCGGCGGTGACCATGCGCGGTTCATCGTCGGCCACGCCGTGCTGGGTCTCGTGTGCCCAGGTCACTGCATACGGGGTATGCACGCCCCAGCCACCGAGGGTGACCACCGGCTCGATGTCCGAACGCAGCGAGTTGCCGACCATCACGAAGCGCTGCATCGGCAGATCGAATTCGGCCAGCACGCGGGCGTAGGTTTCCGGGTCCTTCTCCGAGACGATCTCGATGCGCGGGAACAGCTCGCCCAGGTTGGCGACCTTGATCTTGGCTTCCTGGTGGAACAGATCGCCCTTGGTGATCAGCACTACCGGGTAGTGCTCGGCGATGGCCGCCACGGCTTCGCGCACACCGTCGATCAGCTCGACCGGGTGGCGCAGGGTGTCGTGGCCGATGTCCAGAATGCGCTGGATGTCCTTGGCCTCGATGCGCTGAGCGGTGATGTCGATGGCCGCTTCGATCATCGACAGGGTCATGCTCTTCACGCCGTAGCCGAAGGTGCCCAGGTGGCGCTGCTGCACTTCCAGCAGGTGGCGCGCGGTCTGGGTGTCATGCACGTCGACGTAGCGCGACAGCAGGTCAAGGTAATCCTGCTCGGCCTTACGGTAGTAGTCCTCGCTCTTCCACAGCGTATCGTCACCGTCAAAACCGACCAGGCCGATGGCGCGCGACGGCGCAGGCGTGGAGGTGTTCATCGGCCAAGGATACAGGGGTGGCGATGACGAGAAAAACCCGGGCGGCCGCAGCCGCCCGGGTCCCCATGCACCGGTCTTCCCGAATCAGGTGTGGATCAGCGGCCCTGGGCCGCGCCGGCACCCGCACCGGCCTGCTGCGCGGCCACGTAGGCCTTGTACTCATCGGCGCTCAGTTCGCCGTCCTTGTTGGTATCGGCCTGGTCGAACACCTGGGCCAGGCCCGCGTTCACCTGTGCCTCGGTCTTGCTGATGGTGCCGTTGCCATCGGTATCGATGCTGGCCCAGGTCTGGCCACCGCCATTGGCCTGCGCCGATGCCGCGGCGGCCGCATTGGTCGCCTGGTCAGCCGCCTGCCCTGCCTGTGCCGCCGACTGCTGCGCCTGCGCGGCTTCATTCTGTGCCTGCGCGGCCTGCTGCTTGGCCGACTGGGCCATCGCCGGAATGGCCAGCACGCTGCCGGCGGCGACGATCAGGGCGATCAGGGGCTTGCGGTTGCGAATAGTCATCAGGGGTGTCTCCTACCGATTGGGTGGTGTTGCGCGGCGTGTTGTCTCCGCACGGCACCTACCCTGCCACCGCGTTTCTGAATCGATTTTGCCCCGCGACCAGCGTCAACACGCACGATTAACCACTCGCCTCCGCGCATGCTTTAGCGCAGTGGTTAGCAGCAAGTGAGCAGCTCATAAGATGCGCATTCAGCGCTGCCGGATTTAACCGGCAACCAACGAAAAACCTGCGTCAGTCGACGTTCTGTGCCGATGACCGCGAACTGAACAACACCCAGCCGAGGGCAACACCGGCGAGCGCGCCGGCGATTTCCAGCACCACGCGGCTGCCGAGTTCGTTCGGATCATGGATGGTGGCGAGGAACAGGCGCGCGTACAGCGGGGATTCCAGCCGCACGATGCCCATGTAGAACAGCTTCCATGCATCGATGCCGGCGGAGATGATCACGGCGATGACGCAGGACCAGCCGATCGCGTGGCCGACTGTCCAGTGCAGGAGCCGGCACAGCTGCGACCACAGGAAGTACACCAGCAGCCCGACCAGCAGGGCGATGGCGCCCGCTTCCAGGGTACCGAGCAGGCCGAAGTGCAGGGGAAGGTTCATCGGGTGGGCAGCGGTGGGATGGCGGCCAGTGTAAGGGATCTGCCCCGGACCCAATCCGGCAGCCACGGTAGATCCACGCCATGCGTGGATGAATCTCTCGAAATCGAATATCTCGACGATTGAACAAAGAGCAGCCGAGCACGGGCTCGGCTCTACAACGGACCGCGCGGGAAACTGTCAGAGGCGGGGCGATGCCGGAGTGCGGGGTGTCAGCCGCATGGATGCGGCTGCCAAGCCTCCATGGAAGGATTTACTGCGTCCCCGCACTCCGGCACCGCCCCGCCAACCCACGGAATGCACGCTGTTGCTGTTGCTGTTGCTCTGGCTTGTAGCGGGTGCAGGGCGCAGCCCTGCCGATACCCCTACCGCACTGGGACGTCGTACGCGGTACCGAGATCCGGTTCGGGCTGGAACGTGTAGTGCCACCACTCCTGCGGATAGTTCACGAAACCACGCCGTGCCATTGCCTGCACCAGTTGCCGCCGGTTCGCCTGCTGCGTCTCACTCAGCCCGCTCGTCTGCGTATGCGCGCGTGACCCAAAGAAATCGAAGTCGGTGCCCATGTCCAACGGCATGCAATCACCGCTGCGGCAATCCAGCAGGCCCAGATCCACCGTGGCACCGCGGCTGTGGCCGGAGCGTTCGGCGATGTAGCCATCGGCCAGCAGGCGCGGCTTGTCCAGGTCCGGATACTGCTGCGCCTTGCGCGAGAGCTCGCGCGGGTCGTTCACCCAGGCCATGAAGGCCTGCACCGAACGCACCGGCCGGTAGCAGTCGTAGAGGCGCAGGCCGAAGCCCTGAGCGCGCAGATCCTGTTCCACCTGCGCCAGCGCTTTCGCCACCGACGCCAGCAGGTAGCAGGACGACGCCTCGTAGCCGGGCACGCGCGCGCCGGTGAAGTTGTTGGCGCCGGCGTAGCGGATGTCCATGTCGATGCCTGGCGACAACGTGCGGATCTCCACCAAACCAGCGCTGGCCGCGTCGGTGGCCGGTGAAACACGCGGTGGCTCAGCGGCGCTGGTGGTCGCCGCCAGTGCAGTCGCCAGTACGAGTGAAATGCAGGTCCTGGAAGTCATAGCTGAAGTCGATGTCCGGATCGATGGCGCGCAGGTCCAGTGTCGGTGCCGGGCCCTCGCCCGGCTGCAGCCACGCTTGCGCCTCGTCACCCAGCGTATCCCAGCGCAGCAGCCAGCGCCCCTGCAACTTCAGCACGGCCGCCTGCAGCGCTGGCGACTTGTCGACGCTGAAGCGCAGGCCGTCCTTGCCCGGGCACAGCGAGGCCGGGCCCAGCCAGGGATCGGCGTAGCGGCCCTGCCAGCGCTGCAGATCGGAAGCCGCGAGTCGCTGCGCAGATGAAGTCACAGGTCGCTGATGCCCGGTTGCCGCACGAGCGGCCTGGTCCGCCTTCAGTTCGGCCAGGTACTCCATCGCCGGGCGTGCATCGTCGGGTGCGGTGAAGCGCTTCAGCATGGCCTGCATCAGCGCCGTGCGTGCATCCTCGCCCTCGCCGTTGATCAGCATCACCACGCCCACCCTGCGGTCGGGCAGCAACGCCAGCGACGAATACATGCCTGACAGCGTGCCGGTATGCGCTACCTTCCACTGCCCGTCCATGTCCGATACCCGCCAGCCATACCCATAACCGTAGAAATGCGCGTTGTCCCAGCGCCGCTGGCGCTCGCCCAGTGGCATCGGCATGTGCAGGGTCCACAGCGTGCGGCGTTGCGTGCTGTCCAGCCAGTCAGGTACCAGGGCGGGATCGAGCAGCACCTGCATCCAACGCGTCATGTCGCGCAACGAACAGCGGATGCCCCCGGCCGCCATCGAGGGCAGATCCGGGCTGATCGCTCCATCGGCGTTCACCACTTCATTATTGCGATCACCGCGCCGGGCATGCGGCTGCGCCACGTTGCCCACGCGCTTCACCGACCACGCCCCCACCTGGCAGCGCGTCATGCCCAGTGGCTCGAACACCTGCTCGCGCATCAGCTGGTCATACGGCTTGCCACCCGCCGCCGCCGCCACTTCACCTGCCACCACATACATCAGGTTGTCGTAGGCGTAGTGGCTGCGAAAACTACTGACCGGCTTCAGGTGTGCCAGCCCGGCGATGATGTCGGCACGGGTGAATGCGTTCGGCTCCGGCCACAGCATCAGGTCGCCGGCCCCCAGGCCCAGGCCGCTGTTGTGGATCAGCAGGTCACGCACCTGCATCTGCTGGCCCACCCACGCATCGTGCATGCGGAAGCCCGGCAGATGCCGCCGCACCGGATCCTCCCAGCGCAGCTTGCCCTGCTGCACCAGCCGCGCCAGCAGCGCGGCGGTCATCGCCTTGCTGTTGGAGGCGATCTTGAACAGCGTGTCCTGGTCGATGCGGCCGCCGTCGCCGCGCGCGCCCCCGGCATGCTGGTACACCACACGCCCCTGCTCGACCACCGCCATGGCCAGCCCAGGCAGGTGCTCGTGCTGGACCACGGCGGCGACGTCGGCATCGAGGGAGGCGATGTCGGTCGCCGAAGCGGACGGTGCGGCCAGTGCCGCCGCGACGATCAGCAGGTGGTACATGCGCGCAGCCCTTCCATTGCCCGCGCCGTCACGGTGGACGGCGCGGATCGTGGCCTCAGAAGTTCCAGGTCACCACCAGCTGGGTGTAGCGCGGTGCCTGCCAGCGCGTACCGGTAGCGAACGTCGCCTCGCGGTACTGGCCGGGCTGCGCCTCGTAGCGCTGGTGCACGTTGATGGTCTTCTGGTTGTTGAACAGGTTGTACACCGACAACCGGGCGCTGAGGTCGATACCCTCCACCGGCAGGCGCCAAGTTACGTTGGCGCCCATGGTCCAGGTCCACGGCAGGCGACCAAACGCGCCGCGCGGGCTGTACTCGAACTGGCGCTGGTTGTACGGGCCCGAACAGTTGGCCACGCACAGCCAACCGGTGCCACCACCACTGCCTTCACTGGACGTGCTGCCACCGGCGATGGAGTCGTTCGGCCACATCACGCCGTAGGCGGTGATCGGGCCACCGGACTGCACCTGCAGCGTGGTGCCGAACAACCACTGTTTGTTCAGCGCATACGCGGCACGCAGCTTGAACTGATGGCGGAAATCGTTGAACAGAACACCATAGCGTTCATTGGTGGCCGGGTGGTCCCAGAACTGCACCATGCCGGTGTCGCCGTAGTTGGTATCGGAGTTTACCGGGCCTTCGAAGTTGCCCTCGCTCTTGGACCACAGGTAGGACGCGTTGAACATCCACTTCTCGTCCCAGGCGCGGTCGATCTGGAACTCCAGCGCCTTGTAGGTGCGCTTGGGCTTGGAGTAACCGATCACCTCGCCACTGCCGCCCTTTCGATAGCCGCTGTTGGCGGTGTCGATGGTGATCCAGCCTTCGTTGGCGCAACCGATGCTCTTGTCGCCCCAGATCGTCAGGCTCTCGCCCGGGTTGGCGATCGGCCACAGCGTGCTGGGGGTCGGGCCGCACGGGGTGTAGTTGATGCGGATGTCATCCAGCGCGCGGGTCATGCGCCGGTAGGTGGCATTGACGCCCCACGACCAGGCCCGGTTGATCATGTTCTGGAAGCCCAGGATGTACTCGTCCTGGTAGACCGCCTTGAGGTCGCGATCCACACTCTGGCGCAGGTCGGCACCGCCGGTGTTCATGCGGGTGTCGGTCGGGCCGATCTGCTGGCCGACGATCGGTGCCATGTACGGTGAGCCTGTCGGCGAGGTTTTCCGCTCCCAGCCGTTGAGCACGTAGTAGCTGTATTCGTCAGTGAGGCCACCGGCGAAGTTCACGTTGATGTTGTTGGTGACCGGCAGGTAGTAGCGGCCAGCGTTGCCGAACAGCTTGGTGCTGCCGTCACCGCGCATGTCCCACGAGAAGCCGACACGTGGCGCGATCAGGTCGTCCATCTTGATGAACGCCTTGCCGGCGGCGGTGCGGTTTTCGAAACGGTCCCAGCGCACGCCGAGGTTGAGCATCAGGTTCGGCGTGATGTTCCAGATGTCCTCCACGTATAAGGCATTGGCTTCAGTCTCGAACGTGCCGCCCGATTTGCGGTTTCGCGCACGCAGCATTTCGGTAACGCCCGCCGGCACGTAGGCGTTGGCGCCATCCCAGACTTCATCGCCCGGTCGCGCCACGTAGGCGGTATAGCTCAGTTCGGTCGGACCGGGGTAGCGTGTGGATTGCTTGGTGGTCATCAACTCGCGGTCGACACCGAAGCGCAGCAGGTGATCACCCAGCTGCCATTCGAAGTCCAGTCGCGCCACGTCACGGGTATCGTCACGCTCGGCCACCGCCGTACCGGTAGGATGGCAGCCGGCACGAAGACCCTGCAGCTTGCCCAGTCGCGGGCCATACGTACTGTCGGTGAACACCGGGCTGCAGGCCTGGTCCAACGACGAATTGGTGAACGCACGCTGGTTGTTCTGGCCGACCATGGCACGGGCGGTGAAGTTCTGGCCGAAGTGGCCGGTGTAGGTGGCCGACCAGTTGCGGCCGCCGGTCTCGGTGACCGAATCGCCGCCCCAGGCGCCGAGCTGGTCGGCGTTCCAGTTGTAGCCGTACGACGCATTGGTGACATCGCCCTCATCCGAGAACGCCAGTAGCGCCAGGCTGTGGTTGTCGTTGATGTTCCAGTCCAGCTTGGTGCCCCAGAAGCCGTTGCCGGAATCATTCTTGAACCAGGTGCTGCCATCGGACGAGGTGTTGTGTCCCTTGTCGCTGCGGTCTTCGTACATCGCGAACAGGAACAGCTTGTCTTTGATGATCGGGCCGGAGCCCCACACGTTGGTCTTCAGGAAGGAGTTGTTGTCGCGGCTGCCATAAGAATGCGGGGTTCCATCACGATGGAAGTGATCGCCGCCGCTGGAGCGCCATGCACTGGGTTCAGCGGTGATTTCCACGCCGCCTTCGAATTCGTTGCTGCCCGAACGGGTTACCGCATTGATCACGCCGCCGGTGGAGCGCCCGAACTCGACCGAGTAGCCACCGGTCTTGACCTGGAATTCCTTGAAGAACGCAAATGGCGCAGTGCTGAAGCCACGACGGGTGTACATGTCGGTGACATTCAGGCCGTTGATGAAGACCGCATTCTCGGCCACCGATGAACCGGCGAACGACAGGCCACCGAATGACGAGTTGCCGCCGACCACGCCCGGCGCCATCAGCGCGACCGCAGACAGGTCCTGCGCCACCGGCAACCGCGAGATTTCCTGACGGTTGATGTTGAAGGATGTCTCGGTGGAGTAGACGTCCACGCGGTTGACCACTCGGGTGCCGACCACCTGCAGGGCATCAAGATTGGTGACGCCGCCGCCACTGGCCAGGTTGACCGTGGTGGTACCACCTACCGCCACACTGACAGCAACCTGATCGCCCAGTTTCTGGCCATCGCGGCTGAGCTGCAGCTGGTAGTCACCTACCGGCAGCTGGCCGAGGCGGTAGCTGCCGTCGGCGCCGACGGTAACGGTACGAGTCAGACCCGTACTGTTGCTGACCACGGTCACCTGGTCACCAGCGGTTGCACGGCCGGCAACTGCGCCGCTCACGTTCTGTGCCATCGCGATGCCGGGCAGCACTACGCCCAGACACGCCCCGAGGGCGACGCACAACGCCGCCCGCTTGATGCTGTAAGCCTTCATCCCCTGCTCTCTCCTGCAAGAATTGAATGGTGTGAGTTGCGATGTGTCGCGCTAGCGTTGCCCGGCTGGCAGTACCCGCCACTGGAAGTCGTAGCTCCATTGGTCGAAGTACAGGTTGCCGCCTGCCCACTCGGCCTCGCCGCGCTGCGAGTCGACCGTTTCCGAGCGGTAATGCTGCTTGGCCGGCACGAAGGGCTGGCCGAAATCGTCGTTGAAGGCGATGCGGTAGCCGTCGAGGCCACCCAGATAGAAATTGCGCAGTGCAGGCACATCGCTGGCGAGCGCGCCGGTGGTCACGTCCATCGGCAGCCAGCCGTAGGGCGCCAGGTAGACCTGCCCCCAATCATGCAGGTTGTTGTAGCCACTGCCATCGTCGGAGAACACCATCCCCGACTGCCAGCGCGCGGGAATGCCGTTCATGCGTAGCAATGCGATCAGCAGCAGGGTCTGCTGGCCGCAGTCGGCATGGCCAGCGCGCAGGGCGTAATCGCTGATGTTGCTGAGCGTGGAGTATTCGCGCGCGCCCGCCCATGGAATGCGATCGACCGCCGCGAACAGCCTGCGCACTACTTCATACGGGCGCGCCTCGCCCTGCAGCACCTGGTCGGAGAACAGCTTCAGCGCGGGGGTGAAGCGCACATGCGGCAGCTGTTCGGCCAGGTAGGGCTTCAATGCGGGATCGTTCGGTGTGGCCTGCACCTTGGCGGGATCGATCGCGGTATGCCGCGCGAAGATCGTCACCGCGTAGCGGATCTCGAAGCGGGTCGGCTGCCCGGCCACCGCTTTGGCTTCCAGATAAGCGGTGCGCTGCAGGGTGCTGGCTGGCGCCACGCGTGCCTTACCGGGCGCGCTGCCCAGCCACTGCACCTGCTCCTGCTGGCCCGGAATCTCGCGCGGGTACGGAATCCAGGCGCGCACGGTTTCGCCGGCCGGTACGGCGTCGGCCTTCACCGTGAGCGACTGGGTGAATTCAATGCGCTGCGGCAGTACCGACGCCTGCCCACTCTGCTGGGCCGCGGCAAGCACGTGCGCGTGATGTGCATTGAGCACCTCGTTCGGGCCCGGCGCCGGCACCGGTGCATCCGCGCGGCGGCGTGCGCGTGCCTCATCGCTGAGCAGGAACAGGTTCGACGGTGCGCGCTTGAAGTACCAGCGCGTGCCGTCGATATCGAGGTGTTCAATCAGGCCGAGCTGGTCCCAGCGCGCGAATTCCTCGTCGGTGAGGCCGGGAATCCAGCGGCGCACGGCGGCCTTCGCGGCGGTTTCGTCGAGGGAAAAATCCAGGCGGATGCGGCGCATGCGTTCTTCCTGGAACGCGATGTCGTCGAAACTGACGCCAGGCTCCGCCGCGTCGGCGGCCGACCAGGTGTTCAGTTCGCTGTGAGCTTCAAAGAACCGTCCCGCGTCGATCATCTGCACGACGCGCGCAAACTGGATGGCTGAGGGCGGCGGCTCCGCTCCCGCCGACCACGCCCACAGCAGCAGCGCGGCACAGAGACCGGCGGCGGCAGGCAGACACGGTTTGCGAACGGCAGACTCCACAGCGACACTTCCCCAGCGCGGGTGGTAACGGCTGTGTAACACGGGCCGGGATACCGGTCAATAATTTATTCTTGATTTCGAAGCCGAAAGGAATAAATATTCCAACAGGCATTCGAGGAGGGTGTGCACCGCATGAGCCTGGATTCCCGCGAACCGCGCCGGCGTTGGCCGCGCCGGTTGACCCTGGCCCTGTGCCTGCTGGCCGCCCCGGCCTTTGCACAGCCTGCCGTGGCACCCGATCCCGGCGCACCGCTGCCCTATGTGATCGGCCTGCACGAGGCCTACCTCACCCCGCAATACTGGGCCGCGCGCCTGGGCAACGCCGATGCGCCGATTCTGGACCGCGCGCAGATCGAGGCACAGAACGCGCGGATGCGGGCACAGGACAGCCACATCCAAGACATCGCCGCACTGCCCGCCCAGCTTGATGCAGCGACGGTGCGTGCCAGCATCACCGCGCTGTCGAGCTGGCCCACCCGCGCCCTCTACAACGACAAGGGCCAGGCGATCGCGACCGCACTGCGCAGCGCGCTCGAAGCCAACCTCGGCCTCGATGCGATTCCCGCGAAGGTGACACCGGCCTACGGGCTGGTGGTGAAGCGCGCGGCACTGCGTACCTTCCCCACCCGCGAGCGGGTCTTCAGCACTGCCGGTGACACCGACATCGACCGCTTCCAGGAATCGGCACTGTTCCCCGGCGACAAGGTCGCGGTGGTCCATCGCAGTACCGATGGCCGTTGGCTGTTCGTGCACAGCGAGCGCTACAGCGCATGGATCGAGGCCGATGCCATCGCCAGCGGCGACAAGGCCACGGTGCTCGGCTATGGCACGAAGGGCCCGTACCGCATCGTCACCGGCGCCACCGCGCAGACCGCCTACACCCCGGAGGAACCGCGCGTCTCGCGCCTGCAGCTGGACATGGGCGTACGCCTGCCGGTGCTGGCCGACTGGCCCGCCGCCGAACCGGTGAACGGCCAGCAGGCGCATGCCTCGTGGGTGGTGCAGCTGCCGGTGCGCGAATCCAATGGCCGCCTGAAACTGGTGCCGGCGCTGCTGCCGCGCTCGCAGGACACCGCCGCCGACTACCTGCCGCTGACCCCGCGCCTGCTGCTGCAGCAGGCCTTCAAGTTCCTGGGCGAACGCTACGGATGGGGCCACGACTACGACACCCGCGACTGCAGCGGGTTCGTTTCCGAGATCTACCGCAGCTTCGGCGTGCTGCTGCCGCGCAATACCAGTGCACAGGCGGTCAGCCCCGCGCTGGATCGCCTGCCGCTCACCGGCAAGGACGGCAAAGCGGTACGCGACCGCGCCGTCACCGACCTGCAGGTGGGCGACCTCGTCTACATTCCCGGGCACGTGATGATGGCCATCGGCCATGTCGACGGCCGCACCTGGGTGATCCACGATACGGCGGGCGGCAGCTGGTTCGGTACCGACGGCACGCGCGTACAGGCCCACCTCAATGGTGTTTCGGTCACGCCGCTGGAGCCGATGATGGCCAGCGATACCGTCCGCTACATCGACCGCATCACCAACATCCAGCGCCTGCGGGCCAAGACTCCTGAATGAAGATCACTGCCATCGAACTGGGCATGCTGCGCGTGCCGCTGAAGACGCCGTTCAAGACTGCCCTGCGCACGGTGGAAACCGTGGAAGACGTGGTGGTTCTGATCCGCACCGACACCGGCCACACCGGTTACGGTGAAGCCCCGGCCACTGCGGTGATCACCGGCGATACGCACGGCTCGATCATCGAAGCGATCCGCCACTTCATCGCCCCGCGCCTGATCGGCCAGGACGTGGTCAACCTCAACCATCTGTGCACGCTGGTGCAGACCGCGATGGAGCGCAACACCAGCGCCAAGGCCGCGGTGGAAATCGCGCTGTACGACCTGTGGGCGCAGCTGCACGGTGCGCCGCTGTACCAGATGCTCGGTGGCGGCGACCCGGTGATTACTACCGACATCACCATCAGCGTGGACTACATCGACAAGATGGTGGCCGATTCGCTGTCGGCGATCGAGCGCGGCTTCGAGTCGCTGAAAATCAAAGTCGGCAAGGACATCGGCCTGGACATCGAACGGGTCAAGGCGATCCATGCGGCGGTGGAAGGCCGCGCCCTGCTGCGCCTGGACGCCAACCAGGGCTGGACCGCCAAGCAGGCGGTGCATGCGATGCGCACGCTGGAAGAGGCCGGCGTGGTACTGGAGCTGCTGGAGCAGCCGGTGAAGGCAGCGGACATCAGTGGCCTGAAGTACGTCACCGACCGCGTCAACACGCCGGTGATGGCCGACGAAAGCGTGTTCAGCCCCAGCCAGGTGATGGACCTGATCCAGCAGCGCGCGGCCGACATCATCAACATCAAGCTGATGAAGACCGGCGGCCTGTCCAACGCGATCCGCATCGCCGACATCGCCGGCATCTACGGCGTGCCGTGCATGATCGGCTGCATGATTGAATCCAGCATCAGCGTCGCCGCCGCCGTGCACCTGGCGGTGGCCAAGAGCGATGTGATCACCAAGGTCGACCTCGACGGCCCCTCGCTGGGCCAGTTCGACCCGGTCAGCGGCGGCGTGCATTTCAACGAATCGGAGATCAGCATCAGCGACGTGCCGGGGTTGGGCATCACCGAAGTGCGTGGGCTGGAGATGCTGGGGTGATTTCTGCCTTGCGGCTTGCCTGGCGTGCCACTGACGTTGGGTCGGGCGTTACTTTTCTTTCCGCGAAAAGAAAAGTAACCAGAAGAAACGCTCCGCCGGCTGCGAGCCGGTGCTATGCACCGGTTCCCTGCGCTCCTCGGCCCGTCGAGGGACGGCGCGGGAACTCGCTACGCTCAGACACTCGCGCCTCTTCGCCCTCGCCGGACCTGCGGTGCTCGGCTCGCTTGAAGGCGGACTCAACGTCAAAGGCAACAACTGCACTCCGTAACCTCTTCGCGGCTGGAACCCGCCCGACCCATTCCATGGCACGCTCTACGCTGCCAACCGCAACGCGCCTACACATGCCCGGACACCCCGCATGCCGCCCCTGCTGAAGATCCGTTCCGAGCGCGGGCAGATGTCGGCCATCGAGCGACGCATCGCCGACTTCATCCTCGACAACGCCCACCTGCTGCGCGACTACTCGTCCCAGCAACTGGCCAGTGCGCTCGGCATCAGCCAGTCCAGCGTCGTGAAGTTCAGCCAGAAGCTCGGCTTCAAGGGCTACCCGGACCTGAAGTACTCGATCGGCCAGGACGTGGCTCGCGCCGGTGCCAATCCACAACAGGCCCCCAGCGAACCCGACAGCGGCGATGACTACCTGCGTCTGGGCGACGCCCTGCGCCGCAGCAAGGCGCAGGCCGAAGAGGAAACCCGCCAGGCCAACCCACGCGAGGAAATCGAGCGCATCGTGCAGCTGCTCGACGGCGCACCGAAGCTGTTCGTCCATGGCCTGGGTGACGATGGCCTGTTCGCCCGCGAGTTCGCCATGCGGCTGTCACTGCTCGGCCTGCTGGTAGTGCCGCATACCGACCCGATCCTGATGCTGGCCAATCTGTCGGCCGCACGCCCGGGCGATGCGCTGCTGATGTTCTCCGAGTTCGGCAACCTGCCCCAGCTTTCGCAGCTGTCACGGCAGTTCCAGGACATGGGTGGCAAGGTGATTTCCATCACCCGCCACACCGCCAACCCGCTGCGCGCGCATGCTGATGCTGCGCTGGTGGTGTGTGCGCACGATCGCACGCCGCAGGTCGCGCAGCTGCTGTACCGTAGCGCCATGCACGCCCTGCTCGATTTCCTGTTCGTGCTGCTCTGCCACACCAATCCGGATCGCCAGCAGCAGCTGGCGGTGAACCTGGAGCGGATCGACCACCTGCTGGATTCCTGACCGGAGCACCTGTTGATGAAATCGCTGGTTCGCCTCGCTACCGCTGCGCTGCTGCTTGCTGCGGCGGTGTCCGTCCACGCCGCGCCGCTGGATGGTGCGCGCCAGCTGATCGTGGTCACCAGCGATGGCTGGGACAGCACCCAGGGCCAGCTGCAGGCCTATGTGCGCGATGGCAAGGGCTGGCACGCGCATGGACAGGCGTTCCCGGTGGCGCTCGGCCGCACTGGCAGTGCCTGGGGCCTGGGCCTGCACCCGGCGCAGGCCGACGGCCCGCAGAAACAGGAAGGCGATGGCCGCAGCCCTGCGGGCGTGTTCGCGCTCGGCAGTGCGTTCGGCTATGCCGTCACCCGCCCGGGTACCGCAATGCCCTACCAGCCGATGCTGGACAGCAGCTACTGCATGGACGTACCCGGTTCACCGTTCTACAACCGCATCGTCGATGAGAAGAAGGTCGGCAGTGCAGCGGTCAAGGGCTCCACCGAGCCCATGCGGCTGGACCTGCACAACAAGGGCGACGTGCGTTACCAGGAAGGCTTCGTGATCGCCCACAACCCGGACAACCAGCCCGGCAAAGGCAGCTGCATCTTCGCCCACCTGTGGCGCCAGCCCGGCGAGGCCACAGCCGGCTGCACCGCCATGCCGCAGGTGCGCATGCAGACCCTGCTGAACTGGCTACGGCCGCAGGATGCGCCGCGCTTCGTCCTGCTGCCGCGTGCCGAGTACACGCGCCTGCAGGCCCAGTGGCAACTGCCCGCACTGAGTGGAGACGCCCGTTGAGCGCGCAGGACGAACCGCAGCTGCAGCGCGCGGTTAGCCGCTGGCAGATCGTAGGCCTGTCGATCAACGATGTGATCGGCAGCGGCATCTACCTGCTGCCGGCCGCCACCGTCGCCCTGCTCGGTCCCTTCAGCCTGTGGGGCGTGGTCGCCGCCGGCATCGTGGTCGCGCTGCTGGTGCTGTGCTACGCGCAGGCCGCCAGCTACTTCGATGAACCCGGTGGCAGCTACCTGTATGCACGCGAGGCGTTCGGGCGATTCGCCGGGTTCGAGATCGGCTGGATGATCTGGTTGACCCGCATCAGTTCGGCGGCCGCACTGAGTAATGCACTGGCCGATGCGGTCGCGCGCTTCTGGCCGTGGGCCGGCGCCGGCATGGGCCGCATCGCGGTGATCGTGGTGTCGCTGGGCTTCCTCACCGGCGTCAACATCATCGGCGTGCGCTCGGCCGCGCGTACCGGCGTGGTGCTGGTGATCGGCAAAATGCTGCCGCTGCTGCTGTTCGTGGCCATCGGCGCGTTCTATATCGACCCACAGCTGGCGTTCTCCGGCCAGCGCCCGGACCCGCATGACCTGCAGCGCATGGGCGAAGCCGCGCTCCTGTTGCTGTATGCCTACGCGGGCTTCGAGAACATCCCGGCCGCGGCCGGCGAGTACCGCAATCCGCGCCGCGACATTCCGTTCGCGCTGATCACCATGATCATCACCGTCACCGTCATCTACGGCGCGGTGCAGGTGGTGGCGCAGGGCACGCTGGCCGGCCTGTCCAGCTCGGCCACGCCGCTGGCCGATGCCGCTGCCGGCTTCGGTGGCGAAGCGCTTGCGCTGATCCTGACGGTCGGCGCCACCATCTCCATCCTCGGCACCAACAGCAACACGATGATGATGGGCCCGCGCTTCCTGTTCGCGCTGGCCCGCGATGGCTATGGGCCGAAGACCCTGGCGCAGGTGCACCCACGCTTCCACACCCCGGCCGCCTCGATCCTCTGCCAGGGCCTGATCGCGCTCGGCCTTGCCCTGTCCGGTTCGTTCGTGCAGCTGGCCCTGCTGTCGATGACCACGCGCTTGTTCGCCTACATCGGCACTGCCGCGGCAGTACTGGTGCTGGCCAAGCGCTACGCCGACCGGCCAGGTGCGCTGAAGCTGCCGGGTGGCCCGCTTATTCCGGTGCTGGCGCTGCTGCTGTGCCTGGCGCTGTTCGCCAGTGCCAGCTGGCAGAACATCGCCGCAGCACTGGTGGCGTTTGCCATCGGCGCGGTGATCTACAAGCTGCCGCGCAAGGATGCCGACGCCGGGTGATCGGTAACGCCGCGGCATGCCCGGCGGATTGATCTGGTTATCACGCTGCCGGACCGGGCCGTTAACCGCCACGCAGGCACGTTCAGGCTTCGTCCACAACGGAGCCTTCCATGACCGAGTACCAGATCCCCGGCCGCGTACCGGACGACAGCACCCCGCGCGATGCGGTCAGCAACTACTGGCGCGAACGCTACACGGCCGAGCCGTACTACGACGACCAGTTGTTCTTCGAGGACTACGAGCCTGCCTACCGTATCGGACATGCGGCTCGCGCACAGGACATGATCCGCGCCTACGAGGAAGTGGAGCGCGAACTGGAATCACGCTGGGCCAGCGAGCGTGGCCGCAGCCGGCTGGAATGGGCGCAGGCGCGCGGTGCGGTGCGTCGTGGCTGGGAGGATGCACAGCTGGCGGATCCGCGGTTGAAGCGATAACGCCATGCTTTTGTAGAGCCGAGCCCACGCTCGGCTCTCGCACCACGTCTGTAGAGTCGAGCCATGCTCGACTGAGCCGAACATGGCTCGGCTCTACACCGGATCGATCACTCCTGTTCCGGCAGCGGCGGCACGCCTGCGCTGCGCTTGCTCTCACCGCCACCGGCGGCGATCAGGTCGCGGGTGTTCTTCTGCACCGCCACCGCACCGAACAGCGACAGCGCGTAGGCCATGCCATAGAAGCCCTTCTCGCTCGATGCCAGGGTGGCATTCCACAGCCCAACCAGCAGCAGCATCAGCGCCGACAGCAGCGCGAACCAGCACAACGCGTAGTACAAACCACTCACCGGAATACCCTCGACGCGGTCACGCACACTCTTCTGCAGCGACACCGCCGCGAACAGGCCGAACAGCAGCAGGGTCAGGTAGTAGCCCTTCTCGTTGAGCGCCATCGTGGCGGCGTTGAACAGGCCGATCAGGTAGGCCGCCGCGCCCAGCAACAGGGCCACCCACGAGGCGGCGATGAAGGCGGTGGACGGCTTGTGGGGCATGGCAGTGTTCATTGCAGATCCTTGGCAGGCAGTCGGGCACGCGTTGCCCGGGCGTGCCCACCCTAGACGATCCCGCCGCCGTCGCACAGGGGGGGGCGCAGGACCTTCGGGCCACGACGATCACGCCTCCAGTGGTATACAAGGGACAGCCCGGCCATCCGCATCCCCGCCCTGGAGATACCCATGACCCGCATGCCCCTGCTGCTCGCCCTCGGCCTGGTGCCGATCCTCGCCACCTCCGCCTGCAATGCCGCCGACCCGGCCGCCAACGGCGCCCAGGCCACGGCCACGGCATCCGCCGCCGCCGACCAGCGCCCGTTCACCGCCACCGAAGTCAGCCGTTTTGACCAGCCGTGGGCGATGACCTTCCTGCCCGATGGCAGCCTGCTGGTCACCGAGAAGCGCGGCAAGCTGCAGCACCTGGATCTGGCCAGCGGCCAGAAGCACGAGATCACCGGCGTTCCGAAGGTCGCCTACGGTGGCCAGGGCGGTTTCGGCGACATCATCCTGCATCCCGATTTCGCCCGTAATCACGTTGTGTACCTCAGCTACGCCGAGGAAGGCACGCTGGACACCCGCGGTGCTGCCGTGGCCCGTGCCACGCTGGCGCTGGACGCCAACGGCGCCGGCCAGCTCAAGGACCTGAAGGTGATCTGGCGGCAGAGCCCCAAGGTCAGCGGTGAGGGCCACTACGGCCACCGCCTCGCTTTCGGCCCGGACGGCAAGCTGTGGATCAGCTCCAGCGAGCGGCAGAAGTTCGATCCGGCGCAGGACATGGGCGGCAACCTCGGCAAGATCATCCGCCTCAACGATGACGGCAGCCTGCCGGCCGACAACCCGTTCGCCTCGCAGGGCGGCGTGGCTGCGCAGGTGTGGTCGCTGGGCCACCGCAACATCCTCGGCATGGCCTTCGACGCCAACGGCAAGCTGTGGGCACACGAGATGGGCCCGGCCGGCGGCGACGAACTGAACCTGATCGTGCGCGGCGCCAACTACGGTTACCCGATCGTCTCCAACGGCGACCATTACGACGGCCGACCGATTCCTGACCACGACACGCGTCCGGAATTCGCCGCCCCGAAGGTGACCTGGACGCCGGTGATCTCGCCGGCCGGCTTCGTGATCTACAGCGGCAGCCTGTTCCCGCAGTGGAAGGGCAGCGGCTTCATCGGTGGGCTGTCGTCGACCTCGCTGGTGCGTGTGGCGTTCGACGGCGACAGCGCGCGCGAGGCCGAACGCTTCAACATGGGCGAGCGCATCCGCGAAGTGGAACAGGGTCCGGATGGCGCGCTGTGGCTGCTGGAAGATGGCAGCAAGGCGCGCCTGTTGAAGCTGACGCCGAAGGCCTGATCGGCACCTTTTCCCGGAACGGCCCCGCATGCGGGGCCGTTTCCGTTTACTGGATGGTGATGACCTTCACCTCGGTCTTCGTGCAGGCCTGGTCCAGGCACTGCCCGTTCAACCACACCTGTCCATCGCCAATCATCACGCCCTGCTGGTTGACGAAGACCTTGCCGAAGTCCTGTTCGGACACCGCCTTGACCACCGCCGGGGTGATGATCTTTTCGTAGTTGCGCTGGAACTCACCGGGGCCGGTGATCTTCTTTCCGCCGCTGATGTTCAACGGGAAGTGCACTTCCTCGACCACGGCAGCACGATCACCGCCGACCACCGCGGTCTTGAACGCGTTGAACACCTTTTCGTACTGCGCCGCATCGCCAAGCAGCGACTCGATGCGCGCGCGTGCGTCTTCGGCGGGCGCTTCCGCTTCGGACGCGGCCGGTGCGGCGGCGGTGGGCTCAGCGGGGGGTGCCGCAGGCGTCGCTGCAGCACTGGCCTCCATCGGCGGCGGAGCATCCGCCGCAGGCTCGGCCGGCGGCGCCGGCTGCGAACAGGCGGCCAGCATCAGGGCGGGAATCAGACAGGCCATCCGGCGCATGCGCGCGCTCCATCGAAACAGGGAACCCGATGGTAGCGCCGGGCCACGCCCGGCGTGTTCG
Organism: Stenotrophomonas geniculata; assembly: GCF_034508895.1. Lineage (NCBI taxonomy): Bacteria > Pseudomonadati > Pseudomonadota > Gammaproteobacteria > Lysobacterales > Lysobacteraceae > Stenotrophomonas > Stenotrophomonas geniculata. Next base: position 1,520,374 of record NZ_CP140571.1, read on the forward strand.
TGCAATGTGAGCACAGCAACACCGGGCGTGGCCCGGCGCTACCGCTTGCCGTAGATCCACGCCATGCGTGGATGAGGGCGCAATCAGCCCTTCAGCAGCTCGAACTGCACCGCTTCACCGGCCGCCGACGAGGCGCATACCCACACGTCGAACACGCCCGGCTCGGCGCGCAGCACGCCGTCGCGGCCGGTGAACGACAGCTGCTCGCGGGTGAGGGTGAACACCACCTCGGTCGACTCGCCCGGCTGCAGTGCCACCTTGCGGAAGTCCTTCAACTCACGCACAGGACGCACGCGGCTGGCCACGCGGTCATGGATGTACAACTGCACCACTTCCTCGCCGGCCACATCACCGCTGTTGGTCAGCGTGGTGGTGATGGTCAGGGTGTCGTCCCAGCCCAACTGCGCCGCGCTGAGCTGCGGCACGCCGTAGGCGAAGCTGGTGTAGCCGATGCCATGGCCGAACGGGTACAGCGGTTCGTTCGGAATCTCGCGCCAACGGGCCTTGAACTCCGACATGGTCGGCAGTTCCGGGCGACCGGTGCGCGGGTGGTTGTAGAAGTACGGCTGCTGGCCGGATACCTGCGGGAAGCTGACCGGCAGGCGGCCGGACGGACTGTAGTCGCCGAACAGCACATCGGCCACGGCATGGCCGGTCTGCGTACCCAGGTACCAGGTCACCGCCACCGCCTGTGCATTGCGCACCGCGCCCTGCAGCGCCAGCGCGCGGCCATTGCGCAGCAGCACCACCAGCGGCTTGCCGGTCATCGCCACGGCCTCGGCCAGCGCCTGCTGGGCCGGCGGCAGGGTGATCTCCACGCGCGACTGCGCTTCACCGCTGTAGCGCTGCGGTTCGCCCAGCGCCAGCACCACCACGTCGGCGCGCAGAGCGGCAGCCACGGCTGCTTCGGTGCCGCCCGGAATGGCAGTTTCCAGTTCGCAGCCCGGCACGATTTCCAGCAGCGCTTCGTCACCGATGGCGGCACGGACGCCGGTTTCCAGATCCACGTAGCGCTGCTTGTCACCGAACAGCGTCCAGCAGCCTTCAATGTTCTCGCGGTCCTGCACGAACGGGCCGATAAGCGCGATCTTCTGCCCGGTCTTCTGCAACGGCAGCACGTTGTCGCGGTTGTTCAGCAGCACGATCGAACGGCGCGCGGCGTCGCGCGACAGTTCGTCATGTGCGGCGAGGTGCGAGGTATCCGCTTCGCGCGCCGGGTCCAGCGAACGGTACGGGTCGTCGAACAGGCCGATGGTTTCCTTCAGCCACAGGATGCGGCGCACGCCCTCATCCAGCACCGCCATTGGCACCTCGCCGCTCTCGACCAGGCCCGGCAGGTGCTCGGCGTAGAAGCCGCTCTGCATGCTCAGGTCCAGGCCGGCGGTGAATGCCTTGGCGGTGGCATCGCGATCATCGGCGGCATAGCCGTGCGCGACCAGTTCCATGTCGGCGGTGTAATCAGAGATCACCACGCCCGGGAACTTCCATTCGCCGCGCAGGATGTCGGTCAGCAGTTCGGCATTGGCGCTGGCCGGCACGCCGTTGATGTCGTTGAACGAGGACATCACGGTGATCGCGCCGGCGTCGAAGGCGGCCTTGAACGGCGGCAGGTGCACATCGCGCAGGGTCTGCGGCGAGATGTCCACCATGTTGTATTCCATGCCGGCCATCACCGCGCCGTAGGCGGCGAAGTGCTTCGGCGTGGCCAGCAGCGAATCGGCGGCGCGCAGGTCGCTACCCTGGAAGCCGCGCACGCGGGCGGCGGCGAACGCACAGCCCAGCACCACGTCCTCACCGGCACCTTCGGCGCCACGGCCCCAGCGCTGGTCGCGGGCGATGTCCACGGCCGGGGCATAGGTCCAGTGCAGGCCGGCAGCGGTGGCTTCGATGGCGGTGGCGCGCGCGGTGCGCTCGGCCAGCTCCGGTTCGAAGCTGGCGGCCTCGCCCAGCGGGATCGGGAACACGGTGCGCATGCCGTGGATGACGTCGGCAGCCAGGATCACCGGGATGCCCAGGCGGCTCTCCTCGGTGGCGACCTGCTGGATGCGGCGGCCCAGTTCGGCGCCGACACCATTGAACAGGGACCCGACCTTGCCCTCGCGCACCTGCTGCAGCACCTGGTCGGCATTGCGCACGTTGGCTTCCGGGTTCACGTCCGGGGCGAACGGGCGGACCATGTCTGCGAAGACACCCAGCTGGCCGACCTTTTCCTCGACGGTCATCTGGGCAATGAGGGATTCGATGCGATCGGAGGCCACCGGCAGTCCTTGATGAAAACGTTTACAAGCCCGGCATTCTAGCGATCCCGAGCCGTTTGGCGAGAGGTTTCTTCATTCAGTTTCAGCCACCAGCGGGGACCGTATGGACCCGCCGGGGGCACCGCAGCTTACTCCGAGCCGGCCAACTGGCGCTGCCCGGCCATCAACATGGCGTCGCTGGAGGCTTGGAACACGCGCAGGCCGAAGGCCGGCAGGATCGCCAGCAGGTGGTCGAAGATGTCCGACTGCACCGCCTCGTACTCGCCCCAGGCGGTGCTGCGGGTGAAGCAGTACAGCTCCAGCGGCAGGCCTTCGGTGGTCGGCTGCAGCTGCCGCACCAGCAGGGTCATGTCGGTGTGGATGCCCGGATGGCTGCGCAGGTAGCGCTCCACATAGGCACGGAAGGTGCCCAGGTTGGTCACCCGGCGGCTGTTGACCTCGGCCACGCCCTGCTCGCGCAGGCGCCCGTTCCACTGCCCCAGCTCCTGTTCCTTGTCCTGCAGGTAGTCGCGCAGCAGCGCGAACTGGCCGAGGAAGGCCAGGTCGCCCTCGTCCAGGAATCCGACGCTGTGCTGGTCCAGGTACAGCGCGCGCTTGATGCGGCGGCCACCGGCCTCCTGCATGCCGCGCCAGTTCTTGAACGACTCGGTCACCAGCTTCTTGGTCGGGATGGTGGTGATGGTCTTGTCGAAGTTCTGCACGGTGATGGTGTGCAGGGCGATGTCGATCACATCACCATCGGCGTTCTGGCTGGGCATCTCGATCCAGTCGCCGATGCGCACGCGGCCATCGCCGCTGATCTGCACGCTGGCCACCAGCGACAGGATGGTGTCCTGGAAGATCAGCATCAGCACCGCCGTGGCCGCGCCCAGGCCGGTGACCAGCGGCCCCAGCTTCACCCCCAGCAGGGTGGCGATGATGGACAGGCCGGCGGCCACGAACACCACGATCTTGACTACCTGCAGGTAGCCCTTGATCGGCTTGTTCCGCGCGTCGGGCTTGCGCTCGTACAGGCTGTTGGCCGCGTCCAGCGCATGCGAGAACGCCATCGACACGGTCAGTACCGCCCACACGATGCACAGCTTGATGATGACGTTGACCAGGCCGGGCGGCAGATCGGGGATCAGAGTGATGCCCGAGGCGATCACCTGGCTGGGCACCACGTTGGACAGGCGCGAAATGACCCGCATCAAATGGCTGCCACGCCCGGACTCGGCACCCGGCAGGCGCTGCAGCAGGCGCCGCAGGCCACGCACCAGGATGCGCTTGGTCACCCAGTTGGCCAGGCCGGCGGCGATCAGCAGCGCCGAGATCATCAACGCCAGGTAGGCGCCGGGATAGGGTTCCAGTGTGTTCTGCAGCTTTTCCAGCCACTGTACCGCCACCACCGCGTCCACCATCAGTTGTCTCCTTCTTCCTTCATTGATGTTGAGGTTGCCGGCCAGCGGCCGGCACTACCGGGTCAGTCCCGCGTGCGCTCGATGATCACGCCCACCGCGCGCGCGCCGCGCACCGCACCGGGCTTGCTCAGCTTCAGGCGCAGCCACTTCACGTCGAATTCCTCCAGTACGATCTGCGCGCAACGCTCGGCCAGGGTCTCGACCAGACCGAATTCCGATTCGCGCACGAACTGCTCCAGGCGCTTGCTCACCGCCTTGTAGTTCAGGGTGTGGGCAATGTCATCGGTAGCCGCAGGGCGACGGTTGTCGAAGCCCATTTCCAGGTCGAACACCAGGTCCTGGCGGATCCGTCGCTCCCAATCGTAGATACCGATCAGGGCGTCGATCGTCAGCCCCTCGATGAAAACCTTGTCCATTGCGCTTACCCGCCCGAATACAGGGGGCCATGGTAACGGCACGGCGGTGACGCTGCCCGGAACGGGCGATGGGTGGCCGGCACGGGGCGGGCCCGGAAAAGACAAAGGGCCCCGCTAGCAGGGCCCTTTGGTACTACCGTTTGTCCCCAGGGGGAGCTGGAATCCAGCCGCGAGTCCCGGTGGCGCAGGCACGCAGATTAGGCAAGGACCAGATCGTCGGTCAAGGCCAATTCCGACAGGGCAGGTCAGGTATTCGCCCGAGGCGAAACGCAGGAAATCAGCCGCGCGGACAACTACGTTCCCTGATGGTGGTCGCCGCCCACTCTCGCGAACATTGAGCCCTCCTTCACCACCGCACATGACGATGGCTCCATACGATGTACTGCGGCGCGCGTTGTCAGCGGAGCGCCTGTCGACTTACGAGAGAATCGCATCGACCTGCAGCCCTGACGTCACTGCCGATTCCCTGTATCTCTGGAACATGCGGATGTGCGGTGCGCTGATGATGCCGGTCCATCTGTGCGAGGTGGTCATTCGCAACGCCGCTGCAGCTGTGCTTACCCGACAGCACGGCCCGCGTTGGCCGTGGAATGATGCCTTCCGACGCAGACTGCCAACTTCATCCAGTACTTCTCCACGCACGGCACTGGAACAACTTGCCACCCGCGTAACCGATACACCTGAGATCGTCGCCAACCTGCCAATGGTGTTCTGGCAGCAGCTCTTTACATGTCGCTTCGACTCCACCCTGTGGATACCCGCACTTGGTGGGGCTCTACGTCATGCGCCTTCGGCACATCCCAGTGTCATCAGGAAAGCCATCCACGCAGACATTGGACGCATCCGCCACCTGCGCAACCGGATCGCGCACCACGAACCCATCCTGGAACGCGACCTCGGTGCCGACCTGGCCGCGATCGGGCGGCTGATCCACGCCCGCTGCCCGCACACCCTGGGCTGGCTGCAGCGCCATGAGCGGGCGACGACCGTGCTGGCGGCGTCGCCGTTGGCAGGGCGTCGGTAATACGTCCGCCCGGCGTGGCCCGGCGCTGCCGGATCAGACCGCCGGCAGGGTCGCCATGTCCCAGCGCGGGGTCACGTCCACCTTCGGCGGGCTGTGCTGGCCGGCCTGCAGGCGCAGCGCGCCAGCGAAGGCGATCATCGCGCCGTTGTCGGTGCACAGCGCGGGGCGCGGGAAACAGGCGCGGCCGCCCAGGCGCTCGGCCATCTGCTGCAGGCGCGCGCGCAGGCGCTTGTTGGCGCCCACGCCGCCAGCCACCACGATCACGTTGGTCCCGGCCGCTTCCAGCGCGCGCTCGCACTTGATCGACAGGGTCTCGACCACCGCGTCTTCAAAGCCACGGGCGATGTCGGCGCGGGTCTGTTCGCTCTGGTCGCTGTCGCGCCAGGCCATCAGCACCTGGGTCTTCAGGCCGGAGAAACTGAAATCCAGCCCGGGGCGGTCGGTCATCGGCCGCGCGAAGCGGTACGCACCCGGCGTGCCCTGCTCGGCCAGCCTGGCCAGCTGCGGGCCACCCGGGTACGGCAGGCCCATCAGCTTGGCGGTCTTGTCGAAGGCCTCGCCGGCCGCATCGTCCAGGGTCTCGCCCAGCAGGCGGTACTGGCCGATGGCGTCCACCGCCACCAGCTGGGTATGGCCGCCGGACACCAGCAGCGCCACGAACGGCGCTTCCGGCGGATCGTCTTCCATCAGCGGGGCCAGCAGGTGGCCTTCCATATGGTGTACGCCTACCGCCGGCACCTCCAGCGCCCAGGCCAGCGAGCGGGCCACGCCGGCGCCCACCAGCAGCGCGCCGACCAGGCCCGGACCCGCCGTATAGGCCACCCCGTCGATGTCGTCTACGCCCAGACCGGCGTCGGCCAGGGTCTGGCGCACCAGCGGCAGCAGCTTGCGGACGTGGTCGCGGCTGGCCAGCTCGGGCACTACACCGCCGTACTCGGCATGCAGGGCGATCTGGCTGTAGACCGCGTGGGCGCGCAGGGCCGCGCTGCCGGCCAGGTCGGTGTCATACACCGCCACGCCGGTCTCATCACAGGAAGATTCGATGCCAAGGACTCGCATGCCTGCTATTATGACGCCCCTGCCGCCCCCTCGGGGGATGTGCAGATCTCACTGCTTTCGAACTTCCGGCCCGTATTCAGGGTTGGCCGCTTGCAGTTTGTCTATTCGCCGCTATAATGTGCGGCTCGCCGGGCGTGACCCGGTTCTACTGTGTCCCGGAGATTCCATGCCCAGCGTCAAAGTCCGCGAGAACGAGCCCTTCGAGTTTGCTCTTCGCCGCTTCAAGCGCACTTGCGAAAAGGCCGGTGTGCTGGCCGAAACCCGCAAGCGCGAGTTCTACGAAAAGCCGACCCAGGAGCGCAAGCGCAAGGCTGCCGCTGCTGTGAAGCGTCAGCTGCGCCGCTCGTCGCGCGACGTCACCAAGCGTCAGCGCCTGTACTGATCGGACGCATCTTCATTGCGGCGGGCTTGCCTGTCGCGATGGAGCCGAAGCCGGCACGCGCGAGCGTCGCCGGCTTTTTGCGTTTCCGGGTTCGGGCATCCGCCCCGCCCCACTTACCACCACGAGGTTCCTCATGAGCATGAAGCAGCAGCTCACCGAAGACATGAAGGCCGCCATGAAGGCGGGCGAGAAGCACAAGCTGGGCGTGATCCGCCTGATCAATGCCGCCATCAAGCAGCGCGAAGTGGACGAGCGCATTGAACTGGATGACACCGCCGTGATCGCCGTGCTCGACAAGATGGTCAAGCAGCGCAAGGACTCGGTCAACCAGTACGAGGCCGCCAACCGCGAGGACCTGGCCGAGATCGAGCGCGCCGAGATCGTGGTCATCGAAGCCTACCTGCCGGCGAAGATGGGCGAGGCCGAGATCGTGGCCGCCATCCAGGCCGCCATTGCCGAGACCGGCGCCTCCGGCCCGGCCGACATGGGCAAGCTGATGGGCGCACTGAAGCCCAAGCTCGCCGGCCAGGCCGACATGGGCCTGGTGTCCAAGCTGGTCAAGCAGCTGCTGGCATAAGCCATTGCCGGGGTCGGATCCCTTTCGCATCGCGGAAGGGCTCTGACCCCATTGATGCATCCGCTTCACCGCACCTTCGACCCCCGGCTGCTACAACATCCCCATGGTCGAGCAATCCAACGCCCCCACCGGCTCGCGTCCCCACGGCTTCCCCGCACGGCTTCGCCACTACGCTGACCGCCTGCAGGACAGCTTTCCGATGGCGGTCGCCAAGCGCTTCGTCGAAATCGATGTGCTGACCCAGGCCGCTTCGGTCTCCTTCTACGCCCTGCTGTCGATGGCACCGCTGCTGGTGCTGCTGTTGTGGTTGACCGCCTCGCTGTACCCGCCTGCACAACAGACGTTGATCAGCCAGATCGGCTCGGTGGCCGGCAGCAGCGTGGCCAGCGTCGCCGACACCGTGCTGCACAACGCCAACAGCCAGCCCAGCGTGGGTTCGCTGGCCGGGCTGTGGAGCACACTGCTGCTGTTCATCGGCGCCACCGCCGTGTTCGCCCAGCTGCAGAACGCGCTGAACCGGATCTTCCACACCAGCGGCCAGCGCCTGGAAGGCGTCAAGGCCTGGCTGCGCAAGCGCGTGTTCTCGTTCGGCGTGGTGCTGGCACTGGGCTTCCTGCTGATCCTCTCGATGACCGCCACCACTGCACTGCAGGTGGTGTTCGCGCAGCTGCCCTCGGTGCTGCCGGCGATCGGCTACCTGACCTCGCTGCTGCTCTACACGCTGGCCTTCGCCTTCCTCTACCACTACCTGCCGGACCGCCGCGTGGCGTGGCGCCAGGCCTTCATCGGCGGCGCCATCACCTCGGTGCTGTTCACCCTGGGCCGGTATGGCATCGGCGTCTACATCGCCACCGTGGCCCCGGGCAGCGCTTACGGCTCGATGGGTGCGCTGGTGATCGCACTGGTGTGGATCTACTACGCCACCGCCGTGTTCTTCGTCGGCGCGCTGATGACCGCGGTGATCGACGAGCGCCTGCATGCACGGGCTCAGCTGGCCAAGGCCGGGGTCGAGGCCGAACAGGCCAGTCCCGGCGTCGCCAGCGAGTAAACTAGGGGAACCTGCCGCCCCTGCTGCGCGCCCTGGCGGCCGCGCCCCGTTCTGTTGCCCATGGCCCGTATCCCCGACGCTTTCATCGACGATCTGCTCGCCCGCTCCGACATCGTCGAGGTGGTGGGCAGCCGCGTGCCGTTGAAGCGACAGGGCAAGGAATATGCAGCGCGCTGCCCGTTCCATGACGAGCGCTCGGCGTCGTTCACGGTCTCGCCCACGAAGCAGTTCTATCACTGCTTCGGTTGCGGCGCGCACGGCACCGCGATCAGCTTCCTGATGAACTACGACCGCCTCGAGTTCCTCGACGCGGTGGATGAACTGGCCAAGCGCGCAGGCATGGAAGTGCCGCGCAGCGAGAACCCACGCAGCCCCCAGCAGCAGGACGACAGCCGCGAGCTGTATTCGGCGCTTGAGGCGGCCACGAAGTTCTTCCAGAGCAACCTGCAGGGCAGCGAAAAGGCACGCAGCTACCTGGATGGGCGTGGCGTGGACGAAGAGAACCGCGCACGCTTCCAGATCGGCTACGCGCCGGATGGCTACAGCGGCCTGCGCGATGCGCTGGGCAAGGACGAGCGGCGCATGAAACTGCTCGACCGCGCCGGCCTGTTCTCCAAGAACGACCGCGGCCACGTCTACGACAAGTTCCGCGACCGGGTGATGTTCCCGATCTTCGACCGCCGTGGCCGGGTGATCGCCTTCGGCGGCCGCGTGTTCGAGAAGGACGACGGCCCCAAGTACCTCAACTCGCCCGAAACCGCGCTGTTCCACAAGGGCCGCGAGCTGTACGGCCTGTGGCAGGTGCGCCAGGCCAACCAGAAGATCGAGCGGCTGATCGTGGTCGAGGGCTACATGGACGTGGTCTCGCTGTTCCAGTTCGGCGTCACCCAGGCAGTGGCCACGCTGGGCACGGCCACCACGCCGGACCATGCCGAGCTGTTGTTCCGCAACGCGCCGGACGTGTTCTTCTGCTTCGACGGCGACGCCGCCGGCCGCCGTGCTGGCTGGAAGGCGCTGGAGTCGGTGCTGCCGCGCATGAAGGATGGCCGCCAGGCCTTCTTCCTGTTCCTGCCCGATGGCGAGGACCCGGACACCATCGTGCGCAAGGAAGGCGCCGAGGCCTTCAACGAACGCCTGAAGCAGGCCACGCCGCTGTCCCAGTTCTTCTTCGACGAGCTCACCCGCGAGATCAACCTGGGCACGCTGGACGGCAAGGCGCGCCTGGCCGAGCGGGCCAAGCCGATGCTGGCGCAGATTCCCGACGGTGCCTTCGGCGACCTGATGAAGCAGCAGCTGGCGCAGCTGACCGGCCTCGGCGGCAACGCCCAGGCTGCACGCGCTTCGATGCCTCAGCGCCAGCCGGCACGCACTATTCAACCGGTGGCCAAGCGCAGCCTGGTGCGCGGCGCGATCGCCGTGCTGCTGCAGCAGCCGTCGCTGGCACTGACCCTGGGCGGCAAGCATCACTTCCAGGGCCTGCGCCTGCCCGGCGTGGAGCTGCTGCTGGAGCTGCTGGGGCTGGTCGAACAGCGCCCGGACATCAGCACCGGCGCCCTGCTGGAACATTTCGACGGCCGCGAAGAACAGGGCTCGCTGCATACACTGGCGGCACAGACACTGCCTGGCACCGAGGCCAGCTGGACCCAGGAACTGCACGACGCGGTGGCTCAGCTGGAGAAACAGCTGCTGGTGCAACGCCTGGAGGAGTTGTTGGCAAAGCAGCGCCAGCAGGGTCTGGACGATACTGACAAATACGAACTGCGCGAGCTGTTGAAGGCCCGCGCCGGGCTGCGCCTGTAGAGGGGCAGACGCTTTCACGGAGAGGACCATGCTGCTGCGCCTGACCTGCCTGCTGTTGTTGTCGCTCTGCCTGCCGCTGGCCGTCCTGGCCGCGGATACCCCGCTCAATGAAGTCCGCCCCGGCCTGTATGCCGGCGGCCAGCCCAGTGCCGCACAACTGCGCGAACTGGCTGCACAGGGTGTGCGCACGGTGATCGACCTGCGCCAGCCCGACGAAGACCGCGGTTTCGATGAAACCCGCGTGGCCGAATCGCTGGGCCTGCGCTATGTGCGCATTCCGGTGGCCGGCGCAGAGGGGCTGGATGCGGCCAATGTGCGCGCCGTGCATCAGGCCCTGCGGCAAAGCCAGGGACCGGTGCTGCTGCACTGCGCCTCCGGCAACCGTGCCGGTGCCGTGCTCGGCTTGGTCAATGCACGTTACGAACACGCCAGCCCGGAACAGGCCCTGCAGCTCGGCCAGCGTGCCGGCCTGAAGTCGCTGGAAGCCGCCACCCGCCAGCGCCTGGCCACGCCATCCATTTCGCCCTGACTCCACCGCACCAAGGACTCTGCCCACCATGACCCGCTGGTGGTCGCGCCTGCGACCGGACAATTTCACCCTCGCCCTGCTGTGCACGGTTGGCCTGGCCTCGCTGCTGCCGATGAAGGGCGCCGCCGCCATCGTCCTTGATGACGTCACCACGGTCGCCATCGCGGCGCTGTTCTTCCTGCACGGCGCGCGCCTGCCACGTGAGTCCATCATCGGCGGCATGCTGCACTGGCGGCTGCACCTGACCATCCTCGCATGCACCTTCATCCTGTTCCCGCTGCTGGGGCTGATGTTCAAGCCACTGTCGGGCTGGCTGCTGACCCCGGAGCTGTACCTGGGCGTGCTGTTCCTGTGCACCCTGCCCTCCACCGTGCAGTCGTCCATCGCGTTCACCTCGATGGCGCATGGCAACGTACCAGCAGCGGTGTGCAGTGCCTCGCTGTCGAGCATCCTCGGCGTGTTCCTCACCCCGCTGCTGCTGACCGCGCTGGCCGGCACCTCCGGCGGCGTGCATGATCCGCTGCACGCGATCGGCGGCATCATGCTGCAGCTGCTGGTGCCGTTCGTGGCCGGCCACCTGCTGCGGCCGTGGATTGCCGGCTGGGTGGAGCGGCAGCGTGCGCTGCTGCGCTACACCGACCAGGCCACCATCCTGCTGGTGGTGTACTCGGCCTTCGGCGAGGCAGTGACCGAAGGGCTGTGGAGCAAGACGCCGCTGCTCTCGTTGCTGGCCGTGGCAGTGGTGGCCGCGGTGCTGCTGGGTATCGCCATGCCGCTGATCACCTTCATCGCCCGCCGCCTGCGCTTCAACCGCGAGGACGAGATCGCCATCGTGTTCTGCGGCTCGAAGAAGAGCCTGGCCACAGGCGTGCCGATCGCCAAGGTGTTGTTCGCTGGTGGCAGCCTCGGTGCCATCGTGCTGCCGGTGATGATCTACCACCAGATCCAGCTGATCGTCTGCGGCGTGATCGCGCAGCGGTATGCGCGGCGCAAGCCCTGACCATCCGGGAAATCATCCACGCATGGCGTGGATCTACTGGGCGCGTGGGCCGCTGCGGGAAAACATCACGCATGGCGTGGATCTACTGTAGAGCCGAGCCCATGCTCGGCTGGCGGTTGAACGGCACGTGGATGATCACCAGACCGAATCGCTGTCCAGCAGCCGCGCCACGCTGAAGCGCGGCAGCCACACCTGCAGGTCAAAACTGCGGTCACCGGCAGTGTGCCGCCTGGGCGACTCACCGTTGTAACTGGGCAGCGGACGTACACCACAGCGTTGAGGTGCCGTGCAGCCCCAGCCTTCCCCACCACACGCCTCGATACGCACGTTGTAAAGGTCCAGATCCTTCAGGAGTGCCGTCATCGGGGGGTACGCAATCATCTTCGGCTGCGTACGCATGCCATGCACGTTGCCGGTCAGCACCAGCAGCCGCCCGTTCTTCGGCAGTGCCCGCGCGCGCGCCCTTACTTCTTCGGCCATCACCCGGTCACGCGTACCAGTGCCGGCCATGTCGGCGGGAAGCACGCGATCAAAGCCGAACACCTGCACGTCGCGCCCTTGGCTGCGCAGCACGCGTACCGCCTCGATCAGCTCAAGCATGTCCTCGCTGCGACGGCCGTCATGCATCCGGCTACGGACGTTCCAATACGTCGTGCCACGCAATGCAGCGCGCGCCTCGGCTGTGCCGGCAGACGCCGTATAGGTCGCCAGCGCGGCGTTCTCGTCGGTCGGCAGCTCCAATGCCAACCGCACCGGCGTGCCATCGGCCGCGTAGGCCTCCATCAGCTCCCGTACCAACAGCGGCGTCTCGCGGGTACCGTGGAACTCACCCAGTACTAGGATGCGATGCTCACCGGCATGCTGGCGGATCTGCGCGGCGGTGTCGTCGGCATGCGCGGTCACGACCATGCCCAGCGCCAGAATCAGCGCGGTGGTCCAACGGAAGACCGTATGCATCCCTGCTCGCTCCTTTCCTTGGGGTCAGGAACAGCAATGGCGACGCCGCTGGAAGAGATCAAGTGTAGAGCCGAGCCCACGCTCGGCTGCTCTTCCATCCCCCCCTCAGCCGAGCATGGGCTCGGCTCTACAGGTGGCGCTTTACAACCAGGGCAGGATCCAGTGGTCCACCAGCAGGAAGGCGAACAGCGCCATCAGGTACACGATGGAGTAATAGAACATCTTCATCGAGAACAGTTCGTCCGGCGGGTTCAGCATGCGCCAGGCGTACCAGAGGAACACGGCGTTGAGCACGATCGCGCCGCCCAGGTAGAACGCACCGCTCATGCCCACCAGGTACGGCAGCAGGCAGACCAGTGCCAGCACCACCGAGTACACCATGATCTGCTTGCGGGTGTGCACCACGCCATGGGTCACCGGCAGCATCGGGATTTCGGCCTTGGCGTAGTCCTCGCGGCGGAAGATCGCCAGTGCCCAGAAGTGCGGCGGCGTCCAGATGAAGATGATCAGCACCAGCAGCGACGAGTACGCCCAGTCCGACGAACCCTGCATGCCGGTCACCGCAGCCCAGCCGAGCATCGGCGGCATCGCGCCGGCCAGGCCGCCGATGACGATGTTCTGCGAGGTCGCGCGCTTGAGGTACACGGTGTAGATCACCGCATAACCGATCAGCGAGGCGAAGGTCAGCACCGCAGTGATCAAGTTCACCCACAGCACCAGGATGGTCATCGACAGCACGATCAGCACGCCGGCGAACACCAGCACCTGCCACGGCTTGACCTTGCCCACCACCAGCGGACGCCACGAAGTGCGCGCCATCTGCGCATCGATGTGCGCATCCAGCAGCTGGTTGATCGCGGCCGCGGCCGAGGCCGCCAGCCAGATGCCGAGGAAACCGAGCACGCCGGCGCGCACCTGCTCCCAGCTGGGCACGCCGGGGATGGCCAGGACCATGCCGACCAGGGCAGTGAAGACAATGAGGGCGACGACCTTGGGTTTGGTCAGGTCCCAGTACTGGCGGTAATTGGAAAACATGGAATCAGTCCGGGGCACGCAGGCGGGCCAGCAGGCTGACCAGCACGAACAACAGGGCAACGGCCACGCCGTTGTGGGCCACCGCCACTTCCAGCGGCAGCGCCAGCTTCACATTGAGGATGCCGAGGGTGACCTGCAGCACCAGCAGCGCGATCAGCGCACTGGCCCAGCCACGCATGCTCGGCAGGCGGAACAGGCGCACGCCCAGCCACAACAGGTAGACGGCCACCACCACCGCGAACAGGCGGTGCGCCATCTGGATGGCGATACGCGAAGCGCCATCCAGCACGCCGCCTTCGTAGTCCACGCCGATGCCACGCCACAGGGTGAAGCCTTCGACGAAGTTGTGCTGCGGCCACCACTGGTTGGCGCAGCGCGGGAAGTTGTCCAGCGAGGCGCTGCCGCCGCCGCAGGCCAGCGCCGCGTAGTTGGCACTGACCCAGCCCCCCAGTGCGATCTGGGTGACCAGCACCGCCACACCGATGCGCAGCATCCACTTCAGCTTCGGTGCTTCGGCCAGGGTGATCGGCATGTGCGTTGCGCGCCAGGCCATCCACACCAGCAGCGCGAACATCAGCATGCCGCCCAGCAGGTGGCCCATCACTACGATGGGTTTGAGCAGCAGGGTCACCGTCCACATGCCCAGCAGGGCCTGGAAGATCACCACCGCCAGGGTCAGCAGGGCAGCGCGCGCCAGGTCGATGTTGCTCCAGCGCAGCGCCGCGATCAGCAGGATCGCCTCGCCTATCAGGGCCAAGGCGCTGGCGGTGCCGTGCCAGCCCATCATGTACAGCGGTATGCCGGCGGCCACCAGTACGCAGGCGGTCACCACCGCCGTGCTTCCGAATCGCCGCTTGCGCGTGGCCAGCAGCGCCAGGGTCAGGATCTCGATGCCCAGCGCGCCGGCCAGGAAGCGATGCACCTGCTCACGCCAGGCCTTGTGGGTTTCCAGCGGGCGGATCTCCGCTGCCGGATGGCCGATGGTCTCTTCCACGTGCTGCGGCCAGGTGGCCTGTCCATAGCAGGTCGGCCAGTCCGGGCAACTCAGGCCGGCATCGGACAGGCGCACGAAGGCGCCGAACATGATCGTGCTCGCGGTCATGATCATGGCGAACCACGCCAGGCGGTGGAAATTGCGGTGCAGCGCCGGACGCGCGGAAAGGCTCATCAAACGGGACTCACTTCAGTTTCAGCAACGTGGCCATGTCCTTGCGCAGGCCACCCAGGTCACTGCCGGGGGCATGGCGCATGATCACGAAGCCGTTCGGATCGATCACGTAGACCGGCAGGCCAGCCGGATCGTCGACGCCGGGCAGGGCCGCGCGCAGTGCTGGCGACGGTGCCAGCGGCCGCAGCGCGGGCAGCGAGGCGATCGACGCCGGTGGCGTTCCCAGCCACAGGATTTCGACATTATCGGCGTTATGGCCGAACAGCTGCCACACCTTGCCCACTCCCTGCGACAAAGTGACGCACTGCGCGTCGCAGACTCCGGCCGGCGCCACCAGCAGGCGCCAGGTACGGGCCTCGGGATTCCACGGATAAGGCTGGCCGCTGGCCAGGGTCGGCGCCTGCTGGCGCAGGTCCACCGGCGGCTTCAGCAGCTGGCCGGCATTGCGGTGCCCGGTGGGCTGCCAGCCGGAGAAGCGCAGCACGGCAGCCAGCGCCATCGCCCCGAAGAACACGGCAAACAGCAGTACCAGGGTCCGGCGGCCAGAGCCGCGCGCCTGCGGGGACGTAGCAGTGTTCATGCGGGGCATTTTCTCATGGTTGGGTACGGGATGCCGGTCGTGCCACGGCGCGCCTCCTGCGCCACTCCAACACCAGCGCAACGACGAGCACGGTCAGGGCCAGGCCGAACCACTGCACGGCGTAGCCCAGATGACGCTGCGGCGGCAAGGTGTTCGGCAGCAGGTCCAGATCACGTTCGTCGCCGAAGGGCAGCGCCGGGTCCAGGCGCAGTACACGATCGGGAAGTGACTGCACCCCCAGCGCCCGGGCCAGGCCTCCGGCCGGCAACCGGCTGGCCAGCCAGCGGCCCGCTTCATCGGTGGTGGAGAACGCCGGGCCCAGTGCCAGTCCCGCTGACGGCGGCGGCGCCAGCAACCCACGTACGGCCACCGGCGAAGGTGGCGACGGCACATCCGGCAGGGTGCGATCAGGCGGCAGCGCGCGCCATCCCAGATCGACCAGCAACACACTGCCCTCGTCACTGCGGAACGGGCGGTAGATCTTCACGCCGGCACGGCCGTGCCGGGTCTGGTTATCCAGCAGCACCACGCCGGGCAGGAAGCGACCGTGGTCGGCCACGCCGTGCAACGCACCGGGCGCTGCCAGCGCCTGCGCCAACGACAGTACCTGCGCTGCGGCTGGACCCTGTGCATCCAACATTGCCTGTTTGGCATGCATGCGCTGCAGCTGCCACAGCCCCAATGCGGTGAAACCGGCCATTGCCAGAACGGCCAGCAGCCATCCGAGCACTCGCGTGTGCTGGCGCATCATGACAAGTCCGCGCAAACGCGGTCAGATAGGCACATCCACCCTGCCCTCGAGCCGCGCATGAGTGATTCGCTGAAGACCCTGCTGGTAATCGCGTTTCTGATCGTCATCGTCTGGAATCTGGGCGCCGGCCTGTATTACCTGCTGGTCGACCGCGGCCAGACCAAGCGCACGGTCAACGCACTGACACGCCGCATCGGGGTGTCGGTGGCCTTGATCGTACTGGTGATCGTGAGCATCTACATGGGCTGGATCAAACCGCACGGCATCGGCGGCTGAGGCCACCGATGCGTGCGCGGTCAAAGCACGTAGACGAACATGAAGAGCATCAGCCACACCACGTCGACGAAGTGCCAGTACCACGCGGCGGCTTCGAAACCGAAATGGTTGTCGCGGGTGAAGTGTCCCTTGGCCGAACGCAGCCACATCACGATCAGCATGATCGTGCCCAGCAGCACGTGCGCGCCGTGGAAGCCGGTCAGCATGAAGAACGTCGAACCATAGATACCCGAGCCGAGCGTCAGGTTCAGTTCCTTGTAGGCGTGGATGTACTCCTCCGCCTGCAGGGTCAGGAAGCCGAGGCCGAGCACCACGGTCAGGCCCAGCCAGATCAGCAGCTGGCGGCGGTTGCCGCCCTTCAGTGCATGGTGTGCGATGGTCAGGGTCACGCCGGAGGTGAGCAGGATCAGCGTGTTGATCAGCGGCAGGCCCCAGGCCGGGATGGTCTGGAAAGCACCGCCGATCGCCGCCGGGCCATTGGTCGGCCATCCTGCCGAATAGCCCTGCCAGAGCAGTTCGTTGGTCATCACCCCGCGGCCTTCGCCGCTGAGCCACGACAGGCCCAGGTTGCGGGTGTAGAACAGCGCGCCGAAGAAGGCGCCGAAGAACATCACCTCGGAGAAGATGAACCAGATCATCCCCATCCGGAACGAACCATCGACCTGGTGGTTGTAGTTGCCGGCCTGCGATTCACGCACCACGTCGCTGAACCACCAGAACAGGGTCAGCACCAGCATCGCGATGCCGATGTAGAACGTCCAGCGTCCCCAGCTGGCATCGTTGAGCCAGCTGGCCACGCCCACCATGGTCACCATCATCGCGATGGAACCCACGAACGGCCATTTGCTCTGGGCCGGGACGAAGTACACGTTGGCGTCGGTCGGTGTCTGGGCCATGTCGGTATCCGGGTCAGGGTGCGGCGTGCGCGCCTTCCGAGGTGGCGGCCGGGGCCAGCCGATCGGACAGCGCGTCGTTGCGGTAGAAGGTGTAGGACAAGGTGATCGTCCTGATCTCCGGCGGCAGATCCGGATCGACGATGAAACGCACCGGCATGTCGCGCTTCTCGCCAGCCTGCAGCGTCTGCGCGGTGAAACAGAAACATTCGGTCTTGCTGAAGAAGCCCGAGGCACGCGCCGGCGCCACCGAAGGCACCGCACTGCCGACCACCGCCTGCTGGCTGTCGTTGCGTGCGAAGTACAACGCTTCGTTGAGTTCGCCGGGCACCACGTCCATGGTCAGCTGTTCGGGATGGAACGACCACGGCAGGCGCGAGTTGACGCCGCCATCGAATTCCACCCGTACGGTGCGCTTGCCGGACGCCGCACCCGCACTGGCTTCGCTGCCGGGGCCGCGCTCCAGTCGCACGCCGAACACCTTCTCGCAGGCGATGCGATACAGCGGCACCAGCGAGAACGTCAGCAGGAACACCGCCACCGCCACGCCGATCAGGCGCGGCAGCCCGGCACTGCGTGAGGTCGCGGTGGCCGGTGCGTCGCTCATCGGCCGATCACCCCACTGAGGATGAAACCGACGTAGACCAGCACAGCGATGGCGCCGACCCACATCGCCGTGCGCCTGGCGCGCCGGCGTTGCTGTTCGATGCCGTTTTCCGGGGCGTCGCCCGGGCTGTTGTAGAGCCGAGCCATGCTCGGCTGCTTTTCGTCAGCCGAGCATGGCTCGACTCTACAGATCTGCAGCGGGCTCTCGTTATGCATGCCCCACCTCAGTGCGTGATGTCGTCATGCGCCAGATCCCCCGGGCGGATGGTCGGCGGCGTGGTGAAGGTGTGCGCCGGTGCCGGCGATGGCAGCGTCCACTCCAGCCCACGTGCGCCTTCCCAGGAACGCGCCTCGGCCTTCTCGCCATTGCGCAGCGAGGACAGCAGGATCGCGGCCATCATGAACGGCGTGACGAACATGCCGAACGCACCGATCGAGCTGATCAGGTTCCAGTCGGCGAAGGCCACGCTGTAATCGGGAATACGGCGCGGCATGCCGGCCAGGCCGAGGAAGTGCTGCGGGAAGAACAGCAGGTTGACGAACACGATCGACCACCAGAAGTGCACCTTGGCCCACTTCTCGCTGTACATGCGCCCGGTCCACTTCGGCCACCAGTAGTACACCGCGGCAATCAACGCGAACACCGCGCCGGTCACCAGCACGTAGTGGAAGTGGGCGACCACGAAGTAGGTGTCGTGATACTGGAAGTCGGCGGCAACGATCGCCAGCATCAGGCCGGAGAAGCCGCCGATGGTGAACAGGATGACGAAGGCCACCGACCACAGCATCGGCGCTTCGAACGTCAGCGAGCCGCGCCACATGGTGCTGACCCAGTTGAACACCTTCACGCCGGTCGGGATCGAGATCAGCATGGTGGCGAACATGAAGTAGATCTCGCCACCCAGCGGCATGCCCACGGTGAACATGTGGTGGGCCCAGACGATGAACGACAGGAACGCGATCGCGGCGGTGGCGTACACCATCGCCTGGTAGCCGAACAGCGGCTTGCGGCTGAAGGTCGGGATGATCTCGCTGACCACGCCGAAGGCGGGCAGGATCATGATGTAGACCTCGGGGTGCCCGAAGAACCAGAAGATGTGCTGGTACATCACCGGGTCACCGCCACCGGCGGCGTTGAAGAAGCTGGTGCCGAAGAACTTGTCGGTCAGCAGCATGGTCACCGCACCGGCCAGCACCGGCATCACCGCAATCAGCAGGAAGGCGGTGATCAGCCAGGCCCAGCAGAAGATCGGCATCTTCAGCAGGTCGATGCCCGGCGCACGCATGTTGAGCACCGTGGCGATGATGTTGATCGCGCCCATGATCGAACTGATGCCGGCCACGTGGATGGCGAACACGCTGAAGGCGACGTTGTAGCCCCCCTGCAGCGACAGCGGCGGGTACAGGGTCCAGCCACCGGCCGGTGCACCACCGGGCAGGAACAGGGTCAGCAGCAGCAGGCTGAAGGCCACCGGCAGCAGCCAGAACGACCAGTTGTTCATGCGCGGCAGCGCCATGTCCGGCGCGCCGATCTGCAGCGGGATCATCCAGTTGGCCAGGCCCACGAAGGCCGGCATCACGCCACCGAAGATCATCACCAGCGCATGCACGGTGGTCATCTGGTTGAAGAACTCGGGCTTGACGAACTGCAGGCCCGGCTGCGCCAGCTCGGCGCGGATCACCACGCTCATCGCCGCACCGATGATGAACATGATGAAGCTGAAACCGAGGTACAGCGTGCCGATGTCCTTGTGGTTGGTCGAGAAGAACCAACGCTCGAAGAAGCTCTGGTGGTGATGGTGATCGTCGTGCCCAACTGCCGAGTGCGCCATTGCAAAACACCTCTCAGAATCGGTTGTCACCACGGCCGCGAGCGGCCGCGGGCTTTACATCACGCGCCGCTGGCTGCGGTGGCAGGTGCGCTGCCCGCTTCTGCAGCAGCAGGCGCAGCCGGTGCTTCGCCCGCCGGTGCAGTCGGTTCGGTCGGTTCGGCCGGTGCCGCAGGTGCCGCCGGCGTGGCAGGCGCCGCAGGCTTGCGCTGCGCCAGCCACTGCTTGAAGTCTTCCTTGGACACCGCCTCGACCACGATCGGCATGAAGCCGTGGTCCTTGCCGCACAGCTCTGCGCACTGCCCGCGGTACACGCCGGGCTGCTCGATGCTGGTCCAGGCTTCGTTGATGAAGCCGGGGATGGCGTCCTGCTTCCAGCCCAGCGCCGGTACCCACCAGGCGTGGATCACGTCGTCGGAGGTGATGACGAAACGCACCTTGGTATCGACCGGCAGCACCAGGCGGTTGTCGACATCCAGCAGGTAGTGCGGATGGCTCTCGCGGGTCGGCACGACGCCGCTCTGCCGCACACGGTCGGACTCGCGGTCCAGGCGGCTGGTGAAGGTGACGTTCTCGCCGAGGTATTCGTACTTCCACATCCACTGGTAGCCGGTGACCTTCACCGTCATCTCGGCATCGCGGGTGTCGTACATCTTGATCAGGTTGGCCGTGGCCGGCCAGGCCATCACGATCAGGATGATCACCGGGATCACCGTCCAGATCACCTCGGCCTTGGTGTTGTGGCTGAAGGTGGCGGCGACCGCGCCCTTGGATTTGCGGAACTTGAACATGGCGTAGGCCATCGCCCCGAACACGATGACGCCGATCACCGTGCAGATGATCAACGACAGGTTGTTCGATTCCCAGGCCAGGCGCGAGGTCTGGGTCACCCCCTTGCCCATGTTCAGCTGCCACGGCTTGGGATCGGCCGCCTGGGCCCAGGCCAACGCCGGCATCAGTCCCCCGGTCGCCAGCACTGCGGCAACCGCGTTCACGCACTTCGTGCCCCACCTGCTGCTTTGCTTCATTGCCTAGACCCTTAGCGTCGTCGGTTGCCGCCATCGCTGGCGGCGAGCAAGCTTTCAAGTGTCTCTGCAAGCGTCTGACGTTCGGCCGGCGCGAGGAAACTCCCCACCTCCACCTGCCGGCCGCTGGATGCCAGCCGGACCCTCTCATCGTCGGTGAGCAGGCGCACCCAGTGGGGTGGGCCCGGAACACCGGCGATCCACCGGGTACGGGAATGACCTCCACGTACGCCGGCACTACCCGGATCTCCTCCTGCCGTTCTCCGCTGCGCCACAAGGCACGCAGCGCCGCCGCCAGCACCAGGCTGTACAGCAGCGCGAACAGGGGGGCGAATGCATTGCCGGCCAACCACCCGAGGGCGGACACCAGCCACATCGCACCCGACAACACGGTGAACAACAGGACGAACTGCCGGGCATCGAGCGCCCGTGGGGGACGCAGCCGCAGCTGCGTACCTGACCCATCCGGAGCTGGAAGCACCTCGATCATGTCGCAACCGCGTTCCTGCCGCGGGAAACGTCTCGATGGTAGCCCCGCCCTCTCGCCGGTAGCAAGGGTGCATTCACACTTTTTCCCATGCTGCAACACAGCATGAGGTCGGCGACACAAATGACGAATTCAGCACAAATTCTTCCGAGCTTGCTGAACACGCTGAATCCACCGCAGCTAGGGGCTATCAGCACTTCATCAAGGTGGCTGCGGGGCACTTCCGGAACCCGCAAAAATGATTAAAATCGCCAAGTTTTCCACTGGCCGGACCGGCATGAACGCACCTTCCTCCTCCCCTGCCGCCCACGACGCTCCGCGTCCCGGCGCGCTGCTGTCGCCGGAACTGCCGGCGCCCCCCAACCCGTTCCGCCAGGCCATCACCGATGCCTGGTTGAAGGACGAGGCCAGCCATGTGCGCGAGCTGCTGGCGCAGGCCCGCCTGCCCGCCGAGGAACAGGCCAGGGTGCAGGCGCTGGCCGCCGACCTGGTCGGCCGCGTGCGCGTGCGTGCCAAGGACCAGGGCGCCATCGAAGCCTTCATGCGCCAGTACGACCTGGGCAGCGAGGAAGGCGTGCTGCTGATGTGCGTGGCCGAGGCGCTGCTGCGCATTCCGGACCAGGACACCGCCGACAAGCTGATCCGCGACAAGCTGGCCGATGCCGACTGGGAAAAGCACCTGGGCGGCAGCGACTCGGTGCTGGTCAACGCCTCCACCTGGGGCCTGATGCTGACCGGCAAGCTGGTGCAGATGAACGACGCCACCCGCGCCGATGCCCCCAGCGCGTTCAAGCGCCTGGTCGGCCGCGTGGGTGAGCCGGTGGTGCGCCTGGCCGTGCGCCAGGCGATGAAGATCATGGGCCACCAGTTCGTGATGGGCCGCACCATCAGCGAAGCGCTGGCGCGCTCGCACAAGGGTGACAACGCCAGCTACCGCTACTCGTTCGACATGCTGGGCGAAGGCGCGCTGACCATGAAGGACGCGCTGCGCTACCTGGAAGACTACCGTCGTGCGATCCACGCCATCGGCGGCGATCACAAGGCACGCGGCGGCCGTCCGGACGGCGACGTCAACAACGCCCCGGGCATCTCGATCAAGCTGTCGGCGCTGTACCCGCGCTACGAGCACGCCAAGCGCGAGCGCGTACTGAAGGACCTGGTGCCGGGCGTGCTGGAACTGGCACAGCTGGCCAAGAGCTACGGCATCGGCTGCACCGTCGACGCCGAAGAGTCCGACCGCCTGGAACTGTCGCTGGACATCATCGAGCAGGTGTTCTCCGATGCCTCGCTGTCCGGCTGGGATGGCTTCGGCGTGGTCGTGCAGGCCTACCAGAAGCGCACCCCGTACACGATCGACCACCTGGCCGACATGGCGCGCCGCGCCGGTCGCCGCCTGCAGGTGCGCCTGGTCAAGGGCGCCTACTGGGATGCCGAGATCAAGCGCGCGCAGATCGAAGGCTATCCGGGCTACCCGGTGTTCACCCGCAAGCAGAACACCGACGTGTCCTACCTGGCCTGCGCAAAGCGCCTGTTCACCCATGCCGACGCGATATACCCGATGTTCGCCACGCACAACGCGCACACCATCGCCGCAGTGCGCAGCATCGCCAATGGCGGCGTGTACGAGCACCAGAAGCTGCACGGCATGGGTGACGATCTGTACGCCGAAGTGGTGCCGGCCGATCGCTTGAACCTGCCCTGCCGCGTGTACGCCCCGGTCGGTTCACATGAAGACCTGCTGCCGTACCTGGTGCGCCGCCTGCTGGAAAACGGCGCCAACTCCAGCTTCGTCAACCGCATCACCGACGAGCGCGTGCCGATCGCCGACCTGATCCGCGATCCGGTCGAGATGGTGTCCTCGTTCGAATCGATTCCGCATCCCAAGATCCCGCTGCCGGTTGACCTGCTGCGCAGCCAGAACCACGACAGGAAGAACTCCATGGGCGCCAATCTCGCCAACGACAACGAACTGCGCGCCCTGGCCGAGCAGATCAACGCGGCTGTGAAGCCCTGGCAGGCCGCGCCGCTGGTACCGGGTGCGAACCCGGCCGGCGCCGCGCTGCCGGTGACCAACCCGGCCGACACCCGCGAAGTGGTCGGCCAGTGGCTGGCCGCCGACGCTGCCACCGTGCAGAAGGCCCTGGCCAATGCCGTGGCCGCGCAGCCGGCCTGGAACCGCACCCCGGCCGCCAGCCGCGCCGCCATCCTCGAGCACGCCGCCGACCAGCTGGAAGCGCGCATGCCGGAGTTCATGGCGCTGTGCGTGAAGGAAGCCGGCAAGAGCCTGCCCGACAGCATCGCCGAAGTGCGCGAAGCGGTGGATTTCCTGCGCTACTACGCCAAGCAGGCACGCGAGCAGTTCAGCCACGCCGAGAAGCTGCCGAGCCCGACCGGTGAATCCAACGAGCTGCAACTGCACGGCCGCGGCGTGTTCGTCTGCATCAGCCCGTGGAACTTCCCGCTGGCGATCTTCCTGGGCCAGGTGGCCGCTGCACTCGCCGCTGGCAACAGCGTGATCGCCAAGCCGGCCGAGCAGACCAACCTGATCGGCTACTACGCGGTGAAGCTGCTGCACGACGCCGGCGTGCCGGCCGAGGTGGTGCAGTTCCTGCCGGGCGACGGTGCCACCGTCGGTGCCGCGCTGACCGCCGACCCGCGCGTGGCCGGCGTGGCCTTCACCGGTTCCACCGACACCGCCCGTGCGATCAACCGCGCGATGGCCGCACGTGACGCCGCCATCGGTGTGCTGATTGCCGAGACCGGCGGCCAGAATGCCTTCATCGCCGATTCCTCGGCGCTGCCGGAACAGCTGGTCAAGGACGCGATCGGTTCGGCCTTCACCTCCGCCGGCCAGCGCTGCTCGGCCGCGCGCGTGCTGTTCGTGCAGGACGACATCGCCGACAAGGTGATGACCATGCTGGCCGGTGCGATGAAGGAGCTGAAGGTCGGCAACCCCGGCCTGCTGTCCACCGACGTCGGCCCGGTGATCGACGCCGATGCACTGAAGATCCTGCAGGACCACGCCGAACGCATGGACCGCGAAGCGCGCCTGATCGCTGCCGCCGAGCTGTCCGCCGAAGCCGCCAATGGCACCTTCTTCGCACCGCGCGCGTACGAACTGAAGGACCTGGGCCAGCTGCAGAAGGAAGTGTTCGGTCCGGTGCTGCACGTCATCCGCTGGAAGGGCGACCAGCTCGACGCGGTGATCGACCAGATCAACGCCACCGGCTACGGCCTGACCCTGGGCGTGCATTCGCGCATCGACGAAACCGTTGATCGCATCAGCAACGGCGTCCACGTCGGCAACGTCTACGTCAACCGCAACCAGATCGGTGCGGTGGTCGGCGTGCAGCCGTTCGGCGGCCAGGGCCTGTCCGGCACCGGTCCGAAGGCCGGCGGCCCGCACTACCTGCTGCGTTTCGCCACCGAGAAGACGGTGACGGTGAACACCACCGCCGCCGGCGGCAACGCTTCGCTGCTGACCCTGGGCGACTGATCGCCCGGTTGATGCGGCAAACGAGAAACCCCGCGAAAGCGGGGTTTTTTGTGCATTGCTTGCTGTAGAGCCGAGCCCATGCTCGGCTTGAACGGTACAGCCGAGCATGGGCTCGGCTCTACACCCGAATCAGATTGCGCCAGTGGCGCAACGCCACCAGTGCGTTGATCCAGAAGCCCACGTACAGGATCGAGGTCAGATGCAGGCCACGGCTGTAGTACAGCGGCACCGCCACGGTATTCACCAGCAGCCACACCCACCACGACTCCAGCTTGCGCCGCATCATCAGGATCTGGGCGATCACGCTCAGCACCAGCACCGCCGAATCGATGTAGGGCGCGTAGGCGTTGGTCAGGCGGGTCAGCATCCAGCCGTAGCCGAAGGTCGCCACCACCGCCAGTGGTGCCAGCCACGCCCAGGCACGCGGTCGCAATGAGGTGATCGGCAGGGGTGCACCGTGGTCGCCGCGCAGCCACTGCCACCAGCCCAGCACGCTGATGGCGATGAAGAAGAACTGCAGCACCATGTCTGCATACAGGTGAGAGCGCTCGAACACCGCCGCGAACAGCGCGCAGCCGACGATGCCCAGCCACCAGGTGTGCACGTTGTTGCGGCCGGCCAGCAGGATCGAGCCGGCGACGGCGATGTTGGCGGCCAGCTCCAGCTGGAAGTTCGGGTCGGACAGGTTCATCGCGCTATTGTCGTGGATCCACGCGCTGCGTAGGCAATCGGCTGGATCCACACCCTGCGTGGATGCCCCAAGGCGTTCCACAAAAAAAGAAGGCCCCGCTTGCGCGGGGCCTTCCGTGTACTGCGTCAGGCCGAGGCCTGGATCAGAACTTGTACTGGAACGAAGCAGCCAGCACGTCGCCACGGACCTTGTACTTGCCCGACAGCGAGTTGCCCTGGTTGGCAGTGGTCGCACGCACGTTCACGTTCGGATCGCTGGTGAACAGGTGGGTGTAGCCAAAGTTCCACTCGGTGTTCTGCGACGGGGTCCAGCCCACACCCAGCGACAGCCACTTGCGGCTGGTATCCGGCACGCGGACGTCGCGGTGGGCGTCGGTGGTCGGGGTCTGGTCCAGCGCAACACCACCGCGCAGGGTGACGGTGTCGCTCAGCTTGTAGTCGGCGCCCAGCGACACGAAGGTGGTGTCGCGGTAGCCGAACTCCAGGACCGAATCCGCCTGCGGCGAAGCGTAGTCGACGGTGACGCTGTCAAAGGCGGTCGACCAGGCGGTGCGGGTCACGTCG
Source organism: Stenotrophomonas geniculata (assembly GCF_034508895.1). NCBI lineage: Bacteria > Pseudomonadati > Pseudomonadota > Gammaproteobacteria > Lysobacterales > Lysobacteraceae > Stenotrophomonas > Stenotrophomonas geniculata. The sequence continues at coordinate 1,546,224 of NZ_CP140571.1, forward strand.
CCCATCACGGTCCAGCGGTCGTTGACCTTGTGGGTCACGCTCAGGGTGGCCGAGGCCGGCATGGTCACCGTGGCCTTGCCGCTGGTGTCCATGAACCAACCGCGGGTACGCGGCGAGTTGGTCAGCAGGGAACGGGCGCGGTCGGCGCCGCTGAAGGTCGCATCACCACCGGTGATCTTGTGCTCGACCTTCGAACGGTAGCTCAGGCCGATGTGGGTGTTCTCGTCGATCGAGAACAGGCCACCGACGGTCCAGCCCACGGCATTGTTGTCACCCTCGATCTTCAGGGTGCCATCGGCGCTGCCCGGGGCGAAGCCCGGAGCGCCGGCACCGGCCAGGATGCTGCCGTAGTCGACGGCGTTGCTCAGCTCGATGGTCAGGTGTTCGACGAACACCGACGCGCCGAAGGACACGTACGGGTTGACGTCATACGACGCGGCGAAGCCGAGGTCGATGGCCTTCAGATCGGTCTTCAGGCCGCTGTAACGACCGACCCAGCCGTTGTCGTATTCGGTCTTGAAGCCGAACGGTGCGGTCAGCGACACACCGAAGTGGGCCTTCTCGCCGATCGGCATGTGGAAGTACGCGGCCGGAACCGGAGCGATCATGCCGGCGTCGCCGCCGTCACCACCGGTCTGCGGACGGCCTGCTGCATTGCGGCCCTGGCCCTTGAACTCGGCCTTGAAGCTGATGGCGCTCAGGTCGCCCTGGACCAGGGTGCCATCGAGCTGGCGCATACCGGCCGGGTTGACGGCGATGATGGAGGCGTCGCCTTCGGCGCTGCCGGAGCCGGCGAACGCGCGGCCCAGGCCCTTGGCGCTGTTTTCCTTCAGCTGGAAGGCAGCGGCATTGGCGTCGGCAGCAGCCAGCGCACCGGCAACGCCGACGGCCAGCAGGGTCAATCGGGCAATGGTGGAAGCGGTTTGCATCGTAGTTCTCTCTCTCCGGTAAGCGGTGATGGTGCTCTGAGTGCGCCTGCGCCCGGCGGGCCTTGGGGCCCTTCGGAGCGCGCCGGATTCCCCTCCCGACATACGACGCCGTATGCGAGTATTACCCAGACCTGTTAATGAAACAATAACAGCGCAGGCGCTTTTTTCGTCTCAAAAGCTGAACAGGACAATCCCCGCCGTAAGCGCCCTCACGCTAGGCTAGTGCCCATGTTCGTCTCCCTCCCGTCGCGCAAGAAGGCAGCCCTGCGCTGGGCCACGCCCGTGCTGTTTGCGGCACTGTGGCTGGCGTTCCTGTGGTCGATCTCGCGTCCGGATGACGCCCGGGGCAGCCTCTGGCTGGACTGGGGCGCCCTGTCCACCGGCCTGACCCACCCGCTGGACTGGTGGGCGACCCTGCAGGACGGCAGCGTGCTGCGCCTGTTCACCGCCCTGTTCCTGCACGCGGACTGGTCACACCTGCTGGGCAATCTGGTGTTCCTGCTGATCTTCGGCCTGCCCGCCGAACGGGTGCTGGGCCCGTGGCGCCTGCTGCTGCTGTTCCTGGTCGGCGGTGCGGTGTCCAATCTGGTGGCCATCTACACCATGGGCAGCCCGGACCAGATCATCATCGGTGCCAGCGGTGCGGTGTCAGCGCTGATCGGCGCCTATCTGGCCCTGTTCCCGGGCGCCCGGCTGGGCGTGGTGATCCCGCTGGGACTGTTCCTGGAGTTCGTGCGCGCCCCGGCCTACCTGCTGATCGGCGTCTGGGCCGCCCTGCAGGTGGTGTTCGCCCATATCGGCCCAAGCTTCGGCATGGTGGCCTGGTGGGCGCACATCGGTGGCTTCCTGTTCGGCCTGCTGTACGGCGTGTACGTGCGCGCCGCGATCGCACGCCGCCTGCGCAAGCGGCACGGCTTCTGAACCCCTGGGGTGCCGGCCGCTGGCCGGCGTCACGCTCACCCGCTCGTTCGTGGCGTCGAGCGTGCTCGACTCCTTCATCGATATGGATCTGCTCCGTCCGCGACGACGCCGAATGCGTCACTCGCGACTGACCACCAACGTGTTGTGGTGGGTATCGAACAGAAGCGTAGCGCCGTCATCCAGCACCACGAAGTACTCAAAGAACGGCAACTCGCCGAGCAAAGGAATCAGTTCACTTGCCTGCAGAGTCCAGATCGGCCACGGCAATGCGCGCTCATCTGACGCTACCAGGCACATTTCGCCGTTCACTTCCGCCAGCAGTTCAGCCAGACAGGAAAGGCCTTCATCACTGCTGTCGTAATGGATCGTCTGATCAGACGTCGCTTTGCCTGCCCACCAATAGACAAAGCGCGGATCGATTCCATGTCGGCCCGCCAAGGATTCCAGCAGGGTGGCGGCCCGGTCAGGTGGCAGCTGATCACGGCCAAGCAGTTGACTGATCGTAGTCGCCAGGTTCGAATCGTCCATGGGCCGATTCTATCGGGCGACGCCTCGGCCGCGTCGCCTTCTCTGGATGAGCAGGGTGTCCGACGGGCACAGCCCGGCGCTACCCTCAGGGCTTGGCCGGGACCGGAATGGGCTTCGCTTCCGGCTTCGCTTCCGGCTTTGCTTCCGGCTTCGGTTCGGCCTTCGCTTCCGGCTTCGCAGTTGCGGCCTTCACGGCCTTCGCCGCATCTGCCTTCGCCGCTTCGGCCTTCAAGCGTGCAGCCACCGAACCCGGATTCTTCAGCTCAGCCAGCGCGTCGTTGATCGGGCCATCGCCCGGCAGTACGGCGCCGGCGTGGTAGCCCTCGGTGCCTTCGTCGTCACCGCGCAGATGGCCCGGCAGGGTCGCTTCGCTGTAATCGCTCAGGCTGGCCGGCAGCGCCTCGTCTTCCGGGCGCGCCGCAGGCTTCAGTTCGACCTCCGGCACGATGCCGGTGGCCTGGATCGACTTGCCGCTGGGCGTGTAATAACGCGCGGTGGTCAGCTTCACCGAATCACCGTTGTCCAGCGGCAGCACGGTCTGCACCGAGCCCTTGCCGAAGGTGCGGCTGCCGACCACGCGGGCGCGCTTGTTGTCGCGCAGTGCGCCGGCCAGCACTTCCGAGGCACTGGCCGAACCCGCATCGACCAGCACCACCACCGGTGCACCCTTCAACAGATCGCCCGGGGTCGCATCGAAGCGTGCATCGCTGATGCTGATGCGGCCGCGGGTGCTGACGATGTTGCCCTTGTCGAGCAGGTCGTCGGCCACCTGCACGGCAGCGGTCAGCAGGCCACCCGGGTTGCTGCGCAGATCCAGCACCAGGCCCTTGAGCTGGCCACCGGACTGCTTCTGCAGCTGCTGCACGTGCTTCTGGAAGTCCGAACCGGTGTCGGCCTGGAACGTGCTCAGGCGGATGTAGCCATAGCCCGGTTCCAGCAGGCGGCTGCGCACACTTGTCACGCGGATGGTCTGCCGGGTGAGGCTGACATCGAAGGGTTTGGGCTTGCCTTCGCGCACGATGGTCAGCACCACCTTGCTGCCGGCCGGGCCGCGCAGCGGTTCGCTGGCATCGATCGCGCTGATCGGCTTGCCGTCGATGGCGATGATCAGGTCACCGGCGAGGATGCCGGCCTTCGCCGCCGGCGTGTCGTCGATCGGCGAAATCACCTTCATGCTGGCATTGTCGGGCTGCTGCTGCAGCTCCACGCCGATGCCTTCGTAGGCGCCGCTGGCCTGTTCGTCGAACGCCTGCGCGTCTTCCTTGTTGAAGTAGGTGCTGTGCGGGTCGAGATCGAGCAGCAGGCCACGCACCGCGGCCTGCATCAGCTTCTTGTCATCGACCGGATCGACGTAGGCGGCCCGCACTGCGTTGTAGACGGCCACGAAGCGGCGGATGTCCTCCAGCGGCACCTTCGAGGTCACCGCCTCCTCGCTGCTCGCTGCCTGCCCGCCGGTTTCCTGGCTCGGGGCGGGCGCGGTCTGCTGCGCCCAGGACAGCGCTGGCAACAGGGCCAGCAAGAGGGTGGCGGTACGGGCTGCGCGCATGGATCACTCCTGTCGACGGTGGCATGGTGCCCAAGGCACATGCACCGATTATGCGCGAAGCACAGCTAAATTCCCGTTGAATCCGCCCTGCACGCGGAAGCGCTGGATTCAGCGCCGCTGCAGCCAGCTGTCAGGGTTCACCGGCTGCCCACCACGACGCAGCTCGAAATACAGCGCGGTGACGCCCTGGCCGCCGGAATTGCCGACCTTGGCCACCGCATCACCACGGCTGACCCGCGCGCCGGCATCCTTGAGCAGGGTGTCGTTGTGGGCGTACAGGCTCATGTAGCCGTTGCCGTGGTCGACGATCAGGATCATGCCGTAGCCGGTCATCCAGTCGGAGAACACCACAGTGCCATCGGCCACCGCGGTGACGGTGCTGCCGGCCGGTGCACCGATCAGCACGCCGCTGCTGGTGCGGCCATCAGGCAGCTTGCCGCCATAGCGGGCCAGCAGGTTGCCGGACAACGGCCAGCCCAGGCCACCGACCTTCGGCGCCGGTGCCGACGCCACCGCCGGCGGAACCTTGGTCGGCGGCGGCGGGCGGCCCTGCGCAGCGGCCTGGCGTGCGGCCCGCTCGGCAGCGGCCTTTTCGGCGGCGGCTCGGCGTGCAGCCGCGCGACGCTCGGCCTCGGCGCGGGCGGCGGCCGCGCGCAGATTGGCCAGCAGTGTTTCCAGCGCCTTGGCGTCCTGGCCCAGCGCCTGTTCCTTCTCGCGCTGGTCCTTGAAGCGTTCGTCCAGCGAGGCCACGGTCTTGGCGCGATCGCGACGGTCGGCTTCCAGCGCCGCCGCCTGCTGCTTCTGGTCCTGTTGTGCACCCTGCAGCTTCTGCTTGCGCTCGGCGATCTGCGCCTGCAGCGCTTCCAGTTCCTTCAGGTCGGCGGTCAGCGTGGTGATCCGCTGCGCACGCTCGCGTTGCAGGTAACGATGGTAGGCCAGGGCGCGATTGGCATCGGCTACCGTGTCCTGCGACAACAGCAGCTTCAGTGGTGCGTGGTTGCCCAGCTGGTAGGCTGCACGCAGCAGGCCGGCCAGCTCGCGATGCTGCTGGGCGAGGTTGGCCTGCAGCGTGCTGCGGCGTTGTTCGGCCTCGGCCAGGGCCCTTCCCTGCTCGCGCAGCGCGGTTTCCGTCTGCGCAAGCGCACGGCCGGTGCGGGCCACCTTCTCATCTGCCTCGCGCAGCTGCTGCGAGGCCTGGCCACGCTGGCCTTCGATCTGCCGGCGCTCCTGCGCCACGCCCTTCAGCTCACTGCGCAGTTTCTGCAGCTTGCGCTCGGTCTCGCGCGTGGTCTGCGCGGCACCCGGCAACGGCAACGCCAGTGCCAAGGCCAGCCCCAACAGCAGGCAGCGCCCGCCGCGGGCAGCGGCGATGTGATGTCGGCGTGATGGGAAGGCGTTGTTGCGCAAGGGCTTTCCAGTGACTTCAGGCAGTTGCAGGGGGTACCGGGGAATGGTGACATCTCCGCACGCGGCCTGCCAGCCGCACATCCATCGAGGTCCCCATGAAAGCTCTCTCCATTCCGCTGCTGTTGGGCGTACTGCTGGCCACCGGGCCGGTCTGCGCCCAGGAGAACATCAGCAAGGTCAACGGCAGCATCAGCGCCGAACCCGGCCAGCGCTACGGCAAGCTGGACACCGTCAACGGCGGCATCCGCGTCGGCGAAGGCGTCGAGACCGGCAGCATCGACACCGTCAACGGCGGGGTGAAGGTCGCCGATCGCGCGCGCACCGGCAAGATCGAAACGGTCAACGGCGGTGTGCGCCTGGGCCGCGACGTGATCGCCCATGGCAACGTCAGCACCGTCAACGGCAGCATCTTCAGCGATCGCGGCAGCCAGATCGAAGGCGGCGTTGAAACCGTGAACGGTGGCATCGGGCTGGTCGAAAGCCGCGTCGGCAACGACGTGGAAACCGTCAACGGTGACATCACCGTGGGCATCGGTTCGCAGGTCAAGGGCGGTGTGCACGTGCGCAAGCCGAACTTCAGCGTCTCGCTGACCGCCAGCCGCAAGCCACGCGTGATCATCGGCCCGAATGCCGTGGTCGACGGCCCGTTGCAGTTCGAGCGCGAGGTGGTGCTGTACGTGCACCGCACGGCCCGCATCGGCCCGGTCACCGGCGCCGAGCCGATCCCGTTCGACACCGAAACCGCTCCGGCGGACTGAGCACACCGCGCCCATCGGTTCGGTGATACTCGCTGTTACCGGTCGTACACGAGGTACGGCCGCCCTTTGTTTTCCAGGAATCGACGATGCCCCGCAAACTCCTCCTGTGCCTGGCCGCTGCGGCCGCGCTCAGTGCCTGCAAAGGCGAAGACACGCCGGCGCCCGCGCCGGCCACCGACACCGCCGCTGCCAAGCCGGCGACCCATGCGTTCTCGCCGGAGATCAACGCCGGCGACTTCGCCGAGATGGTCAAGACGCTGGCTTCGGATGAATTCGAAGGCCGCGCCCCGGGCAGCAAGGGCGAGGAACTGACGGTCAACTACATCCGCGACCAGATGCAGCGCATCGGCCTGCAGCCCGGCAACGGTGACAGCTGGTTCCAGGATGTGCCGATGACCGAGACCACGGCCGACGCGTCGACCGTGCTGAAGATCACCCAGGGCGGCAAGACCACCGAGCTGAAGTTCGGCACCGACATGGTGGTGGGTACCCGTACCGGCCAGGCCGAGGTGAAGGTCGATGCCAGCGACCTGGTGTTCGTCGGCTACGGCGTCGATGCGCCGGAGCAGAAGTGGAATGACTATGCCGGCCAGGATTGGAAGGGTAAGACGGTCGTGATGTTCGTCAACGACCCGGGCTTCCATGTCGATGACGCGAAGCTGTTCGACGGCAAGCGCATGACCTACTACGGCCGCTGGACCTACAAGTTCGAGGAGGCAGCGCGCAAGGGCGCCGCTGCCGCGCTGATCGTGCACGACACTGCCGGTGCCTCCTATGGCTGGGACGTGGTGAAGAACTCCTGGGCCGGGCCGCAGTACGACCTGCCGGCGAAGGATGACCCGGATGCCCGCATTCCGGTGCAGGGCTGGCTGAGCGCCGACGCCGCCAAGGCGCTGTTTGCCGGTGCCGGCCTGGACCTGGCGCAGGCTTACAAGGATGCGAGCAAGCGCGGCTTCAAGCCGGTGCCGCTGAAGGCCACCGCCGCGGTCGACCTGAAGAGCCAGATCGCGCAGAAGCAGTCGCGCAACGTGGTGGGCGTTTTGCCGGGCAGCAAGCGTGCCGACGAAGCCGTGCTGTACATGGCGCACTGGGACCACCTGGGCAAGCACGAGGGTGAAACCGGCGACAACATCTACAACGGTGCGGTCGACAACGCGACCGGCGTGGCCGGCATCCTCGAGGTGGCTGAAGCGATGGCCCACCAGGAGCCGAAGCCGGAACGTTCGGTGGTGTTCCTGGCGGTGACTCTGGAAGAGTCCGGCCTGCTGGGTTCGAAGTACTACGTCTCCCATCCGACCTTCCCGCTGGACAAGATCGCCGGTGTGATCAACATCGATGCGATGTCGGTGGCCGGCCGTGCCAAGGACGTGACCGTCACCGGCTTCGGCAGCTCGGAGCTGGAAGACATCCTCAAGCCGCTGGCTGCGGCCCAGGACCGCACGCTGCATGGTGAGACCTCGGTGCAGAGCGGCTTCTACTTCCGTTCGGATCACTTCAACTTCGCCAAGGCCGGCGTGCCGGCCCTGTACGCCGATGGCGGCGAAGACCTGCGCGAGGGTGGCGTGGACGCTGGCCGCAAGGCCGCGGCGGACTACGGTGCCAACCGTTACCACGGGCCGAAGGACGAATTCGATGCGTCCACCTGGAAGCTGGACGGTACGGTCGAAGACCTGCAACTGATGTATGGCGTCGGCAAGGAGCTGGCCGGCGGCGATCGTTGGCCGAACTGGTATGAGGGCAACCCGTTCAAGGCGGCCCGCGACGCGATGATGAAGGACAAGGCCCCGGCCAAGTAAGTCGGGCCATGCTCGACTGAACATCGTTGAGAGCAGAGCGGCGCCCCACGGGGCGCCGTTTTTTTGTGCGCTCCGCCATTGGTGGGTGCCAACCCTGGCCTGCTGTGTGTAGCGGCCAACCTGGGTTGGCGCCTTGGTTCCTTGCGGGGAGCATCCACGCATGGCGTGGATCTACCGCTGATCCCTCTGCCATCGGTAGTCGCCAACCGTGGTTGGCGCCGCCGCTCGCGGCGGTCAAAGAAAAACCCCGCTGCGTGAGCAGCGGGGTTTTGGGTGTAAACCCTGGCGATGACCTACTCTCGCATGGCTTGAGCCACACTACCATCGGCGCAGCTGCGTTTCACTTCCGAGTTCGGGATGGGATCGGGTGGTTCCACAGCGCTAATTTCACCAGGGAGACGGTTGCAGCAGCGCTTGCAGCGCCAGCTTCGCGATCTTGCCCTTGGGGCGGAAGGTATCCAGAAAAGCAATGCCTTCACTTAATAAGAAAAACCCCGCTGCGCAAGCAGCGGGGTTTTGGGTGTAAACCCTGGCGATGACCTACTCTCGCATGGCTTGAGCCACACTACCATCGGCGCAGCTGCGTTTCACTTCCGAGTTCGGGATGGGATCGGGTGGTTCCACAGCGCTAATTTCACCAGGGAGGCGGTTGGAGCGTCGCCATCCGATACAGCTGGATAAGGCGCCTGCCTCTCGTAGTTCTTGTGACGTAGCGTGCACCTGGATGCTCTTACGACGTTGTCGTAAAGCCAAGGCAACTTGAGGTTATATGGTCAAGCCTCTCGGATCATTAGTATCAGTTAGCTCAATACATTGCTGTACTTACACACCTGACCTATCAACCACGTAGTCTACATGGTTCCTTCAGGGGGCTTGTGCCCCGGGAGATCTCATCTTGAGGCGCGCTTCCCGCTTAGATGCTTTCAGCGGTTATCGCTTCCGAACATAGCTACCCGGCAATGCCACTGGCGTGACAACCGGAACACCAGAGGTTCGTCCACTCCGGTCCTCTCGTACTAGGAGCAGCCCCTCTCAAATCTCCAACGCCCATGGCAGATAGGGACCGAACTGTCTCACGACGTTCTGAACCCAGCTCGCGTACCACTTTAAATGGCGAACAGCCATACCCTTGGGACCGACTACAGCCCCAGGATGTGATGAGCCGACATCGAGGTGCCAAACACCGCCGTCGATATGAACTCTTGGGCGGTATCAGCCTGTTATCCCCGGAGTACCTTTTATCCGTTGAGCGATGGCCCTTCCATACAGAACCACCGGATCACTAAGTCCTAGTTTCCTACCTGCTTGATCCGTCGATCTTGCAGTCAAGCACGCTTATGCCTTTGCACACAGTGCGCGATGTCCGACCGCGCTGAGCGTACCTTCGAGCTCCTCCGTTACTCTTTAGGAGGAGACCGCCCCAGTCAAACTACCCACCATACACGGTCCCCGACCCAGATAATGGGCCCAGGTTAGAACGTCAAGCACGACAGGGTGGTATTTCAAGGATGGCTCCGCCACAGCTAGCGCCATGGTTTCATAGCCTCCCACCTATCCTACACAGACGAACTCAACGTTCAGTGTAAAGCTATAGTAAAGGTTCACGGGGTCTTTCCGTCTTGCCACGGGAACGCTGCATCTTCACAGCGATTTCAATTTCACTGAGTCTCGGGTGGAGACAGCGCCGCTGTCGTTACGCCATTCGTGCAGGTCGGAACTTACCCGACAAGGAATTTCGCTACCTTAGGACCGTTATAGTTACGGCCGCCGTTTACTGGGGCTTCGATCAAGAGCTTCGCCTTGCGGCTGACCCCATCAATTAACCTTCCAGCACCGGGCAGGCGTCACACCCTATACGTCCACTTTCGTGTTTGCAGAGTGCTGTGTTTTTGATAAACAGTCGCAGCGGCCTGGTTACTGCGACCCTCTTCAGCTATAGCTCGCATGAGCCACCAAAAAGGGTGCACCTTCTCCCGAAGTTACGGTGCCATGTTGCCTAGTTCCTTCACCCGAGTTCTCTCAAGCGCCTGAGAATTCTCATCCTACCCACCTGTGTCGGTTTACGGTACGGTCTGCGTAAGCTGAAGCTTAGGAGCTTTTCCTGGAAGCGTGGTATCAGTGACTTCGCCATAAAGGCTCGTCTCGGTGCTCGGTCTTAGAGGATCCCGGATTTGCCAAAGATCCAAACCTACCGCCTTTCCCCAGGACAACCAACGCCTGGTACACCTAACCTTCTCCGTCCCTCCATCGCACTTACGCGAGGTGCAGGAATATTAACCTGCTTCCCATCGACTACGACTTTCGTCCTCGCCTTAGGGGCCGACTCACCCTGCGCCGATTAACGTTGCGCAAGGAAACCTTGGGCTTTCGGCGTGCGGGTTTTTCACCCGCATTATCGTTACTCATGTCAGCATTCGCACTTCCGATACCTCCAGCAGACTTCTCAATCCACCTTCAACGGCTTACGGAACGCTCCTCTACCGCGCATAACAAAGTTATGCACCCCAAGCTTCGGTTCTGTGCTTAGCCCCGTTAAATCTTCCCCGCAGACCGACTCGACCAGTGAGCTATTACGCTTTCTTTAAAGGGTGGCTGCTTCTAAGCCAACCTCCTGGCTGTCTGTGCCTTTCCACATGGTTTTCCACTTAGCACAAAATTTGGGACCTTAGCTGTGGGTCTGGGTTGTTTCCCTTTTCACGACGGACGTTAGCACCCGCCGTGTGTCTCCCATACAGTCCGTCTCGGTATTCGGAGTTTGCAATGGTTTGGTAAGTCGCGATGACCCCCTAGCCATAACAGTGCTCTACCCCCGAGAGGATACATATGAGGCGCTACCTAAATAGCTTTCGAGGAGAACCAGCTATCTCCGGGTTCGATTAGCTTTTCACTCCTAATCACACCTCATCCCCTACCTTTGCAACGGGAGTGGGTTCGGGCCTCCAGTGCGTGTTACCGCACCTTCACCCTGGGCATGACTAGATCACCCGGTTTCGGGTCTACTGCCCGCGACTATGCGCCCTTATCAGACTCGGTTTCCCTTCGCCTCCCCTATACGGTTAAGCTTGCCACGAACAGTAAGTCGCTGACCCATTATACAAAAGGTACGCAGTCACTCCTTGCGGAGCTCCTACTGCTTGTACGCACACGGTTTCAGGTTCTATTTCACTCCCCTCTCCGGGGTTCTTTTCGCCTTTCCCTCACGGTACTGGTTCACTATCGGTCGGTCAGTAGTATTTAGCCTTGGAGGATGGTCCCCCCATGTTCAGACAGGGTTTCACGTGCCCCGCCCTACTCGTCTTCACTGAAATGGCCCTTTCAGATACAGGGCTATCACCTTCTATGGCCGCTCTTTCCAGAGCGTTTTCCTAGAACCAAATCAGCTTAAGGGCTAG
>NZ_CP140571.1:1560000-1562500 GCF_034508895.1 Stenotrophomonas geniculata
TGCGAAGTTTCCTTCGTAGCGAGCCGCCCATTATAGCCGGCTTTTCTGCTTCGTCAACACCTTTTTTCAAGGCCGTCTCACCGGGGTGGACGTTGTTGCCGATGCTGCTTCGTCGTTGGACCCGAGGGTCTTTCGTCGTTGCGAGCCGCCTATTATGGCAGGCCTTTCAGCTTTGTCAACAACTTGTTTGAGGAACTTTAAGTTCTTCGTGAAGTTGTTGCCGCAAGTCCAGGTCGAAACCGGGTGCCTGCAAAAAAAGGAAAACCCCGCTGCGCATGCAGCGGGGTTCTCGGGTGTAAACCCTGGCGATGACCTACTCTCGCATGGCTTGAGCCACACTACCATCGGCGCAGCTGCGTTTCACTTCCGAGTTCGGGATGGGATCGGGTGGTTCCACAGCGCTAATTTCACCAGGGAGGCGGTTGGAGCGTCGCCATCCGATACAGCTGGATAAGGCGCCTGCCTCTCGTAGTTCTTGTGACGTAGCGTGCACCTGGATGCTCTTACGACGTTGTCGTAAAGCCAAGGCAACTTGAGGTTATATGGTCAAGCCTCTCGGATCATTAGTATCAGTTAGCTCAATACATTGCTGTACTTACACACCTGACCTATCAACCACGTAGTCTACATGGTTCCTTCAGGGGGCTTGTGCCCCGGGAGATCTCATCTTGAGGCGCGCTTCCCGCTTAGATGCTTTCAGCGGTTATCGCTTCCGAACATAGCTACCCGGCAATGCCACTGGCGTGACAACCGGAACACCAGAGGTTCGTCCACTCCGGTCCTCTCGTACTAGGAGCAGCCCCTCTCAAATCTCCAACGCCCATGGCAGATAGGGACCGAACTGTCTCACGACGTTCTGAACCCAGCTCGCGTACCACTTTAAATGGCGAACAGCCATACCCTTGGGACCGACTACAGCCCCAGGATGTGATGAGCCGACATCGAGGTGCCAAACACCGCCGTCGATATGAACTCTTGGGCGGTATCAGCCTGTTATCCCCGGAGTACCTTTTATCCGTTGAGCGATGGCCCTTCCATACAGAACCACCGGATCACTAAGTCCTAGTTTCCTACCTGCTTGATCCGTCGATCTTGCAGTCAAGCACGCTTATGCCTTTGCACACAGTGCGCGATGTCCGACCGCGCTGAGCGTACCTTCGAGCTCCTCCGTTACTCTTTAGGAGGAGACCGCCCCAGTCAAACTACCCACCATACACGGTCCCCGACCCAGATAATGGGCCCAGGTTAGAACGTCAAGCACGACAGGGTGGTATTTCAAGGATGGCTCCGCCACAGCTAGCGCCATGGTTTCATAGCCTCCCACCTATCCTACACAGACGAACTCAACGTTCAGTGTAAAGCTATAGTAAAGGTTCACGGGGTCTTTCCGTCTTGCCACGGGAACGCTGCATCTTCACAGCGATTTCAATTTCACTGAGTCTCGGGTGGAGACAGCGCCGCTGTCGTTACGCCATTCGTGCAGGTCGGAACTTACCCGACAAGGAATTTCGCTACCTTAGGACCGTTATAGTTACGGCCGCCGTTTACTGGGGCTTCGATCAAGAGCTTCGCCTTGCGGCTGACCCCATCAATTAACCTTCCAGCACCGGGCAGGCGTCACACCCTATACGTCCACTTTCGTGTTTGCAGAGTGCTGTGTTTTTGATAAACAGTCGCAGCGGCCTGGTTACTGCGACCCTCTTCAGCTATAGCTCGCATGAGCCACCAAAAAGGGTGCACCTTCTCCCGAAGTTACGGTGCCATGTTGCCTAGTTCCTTCACCCGAGTTCTCTCAAGCGCCTGAGAATTCTCATCCTACCCACCTGTGTCGGTTTACGGTACGGTCTGCGTAAGCTGAAGCTTAGGAGCTTTTCCTGGAAGCGTGGTATCAGTGACTTCGCCATAAAGGCTCGTCTCGGTGCTCGGTCTTAGAGGATCCCGGATTTGCCAAAGATCCAAACCTACCGCCTTTCCCCAGGACAACCAACGCCTGGTACACCTAACCTTCTCCGTCCCTCCATCGCACTTACGCGAGGTGCAGGAATATTAACCTGCTTCCCATCGACTACGACTTTCGTCCTCGCCTTAGGGGCCGACTCACCCTGCGCCGATTAACGTTGCGCAAGGAAACCTTGGGCTTTCGGCGTGCGGGTTTTTCACCCGCATTATCGTTACTCATGTCAGCATTCGCACTTCCGATACCTCCAGCAGACTTCTCAATCCACCTTCAACGGCTTACGGAACGCTCCTCTACCGCGCATAACAAAGTTATGCACCCCAAGCTTCGGTTCTGTGCTTAGCCCCGTTAAATCTTCCCCGCAGACCGACTCGACCAGTGAGCTATTACGCTTTCTTTAAAGGGTGGCTGCTTCTAAGCCAACCTCCTGGCTGTCTGTGCCTTTCCACATGGTTTTCCACTTAGCACAAAATTTGGGACCTTAGCTGTGGGTCTGGGTTGTTTCCCTTTTCACGACGGACGTTAGCACCCGCCGTGTGTCTC
>NZ_CP140571.1:1567500-1952500 GCF_034508895.1 Stenotrophomonas geniculata
CACGACAACGCCCTGCATCGGAAGCTCAGGCAACATCTTCCCGCCGCCTTCAATGAGCGATGGACCCGCCGCCATTGGATGCACGCCAGCCTGTTCGCGACCATCGGCGCCCTGGTGGCAACGATCGTCCCGGGCTTCTCGCACACCATCGACGCCCCCTTTGCCGACAGCCATACCAGCCTTGCACTGCCGTTGCCGCCGCTGACCATGGCCCGCCAGCAGCAGGTGCCCGGTGACAGCTGGCAGGTGCTGCGCGTGGAGCGCGGCCAGACCCTGAGCGATCTGTTCGACAAGGCGGGCATCCCGGCCACCACCCTGCACCGGGTGCTGGACCACCCCGGTGCACGCGAGGCGCTGACCAAGCTCCGCCCGGGCGCCGAGATCGCCTTCGACATGCCGCTGTCCGGTGACCTGCGCAGCATCCGTTTCGACCGCGATGCCGACAACCGGGTGGAACTGAGCCTGACCGGCGACGACATCAAGGAGAAGGTGACCCAGCGCGAGACCTCCACGCGCACCGTGGTCACCAGCGGCGAGATCACCAGTTCGCTGTATGCCGCGGCCCGACGCGCCGGGCTGTCGCCGTCGGCGATCGCGACGATGACCGACGACATCTTCAAGTACGACATCGACTTCTCGAAGGACCTGCAGCCGGGCGACCGCTTCAGCGTGGTGATGGATGAAACCTGGCGCGAAGGCGAGAAGGTGGACACCAGCAAGATCCTGGCGGCGACCTTCACCACCGGTGGCAAGACCTATTCCGGCTTCCGCTTCGACCGCAACGGCAAGTCCGAGTACTACGACATCAACGGCCGTTCGCTGAAGAAGAGCTTCATCCGCATGCCGATCCCGTTCGCCCGGCTGAGCTCGACTTTCGGCGCGCGCAAGCACCCGGTGCTGGGCAAGATGCGCATGCACAAGGGCGTGGACTACGCTGCGCGCACCGGCACCCCGATCATGGCCGCCGGCGATGCCCGCGTGCAGTTCGCCGGCGTGCAGCGCGGCTACGGCAACGTGGTGATCCTCGACCACGGCCGCGGCCACACCACCCTGTACGGGCACATGTCGCGCTTTGCGAACATCAAGACCGGCCAGCGCGTGGCCCAGGGCACGGTGATCGGCTATGTCGGCTCGACCGGCCTGGCCACCGGCCCGCATCTGCACTACGAATTCCGCGTCAACGGCGAGCACCGCAATCCGCTGACCGTGACCATGCCGCCGCCGGAGCCGCTGAAGGGCGCCGAGCTGGTCGCCTTCCGCGCGCAGACCGCACCGGCGATGGCCCGCATCCAGGGCATGGAGAAGCTGATCTACGCCGACGCCAGCCCGGCACCGACCAGCCGCGACGAGGCCGCCCCCGAGGTGGCCAGCGCCAAGGACAAGCAGGCGACCGGCCGCAAGCGCGGCTGAACCCCTGCGTTGACGAAGAAGGACGCGGCAGCCCAAGCTTGCCGCGTCCTTTTTTTTTGTCCGCCATGAACACGACTGCCGACGCTGACGCCCCCCTGTACCTTGGCCTGATGTCGGGCACCAGCGCCGACGGCATCGATGCCGCGCTGGTGCAGTTCCCCGCTGGCGGAGGCTGCCGCTTCGTGCACGGGCTGACCGCCCGCTGGGAGCCTGTGCTGCGTGCGCGGCTGGTGGCGCTGGGCGAAGGCGGACCGCTGGACTCGCTGGAGGAGCTGGGCGAGCTGGACGCCCGGATCGCGATCAACTTCGCCGAAGCCGCCAATCAACTGCTGGCCGAGGCCGGCGTGGACCGCAGCCAGGTCCGCGCGATCGGCTCGCACGGCCAGACCGTGCGCCATCGCCCGCTGGCCACCCCCGCCTTCACCGTGCAGCTGGGCGATGGCAACCGCATCGCCGAGCTGACCGGGATCACCACGGTATCCGACTTCCGCCGCCGTGACGTGGCCGCCGGGGGCCATGGTGCGCCGCTGATGCCGGCCTTCCACCTTGGCATGCTGGGCGCCGCCGATGAGGACCGTGCGGTGCTGAACCTGGGCGGCATCGCCAACCTGACCCTGATCCCGCGCGAAGGCGCAGTGCGCGGCTTCGATACCGGCCCGGCCAACGCGCTGATGGATGCCTGGTGCCAGCGCCATACCGGCCGCACCTTCGATGCCGATGGTGCGTACGCTGCCAGTGGCGCGGTAGACGAGGGCCTGCTGGCCGGCTGGCGCTCGGACCCGTGGTTCGCGCTGCCACCGCCGAAGAGCACCGGCCGTGAGCAGTTCCACCTAGCCTGGGCCGAGGTGCACATGGGCGAAGGCCAATACGCTGCCGCCGATGTGCAGGCCACCCTGCTGGAGCTGACCGTGGCAACCGTGGCCGATGCGCTGCTGGCGCAGCAGCCGCAGACCCGGCGCCTGTTGGTCTGTGGTGGCGGCGTACGCAACCGGCAGCTGATGAAACGGCTGGCGGCGCGGCTGCCGGGGGTGCAGGTGGAATCCAGCGCGGTGCACGGGCTGGACCCGGAGTACGTGGAGGCCATGGGCTTTGCGTGGCTGGCGCAGCGGACGATGGACGGGCTGGCCGGCAACCTGCCGAGCGTGACCGGGGCCAAGGGGCCGCGGATCCTCGGGGCGATCCACCTGGCGTGAGGTGGCGTCATCCACGCAGGGCGTGGATCTACCGGGCAGCCGAGCGTGGGCTCGGCTCTACAGCATTGCGGCGCGGCCGCTAATCGAAGCCCTGCCCTGCGGGCAAGGCCTGCAGGGCGGCGATGGCGTCGGAGAGCGCGTCCACTTCGGGATCACCGAAGCCGGAGCGGACCTCCAGTTCACTGCTGAACAGGCCCTGCTCCAGCAAAGCGGCGCAGGTCTGTTCGTGGGTCCAGCCGCGGGCGACCGCGACGCGTTTGATGCGTTCCAGCAGCAGCGGGTCCAGGTCCCGCAGCACAACGTCGGCCATGCTCGCTTCCCCGTTCGCAAGGCACCGCCCCCTCGGCGCGTCGAGGCGATGATCCCGCAGACCGGACGGGCAGGCAATCAGGTCGAGCTGGAGGCCTGGCGACGGCGCTGCTGCAGGATCAGCAGGGCGCAGAGGATCACCACCGGGATCGCCACCAGCGCGGTACCGACGAAGAACAGCGCGTAGCCTTCCAGCAGCGTCCGGCCCTGTGCGAGCGTCTGTACCGACCACCCCGAGAGCCCCTTGAGCGCCTTGCCGGGCATCGCGTAGAACGAACTCAGCAGCGCGTACTGGGTTGCGGTGTATCCGATGCTGGTCAGGCTGGACATATAGGCGATCAGCGCCGTACCGGCGAAACCGCTGGCGAAGTTGTCGATGGCCATGGCCACAGCAAAATGGGTCGTGTCTGGGCCCGAATAGGCCAGCCAGGCAAATGCCAGGTTGGAGGCCGGCCCCAGCACGGCACCCACCATCAGCGCCGCCAGCACCCCCCAGCGAACCGAGACCAGGCCCGCCGCAGCAATGCCGACGAAGGTCGCGACCAGGCCCACCGAGCCACGCACCGCGCCCACGGTGTCCTCGTCCAGGCCGAGATCGACGTAGAACGGGTTGGCCATCGGCCCCATGACGAAGTCGGCCATGCGATAGACGCTGATGGCCACCAGGATCAGGATCGCGCCGCTGCGATGCTCGCGGACGAAGGCGATGAACGGCCCCGCCACGGCGTCGAACAGGCCGCGCGGCGTCCACAGGGAGGTCGCCTGTGCCTGCACGGCAGCCACTTCCCGCGCGGGTTCACGGGCCATGACCACGGCTACCACGCCAAGCGCCATCAGCACGGCCATGATCTCGTAGGAGACCTGCCAGCCAACACGGGCCGCGATGATCAGGATCAGCGCATCGGTGACCAGCAAGGCAGTGCGGTAGCCCAATGCCGAGGATGAGGTCAGCAGGCCAAGCTGCTCGCTGTTGTCAGCACTTTCAATGCGCCAGGCATCGATGACGATGTCCTGGGTGGCCGAAGCAAACGCCACGATCACGGCCATTACGCCGAACACGACGATGTGCTGCCAGGCGATGCCCAGGAACTGGATCTGGCCGCCCTTGGGCTGGACCAGCGCCATGCCGACAAGGCCCACCACTACGACCAGCTGCGACAGCAGCATCCAGCCGCGGCGGCGGCCAAAACGACCGAACAGAGGCACGTCGGTCTTGTCGACGATCGGCGCCCACAGGAACTTCATGGTGTAGGCCAGCCCGACCCATGACAGGAAACCGATCGTGCTCAGCTCGATGCCTTCCTTGCGCATCCAGAAGCCGAGCGTATTGCCCACCAGATAGATGGGCAGGCCCGAACTGAAACCGAGCAGCAGCATCGCCAGCACCTTGCGCTGGCTCAGGTTGGACAACACCTGCTGCCACGGTCGGCGCGGCTTGGCGGCCTCGGTCACAGGTCGTAGTCCACGGTGAACGGGGCGTGGTCGGAGAAGCGCTCGTCGCGGTAGATCGAACAGCTACGCAGTTTGTCGCGCAGGCCCGGAGTGATGAACTGGTAGTCGATACGCCAGCCGACGTTGTTCGCACGGGCGGCGCCGCGGTTGCTCCACCAGGTGTAATCCTCGCCGGTGGGGTTGAGCAGGCGGTAGGCATCGGCCCAGCCACGGCCGGCGGCGACATCGGTGGCCTGGCCGTGGTCGGCGCACAGGGCGTTGAGCCAGTCGCGCTCCTCCGGCAGGCAGCCGGAATTCTTCTGGTTGGACTTCCAGTTCTTGATGTCCAGCGCCGAACGCACGATGTTCCAGTCGCCGCACAGTACGTAGTCGCGGCCGCTGCGCGCCCACTCCTCCAGGATCGGCCGCAGCCATTCCATCACTTCGAACTTGAAGCCCTGGCGCAGGTCGCCCGAGCTGCCGGACGGGATGTAGAAGGAGACCACGCTGAGGTTGCCGTAGCGCGCCTCGATGTAGCGGCCTTCGTCGTCGAACGGCGCCCAGCCCAGCGAGGTGATGACCTGGTCCGGCTCGCGCTTGCTGTAGATCGCCACGCCGCTGTAGCCCTTCTTGGTGATGGCGTCGCGATAGAAGCAGTGGTGCCCGTCTGGACGGAACATCGGGTCGGTCAGCTGGTCTTCCTGGGCCTTGGTCTCCTGGATGCACAGGACGTCGGCGTCCTGGGCACGGAACCAGTCGAGGAAGCCCTTGGTCGCGGCGGAACGGATGCCATTGGCGTTGAAACTGATGATGCGCATGCAAGGGACCTACGACAGGAAACCGGGCAAGCATACCGGTTGCCCGCGGGGCTGCGCAGTCTGCCCGGCCAGGCCGCGACGCCCTTCACACGGGTCCGGACGAGCGCGAAACGCCCAGCTGGATTAGGATTTATGCTCCAAATGAAGATGAATCGAGTTTTGATGAGCGACCACCGCCACCGTTTCCTGCAGCTGGCCCTGACCGCCGACGCCCTGCGCTTCGGCCAGTTCACCCTCAAGTCCGGCCGGCTGAGCCCCTATTTCTTCAACGCCGGTCGTTTCGACTCCGGTTCGCTGCTGTCGCAGCTTGGCGCCTGCTACGCCGATGCCATCGATGCCACCGGAATCAAGTACGACGTGGTGTTCGGCCCGGCCTACAAGGGCATCCCGCTGGCCACCGCGATGGCCTGTGAGCTGGCCCAGCGTGGCCGCGACCTGCCGCTGTCGTTCAACCGCAAGGAAGCCAAGGACCATGGCGAAGGCGGCCAGCTGATCGGCGCCGACATGAATGGCA
Source organism: Stenotrophomonas geniculata (assembly GCF_034508895.1). Taxonomy (NCBI): domain Bacteria; kingdom Pseudomonadati; phylum Pseudomonadota; class Gammaproteobacteria; order Lysobacterales; family Lysobacteraceae; genus Stenotrophomonas; species Stenotrophomonas geniculata. The sequence continues at coordinate 1,573,176 of NZ_CP140571.1, forward strand.
AGCGCGTGCTGATCGTCGACGACGTGATCACCGCCGGTACCGCGATCCGCGAAGCGCTGGGCATCATTCGCGCTGCCGGTGGCACCCCGGCCGGCATCGTGGTGGCGCTTGACCGCCAGGAGATCGCTTCGGAAACCGATCGCCGTTCGGCGGCGCAGTCGGTGGCCGAGGAGGCCGGCATTCCGGTGATCGCCGTGGCATCGCTGGCCGATCTGCTTGATTTCGCCTCCGGCAACCCGGAACTTGTGGGCTACCGGCAGCCGCTGGAAGCCTACCGGGCCCAGTACGGCGTCCGTTCGATCCGCTGACCGACCAGGGGAAAGGTCATGTCCCGAGTTCCTGCTGTTCTCTTTGCCGGCCTGCTGCTGGCCGTGCCGTTCACGCTGCCGGCGCAGTCGCGGGGTGGCGACAAGGTGGAGAAGAAGCTGTACTGCTGGAACGAGGGCAAGGAGCGGATCTGCAGTGATTCGCTGCCGGCCGATGCGGTCAACCATGCCCGCGAGGAATTCAACGCGAAAAGTGGCCTGCGCAATGCGCAGGTCCAGCGCGCGTTGACCGACGAAGAGCGTGCCGCCGCCAGCACGGTGGCCGCGCAGCAGCAGCTGGACCTGATGGCCGAGCAGACCCGCCAGCGCACCGAGCAGGCGATGCTGACCACCTATGGCAGCGAGGACGACCTGCGCCGGGTGTTCGCCGAGCGCCAGGAAGTGCTGGACAACAACCTGAAGACGGCCGAGTACAACGTCACCAGCCTGCGCGAGTCGCTGGTGGCCCTGCTGTCGGCCGCCGGTGATCGCGAACTGGCCGGCGCCAAGGTGGCCGACAAGCAGGCCGGGGCGATCCGCCAGCGGCACGTGCAGCTGCAGGCGCAGCAGCGCCTGCAGGCCGGGTTCCTGCAGCAGCAGCAGGCGTTGAAGGCCGAAATTGAAAGCACCCTGCAGCGCTATCGCGAGCTGAAGGGCGTGGCACCAGCGAGCCAGGCCCCGTGATTCGCTTGTAGAGCCGAGCCCATGCTCGGCTCCGCGTGACCTTGGGAAAGAGCAGCCGAGCATGGGCTCGGCTCTACAGTAGGCGGCGCCTGGTTACGGCTTGGCCCACGAAATTTATGCACTCTTTACGCGTCGGCCCGGTCCGGCGCGTAGTGCGTTTATGGGCGGCAGGACGACGATGACGACCTGAGGTGGAGGGGTTCCACCAGGACGCTATTGCAATGTCCCCCTGGCTGTCGTTGTTGTGTGGCGTGCTGGTGCTGGTCGCCGCCGCCTATCTTCTTTATGTCGTGCTGCGGCCCGAGTCGTTCTGAGCGGAGCCGGCCATGACTGAGATGCTTGTGATTATTGCCGCCAGCCTGCTGCTGGCGTGGCCGCTGGGCCTGTACCTGGCCCGCGTGATGCGTGGCACGCCGATGAAGGTCGACGTGCTGTTCCACTGGATCGAGAAGCCGCTGTACCGGATGTTCGGTGTTGATCCGGCACGTTCGATGTCCTGGCGCGGCTACGTGCTGGCCTTCGTCCTGAGCAACCTGGTGGTCGCGGTGCTGACCCAGGCGGTGTTCATGACCCAGGCCTGGCTGCCGCTGAATCCGGATCAGATCCCGAACATGCGCTGGGACACCGCGCTGCACACGATGATCTCGTTCCTGACCAACACCAACCAGCAGCACTATTCGGGCCAGGCGCAGCTGTCCTACCTCTCGCAGATGACCGGCATCACCGGCCTGCAGGTGGTGACGCCGATGATGGGCCTGGCGCTGGCGGTAGCGACACTGCGCGCGCTGTTCTCGCGTGCGCCGCAGGCTGCGGCCGCCACCGGCAGCGGCGATGACCGCCAGGTGGCGGTGGGCAACTACTACGTGGACGTGGTGCGCCTGTGCGTGCGCTTCCTGCTGCCGCTGTGCCTGGTGTGGACACTGGTGCTGACCAGCCAGGGCGTGCCGTCGACGATGGCCGGTGGGCCACAGGCCACGCCGATCGATGCCAGCGCCGGCATGGCCGGACAGAAGCTGCCGTTGGGTCCGGTGGCGGCAATGGTCGCGGCCAAGCAGCTGGGTGCCAACGGTGGCGGCTGGTACGGCCCGAACAGCAGCTTCCCGCTGGAGAACCCGACCCCGCTGTCGAACGCGCTGGAGATCGTCGGCATCCTGCTGGTGCCGATGGCGGTGATCTTCATGATCGGCGCGTTCACCGGCCGGCGCCGCTTCGGCGCCCTGGTGTTCAGTTGCATGCTGGGCATGTCGCTGCTGTCCACCGGCGCGATGATGTGGAGCGAAGGGCATAGCGCCAGCGCCGCCACGCCGTTGCTGATGGAAGGCAAAGAGGTGCGCTTCGGTGCCGACGGCACTGCGCTGTGGGCGGCGGTGACCACCCAGGTCTCGAACGGCTCGGTCAACGGCATGCACGATTCGCTGGCGCCGCTCAGTGGCGGCATCGCGATGGTCAACATGCTGGTCAGCGCGATCTGGGGCGGCATTGGCTGTGGCCTGCAGCAGTTCATCGTGTACCTGCTGCTGGGCGTGTTCCTGGCCGGGTTGATGACCGGGCGCACGCCGGAACTGTTCGGCCGCAAGCTGGAGACGCCACAGGTCCGCCTGTTGGCCCTGCTGGTGCTGCTGCAGCCGATCACCCTGCTGGTGTTCACCGCGATCACCCTGGCCGTACCCGGCCTGGCGGGCACGTCCAACCCCGGTTTCCATGGCATCAGCCAGGTCTTCTACGAATACGTCTCGGCCTATGCCAACAACGGTTCGGGCTTCGAAGGGCTGGGTGACGCCACGCTGTGGTGGAACCTGAGCTGCTCGCTGGTGCTGCTGCTGGGCCGCTTCCCACTGCTGATCATCCCGCTGGTGGTGGCCGCACAGCTGGCCGCCAAGCGCCAGGCGCCGGAGTCTGCCGGCAGCCTGCAGATCGAAACCCCGACCTTCGCCCTGACCCTGGTCTCGGTGATCGTCATCCTGACCGTGCTGCAGTTCATGCCGGCGCTGGTACTCGGCCCGATCGCCGACCACCTGAGCCTGGGACTGCACTAAGGACACCCCGATGAGTACCCACGCAAGTTCCACCCGTAGTTCCCATGCGCCGCGCCCTGCCCTGCTCGATGGCGCCGGCCTGCGCCGTGCGCTGGTCGACGCAGTGCGCAAGCTGTCACCGATGCACCTGGTACGCAGCCCGGTGATGGCAGTGGTGATGGCCGGCACGATTGTCGCCGCCATCGTCACCCTGAGCGGCAAAGCGCCGCTGGGCTTCGGCCTGGCGGTGACCGCGATCCTGCTGGTGACCGTGTTGTTCGGCAACTTCGCCGAGGCGGTGGCCGAAGCGCGCGGCCGTGGCCAGGCCGCCTCGCTGCGCCGTGCCCGCCAGGATCTGGTGGCGCGCCGGCTGGCTGCGCCGCAGCCGGGCGCGGCCGAAACCCAGGTACCCGCAGCCGAACTGCGCCCGGGCGACCATGTGATCGTCAGTGCCGGTGAGCTGGTGCCGGCCGACGGCGAGATCGTGCAGGGCCTGGCCACCATCAACGAAGCGGCGGTGACCGGCGAATCGGCACCGGTGCTGCGCGAGGCTGGCACCGACCGTTCCGGTGTGATCGGCGGCACCAAGGTGCTGTCCGACCAGATCATCGTGCGGGTGACCGCCGAGCCGGGCCACAGCTTCCTGGACCGGATGATTGCCCTGGTGGAGGGTGCCAACCGCCAGAAGACCCCGAACGAGATCGCGCTGACCCTGCTGCTGGCGGCGATGACGCTGACCTTCCTGGTGGTGGTGGCGACGCTGCCTGCGATCGGCGCCTCCGTGGGCGTCAAGGTCGACCCGCTGTTGCTGATCGCGCTGCTGGTGTGCCTGATCCCGACCACCATCGGCGGGCTGCTGCCGGCCATCGGCATCGCCGGCATGAACCGTGCGCTGGCCGCCAATGTGCTGGCCAAGTCGGGCAAGGCGGTGGAGGTGGCCGGCGACGTCGACGTGCTGCTGCTGGACAAGACCGGCACCATCACCTACGGCGACCGCCAGGCCAGCCACTTCCATCCGTTGGCCGGTATCGATGCCAGCCAGCTGCGTGAAGCGGCGCTGCTGTCTTCGCTGGCCGACCCGACCCCGGAAGGCAAGTCGATCGTGCGCCTTGCGCGCGAACAGGGCTGCGCCACCGCCGAACCGGACCATGCCGACTACCTGGCCTTCACTGCCCAGACCCGCATGTCCGGCGTGGACCTGGAACATGGGCGGCAGATCCGCAAGGGTGCCGCCGATGCGATCCGTGCCCACGTGCAGGTGCTGGGCGGCAACGTGCCGGCCGAGCTGGCCGGTCGTGTCGAGCAGGTCGCGCGCAACGGCGCCACCCCGCTGGTGGTGGCCGAGGGCCGCCACGTGCTGGGCGTGATCGAGCTGTCGGACGTGGTCAAGCACGGCATGCGCGAGAAGTTCGCGCAGCTGCGGGCGATGGGCATCCGCACGGTGATGATCACCGGTGACAACCCGCTGACCGCCGCCGCCATCGCTGCCGAGGCCGGTGTGGACGACTACATCGCCGAAGCGCGGCCGGAAGACAAGCTGGCGCGCATCCGCCAGGAGCAGGCCGGTGGCCGCCTGGTGGCGATGGTCGGCGACGGTACCAACGACGCCCCGGCGCTGGCCCAGGCCGACATCGGCCTGGCGATGAACTCCGGCACGCAGGCGGCGAAAGAGGCCGGCAACATGGTCGACCTGGATTCGGACCCGGCCAAGCTGCTGGCGGTGGTGGAAGTGGGCAAGCAGCAGCTGATCACCCGCGGCGCGCTGACCACCTTCTCGCTGGCCAACGACGTCTCCAAGTACTTCGCGATCCTGCCGGCGCTGTTCGCCGCTGCCGTTCCGACCATGGCCGCACTGAACGTGATGCAGCTGTCGAGCCCGCGCAACGCCGTGCTGGCGGCGCTGATCTTCAACGCCCTGGTGATTCCCGCCCTGATTCCGCTCGCCCTGCGTGGCGTGCGCTTCCGCCCGGCCACCGCGACGGCGCTGCTGCGCCGGAACATGCTGGTCTACGGTCTCGGCGGCGTGCTGCTGCCGTTCGCGGCGATCAAGCTGATCGACCTCCTTCTTGTCCTGGTATTCGGCGCATGAACCGTTCTGCTTCCACTTCGTCTTCCCTGTCCCGTGAACCAAAGGCCGAGGCCCGCGTGGCCAGCCTGCAGGATGACGCCCGCTGGCGTCCGGCGATCGGCCTGGGCCTGGCCACCCTGCTGCTGGCCGGCGCGGTCTACGCCGGCATTGCAACCGGCTTTGCCGGCCTGGCATTCCCGGGACAGGCCGAAGGCAGCCTGCTGCGCGATGACAGTGGCCAGGTGCGCGGCTCGGTATGGCTGGCGCAGCCGTTCACCGGTGACGGCTACTTCCAGGCGCGCCCGTCGGCCGCCAACTACGACCCGATGGCCGCGGCCGGTTCCAACATGGCGCGCAGCAACCCGGCACTGGCCGAGCGCGTGGCTGCCAGCACGGCTGCGGTAGCCGCACGCGAAGGTGTCGCGCCGGCGCAGGTGCCTGCGGATCTGGTCACCCAGTCCGCAGGCGGCCTGGATCCGCAGCTGTCGCCGGCCGCCGCGCAGCTGCAGGTGGCACGCGTAGCGCGTGCCCGTGGCCTGCCGGTGGCGCGCGTACAAGCGCTGGTGCAGTCGCATACCGAAGGGCGCCAGTGGGGCCTGTTCGGCCAGCCGCGGGTGAACGTGGTGACGCTGAACTTCGCGCTGGACCACGCGGCCAAGGCGCCGTGATGCCGGCCTGCACCGGCTGCGCGCACAATGGCGGGCATGACAGCGGCACCCATGACTGATGCGCGTACCCGCCAGGCCGATGCCCTGGTCGAAGGCCTGCAACGCGAAGCCGGCGGCAAGCTGACCGTGTTCCTCGGCGCGGCGCCGGGCGTGGGCAAGACCTACACCATGCTGACCCGCGCGCAGGAACAGCTGCGCCGCGGCGTTGACTTGGTGGTCGGGCTGGTGGAAACCCACGGCCGCGCCGATACCCAGGCGCTGCTGGAGGGCCTGCCGCGGTTGCCGCTGAAGGAGGTGGCCTACCACGGCCACGCCCTGCAGGAGATGGACCTGGATGCCGTGCTCGCACGGCATCCAGCGCTGGTACTGGTGGATGAACTGGCCCATCGCAACGCGCCGGGCAGCCGCCATGAGCGCCGCTGGCAGGACGTGATGGAGCTGCTGGACGTCGGCATTGACGTCTGGACCACGGTCAACATCCAGCATCTGGAAAGCCTCAACGATGTGGTGATGCGCATCACCGGCGTACGCGTCAGCGAGACCGTGCCGGACGGTGTGCTCGACCGACTGCACGACATCGTGCTGGTGGACCTGCCGCCGCGCGAACTGATCGCGCGCCTGCAGCAGGGCAAGGTCTATGTACCCGAACAAGCCGCGCAGGCGCTGCAGGCGTTCTTCTCGCCGGCCAACCTGACCGCGTTGCGCGAACTGGCCATGCAGGAAGCTGCCGACCGCGTCGACAGCAGCCTGCGCGAAGCACGCGCCGCACGCGGCGAGAGCAACCTGCCGCTGCGTCGCGGCGTGCTGGTGGCCATTGATGGCGGCGGTCAGAGTGAATACCTGGTGCGCGTGGCGAGGCGCATCGCCGAGCGCCGCGACGCACCGTGGACGGTGGTGACCGTGCAGGGGCGACGCCAGGACGAGGCGACCCGGCGTGAGATCGATGCAGCCTTCGCGCTGGCACGGCGCCTGGGCGGCGACGCCGAACTGCTGCACGGATCGAGCATCGCCGATGCCCTGCTCGACCACGCCGCGCACAATGGCGTGTCGACCCTGGTGCTGGGCCGGACCCGCGAACGGCCGCTGGCGCGGATGTTCAACCGCACCCTGACCCAGCAGCTGATCCAGCGCGGCGCGCACTACGAGATCACCATCATCAGCACCCCGCAGGCGCGGGCGCGCTCGCGCCGCGAGAGCCTGCTGCCGCCAATGCGCGGTATCAGTCATGAACCGGCACAAGCCCTGATCGCTACCGCGCTGGCCTGTGCGGTGGCGTGGCTGGCCGAACACTGGGTGGGCATGGCCGACCTGTCGATGGTGTTCATCGTCGCGGTGGTGCTGGTGGCGGCGCGCACCCGCGCCAGCGTGGCGGTGATGGCGGCGATCCTGTGCTTCCTGGCCTACAACTTCCTGTTCATCGCGCCACGCTTCACCTTCGCCATCGGCGCGCGCCAGGGCGTGATCACCGTGTTCCTGTTCCTGGCCGCCGCGCTGGTGGCCGGACGCCTGGCCTCGCGCCTGCGCATGCAGGTGATCGCGCTGCGTGCCGCCAACCGCCATGCGCGTGCGCGCCAGCAGTTGGGCCGCCAGCTGGCCAGTGCCGCCGGCAACGGAGAGGTGGCGCAGGCGGGTCGGCATGCACTGGAACAGGCCATGGACGTGCCGGCGTGGCTGCGGATCGGCGCCGATACCGCAACCGGTGGCCGCAGCCAGCCTGGCGATACCGATCTGGCCGCCGCCGACTGGGCGCTGCGCCACGGCCAGCCCAGCGGCCGCTTCACCGACACTCTGGCCGGCGCGCAATGGTGGTTCCTGCCGCTGCTGGATGGCGAAGACCGCGCGATCGGCGTGGCCGGCCTGTACCTGCCCGGCGCGCAGGCGCGCCTGCTGCCCGAGCAGCGGCAGCTGGCCGAAGCGATGGTGGATGACATCGCGCAGGCCGCGCTGCGCACGCGGCTGGTGGCCGAACTGGAACAGGCCCACGTCAGCAACGAGACCGAGCGATTGCGCTCGGCCCTGCTCTCTTCGGTATCGCACGATCTGCGCTCGCCGCTGGCGGCGATGATCGGTTCGGCCGACAGCCTGGCCAGCTACGGTGCGGCGATGGATACAGCCGATCGCCGTGCCCTGCTGGACACCATCCTGGTCGAGGGCGAACGGCTGGACCGCTACATCCAGAACCTGCTGGACATGACCCGCCTCGGCCACGAAGGATTGAAGATCAACCGCGACTGGATCGGCGTGGACGAACTGATCGGCTCGGCGGCGCGGCGCCTGCAGCGCTACCAGCCCAAGGTACGGCTGGAGCTGGATATTCCCTCCACGCTGGCGCCGATCTGGGTGCACCCGGCGCTGGTCGAGCAGGCCGTGTTCAATGTGATGGAAAACGCGGCCAAGTTCTCGCCGCCCGATGCCGCCGTGCAGGTGCAGGCGCGCGAGCTGGACGGCCAGCTGCGCATCGACGTGATCGATGCCGGCCCCGGCATTCCCGATGACGAGCGTGCGCGCATCTTCGACATGTTCTACAGCGTCGAGCGCGGCGACCGCGGCCGCCACGGCACCGGCCTGGGCCTGACCATCTGCCAGGGCATGATCGGCGCGCATGGCGGCAGCGTGCAGGCGCTGCCCGGACGCGACGGTCGCGGTACCCTGATCCGCATCACCCTGCCCCTGCTCAAGCCAGCCTCCCACGATGAGCCCGACCCCGATTGATGCCAGCGTGCCGGCCGCGCGCGTGCTGGTGATCGATGATGAAACCCAGATCCGCCGGTTCCTGGATATCAGCCTGCGCGCGCAGGGCTACCAGGTACGGCAGGCCGCGACCGGCCAGGAAGGCCTGGAGATGGCCGCCAGCGAAGACATGGACCTGGTGATCCTGGACATCGGCCTGCCGGACATGGAAGGCCACGAGGTGCTGGAGCAGCTGCGGCAATGGAGCCAGGTGCCGGTGATCATGCTGACCGTTCGCGCCGGCGAAACCGAGAAGGTGCGGGCGCTGGACAACGGCGCCAACGACTACGTGACCAAACCCTTCGGTACCCAGGAGCTGATGGCGCGGGTACGGGCGCTGCTGCGCACGCGCAGCGTGCCCAGCGACGGCACCCCGCCGGTGTTCGACGATGGCCATCTGCATGTGGACCTGGTGCGCCGTGAAGTGGCACTCGATGGTGAACCGGTGGCGCTGACCCGCAAGGAATACGCGCTGCTGTCGCTGCTGCTGCGCAATGCCGGGCGCGTGGTGACCCAGCCGCAGATCCTGCAGGAGATCTGGGGGCCGACCCACCAGCACGACACCCATTACCTGCGCATCCTGGTCGGCAAGCTGCGGCACAAGCTGGGTGATTCGGCGCTGGATTCGCGCTACCTGTTCACCGAACCGGGCGTGGGATTGCGGTTCAAGGGGTGAGGGTGTGTCGACCAAGGTCGACACCCACCAAAGCGAATTCGGAAGAACATCCACGCATGGCGTGGATCTACTGTGTCGACCAAGGTCGACACCTACCAACAGCTCCAGGACATTGTCAGGGGTGGGGCGGTGTCGGAGTGCGGGGTGTCAGCCGCATGGATGCGGCTGCCAAGCTTACAGGGACGTACTTGCTGCGTCCCCGCACTCCGACACCGCCCCGCCATCCCACGGATAGCCGGCCTTTGACGTTGACGTTGACGTTGACGTTGATTCGGCGGGTGCCGGGCGCAGCCCGGCCCCACCTCAGAACCCCAGTGGGGTCTCGCCCAGCACCGGTTGCAGCTGGCTGCGGAACAGCGCCTGGATGCGTTCCAGTGCCGCCTCGTCGTTGCCCTCGAAGCGCAGCACCAGCACCGGCGTGGTATTGGAGGCACGCACCAGGCCCCAGCCATCGGGGAAGTCCACACGCAGGCCGTCGATGGTCGACAGGCGGCCGCCCACATACGGGTTGTCCGGTGACTGCGCCGCCGCCACCAGCATCGCCACCAGCGCATGTGGCGTACCGTCGGCCACCGGCACCTTCAGCTCCGGCGTGGCCACCATCTCCGGCAGCTCTGCCAGTACCTCATCCGGGGTCTCCTCGCGCTGGGCCAGGATCTCCAGCAGGCGCGCCGCCGCATACAGGCCATCGTCGAAACCGAACCAGCGCTCCTTGAAGAAGAAGTGGCCGCTCATCTCGCCGGCCAGCTCGGCATCGGTCTCGCGCATCTTCGCCTTCATCAGCGAATGCCCGGTCTTCCACATCAGCGGGCTGCCACCATTGCGCAGCACGTGGTCGGACAGCTTGCCGGTGCACTTCACGTCGTAGATCACCATCGCGCCGGGGTTGCGCATCAGCACATCGGCGGCAAACAGCATCAGCAGGCGGTCGGCATAGATGATCCTGCCTTCGCCGGTGACCACGCCCAGCCGGTCGCCATCGCCATCGAAGGCGACGCCGAGGTCGGCGCCGAAGCGCTTGACCGTCTGCACCAGGTCTTCCAGGTTGGCCGGTTCGCTCGGGTCGGGATGATGGTTGGGGAAGGTACCGTCGACATCGCAGTACAGCGGAATGACTTCAGCACCGATCGCTTCCAGCAGCTGCGGTGCGAGCGCACCGGCGACGCCGTTGCCGGCATCGGCCACGACCTTCAACGGGCGGTCCAGCTGCACGTCGTCGGCGATGCGCTGGATGTAGTCGGCACTGACATCGCGCTGCTGGTAATCGCCCGGCTCGGCGGCCTGTACCAGGCGGCCTTCGATGATGCGCTGGTAGAGATCGGTGATGGCATCGCCGGACAGCGTCTCGCCGCCGATGACCACCTTGAAGCCGTTGTACTCGGGCGGGTTATGACTGCCGGTGACCGCCACGCAGGTGCCGGTGCGCAGATGGAAGGCGGCGTAGTACACGACCGGGGTCGGTGCCAGGCCGATGTCGATCACCGCGCAACCGGCGCGCCTCAGGCCCTCGGCCAACCCTGCGGCCAGTTCCGGGCCGGACAGACGGCCGTCGCGGCCGATCACCACCTCGCGCAGGCCCTGCTCCAGTGCCACGGTACCGATGGCCTGGCCGATCAGCGCCGCCGTCTTCGGCGTCAGTTGGCTGCCCACCACGCCGCGGATGTCGTAGGCGCGGAAGATACCGGCCGCCAGTTCCTCGGCCGGAACCGGCGGCGGGGGCGGCGGTGCACTTTCAGTTGTACTGGCCTCGGCCACCGGCGGCGGCGCCATCTGCAGGCTCTCGCTCAGGGTCGGGCCATGATCCGCTTCCGCCACGGCCGCACGGCGCGGCAGCGGCAGCGTCTTCGGCAGGCGGCCGCGACCCACCACCAGCAGCACGGCGATGAACGCCAGCAGCAGCGCAACGATGGCGCTGGCCAGCGAACCCAGGCCCAGCGGACCGGGTTCGACATTGGGTACCGCGGCCACCAGCCGCAACGGCGTACCCGGAATCGGCCGCGCCAATGCTTCGGCACTTTCGGCCAGGCTGGCATCGCCCTGGGCGACGAGGTCATGCGCGCCCTGGCGCAGGCCAAGGAAACCGGCCGATGGCGCACTCACCTGGTCCAGCGGCGAGGTCAGTCGCAGCAACGGCTGGCGCACGTAGAGCACTGCCGGGCCCAGGCTGCCCAGCGGCACCGGTGCCGCCAGGCCAAGACGATTGCCGCCCCCATCGCGGACCACGCGCAGGCTGGGGCCGGTCTCGGCCAATGCGGCTTCCAGCAGCGCCAACCGGGCATAGCCGAAGGTCGCCGGGTCGGCGTAGGCGTTGGCCAGATCGGCGGTCAGTACTTCGGCGTGCTCGACGCCGGTCCAGCTCTCGCGGACCGCGAGTGCCGCCGCAGCGGCATCGCCGGCCTGCAGCGCCTGCTGCACGCGCTCGTTCTTCAGCTGCTGCTGCAGCTGCTTCAGCTGGCCGGCAGCGGCCTCCTGCAGGCCTTGCACAGCCTGGTCACGCGCAGCTTCCAGCGCCTGGCCGTTGGCCTCCTGGCGCCATTGCTGCACCGCGCTCCATCCGAACCAGCCAGCCAGCAGGACCAGCAGCACCCCCAGTAGTGGCGCACTGCGTCCCAACGACCGTCCCCGCTGTCCTTCCCCGATGCCGCTCATCGATGTCCCCTGTCAACGCACCCCGGTATGGCCGAATCCACCCGTTCCCCGCACGCTGTCGGTGAAAGTATCCACCACCTGCAGGCTGACGCGGGCAATCGGCACGACCACCAGCTGCGCGATGCGATCGCCCGGCTCGATGGTGAAGGCCTCGCGGCCACGGTTCCAGACGCTGATCAGCAGCGGGCCCTGGTAATCGGCGTCGATCAGGCCGGTGCCGTTGCCGAGCACGATGCCGTGGCGGTGACCCAGCCCGGAACGCGGCAGGATCACCGCGCACAGGTGCGGATCGGCGATATGGATGGCCAGGCCGCTGGGCACCAGCGCGGTGTCGCCCGGCTGCAGGGTCAGCGCGGTATCCAGCGCCGCGCGCAGGTCCATGCCGGCGCTGGCTTCGGTGGCGTAGGCCGGCAGCGGCCAGCTGTCGCCGAAGCGCGGATCGAGCAGCTTGACCTGCAGCGGTTGGGAAGTGAAAGCCTGGGTCATGCCTGGAGTCTCCGCGCGATCAGCGCCAGCAGTTGTTCGGCCAGCTCGCGCTTGGAGGTGGCCGGGAATACCTGTTCACCGTCCTGCCAGAAGGCAGTGGCGGCGTTGTTGTCGCTCTCGAAACCGCCGCCGCTGATGCCGACCTGATTGGCGATCACCAGGTCCAGGCGCTTGTCGACCAGCTTGCCGCGTGCGTACTTCTCCAGGTCGTGGGTTTCGGCGGCAAAGCCGACCACCAGCTTCAGCGACTGCGTCTGCGCGGCGACTTCGGCCAGGATGTCCGGCGTGCGCACCAGCTCGATCACCAGCGACTGGCTGTCGGCGGTCTTCTTCAGCTTCTGCGCAGCCACCTGGCGCGGTGTGTAGTCGGACACTGCGGCGGCACCGATATAGATGTCGGCCGGCAGCGACTTCAGCACGGCATCACGCATCTGCGCGGCCGAGCGCACGTCCACGCGCTGCACGCCGGGCGGCGTCGGCAGCTGCACCGGGCCGCTGACCAGCACCACCTGGGCGCCCATCGTCGCGGCGGCCGCGGCCAGGGCAAAGCCCATCTTGCCGCTGCTGCGGTTGCCGACGTAGCGCACCGGATCGATGTCTTCATAGGTCGGGCCAGCGCTGATCAGCAGGCGCAGGCCCTGCAGCGCGCGGGTTTCCGGTGCGGCAGCCGCCGCCGTGGTACTGCCATTGGCGGCCAGCGCGGCGACGATGTCGCCGGGCTCGGCCAGACGGCCGGGACCGGATTCGCCCTCGGCCAGCGGACCGTCGACCGGGCCGATCACCTGCGCGCCGCGCTGGCGCAGCAGGGCGATGTTGGCCTGGGTGGCCGGATGCAGCCACATGCGGTGGTTCATCGCCGGGCAGATCGTCAACGGCGCGGTGCTGGCCAGGCACAACGTGCTGACCAGGTCATCGGCATGGCCCTGCGCCAGCCGGGCCAGCAGATCGGCGGTCCCCGGGGCGACCACGATGCGGTCGGCCCAGCGGGCCAGCTCGATGTGGCCCATGGCCTGTTCGGCGGCGCTGTCCCACAGCGTGGTGCGGGTCGGCTGCCCGGACAGGGCCTGGAAACTGAGCGGAGTGACGAACTGCTGGGCACCGGCGGTCATCGCCACCTGCACCTGGGCACCGGCGTCGCGCAGGCGCCGCACCAGTTCCAGCGCCTTGTACGCCGCGATCCCGCCTCCGACGCACAACAGCAGTTTCTGACCTTCCAGCGCGCGCGCCGGCGCGGGGGAAGCGTTGGGGGAGTCAGCCACCTGGAATTCCTGTGCAAACGAGGGCGCTAGCTTACCCGATGGTCGGTAATGTCCCGGTGCAGGGCGCACATAGCGGGCGGCTATCAGCAGATGGAATCCGCCTGCGTTGACCCGGGATTCACCCGGTAACAGTTTCGGACCTTTCCTATACCCCTACGTCTCTGTGCTTTTGCAGAATCAGGCATTGGCTGCCGCCCGCCGTGGCCTGTTCGACCTTCGAGGAGCCGCGTGCATCCACGCATCATCATCGCCGACGACCATCCCGTGGTCCTGCATGGCATCCGTGTCGTGCTGCAGACCCACCTGATGGACATCGTCGGCAGTGCGCGTGACGGCGCCCAGCTGCTGGAGCTGGTGGACCAGCACGACTGCGATGCGGTGCTGACCGACCTCTCGATGCCGGGTGCCGGCCCGGACGGTCCGGAGCTGATCGACGCGCTGCGCATGCGCCGCCCTGGCCTGCCGGTGGTGGTGCTGACCGGCGCCCGTCATCCCGGCCTGCTGGACGGACTGCTGCGGGAGGGCATCAGTGGCCTGGTCGACAAGTGCGCCGATTTCGCCGAACTGCCCCAGGCGCTGAACGCCGCGATGGCGGGGCAGGTATTCGTCTCCCAGCAGCTGCGCCACCACCTGCAGGCACGCGACCTGCTGTTTCCGCGCGAGCCGGCGCCGCTGTCGGCACGCGAGCAGGAAGTGCTGGAGCTGCTGGCGGCCGGTCTCAACGTGAACCAGGTCGCCGAGCGCTGTGGGCGCAGCCCGAAGACCATCAGCCGGCAGAAGGCCGAAGCCAAGCGCAAGCTGGGCCTGCAGAACAACCAGGAACTGTTCGACTACCTGCAGACCCGGCGCGACTGAGGCATCGACCGACCCGGGCCCGCGGCAAGCCCCGATGGGAGATGCCGCCGAAGCTGGCGATGATGCAGGCATGCCCATCCACGACTGGCCCGAACAGGAACGCCCCCGCGAGAAGCTGATCGCGCGCGGGCCCACGTCACTTTCCGACGCCGAGCTGCTGGCCCTGTTTCTCGGCTCCGGGTTCGGTGGCCGCGATGCCGTGCAGACCGCGCGCGACCTGCTGCAGGGGCATGGCCCGTTACGGGTGCTGCTCGATCGCCCCGCGCGGGAGCTGGCGCGCCTGCCCGGGCTGGGTCCGGCGCGCAGCTGTACCCTGGCTGCCGGGCTGGAACTGGCCCACCGCTACCTGGCCGCCGAGCTGGAACACGGCGAAGCGGTCGGCAACAACCCGGCCGCGGTCGGACGCTATCTGCAGCACCGCCTGCGGGGGCAGGCACGGGAGATCTTCATGGCCCTGTTCCTGGACAATCGCCACCGCCTGATCGCCTGCGAGGAACTGTTCCACGGCACCATCAACGCCGCACCGGTCTACCCCCGCGAAGTGGTGCGGCGCGCCCTGCTGCACAACGCAGCGGCGGTGATCCTCAGCCACAACCACCCTTCCGGCGACCCGGAACCCTCCAGCGCCGATACCCGCATCACCGACGAACTGCAGCAGGCGCTGGCGATGGTGGACGTGCGCCTGCTGGACCACTTCGTGGTGGGCGAGGGCCGTCCCGTTTCATTTGCTGAACGGGGACTTCTGTCCGCGCCCCAGCCGCGCCTGTTCGGCTGAGCACGGCCCCTTCAGGCGCCATCGGCCGCCCCCACAGGCATGTTCTGGTCAGCGTGGGCGCGGGTATCTGCGCTAAAATGGGCGATTCCGCCGCTCATTCTCACAGCAGGCCTCGTGAAAAATCTCCTCCGCGCCCTGATCAGCCAAGGCATCGAAGCCTTGCGCGCCAATGGCACCCTGCCCGCCGACTCCCTGCCGCCGGACTTCGTGGTCGAGCGCCCGAAGACCCGCGACCACGGCGACTTCGCCACCAACGCCGCGATGCTGCTGGCCAAGGCCGCGCGCAGCAATCCGCGCGCACTGGCACAGGCATTGGTCGAGGCGCTGCCGCGCAGCGAGGACGTCAGCAAGATCGAGATCGCCGGCCCCGGCTTCATCAACTTCCACCTGGCCCCGGCCGCGTACCAGCGCGAAGCCGCCTCGGTCATCAAGGAAGCCCACGACTACGGCCGCAATCTGTCCGGCAATGGCCGCACGGTGGGCGTGGAGTACGTGTCAGCCAACCCGACCGGCCCGCTGCATGTCGGCCATGGCCGCGCGGCGGCGATCGGCGACTGCGTGGCGCGCGTGCTCGACGCCAACGGCTGGAACGCCAAGCGTGAGTTCTACTACAACGACGCCGGCGTGCAGATCGAGAACCTGGCGCTGTCCACCCAGGCGCGGATCAAGGGCATCGCGCCGGACCAGGACGGCTGGCCGGAAGGTGGCTACCGCGGCGAATACATCGCCGACGTCGCCCGCGCCTACATGGCCGGCGCCAGCGTCGACCTGGAAGGCAGCACCGTGGTCGGCGCCAAGGACCCGGACGACATGCAGGCGATCCGCCGGTTTGCGGTGGCCTACCTGCGCAACGAGCAGAACCTGGACCTGGCCGCGTTCGGCGTCGACTTCGACATCTATTTCCTGGAAAGCTCGCTGTACGCCGACGGCAAGGTAGCCGAAGCGGTGGCCAAGCTGCAGGCGTCGGGTCATACCTATGAAGAAGGTGGCGCGCTGTGGCTGCGCAGCACCGACTTCGGTGACGACAAGGACCGCGTGATGCGCAAGTCCGACGGTACCTTCACCTACTTCGTGCCGGACGTGGCCTACCACCTGTCCAAGTGGCAGCGCGGCTACGAGCGCGCGATCACCGAACTGGGTGCCGACCACCACGGCTCGCTGGCGCGCGTGCGCGCCGGCCTGCAGGCGATGGAAGTGGGCATTCCGCAGGGCTGGCCGGAATACGTGCTGCACCAGATGGTCACCGTCATGCGTGGCGGCGAGGAAGTGAAGCTGTCCAAGCGTGCCGGCAGCTACTTCACCCTGCGCGACCTGATCGAGGAAGCCGGCCGCGATGCCACCCGTTGGTTCCTGATCGCGCGCAAGCCCGATTCGCAGCTGACCTTCGACATCGACCTGGCCCGCCAGCAGAGCAACGACAACCCGGTGTTCTACGTGCAGTACGCGCATGCGCGCGTCTGCAGCCTGCTGCGCCAGGCGCAGGAGAAGGGCCTGGTGTACGAACAGGGCAACGGCCTGGCCAACCTCGGCCGCCTGGCCGACGACGCTTCGCTGCTGCTGATGAACGAGATCTCGCGGTACCCGGAAGTGGTGGAGGCGGCCGGCGTGGCGCTGGAACCGCATCTGGTGGCGCAGTACCTGCGTGAATTGGCGCACGCGTTCCACACGTGGTATCACGGGACGCCGGTGCTGGTGGATGACGCCGCCGACCGCAACGCCAAGCTGACCCTGGCCTGCGCCGCGCGCCAGGTGCTGGCCAACGGCCTCGAACTCCTGGGCGTCAGCGCCCCGGAAAAAATGTAAGCATCAGGAGACGCAGTACACATGGCAGCACGACGCGGCAAAAACCAGGCACGACGCAACAGCAGCAGCCAGGGAACACCCGGATGGGTGTGGCTGGTCGCTGGCGTGGCGATTGCAGCCGTGGTGTTCCTGGCGGCGCCGAACCTGTTCAAGGGCGAAGGCGATGGCTTCCTTCGGGCCGGTCCGCAGCCGAACCCGAACGCGCAGCCGGCCCCGGTCGCGGATGCCGACAGCGATGTTGGCGCCCAGCCGGCCGCGCAGCCGGCCACGCAGAAGCCGGCCGAACCGGAGAAGCCGGCCGCCACCCAGTACGACTTCTACACCCTGCTGCCGGGCAAGGAAGTTGAAATGTCCGACGCCGAACTGGCCGCCAGCGCGCGTGCCGAAGACCAGCGCCGAGCCAAGGCCGAAGCGCAGCGCGCGCAGGCGGCTTTGGAAGGCAAGCCGGTTCCGGCCGCCGCCGCTGCACCAGCACCAGCACCGACAGCAACCGCCAGCGTGGCCAGCACCGCACCGGTAACCGCCACCAGCCGTCCGCTGCCGGCACCGCTGAGCGAACGCCCGGCAACGGCAACGCCTCCGGCCAGCACGCCGACGGCGTCGACCAGCAGCGCCGCCGCCACTCCGGCAGCGCGCGCGGAAACCCCGCCGACCGCGGCCAGTACCCCGGCCACTGCTGCACCGGCCGCCGCCGACAACGCCCGCTACATCCTGCAGGCGGGTGCGTTCGGTGCCTCCGGCGATGCCGAAGCGACCAAGGCCAAGCTGGCGATGATGGGCCTGGCGGCACGCGTGGAATCGGCGCAGATCAACGGCAAGACCGTGTACCGCGTGCGCATGGGGCCGTATGGCAGTGCCGGCGAGTTGTCCGAAGCCAAGCAGAAGCTGGACGGCACCGGCCTGCAGGCGATGGCGATCAAGGCGCAGTAAGCCTGCCGCTGTGAACGAAAAAGCCGGGCATTGCCCGGCTTTTTCGTTTCTGTGGAGTCGAGCCATGCTCGGCTGAATCCAGACGAAGCCGAGCATAGGCTCGGCTCTACAGGACCCGCGACGCAGGTCAGCCTTCGCGGGCGACCTGGAAACCGGCGAAGGACTGGCTGACCGGCATCAGTTCAAGGCGATTGATGTTCAGGTGCGGCGGCAGGCTGGCTACCCAGAAGATCTGTTCGGCGATGTCTTCGGCGGTCATCGGGTTGGCGCCGGTATAGAGCTTGTCCGACGCCGCCTGGTCGCCATGGGTACGCACCACCGTGAACTCGGTTTCGGCCATGCCCGGCTCGATCGTGGTCACGCGCACGCCGGTGCCATGCAGGTCCGAACGCAGGCCCAGCGAGAACTGGCTGACGAAGGCCTTGGTGCCACCGTAGGCGTTGCCGCCCGGATACGGGTAGACGCCGGCCACCGAGGAAATGTTGATGATCGCGCCCTTGCGCTCCACCAGCTGCGGCAGCAGGCGATGGGTCAGGGTCACCAGCGCGGTGATGTTGGTGTCGATCATCGTGGTCCAGTCCGACAGCTTGGCGCTCTGTGCCGGCGCGGTGCCCTGCGCCAGACCGGCATTGTTGACCAGCAGATCGATCTCGCCGAAGGCCGGCGGCAGTGCCAGCAACGCGGCTTCCATCGCCACCGGATCGCGGATGTCGAAGGCAGCCGCGTGCACCACGTCCTTGCCGTAGCGCTCGACCAGCGGCTGCAGGCGTTCACCGCGGCGGCCGGTGGCGATCACCTTCCAGCCCGCCTGGGCGAAGCGGTGGACGGCGGCGGCGCCGAAGCCGGACGTGGCGCCGGTAATCAGGACAGTGCGGGTCATCAGGCAACTCCAGGGGGAAAAACCAGACCCCCATTCTGGCACCGTCGGCGGGGGGTTGCGTTGCCTGATCGGCCAGATCCGGCCCCTCCTGCCGGGGTGACCAGTACAATTGGGCCATGATCAACAACGATGTCCTGCGCAGCGTGCGCTACTCCCTGGATCTGGGCGACCACCACGTGGTGACCCTGTGCCAGATGGCCGACCCGGCCTTCGCCGTGGATCCCGAGCAGGTGAAGGCCTGGCTGCGCCGCGAGGACGAAGCCGGTTTCGAGGCGATGAGCGACAGCGCGCTGGCGCACTTCCTCGATGGCCTGATCGTGCACCTGCGCGGTCGCGACGAGAGCCAGCCGCAGCGTGCGGTGGAAACCCGCATCGACAACAACCTGGTGCTGAAGAAGCTGCGCGTGGCGTTCCAGCTGCGCGACGTCGATCTGATGGAGATCTTCGCCAGCGCCGGTTTCAACGTGTCCAAGTCGGAAGTGGGCGCGCTGTTCCGCCAGCCCGGCCACACCAACTACCGGCGTTGCCTGGACCAGATGCTGCGCAATTTCCTCAAGGGCCTGAGCCTGCGCCTGCGCGGCTGAGCACGGCCTCGACGAACGCCCGCGCCGCCGGTGTCGGCAGCCGCTGCCAGACCAGGTGCACGCGGCGGGTCGGGGTCGGCTGCAGCGGAATCTGCACCACGCCCTGGAAGCCTTCGGCAATCAACGTCGGCACGATGCCAACCGCCAGCCCATGGCGGACGAAGCGCTCGATCAGTTCCATCAGATTGACCTCGAAGCGCACCGCATGCGGCAGGCCAGCGGCGGCGAAGGCATCGTCGGTCTGCCGCCGCGCACCAGTGCCGCGCGGGAAGTCGACCAGCGCCTCGTCCTGCAATTCGGTCAATGGCAGCCGCTTGCGCCGGGCCAGGCGGTGCGACGGCGCCAGCACCGCCACCAGGTCTTCTTCCTGCAGCATCTGGTGGCAGACCCCGTCCAGGCGGGCCGAGGGTGACAACCCGACCAGCGCCACATCCAGGTCGCGCGACTGCACCTGCGCGATCAGGTCCTCGCTCTTGTCCACCCGCAATTGGAATTCCACCTGCGGGTGCACCTGCTGGAAGGCGGCCAGCATCGCCACCACGTCGATGCCGGTCAGCGAGGAAATCTGCCCGATCGCCAGCAGCCCGCGCACCTCGCCACTCACCGCCGCCACGTCGGCACGCAGATGGCGCAGGCTGGCCAAGGCCTGCCGCGCATGCACCAGCATGGCCTCACCGGCGGCGGTGGCCCGCACCTGGCGCGGCAGGCGTTCAAACAGCGGCGTGCCCAGTTCCTGCTCCAGTGCGGCGATCTGGTGGCTGAGTGCGGACTGCACCACATGGCAGCGTTCGGCGGCGCGGGTGAAGTTGCCTTCCTCGGCCAGGGCGACGGCAAACTCGAGCTGCTTGAGGTTCACCCTGCTATCTCGTTTCCAGATGACAGGGATGATGATGATTCATTTCCATCATCGCTGCAGCAGGCGGACACTGTGCACCCCGCTTCTCTGGAACACCGCGTGAGTCCGTCCCTCCCCCCTCTGCACCGATGGCAGGTGCTGCTGATGTCGGTGGCTACCGGCGTGGCCGTGGCCAGTAACTACTATGCGCAGCCGCTGCTGCACACCATTGCCGATGCCTTCGGTGTGCCGTTCGGCCAGGTTGGCATGGTGGTCACTGCCGCACAGCTGAGCTATGCCGCCGGACTGGTCCTGCTGGTGCCGCTGGGAGACCTGTTCGAACGCCGCCGCCTGATCGTGGTGATGAGCCTGTTGTCCGCCGGCGGGCTGGTGATCAGTGCCTGTGCGCCGTCGCTGACCTGGCTGCTGGTGGGCACCGCGATCACCGGCCTGTTCTCGGTGGTGGCCCAGGTGCTGGTGCCGTTCGCCGCCACGCTGGCGGCGCCCGAGCATCGTGGTCGCGTGGTCGGCACGTTGATGAGTGGCCTGCTGCTGGGCATCCTGCTGGCACGTACCGTGGCCGGCCTGCTTTCCAGCCTGGGCGACTGGCGCCTGGTGTACGCGATCGCCGCCGGCACCCTGGTACTGACCGCGCTGGCACTGCAGCGCGGCCTGCCGCGCTTCCACCACAGCGCCGGCCTTGGCTACTTCGCGTTGCTGCGCTCGATCGGTGTGCTGTTCGTACAGGAACCCGTGCTGCGCCAGCGCACGCTGCTTGGCGCCTGCAGCTTCGCCATGTTCGCGATCTTCTGGACGCCACTGGCGTTCCTGCTGGCACAACCGCCCTACGCCTACAGCGACGCCACCATCGGCCTGTTCGGACTGGTCGGCGCCGCCGGCACGCTGGCGGCTGGCCTGGCCGGCCGCATGTCCGACCGCGGGCAGACCGGCCGCGCCACCGCCATCGCGCTGGCGCTGTTGCTACTCTCGTGGCTGCCGCTGGGGCTGTCGGCACACTCGCTGCTGGCGCTGCTGGTCGGCGTAGTGGTGCTGGACCTGGCCGCGCAGCTGCTGCACGTCAGCAACCAGAACCTGATCTATGCGCTGCAACCAGCCGCACGCAACCGCCTCAATGCAGGCTACATGACCGGCTACTTCATCGGCGGTTCGCTGGGTTCGCTGTTGTCGGCGCAGGTCTACCAGCGCTTCGGCTGGACCGGCGTCTGCGTGGCCGGTGCCACGGTGGCCGTGCTGGCCCTGCTGCTGTGGCTGCCCGGCGCGCTGCGTGCGCGCCAGGCGGTGTCGTCGAACTAGAAGCTGCCCTGCAGCGCCAACTCCCAACGCCCCCCGGCATTGCCCGGGAACAGGCGCTTGGCCGCACTGTCGGTGTCATGCACGGTGGCGCGCAGTTCCCATGCCGGGGTCAGTGAGGCGATGGCACTGAGCTGTCCATGCAGGTAATCCGGCCCCTGGGCGGTGGCCAGCCAATACTGGCCCACCGCCGCCTCCAGGCGGAACCGCTCGTGCAGCGGTACCCGCACGCCCAACTGGGCATAGGTGCCGCGATGGCCGCCGGCCAATGCATCGCTGGAATGGGCGACCTGCAACCAGGCGCGCTGCTTCCAGGTCACGGTGGTATTGAGTTCGGTCCAGTCCAGCGCGCGGCCGGTGCCCGGGTACATGTAGCGGGTCAGGTTGGCATCCAGTGTCCAGTCCGGGGCCAGCGCACCGGACCAGCCCGCCACCAGGTCGAACTCGCTGCGCGCGCCGTTGTCCGGCTTGAACGAAACGTTGGAGCCCCACACGCTGGCGTACCAACCCGATGGGATCGAAACCTTCGCGCCCGCCTGCACCGCCGGGTCGCCGTCGCTCTGCGAGCTGCCACGCCACACGTAGTCACTGGTCAACGCCGCACTGCCACTGACCTGTACCTGTGCCTGCGCGCTGCCGATTCCGAGCAGCCCTGCCAGGGCGGCCACCACCGCCGCCATCATCCCCTTGCTGTTCACTGCACTGTGTTCCTCGTCGAAGGCGGTCACGCCGCCGGGAACGCAGTGTCGAGGCGGTGGCCGTAACGGATCGAGGGTGCTGCCGGGCCCGTGGCGCAAATTCGGCGTAAATCCCGCGGATCGGGGCCACATGCCAGCAGCGCGGTATCATGGCGCCCTGTTTCCAGGAACCAACCGCGTGGACGCCATCCTGACCCCGGTATCGATCGGCGAGCTGATCGACAAGATCACCATTCTCCAGATCAAGGCCGAGCGCATCGACGATGCGGCCAAGCTGGCCAACGTGCGCACCGAACTGGACGGCCTGCTGCCCTTGTTGCAGCAGCAGCTGCAGGCACAGCCGGCCCTGGCCGCGCTGCAGCAGCAGCTGAAGGCGATCAACGAGCGCATGTGGGACATCCAAGACCAGCTGCGCGACAAGGAAGCGGCCCAGGTATTCGACGATGCCTTCATCCAGCTGGCACGCGGTGTCTATGGCACCAATGGTGAGCGCGTGCAGGTGAAGAACGAGATCAACCGCGTGGCCGGTTCGGCGCTGGTGGAAGAGAAACAGTACCAGGGCGAGTAAGCCCGCTCATCCGCATTCGAGCAGGTGCCGGATGCGGAACAGCTCACCATCGCTGTGGATGCCCAGCTTCTCGTAGGCGGTCCGCTTCTGCGTGCTGACCGTACTGGCCGTGCGCCCGAAGCGCCGCGCCACCTCCCCGGTGGTGCAGCCCTGCAGGACCAGCCGGAGCACCTCGCGCTCGCGTCGGCTCAAGGGCGTGAGCACCGGCGCCGGTGTGCGCCGCATGCGCGATCGGCTCAACTGCGTGCGCAACTCCGGGGGCACGAAGCGGCCGCCACGCGCCAGTACGTCAACTGCGCGCCGCAGCATCTCCGGCGTGGTTCCCTTTGACAGAAAGCCGC
Source organism: Stenotrophomonas geniculata (assembly GCF_034508895.1). Classification (NCBI taxonomy): domain Bacteria; kingdom Pseudomonadati; phylum Pseudomonadota; class Gammaproteobacteria; order Lysobacterales; family Lysobacteraceae; genus Stenotrophomonas; species Stenotrophomonas geniculata. The sequence goes on from NZ_CP140571.1 coordinate 1,596,296, forward strand.
GCGCGCCGGCCTGCATCGCCATGGTCACCGTGCTGGCATTGCAGTGCGCAGACAGCACCAGCACCGGCAGCAGCGGCCAGCGCCGCGACAACAGCCGCAACAGGGCCAGGCCCTGTTCGGGTCCGCACGGCGCCAGCAGGTCGATCAGCAACAGGTCGATGCCATCCGGCTGGCGCTGCAGCAGATCGAGCAGATCACCTTCGCGGGTGAAGCTGCCACAGACCTGCACGCCACCGTGCTGGCAAAGCACCACCTCCACCCCCAGGCGCAGCACGGGATGCGGCGCCAGCATTGCCAGGCGGCGGGGCCGATCGAGGGGCAGAGCGGGAACGGCAGGCGGCATCACATGGATCCGACGGTACGAAGTGCCCACCGTAGGCCCGCGCCGGGAGCAGCGGAATCCAATTTATTGCAACGCAGCAGCGGCCCCGGAACATGCTCAGCTGCGGTTTCGGGTCGTCACAACGCAACAGGCCCGGCATGCGCCGGGCCTGTCGAGGCATCTTCAGCGCGCAGGCGCGCCGAGGAAGCTATTACCAGCTGAAACGCGGGCCGACGGTGTATTCCTTGTCGCCGTCGCGGTTCATCTTCAGCTCGCCATTGATGCCCCAGTTCTGGTTCAGCTTGACCTGGCCACCCAGGCGACCGTACCACTGGCCTTCCGGATTGATGCCGTGCTTCTTCGAGAAATCTTCGTAGCCGACCATGCCGTAGACTTCGGCGTGGGCACCGAAGGCGGTGCGGATACCCGCTTCAGCGCTGTAGCCGTTGAAGTCCAGGCCGTGCTTCTGGTCGCGCTTCTGGTAAGCAACGCGGGCAACGAAGTCGGTGGTCGGGGCGATTTCAACGTTGTAGCCGGCGCCGATCTTCCACTGGTCCAGCTTGATGTTGGTGTGGTCGATTTCCTGGCGGCTGTACTCACCGAAAGCGTGGAAGTTCGGCAGGAAGCCGTACGAACCCTTCACGCCCCAGCCGTCGGCCTTGAACGCGTCGATATCGGTCTTGGCGTAGTCGGCTTCGGCGTAGTTGTACGACAGGTTCTCAGCAGCCGAGGCGGTGAACGGCAGGGCAGCGGCCAGGGCCAGAGCAATCAGCGAATTCTTCATGGGGGTACACCTTTTACTTTCTTATGGTGTGCAGCAGCGCCAGGGCGCCATCGCATCGGGAATGTAAATTCTCCGTTATTCGCCACAACGCTCCCTGAAAACAGCGTTCTTCGCATTGCTGAATTTTTTGGCTTGATTCAGGCTGTCTCTGGCATACGCGCGCGGCGCGCGTGCATTTGTGATTCGTCACCAACTGCAACAGGAGGTTGCCTTGCACGTTTCCGATCCGCTGCTGATGCCTGTTCGCGCCGCCCTCCTGGCCTGCGCTTCCCTGTTTCCGATCCATGCTGCGCACGCGCTGCAGGCGGCTGACTACCAGCGCGCCGAACGCGTGCATGACAGTCATCTGCGCGGTGCGCTGCGCAATGCATCGGTCCTGCCCCAGTGGCTGGCCGATGGGCGCTTCTGGTACGAACGCGAAGACACACAGGGCCGGCGCCAGGCGATACTGGTCGATCCAATCCAGGCTACGCGCCAGATCCTGTTCGAACCCGATGCGCTGGACGCCGCAGTTGCACCTCTGGGTGCCAGCGGGCCACGCCTGCGCTTGAACAACGTGCAGGTACTGGATGATGGCCTGCGCCTGCAGTTCAACGGCGAGGCGGAGATCAACTGCCAATGGCCACGCCTGCAGTGCACGGCCGCACAACAGGCGTTGCCGCCGGCTGATGCACTGCCGTCGCCCGGCGGTGATGCCTGGCTGCAGGTACGCGACCACAACCTGTGGCTGCAGCGCTCTGGAGCGGCGCCGCAGCGACTGACCCGGGGCGGTGAAGCTGGGCATGGCTATGGCGTACTGCCGGACTTCACCCTGCGCGGCATTCCACGCCGTCAGGGCCGGATGCCGGCACGACCGTTTGCGGTGAGCTGGTCACCCGATGGCCGTTACGCAGCCGGCATCCGCTACGACGAGCGCGCGCTGCAGGACTATCCCTATCTGGAAAGCAGCCCGACCCACAGCGCGCGGCCGCGCGTGCATACCGTGAAGCTGGGGGTACTGGGCGATGCACAGCAGGTATGCGACAGCCTGTATGTGATCGATATCCCCAGCGGCAGGCAGCATGACATCGCGCTTCCCGAGGGCTGGAACACGCTCAGTGAGGCCGGCATCCTGGGTTGGGACGGCGATCGGTTGTATGCCGTGATCGCGCACTTCGGCACGCCGCGCAGGCTGCGCCTGGTGGAGATCGATGCCAACAGCGGTGCATTGCGCACGGTTGTGGAAGAAGCCAGCGACACTCGCCTCCAGCTCAACGTGTATTCCTACAACCGGCCAGCGGTGGCCATCCTGCCCGGGCAGGACACCGCCGTGTGGTTCTCGCAGCGCGATGGCTGGGGCCATCTGTACCGGGTGCGCCTGTCCGATGGCAAGGTGCTGCGCCAGCTCACCCGCGGCAAATGGGTGGTGCGTGACCTGCTGGGTGTGGACGCTGCGGGTGGCTGGGCGTACTTCAGCGCCGGTGGCGTCGACGGTGGCGACCCCTACGTGCGCGGCCTGTACCGGGTATCGCTGCAGGGCGGTCCGATCCAGCGCCTGGCCGCCGATGGCAACGACCACATGGCCGATGCCGGTACCGGCGCGCTGCTCGGGGGGCGCGCTCCCCAGGCGCTGTCGCCTGGCGGTGGGTATCTGGTGGATACCGTTTCCCGTCTCGACCAGCCACCACGCACCGTGCTGCGGGCCAGCGATGACGGACGTGAAGTGATGGTGCTGGAAACAGCCGATGACAGCGCGATCGTTGCTGCCGGCTGGCGCGCACCACGGCGCGAACGGCTGCTGGCCGCCGATGGACGCACGCCGATCTTCGCCACCGTCTACCTGCCCCGCGACTATCGCGATGATGGCAGCTTCCCGGTGATCGACGCGATGTACGGTGGTTCCTTCATCAGCAATGCGCCGGTGACCTACGCCGAGGCGGTGTCTGCCCTGAATCCGGTATCCCGCGCCAGCCTGGCCGAACTCGGCTTCATGGTGGTCAGCATCGATGCGCGCGGCACCGGTGGCCGCAACAAGGCGTTCCATGACAGCAGCTTCCTGCGCGCCGCCGATGTACAGCTGGATGACCATGTGGCTGCGCTGCGCCAGCTGGGCGAACGCTACCCGGGCATCGACCTGGAGCGGGTCGGCATCTACGGGCATTCGTTCGGCGGCTATAGTGCAGCGCGCGCCCTGCTGCGCTATCCCACGTTCTACAAGGTGGGCGTGGCCTCGGCTGGCAGCCACAATTTCCAGGGTATGTACGGCGGCGCCCTGCACGGCATGGACCGGCTGTTCGGTGGGGTGCTGCCGGCCACGCCCACTGCCGAAGGCGTGCCGGCGCCCTTTGCCGGGCTCGACAATGCGGCACTGGCCGGCAACCTGCGCGGGCATCTGCTGCTGGTCTATGGCGAACTGGACGAGAACGCGCCACCGGCGCTGACCCTGCAGCTGGCCGCCGCCCTGAACAAGGCCCAGCGCAGCTACGACCTGCTGTACCTGGCCCGGCAGGACCACGAACTGTTCCGCAACGACGCCACCTACACGCACCGCATGTGGGACTACTTCGTGCGCCACCTGGCCGGCCAGCAGCCACCGGATACGGTGCTGGCGCCGCTGCCCGGTGGCCCGGGCTGAACAGGCGCACACAGGATGTCGATCCACGACGCCCTGGTTCGTCGGGTACTTGAAGGCCGTGCATGCGGCACGGTCCATCCGGAGGCAGGCAATGAGCTACATCGATGGTTTCGTCCTGGCGGTGCCCACCGCCAACAAGGAGAAGTTCCTCGCCCACGCACGCACAGGAGATCCCGTTTTCATCGAATACGGCGCGCTGCGCGTGGTCGAGTGCTGGGGCGATGACGTGCCGCACGGCAAGACCACCGACTTCTTCGGCGCAGTGAAAGCCACGCCGGACGAGACGGTGGTGTTTTCCTGGATCGAATGGCCGGACAAGCCGACCCGCGACGCCGGCATGAAGAAGATGATGGAAGACCCGCGGTTTGATCCTGCGAAGAATCCGATGCCGTTCGACGGCGCGCGGATGATCTACGGCGGCTTCGTGCCGCTCTACGAGCTGACGCGCTGAACCGGGCGGACGTGCTCAGCGCGCGTCCGTTTCATCGCTGGCAGACGCATGGCCGGCGCCCAGAGCGGCGCCGGCGCCGAGGCCGACACCCCCCATGCCAGCGCCCATTCCGCCACCGCCACCTCCTCCACCCGCACGACCGCCCTTGGCATCGCCCTCGTTGCGGCCCTTGCCGCCGCCACTGGCGCCACCCGGCCGGGTCGGCCCCTGCGGCGGTATCTGCAGGTCGGCCGGAATCGGCGCCAGATCCAGCGCTTCGCGCACGAAGTCGCGCAGCGAGACCACCAGTTCGTGGGTATGTACCGGCCGCCCCTGTGCCAGTTCATTGGCGGCACGCGCGGCCAGCCGCACCTGTTCGTCGGTGCCCAGCAGCAGGATGTCCGACAACGCCGCTTCAACGGCATCACGAATGCGGCGCGCGCGATCCGAACGGGGCTCGGCGATGCCCTCGGCATCCTCGCGCTGGCGCAGGTCACGGCGATGGCTGGGATCCACACCCAGTTCGCCGGTGAACGAACCGCCCAGGGTCTTGTAGGCCGCCATCAGCGTGCGCAGCCGTTCGTTGATCTGCCGGTTCTCGCGCTCGCGGCGCTGTTGCAGGGTCTGCATCACCAGCAGGCGGATGCCCACGCCCAGCAGGGTGATCAGGACCAGGCCGGCCAAGGTGGACAGCACGCCCTGCCAGGAACTGAAGTCGATACCACGCATGCCCGGGGCTCCGGCGGGAACAACCTGCATCTTGCCCCAGACCGCGTCCCAGAAACGCGAAAGGCCCCACCACCCGGGGGGTGGCAGGGCCTTCGGTCACGGCGCGATTACTTGCGCTTGGCGACCTTGCGCACGGCCTTCTTGGCCGGCGCCTTCTTGGCGGCGACCTTCTTCAGCGGCGCAGCCTTCTTGGCGACCGTCTTGCGGGTGGCGGCAACCTTCTTGCCAACTGCCTTCTTGGCAACGGCGGTCTTCTTGCCGACAACCTTCTTGGCAGCGGCGGTCTTCTTGCCGACGGCCTTCTTGGCGACAGCAGCCTTCTTGCCCACAACGTTCTTGGCGGCAGCGGTCTTCCTGGTGGCGACCTTCTTGGTGGCGGCAACCTTCTTGCCGACAACCTTCTTCGCAGCCACGGCCTTCTTGCCAGCGACCTTCTTGGCGGCGACGGTCTTCTTGGCCACGGCCTTCTTGGCGGTAGCGACCTTCTTGCCGACAACCTTCTTGGCGGCCGCGGTCTTCTTGGCAACGGTCTTCTTCGCGACGGCAGCCTTCTTGGTGGCGGCCTTCTTCACGGTAGCGACCTTCTTGCCGGCAGCCTTGGTGGCGGCCTTGGTGGTCTTCTTGGCAGCCGCGGCCTTCTTGGTCACAGCCTTGCCTGCAGCTGCCTTCTTCTTGGCCACTTCCTTCTTCAGGGCAGCGGCTTCGGCCTTGGCGTTCTTCTTGGCGGCTTCCAGCTTCTTCTTGGCGTTGGCAACAGTCTTGCCCACCGACTTGGCAGCCTTCTCGGCCTTCTTGGCAACGGTCTTCTCGACCTTGGCCACGGCCTTCTTGGCCTTGGCAACGCGGGTACCGGCAGCCTTGGTGGCGCGCTTGACGGTCTTCTTGACCGACTTCACTGCGTCTTCGGCAGCGTGGGCGATGGTCTCGCCAACGTTGGTGGCGGTTTCTTTGACGTTCTCGACGGCGTCGGTCACGACCGACACACCATTACCGTTGCTCATGTTGCCCTCCTGGGGGCCTTAAGTATCAAAACGGGGCGATGCTATACCGACATTGACGATCGTGGAACGGGGCATGCACCAGCAATCGCATCTGCTGCGACGGCAATGGTGTAGCCGGGTACCCTCGCGAGCGCAGTGGGGTGACAGGAAACCCCTTTTTTTCAGTGCTGCGCCGCACGATCCGGGTAGCGGCAGGTGCTGCCTGCGTGCACCAGTCCGAATACAGCGAAAGGCGTGCGATATGGCGCATCGCGGCACCAGGATGCGCAGAACTGCGCAAGTATCGGCCTGTATCCACATGCGCTTCGGCAGACGTCGGCACGTTGAGAAGCACGCCCTATGCTGTCGGTACCGCCCCACAGATGGCGATGCCGACCCACGTTCGGGGCGCCGGGTTTTCATGGCGCATTTATCCAGATCGCGACACACTCATTCAGCTTGTTTTACCGTAGGGCCGAACCGCCCCCACCCACGCCAGCGAACCGACTCCCATGCGACCGCTTCCCACCCTGCTCACGCTCGCAATCGCCGCCGCCTTCGGTGGCTTCGTTGCCACCGGCATCAATGCCCACCTGGACAACCGTGCCGATGCCGCGCCGCTGCCAGCGGTGCTGCCGACCACGGCGGCATTGCCCGCCTCGGTAGCCGGACAGGCGGTGCCGTCGCTGGCACCGATGCTGGAGAAGGCGATGCCAGCAGTGGTCAGCGTCAACACCAAGCAGGTGGTGCGCGTGCGCAACCCCTTCTTCAACGACCCGTTCTTCCGCCGCCTGTTCCCGGACATCCCGCAGGAACGCATCAACGAATCGCTGGGCTCGGGCGTGATCATCGACGCCAAGGAAGGCCTGGTGCTGACCAATCACCATGTCATCGACAACGCCGATGACGTACAGGTGACACTGGCCGACGGGCGCACGGTCAAGGCCGAATTCCTCGGTTCGGACCGCGATACCGACATCGCGCTGATCCGCATTCCGGCGCAGAACCTGACCGACATCAAGCTCGGCAACAGCGACCAGCTGCGCGTGGGCGACTTCGTGGTGGCCATCGGCAATCCGTTCGGCTTCAGCCAGACGGTCACCTCGGGCATCGTCTCGGCGGTGGGCCGCAGCGGTATCCGCGGGCTGGGCTACCAGAACTTCATCCAGACCGATGCGTCGATCAACCCGGGCAACTCGGGTGGCGCACTGGTCGATCTGCAGGGCCAGTTGATCGGCATCAATACCGCCAGCTTCAACCCGCAGGGCAGCATGGCCGGCAACATCGGCCTGGGCCTGGCGATTCCCTCCAACCTGGCACGCAGCGTGGTCGACCAGCTGGTCAAGCACGGCGTGGTGGTGCGCGGCACGCTGGGCGTGGAAAGCCAGAACCTGACCGCGCAGATCGCGCAGGGCCTGGGCCTGGGCGAAACCCGCGGTGCGCTGATCACGCGCGTGCTGGCCGGTTCGGCCGCCGCCGCAGCCGGGCTGAAGCCGGGCGACGTGGTGGTCTCGGCCAACGGCCAACGTGTAGACAGCGCCGAAGCCCTGCACAACGTGGAAGGCCTGGCCGCGGTCGGCAGCGCATTGACGCTGGACGTGCGCCGCGAGGGCAAGCAGCTGCAGATCAAGGCAACGTTGAAGGAACAGGCGCGCGCGGTCACCGGCGAGAGCCTGGACCCGCGCCTGACCGGGGCCACCTTCGTCGACCTGCCCGAGTCATTGCGCCAGTCCGGTGTCGGCGGCGTGCTGGTCAGCGAGGTCAAGCGCGGCAGCCGCGCGGCCAGCAACGGCCTGCAGCAGGGCGACATCATCACCGATGCCACGGTGGGCGAATTCGCCGACCTGGCCAGCTGGCGCGCCAACTTCCAGCAGCGCCCGCCGACCCTGGTGATACGCGTGCTGCGCAACAATGGCCAACAGCAGGGCCAGCTCGTGATGCGCTGATCGCCCTGCCGTAACACCCCCTATACCCCGGCAATGCTATTGCTGTCAGTCCAGGTCGGCACCGCCGACACCCGTTCCCCCATCGCAACAGGAGTGATTCGATGAGCCCCACCAATACCGAGAACCTGAAGGAACACCTGGGTGAAGCCGGTTCCCACCTGAAGCAGGCCGCGTCGGCCGCCGGCGGTGCAATCAAGGGTGCAACCGGCGCAGCGACCGACGAGCTTCGCATCGGCAAGGCCAACGTCAAGGCTGAACTGTCCGACAGCGCACTGTCCGGCCTGGCCGCCGCCGAGTTCGGTGGTGCCGCCGCCAAGGAGCAGGTGGATGCGCTGATGGACAAGGGCAAGGACCTGATCGACAGCGCCGCGGAGCTGATCCGTGAACGTCCGCTGGCCTCGTTCGGTGTTGCCTTCGCTGCCGGCTGGATCATCGCCAAGCTGGCCCGCGGCAGCAGCGACAAGTAAGCCGCGGCGTGAGCGAAGACAACGCGCAAGCCCCTGATCCAGCGGCCACCCCGCCGCTGGATGAGAGCATCCGCCAGGTCGGTGCGGCCGGTCGTGCCGCTGCCGATTCGGCCAAGCATACGCTGCGCTCGCTGCGCCGGTTGGCCTCGGCCGACTTCGCGATGGCACGCAGTGCGTTCGGTCGTGCACTGGCCTGGGCCGGCGTGGCGATCGTGTTCGGTGCCTCGGCCTGGCTGCTGATGGCCGCCACCCTCATCGCCCTGCTGCAGAGCTGGGGCCTGAGCTGGCTGCAGGCCCTGCTGATCACCTCGCTGCTGAGCCTGGCCGTCACCGGTTATGCGATCTTGCGGGTGTCCTACTTCTTCCACCACACCGGCATGCACGCTACCCGGCGCCAGCTGTCACGCCTGGGCCTGTTCGACGAACCCAGCGAAGACGATCCCGATGCCGAGGTGCAGCTGCCCGAGGGCAAGCCATGAAGTTCGGCGCGCTGCAACGGCGGGTGAAACGCTGCGAACAGGTGGTGACCGTGCGTCTGGGCGAGACCCAGGACCACTGGTCCACGCTCAGCGACGTCTGGCGAAAAGGCTGGTCGCCGCTGCGCATCGTGGTGGTCGGCCTGGCCGGTGGCTTCATCGCCGGCAAGCTGGAAGTGCCGGGCAAGGTCAACGGTGCCCGCTGGCTGCAGATGGTGGGCTCGGTCTCGAACCTGTTCGCCAGTGCACAGGCGGCGTTCGCCACGGCGATGGCGGCGCAGGCCGCAGCCACCGCCGACGACGCGGCCGAAGAAGCCGACGAGGCCAGCGAACAGGCACAGGCGGCGGCCTCCGCTGCCGAAGCACGGCCGGCACCGGCACCACGCTCAGTGCCGGAGCCAGGACCGGAACCGGACCTGCGCGGACCGCGTCCGGCCGAAGCGGCCACCGAGCTGTCCGAACGTTGAACCATGGAATCCGCCGCGCCGATCGCGGCCGGCGGATAATGCGCTCCCCTTCCCGGTTGGTGCGTCGATGAGCGAGTCCCTCCTGTCCCCGTCACCGGCCGGCCCCGAACAGCCCGACGTTCCGCTGCCGCCCGCATCGCGCCCGCGCGGACCGATGTCGCTGGTGGTGCTGGCCACTCTGGCGGTGGGCTACACCCTGTGGGCGGCACAGGACATCATCCTGCCGGTGCTGCTGGCGATGTTCTTCGCGCTGGTCGGCAATCCGATCCTGCGCCTGCTGCAGAAGCTGTGGATTCCACGCGCACTCGGCGCACTGCTGATCCTCGGCGCCGGCCTGGGCGTGACCGGTTCGCTGGCGGTGCAGCTGATCGGCCCGGCCATGGAATGGGCGCAGGAAGCACCGCAGCAGCTGCGCAAGGTCGCCCGCCAGGTGCAGGACCTGACCAAACCGGTGCAGCAGGCCAACCAGGCGGCGGAAAACTTCGCCCGCGTGGCCGGTGGTGACAGCAACCACAAGGTGCAGGTGATCCGCACCCAGATGGACGACCCCTATCGCATGCTGACCCGCGCGCCGCGGCTGGCCGCCTCGGTGCTGGCGGTGGTGCTGCTCACGCTGTTCTTCATGATCTATGGGCAGAGCCTGCAGCGCGCGGCCATCGCCCTGTTCCCGAACCGCCAGCAGCAGCGATTCACCAGTGACATCCTGCGCTCGATCGAGCGCGAGGTTTCGCGCTATGTGCTGACCATCAGCGTGATCAACACACTGGTGGGCCTGGTGTTCGCTGGCGTGCTGATGCTGCTCGGCATCGGCCTGCAGGAGGCGTTGCTGTGGGGCACTGTGGCCGCACTGCTGAATTTCGCCCCCTACGTGGGCCCGCTGATCGGCGTGGCGCTGATGCTGCTGATGGGCTTCGTCGAGTTCCGCGACCCGCTGCAGGCCCTGCTGCCGGCCGCCGCCTACCTGGGCCTGCACACCTTGGAAGGGCAGATGGTGACCCCGATCGTGCTGGGCCGTCGCATGAAGCTGTCGCCACTGGTACTGATCCTGGCGCTGATGGTGTTCGGCTGGGCCTGGGGCATGATCGGGCTGCTGCTGGCGGTGCCGCTGCTGGTATGCATCAAGCTGGTGCTGGCACGCCTGGACGGCATGCAGGGCTGGGCACGGCTGCTGGAATAACGGCATCAGTAAATGAAGGACGCAGATGGCGGAACCCGAAACTGGGACGAAGTGGCAGACTATGGCCCCCTTTTTTCGGATGGATCCGTTCGGATGATCGCTCTCGCTATGCGTTGCCTCGCCCTGGCCTGCCTTGCCGCTCCCGCGTTCGCCGCTGCACCCCCGACTGCCAACCAGGCACGCACCCAGCTTGCCGACGCGGTGACCTGCAAGCGGCACCTCACGCCCAAGCAGTTCGACGCCATGGCCCGGCTGCTGGCACCGGCCCCGGCGCGGGCGCAGAACGGCGAATCCAGCGGCGAGTTCCGGTTGACCACGCCGCTGATGGTGCTGGGCCAGCCCGTGAACCGTCTGCAGTCGTATGACGGCGACAGCGGCGAGGACGGCATCGACAGTTTCACTGCGTACTTCAGCTCAGCGAGCGTCGAACAGATCGCGGCACTGGCGAAGATGTCCGACCCGGTGGCGGGCACCTATACGAAGGAAGTGGGCCGGCACAACCTGGACGTGCAGCAGTTCGACGGCCAGACCACCATCGCCTGCTCGTACAACCTGCGCTGACCCGGCCCAGCCCCAGCGCCCCCCGCCCGCCGCGCCGCATGAAAGCCCGCGCGGGCAGGGGTAGAATGGCGGGGTGAATTTCCCCGTCCAAGCCATCACCCTCGACCTTGACGACACGCTGTGGCCGTTCGCTCCGATCGGCGCCCGCATCGACCTGGTCCTGCACGAGTGGATGCGTGAAAACAGCCCCGCCACGGCCGAGATGTATCCGGTGGCGGCAATGCGCGAACTGCGCGAGCGCCTGTACCACGCCCATCCGCACCTCCATCACGACCTGAGCGCACTGCGCCGGCTGACCCTGCACGAAGCGCTGCACACCAGTGGCGCCAGCCTGGATCTGCTGGAGCCGGCGTATGAAGTGTTCTTCGCCGCGCGCAATCAGGTCGAGTGCTACCCCGATGCGATCGACGCGCTGGCGCGGATTGCCGCGCGGGTACCGGTCGCAGCGCTGAGCAACGGCAATGCCGATCTGGAGCGGATCGGCCTGGCCCATCATTTCGCCTTCCAGCTGGGCGCGCGCGAGCACGGCGCGGCCAAGCCGGAGGCGAGCATCTTCCACGCCGCCTGCACCCGACTGGGTGTGGCACCGGCACAGGTACTGCACGTCGGCGACCACGCCGACATGGACGTGGCCGGGGCGATCGCCGCCGGCCTGCGCGGCTGCTGGATCAACCGCGACGCAGCCACCTGGACCCATCCGCAGCTGCAGCCGGACCTGCAGTTCGACACCCTTACCGGCCTGGCCGACTGGTTGGACGCCAACCTCGACGCTGCCGCATCCCGGAGTACCTGACGCATGAGCGAGATCACTGGTTTCACTGCCGACACCGCCGCAGCACTGCCGCTGTACGTGCTGGACCGCGAGCAGTTCGCGGCCTGGAAGGACGGCCAGCCGGCCGCCACCCAGGCATGGCTGGCGTCGCAGGGCTTCACCGCCGGTGCCTTCACCACGGCGTTGCTGCCCGGCGCCGATGGCCTGGCCGGAGCGGTGATCGGTGTCGGTGATCGTGCCGATGCCTACAGCTATTCGCATGCCCCGCATGCCCTGCCGGAAGGCAGCGTGTGGCAGCTGGCCAGCGAACTGCCGGCCGCCGAACTGGCGCTGCTGCAGCTGGGCTGGGGCCTGGGCAGTTACCGCTTCGACCGCTATCGCAAGCGCCACCGTGCGCCGGCGCGCCTGGTGGCCGAGCCGACCGGCGAAGTGGCCGACCTGATCGCCGCCAGCCTGCGCGTGCGTGACTGGGTCAACACCCCGACCGAAGACATGGGTCCGCAGCAGCTGGAAGACGCCGCGCGCGCGCTGGCCGACGCGCACGGCGCGCAGGTCGAGGCGATCACCGGCGACGAACTGCTGAAGCAGAACTTCCCGGCCATCCACGCGGTGGGCCGCGCCTCGCACCGCGCACCGCGCCTGGTCGTGCTGCGCTGGGGCAAGGACACCGATCCGGCACTGGTGCTGGTCGGCAAGGGCGTGTGCTTCGATACCGGCGGCCTGGACATCAAGCCGGCCGACGGCATGCGCAACATGAAGAAGGACATGGGCGGCGCCGCGCACGCACTGGCCCTGGCCGGCCTGGTGATGGCACGCGGGCTGCCGGTACGCCTGACCCTGCTGGTGCCGGCGGTGGAAAACGCGATCGGCCCGGATGCATTCCGCCCGGGCGAAGTGATCGCCACCCGCAAGGGCCTGAGCGTGGAGATCGACAACACCGACGCCGAAGGCCGCGTGATCCTGTGCGATGCACTGACCTTCGCCAGCGAGCAGAAACCCGACCTGGTGCTGGACTTTGCCACCCTCACCGGCGCCGCGCGCATCGCGCTGGGCCCGGATCTGCCGGCGCTCTTCAGCAATGACGACAACGTGGCGCAGCAGTGGCTGCAGGCCGGTGATGCGACCCGCGACCCGGTCTGGCGCATGCCGCTGTGGCGCCCCTACCTGCGTTACCTGACCAGCGGCATCGCCGATCTGGCCAACGCCGGCTCGCGCATGGCCGGCTCGGTCACCGCCGCGCTGTACCTGGAGCGCTTCCTGGAAGACGGCCAGCGCTGGGCGCATCTGGATGTGTATGCCTGGAACGACGGTGAGCGCCCGGGCCGTCCGGCCGGTGGCGAAGCGCTGGCGCTGCGCTCGGCGTGGGCGATGCTGAAGGCGCGTTACAGCTGATCGGGTGGGTGCCGACCTTGGTCGGCACGCCGTCCCGGCAATCTTGACGAAAATTTGAATACCGGGCCTGGAAGGGTTCTGCGAGGATGTGTGGGTCGACCACCCACACGTTCCGTGAAGGCAGGACTCCGACCATGTCGCTCTTCCGCTACACCCGCGCTGGCCAGACGCCGGGCGCACCACGCAAACATTCGCCGCTGCCCTGGATCGCACTGATCGCGCTCATTCTGGGTGCCGTCGCGCTGGCCTTCGCCTGGCTGGCCGGATGGATCGGCGACCGCCTGACCGCGCAACGCTTCACCGACACCATCGAGGCCACCGGCCCGGCCCATCCAGGCTTCCGACGCGCGCACAGCAAGGGCGTCTGCGTGAACGGCTGGTTCGAACCGAGCGCGCAGGCCCCTACCCTGTCCAGCGCCCGCGTGTTCTCGCAGCGCCGCGTACCGGTGATGGGCCGCCTGTCGATCGGCGGCGGCGACCCCTACGGCGCCGACAACACCGCACGCGTGCGCAGCCTGGCGGTGCAGATGGTCAGCGATGACGGCCAGGAATGGCGGATGGCGATGAACAGCTTCCCGTTCTTCGCCGTGCCCGATGCCGAGGCGTTCTACGCGCAGACACGCGCCTCCATTCCGGACCCCGCCACCGGCAAGCCCGACCCGCAGAAGATGGCTGCAGTGCTGGCGAAGTACCCCAGTGCACAGGCGTTCCAGCAGTGGGCCAAGACGGCACCGTGGACCAGCAGCTGGGCCGACACCACCTTCAACAGCGTCAACAGCTTCTGGTTCACCAACGCGCAGGGCCAGAAGCGTGCCGTGCGCTGGCGCTGGCAGCCACAGGCGCCGGTGGTGGAGATGGATGCGGAAACGCGCAAGCAGGCCAGTGTCGATTTCCTCAGCCAGGAACTGCAGCAGCGCCTGGCCAGCGGCCCGGTACGCTGGAACCTGGTCGTGACCACCGCCGAGCCCGGTGATGCCATTGATGATCCGTCGGTGCCGTGGCCCGAGTCGCGTGATCAGGTGGTGGCCGGCGTACTCAGCCTGGACCGCATGCAGTCGCAGGAACAAGGTGCGTGCGGCCAGATCAACTTCGATCCGCTGATCCTGCCCAGTGGCGTGCGCGGCAGTGATGATCCGATCCTGGCCGCCCGCTCGGCGGTGTATTCGCAGTCCTTCAACCGTCGCGAACGCGAGCGCGCCAGCGGCAATGTCGAGCAACCGAAGGAGGCCGCACGATGAACACCGGCAACGGCCACTTCAACCTGCTGGCGCGGGTGCTGCACTGGTCCATGGCGCTGATGATCATCGCCATGCTGTTCGTCGGCGTGACCATGGTCGCCTCGTTGCATCTGCGGCCGATGCTGATCGATCTGCACCGCCCACTGGGTATCACCATCGGCGTACTGGTGCTGCTGCGCCTGTACAACCGCCTGCGCCACCGCCCGCCGCCGCTGCCTTCCGACCTGCCCGCCTGGCAGGTGCTGGCAGCAAAGGCCTCGCACTGGATGTTGTACGCGCTGATGCTGGCGATGCCGCTGATCGGCTGGGCGATGCTGTCGGCCGGCGGCTACCCGATCGTGCTGTGGGGTGGCCTGCACCTGCCGCCGATCGTGCCGCACACTCCGGCGCTGTATGCCGCGTTGCGCAATGCGCACAGCCTGCTGGCGTATGTGTTGTTCGCCACGGTGCTGATGCACGTGGGTGCGGCGCTGTTCCACCTGTGGGTGCGGCGCGATGGCGTGTTCCAGGCGATGGCGCGCGGGAAGGATTGATCGGGTTCGCCGGGCGTTCCCGGCGGATCATTTCCGCGACTGCGGTGGGGTGTCACTTTTCTTTTCGCGCGAAAAGAAAAGTAACCAAAAGAAACGCGCCGCCAGAGCGCGAGCCGGTGCTGCGCACCGGTGCCCTGTGCTTCTCGGTGAATCAGGGGACGGCGCCGAACTCGCTACGCTCAAACACCGGCGCCTCTTCGCCCCTGATTCCCCTGCGATGCTCGGCTCGCTCAAGGCGGACCCAACATCAAGAGCGACAGCTGCACCCAGTAGATCCACGCCATGCGTGGATGCTGTTGCCGTTGATCTTGACCTTCCAGTCCGGCCTTGGAGGCGCCTCGCTTTCTGTAGAGCCGAGCCATGCTCGGCTGCGTTTGCGGCTTGGAGCAGCCGAGCATAGCTCGGCTCTACAGAGGGCACGGCAGCGCCCCTACAGCCACCCCTTCTGCCGCGCCAGCCGGTACGCCTCGATCCGGTTGGCCACACCCAGCTTGCCGATGCACTCGGACAGGTAATTGCGCACCGTGCCGTGCGACAGCCCCAGCTGCTCGGCGATCTCGCTGGCGGTACGGCCTTCGCCGGCCAGCCGCAGCACGCGGCGCTCGCGGTCGGTCAGTGGGTCGGCCTGCGACCAGGCATCGAGTGCCAGCTGCGGGTCGATCGCACGGATACCCTGCTTCACCTTGCGCAGTGCATCGGCCAGGTTCTCCGCCGGTGCGTCCTTCAACAGGTACCCCAGCACGCCCGCTTCCAGCGCGCGGCGCAGGAAACCGGCGCGGGCGAAGGTGGTCACGATCACCACCTTGATCGGCAGCTCATGGCGGGCGATGCGCTGTGCGAGCTCCAGCCCGGACAGGCCCGGCATCTCGATGTCGGTCACCAGGATGTCCGGCTGCAGCTGCTGCAGCATGCGCCACGCAGCCTCACCGTCGGCGGCGCTGCCCAGCACCTCGATATCCGGCTCCAGGCCCAGCAGTGCCGACAACGCGCCACGCACCATCGCCTGGTCTTCGGCTAGCAGGATGCGGATCATGCAGCACTATCCTGAGCCAGTGACGCTGGCGACAGCGGCGTGGTCGCGGCCACCAGTGGCACGCGCACGGTCACTACCGTGCCCTCTCCGCGCGGCGACTGCAGTGACAACTGTCCACCCAGCGCCATCGCCCGTTCGCGCATGCCGCACAATCCATTGCCTTCGGCCTGTACGCCGCCACGGCCATCGTCGCGGATCTGCATCGCCAGCATTCGTCCTTCCAGCATGAATTCCACCCGCGCCTGCGTCGCCTGCGCGTGGCGCACGATATTGGTTGCCGCCTCGCGCAGCACCAGCGCCAGTCCGCGCTCCACGTCCACCGGCATCGGCGGTGGAGGCGCGTACTGCAGGTGCACCTGCTGGCATTCCAGCAGCAGGCGCGCCGAGGCCAGTTCGCCGGCCAGGTCACTGGCGCGGATGCCGGTGACCGCACTGCGTACCTGGGCCAGCGCTTCGCGGGCGATGTCCTCGGCTTCGCCGATCTCCTGCCGCGCACGGGCATCGCCACGGTCGTGCAGCTTGCGCGCCAGCTCCAGCTTCAACGTGATCAAAGACAGGGTATGGCCGAGCAGATCATGCAGATCGCGGCCGATGCGTTCGCGCTCGGCGGTGGTGGCCAGCCGCCGTACTTCCTCCTGCGAAAGCTGCAATGCGGCATCCTTTTCCTTGTTCACCGTCTCCACGTTCACCACCATGCCGATGATGAACGACACCGCCGGCACCCAGACCAGGCTCTGCCACGGGTAGTGCGCAAGGTAGGCCACCAGGTAGAACACCGCGTTGAGCACGGCCAGCAGCAACAGATAACGCCACCAGCTGCTGCGACCGCAGACCCGCAGCATCACGCAGCCGAAAATGAAGTAGCTGATGCCCGATGGGTACCAGGGCACCAGCACGATCGCCAGCGCGGTCATCGCCAGTGCATAGCGGGGCGCATGGTGCCGCGGCGACAGCAGCAGGCGCACATACAACAACAGGAACAACGGATAGCTGGCCAGGGTGAACCACAGCCAGCGCAGCGTGTACCCCCCTGAAAACAGCGGCGTCATGAACACCCACACCGTCCACAGCAGGTGGATGGCATCGGCCCAGGCCGGCTTGCCGCGGCGCAGGTTGTCGGCCACCGCCGAATCCGGTGCGGGGCGCAGCAGGGAGGCAAGCCAGCTCGGTGGCACGGGAGGATCCAGGCGGGGACGATCGCTGCCGATCATGCCAGTTCAGCCGATCCGGCGCAGGCGGCGCCGTGCCAGCAGCAACGCCACGAGGGTCACCGCCAGCAGCACCAGCAGATGGCCTGCCATGCTGCCCACCGACGGCAGCCCGACCACCGGCAGCGCCAGCTGCGCCAGATGCCAGGTCGGCCACAGCGGTGCCATCATCGAAAACATCTTGGGCAGCGCCGACAGCGGTAGCCACAGGCCCGACAGCAACGCCAGCGGCAGGTAGACCAGGTTGACCATCGCCGGCGCTGCGCTGGCACTGACATGGCTGCCGATCAGCAGGCCGATCGCCCCCAGCGGCAACGCAGCCAGGCCCGCCACCGCCAGCAGCTGCAGCACCTGCAGGGCGTGCAGCTGCACACCCCCCAGCACAGATGCCACGCCGATCAACAACGAGGCCACCAGCAGCGCGAACAGCGTGGCCATCGCAAGTCGCGCCAGCAGCGGCGCCGCCGGCGGCATCGGCAGCGCCCGCTTGAGCGTAAGCAGCCCGCCTTCTCGGTCCAGCGCCAGCTGCACGCCGAAGCCGAACAGCGCCGGGGCCATCGCGCCGAACACGCAGTAGGTGGCCAACAGGTACAGCGGTGCGTGGCCACGGCCCAACAGCACGCCGAACAGCAGGTAGAAAAGCACCGGGAACAGCAGCGAAGGTACGGCAAAGGCGGGCGTACGCCAGGCGCGGCGCAGTTCGGCCACCAGCTCAGCGCAGTAGGGACGCAGGGCCTGGCGCCAGGCAGACGACGGCGCCGGTGCGGTGCCGGTACGGGTCATCGTGTTCATGCGGCCTCCCGGGTCAGGTCGAGGAAGGCGTCGGCCAGCGCCGCGCCCTGTACTTCCAGCTCACGCAACTGCGCGTCGGCCGCCAGCAGGCGTGCCACCACCGGCTCGGCCGGGCTCGCCAGCAGCTGCAGATGCTCGCCGTCGCGCTGCACCTGCTGCACGCCCGCCCAGTGCTGCACGTCCTCGACAGCCAGCGCGCTGCGGCAGCGGATGCGGCGCGGCCGGTCGGCCAGGCGCAGCTCGGCCAAGGGTGCGTCGGCCAGTACCCGGCCGCCTTCCAGCACCACGACGCGCTGCGCCAGCGCCTCGGCCTCTTCCAGATAGTGTGTCGTAAGCAGCACGCCGCAGCCTTCGGCCACCAACTGCCGCACCGCCTGCCACATCGCCTGCCGCGCCTGGATGTCCAGCCCGGTGGTGGGCTCGTCCAGGAACAGCACCCGCGGGCGGCCGCACAGCGCGATGGCGAACTGCACCGCGCGCTGCTGGCCGCCGGACAGCTGGCCGTAGCGGCGGCGCGCCAGCGCCTGCAGTCCGGCGCGCTGCAGTACCTCCGGCAACGGCATCGGGTCGGGGTAACAGGCACTGGCCTGGGCCACCAGCTCGTCCACCTGCAGCATCGGCGGCAGGTTCGTGCTCTGCAGCATCACGCCCAGGCCCAATCGACTGGCCCGCTGCTGCGGGTCGCCGCCGAGCAGCTCGACCTGGCCGGCATCGGCGTGACGCAGGCCCAACAGCACGCTGATCGCGGTACTCTTGCCGGCACCGTTGCGGCCCAGCAATGCCAGCACCTGGCCAGCGCGGACCTGCAGGTCGATGCCATGCAGGGCGGTATGGTCGCGGTAGCGCACCTGCACCTGCTGCAGGCGGGCCAGCGACGGGGCGATCGGATCCATGGGCGGTACCGGTAGCGGGGACGTTGCCATCCTGTGCCGCCGTGGTCACATTTCGCAGTTGCCGCCGTCAGTGTCATCGGGTGACAGCTGTCACTGCCGTCATCGCCGTACCTGCCTTCATGCTGTGCCGCACGCTCCACCGCCGGAACCGCCGCCGTCTGCCCTTCCGGCCACACCCGCCCGAACGCCTGTGATGGAACGAATGAACGCTTCTGCCGAGCTGTTGAAGGAACTCCGTATCGACCGCAAGTCGCCGCCGCCCGCCTCCGGTGGCAGTGGAGGCAGCCGCCGCTGGCTGTGGATCGCGATCATCGTGATCGTGCTGCTGGCCGCCGCCGTCGCCTTCCTGTTCGGCCGTGCACCGGCCGTGGAAGTGGAAACTGCCCCTGCGGTGGCCATCCAGCAGGGCAGCGCCAGCAGTTCGGTGCTCGACGCCAGCGGCTACGTGGTCGCCCGCCGCATGGCCACGGTCTCGGCCAAGATCACCGGCAAGGTGAGCGAGGTGATGATCGAGGAGGGCATGCGCGTGGAACAGGGCCAGATCATGGCCACGCTGGACCCGATTGATGCCGACGCCCAGCGCAGCCTGTATGCCTCGCAGCTGCAGGCCGCACGCAGCCAGGTGGCCGGGCTGGAGGCGCAGCAGAAGCAGGCCACCGCCGAAGCCAGCCGCCTGCAGGCACTCGTCGGCCAGCAGCTGGTATCGCGCTCACAGTACGACCAGGCCGTGGCACAGCGCGACAGCCTGCGTGCGCAGCTGGAGACCGCCCAGCGCAACGTCAAGGTCGCCAACGACCAGCTGGCCATCGCCGATCTGGGCGTGGACAACAACATCGTGCGCGCGCCGTTCTCCGGGGTGGTCACCGCCAAGGCCGCGCAGCCCGGCGAAATCGTTTCGCCGCTGTCGGCAGGCGGTGGCTTCACCCGTACCGGCATCGGCACCATCGTCGACATGGACTCGCTGGAGATCGAAGTCGAGGTGGGCGAGGCCTTCATCGGCCGCGTGCAGCCGAAGATGCCGGTGGAAGCCACGCTCAATGCCTATCCGGAGTGGAAGATTCCGGGCGAGGTGATCGCCATCATCCCCACCGCCGACCGCGGCAAGGCCACGGTGAAGGTGCGCGTGGCGCTGAAAGTGAAGGACCCACGCATCGTGCCGGAGATGGGCGTGCGGGTCAGCTTCCTGGAACAGGCCCAGCCGCAGGCCGCCGCCAAGCCGCAGGGTGTGCGCGTGCCGGGCGGCGCCGTGGTGCAGCGCGAGGGCGCATCGGTGGCCTTCGTGCTGGGTGACGAAAACCGGGTACAGCAGCGCAAGGTCGAGGCCGGCCAGGCGATGGGCAAGGACCGCCAGATCCTCAAGGGTGTGAGTGCAGGTGAATCGGTGGTGGTGAACCCGCCGGACACCCTGCGCGATGGCGCCAAGGTGCAACAGAAACAAGCACAGTAACGGCCTGGCGCCCATGGGCGCCGCCGGCAACACCGCTCGACGCACGCCCGCAGCCACCGCAGGTGCGCTTCCCCGTTTCCCGCCTTCCGTGGAGAACAACCCATGTCGACCCTGGTTTCACTGCGCAACATCACCAAGACCTACCAGCGTGGCCCCGAGAAAGTGCAGGTGCTGCACGGCATCGACCTCGACATCGCCAGCGGCGACTTCGTCGCGCTGATGGGCCCGTCCGGTTCGGGCAAGACCACCCTGCTCAACCTGATCGGTGGGCTGGACAACCCCAGTGGCGGCGAAATCAGCATCGAAGGCGAGCGCATCGACCAGATGAGCGGTAGCCAGCTGTCGACCTGGCGCAGCCACCACGTTGGCTTCGTGTTCCAGTTCTACAACCTAATGCCGATGCTGACCGCGCAGAAGAACGTGGAACTGCCACTGCTGCTGACCCACCTCAATGCGGCGCAGCGCCGCCGCAATGCGGAGATCGCGCTGACCCTGGTGGGCCTGGCCGATCGCCGCAGCCATCGCCCGAATGAACTGTCCGGCGGCCAGCAGCAGCGCGTGGCGATCGCGCGGGCGATCGTCTCCGACCCGACCTTCCTGATCTGCGACGAACCGACCGGCGACCTCGACCGCCAGTCCGCCGAGGAGATCCTCGGCCTGCTGCAGCAGCTCAACCGCGAGCATGGCAAGACCATCATCATGGTCACCCATGACCCGAAGGCGGCCGAGTACGCCACGCACACGGTGCACCTGGACAAGGGCGAGCTGGCCGACGCCCCGCTGGCCCACTGACGGAGGCCACGGCGATGAAATACTTTTCGTTGGTGTGGGCGCAGCTGTTCCGCAGCCGCACGCGCACCCTGCTGACCCTGCTCTCGGTGGTGGCCGCGTTCCTGCTGTTCGGCATGCTCGACTCGGTGCGCGTGGCGTTCTCGTCCGGCGGCAGCGTGGAAGGCGCCAACCGCCTGGTGGTGGCCTCGCGGCTGTCGATCACCCAGTCACTGCCGATCCGCCTGGAAACCCAGATCCGCCAGGTGGCCGGCGTGCGCGACGTGGCCTATGGCATGTGGTTCGGTGGCATCTACCAGGACCCGAAGAACTTCTTCCCGAACTTCTCGGTGTCGCCCAACTACTTCGATGTCTACCGCGAGCTGCAGATCGATCCGGCGCAGCTGGAAGACTGGAAGCAGACCCGCACCGGCGCCATCGTCGGCGAAACCCTGGCCAAGCAGTTCGGCTGGAAGATCGGCGACACCATCCCGCTGCAGGCCACGATCTTCCCGCGTGGCGGCAGCAACGACTGGCCGTTGGAGCTGAAGGGCATCTACCGCTCCAAGGACCGCGCGCTGGCCGCCAATGAAGAACGCCAGCTGATGATGAACTGGAAGTACTTCGACGAATCCAACGACTACATCAAGAACCAGGTGAGCTGGTACACGGTGACGCTGGACAACCCTGACCACTCCTCGCGGGTAGCGCAGGCGATCGATGCGATCTCGGCCAACTCCGACCACGAGACCAAGACCCAGACCGAATCGGCGTTCCAGCAGGCCTTCGTCAAGCAGTTCGCCGACATCGGCATGATCGTCACTTCGATCATGGGCGCGGTGTTCTTCACCCTGCTGCTGTTGACCGGCAACACCATGGCACAGGCGGTGCGCGAGCGCGTGCCGGAACTGGCCACGCTGAAGACGCTGGGCTTCAAGGACAGCACCGTGCTGACCCTGGTGATGGTGGAGTCGGTGCTGCTGATCGGCCTGGGCGGCCTGATCGGCATGGGCCTGGCCGCGCTGATCCTGCCGGCGATCGGCCCGAAGAGCATGGGCCTGCTGCCGCCACACGTACCCACGCCCACCTGGCTGATGGGGCTGGGCCTGATCGTTGTGATCGGCATCATCGTCGGCCTGCTGCCGGCGCTGCGTGCCAAGCGCCTGAAGATCGTCGACGCACTGGCCGGCCGCTGAGGAGACCTGCAGATGAACAAGTTCAAAAAGTGGGCCGGCAACGCGTTGACCGTACTGCTGCTGGTCATCGGCCTGGTGCTGTGGATCAGCCTGCCGTGGATGGGCGTGCTGGCCGTGGCCGTGCTGGTGGCCCTGTGGCTGCTGCTGACCCGCGGTGGACGGCTGGCGTTGGCCGCCACCCGCATCGGCGTGGCCAGCCTGCCGCAGCGCTGGGGCGCGTCCTCGGTGATCGTGGTCGGCATCGCCGGCGTGGTCGGCGTGCTGGTTGCGATGCTGGCGATGGGCGAAGGCTTCCAGGCCACGCTCAACAACACCGGCGATGACACCACCGCCATCGTGCTGCGCGGTGGCTCGCAGGCCGAGACCAACTCGGTCATCACCCGCGAGCAGGTTCCCACGCTGTCCACCCTGCCCGGCATCAGCCGCGATGCCGAAGGTCGGCCGCTGCTGTCACCAGAGCTGTCGCAGGTGGTCAACCTGGTGTCAAAGTCCGATGGCACCGACGTCAACGCGCAGTTCCGCGGCGTCGGCCCGCAGGCGTGGGCGGTGCACGACAAGGTCAAGATCGTCGAAGGCCGCACGTTCGCCACTGGCCTGCGCGAGATCGTGGTCGGCCAGGGCGCCAAGGGCCAGTTCCGCGATCTGGATGTGGGCAGGACGCTGACCCTGGGCAACCAGACCTGGACCGTGGTGGGCGTCTTCGCCACCGGCGATGCACATGATTCGGAACTGTGGACCGACGCCGATACGCTGGCCACCACCTACCAGCGCAGTGCGTGGCAGTCGATCAGCGTGCGCACCGATGGCAAGGCCGGCTTCGAGCAGTTCAAGGCCGCCGTCGCCGCTGATCCACGCCTGAAGCTGGACGTGGAAACCACCCGTGTCTACTACAGCAAGCAGGGCGGTGGGCTGACCAAGCTGATCGACATCCTCGGCAAGGTAATCGGCACGATCATGGCGGTCGGTGCGGTGTTCGGCGCGCTCAACACCATGTATGCGGCCGTGGCCACGCGTGCGCGCGAGATCGCCACCATGCGCGCGATCGGCTTCCGTGGCCTGCCGGTGGTGACCGCGGTGATGCTGGAGACGATGCTGCTGGCGCTGCTGGGTGGCCTGCTCGGCTGTGCGGTGGCATGGCTGCTGTTCAATGGCTACAGCGTGTCCACCATCGGCAGCAACTTCAGCGCGGTGGTGTTCAAGTTCCATGTGTCGCCGGAACTGCTGTGGACGGGTTTGAAATGGGCGCTGGGCATCGGCCTGGTCGGCGGCCTGTTCCCGGCGCTGCGCGCGGCCCGGTTGCCGATCACCACGGCGTTGCGAGAAACCTGAGCATCTATAAACGATAGATTGCGCATCCTGCAGAGGGACGGAGCCAAGGCTCCGTCCCTTTTTGTTTGCACATCATCCATGCATGGCGCGGATGGATGCCTGCGCACACGCACTGCTACAGATCGGCGGAAATCCGCCGCTATCGATGCCTCTGCCCATCGCGCATGCAACGTGCGTGACGCTGCGCACGTCGCATCTGTGGATTGTTGGTTGCGATTCATCTTCGCGCACATTCAGCGGCATGGCGACAAACAGTTACGAATGGAAACACTCTAGAATCCCGGCCCCCACGTTGGTTTGCAGCACCCCACGCGCCCACAGAACGGACGCTTGTTTTCCTGAAACACGAGATGTCACGGATGTCCCTGAAAACCACTCCGCTGCGCAACGCGATCGTCATCGCGCTGGCCGCCAGCTGCACCACCCCCGCCTTCGCACAGAGCGCCGGCGATACCCCGACCAACCTCGACCGCATCGAGATCACCGGCTCGCGCATCCGCCAGGCCAGCGTCGAGACCGCACAGCCGGTCGTCGCGCTCAGCCGCGCCGAGATCGAGAAGAAGGGCTACATCAACGTCGCCGACATCCTGCAGGACGTCACCGCCGCCGGTGCTCCGAGCCTGAGCCGCTCGTCGTCGCTGAGTTCTTCGCGCGACTTCGGCGGCACGTACGTCAGCCTGCGCAACCTCGGCCCGGAACGCAGCCTGGTGCTGATCGACGGCCGCCGCATGGGCGTCAGCGCCGGTGGCTACTCCGACCTGGCTTCGATTCCGTCCGCCATCGTCGAGCGCGTGGAAGTGCTGACCGACGGCGCATCCGCGCTGTACGGCTCGGACGCCATCGCCGGTGTGGTCAACATCATCACCCGCAAGAACTTCGACGGCGGCGAAGCCAGCGTCTACGTCGGCCAGTACGGTGAAGGCGACGGCCAGAAGCGCTCCTACAGCGCTACCTTCGGCAAGACCTTCGACCGCGGCTGGTTCAGCGTCGGCGCCGAGCGCACCAAGGAAGACGAGATCCTCGGCAGCGAGCGCGAGTTCAGCCGTTACCCGGGTGGCCCGCGCCACGCCGATGACGTCGACGCGCTGAGCCCGACCACCCAGTGGGGCACCGTCACCGTCGGCGGCAAGCCGCTGACCGTGGGCCCGGGCGGTAATCCGAGCCAGGCTGGCAACTTCCACACCCCGGACCCGGCTGATGGTGCCAACGCCAAGACCAACATGAGCCTGCTGAGCGGTCTGGAGCGCACCTCGGTGTTCGCCAACGGTGGTTTCTCGATCACCGACAACCTGCGCATCGTGGCCGACGCGCTGTACAGCAAGCGCGAGTCGACCAAGCACCTGGCCGGCTACCCGTACTCGGTATCGGCCGCACAGGCCCGCAATGGCACCCGTGCTGCCCTGTCCAAGGACAGCACCTTCAACAAGTGGGGCCAGGACGTCCTGTTCTCGCACCGCACTGAAGAACTGCCGCGCGGCACCGAGAACAACCTGGACACCAAGCGCGCCAGCATCGGCCTGGAAGGCAGCTTCGAAACCGGTTCGCGTTACTGGGACTGGAACGTCAGCTACATGTACAACCGCAATGAAGGCGAGCGCATCGGTACCGGCAGCATGTACCAGCCGCACGTCGACCTGGCGGTCGGCCCGTCCTTCATGGATGGCACCGTGGCACGCTGCGGCACTCCGGGTGCGGTGATCGCCGGCTGCGTGCCGTGGAACCCGGCCGCGCCGATGGGCTATGCGGGCCCGGGCTCGCTGGGCAACCAGGACGTGCAGGACTACCTGTTCACCCGCTTCGTGGACAAGATGAAGAGCACCACCAAGGTGGCCAGCGCCAACATCTCCGGCTCGCTGTTCACTCTGCCGGCCGGTGACATCATGGGTGCGATGGGCTTCGAGCACCGCAGCGAAGAGGCCAGCTATACCCCGGATCTGATGGTGCAGAAGGGCCAGATCGCCGGCACCACCGGCCAGCCGACCCGTGGCGATTACTCGCTCAACGAGGTCTACCTGGAAATGCAGGTGCCGCTGCTGGCCGACATGCCATTCGCGCGTGAACTGTCGCTGGACCTGGCCGGCCGCTACACCGACTACAACACCTTCGGTTCGACCACCAACAGCAAGTTCGGCCTGAAGTGGAAGCCGATCGACAGCCTGCTGGTGCGCGCGACCTACGGTACCGGCTTCCGTGCACCCACCGTGGACGATCTCTACGGCGGCGCCGTGTCCAGCCGCGATTCGTTCACCGATCCGTGCGATACGAAGTTCGGCATCGCCGCCAGCAGCCCGACGGTGGCAGCACGCTGCAAGGCGCTGAATGTGCCCGCCAACTTCCGTCAGCAGACCGGTGCGGACGGCAACCTTGCCAACCGCCCGGGCCAGCAGGCCACCTCCGATTTCAACTCGGGTTCCAACCCGGAACTGAAGCCGGAAACCGCCAAGACCTGGACCGTCGGCCTGGTCTACAGCCCGGAATTCGTGCAGGGCCTGGACGTCAGCCTGGACTGGTGGAAGATCCGCATCAACAACGCCATCGTCGGCGAGTCGGCCACCGACATCCTCAACCAGTGCTACGTGCAGGGCGTGGATTCGGCCTGCGGTCGCTTCACCCGTTCCACCGCTGCGGCCACCCGTGGCCAGGTCTCGGCGCTGGATCGTTCGCTGGTCAACGCTGGCTATCGCGAAACCGCCGGCTATGACATCGGCGTGCGTTACCGCCTGCCGGAAACCGCGTACGGCAAGTTCGCCATCAACTGGAACACCACCTACACCGACTACCTGGAGCAGCGCAACGACAGCGCCGCTACCACGCCGGTGGAGCAGAAGACCGGCTGGCAGGGCAACTTCCGCGTGCGTTCGACCTTCAACCTGGATTGGCAGTACGGCGATCTGGGCATCGGCTGGACCGCCCGCTACTACTCGGGCATGAAGGAAGCCTGCTCGTATGACCTGGCCGGTGGCCCGGACTGCAACATGGCCGGCTTCGTCTCGCCGTACACCGATGCGCAGCCGAGCCGCAAGGTGGGCTCCAACACCTTCCACGACCTGCAGGTGCGTTACAGCCTGCCGTGGGACGGCACCGTGTCGCTGGGCGTGAACAACGTCTTCGACCACCAGGGTCCGATCATGTACAGCCAGCCGAACAGCAGCTTCACCTACTACGGTGGCTTCGATATCGGTCGTTTCATGTACATGAAGTACCAGCAGCGCTTCTAAGCCTGCAACCGCGTTCCCGCCACCGCCATCTCTCTCTCCTGGCGGTGGATGGAAGCAGAACGGCGCCCCTCGGGGCGCCGTTCTTTTTTGCGGAAGACGGGGCCGGCTCCCGGCGCCGCTACCGCTTGCGCATCGTGCGGATGTTGTCGCCGACGAACAGCACCAGGCCGGCCCAGATCGCCGCGAACCCGATCGCCTTGGCGGTATCGAACGCTTCGTGGAAGAAAAACACGCCCAGCAGCAACTGCAGGCTCGGCGCGATGTACTGCAGGATGCCGACCAGCGACAGCGGAATGCGCTTCACGCCGTAAGCGAAGCCGATCAGCGGCACGGCCGTCACCGCACCGCCAAAGATCAGCAGCAGGTCGTTGTGCCAGCCCCAGCCATGGAAGAACGCGCCGCCATGGCCGTTCTCGGCCCAGATCGCGAACGCCAGCGCCGGCAGGAACAGGTACATGCTCTCCACGCCCAGCCCGGCCACCGGATCGACCGAAACCAGCTTGCGCAGCAGGCCGTACAGGCCGAACGAACAGGCCAGGCCCAACGCGATCCACGGCGGCGTGCCCGCATCGATGGTCAGCCAGGCCACACCCACCGCCGCCATCGCCACCGCCACCCACTGCAGGCGGCGCAGGCGCTCCTTCAGCACCAGCACGCCCAGCAGCACGTTCACCAGCGGGTTGATGAAGTAACCCAGGCTGGTTTCGATCACATGGCCGGCGTTGACCGCCCAGATGTACAGGCCCCAGTTGAACGCGATGGTCAGGCTCGACACCAGCAGGATCGGCAGCGCGCGCGGCTGTGCGGCGATCTTCTGCCACCAGCCCAGGCGCGAACTGAGCAGCAGCCAGCCCAGCACCAGCACGGTGCTCCAGATGATGCGGTGGGCGATGATCTGGAACGAGGGGACCTCGTTGAGCAGGTGCCAGTACACCGGCACCAACCCCCAGATCACGAAGGTGGATGCAGTGACCAGCAGGCCCCGGCGTTGTTCTTTCTCGTCCATGCTCATTTCTTTCGTGTCCTTGCCATTGTCAGCACCACCACACCCAGAAGAATCACCGCCATGGCGAGGAAGTCCCGCCATCCAAAGCGTTCACCATTCAATGCAGCGCCCAGCAGCACGGCAATCACCGGATTGACGTACGCATAGCTGCCCGCCAGCGCCGGGCGCACGTTGTGCAGCAGCCACACATAGGCGGTGAACGCGACGATGGAACCGAACACGCACAGGTAGGCCATCGCCAGCAGGCCACCGATATCGGGCAGCGTGGTGGGGCGTTCGCCCACGGCCAGGCCGATCAGCACCAGCAGCACGCCGCCGCAGATCATCTGCCCGGCAGCGGTCATGAACGGGCCCGGCAGGTCCAGGCCACGTGACCACACCGAACCGAACGCCCAGCCAATCGGTGCGATCAGCAGCAGCACCAGCCCGGTTGGCGAGGCGGTCAGGCTGCTGCCGGCATTGAGCCAGACCACGCCGACAAAGCCGACCGCGATGCCCAGCCATTCACCCTTGCTGGCATGTTGGCCACGCAGCGCCGAGAACAGCGCCATCCACAGCGGCACCGAGGCCACCGCGGTGGCGGCCAGTCCCGAAGACACCTCACGCTCGGCCAGCACCACCATGCCGTTGCCCAGCACCAGCATGGTCACGCCCATCACCACCAGGTTGCGCCACTGCCGCAGGGTCGGGTTCGGCATCGTCCAGAACAGGCGCAAGGCCAGGAACATCAGGCCACCGGCAATGATGAACCGGCTGCCGGAGACCATCGTCAGCGGCAGCGCGCCCCCGTGCAGGGCCTTGGCGATGCCCAGG
The DNA here is from genome assembly GCF_034508895.1 of Stenotrophomonas geniculata. NCBI lineage: Bacteria > Pseudomonadati > Pseudomonadota > Gammaproteobacteria > Lysobacterales > Lysobacteraceae > Stenotrophomonas > Stenotrophomonas geniculata. Next base: position 1,624,887 of record NZ_CP140571.1, read on the forward strand.
TAGGTCGAGCCCCAGACCACGTAGACCAGCAGCAATGCCAGCGCGACAAGGCCACCCCGGGGGGCAGCCGCAGACGAAGAAGGGGGAGCCGACATGACACACCAGGGAGCCGGGGGAAGGCGGATTCTAGGACGTTTTGAGTATGGTCCGGCACCCCGGACGGTGGCACGCTGTCATCCATCCATGCACCCTGCTCTGGTCTGCTACCCCGTGTTGACGGCCGATGCAGTACCAAGAGGGCTGCCCGGCCGCGCCGCCCCAAGGCCGGGCGCCGTTTTCCCTGCGCACGGACGCGCCGCATCGAGGATTCCCACCCAGATGAGCACCACGTCCCAACCTGCCGTACCCGCAAACGACCGCGCTGCCCTGCGGCGGTCGATCTCCAACACCCTCAAAGGCTCCGCCGGCAACCTGGTGGAGTGGTATGACGTCTACGTGTACTCGGTGTTCGCCGTGTACTTCGAATCGCAGTTCTTCTCGCAGGACGACAAGAACTCCACCCTGTACGTGTGGGCGATCTTCGCCGCGACCTTCCTGATGCGCCCGATCGGTGCCTGGTTCTTCGGCCGCTTCGCCGACCGCCACGGCCGCCGCCTGGCGCTGACGGTCTCGGTCACGCTGATGGCGCTGTGCTCGTTCCTCATCGCCATCACCCCCACCGCCGCCAGCATCGGCATCTGGGCTGCGGTCATCCTGCTGTTCGCGCGCCTGCTGCAGGGCTTCGCCACCGGTGGCGAGTACGGCGCCAGCGCCACCTACATGTCCGAGGCGGCCATTCCCGGCCGACGCGGTTTCCTGTCCTCCTTCCACTACGTCACCCTGGTTGGCGGCCATGTGCTGGCCCAGCTGACCCTGCTGCTGATGCTGACCTTCTGGGGCAAGCCGGAGATCTCAGAGTGGGGCTGGCGCATCGCCTTCGGCATCGGTGGCATCGCCGCGGTGGTGGTGTTCTGGCTGCGGCGGGGCATGGACGAGTCGCTGTCGGAGTCGTCCATCGAAGCCGCGCGCGAAGGCAAGGCACAGAAGTCCGGTTCGATGTACGAGCTGTTCGTGCACCAGTGGCGGCCGCTGCTGCTGTGCTTCCTGATCACCGCCGGTGGCACCGTGGCCTTCTACACCTACTCGGTGAACGGCCCGAAGATGATCCAGAGCGCCTTCGCCGGCAACGACCCGATGACCGGCACCCTGATCAACCTGGGCGTGCTGGCGTTCCTGATGGTGCTGCAGCCGGTCGGCGGCTGGCTGTCGGACATCATCGGCCGCAAGACCCTGCTGGTGTTCTTCGGTGTGGGCGGTGTGCTGTACAGCTGGTACCTGATCACCCAGCTGCCGCACCAGCATGACGCCACCCTGGCCTTCCTGACCCTGGCCATGGCCTTCGTCATCCTCACCGGCTACACCTCGATCAACGCGGTGGTGAAGGCCGAGCTGTTCCCCACCCACGTGCGTGCACTGGGCGTGGGCCTGGGTTACGCGCTGGCCAACTCGCTGTTCGGTGGCACCGCCCCGCTGCTGTACCAGGGCGCGCTGAAGACCGGCCATGTCGACTGGTTCGCTATCTACGTAACCGCCACGATCGCGGTATCGTTGGTGGTCTATGTGTTCTTCCTTACCAACAAGGGCCCGAACTGGCTCGACGGCACCCGCACGTAAGCGCGTTGCCGTAATTGCGGCCACCGGTGCAATGCCGGTGGCCGCTGCGTCTCCCGCCACGCCACTGATGTGGATCGCGGCGACGCTGGCCGCAGCCACGGCACTGGCCTGGCTGCTGCGCCGTCCCAACGCGCAGGCCGCGTGGCCACGCATCGGATTCGGGATCGCCCTGCTGGTGTTCTGCGGCGCGCTGGCGCTGCAGCTGGCGGTGGACCTGGGCAGCGGCCACAGCTCGCTGCAGCTGCGCCTGCATCGCGGCATCAACGCAGGATCACCGGTTGGCCTGCGTACGATGGTGGCGTGCTATCTGGCCGCGCTCGCTGCCAGTGGCTGGGGCGCATGGACGCTGTTGCGCCGGCGCTGACGAGCGCGCGATCGTGCCGGCCGCTGGCCGGCAACTCCACATTCTTTCCGAAGGTTCACGAGGTTGCCGGCCAGCGGCCGGCACTACCTCAGCGGCGGGCGGCTTCGCTCTTGTCGCGCGCGCCGCGGAACTCCGATTCCTTTTCCCACGTCGGCCAGCGGCGGCTGTTGGCCAGCTCGGCGCCCAGGTCATAGACCAGCAGGGTGTCGGCGGCATGGCCGCTCGGGTCCCAGCTCGGGGTCCAGGCATCGCAGGCCTGGTGGTAGCAGTCGGCGAAGTACTTCTCGCGCAGCGCACGGCCGGCTTCAACACCGCCGTCCAGCTTGTCCAGGCCCGGGCCGATGGTGATCGCCGGCACGCCCAGGCGCGCAAAGGCGAAGTGGTCGGCGCGGTAGAAGAAGCCGGCCTCCAGGTTCGGGTCCGGGCTGTAGCTGCGGCCGCGGGCCTTGGCCACGCGTTCCAGATCGCCTTCCAGCGACACCCGGCCCTTGCCCCACGAAGCGATGTCACGGGTCGGGCCATCCGGGCTGAACATTTCGATGTTCAGCACCGCGGCGGTCTTGTCCAGCGGCGCCAGCGGATGCGTGGCGTAGTAGCTGGCGCCCAGCAGGCCCTTCTCTTCAGCGGTCAGTGCCACGAAGTACAGCGTGCGCTGCGGCTGCGGGCCGGCGGCGAACACGCGGCCCAGTTCCAGCACCGTGGCCACGCCAGTGGCGTTGTCGATCGCACCACGGCGGATGCGATCGCCCTTGGCATCGGCCTGGCCGATACCGAACGCATCCCAGTGCGCGGAGAAGATCACCGCCTCGTCGCCATGCTCGCCGCCGGGCAGCTTGGCCACCACGTTGCGGGTCACCACCTGCTCGCGCTTGAGTGCGAAGTCGACGCTCAGCTTCGCGTTATCCAGCGCCACCGGACGGAAGTCGGCGCGCATCGCCTTGCGCTTCTCGGCGTCGAAGTCCAGGCCCGCGTCGGCGAAGATCGCCTCAGCCAGCTCGCGCTGCATCCAGCCGCGCAGCGGTGTGTGCTGCGCCATGGCTTCAGCCTGGCTGCGCTCGATGTCGAACAGCGGCGAGGTGCCCGAGCTCTTCACCGTGGCCCAACCATAGGCAGCCGGCGCAGTCTCGTGCACGATCAGCACGCCCTCGGCGCCACGGCGTGCGGCTTCCTCGAACTTGTAGGTCCAGCGGCCGTAGTAGGTCACTGCCTTGCCGTCGAACGCGCCCGGCGCATCGGCTTCGAAATCCGCGTCATTGATCAGCATGACGGCGATCTTGCCGTGCAGGTCCACGTCCTTGTAGTCATTCCACTGGCGTTCCGGCGCGTCGATGCCGTAACCGACGAACACCAGCGGCGCGTTCTTGATCTGCACGCGCTTGCGCGGCTGCAGGCTCTGCAGGGTCACGTCCACGCCGTTGGCCAGCGCGCGCTTGCCCTGCTTCAGCGACAGGCTGGCCTTGGCCGGCCCATCAAGCTGCGCGCGCACCAGCGGCACCGGCTGCACCCAGCTGCCATCCACACCACCCGGCTGCAGGCCATAGCTGCGGAACTGCTCGATCAGGTACTGCACCGTGCGTTCTTCGCCTTCGGTCGCCGGCGCGCGGCCCTCGAATTCATCCGACGCCAGCACACGCACGTGGCGCGACAGTGCCTGCGGATCGATGCCGCCACCGGGAAGGTCATTGGCCGCATGGGCCAGGCCACCGACGAACAGGCAGGACGACAGCAGCAACACGCGCATCGGATTCACGGCAGTACCACGGCTAGCTTGGAAGTCACCAGAGTGTAACGTGGTCGTGACATCACGGCGCGGCTTGGGGCGGCGTCACCCGCGCATGGCGTGGATCTACCTGCTGATGCGATCCAGCCAGCAGGCCAGGCCCTGCGCATTGAGTTCGATGTCCATCGCCAGCACCGCAGTCACCGCCGCATCGTCCAGCGCACAGCCATGCAGCTGTGCACGTTCCAGGTACAGCGCCTGCAGTGCAGCCAGCAGGCAGCGGTGACGGTCCGGCCGGCCATCGCACTGGCGGCCGATGGCGGCCATCGCATCGATCTGCTCGAACAGGTCGTCGGCCAGTTTCTCCACCTGTTCCACACGACCGTAGTGGGTCAGGTACATCGCCTGCGGGCCGTAGCCCAGCATGCGCCGGATCGAGGCCTTCATCGCCTCCGGGTCGAACTGTACCGGCGAGGAGGTCGGGAAGATGAAAGCGCCCTGCGCGCTGTCCAGCTCGCGGTAGGAGATGCCGAAGGTATCGCCGGTGAACCAGCTGCGGCTGCGCGCATCCCACACGCAGTAGTGGTGCAGCGCGTGGCCCGGCGTGTGCAGCAGTACCAGCTCGCGGCCAGCCAGGTCGATGCGGTGGCCATCTTCAGCGACCACTACGCGCTGGGCGGGAATCGGTTCGATGCGGCCATAGCTGCGGGCGATTTCCTCGGCGCCGTATACCGCCGTGGCACCCGCAATCAGCCGGGTCGGGTCGATCATGTGCGGCGCACCACGCGGGTGCAGCACCGCCTTTGCATTCGGCAGCTGCTGCATCAGCAGGCCGGCGCCACCGGCGTGGTCCAGGTGCACATGGGTCAGCAGCAGCCAGTCCACCGCGTCCACGCCCAGCCCGGTGTCGGCCAGCGCCTGCAGCATGGCCGGCACTGACAGGCCGGTGCCGCAGTCGACGAACGCGGCGCGGCCGTTCTCAACGATCAGATAGGCCGCGTCGAAGTCGGGACGCTGGAAGCCGGTATCGATGGTGTGGATGCTGGGGTCGGCGGTCATCGGCACGCACCTGGCAGGATCGGGAACAGACACCATGGTAGGCGCGCAGGCGGCCCGGGTTCGATGCGGCTTTGGTCGGAGGGCGCTCTACTGTAGAGCCGAGCCCACGCTCGGCTGCCATTCTGTCAGGCATCAGCCGAGCATAGGCTCGGCTCTACAGCGGCACGCGAAGTCGAGCATGGCTCGACTCTACAAAAGCGGGGCTACCGGTCCAGCCATCGCGGCCGCAGCATCAATGCCAGCACCAGCACCGCCAGGAACGCGCCGTAGGCATACAGCACCGCCAGCACCTGTGGCCAGATGGGTCCGGCGCCGGGCTGCACCACGCCGATGCGGTAGCCCCACAGCATCGACACGATGCTCAGGGCGAAGGCCAGCACCAGGGTGGTGCTGTCGAACAGGCGCCGCCGCGGGGTACGCGGCTGGCGCGGGAACAGCCAGTACAGGCTGCCCAGCAGCAGGAACCAGGGCAGGAACAGCAGCAGCGACAACCAGGCCATCGCAGACTCCATGTCATCGCGCCAGAGGCGCGTGGGCATCATGCCATGGGCGCTGTGCCACGGTCGTGCCGGCGGAGTGCTTCCCTGTAGAGCCGAGCCCATGCTCGGCTGCTTTGCAGCCCAGCCGAGCATGGGCTCGGCTCTACAGAGGCGGAGCAAAGTCGAGCATGGCTCGACTCTACAAAGGGCAGGCAGGCCCGGCGATCAGGTCCCTTCGCGCAGCGCCGCCAGCGCGGCCAGCACGGCGTCCACTTCGGCTTCCAGCTTGAACAGTTCGCTCTGCAGCTGGTCGCCCTGCTCGGCCTGCTTGATCACCGCGATCAGCTGGCCGGCATCACGCGGCGAATCGAAGCCTTCGCTCTGGATCAGCAGCGTGCCGTCACCGGCGGTCAGCTTGAAGTAGAAGCGGCCGTCCTTCTCGCGGTACTGCTTGAACAGCGGCGGTGCCACGCGGGCCACGCCGGCATCCTCGCTGGCGATGTCGCCGGCGCTGGACAGGTCACGCAGGCCCACCGCATGGCGCAGCTCTTCCAGCAGCGGTGCCGCCAGCTGCTCGCGCAGCTGCTGGCCACGGCGCTTGAGCAACGCTTCGATTTTCTCCGGCTCGGCCATCAGCGCGTTGTAGCGCTCGCGCAGCGGCGACAGCTCGCTGTCGATGCGCTCGAACAGCTGCTGCTTGGCATCACCCCAGCTGATGCCGGCGGCGAACGCCTTGGCGAATTCGGCGGTCTGTTCCGGGGTAGCGAACGCCTGATACATCTGGAACAGTGCCGAGCCCTCGGTGTCCTTGGGTTCGCCCGGTGCGCGCGAGTCGGTCAGGATCGAGAACACCAGCTTCTTCAGCTCCTCGCGCGGCACGAACAGCGGAATGGTGTTGTGGTAGCTCTTGCTCATCTTGCGGCCATCCAGGCCGGCCAGCGTCGCCACCTGCTCGTCGATCACCACGTCCGGCAGCGGGAAATACTCCTTGCCGTACACGTGGTTGAAGCGCTGGGCGAAATCGCGCGCCATCTCGATGTGCTGGATCTGGTCACGGCCCACCGGTACCTGGTTGGCCTTGAAGATGAGGATATCGGCGGCCATCAGCACCGGGTACATGAACAGGCCGGCGCTGACGCCTGCATCCTCGTCCACGCCTTCCTCGCGGTTCTTGTCCACCGCCGCCTTGTAGGCGTGCGCGCGGTTGAGGATGCCCTTGCTGGCGATGGCGGTCAGGAACCACATCAGCTCGGTGGTCTCGCGGATGTCGCTCTGGCGGTAGAACCACACGTGTTCCGGGTCCAGGCCGCAGGCCAGCCAGCTGGCCGCGATCTCCAGGGTCGCGCGCTGGGTGCGCTGCGGGTCCTGGGACTTGATCAGGCTGTGCAGGTCGGCCAGGAAGAAGAAGCTCTCGATCCCCGGCGCGCGGCTGGCCGCGATGGCCGGACGGATGGCGCCAACGTAGTTGCCCAGGTGGGGCGTGCCGGAGGGGGTGATGCCGGTGAGGACTCGGGTGGTCATGACTGCGTGGGGTAACCTTCGATGAACGGGGCCAGTTTACCTTGCACGCCACCAACCCCGTCAGGGCCTGCGGCGCGTTCATTCACGCAACCCCGCTGGAGACGCCCGATGAAACGCCTGCTGCCCCTGCTGTTGATCCTGCCCCTGGCCGGCTTCCGCCCCGCCCCGATGCCGCCGCCGGCCTACGAGGGCGGCCCCGTGCGCATGTCCCTGGTCGACCGCGACCGCGGCACCGAATTGCGCAGCTACCCTGCCGAGGGCCAGCGCTGGGTGGCCGGCGAGCGCGGCCACCGCTACGCCGTGCGCCTGTACAACGACAGCCCGCGCCGGGTGCTGGTGGTGCTGTCGGTGGACGGCGTCAACGCCATCTCCGGCGAGGATGCCGATCCGTCGCAGACCGGCTACGTGCTCAACCCCGGCCAGCGCGCCGACATCACCGGCTGGCGCAAGAGCCAGGACGAAGTGGCGCAGTTCGTGTTCAGCAGCCCCAGCGGCAGCTATGCCAGCCGCACTGGCCGCCCGGACAACATCGGCGTGGTGGGCGTGGCCGTGTTCGAGGAAGCGCGCCGCTGGCGTCCGGATCCGATCCTGCGCCGTAGCCTGCCAGCACCGGCCCCGACGGCCGAAGCGGCGGCCGACGCCAGCGCCAGCCGCATCGAGGGCTATGCCAGCAAGTCGCAGGCTCCTGCGCTGGGCACCGGCCACGGCGCACGCGAACAGTCGTCGGTACGCGATACCGACTTCGAACGCGCCAGCCGCAGCCCGGCGCAGGTCCTGCAGCTGCGCTACGACAGCGCCCGCAACCTGCGCGCACGCGGCATCCTGGTGGATTCGCCCTCGCGCCTGCCGCGCGAGCCGCAGGCCTTCCCCAACCGTTACGTGCCGGACCCGCCGGCGCGCTGATCCTCCCGCCCAGACAACACAACGCCCGCAACCTCTCGGTGCGGGCGTTGTGTTGTGGGGGAAACCGAAGCGCTTACTTGTAGTCCGGGTAGTCCTTGCTCACCGCATCCTGGAAGTCACGGACTTCCTTCTCGGCGCGGTCCTTGGCCCAGCCATATCGTTCCTGCAGGCGACCGGCCAGATACTCGGCATTGCCCTCGGCCACATCGAAATCGTCGTTGGTCAGATCGCCCCACTTGGCCTGGGCCTTGCCCTTCAGCTGCGACCACTTGCCGGAAATGATGTCTTTGTTCATTGCTGGGAATCCTTGGCTGCAACGGCGTTCTTACCGTAGCTCCAGCTTCGCGCAGCGGCTGTTGGGTGCCGGTCAACCGACCATGAAAACAATGCTCACCTGCTTGAATGGTTCACTACGCTTCGACAGCATGTAGTGAAAAGCACGCACAAAAAAAGGCCGGGGATGTCCCCGGCCCTTTCTCTTTCCGTTCCGCGCCGGGCTTACTTGCCCTTGGCGGCGTCCTCAACCTTTTCACCGGCCTTCTGCACGTCCTTGCCAGCACCGGCCACGGTGTTGCAACCGGCCAGCAGGGCCACCGAGAACATCGACAACAGCATCAGGGCAACTACGCGCTTCATGGGCTTCTCCTTGGGTTCGCCGCTATACCGCTTTATTCGCGGATGGGATTCTTTCGCTCGGCGGGAGGGCACCAATGCCCACTGCCGCCGCGTGAAGTGCAATCTGGCGGCAGGGGCGTGGAGCGGGCGTGAACGGTTCGGCAATCCGTTCAGCAGGGGCGGTCAGTCGCGCATCAGGGTGGACTTGCCGAACAGGCTTTCCACCAGGTCCACGGCCAGTTCAGCGGTGGCATTCTGCTTGTCCAGCAAGGGGTTGAGCTCAACGATGTCCAGCGACCCCATGCGCCCGGTGTCGGCGATCATTTCCATCACCAGCTGCGCCTCACGGTAGTTCACCCCGCCCGGCACGGTGGTGCCCACGCCCGGTGCGATGCTGGGGTCGAGGAAGTCCACATCGAAGCTGACATGCAGGTGGGTGTTCTCGTCGATACCGGCCAGCGCCGCTTCCACCGCGCGCTTCATGCCGTTCTCGTCGATGTAGCGCATGTCGTACACATCGACCTTGTGGGTCTTGATCAGGCGCTTCTCGTCCGGGTCCACCGAGCGGATACCGATCTGGTGCATCTGCGACGGGGTGATCGCCGGTGCGCTGCCGCCGAGGTGGGTCAGCGCCTTCGGGCCGAGGCCGCACAGGCAGGCCACCGGCATGCCGTGGATGTTGCCCGACGGGGTGACATCGCTGGTGTTGAAATCGGAATGCGCATCCAGCCACAGCACGCGCAGGGTCTTTCCCTGCTCGCGGCACCAACGTGCCACGGCAGTGATCGAACCGATGCCCAGGCAGTGGTCGCCACCGAGCATGATCGGCATGCGCCCGGCCTGCAGTTCGGCGTAGCTGGCTTCCATCAGTGCGTGGTTCCATGCCACCACTTCGTCCAGGTGGCGGTAGCCTTCCACCGGCGTGGTCCACGGGTTGCGCGGGCCATCCAGATTGCCCAGGTCGCGCACGTCCACGCCGCGCGCTTCCAGCGCCTCCGGCAGGCCCGCCACGCGCAGCGCTTCCGGCCCCAGCCGGGCACCGCGATGGCCCGCACCGACATCGGTGGGAACGCCAATCAGGGATACGGAGATGGGATGGGCCATGGGTGCCTCCTGCGGGGGAAAAAGAAGCACAGTCTAGCCAGAGCTGTGTGACACCACTCGCGGCGGTGCAGCAGGGCCATTGCATGGCATGATGCCGCGCGGACCCGACCGTCCTTCATGGAAGATTGCGATGTCGCCCTTCATCAATACCGCGTGGCCACGCTTTTTCATCGGGGCGCTGCCGGTCGCCGTTTTTGCGGTTTTTTTGAGCAACTCGATCGATGCGTCGCCGAATGGCTGGCTGATGCAGGCGACACTGCTGCTGGTGCCGTTCTCGACCCTGGTATTCCTCGGGTTGGGCTGGCAGCGTCTGCGCAAGGCGCACGCTGAATACCCGATCCTGAAGAGCGAGCTGCACCGTATGCTGGCAGCGTTGATCGGCAACGTGAGGGTAGCCGCGCTGTGGTTCGGCTTGACGTTGTTCGGAACGTTCGCCCTGCTGCTGGCGTGGGTTTTGCTGCGAACATCAGGCGGCTGACGGAGGTCCCTGCCTGCGACGAACTCAACCGCCGCGGTGGCGAACCGGCGTTACGCTCTGCACCTGGCCGTTGTTGCGCATCATGCACAGGAAGCGGCCATCGGGATAATCGATGATCAACTCCTGATAATCGCTGCCCACCGGTAGCTGAGTCACCAGCGTGCCTTGCGCACCCTTGCGCATATTGCAGGAACCCAGCGCGGTATCCCCCGGCGGCGCGCCGTTGGCCGCCTTGGACGCATTGCGGAAGACCGCACGGCAGCCACCATTCACCCACACCGAATGCCGCGACAGGCCCCAGTTCTGGCCTTGCTCGCAGCGGGCGTGGCTGAGCTGGCGCACGATTTCCACGTTGCCGCGGGTATCCATGTCGCACGACACCTGCTGCTGGCCGGTGGATTCGCAGGTGACTTCGCGCGGCAGCACCGCGTCGTTGTCGTCATCGTGGCGACGGTGGTCGCGATGTTCAGACGGCGCGGGCGTTCCACTGGCACTGACCTGGCAGATGCCATTGGCGCCGCCTCGGCCGGTATAGCTGATCTGCGGCGTGCCGTCCTCGTTGCTGCTGATCGACAGCGTGATGCCACTGTTGGCATCGCGTGCTTCGAAGTAGCGGTCGTTGAAGCGCTTCAGCGTGGCCTCGCGGCCTTGTACGTAGACCGGCCCGCCTTCGTCGGCGTGCACATCGATGCCGCCAGGGCAGCTGGCGTTGAAGAACGGCACCGCGGCCATGGCTGGGGCCACGAAGACGGTGGACAACAGTGCGGCGGCGAGCGACAGGGCATGGCGACGCATGTGCAGATCCCGGAGGGCCCCAGGGTGGGCGCGTAGCGGCAGTATGCGATGGGGCGTTGCGGGCTGTCCGTGAGGAACATCAAGATCCGGACGGCGCGCGTGGGGATTCATGTCTGGTAGGGTGTTCTGGAAGCCCTGCCGGGGAAGTTAAGCCAGCTTTACTTCCTGGGCCATGAAAGGCCGCACGACAACAATGACTCACCAGGATTCATCGTTGGTTGCAGCTCCGCGCGAAATGTCGCTTCTGGCATTGCGATGCTCGAAACGGGCTAAACGCGATAGTTCATTTTTCCTTTCAGATCACCCGATGCCATCGAAACAAACGACTGGCAGGCGGTGATTTCACGTGCGCATGATGAATCGCCACCTGCAAGGGTGGCCGGGACTTCCAAGCCCGTGTTGTCAACGATGTATACGCTTGCCAGCCGGCGTCGTCCTCCCAAGTACGGCGCCGGCTGGCAATCCGTTCGCCGATCGACGGCGGGCGGTGCGTGGGGGCCTCGTGCCCGCCGATTCGTTGACCCGGTCTTGGAAGCCACGCATCGCCCGCCACCCTACCGTGGCGGCGCCTCTGTTCCTGACGAGGATGCCCGCATGTCCAGAACCCATCATCCGTACCTGACGGCCACCCTGGGCGAGGCTGCCCTGCGCCTGCCGCCCGAACTGGCGCGGCCGTTGGAAGCCGCTTTCGCTGCCGCCAACGAGGCGCCCGCGCCGATCAACCTGCCCGGCTGCCTGCAGCGCATCCAGGCCGGTGACGCCGCCGATGGACAGCCGTGGCCGGGACCGGCAGGCGCACCTGGCGACGCCGTGGCTGCTGCACGTAGGGATCGCGCTGCGGTTGGCCTGGTGTCGCTGCTGGAGCTGTATCACGCCGCTGAGCGCGTGCGCGTGGACGGGGAAGAGAAAGACGATATCGGCGATGGCACGCGCGAAGGGCTGATACTGGCCTGTCGGGGGCTGGCGGAGTATGTGGCGTTGCAGGTGGGTGGGAGGTAGCTGGCGAGAGCATCTGCACAAACGCCCGGATTCTACTTCGTTGTGGAAGGTTTTCTTGCACTCGCACAGCGCGCCTCATTTCCGAGAGTGATACTCGACGACACCGACGGATACTCAATTCCAAGACCGAAGTCACATCTACCTCTTTCGATCTCATTTCAACTGCTCCGCGTGGTTTCGAAACCACGGTGGACCACGCATCCTTCTAGACCAAGGAGAGATCTAGCATGAGAATGAATTCCAAGAGCATATTGGCCGCCTCCACTATCGCATTGGGAAGCGCACTTCTGTTCACAGGTTGCACCCTGAAGAGTGTTCGAGCTTATGGCGAGTGCAGTGGAAAACAAGCAGGTGGCGGAGAATGCAAGGCGGGTATGGAAGTTATCTGGGAAGGGGACGGTGGTGGGAAGAGGAGCATTTACAACTCCCTGCTGTCGTCTCTCAGCGTACTCCCAGATGCCGCGACGTTTGAGCTGGATACATCCGGATCAACCATACCGTATCCTGCCACGGGCAATGCGGTACTCCGGGTAAAGAACGTCGCTACCGGCGCAATCAGCGCATCCCAAACGTTTTCATGGGTCAGGACAGGCACCGTGATCCGAGTTGCGGACCCTAACGCGGTGAATGCCTGGATATACGCAAATGTGGGTAATGGCGATGCCTTGAGCTACGACCTGCTCCCCTTCCATTCGGCATACGGAAATGGCCCGCAGGTTATCGCTGGGCAAGCCAAACAGGAAGGCATTACCAAGGCGAGCTACTACCTGGAGTTCGAAGGACGGGATTGCGTCAACCACCCGTCGCCGCACTTGTGCATGGAGATGTAGTAAACAACAGGAGATGCGGGTGCACCTTGAGCACCCGCACCTTTGGGAGAAGCGATGAAAGGAGTCGTACTCGCCGCATACGCCGCCTCCATCCTGGCAGGCTGCGCCACATCAATTGGATTGCCACAAGGCATCCCTCCGGATGGCTATACCGAGCTGGTGTCCACGCCTCTCGGTCCATTCCGTTACTTCCGATCCCTCTCCATTGTTCCAGGGCGCAAGGACCTGCCCGCTCTGGAATCGTTTCACTGCACCAACACCCAGCACGAAATCCTGCTCTTGATGGTTGCAGGATCACAGGTTGACGTTGCAGATACCTGCAAGCGCATTGATGCAGCAGCGAAATTCTCCGAATCATGGATAGAAGCAAAGGCGAACAGATACCGGATCCTTCTCGCGCCAACGAATACCGCGGCGACGATACAGTCGCGTACTTTGGGATCGTTTTCGGGCGGGAAGACATTGGCACTTGCGGCTTCGATACATGACGATCGTGGACGGACGGTTGCGAACCTTGTCGATCTGGTCGCACACGAGACATTTCATGCGCTAGGTCATGCCACAAGACACCCTCAGGCGCTTGATGAACGCATCGCCTACTACGCCGGCATCTGCGCACAGCTTCAGGTAAATGGCGTTGTTCGAGAAGATTCGCTGCCTGGAGCCGCCATCGGCACAGACGACGATGCAGTGCAGCTGTCTTCACAAGCGGCCTATCGCGTTCGTCTCGAGACCTATCCCCTTCTCGCTGATGGCAGCATTCAACTCAAGGAGCAATCCGGCGAACGTCTGCTCCAACGTTGTAGTCAACTCAAAAGCAGTCTCGCGACATCACGTTGAACGCGCCTGCAGGCTGCCGTTCTGTCCAGAACAGCAGCGCACAAAAAAACCCGCCATTGCAGCGGGTTGATTGTTCTCCGTGGACATGCGCGGATGCCAAGAGATCGAAGATGGTGCCGCTTATCCGAATCGAACGGATGACCTACTGTTTACAAGACAGTTGCTCTACCAACTGAGCTAAAGCGGCATGGGTGCATCACCGGCGGCAGCGCCGCGGTCCGGGGGATTCTAGCGCAACCGCGTGCATTCCAGCGACCGGCTCTGCGCCGCCCCGCTGCGCTGCTGGGCCTGGGCTGGCTGCGCGCCCGCCGCCAGCTGCCCTTCCAGCCACCACTGGCCGGCGTCGCCGCTGGCGACCAGGCGCGGCTGGAAGCCGGCGGCCTGCACCGCTGCCATGCGCCGCTCGGCGCCTTCGCGGTTGCGGTACTGGCCCAGCGCCACGGCGTTGGCGTCCTCGCCCTGGCTGATGATGTAGTAGTCGCTCAGGCCGGCGGCCACGATACGCTTCACCGTGGCCTGCGCGTCGTCACGGTTGGCGGCGGCCGGCAGCATCACCCGGAAACGGGCGCTGCCACTGGCAGCGGGCTGTTCGCGCAGGCGTACCTGACTGATGACGCTGCCGGCCTTGCCCTGTGCACTGGTCGCGGCGGCGCGGTCGGCGAACGGGCCCAGCGCCACGCAACGCGGCGGCTCTGCGGCTGCGGGCGGGGTTGCGGGCTTTTCCGGCGCCTGGGCTGGTGCAGGCGGTGTTACCGGCTTGGGAGCGGCAGCAACCGGCGTAGCCTCAGCCGCCTGCGGCTTGGCAGATTCCGGCTTGGCCGGCACGGCCGGCGCGGGCGTCGCAGCCACCGCTGTCTTTGCCGCCGGCTCGCGCTCCGTCAACGGCGCGGTCGGGGCGGCAGCAGTGGCATCGGCGGCCTCAGCCGCATCAACGCCACCGGGCACCCAGCGCAGCTCGGCGACGCCGGCCGGTTGCGGCGGCGGCGCAGGCGGTTGCGGCGCATCGCGCAGCAGCCACCAGCAAGCGACGCCAAGATTGAGGATGGCCAGTACGACGATCAGGGCACGGGTCAGCATGCGCGGATACTAGCCTGCGGGCTGGTGCACCGCCCAGCGGGCGAGACCATCCAGCACCAGCGAGGGGTGGTAATCGGCGCCGGGCAGCAATGGCATCAGCGCCGGTGCGCCGCCACCATGCACCAGCAGCGAGGGCGCAACACCCAGCAGCGTCTGCGCCTGCTGTGCGCTGCGTTCGATCAGTGCCACCGCCGCACCATCGCAACCGGAAGCCAGCGCATCGGCGGTATCGTTGGCGAACTCGCTGTAGTCACCACCGGTAGCCGGCAGCTGTACGGCACGGGCGTGCAGTGCTTCGCGCATGGTGGTGGGCGATGCGGAAATGCGGCCACCGTGGTGCTGGCCATTGGCGTCGAGCAGATCAATCGTCAGTGCGGTGCCCACACCGACCACCAGCACCGGGCGCTGCGCCTTGGCCGCGGCCAGCAGGGCCAGGAAGCGGTCGACGCCGAACTTCTCCGGCTTGGCATAGGCAATGCGCACACCGGCGCATTCGGCGCTGGTGCGCACCACGTGCACGTGCTCGAAGCGACGCTGCAGCTGGTCCAGCATGGCGCTGGTCAGCGACGGTGCGGCCACGCTGGCCACGAACGCGGTGGTGCCGCTGGGCAGACTGTGCGGCGGCTGCCCGGCCATGCCTTCGGCGCCATGCGCCCAGGCCTGCACGTCACCGGCACGGTCACCCTGCAACGGCGCGAACTTGAACCGCGAGTTGCCGAGGTCGAACAACCAATCGCTCATGCCGCCCTCACGCTGACTTCGCCGGCGTGCAGCAGGCACTCGCGGCCATCGATGCGCAAGCGCAAGGCGCCGTCATCGGCCAGGCCGAGCGCGGTGCCATGCTGCCACTGCCCTTCCAGTTCCACCCGTACTTCGCGGCCGGCCAGCATGTCGAACGCGGCGTAGCGCGGCAGGAACGGAGCGAGACCTTCGCGATCGAACTCTTCCAGCGCCGGCAGCAGACGCGTCAACACGGCCGCAACGACCACGTTGCGGTCCACCGGCTTGCCAGCCAGCGTGTCCAGATCCACCCACGGCTGGGTGATCTGCTCGGCGAACGACGGCGGCATGTGCGTGTTGATGCCGATGCCGATCACCGCGCGCGCCGGGCCGGCGTATTCGCCACCGCCTTCTGCGAGCAGGCCGACCAGCTTGCGCTTGCCATCAACGATCAGGTCATTCGGCCACTTCAGCTGCGCCTGGGGGTAGCCCAGGTCGTGCAGCGCTTCGGCCACGGCGATGCCGGCCACCAGGCTCAGCCCGGCCAGGCGGCCGAGGCCGCCGGAGAACAGGCGCAGCACCGACAGGTAGATATGCGCGGCCAGCGGCGACGCCCACGTACGGCCGCGACGGCCGCGGCCGCCGGTCTGGCGTTCGGCCAGCAGGACGCTCACCCCGCGCAGGGGCGCGCTGCAACGCAGCAATTCTGCGTTGGTGGAGTCCACTGTCCAGGCCACCTGCAGGTCGTGCAGCAGGGCCTGAACGTGGGCGGGCAGGCCGGCGCGGATCGCGTCCGGGTCCAGCAGGTCGACCGGGCGGGTCAGGCCATAGCCCTCGCCAGCGCGGCCCTCGATGTCCACACCGGCGGCCCTAAGTCCTTGAATACGCTTCCAAATGGCCGCCCGGGTCTGACCCAGCTCACGGGCCAGGGCGTCGCCGGACAGGCGACCGGCAGCGAGTTTGGCCAGCAATTGGCGATCGTCCACGGCAGCTTCCACGAAGTCAGAAAGGAATTATGCGGGAAAGCCGCCAGCGACGCCCGCCACCGGTGGGCCGCAGGGGCTTCCAACCGGGTGCCGGGTTCGGGCTAGAATCGGGAACTCACCTTCCCTTAACGTGGATGTCGTCAATGCGCCGTTATGCCCATTGCCTGATCCTGCTGACGATGCCCTTCGCGGCGTCTGCGACAGCAGCGCTGGACGACAGCCGTGGGGCATGCGTGTCCTCCAATGGCGATGCCGCCTCGCAGCGCGCGCCCACCGCCAGCGCATCGGCTGCCAGCACCAAGGCGGCACCGGTACGCCCGGCTGCCAGCACCACCACCGGCGGCGGTGGCAGCGACGACGACATGCTGCCGCGCATCCGCGCGCCGAAGTGGCACAGCTACCTGCCGGGAATGTTCCGCTGATCAAGTCGTTGCTGCAGTGGCTGCGGCCTGCACCGCGGCCGATTGACGATGCACTTTGGGAAGACGCCTGCCAACGCGCGGCGTGGCTGCACGGCCTGGATGACGGGCGTCGTGGGCGACTGCGCCTGCTGGCCACGCGCTTCCTGCACGAGAAGACCATCACCCCGATCGGCGATCTGCAGCTGCAGGCCGGCGATGGCGTGCTGCTGGCCGCGCTGTGCTGCCTGCCGCTGATCGAGTTCGGCGAAGTGGGACTGGAAGGCTGGTCGCAGCTGATCGTCTACCCCGACGCGTTCCGCGTGCACCGCAGCCACATGGATGCGGCCGGCGTACTGCACGAGTGGGATGACGAACTGATCGGCGAATCGTGGGACAGCGGTCCGTTGATCCTGTCCTGGGCCGATGTGCAGGCCGACCTGTCGGCGCCGCACGAGGGATACTGCGTGGCGGTGCACGAGATGGTGCACAAGCTGGATGCGCTGGATGGCGCGATGGACGGCACGCCGCCGCTGCCGCGGCAATGGCAGCGCGAGTGGGCGGCTACGTTCCAGCAGGCTTACGATGCCTTCTGTGCGCAGGTGGACGCGGGCGTGGAAACGCTGATCGATCCGTACGCGGCCGAAGCGCCGGAAGAGTTCTTCGCGGTAGCGAGCGAGTATCACTTCTCGGCGCCGGATCTGCTGCAGCAGGCATTGCCGGAGGTGGCCGCGCAGCTGCGGCGGTTCTATGGCGAGCCGCCGACGATGGTCGGCTGATTCACTACCGCAGCTTATGTAGAGCCGAGCCATGCTCGGCTGCATTTTGCGGAGCAGTCGAGCATGGCTCGACTCTCCACAAGGCTACGGCCCCGGCGGCAGGCGCACTTCGAAACGAGCGCCGCCCAGTTCCTCGGAGCGGCCCACAGTCAGTTCGCCGCGGTAATCCTTGATCAGGTCCTGCACGATCGACAGGCCGATGCCGTGGCCCTGCACGCGCTCGTCGCCACGCACGCCACGCTGCAGCACCTTGCCGATGTCGTCCGGGGCAATGCCAGGGCCATCGTCGTCCACCGCCAGCAGCAGGCCGGCACGGCGCGCGTTCGGTGCCGGCAGCGGCTGCGCGGTCAGCAGCACGCGGCGGTTGGCCCACTTGAAGGCGTTTTCCAGCAGGTTGCCGAGCAGTTCCTGCAGGTCGCCCGGTTCGCCATGGAAGCGCGCGGCCGGGTCGATGTCGAATTCGCACAGCACACCCTTGGAGGCGTAGACCTTCTCCAGGCCACGCACGATTTCCTCGGCGTTGGATTCAATCGGCAGCGGTGCGGAGAACAGCTTGTGGCCCGACGACGCAGCACGTGCCAGCTGGTACGAGACCAGGTTGTTCATGCGCTGCAGCTGCACGTCCAGCTCCTCGCGCAGGGCGCCGTCCCCGGCGCCGCTGTCCATCTGCGTGCGCAGCACGGCGATGGGCGTCTTCAGGCTGTGCGCCAGGTCGGCCAGGGTGTTGCGCTGGCGCTCCAGGTTCTCGCGCTCGCTTTCAATGAAGGCGTTGATGCTGTCGGTCAGCGGTTCCAGTTCGCGCGGGTGGCGCTCGCTCATGCGCTCGGTCTCGCCGCGCTGCACCTTGGTCAGCTCGGTGATCACGCGGCGCAGTGGGCGCAGGCTCCACTGCAGGATGACGGTCTGCAGCAGCAGCAGGATCAGGCCGATGCCGCCCAGGTAGAACCAGACCCGGCTGCGGAACACGCGCAGCTGCGCACCCAGCGCGCGCGAGTCTTCCATCACGTAGATGGTGTACGGAAACTCGGTGGCAGGGTCGGCGTCTGCGTCCCACACCAGGCCCAGGCCATAGCGGTACACCGAGCCCTGGCTGCCGTCGATCTGGATCATCGGCAGTGGGCCTTCGAACACTTCCTGGCGCGGTGCCAGCAGGCCACCGCCCACGGTGGGCAGCATCGGGCCTTCGGCGGACATCGAATTGCCCTTGCCGTGCGGCATCACCACCTGCAGGTACAGGCCACTGCCAGGCACGTCGAAGCGCGAATCCGGCGGCTGCTCGCGGATGTACAGCGAGCGGTCGCGGGTGAAGTCGATGCCGGCCGCGTAGGCGGTGGCGTAGTTCTTCAGGCGCTCACGCAGGTTCGCCTTCGCCGTATCGGCGAAGGCGGCGTCGAGCGCGTAACCGGCCAGCGCCAGGAACGCGACCAGGCCCACGGACGCGGCGAACATCTGGCGCGCCTGCAGGGAGCGCGGCCGCCAGCGTCGGAAGAACCACAGACGGCCGGACATCGTGCTATCGCCAGGGTGAGCCGGCTCAGCCCTCGTTGCGCGGAATCGCGAAACGGTAGCCGCGGCCGCGCACGGTCTCGATCGGCTTCAGTTCGCCATCCGGGTCCAGCTTCTTGCGCAGGCGGCCGATGAAGACCTCCAGCACGTTCGAGTCGCGGTCGAAGTCCTGCTGGTAGATGTGCTCGGTGAGATCGGCCTTGGAGACCAGTTCACCGGCGTGCATCATCAGGTACTCCAGCACCTTGTACTCGTAGCTGGTGAGATCGACATTGCTGCCGGCCACGCTGACGGTCTGCGCAGCCAGGTCCAGGGCAACCGGGCCGCATTCCAGCGTCGGCTTGCTCCAGCCAGCGGCGCGGCGCAGCAGCGCGTTGACGCGGGCCAGCAGCTCTTCGACATGGAACGGCTTGACCAGGTAGTCGTCGGCGCCCTGCTTCAGGCCCTCGACCTTGTCCTGCCAGCTCGAACGCGCGGTCAGGATCAACACCGGGAACTTCTTGCCTTCGTCACGCAGGGCCTTGATCAGCTCCATGCCCGACATCTTGGGCAGGCCAAGGTCGATGATGCCGACATCGAACGGAACTTCGCGCCCCATGTAGAGGCCTTCCTCGCCGTCCTGCGCAGCATCGACGGCAAAGCCTTCGCGCTTGAGCCGGGCTGCCAGGGTCTCACGCAGCGGGGCTTCGTCTTCGACCAGAAGGATACGCATGAACTCTCCCTAGTGTCCTGGGTGTGGCCCGGAGGCCTGTGGGGTACGGGTTGATAGCGACAACTATCCCTGTTCAGGGGTTATCGCCGCGTAGTGATGACATATCCGACCGCGGCGTGCGCGGCTGTGAACGCGACGGGGCGGGGTCGTCCATGTAGCGGACCCGGCCCCGATCGTCCATGTACTTCACCCGGTTGATATCACGACCATCGAACGGCACGCGCTCGGCACCGAGGATGTGGCCGCCGGTGGTGCGCTGCACGCGGCGCACGGCATCGGACAGCGACCGCTCGTCGCCACGGTTGCCACGCTCGCCTCGCTCCATCATCTCCGCCCGCGCCTGCTCGCCACGCGGCGGCTGTTGCGCCAGCGCCGAAGACAGCGGCACAGCCGACAGCACCACGCAGGTGGCCAGGGCAATGCGGCGATGGAAGGGAGCGGAAGACATCGATGCGATCCTAGCCGAGCACGGCGATTCGTTCAAAAGTCGTAAATCCGGCGCCGGGTTCGAAACCCAGCGTTTTACAAATCTTTTGTAAATTCTTGGTTTACAGCGGTGAATCCGGTCTGAACTTTTCCGGCCCTGCGTCCGCGTTGTTCAGCTAAGTGAACATTCGGGACGAATCGACGTCCCTTGTCAAGCCAGGAATGTGACTGCGGTCACGCTGCGGCCCGATCAGCTTCGCGTTCGGTGACCGCCAGGGCCTGTTCGATCAGGTTCCAGCCGGCGCCCGGGCGATGTGCGCCCTCGCTCAGCACCTGGCGGAATGCGCGACCACCGGGCTGGCCGTGGAACAGGCCGAGCAGGTGGCGGGTAATGTGCTTCAGCGCCAGGCCTTCGCCCAGCCGCGCCTCGATGTAGGAGCGCATCGCGCGCAGCAGGTCACCACGGGCCTGCAGCGCGGCGCCGGTGTGCAGCACCTCCAGCTGATGCAGCAGGTAGGGGTCGTGGTAGGCCGCACGGCCCAGCATCACGCCATCGACGTGCGCGGCCTGCGCCTGTACCGCCTCGATGCTGGCCAGGCCACCGTTGATCACCACCGGCAGTGCCGGGCGCTCCAGCTTCAGGCGGTAGGCCCAGTCGTACTTCAGCGGCGGAACCTCGCGGTTCTCCTTCGGCGACAGGCCCTTCAGCCACGCGTTGCGCGCATGCACCACCACCATCGCCGCACCGGCGGCAACCTGGCGGTCGACGAAGGCGGCGAACACGTCGTAGTCGTTGTCCTCGTCCACGCCCAGGCGGCATTTCACCGTCACCGGGATATCAACCGCATCGACCATGGCCGCCACACACTCGGCCACCAGCACCGGCTCCCGCATCAGGCAGGCACCAAAACGCCCGGCCTGCACGCGGTCGGACGGGCAACCGCAGTTGAGGTTGACCTCGTCATAGCCCCACTCGGCAGCGATGCGTGCGGCCTGCGCCAGCAGGGCCGGGTCACTGCCACCCAGCTGCAGCGCCAGCGGCTGTTCGCTGCGATCGAAGCCGAGCAGGCGCTCGCGATCGCCGTGGATGACCGCGTTGGCGTGCACCATTTCCGTGTACAGGCGCGCACCCGGCGCCAGCACGCGATGGAACACGCGGCAATGGCGGTCCGTCCAGTCCATCATCGGGGCAACGGACAGGCGCAGGGAATCGGCGTAACGGGCGGTGGCGGACGTCATCGGGGCGTTGATCGTGGAGACTGGCATTGCCAGTGAGATCAATAGTTTACACCGCCCGGCTGAATGCGCCCGGTCAGCCGCGCGGTGAGCGCCGGTTGGGCCCGGTTCCCGCTGGCGGCCGGGGCGGGCTGGGCGGCGGCGGCGGACGCTTCCTGCCCTCGGGGAGCTTGGGGTTTGCGTTCTCCATGGATACGACCAGCTGGTCCAGTGGTGGGTTGGAACCCTTCCTCAACTTAGCCATTGTCTGTCTCCTGGAGAATCTCGACCCACTGCACATCCACTGCGTGAATCAGTATGCCATCGAGCTGCGGAAGCTCGACCACGGCGGGGCTGGCCACGGGATCCGCTGCTGGATCGGCACCTTCATCTGGTGGATCCGCATCCACGAGCCAGGCGGGCATCTGCATGTAGAACTGTCCCGCAGCGGGGCTGATCGGCCACTCCTTGGGGTATCCGGTCAATCGACGGCCATCCTTCAGCTGCAGCACCACGAAGGCAGGACGCGTACCCAGCACGCAGTACCACTCGCTCGGGTGGGACGTACGCGTGGTGAAGCCTGCGCGGCGGAGAACCCCGTGGAAAAAGTCCTTGTTCGCAGCGAGGGCCAATCCTGTCCCCAGCAGTCCGGCGAGGACAAAGCCCCAGAGCAGGCTGCTGGTCTCGGTCCAGATCCCCAGCACAAAGCAGCGACCAGCCAGCAGGAGCATCAGTTCGATGAACTTCACCAGCGCCTGGACGACGAAGGTGAATACCAGCGCTTCCACGGTCCTTTCGAACTGCGGTGGCTTGGGGTGTGAAGTCAGCCCGTAGAACACCCAGGCTGCCAGGAAGCCCGGCAGCAGAAAGGTCAGCAGCGTGGTGGCGTTGTTGAAGAGCGTATCCATTCCGGAAGAAGTACTCCGT
The DNA here is from genome assembly GCF_034508895.1 of Stenotrophomonas geniculata. NCBI lineage: Bacteria > Pseudomonadati > Pseudomonadota > Gammaproteobacteria > Lysobacterales > Lysobacteraceae > Stenotrophomonas > Stenotrophomonas geniculata. Next base: position 1,646,993 of record NZ_CP140571.1, read on the forward strand.
CGTGAGGATCACAACGGAGCACGATCACGGCGATACTTCCACCCGACGTGGGGTTCACATGCCGCAGATGCAGCAACCGCAACAGCGGCCATGGCGTTGCAGTTGCTCCACGAGAGCCGATAGCGTCAATGCGCGCTGCCAGCAGCGCCTTTGCCACCCACCTGCTCGATCAGCGTCTGGCTGGCTGCATTGAGCCCCACCACCGTCACCTCCGCACCATGCGCGGCCAGCTTTTCCTGCGCCCGTTCCAGCGCGGCCACGGCAGTCAGATCCCACAGGTGGGCATCGCGCAGGTCAATCTGCACCTTCGGCGCCACGTGCTGGTAATCGAACGCCGCACCCAGCTGCCCCGCCGAGGCAAAGAACACCTGCCCACGCACGCGGTAGACCTGTGTGTCACCAGCATCGTCGCGCTGCACATCCAGCATGTGGCCCACCTTGCGCGCAAAGAACAGCGCCGACAGCAGCACGCCACTGAGCACGCCCTTGGCCAGATCGTGGGTGGCCACGGTGACCACCACGGTCAGCAGCATCACCGCAGACGAGCTGCGCGGATGCGTGCGCAGGTCGCGCAGCGAGCGCCAGCTGAAGGTGCCGATGCTGACCATGATCATCACCGCCACCAGCGCAGCCATCGGGATCTGCCCCACCAGGTCGCCGCCGTACACCACCAATGCCAGCAGCAGCACGCCCGCCACCAGGCAGGACAGGCGGCCACGGCCACCGGAGGTCACGTTGATGATCGACTGGCCGATCATCGCGCAGCCAGCCATGCCGCCGAGGAAGCCGGTGACCGTGTTCGCCACGCCCTGGCCGACGCATTCGCGGTTGCGTTCGCTGGGCGTCTCGGTGATGTCCTCGACAATCTGCAGGGTCATCATCGATTCGAGCAGGCCGACCACGGCCAGCGTGGCCGACACCGGCAACAGGATGCGCAGCGTTTCCCAGGTGAGCGGCACATCGGGAATGAGGAAGTGTGGAAGGCTGTCTGGCAGCTGGCCCATGTCGCCGACGCTGCGCACGTCGATGCCGAAGCCGATCACCACGGCGGTGAGCACCACGATCGCGACCAGCGGCGAGGGTACGGCGCGGGTGATACGCGGCAGCAGGTAGATGATCGCCAGCGCCGCCGCGCACAGCACGTAGACCCTAGGGCCGCGGCCAATCAGTTCCGGCATCTGCGCGAGGAAGATCAGGATCGCCAGCGCGTTGACGAAGCCGGTGATGACCGAACGCGAGACGAAGCGCATCAGCGAGCCGAGCTTGAACACGCCGGCCAGCACCTGCAGCAACCCGGCCAGGATGCTGGCGGCGAACAGGTACTGCAGGCCGTGATCCTTGACCAGGTCGACCATCACCAGCGCCATTGCACCGGTAGCGGCGGAAATCATGCCGGGGCGGCCACCCGCGATGGCGGTGATGACGGCAATGGAGAACGCGGCATACAGGCCGACCTTGGGGTCGACGCCGGCGATGAGCGAGAAAGCGATGGCCTCGGGAATCAGGGCCAGGGCGACGACGATGCCGGACAGCAGGTCGCCACGGAGGTTGCCGAGCCATTGCTGGCGCAGGGGATAGGACGTTTGCATGGGAGAACTCCGCACGCACGGGCATGGGGCCACGTGGCGCTGCAGTGGAAAGACACGGTTTCCTGAGCCGGGCGGGCCGGCTGCCGATGGGCGGCAAGGGTCAGGGTGGCGTGATCACTGCAGGCGGGCGTCGGTGCGTTGGGAGGGGCGCAGTCTACGGGAAGCGGCCGCACGAAGGTAGCGCGAACGGCCGCGAAAGGCCGCGGGGCATGGCGCCGCTCTACAATCGGGGCATGGCTACTGATCGCCCGCAGTTCTTCGACCCCGCCACCGAACAAGGCGTGCTGCGCCTGTCGATCGCCGCTTCGCTGCTGCTGGCCGCGGCGGCGGTGGTGTTCGGCCTGCTGGCCAATTCGTCATTGATCATCTTCGACGGCATCTACGGCCTGATCGACGTGGTGATGACCTGGCTGTCGCTGCTGGTGGCACGGCTGATCGCGCTGTCCACCCAGACCGACGCGCTGCAATCGCGGCTCAACCAGCGCTTCACCATGGGCTTCTGGCACCTGGAGCCGATCGTGCTGGGGGTCAGCGGCACGCTGATGATCGGTGCGGCACTGTATGCCCTGGTCAATGCGGTGGATGCACTGATGTCCGGGGGCCGCCACATTGCGCTGGGCCCGGCCATTGCCTTCGCCGGGCTGTCGATCGTGGGCGAAGGCGCGTTGGCCTGGTTCATCCTGCGCGCCAACCGCCGCATCGGCTCGGAGTTCATTGCGCTGGACGCGAAGAACTGGGTGATCGCAGCCAGCATGTCGGCCTGCTATCTGCTGGCCTTCCTCGGCGGTGTGCTGGTGCAGGGCACCTCGCTGGCCTGGGTCGGCCCATACATCGACCCCGCCATCCTCGCCTTCGTCTGCGTGCTGGTGATGATCGCCCCGCTCGGTACCGTGCGCCGCGCGCTGGCCGGCATCCTGCTGGTCACCCCGCCGGAGCTGCAGGCGCACGTGGATGCGGTGGCGCGCGACATCGTCGCCAAGCACGGCTTCGTCGAGCACCGCAGCTACGTGGCCCAGGTGGGGCGAGGCGAGCAGATCGAGCTGTTCTTCGTGGTGCGCGAGGACGACCCGCCGCGGCCGCTGGTGGAATGGGACCAGTTGCGTGATGAGATCGGCGATGCGCTCGGCGAGGCTTCGCCGGACCGCTGGTTGACGATCATGTTCACCACCGACCGCGAGTGGACGATCTAGGCCCACAGGACGATCGATCAAGTTTTTCGTACGCATTGCAACCCAACGTACGCGAAAACCGGGCAAAGTAGGCTCCAACGCAACACCCACCCACCGACCAGGAGCATCACGATGTCCATCGAAAAGGTTCTGTACACCGCCCAGGCCACCTCCACCGGCGGCCGTGAAGGCCGTTCCGTCTCCTCCGACAACGTGCTGGACATCCAGCTGTCGACCCCGCGCGAGCTGGGCGGCGCCGGCGGTCCGGGCACCAACCCGGAACAGCTGTTCGCGGCTGGCTACTCGGCCTGCTTCCTGGGCGCACTGAAGTTCGTGGCCGGCCAGGCCAAGGTCGCGCTGCCGGCCGACACCACCGTGACCGGCAAGGTCGGCATCGGCCAGATCCCGACCGGCTTCGGCATCGAAGCCGAGCTGACCATCAACGTGCCGGGCGTACCGCGCGAGCAGGTGGAAGAGCTGGTGCAGAAGGCGCACATCGTGTGCCCGTATTCCAACGCCACCCGCGGCAACATCGACGTGACGCTGATCGTTGCCTGATGCGGTGCTGCCGGCCAGCGGCCGGCACTACCAACATGAAAGGCAAAAAAATGGGCGGATGCCGGTCGAAACCGGGCATCCGCCCATCCCACCTCGGGTGGGCCCCGGCGCGCGGCCGGGGACGCATTCGCTACGGCGCGCATCCATCCTTCTGGAGGAGAGCCCCCTTGTTGTTCAAGGGGGTGCGCCAACGGCGCGGGGATAAGGTGGAATGCGCGGACCAGCGACCGGTTACCGGTCGCTGGTGATGAGCTGCACGACGCTGGAGAAATCCAGCTTGCCGCGGCCGGCCTGGTGGTTCATCGAGTACAGGTTGCGGGCCACTTCGCCCAGCGGGATCGAGGCGCCGACACTCATCGCCGCTTCCACCGCCAGGCCCATGTCCTTCAGCATCAGGTCACTGCCGAAGCCGCCGCTGTAACCGCGCGAGGCCGGCGCATTCTCCAGCACGCCCGGCCACGGGTTGCACACTTCGGTGGCCCAGCTGCGGCCGGTGCTGACTGCCATCATCTGCGACAGCACCTTCGGGTCCAGCCCGTGCGCCACGCCCAGGGCGATGGCTTCACCGGTGACGGCCATGATCACGCCCAGCGCCATGTTGTTGCACAGCTTGGCCACCTGGCCGGCACCACTGGCGCCCACGTGGAAGATGTTCTTGCCCATCGCCTGCAGCACCGGGCGCGCGCGTTCCAGCGCGTCCTCTTCGCCACCGACGATGAAGGTCAGGGTGCCGGCCTGGGCACCGGCGGTACCGCCGGACACCGGCGCGTCGATCATCTGCAGGCCACGTGCCGCCGCGGCTTCAGAAACCTTGCGCGCGCTGGCCGGGGCAATGGTGCTGCAGTCGATGACCAGTGCACCGGCCGGAATCGCGGCGAGGATGCCGTCGTCGCCCAGGTACACGCCTTCGACGTGGCGGCTGGCCGGCAGCATCGAGATCACCACCTCGGCATCGGCCAGGGTTTCGCGCGCCGATGCCGCCGCGCTGGCGCCGGCATCGACGGCGGCCTGCACCGCGGCCGGGACCAGATCGAACACGCGCACGGTATGGCCGTTCTTGACCAGATTGGCGGCCATCGGGCCACCCATGTTGCCCAACCCGATGAATGCAATGCGGCTCATGCAAGGCTCCTTTCAACAAGGGGAGTGCCCAGGTCGGCCAGCGGATGCGCGGCATCGGCCCAGGGGGAAGCGAAGAAGGTGTCGGCCCACGCGCCGCTGGCCTCGGCCAGGGTGGCCGGGTTCCACTGCGGGTTGCGGTCCTTGTCGATCAGCAGCGCGCGGATGCCTTCGGCGAAATCGCCGTGGGCGGCGCAATGCAGCGCGGTGATGTACTCCAGACGATAGACACTGGCCAGATCCTGGCCGGCACTGCGGCGCTGCAGTTCGTACGCCAACCGTGCCGAACCCGGTGCGCCGGCCGCAAGGGTCTTCTGAGCCGCCTGCAACCAGGCGTCGTCGGTCTGCAGGCCGGCAATGCGCGCAACGATGGCTTCAAGGTCATCGCCTTCGCACAACGCATCGACCTGCGCCGCGTGGGCCAGCAGTGGACCGGTGGCGGCATCGCTGGCATGCGACTGCAGCAGATGGGTCAGGCGTTCTTGGTTGTGTGCGGCATCACTGGACCAGGCCACCTGCAGCAGCGCATCGAACACTGCACTGCGGCGCTCTTCGGCCACGTGCACGTCGGCCAAGCCGGCGTAGATGGCATCGCCCGGGTTGAGCAACGCGCCGGTCAGGGCCAGGAACAGGCCGCCCTTGCCCGGTACCCGCGGCAGCAGCCAGCTGCCACCGACATCGGGGAACAGGCCAACAGTGATTTCCGGGAAGGCCAACTTGGAGCGCTCGCTGACCACGCGGTGGCTGGCGCCGGACATCAGGCCGATGCCGCCGCCCATCACGATGCCATGACCCCAGCACAGGATCGGCTTGGCGTAGGTGTGAATGAGGTAATCGACGCGGTACTCGACGTCAAAGAATTCAGCGGCGTAGTCGTTCTCGCGGATATCGCTGCGGCCTTCTTCGCGGAAGGCGACCATGGCCTTGTACAGGCTGTGCAGGTCGCCGCCGGCGCAGAACGCCTTCTCACCGGCACCCTGCAGCACCACCATGGCGATGCCATCGTCATCGGCCCAGGCATTCAGCTGCTTCAGCAGCAGGTGCGCCATCGGCAGCGAGAAACCATTGAGCGTGCGCGGCGCGTTGAGCGTGGCGATGCCGATGCGCGTGCCGTTGCCGGCCACGCGCTCTTCGAACAGCACCGGTGCGTCGTCGGCAGCGGTGTCGGTGCTCATGCGTTCTTCCACTGCGCGGTGCGCTTTTCCAGGAAGGCAGTCACGCCCTCGACCTGGTCGGCGGTATCGAACAGATCGACGAAGGCTTCGCGCTCGGCCACCAGCGCCGAGGCGTGGGTGCCGGTGCGGGTGGACTGCACCAGGGTCTTGCAGGCGGCGATGCTGGTCGGGCTCTGCTTGCCGGCCTTCTTCGCCCATTCCAGCGCCAGTGCCTTGGCTTCGCCCTTGCCAACCTTTTCTTCGGCAAGGCCGATGCGCAGTGCGGTCTCGGCAGTGATGCGCTCACCCAGCAGGATCATGCGCTTGGCCCAGCCCTCGCCCACCAGGCGCGGCAGGTTCTGGGTGCCGCCGGCGCACGGCAGCAGGCCGACGGTGGCCTCCGGCAGCGCGACCTGGGCGTGGTCTTCGATGATGCGCAGGTCGCAGGCCAGCGCACATTCCAGGCCACCGCCCATGGCGTAGCCGTTGATCGCGGCGATCGACACGCCACGGAACCCGGACAGCGCTTCGAAGGCTTCGCCGAAGCGGCGCGCGGCCTCGCGTGCGGCGGCCTTGTCGCCTGAAGCGAACTGGTTGAGGTCGGCACCGGCGGAGAAGAACTTCTCGCCGTCACCGGTGATCACCAGTGCGTAGATGTCGCGGTCTGCGTTGAGCGCGCCCACCAGGTCGCGCAGCGCGGACAGGCTGTGCACGGTCCAGGTGTGCGCCGGCGGGTTGTTCAGGGTGACCACGGCGGTGTGGCCGTCGGCCTCGACCTTCAGGCCCACGTGCTCCTGGGTACGCCAATCCTTCATCGCAGTTCCTCTTCGGTGTTGAGCAGGTGACGGGCAACGATCACCCGCATGATCTCGTTGGTGCCTTCCAGGATCTGGTGCACGCGGCAGTCACGCAGCAGGCGCTCGATCGGGTATTCGCGGATGTAGCCGTAGCCACCGTGGATCTGCAGTGCTTCATTGCAGACGTTGAAACCCGCATCGGTGGCAAAACGCTTGGCCATCGCGCACCAGACATTGGCATCGCTGGCACCGGCATCGAGCTTGCGCGCGGCGGTGTGCACCATCTGCCGCGCGGCCACCAGCTGCGTGACCATGTCGGCCAGCTTGAACTGCAGTGCCTGGAACTCGGCCAGCGCCTTGCCGAACTGGCGGCGCTCGCCCATGTAGCGGCGCGCGGCATCCAATGCGCCCTGCGCAGCACCCAGCGAGCAGGCGGCGATGTTGATGCGGCCACCATCCAGCCCCTTCATCGCCAGCTTGAAGCCACCGCCTTCCTCTCCCAGAAGATGGCTGACCGGCACGCGGACGTTTTCGAAGGTGATGCCACGGGTGGGCTGGCTGTTCCAGCCCATCTTCTCTTCCTTGCGGCCGAAGCTGATGCCCGGCAGGTCCGACGGCACGGCAATGGCGCTGACGCCACCTGCACCGGCACCGCCGGTACGCGCCATCACCACCAGCAGTTCGGTGGCACCGGCGCCGGAGATGAAGGCCTTGGCGCCGTTCAGCACGTAGAAGTCGCCATCGCGCACGGCGGTGGTCTTCAGCGAGGCCGCATCGGAACCGGCGCCCGGCTCGGTCAGGCAGTACGAGGCCAGCTTGTTGCCCGAAGACAGGTCGGTGCCCCACGCATCGCGGAGTGCCGGCTGGCCCCACGTGGACACCATCCACGAGGCCATGTTGTGGATGCTGATGTAGGCCGCGGTCGACGGATCGACGTTGGCGAGCTCCTCGATGACGACGGCGGCGTCCAGTCGGCTCAGGCCGCTGCCGCCCACTTCCGGGTCCATGTACAGACCGCAGAAGCCCAGTTCACCGGCCTTGGCGATCGCCTCGCGCGGAAAGATGCCCTCCGCATCCCATCGCGCGGCGTGTGGCGCCAGTTCGGCCTGTGCGAAGTCGCGCGCAGCCTCGCGGTACGCCTGCTGCGCTTCTTCCAGTTCCGTCGTCATCGAGTGGCTCATGGCTGCTCCTGCCGTTACTTCAGGCTGATCGTGGTGTTGACGCCGTGGCTCAGCGTTTCGTCATCGAACCAGCGCGCGGTGACCGTCTTGGTCTGGGTGTAGAACAGCACCACCTGCTTGCCGTACGGGCCCAGGTCGCCCAGCTTGGACGCGCGCGAACCGGTGAACGAGAACAACGGCACCGGCACCGGGATCGGCACGTTGATGCCGACCTGGCCGACGTCGATGTCTTCCTGGAACTTGCGCGCGGCGGCGCCGGACTGGGTGAACAGTGCGGTGCCGTTGCCGTTGGGGTTGCTGTTGACCATCGCGATGGCGTCTTCCAGCGTTTCCGCTTCGAGGATGACCAGCACCGGCCCGAAGATTTCTTCCTGGTAGATGCGCATGTCGGGGGTGACACCGGCAAAGATGGTCGGGCCGACGAAGTTGCCCTTCTCGAAGCCATCGACCTGCGGCTTGCGGCCATCGAGCACCAGCTTGGCGCCCTGCTCCACGCCCGAGGCGATCAGGCCTTCCACGCGCTCGCGGGCGCTGCAGGAAATGACCGGGCCGACATCGGTGCCGGCCACGGTGCCGCCGCTGACCTTCAGGGTCTTGGCCTTGGTCACCAGATCCTGCACCCAGTTGCGTGCTTCACCGACCAGCACCAGGGTGGAGGCGGCCATGCAGCGCTGGCCAGCGGCGCCGAAGGCAGCACCGACCATCGCATTGAGGGTCTGTTCCTTGTTGGCGTCCGGCAGCACCACAGCGTGGTTCTTGGCGCCCATCATGCACTGCACGCGCTTGCCGGCCAGCGAGGCGCGGTTGTAGACGTGGGTGCCGACGCGGGTGGAACCCACGAACGAAACCGCCTTGATGTCCGGGTGGTCGCAGATCGCGTTGACCACTTCCTCGCCACCGTGGACGACGTTCAGCACACCCTTCGGAATGCCGGCTTCCAGCGCCAGTTCGACCAGGCGCATGGTGACCATCGGGTCCTGCTCGGACGGCTTGAGAATGAAGGTGTTGCCGGTGGCGATGGCCATCGGGAACATCCACAGCGGGATCATCGCCGGGAAGTTGAACGGGGTGATGCCGGCGCACACGCCCAGCGGCTGCATGATCGTGTAGGTATCCACGCCATTGGCCACGTTGTTGGCCAGCTCGCCCAGCTGCAGGTTGCCGATGGCGGCGGCGTGCTCGACCACTTCCAGGCCGCGGAACACATCGCCTTCGGCGTCCGGCAGGGTCTTGCCCTGTTCGGCGGTGAGGATGTGGGCCAGCTCGCTCATGTGCTCGCGGATCAGCTGCTGGTACTTCAGGAAGATGCGCGCGCGGGTGCCGATCGGGGTCTTGCGCCAGGTCTTGAAGGCTTCCTTGGCGGCGGCGACGGCGGCGTCCACTTCGCCGGTGGTGGCGAACGGCACCTTGGCCAGCACGTCCTGGGTGGCCGGATTGATCACGTCCTGCCAGTGGGAGGTGGCCGATTCGATGAACTGGCCATCGATCAGCATGCGGATACGGGGCGCTGCAACAGTCATGACGACAATCCCACGGGCTTGAAAGATGCTTGGCATTATTCACAGCACCCACCTCGATTTCCGGGCTGAATCCGCTTAATCTGGCCAACACGCCAGACGATTCATGTTAATTCTGTGAATTATTCAGCCACCCAGCGACAACTGGGCCTGCGCCTGCTGCGGCTGCGCGAGCAGCGTGGTTACAGTCAGGCCGACCTGGCACGTGCGCTGGGGCTGTCGGCCAGCTACCTGAACCAGATCGAGCGTAACAAGCGCCCGTTGACGCCGGCGGTGCAGAAGAAGCTGGGTGAGGTGTTGGGCGACGTTTCCTCGCTGTTCGACGAAGATGAGCCCGCCGCACTGCAGGAGGCACTGGGCGAGACCCTGCGCGACCTGGGCCTGGCGGAGGTGAGCGCGACCGAGCTGCGCGCCTTGGCCGGCAACCTGCCGCAGGTCAGCCGCGCCCTGCTGGACCTGCATCGGCGCCACCTGGCGCTGCGCGAACATGCCGCCGCCCTGGAATTCCAGCTGGGCGAGCCGGGTGCCGGCAGCACCCTGCCCGCCGGTGACCAGGTGCGCGAGTTCTTCAACCGCATGCACAACCACATCCCCGAGCTGGACGAACTGGCCGAGCGCCTGTTCGCCGAGTGGGGGCTGTCGCCCGGGCATGTGGCACCACGCCTGCGCCAGCTGCTGGCCGACCGCCATGGCGTGCTGGTGGAAGTGGCGGCGCTGCAGGCCGGGCGCGAGAAGCGCCAGTTCGATGCCGGTGCACGGCGGCTGTGGCTGCCCGATTACCTGGAACCGGGCCAGCAGGCATTCCAGATGGCCGCCGAACTGGCCCTGCACGGCTACCTGCCGCAGATCGATGCGGTGGTGGCGCGTGCCGGCTTCACCGATGAGGCACGCATCGCGCAGGCGCGCATCGGCCTGTCGAACTATTTCGCCGGCGCGCTGGTGATGCCGTACATGCGCTTCCTGCGTGCGGCCGAGGCCAGCAGCTACGACATCGAACTGCTGGCGCATCAGTTCGGCGTCGGCTTCGAGGCGGTGTGCCATCGGCTGAGCACACTGGCACGGCGCAGTGCGCCGGGGCTGCCGTTCTTCTTCATCCGCGTGGACCGTGCGGGCAATGTGTCCAAGCGCCATTCAGCCACCGACTTCCACTTCTCGCAGGTGGGTGGGTCGTGCCCGCTGTGGATCGTCTACGAGGCGTTCAACCAGCCCGGGCGCATCCTTACGCAGACGGCGCGCATGCCTGATGGGCGGCGGCATTTCTGGCTGGCGCGGCAGGTCAGCAGCGGGCCGGTGGGGCATGGCCAGCCGCGCAAGACCTTCGCGGTGGCGCTGGGCTGCGACCTGCAGCATGCCGAGCGGCTGGTGTATTCGCTGGGGCTGGATGTGCAGAGCCCGGGCAATTCGGTGTCGATTGGCCCGGGCTGCCGGGTGTGCCCGCGCGAGGACTGCATGCAGCGCGCGTTCGCGCAATTGCCGGGGCGGTAGGGTTGGTTCGGCAGGGCTGCGCCCTGCACCTGCCGAAGCCGAAGCAACAGCAACAGCAACAGCAACAGCAAAAGCTGGCATTCCGTGGGATGGCGGGGCGGTGTCGGATTACGGGGACGCCGTGAACCCGTCCCTGGGGGCTTGGCCGCGGCATCCATGCCGCGGACACCCCGCAATCCGACACCACCCCGCCTTCGACAGTTTCCTTCCATCTGTCGGAACGACGTATTGCTCTGGTAGGTGTCGACCTTGGTCGACACGGTGGATCCACGCAAGGCGTGGATCTACTACCGGGTCAGTAGATCGGCGTCACCTTCATCTGCGGCAACGGGCGCGGTGCGCCGTCGGTGAGGTCGGGGCCGAGGTCCTCCCAGCTGCGACCCTGTTCGACCATCAACCCCCACAGCTGCTGCGAGGCCAGCCGCTTGTCTTCCGAACCCAGCTTGTATGACGGTGGCGTCGGCTGGCCAGTGGCAACCATCGCGTACGCCGCGCGGTAGGCCAGCACCTGCTGCGCCGGGTCATCGGTGCGCGCCACTTCCAGCGTGTAGCGCTGGTAGGCCGAGGCCAGGTTGCGCCAGCGGATCCAGTAGTGGTTCTCGAACGAGAATGAGCAGAAGCGCGCGCCCGCCAGGCTGCCCTTGTCGGCGATGCGGGTCAGCACCTCCTGCGGCATGTCCAGGTTCATGCCGCCTTCGTCGCCCTGCAGGCTGACGTGCACGATGCGGTCGCGGTAACCCGGCGCGCGCGCCTGCAGCAGATCGCGCCAGTTCTGCATGGTCGCCACCACCGCGAACAGGAAACGCCCCAGTTCCGCGGCCGCCAACGGCGTGGCGATCGACTGATAGGTGCGCTGCCAGCCATGACGGTTTTCGGTGGGCAGGAACACCGCGTGTTCCAGCGACTGGCGGCCGCTGCTGCCGTGGCCCACCTCTTCAGCGTGCTGCGGGTAGACCAGGTTGATGGCGAAGGTCGGCCAGCGCGGCAAGGCGGCATCGAACAGATGGATCGGGAAGTTGCTGCTGATGCCGCCATCGGAGAACCAGCAGATGCGGAAGGCGGTGATCACCGGGCCACAGGTCTGCCCGGCACTGGTCAGCCCTTCCATGCTGTCGGCCACGTTGTGCTCCTGGTCGGCGGCAGGCGCGGTGGGTTCGCAGCGACGCTCGCGCCGCGAGGGCTCATGCAGCGGCACCGCGCTGATCAGCAACGGGAAGCTCAGGCTCATGCGCGTGGCCACCAGCACCGGCAGCTTCGGGCCCTGCGGCAGGTGGTAGTACCGTCGCCCCTCCACCTCCAACGGCGGGCCAGCTTGATCCACCAGCCACTGCACCACGCTGGCCGGGAACAGCTGCTCGAACTCCTCGCGCAGGAACCAGAACTGCGCGCCACCCAGCGGCAGCGTACGCGGCTCGTTGTGCGACACACAGGTGGTGATCATCTGCAGGCTGATCGCATGCGGGCTGTCCGGCTCGCCGGCATAGCGCGGTGCATCGTGCAGGTCGGCGAAGGTAAGCGGTGCATCCAGCGGCTTGCCGGACAACTGCTGCAGGCACTCGTGCAGCCACTCGGTCAACGCCGGCTTGCGTGCATCACGGCCGAGGCCGCTGCACAGGCCCAGCAGATTGCGCCGCGCCACCCGCGCCACCCGCAGCGCGGCACCGGCCACGCCGGCACCGTAAGCGCACAGCAGCGACGGCAGCAGCGTGGCGGCCACGCCGCTCCAACCACCACCCCACCAGCCCAGGCCGAGCAGCAGCGCCAGCGACACCAGCACTTCCAGCGGCGCGATCTCGAACACGGCAACGGCCAGGCACAACAGCTTGTGCGGCAGGCGGGCATTGCCGGTCAGTACCACCAGCAGCCGATAGGCCGCACGCGCGCCCCGTGCCGGCTGGAACAGGCTGTAGATGAAGCCGCGCCGCGACAGCTGCGCCGACACCGCCGACAACCCGCCATAGCCGGCATCGCCAGGCAGGTGCTCGCCCGCCTGCTGGCGGCGATCACCGCAGGCTGCCGCGGCCGCCACCGCCGCAGCGATGGCGCCGGCCGAGGTGCCGCCGATGCTCTTGAAGCGATACTCGCGCGCCAGCGCCAGTACCGCATTGGGGTACACGATGCCGCTGGTGATGCCGCCTTTCATGACCAGATCGCAGTACTTCGCCGCCACGAGCCACCTCCCGTCTGTCGATGCACAGTATGGCAAGAGGGGCTCTCACAGCCTGAGAAACGAGCCACAGCCCTGCGCTTTGATTGGCCCTTGACCATTGGCCTCGACGCGTCCACCGTGGGCACGCCGAAGGTATCCCCGCCGTGGCATTGATGGCGGCCGGGATTTAAACGGGAATCCGGTGAAGGCGCCTCGCGCGCCCATTCCGGAGCTGCCCCGCAGCGGTGAATGGAAACGAATCCTGCCAACAGCACTGGGCTCGCGCCTGGGAAGCGGCAGGTAGTAGGTGGGCTGCGGCCCGTGTCCATCAGCCCGAATACCGGCCCCGGCCGGGGGACACGACCGTCCCCTGATTCGACCTGGAATCTCCGCGGGGAGGTTGCCGGGGCCGTCGTTGTCCTGCGCGTGCAGGCGATGCGGCCGCGCGCGTCCTTTTCACGGTATCCGGCCAGACCTGTTCACCCACGCGCTGATGCATGGGCCACCGCCGTTGCCGGCGGTCCATGCGGTACCTGACGATGACCGAGCTCCAACGTCCCACCCTGACCCTGCCCGCCGATGGCAAGCGCCTGCTGCTGCATTCATGCTGCGCGCCCTGCTCCGGCGAAGTGATGGAGGCGATCACCGCCTCCGGGATCGACTACGCGATCTTCTTCTACAACCCCAACATCCACCCGGTGAGGGAATACGAGCTGCGCAAGCAGGAGAACATCCGCTTCGCCGAGCAGCACGGCATCCCGTTCATCGACTGCGACTACGACACCGACAACTGGTTCAGCCGTGCGCGCGGCATGGAGAACGAGCCCGAACGCGGCATCCGCTGCACGATGTGCTTCGACATGCGTTTCGAGCGCACTGCGCTGTACGCGCACGAACACGGCTATGACACCATCAGTTCTTCGCTGGGCATCTCGCGCTGGAAGAACATGGCGCAGATCAACGACTGCGGCATCCGCGCCGCGTCGCGCTACGAGGGCCTGCAGTACTGGGACTACAACTGGCGCAAGGGCGGCGGTGCCAGCCGCATGATCGAGATCAGCAAGCGCGAGCAGTTCTACCAGCAGGAGTACTGCGGCTGCGTGTACTCGCTGCGCGATGCCAACCGCCATCGCCGCGAGAATGGCCGTGAGCGGATCAAGATCGGCCTGCTGTACTACGGGCAGGACGCTGGGACGCCGCAGGGCGATTGACCTGTGCCGCCGGGGCGGCCACGCTGGTCGCCCCTTCACGTTGTAGTGGACCTGCCATGACCGCCCTGCCCGCCGATGTCGCCCTGCTGGTGATCGACCTGCAGCCAGACTTCATGCCCGGCGGTACGCTGGCCTGCGACCAGGGCGATGCGCTGGTGGTACCGATTGCCGGTCTGCTGGCGCAGCGCCGCTACCGCACCGTGGTGGCGACACAGGACTGGCACCCGGCCGACCATGCCTCGTTCGCCAGCCAGCACCCCGGCCAACGCCCCTTCGAGACCATCCTGCTGCACGCGCAGCCGCAGACCCTATGGCCGGACCATTGCGTGCAGGGCAGCGCCGGTGCCGCCCTGCACCCGGGCGTGGACTGGACCGTGGCCGACCTGATCCTGCGCAAGGGCACGCGCCAACAGGTGGATTCGTACAGCGCCTTCCGCGAGAACCATGGCCCCGATGGCGAGCGCCCAGCTACCGGCCTGGCCGGCTGGCTGCACGAGCGCCGCATCCGCGAAGTGCATGTGTGCGGCCTGGCCCGCGACTACTGCGTACTGTGGAGCGCGCAGGACGCGGTGAAGTCCGGCTTCCGGGTGAAGTTCCTGTGGGAGCTGACCCGGCCGGTGACCGAGGCCAACGATACGATGGTGCGCGAGGCGCTGGGCAAGGCGGGGATTGCGATCATCTGACGGGCGACCGCTGCTCAATGGACGCGTCGTCGCTGGGTGCGGGATACCGATCAGGATCGAGGGAAAGACGGTGACAGGGCACGCGACAGTAGATTCAACCCGATCCTAGCGGAACACCACCGTTCGGTGCCCGTTGAGCAGGATGCGGTGCTCCACATGGCGGCGCACCGCGCGCGCCAGCACCAGCGATTCGGTATCGCTGCCCAGCCGCACCAGTTCGCGCGGTGCCATCGCGTGGTCCACGCGGGCCACGTCCTGTTCGATGATCGGGCCTTCGTCCAGATCCTCGGTGACATAGTGCGCGGTGGCACCGATGATCTTGACCCCGCGCGCGTGCGCCTGGTGATACGGCTGCGCGCCCTTGAAGCTGGGCAGGAAGCTGTGGTGGATGTTGATCGCACGGCCGGCCAGTGCGCGGCACAGCGTGGGGGACAGGATCTGCATGTAGCGCGCCAATACCACCAGATCGATGCGCTCGCGCTCGACCAGGTCGATGATCTGCTGCTCCTGCACCGCACGCGTATCGGCGGTCACCGGCAGATGGTGGAACGGCACCTGGTAGGACGCGGCCAATGGCGCGAAATCGGCGTGGTTGGACGCCACTGCCGCGATGTCGACTTTCAACTGGCCGCTGTGGGCACGGAACAGCAGATCGTTGAGGCAGTGCCCCTGCTTGCTGACCAGCACCAGCAGGCGTGCGCGGCGGCGGCCATCATGCAGCTGCCAGTCCATGCCGAAGCCTTCGGCAAGCGTGGCCATGGCGGCGTACACGGTCTCCAGCGGCAGGCTGGCATCGCGGTCGAAGTGCACGCGCAGGAAGAAGCGGCCACTTTCCTCGTCACCGAACTGCTGGGCGTCGAGGATATTGCAGCCATGGTCGAACAGCAGGCCGGACACGCGGTAGACGATACCGGTACGGTCGGGGCAGGACAGGGTGAGGATGGAATCGGGGCGCATGGCTCGAGTGTAGGGCAGCGACCTGCCTGCCGGATCGATGGTCACCGATGCAACCGACCTGCTTGGTTCAGTCCCAAGCGATACTTGGAACTCCCCGTGGCAAGCTGGTCGGTCATGAACCTGTTGCAACTGATCCGCAGCTTCACCCGCACCGCAGAGACCGGCAGCATTGCCGCCGCGGCCCGCATCCTTGGCATCAGCGCCACCGCAGTCGGCCAGAACATCAACCGGCTGGAGGCGCATCTGGGGGTACGGTTGCTGAACCGAAGTACGCGCCAGCTGGCCCTCAGCGAGGCCGGCGCGCTGTACCTGGCGCAGGTGCGCCACATCGAAGCCGACCTGGCGCGCGCGCAGGCGATGGTCACTGCCGGTGACATCGAGCCGGCCGGGCCGCTGCGCATCGCCAGCAGCAGCGCCTTCGGTCGCCATGTGCTTGCCCCCTTGCTGCCTTCACTGCAGCAGCGTTACCCACAACTGCAGCTGGAGCTGCGCCTGACCGACCGCGCCGTGCAGCATGGCCCGGAAGCGGTGGATGCCAGCATCCGCATCGGTGCGCAGCTGGAAGATGGCGTGGTCGCACGGCAGCTGGCACGCGTGCCCTTCGTGTTCTGTGCCTCGCCGGCCTATCTGAAAGCGCACGGCACCCCGCAGCAGCCCTCCGAGCTGAGCGGTCATCGCGGGCTGCTGCACCGCTTCCCCACCGATGGCCGGCCGCTGCGCTGGGGCCTGCTGAAGGATGGCCAGCGCGTGGACGCCGCACTGCCGCCGAGCATGGTCTGCGATGACATCGATGCACTGGCAACGCTTGCCGCGACCGGTGCCGGCATCACCCGGCTGGCCGCATTCGTGGCCGAGCCCTACCTGCGCGATGGCCGCCTGCAGGCGGTGTTCGGCGCCGACACGGCGTGGCGCCCGGAGCCGATGGAGGTCTATTTCTGCGTCAGCGACCGCCGCGACTTCACCGCCAAGATCCGCGCGCTGTTCGAGCACCTGCAGGCCGGCATGGCGCCGGCCTGGCGGGTGTGAGCCTCAGCGCGCCTTGAACACGCCGCGCGCGTCGCGCGGCTCGCAGCGCAGGTACTGCGGCGCCGGTTCCACGCTGTCGCGCAGCGCGGCGGCGGCATGCCACGGCCAGCGCGGGTCGTAGAGGATGCCGCGCGCCAGGGCCACGGCATCGGCGTGGCGATGGCGCAGGATCGATTCGGCCTGCTCGGGCTCGGTGATCATGCCCACAGCGATGACCGGCATGCGCACCTTGGCCTTGATCGCCGCCGCGAACGGCACCTGGTAGCCCGGGCCGACGGTGATCTTCTGGCGCTCGTCCAGGCCGCCGCTGGAGACATGCAGGAAATTGCAGCCGCGCGCGTCCAGCACCTGGGCCAGCGCTTCGCTCTGCACCAGATCCCAACCACCGTCGACCCAGTCGCTGGCGGAAATGCGTACACCCACGGCGACCTTGTCGGACACTGCCGCACGCACCGCGTCGAACACTTCCACCAGCAGGCGCAGGCGGTTCGGCAGCGAGCCACCATAGCCATCGGTGCGGCGGTTGCTCAGCGGCGACAGGAACTGGTGCAGCAGATAGCCGTGCGCGGCATGCAGCTCGATCAGCTCGAAGCCCAGGCGCTCGGCGCGCACCGCACTGGCGGCGAAGGCGGCGATGACCTCGGCGATGCCGGCCTCGTCCAGTTCCTGCGGTGCCGGATCGCCGGCATGGAACGGCAGCGGCGACGGCGCCACGGTGGACCAGCCACGCGCATCATCGGCTGGCAACTGGCCGCCGCCGTCCCACGGGCGCTTCACCGAGGCCTTGCGGCCGGCGTGGCCGAGCTGGATGCCCAGCGGCATCGGCGACCAGCGGCGGACGCTGGCCAGCACCTGTGCCAACGCGGCTTCGGTACCGTCGTCCCACAGGCCCAGATCGGCCCAGCTGATGCGGCCGCGCGGCTCTACCGCGGTGGCTTCCAGGATCAGCAGGCCAGCGCCCGACTGCGCCAGGTTGCCCAGGTGCATGGCGTGCCAGTCGCTGGCGCGACCGTCTTCGGCGGAGTACTGGCACATCGGCGCGATGACGATGCGGTTGGACAGGGTCAGGGGGCCGAATGAAATCGGCGAGAACAGCTGGCTCAAGACGGTGATGAACGACGTAGGGGGTGCGTATTGCACCGCTGCGCGGCTCGCGGATCAACCATCTGGATGGATCGCTGTTTCGCGCAGCCTGCTGCAGCCGGGCATGGGCCCGGCGCTACAGAAGCCCACAATCGCCTGTAGAGCCGAGCCCACGCTCGGCTCAGGGCGAAGCCCACGTGGCCAGGGCTTCGGCGCAATCGCGCTCGTCCTTGAACTGCAGCAGGTCGTCGGCACGGGTGCGGCCGCGGTTCAGCGCCGCCACCGGCAGCCCTGCCCTGGCCGCCGCCTGCACGAAGCGGAAACCGGAATAGACCATCAGCGAAGAACCCACCACCAGCACGGCGTCTGCCTGCTGCAGGTGCTCATGCACCGCTGCCACGCGTTCACGGGGCACGTTTTCGCCGAAGAACACCACGTCCGGCTTCAGCAGGCCGCCGCAGGACGGGCAATCGGGCACCACGAAGCTGGAGAAATCGGTCTCCAGATCGGCATCGCCATCCGGGGCGATACCGGCCTCCAGCGCGTCCCAGCCCGGATTGGCGTCCAGCAGGCGCTGCTGGAAGTCCTCGCGGCCGCTGCGGCGTTCGCAGCCCATGCAGCGCACCCGATCCAGTCGGCCATGCAGGTCGATCACGTTGCGGCTGCCGGCCCGCTGGTGCAGGCCGTCCACGTTCTGGGTCAGCAGCACCTGCAGCTTGCCGCGGCTTTCCAGGGCAGCCAGGGCCTGGTGGGTGCCATTGGGCCGGGCCAGGCCGAAGCGCGGCCAGCCCAGCAGGCTGCGCGCCCAGTAGCGCTGGCGGGTGGCCGCCTCGCCCATGAAGGCCTGGTAGGTCACCGGCGGCGTGCGTTTCCACTGGCCGTCGGTATCCCGGTAATCGGGAATGCCCGAGGCGGTGCTGCAGCCAGCGCCGGTCAGCACGAACAGGCGCTGGGCGCGGTCGATGAAGTCGGTCAGTGGCGGGGTCATGGCTGCCAGATGGGGGCGCGGCGGCGCCCCCGCAAGCGCCGGTCCGTTGGCCGGGTCAGGCCGCCGGCAGCGGTGGCACCGCGATCGGGTGGCCTTCCTCGTCCAGCGCGATCATCACGAAGTGGCCGCGGGTACACAGCTTGCGCTCGCCGCTATGCAGGTCTTCGGCGACCAGCTCCACCTCGACCTTCATCGAGCTGCGGCCGACTTCGACGATGCGGCCGATGGTCTCGACCATCTGGCCGATGCGGATCGGCAGCTTGAAGTCGACCTGGTCGCTGCGCGCGGTCACCACCGTGCGGCGCGAATAGCGGGCGGCGGCCAGGAAGGCCGCCTTGTCCATCCACGCCAGTGCCTGCCCACCGAACAGGGTGCCGAGGTGGTTGGTGTGGTTCGGGAAGACGATTTCGGCCATGCGCACTTCGGTGGGCGGCACGGTCTCGGGGCTCGGGGTCATGGAGGTGCTTCGGTGTGGGGTCCGGTAATTTTATGCGACCGGCGTGACGGCCATCGGAACGCATGTGCAATGGCCACCTGGCAGCGGTGCCTGCGCAGGCCCCGCCCATGGCAGGCGCTACACTGCGCCACGCCCACTGCCAGGACCGCCCATGCCCGCACTTTCCGACCTGTTGGCCTTTGCACTGGTCTCGCTGGCCATGGTGATCACGCCCGGGCCGAACATGATCTACGTCATCTCGCGCTCGATCTGCCAGGGGCCGATGGCGGGACTGATCTCGCTGGGCGGGGTGGCGCTGGGCTTCGTGTTCTACATGCTGTGCGCGGCGCTGGGCATCACCGCCCTGCTGATGACGGTACCGTTCGCCTACGACGCGCTGCGCATCGGCGGCGCGCTGTACCTGCTGTACCTGGCCTGGCAGGCGCTCAAGCCGGGTGGCCGTTCGCCGTTTGCAGTGCGCGACCTGCCGCAGGACAGCCCGCGCAAGTTGTTCACGATGGGCTTCCTGACCAATCTGCTGAACCCCAAAGTGGCGGTGATGTACCTGTCGCTGCTGCCGCAGTTCCTGCACCCGGACAGCGAAGGCAGCGTGCTGATGCAGTCGATCGTGCTGGGCTCCACCCAGATCCTGGTCAGTGTCAGCGTGAATGGCATGATCGCGCTGACCGCTGGCAGCATCGCCGGCTTCCTGGCCGCGCACCCCACCTGGCAGATGGTGCAGCGTTGGCTGATGGGCACGGTACTGGCCGGGCTGGCGGTGCGCATGGCGGTGGAAGGGCGGCGATAGCCGCTCTTTGTAGAGTCGGGCCATGCTCGACTGATCTTCGCGGACAGCAGTCGAGCATGGCTCGACTCTGCAAAAGCCAGGCGCGCAACAAAAAACCCCGGCGATCGCCGGGGTTTTTCGTTGCGACAGGCTTGACCGGTTCGATCAGAAGTTCATGTCGAAGGCCACTTCGCCCTGCACGCCGACCTGGTAAGCCGAGACGCGGCGTTCGAAGAAGTTGGTCAGTTCCTGCACGTCCTGCAGTTCCATGAACGGCAGCGGGTTGCGCACGTTGTACTTCTTTTCCATGCCCAGCTTGGCGAAATGCTGGTCGGCGCAGTGCTGCAGGTACTGGCGCATGTCGCGGGTGGAAATGCCGGCCACGCCGCCGGACAGCACGTCCTCGGCGAACTGCACTTCGCACTCGATCGCCTCGGCCAGCATGTCGTAGACCTGCTGCTTCATCTCTTCGTCGAACAGGTCCGGTTCTTCCTCACGCACCACACGCACCGACTCGAACGCGAACTCCATGTGCGCGCTCTCGTCGCGGAACACCCAGTTGGTGCCCGAGGCCAGGCCCGGCAGCAGGCCACGCGAACGGAAGTAGTACACGTAGGCGAAGGCAGCGAAGAAGAACAGGCCTTCGATGCAAGCGGCGAAGCAGATCTGGTTGAGCAGGAACTGGCGGCGCTGTTCGCGGGTCTCGATGCGGGTCAGGCTCTGGATCGAGTCGATCCACTTGAAGCAGAAGTCGGCCTTCTTCTTGATCGAGTCGATGTTCTCCACCGCCGAGAACGCCTTGGCGCGCTCTTCCGGATCCGGCAGGTAGTTGTCGAGCAGGGTCAGGTAGAACTGCACATGCAGCGCTTCTTCATACAGCTGGCGCGACAGGTACATGCGCGCTTCCGGCGCATTGAGGTGCTGGTACAGGTTCAGCACCAGGTTGTTGGACACGATCGAGTCGCCGGTGGCGAAGAACGCGACCAGCCGGTGGATCAGGTGGCGCTCACCCGGCGACATCTTGCTGTGCAGGTCGGTGATGTCGATCTGGAAGTTGATCTCTTCCACCGTCCAGGTGTTCTTGATCGCGTTCCTGTACATGTCATAGAACTGCGGGTAGCGCATCGGGCGCAGGGTCAGTTCAAAACCGGGATCGAGCAGCATCTGCTTGGGCTTGTCGGCCATGGGTGTTTCCTTGAATTCTCGGGTCAAAACGCCGGGCGTGGCCCGGCGCTACCTTGGTGTTTCCGTGCTGCAGCCGAGCATGGCTCGGCTCTACAGGTGCGAGGTGTTCGAGTGCCGACCAACGGTCGGCAGCCACCGCGCGGCGTGTTACTGGCAGGCCTCGCAGGCTTCCGGGTTTTCCAGCGAGCAGGCGATGGCTTCGTCCGGGCTGAACACCTTGGCCGGGGCCGCGCTGCTCACCGTGGTCTTGGCGATCTTGGTGGCCGGGCGCGAACGCAGGTAGTAGGTGGTCTTGATGCCCTGCTTCCAGGCGTACATGTACATGGAGGACATCGCGCCGATGTTCGGGCTTTCCATGAACAGGTTGAGCGAGGCCGACTGGTCGATGAAGGCGCCACGCTCGGCGGCCATGTCGATCAGCGAGCGCATCGGCAGTTCCCACGCGGTGCGGTAGACCTCGCGCAGCGTTTCCGGAATCTGCGCCACGCCGGCGATGGAACCTTCGGCCAGCTTGATGGCATCGCGCATGTCGGCGGTCCACAGGCCCAGCTTCTTCAGCTCGTTCACCAGGTAGCGGTTGACCTGCAGGAAGTCACCGGACAGGGTCTCGCGCTTGAACAGGTTGGACACCTGCGGCTCGACGCACTCGTAGCAGCCGGCGATCGAGGCGATGGTCGCGGTCGGGGCGATCGCGATCATCAGCGAGTTGCGCAGGCCGTGTTCCTTGATGCGCTCACGCAGGGCATCCCAGCGTGCGGTGTCTTCCGGCACCACGTTCCAGGCGTCGAACTGCAGTTCGCCGCTGGCGGCACGGGTGTCGTTGAACGACGGGTGCTTGCCGCGTTCCTGGGCCAGCTCGCAGGAGGTTTCCAGCGCGTGGAAGTAGATCGCTTCGGCAATCTTCTTCGACAGGGCGCGGGCTTCGGCGCTGTCGAACGGCAGGCGCTTGCGGAAGAACACGTCCTGCAGGCCCATGCAGCCCAGGCCGACCGGACGCCAGCGCAGGTTGGCGCGGCGGGCGGTTTCGATCGGGTAGAAGTTCAGGTCGATGACGCGGTCGAGCTGGCGCACGGCCAGGCGCACGGTCTCGGCCAGCTTCTCGAAGTCGAACTCGTTGTGCTCGTCGAAGTGGTTGCCCAGGTTGATCGAACCCAGGTTGCACACCGCGGTTTCATCGTTGGAAGTGACTTCCAGGATTTCGGTGCACAGGTTGGACAGGTGGATCACGTTGCCCGGACGCAGGGTCTGGTTGCTGGCGCGGTTGCACTTGTCCTTGAAGGTCATCCAGCCGTTGCCGGTCTCGGCCAGCGTACGCATCATGCGGGCGTACAGCTTGCGGGCAGAGATGGTGCGGTTGGCCTTGCCCTGCGCTTCGGCCTGCAGGTAGGCGGCTTCGAAGGCTTCGCCGAACAGGTCGGTGAACTCCGGCACGACGCGCGGATCGAACAGCGACCATTCCTGGTCGGCCTCGACGCGCTTCATGAACAGGTCCGGCACCCAGTTGGCCAGGTTCAGGTTGTGCGCACGACGGGCTTCGTCACCGGTGTTGTCACGCAGCTCGAGGAAGTCCTCGATGTCGGCGTGCCAGGTTTCCAGGTACACGCAGGCCGCGCCCTTGCGCTTGCCGCCCTGGTTCACCGCGGCCACGGACGAATCCATGGTCTTCAGCCACGGCACGATGCCGTTGGAGTGGCCGTTGGTCGACTTGATCAGCGAACCACGCGAACGCACGCGGGTATAGCTGACGCCGATGCCGCCGGAGAACTTGGAAAGCTGGGCGATGTCGCCGTACTTGGCATAGATCGACTCCAGCGAGTCCTGCGGCGAGTCCAGCAGGAAGCACGAGGACAGCTGCTCGTGGGTGGTGCCGGAGTTGAACAGGGTCGGGCTGGACGGCAGGTAGTCCAGGTTGCCCATGCGCTTGTACAGCGCCAGGGTCTCGGACACGTCCTCGCTCAGCGCGCTGGCGATGCGCAGGAAGAACTGCTGCGGGGTCTCGATCACCTTGCGGGTGTGCGGGTGGCGCAGCAGGTAACGGTCGTACAGGGTGCGCAGGCCGAAGTAATCGAAGTTCAGGTCCAGCGAGATGTCGATGGCATCGTTGAGCTTGCGTGCGTTGGTCTGCACGAAGTTCAGCAGGCGGTCGTTGATCAGGCCGACTTCATGGCCACGGCTGACCGACTGCGAGAAGGCGTAGATTTCCTGGCCGGAGACTTCCTTGGCGATGTAGTTGGCCAGCAGGCGCGCAGCCAGGCGGCCGTATTCGGGCTCTTCACCGATCAGCAGGGCGGCGGTGCGGATGGACAGTTCGTCCAGCTCGCGGGTGGTGGCGCCGTTGTACAGGCCGGAAATGGTGCGGGTGGCCACGCGCATCGGATCGACGGCGTGCAGGCCTTCGGAGGAACGCTGCACCGCGCGCACGATCTTGTTCAGGTCCACCAGTTCGGTCGTGCCATTGCGCTTGGTCACACTCATCGCGTTGGCCGTCGGCGGCGACGTCAACAGGAATTCGCTTTCCTTCTCGATGGTGGCGCTGGATTCGGTGGTCACGGCGTGTGTCCTCTTGGCGTGATTGGTGGGTGCTCGATGCATCGGGTGACGCAGCCCGGGACATGACAGCCCAGGATGGCAGGACGGCGTCGCAGGGGATGAGACCCTGCGCCTGCCACTGCCGTTGGCGATCGCGGATGGGTACCCCGGGCATCCCCTGGAATTGGGGTTGCTGCGACCGACGGCCACAAGATAGTGGGGGTAGTGGGGTCCGTCAACGCCAAATGTAGTGAAATTCGGCAATCCCTTGCGCCGCAAGGATCGTGCCATCGGCGCCCGGATCAGACGCTTCAGACCTGCCGGAACGGGCTGCGCAGTCAAGCCCGAAAGGCATCATTGCGGTGGTACAACGCACCGCGAAAACGGAACAATGACAGCTTCACATGACAGTGATGAAACTGGCTAGGGACAACCCTGTGGATAGATGGTGGGCAGCCGGTGGGAATCCGGTGGACGGGTGACTTCCGGCCGGTGACGCCCGCGCGCTGACGGCGGATGCTGGCCGCTCGCTCCCGGAAAAGGATGCTCCGATGCACCTGCGGTTGCCCGCGCTGGCCCTGCTGCCCGCCCTGTTCATCGCCCCGGCGCTGGCCGCCGAGGGGCTGGACCTGCGTTCGGACCAGTGCGGCATCCATACCGACTATGACGTGCTGGTGGACAGCGGCGGCATCTGGCTGCGGGATGGCCCGCAGGCGCCGCATGAAGTGGTGTTCCACGACGGCGAGCTGAGCCTGGACGGCAGGATGGTCACGGTCAGCGCCGCCGACGCCGCCCGCCTGCGGCAGATGGAGGCGGGTGCCCGCCAGTTGATGCCGGCGGCCACCGCACTGGCCCACGAAGTCTCCGGGGTCACCTTCGATGCGCTGGACGCTGCCTTCGAGGCCATCACCGGCAAGTCCCGCAACCGCCAGATGCGGGCGATGCGCGGCGAGATGCAGGACTGGATCGACGCCAGCCTGGGCCGCGGCTACTGGGAACAGGACAGCTTCGGCGACGGCTTCGACGCGCACATCGAGCAGATGGCCGAGACGATGGCCGGGTCGATGACCCGCAGCGTGCTGTGGCAGGTGTTCACCGGCCGCGCCGGGGCCATGGAGCGCCGCGCCGATCGCCTCGATGCCGAAGTCGACCGCCGCATGGAAGCGCGCAGCCAGCAGCTGGAAGCCAAGGCAATGGCCCTTTGCCCGCTGGTGCGTTCACTGGCAGAGGCCCACGATGCGCTGGAAGTGCGCTACCAGGGACAGCCACTGCGGCTGCTGGAGCGCGGCGAGAGCGTTCGGGTGGAGCACGGCAGCGGCTCGGGGCTGCATGTGTCGGCCGGGCCGGATGAGCGGCCGTTGGGGAGCGCGGTTGCGCCCACCCGATAGCCGCGCCGTGCTGTCGTAGAGCCGAGCCCACGCTCGGCTGCTTTTCGGCACATCATGCAAAGGCAGCCGAGCGTGGGCTCGGCTCTACAAACGGCACTACCCTCACGCCCGGTGCGGGGTGCCCAGGTATTCGGCGCTCTGCATTTCGATCAGGCGCGAAGCAGTGCGCTCGAACGCGCCCTGCAGGCGCTGGCCGGTGTACAGCTCGATCGGCGAGGTGCTGGCGGTGCAGACCAGGTTGACGTGGCGGTCGTACAGCTCGTCGATCAGGTTGACGAAGCGGCGCGCGGCATCTTCGTTCAGGCGATCGAATGCCGGAATGCCGCCCAGCAGCACCGTGTTGAACTCGTGCGCGATCTCGATGTAGTCCGAGGGCCCCCGCGGGCCCTCGCACAGCGCGGCGAAATCGAACCAGGCGATGCTCTTGCCGCGGCCACGGACCGGAATCTTGCGACCCTCGATCTCGATGTTGCCGGCCTTGGCCGGCTGGCCGCCACTCAGCTCGTTCCAGCGCGTGGCCAGCCACTCATCGCTGTCGGCCGCCAGCGGTGCGCGGTACACCGGCGAGCGGGTCAGCGCGCGCATGCGGTAATCCTCGGTGCCTTCGGCGTACAACTCGACGCAGAAGCGCTGCAGCAGGCCGATGGCCGGCAGGAAGCTCTCGCGCTGCAGGCCATTGAGGTACAGGTTCTCCACCGCCGTGTTGGAGGTGGTGACCAGGGTCACGCCCTCGGCGAACAGGCGCTCCAGCAACCGCGCCAGCAGCATCGCATCGCCGATGTCGGTGACGAAGAACTCGTCGAGCACCAGCACGCGCAGGTTGCTGCGCCATTCCTGGGCGATCTTCGCCAGCGGGTCGCTCTGGCCCTGGTGCTCGCGCAGGCGCTCGTGGACGCTGCGCATGAAGCGATGGAAGTGGGTGCGGTACTTCTGCTTGATCGGCAGCCCGTCGTAGAACAGGTCGACCAGGAAGGTCTTGCCGCGGCCGACGCCACCCCAGAAATACAGGCCCTTCACCGGCTCCGGCTTCTTCCAGAACGAGGACAGGCGGTCCAGCCAGCCGTCCTCGGCACTGTCCAGCAGGCCCAGGTGGATGCGGTCCAGCTCGGCCAGCGCCGCATGCTGGGCCGGGTCGTTCTGCCAGTCGCCACGGGCGACCCCTTCCGCGTACCGCTGCGACGGGGTCAACTCGGTTGCACTCATGCCGCTGCGCCCAGCCAATGTTTCACGCCGTGGGTCAGCGCGCCGCGCAGGTCGATCAGCTTGCGGTGGAAGAAGTGGCTGGTCTCGGGCATGCGCACCAGCTCATGCGGGAAGTCCAGCGTGTCCAGCCACTGGTAGACGGCCTGCGGGTCGACGATCTCGTCCTGCTCGCCCTGGATCACCAGCCAGCGCGCCGGCGGTGCGATGCCATCGAAATCCCAGCGACCGGCCGGCGGCGCGATCGAGATCAGCGCTTCCGGCTGCAGCGCGGCAGCGGCCTTCAGCGACACGAACGAGCCGAAGCTGAAACCGGCCAACCACAGGCGGTCGTCCGGACGCTGGCTGCGCACCCAGGCGGCGACGGCCTTCAGGTCGTCCTGCTCGCCCACGCCGTGGTCGAACTCACCGGCCGACGCGCCAACACTGCGGAAGTTGAAGCGCACCGTGGCGATGCCCAGCTCGCGCAGGGTGGTGGCGGTCATGGTGACCACCTTGTTGTGCAGGGTGCCGCCCTCGGTGGACAGCGGATGGCAGACAATGGCCACGATCGGCTGCACCGGCGCGCCGGCCTTGGGCAGGTCGACGACCACTTCCAGCGGGCCGGCCGGGCCGTCCAGTTCGAGGCAGGCGGTTTCGCCAGGGGCGACGGGGAACGAAGGCTTGTGCATGGCACCATGATACCGTCCCCTGCCCCCGCCCTGTGCCCGCCCCATGCTCTACCTGTCCTTGGCCGTGATCTGCAGCGTGCTGGTTTCGGTGTTGTTGAAGGTGGCCGGACGCCGCCAGCTGGATGTCGCGCAGATGGTCACCTGGAACTATCTGGTGGCTGCAACGCTCACCGCCGCGGTGCTGCAGCCGCCGCTGGACGCGCTGCGCGCGCCGCATGCGCCGTGGCTGTCATTGCTGGCGCTGGCGGTGGTGCTGCCGTCGATCTTCCTGGTGCTGGGCCGCGCGGTGGCGGTGGCCGGCATCGTCCGCAGCGACGTGGCGCAGCGGCTGTCGCTGCTGCTGTCATTGGCCGCCGCGTTCCTGTTCTTCGGCCAGACCGCCACGCCGTGGAAGTTGGTCGGCCTGGCGCTGGGCCTGGTCGCCATGGTGGCGATCAGCCTGCGCCCGCGCGGACCGGCGGTGGCGTCCTCACCCGGTGGCTGGGGCTGGCTGCTGGGCGTCTGGGCCGGGTTCGCGGTGGTCGACGTGCTACTCAAGCAGGTGGCGCTGTCGGGCACGCCGTCGATGGCGGCGGTACTGGCCAGCTTCAGCGTGGCCTTCGTGCTGATGCTGGCGCTGCAGCTGTGGCGGCATGTCAGTGGCCGCAGCCGGCTGGCCTGGCGCAACCTCAGCGCGGGTGCACTGCTGGGCCTGCTCAATGGCGGCAACATTCTTTTCTATGTGCACGCGCATCAGTCGATGCCGGAGAGCCCAGCCACCGTGTTCGCCGGCATGAACATCGGCGTGGTGGTGCTGGGTGCACTGGTGGGCGTGTTCGCGTTCGGCGAGGCAACCACGAAGTGGAACCGCGCCGGCTTGGCGCTGGCGGTGCTGGCGATCGGGTTGATCGCCTGGGGGTGAGCGTTGGTTGCGGCGGGCCATTTCCGCGCCCGCGGTGGGATGTCGCTTTTCTTTTCGCGCGAAAAGAAAAGTAACCAAAAGAAACGCGCCGCCAGCCGCGAGCCGGTGCTGTGCACCGGTTCCCTGCGCTTCTCGGTGAACCAGGGGACGGCGCCGAACTCGCTGCGCTCAGACATCGGCGCCTCTTCGCCCCTGATTCACCTGCGATGCTCGGCTCGCTTGAAGGCGGACTGGTAGATCAAAAGCAAAGGCGGCATCCGTGCCGATCAAGGTGCCTACCAGAGCAGGTCCCCGGCGAACCTTACTTGTCGAAACCCAGCAGCAGCGGGTCGTGGTCGGAGCTGCGCCACGGGCCCTGCACGTTGCGGCCCTGGTAGCCGCTGGCGTCCTGCTCGTCGGCGTTGCTGTGCCATTCGGCGGCGCCGCGCAGGCGCTTGGCCATGCCCGGGCTCAGCAGCGCGTGGTCAAGGCGGCCGGTATAGCCGTTGTAGACGTAGCTGTAGGGATGCTCGACCTTGGCCACCTTGAACGCGTCCTGCCAGCCCAGGTCATGCAGGGTGCGGATCGGGTCTTCCATCGCGTAGGCATTGAAATCGCCGAGCAGCACCGCGTCCTTGGCACCGGTACCGGTCGGGTCGGTCTGCAGCCAGGCATGCAGCTGCTGCGCGGAGGTCACGCGGGTGGCGTTCCAGCAGCCTTGGTTGTCGTTGCGGTCGGCGTCGGCACCGGCGGCGTCGCGGCAGCCCTTCGACTTGAAGTGGTTGGCCACCACCACGAACGGTGCGCCCTGCTTGCCCTGGAAGGCCTGCGCCAGCGGCACGCGACTGTGCTCGACGAATGGACCACCGGTCAGCGTGGCCGGCTTGCCGACCGGCTGCAGGCGCGCGCTGCGGTAGATGATGCCGACCCGGATCGGGTTGTCGCCGGGGCCGTTGCCCGCGTCGACGAAGCGCCAGTCGCCCTGCGCGCCGCGGTCCCGGTTGAGCGCATCGACCAGTTCGGCGATGGCCGACTGCGGACCGTAGCCGTCGTTCTCCAGCTCCATCAGCGCGGCGACATCGGCGCCCAGCGCGTTGACCGTGGTGACCAGCTTGGCCACCTGCGCCTTGTGCTCGTCCAGCGTGCGCGCGCCGCGCAGGGTCGGGAAGCCACCGCCCTGGCCATCACCGTTGAAGAAGTTCTCCAGGTTGAAGGCCGCCACGTGCAGGCCGCCCGGCACGGTCGGCACCGCCGGACGCTTCAGCTCCGGCAGTTTCAGCACACCTTCGACCTGCAGGCGCGGCCGCCCCTGCGCGTCCATGTGCACGACACCTTCCACATTGCGCAGCTGCATGCCGGTGCGCAGCACCGGGTTGGCCGGCAGGTAGGCCACGCTGGCCGGGTCGCGGGCATCGCTGCCGTCGTCCAGCACCAGGCGGCGGCGCTGGTTGTCGGCCATCACCTGCTCGTAGCCGGCAGTACCCGGCGCGGCCACTTCGGTCGGCTGCCAGAGGCGGCCATCGAAGGCCACGGTGAGCTGGCCGAAGCGCTCCAGGCCGTCGGTACCGGCCAGGGTCAGCGGTGCGGCGATGCGCACGCGCTGGCCATCCAGCACACGCCAGTCGGCCGGCGCGGCGGTCAGCACCACGGTGGCGCTGCTGCGCGCAGTGGAGGGCGACGCGACCGGTGCGGCCTGCGGCTGGGCCTGGGCAAAGGCGCCGGCCGGCAGCAGCAGGGACAGGGCAAGGGCGAGGGAACGGCGGCGCATCGACGGGCGACTCCATGGAAGAGGCGCACAGACTAACCCTGAAATGCGAAACCCCGCCTGCGCAGCGGGGGCATATGAGCGATCAGGCCTCGGTGGGCAAAGCCTGGGAATCGTAGAGCCGCGCCCATGCTCGGCTGCACCTGCCCACACCGCGCGGAGAGCAGCCGAGCGTGGGCTCGGCTCTACAGGAAGCAGCGCGTTGGGGCGTCTACTTCAGGTTGCCCAGCATCCAGTCCACGGTGGCGTGGATCTGTTCCTCGGTCAGCGCCGGGTTGCCGCCCTTGGGCGGCATGATGCCGCCGTCCGGGCCGGTGTAGCCCTCGATGGCGTGCTTGTAGAGGGTGTCCTTGCCCTGTGCGATGCGCTTGTCCCAGTGCGAATGGTCCAGCGTCGGCGCCATGCCCACACCGGTGGTGTGGCAGGCGGTGCACAGGTTGTCGAAGATGACCTTGCCGTCCTTTGTGCCGCCGTAGGCCACCTGCGACGCGGCCTTGGCCAGCGCGGCGGCCTTGGCGGCGGCCTGCGCGGCGGCGCCGGTGCTGCCGGCATAGACCGCGCCGGTGGGCGAGATGCGCTGTTCGGTGCGCTTGGCCGCGGCCGGCGACACCTCGGGCGGAATCCGAGTGTGGATGTAGGCGGCAAGGAGGATGAGGCCGAGGGTGATGGTCGCCAGCAGCGCGATCACCATGGAGAAGCGTTTCAGGAACTCCAGATCGTAATTCCGCACTCTTCGTTACCCCTGGCTGATAGTCGTTGGACCACGGCTGAGCGACTGCGTGATGGACCGAGTATAGAACGCGCTTTGCGTGCGACAACAGGCGTCACTGCTGGTGCGGCGCAACATGCGGCCGTGGCCGCATGCGGGTAGCGCCGGGCCGTGCCCGGCGAGCGCGAAGCGCGGCAACAACGGTCGAGGATGGCAACAGCCGCCGGGCATGGCCCGGCGCTACCGTTTTGCGGGGGCGCCGATCGCACGCAGGCAGAAGCTGCAGATCGCATCCACCAGTGCGTCTTCGTCGCGGTGTGCTTCGCGGCTGGGCGCGGTCGGGCCGACCATGGCTTCGGTGAAGGCGCCGACCAGGCAGGCGGCGGCCACATGCGCGTCCTGCGCCGGCAGCTCACCGGCCGCCACGCCCTCCTCCACCAGCCGCAGGAACACGTCACCGAACGCGCGGCGACCGCGCATGCGCTCGGCTTCCACGTCCGGGTCGACCGGTTCAACGATGAAGGCGTGCGCCAGCCCCGGCCCGGCCAGGGCGCGGCGGACGAAGGCGGTGATCGCCAGCCGCAGGCGCTCGCTGGCCACCTCCGGGCCGCTGGCGATGCGCTCCATGATCGCAACCTCGTGGGCCACGGCGGCGTTGAGCACCTCCACGAACAACTCGGCCTTGGACGGGAAGTGCCGGTAGATCAGGCCGGTGGACACCCCCGCCTGGGTCGCCACGGCGGTTACCGGAGCATTGCGCCAGCCGCCGGTGGCGACCAGCTCGCGGGTGGCCAACAGGATCCGTTCACGGGCCCCGGCCAGCCGTTCTTCCATCAGTGCAGAGCGTTTGTAGGCCATGTTTTGATTCTAGTTTCAATTTTTGAATTTGTATTCACTTCTTACCCGAACCCCGCTACGCTGGGGTCCAATCGCCCGTGCGGGCAGCGGTCCTGCAGACCGCCGCCCGCTCCCCCGCCGGGTGCGTCCATTTCCTGCCATCCCGCCGTGGAGCCACCACAATGCACGTGCCATCCCTGAACTTCGACCTTGGCGAAGACATCGACCTGCTGCGCCAGAGCGTGGCCCATTTTGCCGCCGCCGAGGTCGCACCGCTGGCCGCCGAGGCCGATGCCACCAATCAGTTCCCGCTGGCCCTGTGGCCGAAGCTGGGCGAACAGGGCCTGCTCGGCCTCACCGTGGAAGAAGAATACGGCGGCACCGGCATGGGCTACCTGGCCCACGTGGTGGCGATGGAAGAGATCTCGCGTGCTTCCGGCGGCATCGGCCTGTCCTACGGCGCGCACTCCAACCTGTGCGTGAACCAGCTGCGCAAGAATGGCAACGAAGAACAGAAACAGCGCTTCCTGCCGGGCCTGTGCAACGGCAGCCTGGTCGGCGCGCTGGCGATGAGCGAGCCGGGTGCCGGTTCGGACGTGGTGTCGATGAAACTGCGCGCCGACAAGCGTGGTGACCGCTACGTGCTCAACGGCAACAAGATGTGGATCACCAACGGCCCGGATGCCGACGTGCTGGTGGTCTATGCCAAGACCGACATGGACGCCGGCGCCAAGGGCATCACCGCGTTCCTGGTCGAGAAGGGCATGAAGGGCTTCTCCACCGCGCAGAAGCTGGACAAGCTGGGCATGCGTTCCTCGCCCACCTGCGAGCTGGTGTTCCAGGACTGCGAAGTACCGGAAGAAAACGTGCTGGGCCAGATCGGTGGCGGCGTGCGCGTGCTGATGTCCGGCCTGGACTACGAGCGCGTGGTGCTGTCCGGCGGCCCGCTGGGCCTGATGGCCGCAGCGATGGACGTGGTGATGCCCTACGTGCACGAGCGCCACCAGTTCGGTGAGGCGATCGGCAGCTTCCAGCTGATCCAGGGCAAGATTGCCGACATGTACGTGGGCCTGGGCGCCTGCCGTGCGTATGTCTATGCCGTGGCACGCGCCTGCGACCAGGGCCGCACCACCCGCCAGGACGCCGCCGGTGCCATCCTGTACGCCGCCGAGAAGGCCACTTGGCTGACCGGCCAGGCGATCCAGATCCTGGGCGGCAACGGCTACATCAACGAATACCCGACCGGCCGTTTGTGGCGCGACGCCAAGCTGTATGAAATCGGCGCCGGCACCTCGGAGATCCGCCGCATGCTGATCGGCCGCGAACTGTTCCAGCGCACCCTGTAAGGCCACCGCGATGACCGTCCTGAACAGCCAGCTGCAACCGGGCAGCGAAACGTTTGAAAGCAACCGCGCGGCCATGCAGGCCGTGGTCGACGACCTGCACGCCACGCTTGCCCGCACTGCACTGGGCGGAAGCGAGGCGGCACGCGCCAAGCACACCGCGCGCGGCAAGCTGCTGGTGCGCGACCGTATCGACGCCCTGCTCGACCCCGGCAGCGCCTTCCTGGAAATCGCGCCGCTGGCCGCGCACGGCATGTATGACGATGCCGTGCCCGCCGCCGGCGTGGTGGCCGGCATCGGCCGCGTGAGCGGCGTGGAATGCGTGATCGTGGCCAACGATGCCACGGTCAAGGGCGGCACCTACTACCCGATGACGGTGAAGAAGCACCTGCGCGCGCAGGAGATCGCCGAGCAGAACCACCTGCCGTGCATCTACCTGGTCGATTCCGGCGGCGCCTTCCTGCCGCTGCAGGACGAGGTGTTCCCCGACCGCGATCATTTCGGCCGCATCTTCTACAACCAGGCCAACCTGTCGGCGCAGGGCATTCCGCAGATCGCCTGCGTGATGGGCAGCTGCACCGCCGGTGGCGCCTACGTGCCGGCGATGAGCGACGAGACGGTGATCGTGCGCGAGCAGGGCACGATCTTCCTCGGCGGCCCGCCGCTGGTGAAGGCCGCCACCGGTGAAGTGGTGACGGCCGAGGAACTGGGCGGTGCCGACGTACACACCCGCATCTCCGGCGTGGCCGACCACATGGCCGACAACGATCTGCAGGCGCTGGCACGGGTGCGCGCGATCATCGCACAGCTGAACTGGCGCAAGCCGGAGCCGGCGATGGCGGTGCAGGCGCCCGAGGAACCGCTGCTGCCGGCGCATGAACTGTATGGGGTGATTCCCGCCGATACGCGCAAGCCCTACGACGTGCGCGAAGTGATCGCACGCCTGGTCGATGGCTCGCGCTTTGACGAGTTCAAGCCGCGCTATGGCGCAACACTGGTGACCGGCTTCGCGCATCTGAACGGCTACCCGATCGGCATCATCGCCAACAACGGCATCCTGTTCTCCGAGTCGGCACTGAAAGGCGCGCACTTCATCGAGCTGTGCACCCAGCGCAACATCCCGCTGGTATTCCTGCAGAACATCACCGGCTTCATGGTCGGCCGCAAGTACGAACAGGGCGGCATCGCCAAGGACGGCGCCAAGCTGGTGATGGCAGTAGCCTGCGCCAAGGTTCCCAAGTTCACCGTGGTCATCGGCGGCTCGTTCGGTGCCGGCAACTACGGCATGTGCGGCCGCGCCTATTCGCCCAACTTCCTGTGGATGTGGCCCAATGCACGCATCGGCGTGATGGGCGGCGAACAGGCCGCCAGCGTTCTGGCCACGGTCAAGCGCGATGGCATCGAAGCCAAGGGCGGCCAGTGGCCGGCAGCGGAGGAAGATGCGTTCAAGGCACCGATCCGCGAGCAGTTCGAGCAGCAGGGCCACCCGTACTACGCCAGCGCGCGCCTGTGGGACGACGGCGTGATCGATCCGGCCGACACCCGCCGCGTACTGGCCCTGGCGCTGTCGGCCAGCCTCAATGCCGCCCCGCAGCAGACGCGCTTCGGCGTGTTCCGCATGTAACCCGTGCCATGACCGAGCCTGTTGCCATGTTCACCAAAGTCCTGATCGCCAATCGCGGCGAAATCGCCTGTCGCGTCATCGCCACCTGCCGCCGCCTCGGCATCGCCACCGTGGCGGTATATTCCGATGCCGACCGCAACGCGCGCCACGTGCGCCTGGCCGACGAAGCCATCCACATCGGTCCGGCCGCTGCACGTGAAAGTTACCTGCGCGGCGATGCCCTGCTCGACGCCGCACGCCTGACCGGCGCGCAGGCGATCCACCCCGGTTACGGCTTCCTGTCCGAGAATGCCGACTTCGCCGATGCCTGCGCCGCCGCCAGCATCACCTTCATCGGGCCGCCGGCCAGCGCCATCCGCGCGATGGGCGACAAGAGCGCGGCCAAGGCATTGATGGCGAACGCCGGCGTGCCGCTGACCCCGGGCTACCACGGCGACCAGCAGGAACCGTCCTTCCTGCGCGAACAGGCCGACGCCATCGGTTACCCGGTGCTGATCAAGGCCAGCGCCGGTGGCGGTGGCAAGGGCATGCGCAAGGTCGAGCGCAGCGAGGACTTCGTCGATGCGCTGGCCAGCTGCCAGCGCGAGGCGGCCTCGGCGTTCGGCAATGACCACGTGCTGGTCGAGAAGTATGTCGAGCGCCCGCGCCATATCGAAATCCAGGTGTTCGGCGACAGCCACGGTGAGGCGGTCTACCTGTTCGAGCGCGACTGCTCGGTGCAGCGCCGCCACCAGAAGGTGCTGGAAGAAGCCCCGGCGCCAGGCATGAGTGCAGAACGTCGCGCGGCGATGGGCAAGGCGGCGGTCGATGCCGCGCGCGCGGTGGGCTACGTCGGTGCCGGCACGGTGGAGTTCATCGCCGGCCCGGACGGCGATTTCTACTTCATGGAAATGAACACCCGCCTTCAGGTCGAGCACCCGGTGACCGAATACATCACCGGCACCGACCTGGTGGAATGGCAGCTGCGCGTGGCCTCGGGCTTGCCGCTGCCGCTGCGCCAGGAGCAGCTGACGATCCACGGCCATGCCATCGAAGCACGCCTGTACGCAGAAGATGCCGACCGCGGCTTCCTGCCCTCCACCGGTACCCTGCGCCGCCTGCGCCTGCCGGCTCCGTCTGCCCATGTGCGCGTGGATACCGGCGTGGAGGAAGGCGACAGCATCACCCCGTACTACGACCCGATGATCGCCAAGCTGATCGTCTGGGACGTGGACCGCGACGCCGCGCTGCGCCGCATGAGCCAGGCGCTGGCCGACTGCCAGGTGGTGGGCGTGACCACCAATGCCGGCTTCCTGCGCCGCCTGGTGAACACCGATTCGTTCGCGCACGCCAAGCTGGATACCGCGCTGATCGAACGCGAACAGGCGGCATTGAGTGCAGCGGGCGATACGGATGATGCCCTGTGGCAGCTGGCCGCCGTGGCCGCTGTTGCAAGCACTGCCGGTGCCGGCAGCGATGCGCGCGACCCGCATTCGCCGTGGCAGGCGCAGGACGGCTGGCGCCTTGGCGCGTCCGCGCCGCGCGTATTGCCGCTGCAGCAGGGAGAGCGCCGGCACACGCTGAAGGTGTGGGCGCAGGCCGATGGCTGGCGCGTGCAGTGCGACGATGCGGCGCCGGTGCAGGTGATCGGCACGGCCAATATGCAGGGCCTGACGGTGCAGCTGGGCGAGCGCCGCTGGTCGTTGCAGCTGCTGCGCGACGGTGACCAGCTGTACCTGTTCGGCGCCGACGGCCAGCACCGTTTCACCCTGCACGATCCGGTGGGTGAATCGGACCACGCCGTGGCCGACGCCGGCAGCCTGCTGGCGCCGATGCCGGGCAAGATCGTTGCGACGCTGGTCGCCGCCGGTACCGAGGTCAAGCGCGGCACGCCGCTGGTGGTGCTGGAAGCGATGAAGATGGAGCACACGCTGCAGGCACCGGCGGACGGCACGGTGAAGGGTTACCGCGCCAAGGCCGGCGACCAGGTGGGTGACGGTGCAGTACTGGTGGACTTCGAGGCGGCGTGAACGCCGCGGCGGCGACCGCTCAGCGGTCGTCGGCCACCACCACCCGGCCAGCAGGATCGAATTCGGCCGTGTCCAGCGTGGCACTGCGCCAGCCCAGGCCGCAGATGGCCATCGCGCTCTGCCCGATGCCGTCGAAACCGAAGGCACGATCGACATCGGCATCGTTGATGGCTGCGGTGACGAATGCCGCCAGGCCACGCTCGGTCGCGCACAGGTACAGCAGCTGCGAGATGTGGCCGACATCCAGCGTCACCGCACGATACGCCTTGGCGTGGTTGCGGTACTTCCAGAAGCAGCGGTCGTACCGCGGTGCCAGCACCAGCAGCGCCGGTGCATCGGCGAACCACTCCTGACCGGACAGCATCCGCCGTGCCAGCGCGGGCAATGCATCAGGCGGCGGCGAGGGCAGCGGCAGCACGGCGTGCTGCACCGGGTGGTAGTGGTACAGGCCCGGTGCCAGTCCTTCCACGTTCTGCACCAGCAGGAAACCTTCGGTGGGATGCAGGCCGCCACCGGAGGGCACGTTCTTCTTCAGGAACTCGGTATCACGCTCGACCTTCTGCACCGCGTGGGCCATCAGCGTGCGCTGCAGCACCTGGGCCAGCAGCGGCAATGGCAGCGCGCGCTGCGGGTCGAAATTGCGGCAGGTCGTGCGCTGCGCCAGCAGCGCGTCGAACGCCGCCTCTTCGCTGCGCGGCAACGGCTGGTAGTCGCCCTGCAGGGCCTGCACCACCGGTGGTGGCGGCCCCAGCCGCTGGCGCAGGCCGGCAGCGGTATCCAGCCCCTGGCGACGCATGTCCTCCACGCTGTCCACCGCCTGCCAGCGCGCATGGCGATGGGCCAGTGCGGCCAACGGCCACCACTGGCTGCGTCGCAATGCCTCATCACGCATCTGGTGCCCGACCTCATCCGGCGGGTCGGTCAGCACCAGCCCCTGCTCGACCAGGCGCGCCAGCATCGCCGGAGAGGTGCCGGCCGGCGGTTCGCTCCAGCGGTGCGCGCTGAGCTCGCCCAGCAGCTGGCGCTCCTCGGCGTCCACCGGCAGCGGCTGGTCCAGATGGGCGGCCAGGGCCACCCAGCTGATCTGGCTGTCCATCTCGGCCTGGCCGGCCAGCATCGCGCGCAGGTCCAGGGTGACCGACTCGCGGGGCTCGAACATCAGGCTGGCGCAGCGGCGCAGGCGCATGGGTTTCCTTCCTTCTGCCGCACAACCGGCATAGCAGCAACGACCGCGACGCGGCCAACTTTAGCGACATGCACGCCACCGCCCTCAATGGCAGGCTGTCGCGGCCGATACGAGAAACTCAACCTACGGACGATCTCCATGAGCACCCATCCCCGCCTTTCCGCCGAAGACGCCAGCACCCTGCTGGACCACCTCATCGGCAACGACGACTTCCGCAACCACTTCACCGCATCGCCGGGCAAGGCCCTGGCCTCGATCGGCCTGGACGGTGCCGTTGGCGAGAACGACTGCATGAAGATCGGCACCCTGGCTTCGGTCGAGGAGCTGCGCCGCACCCGCGATTCGCTGCATGCATACCTGAGTGCCTCGACCGCCTCGATGACGGTGGTGTTCTGCTTCGAAGCCGACCGGATCGACGAGCGCGTCAACGCCTGAGTCCGCATCAGCGCGGTACCCGCACCGACGTCGCCTCCGTGGCGATGTCGTGCACATTCAGGGGCTGCCAGACCTGCATGGACGCCACCTCGGCAATGGCCTGACCGTGGTGCCGGGCCAGCCAGGCCTGCTCGCGGCGCACGCCAGCA
Source organism: Stenotrophomonas geniculata (assembly GCF_034508895.1). Classification (NCBI taxonomy): domain Bacteria; kingdom Pseudomonadati; phylum Pseudomonadota; class Gammaproteobacteria; order Lysobacterales; family Lysobacteraceae; genus Stenotrophomonas; species Stenotrophomonas geniculata. The sequence continues at coordinate 1,684,792 of NZ_CP140571.1, forward strand.
GTGTCCTGCTCGGCACGCAATGCCTGCAGCAGCACAACATGCGCCTGCACCGGTTCGCTGCCATCAAAGGTGGGCTCGAGCAGATGGCGTGCCGCTTGCGGACGCTGTTGCGCCAGTTCGGCCATCGCCAGCACAACCCGGCGCCACTTGCCCACCACAGGGCTGCGCTGCCGCTCCAGCAGTTCGCCGTGGTCACGCAGCCACTCTGCGGCCAGCGCATGCTGGCCCTGGCGCTGGGCCAGATAGGTCAGGGCCAGCAACTGCAGACTGCGGCTACCCACGGCGGAGTCGTCGTTCTTCCGCAGCAGCGGTCGCAGCATGGCGGCGATGGATTCAAGCTCCTTCGCATCGCCGGCCGTGCACAACGTGGTCACGGTGGCGTGTTGCAGCCGTTGATGGATCTGGTAGTCGATCAGATCCGGTGCCGGGCCATCCGCAGCGATCGCGGCATGCAGGCTGCTGCAATCACGCTGCTCCGCAGCCACCAGCAGGTTTGCCCTCAGGCGCATGCGCTGTTGCAGGTCATCCCCCCGCGGCAACCGCATCAACAGCTGCTGTGCCTGTGCGTCCAGGCCCTGCGCAACCAGCACGTCCACATCCAGGTCGTCGGCCTCGTCATTGCCGCGCAGCATCTGTGCCTGGTGCAAGGTGCGCATTGCCTGCTGCGGCTGGCCGAGGCCCAACTGTGCCCGCGCCAGATGGATCATCGGATACAGCCGCAACGGGTCCTGAGGCACCGTCGCGGCGCGCGCGTAGGGCACGGCCTCGGCGAAGCGATTGTCCTGCAGCAGCCCCCAGGAGGTATTGGACAGCCCCGCAAACGAATCCGGATAGATCTTGGCCAGTGCACGCCACTGTTCCAGCGGCCAGCCACCGGGTTCCAGTTCGGCTTGCCAGCCCTTCAGGTACAGGCGCTCACGCGCGGGCAAGCGCTGCTGCTGGGCCAGCGCGTGCTCCAGCGCGTCACGCGCGTCCGCAACCTGCGCAGTGCGGGCCAGCAGCTTGGCCACGCCCATGTAGGCCAGGGCGAAACCGGGATCGATATCGATCGCCGCCTGGTAGAGGTTGCGTGCTTCTTCGAAGCGACGCTGGCCCAGTGCGCTTTCGGCCAGGGCAAACGCACGTAGTGCGCGCAGGTCCTGGGTCGATGCCCGCGGCAGCGGCAACGACTGTTCCAGGCTCGCCACCGATTCGCCCAGGCCACGTCGCAGGCGCCCGACCACGTCGTCCACCGCGAACACCATCTGATCGGATCGATCCGCGGTGGCGGTGAACGTCTGGATCACCTGGCCGCTGCCCGGTGCTGCGACGTCGATGGCGAGCTCGTAGCCACCGATCTTCTGCCGCACCGTCGGCAGCAGCACCGCTCGCGCACCTTCACGTACCGCAACATCGACGGCAGTATCCCGGTTGAGCCGGGTATCGCCCGAGAGCCGCGCCATTTCCAGGCTTTCGCGGATCTTGCCCTCGGACAGCACATTCACGTAGCGCGACTGCTCCAGCGCGATGCGGATCGCGTGCCGCATCGAATCGTCGAAGATCGGATCACCGGTGAGATTGTCGACATCCCCGAGTACCACCCAGTCGCGTTCGGCAAAGGCGATCGCCGGCTCCGGCCGCAGCAGCAGCCAGCCGCCCAGCACCGCCACCGTCAGTACCAGACCTTCAGCGGCCAGCACCAACGGCTGCCGCCACAGCGGCAGGTCGCGGCGCGCCTTGGCATTGGCACGTGGCATGCGCAGCGGCGCCGAGCCGATCTCGCCTACTTCGATCACTTCCTGCACCACCGGCACGCCCTTGAAGCGCCAGCGCCCGTGCGACTTCCACAGCAGGCGCGCGCCGCGCTCGCCCAACGCATCGGTGGCGCGGCGGGTCAGTGATTCGGCCACGGCCGACAACAGGATCTGGCCAGGCCGTGCCAGCATCATCAGGCGCGCCGCCATCGGCTTGGCCAGCCCTTCCACTTCCATCGACTTGGCGCCGGCGCGCACCGCTTCGGGACTGTTGTCCCAGGTCAGTACGTCACCCACATGCAGGCCGGCACGCGCACGCAGTTCAATCGAACGCTGCTGGCCCAGCGTGTGCAGTTCGCACTGGTAGTCCAGCGCGAAACCGAGCGCATCGATGGCGCGCTCGAACAGCATGAACAGGCCGTCGGAGCGATCGATCAGCTGGCCATTCCAGCGGTGCTGCAACACCAGCACCAGGCGGTCGTGTTCCTGGAACAGGCTCGCGGCCGCGACGTCGCCGATCCGCTCGACCAGCTGCAGCGAATCACACAGATCGGTGAACAGCAGGGCGCGTAGCTGGGGGCTATGCGGGGCTGACGTTCCGTTGTCGCCATTCATCGCCTGCATCTCCCTATGGGCCGTCCGGAGCATCCACCCAGCGCAGGCAGTTGCCACCATCGCGCTTGGCCTTGTACAGCGCGCGGTCCGCGCTGGCATACCACTCGCTCCAGCCGGCCTCCGGCGCCAGCAGGCTGGCACCGATGCTGACCAGGCTGACATGCGGCGTGCCATGACTGCGTTCGAGCAGGCCATGCACCGCGCTGAGGATGAACTCGGCCGCGTGCTGCACGATCTCGTGATTGCCACGGCGCAGGATCAGGCAGAACTCATCGCCGCCGAGGCGGCAGGCCAGGTCCTGCTCACCGGCCATCGAGCGCAGGATGTTGCCCATGCTCTGCAGCACACGGTCGCCGGCCTGGTGGCCGTGCCGATCATTGATCTGCTTGAAGCGGTCGCAGTCGATCAGCAGCAGGGCCTGCGGCAACCCGCCACCGTCGGCGCGGCACTCCTGCAGGTACAGGGTCAGGCCACGGCGGTTGTGCAGCCCGGTCAGTTCATCGGTACGCACCAGCTCACGGGTGTGGGTCAGCTGATGGGTGGTGATGTACAGATTGTCCAGTGCGGTTTCCAGATCATGGTTGCGCCGGCGCAGCTGGCTGATCAAGGCCTGCTCGTTGGTCAGCACGCGCATGATCGTGCGGCGCAGGAAGTAGGCGACCAGGCCGGGATCGGATTCCACCAGGCGATGGAAATCGGCCGGGCCCAGCTCCAGTACTTCGCAGTCGGCCAGCGCGCGTGCACTGGCGCTGCGCAGGTGATCACCGACCAGCAGGCCAAGCTCACCGAAGAACTCATGCTGGCCGAGCGTCTTGATCACCAGGTCCTCGCCGAAGTCCAGTTCGATCTGGCCCTGGAGGATCACATACATCCGTTCGCCGCGATGGCCACGCTGGAACAACCACTGTCCGGCATGAAGCTTGCATGGACGGGCAAATCTGGCGAACAATGCCACCTCGGCAGCGGACAGCAGCGCGTGCACGATCTCGGCCATCGCCACCCGGGCGATACCTGACGTCACATCACTGTTCTCGGCCGCACCCCTGCCGGTCATTCCCTGCACCCGCCGCCAGCGTCCCCTGGTGAGCCGCGGAGCATAGCACCGCTTTAAAGTGTGCGCCCTATCTCATTTTGACCCTTCTGCCGATCTTGATTGATGTGAAGATCGATGGTGGCCCGTTCTGGTCACGGGTGTCCGGGCAAAACCCCTGCTGGATCAATCCGATGCCGGGTTTCACAGGGTTTCGGCCAAGTTGCCGGCACACGGGGTGCGCCTGATTGACGCTGCCTGCTGGCCGCGCCTTTGCATCGATACAACAACGCCGGCAGGTCCCCCGACCGGCCGGCGTTGTCTGGCCCTTCCCTGGCCACCCTGATCGCTCTGAGGCCCGGTAGTGCCGGCCGCTGGCCGGCAACCATCTGGACCTCGGGAACATCGACGGGTTGCCGGCCAGCGGCCGGCACTACCGCATCACGCAGCGCGTTCGCTGCGCCCGCCGTGGAACTGCTCTTCCTCGGTCGAGCCGGTCAGCGCGGTGGTCGACGACTGGCCCTGCTGGATCGCCTGGGTCACCGCGTCGAAGTAACCGGTACCGACCTCACGCTGGTGCTTGACCGCAGTGAAGCCACGCTCGGCCGCTTCGAACTCGGCTTCCTGCAGCTCCACGAACGCGCTCATCTGGCGGCGTGCATAGCCGTGGGCCAGGTTGAACATGCCGTAATTCAGCGCATGGAAGCCGGCCAGGGTGATGAACTGGAACTTGTAGCCGTAGCTGCCCAGCTCGCGCTGGAACTTCGCGATGGTGGCGTCGTCCAGGTTCTTCTTCCAGTTGAAGCTGGGCGAGCAGTTGTAGGCCAGCAGCTTCCCGGGGAACTTCGCATGGATCGCCTCGGCGAACCTGCGTGCGAATTCCAGATCCGGCTTGCCGGTCTCGCACCACACCAGGTCGGCGTAGGGTGCATAGGCCAGGCCACGGCTGATCGCCTGGTCCAGGCCATTGCGGGTCTTGTAGAAGCCTTCGACGGTGCGCTCACCGGTGGTGAACGGCTTGTCGTTGCCGTCGATGTCACTGGTCAACAGATCCGCTGCTTCGGCATCGGTGCGCGCGACCAGCAGGGTCGGCACACCCAGCACGTCGGCGGCCAGGCGCGCGGCGTTGAGCTTCTCGATCGCCTCACGGGTCGGCACCAGCACCTTGCCGCCCATGTGGCCGCACTTCTTCACCGAGGCCAGCTGATCCTCGAAGTGCACGCCGGCGGCACCGGCCTCGATCATCGCCTTCATCAGTTCGAAGGCGTTGAGCACGCCGCCGAAACCGGCTTCTGCATCGGCCACGATCGGCTGCAGGAAGTCGATGTCATCCTTGCCTTCGGCATGGTGCAGCTGGTCGGCGCGCAGCAGCGTGTTGTTGATGCGCTTGACCACCGCCGGCACCGAATCGGCCGGGTACAGCGACTGGTCCGGGTACATCTGGCCGGCCAGGTTGGCGTCGGCCGCCACCTGCCAACCGGACAGGTAGATGGCCTTCAGGCCAGCCTTGACCTGCTGCATGGCCTGGTTGCCGGTCAGCGCACCCAGCGCGTTGACGAACTCGCGCTCATGCAGCGACGCCCACAGCTTCTCCGCACCCAGGCGGGCCAGCGAATGCTCGATGTGGACGGTGCCGCGCAGGCGCACCACGTCGGCGGCGCTGTAGTTGCGCTGGATGCCTTCCCAGCGCGGGTTGGTATCCCAGTCGTGCTGGATCTGTTCGGCAGTGGGCAGCTTGCTCATGTCTTTCTCCAGTTCGGTTCGTGCGTGCAGCGGGGAGGGAAACGGCGTGGAAACGCGGGCGGGAGTCAATCGATGCGCGCGTAGGCCGGCAGGGTCAGGAAATCGGTCAGTTCGTCGCTGCGGCTCAGTTCGCCGAGCAGGGTGATGGCTTCGCCGATGCGTGTACCACCAGGCAGCGCGGCGGTATCGCCCAGCCGTGCCGGCAGCTGCGAGAGAGTGGAATCCAGCAGCGCCAGATCGATCGCGGTGCCGTCGTCCAGTTGCTGGCCCGGCGTATGCAGCCACTGCCACAGCTGGCTGCGGCTGATCTCGGCGGTGGCCGCGTCCTCCATCAGGTGGTGGATCGGCACGCAACCGTTGCCATCCAGCCACGCCGCCAGGTAGCGCACGCAGACTTCCACGTTGCCTTCGAAGCCGGCACGGGTGATGGTGCCCGGCGGGCGCGCGATCAGTTCATCGCGGCCCACGCGCACATCCTGGCGCAGCACGCTGTGCTGGTTCGCACCGGGCATGTGTTCGTCGAAGATCGCCATCGCCACTGGAATCAGCGCCGGATGCGCAACCCAGGTGCCGTCATGGCCGGCGGTGACTTCGCGCAGCTTGTCGGCGCGCACCCGGGCCATCGCCTGTTCGTTGGCCGCGGCATCGTTGTTGATCGGGATCTGCGCGGCCATGCCGCCCATCGCATGCGCACCGCGGCGGTGGCAGGTCTGGATCAGCAGTTCCGAATACGCCTTCAGGAACGGCTGGGTCATGGTCACCTGGCCGCGTTCGGGCAGCACGCGGTCGGCGTGGCGGCGGAAGGTCTTCAGGTACGAGAAGATGTAATCCCAGCGCCCGCAGTTCAGGCCGACGATGCGGTCACGCAGTGCGTGCAGGATCTCGTCCATCTCGAACACCGCCGGCAGCGTTTCGATCAGCACGGTCACCTTGATCTGGCCGTGCGGCAGGCCGAGCATGCCTTCGATGTGCGACAGCGCGGTCTCCCACAGCGCGGCCTCTTCCATGCTCTGCAGCTTGGGCAGGTAGAAGTACGGGCCGCGGTCCTTGGCCTGCAGGGTGCGGGCGTTGTGGAAGGCGAACACCGCCGCGTCGAACAGGCCGCCGGCGATGAACTGGCCGTCGATGCGCACGTGCTTCTCGTCCAGATGCCAGCCGCGCGGGCGCACGATCAGCACCGCCTGTTCGTCGTACGGACGCAGCGTGTAGTGCTTGCCATTGGCGGCGGTGAATTCCAGATCACCACGCACCGCCGCCGCCAGCGACTGCTGCCCGGCCAGCAGGTTGCGCCAGGTCGGCGAGGTCGAATCCTCGAAGTCGGCCATGAACACCTTGGCGCCGGAGTTCAGCGCGTTGATGACCATCTTCGGGTCTGTCGGGCCGGTGATCTCGACGCGGCGGTCCTGCAGCGCGGCCGGCAGCGGCGCAACGCGCCAGTCGCCGCTACGGATCGCGGTGGTGTCTTCACGGAAGTCCGGCAGGCCGCCCTGGTCGAAGAACGCCTGGCGTTCACGGCGGGCCTGCAGCCGTGCCTGCCGGCCCGGTTCCACCGCACGGTGCAGCGACACCAGCAGGGCCAGCAGCGGCGCCGGCAGCACGGTGTCCTGACCGGCCACGCGGGTCGCCAGGGCGATGCCGGGGGTGGCCTTGCTGGCAGGGGTGGGAACAGCGGAAGCGACGGCGGACATGGGGCGACTCCAGCGGTGGGGAACGCCTCCACGTTGCCGCCCGGGCCGAGTATTTGGCAAAACAGTTTTTGCAATGCTCTACATAAGTTGTGCTAATACTTGTAACGCCATGACCACGCGCCCCTCGCCAAGTCCGCGTTTTTCCTACAAATCCGACCGGTTGAAGCCGTTGCGCGCGTTCTGCCAGACCGTGCGTCTGGGCTCTGTCTCACGGGCGGCTGAGGCATTGTTCGTCAGCCAGCCGGCCATCAGCCTGCAGTTGCAGGCTCTGGAACGGGAGCTGGGCGTGCCGTTGTTCGAGCGCAGCGGGCGTCGCCTGGTGCCCAGCCGCGAGGGCCAGCTGCTGTACGAAATGGCGCAGCCGCTGGTGGAGAACCTGGACGGGCTGGAGGCACGCTTCCGCGACAAGGTACGCGGCCTGGATGCGGGCGAGCTGAACATCGCCGCCAACAGCTCGACCATCCTGTACCTGCTGCCGAAGATCGTCGAACGCTTCCGCCTGCACTACCCGGACGTGCGCCTGACCCTGCACAACGCGATCAGCGCCGACGGCACCGACCTGCTGCGCGAGGATGCCGCCGACCTGGCGATCGGTTCGATGACCGATGTGCCGGCCGATCTCAGCTACGCCCCGGCCTATCGCTTCGAGCAGGTACTGATCGCGCCGCACGATCATCCGCTGGCCAGCGGTGGCGAGCTGGAGCTGGCCGACATCGCGCGCTATCCACTGGTGCTGCCACCGAAGCGGCAGATCACCTATCGGCTGGTCGACCAGGTGTTCCAGCGCCACCGCATCGCCTACACCGTGGCCCTGGAGGTGGGCGGCTGGGAGGTGATCAAGCAGTACGTGGCGATGGGCATGGGCATTTCCATCGTGCCGGCGCTGTGCCTGCACGAGGCCGACCGCGAACGGCTGGCGGCGCGATCAATGAAGCGCTGGTTCCCCGAGCGCAGCTACGGCGTGATCGTGCGCCGCGGCAAGGCACTGTCGGCGCAGGCGCGGGCGTTCATCGAGCTGATCCAGCCGGAGTTGTTCAGTCCGCGCGATTACGACCAGAGCGGGCATTCCGAGCGGTAGGGGTGTTCGGCAGGGCTGCGCCCTGCACCCGCAGAGGCCGAAGCAACAGCAACGGCGACAGCGGGCTTTCCGTGGGATGGCGGGGTGGGTCCGGTTACGGGGGACGCCGTAAATCCGTCCATGGAGGCTCGGTCGCGCCATCCATGGCGCTCACGCCCCCGCAACCGGACCCACCCCGCCTTCGACCGTTTTCTGCGAACTGTGGCAAATGCTTCCCATGGTGGATGCCGACCGTTGGTCGGCACGGGGTCGGATCCCGTTGCTGCGCAACGGGCTCTGACCCCGCCTCTGATTCATTTCCGGCTGACGATGAATAAACTGGACCCATGTCCATCGAACTCCGTCACCTGCGCTACTTCCTCGCTGTTGCCGATACACTGCACTTCGGCCAGGCGGCGGAGCGGTTGGGCATGTCGCAGCCGCCGCTCAGCCAGCAGATCCGCCAGCTGGAGGAACTGATCGGGGCGCGCCTGTTCGTGCGCAGCCACCGTCGTGTGCAGCTGACGCCTGCCGGTGAGCTGCTGCAGGAGCGTGCACGCGCCATCGTGCAGCAGGTGGAAACAGCGGTGGACGAGGTGCAGCGCGCGCAGCGCGGCGAGCAGGGCGAGCTGCGTATCGGCTTGACCCGGGCCACGCCGCTGTCACCGCAGATTCCGCGTTCGATCCTGCGCTACCGCCAGCAGTATCCACAGGTGCGCCTGCAGCTGAGCGAGATGAACACGCTGCAGCAGATTGATGCGCTGCTCGACGGCAGCCTGGACGTGGGCATCATCCGCAAGCGCGCGCTGCCCCCGGAACTGGTAGCACACAGCCTGTTCGTCGATCCGCTGGCGTTGATCGTGCATGCCGACCACCCTGCCCTGCATCGGCTCTCGAAACAGGGCACGCTGTCGCTGCGCGACTTCGCGCAGGAGCCGTTCGTGGCGTTCCGGCGCAGTGCCGGTGCGGGCATCCACGACCACATGATCGCGTTGTGTGCGGCTGCCGGATTCACACCGCGCATCGTGCAGGAGGCGGGTGAAGCCTCGACCCTGATCAGTCTTGCGGCTGCCGGCCTGGGTGCGGCGATCCTGCCGTCGTCCTGCGATCACATCCGGGTGGAGGGCGCGCGCTTCGTGGCGCTGGCCGATGCCGGTGCGCATTCGGAGGTGCAGCTGGCGTGGCACCGCGAGGGGGTGACGCCGCTGATCCGCAATTTCGCCGGGTTGTTGCGCGAGGCGTTCGTGGAGGGCTGAGCGTGCGCCCCCGGTAGTGGCCAACCTTGGTTGGCCCACGACCACAACGCCGACCAAGGTCGGCCTCTACCAGACCAGGATCACGCGGTCACCGGCTGCGGGGCGCGCTGCTGCAGTGCCCAGACAATGCCACCGCCGATCAGGGTCAGCACGGCGGCGAACAGGCACACACCCCGCCAGTCCCACGCCGCATAAGCCAGACCGCCTAAACCACCGAGCACACTCGAACCCAGGTAATAGGCAAACAGATACAGCGCCGAGGCTTCCGCGCGCATCGTGCCGGCACGGCTGCCAACCCAGCTGCTGGCCACCGAGTGACCACCGAAGAAGCCGAACGTGACCAGCGCGATGCCCAGTGCCATCGTGCTCAGCCAAGGCAATGCCAGCAGCGCGATGCCGGCACCGATCAGCGCGAACGAGATCGACAGGATGCGGCCGCGTCCGTAACGCGTAGCCTGCTGGCCCATCCACGCCGAACTGAAAGTACCCACCAGATAGACGCTGAAGATCAGGCCTACCACGGTCTGGCTGAGGTGGTACGGCGGCGCCAGCAGGTGGTAGCCCAGGTAGTTGTAGAGGGTGACGAACACGCCCATCAGCACGAACGAGGTGGCGAACAGCCACGGCAGGCCCGGGTCGGCGAACAGCATGCGCCAGCGTGACGGCAACTGGCGCAGGCCATCCCGGCGGGGGTGGAAGTGACGCGACGGCGGCAGCTGCAGCCACAGCAGCACGGTGCTGGCCACGGCGATGATCGAGACCACGCCGATGCCCCAGCGCCAGCCCCAGTGGTCGGCGATGATGCCAGCCAGCAGTCGCCCGCTCATGCCACCGATGGCGTTGCCGCCGATGTACAAGCCCATCGCCAGGCCCAGCGCGCGGCTGTCCATTTCCTCGACCAGGTAGGTCATCGCCACGGCCGGCACGCCGCTCAGCGCCAGGCCCAGCAGGGTGCGCAGCACCAGCAGCGTGGTCCAGTCGTCCACCAGCGCGGTGCTCAGCGACAGCATGGCCGAGGCCAGCAGCGCAGCAATCATCAACGGGCGGCGGCCGACCGCGTCGGACAGCAGGCCGGCCAGCAGCATGGCCACCGCCAGCGTGCCGGTGGTCAGCGACAGCGACATCGCGCTGCCGGCGGCGGACACGCCGAAGTGGCGGCTGAATTCGGGCAGCAGCGGCTGCACCGTGTACAGCAGGCCGAAGGTGGAGAAGCCGGCCAGGAACAGCGCCAGCGCGGTGCGGCGGAAAGCCGGCGTGCCCTGCTGGATGCGGGTGTCGGAAGCGGGGTCAACAGCGTGGGGGCGGCGTTCGACGGTCGCGGCGGTTTCGCCAGTCATGGGATCGGTGGGCCGGTGGGGACGGCCGGGTATGGGAGGGAACGGGCCTCAGACTAGGCCCGTCCATCCAGTCGATCCATAACCTGATAGGTCAGGATTGATACACAGAAAGTATCAATTCAGCTCACAGGCGCTGCCACTCGAAGCCGGCGCCCCGGCGGTAGTACACCGCCACAGCGCGGCCGTAGACCTTGTCAGCGTCGACGAAGCCGAAGAAGCGGCCATCGAAGCTGTTGCCGCGGTGGTCACCCAGCACCAGCACCTTACCGTCGGGCACCACCAGATCGGCGATGTCCGGGCCGCCGCCCATGTCCAGATCGAGGCGGGCACGGCGTTCACCGAAGGCTTCCACGTCCTGCAGGTCGGCGGTCTGCAGTGGCTGGCCGTTGATGCTCAGGTGCCCTTCGTGCAGCTGCACATGGTCACCGGCCACCGCGGCCACCCGCTTGATCAGGCGGGTGCCGTCGGCCGGCGAATCGAACACCGCCACCTCGCCGCGCTGCGGGGTGCCGGTCGCCATCAGTTCCTTGCCGGTAAACGGCAGGCGCAGCCCATAGGCACGCATGTCCACCACCACCCGGTCGCCGGGCTGCAGGGTCGGCTGCATCGAGCCACTGGGCACTACGTAGTGGTTGGCCAGGGTATCGCGGGCGGCGGCGAGCAGGCCGAGCATCACCAGCAACGGCAGCGCCTCTTTCTTCAGCCAGGCCAGCGCGCGTTCGGAAAAGGGAGGGCGGGCAACAGCGTCCATGGCAGGCTCCGGGTCAGTGGTAGCTGCATCAGACCACATCCGGGCCGAAGAGGTTCCCGCACCGGCTTGCTGTAGAGCCGAGCCCACGCTCGGCTGCTCTTCAAGCGTCGGTGCACGCCAGCCGAGCGTAGGCTCGGCTCTACAGGATGGGTTACGCAGGTTTTACGCCGTGCCCCGGCCACGGGCATCGCACCTTTACGGCCAGCACGCGCATCGTGTGCCCACCGCGCCGCAGGGCGCATTCCGCAAGGTGTTGTATGACCCTCCTGGTGATCCGCCACGCGTCTCCGTCGGCGCCGCGCCCGCAGTTGCCGGCGCAGCTGAGCGGCCATCGCGTGCAGTGCAGCGACTGCGCCAGCCTGTCCGAAGTGCGCCAGTGCCTGTGCCAGCCGCAGGCGCGCTCGGCCGACTGGGTGCTGCTGGATGTCGGCGTGGCCGACGAGGCGCAATGGCAGGCCGAGGGTGGCGCACTGCAGGCGGCGCTGGAACGGCTGCCGGCGCAGTACATCGAGCTGCAGTCGCCCAGCGAGCCCGGCCTGGATGCGCGCCTGCGACTGCAGCACGGCCCCGCCGCGGTGGTGGTCGACCAGCGCAGCCAGCAGGCCGGCTATCCACTGTCGCTGGCCATCGTCGGCCGTCGCCTGGCGCAGGAGGGCTGAGCCATGTCGATCTTCATCATCCGTGGCCCGGAAGCGGCCGGCGCCTTGATCCGCACGGCGATGCCACTGCCGGCGCCGGTACTGAAGTCGCTGGTGCATCGTGCGATCGATGCCGGCACCAGCGTGGCGATCCGTGCCTGCGGTTCGGAACAGGAACTGCTGGACGCGCTGCGCGTGGCCGATCACAGCCGTGGCGAAGTGACGCTGCTTGACCCGGGTGCGTGTGCCAACAGCCTGCGCCTGCAGCGCCTGTTGCCGTACCTGCACAACGCCTACGTGGAAGTGCATGACGACGGCGCGGTGGCCGAGCCGTGCCTGCCGGCCGGTGTCGGCCAGCGCCTGGGCATCGCCGCCGGCTATGGCGCGCAGAGCTATGTGCTGGCGCTGGACATCGCACTGGATCACCTGGGGCTGGCCGAGCAGGCCAACCGGGTGCATGTGGGGACGTAGCGCGCTTCCTTTCGTGGGAAACCAGCCGAGCATGGGCTCGGCTCTACAAGGGCGCGAAAGGCAGCCGAGCGTAGGCTCGGCTCTACAGAAGAGCAAAGAAAAACGGCGGGGTTTCCCCCGCCGTTTTCGCCTTCTTATTTCAGCCCGCGGAACTTCAGCAGCGGTTCCACCGACGGGTCCTTGCCGCGGAAATCGCGGTACAGGGTCGACAGCTCCACACTGTTGCCGCGCGAGAGGATCTTGTCGCGGAATTCCTGGCCGTTGGCCGCGGTCAGGCCACCGTGTTCGGTGAACCACTGGTAGGCGTCATGGTCCAGCACTTCGGCCCAGAAGTAGGCGTAGTAGCCGGCCGAGTAACCGCCACCCCAGATGTGGTCGAAGTAGGTGGTGCGGTAGCGCGGCGGCACCTGCGGCAGGTCGACCTTGAACTTCTTCAGCGCGCTGGCTTCAAAGGCGCCGACATCCTGCAGCGGCGCGTCGGCCTTCTGCGTGTGCCAGGCCAGGTCCAGCAGTGCGGCCGACAGGTACTCGGTGGTCGCGTAGCCCTGGTTGAAGCTGCGCGCCTTGAGGATCTTGTCGACCAGTTCCTGCGGCATCGCCTCGCCGGTCTTGTAGTGCTTGGCGTAGTTGGCGAACACCTTCGGATCCAGCGCCCAGTGCTCGTTGAACTGCGACGGGAACTCGACGAAATCACGCGAGGTGGCGGTACCGGCAATCGACGGGTACTTCACGTTCGAGAACATGCCGTGCAGCGCATGGCCGAACTCATGGAACATGGTGGTGACGTCGTCGAAGCTGATCAGCGCAGGCTGGCCGGCGGCCGGCTTGGTGAAGTTGCAGACGTTGTAGACCACCGGCTTGGCACCGGTCAGGCCGTCCTGCTCGACGAACACGTCCATCCAGGCGCCGCCGGACTTGCTGTCACGCTTGAAGTAGTCGGTGTAGAACAGCGCCAGCGAGGTGCCGTCCTTGTCGAACACTTCGTACACCTTCATGTCCGGGTTGTAGGTCGGAATGTCGGTACGCGGCTTGAAGGTGATGCCGTACAGCTGGGTGGCGGCGTAGAAGACGCCGTTCTGCAGCACGTTGTCCAGTTCGAAGTACGGCTTGATCTGCGATTCGTCCAGATCGTACTTGGCCTTGCGCACCTGCTCGGCGTAGAAGTCCCAGTCCGAAGCGGCGACCTGGAAACCACCCTTCTGCGCGTCGATCACCTTCTGGATCTCGCCGGCTTCGGCGCGTGCCTTGGCGGTGGCGGCCGGCACGGTGTCGGTCAGCAGCTTGAGCGCGGCAGCCGGGGTCTTGGCCATCTGGTCGCCCAGCTGGTAGTCGGCGAAGGTGTCGAAGCCGAGCAGCTTGGCCTTCTGTGCACGCAGCTGGGCCAGGCGCTGCACGGTCTGCCGGGTGTCGTTGGCATCGCCGCGCTCGGCGCGGGTTTCCGAAGCCTTCAGCACGGCGGCGCGCTGGTCGCGGTCGCTCAGCGAGCCGAGCACCGGCTGCTGTGTGGTGTTCTGCAACGGCAGCAGGAACTTGCCATCCAGCTTGCGATCCTTGGCGGCGGCCGCCGCGTTGTTGATCGCATTCTCGTCCAGGCCGGCCAGCTTGGCCTTGTCGTCGACAACGACGGCCGCAGCGGCCGTGGCGGCCACCAGACGGGTATGGAACTGGGTGGAAAGGGTGGTTTCTTCCACGTTGAGCTTGCGCAGGCTCGCCTTGTCGGCGTCGGACAGCTGTGCGCCAGCGCGCACCAGGCCGTCGTAGTAATGCTCGACCAGGCGCTTCTGGACCGGGTCCAGTTCCAGCGTGTCACGCTGGTCGTACAGCGACTTCACGCGCGCGAACAGCTTCGGATCGAGGTTGATCTCGTCCTGGTGCGCGGCCAGCTTCGGCGCCACTTCTTCCTGGATCTTCTGGCGTGCATCGTTGGTATCGGCCTGGACCAGGCCGAAGAAAATGCGCGACACGCGGTTCAGGGTCTCGCCGCTGCGCTCCATCGCCACGATGGTGTTGTCGAAGGTGGCCGGCTCGCTGCTGTCGGCGATCTTGCGCACGTCGGCCAGGTGCTGGCGCATGCCTTCCTCGAACGCCGGCAGGTAGTCGCTGTCCTTGATCTTGTCGAACTGCGGCGCCTGGAACGGCAACGTGCTGGCGCTCAGCAGCGGATTGGTGGAGGCTTCGGCCGGCTGCTGGGCCGGGGCTTTCTGGGCATCGGACACGGGGGTGGACTCCTTGCCGGAACAGGCCGCCAGCGCCAGGCTGATGGCGGCGGCCAGGACTACGGTACGCGACATGTAAAACACTCCTTGGGCAGACGGTACGGGATACCAGCCCTCCACCCTACTCCTGTCGCGCTCGCCCGGCATGTGCCGGACGTGGCGTCTATGCGGCGGCCTGCGGCAGGCTCAGACCGTACCGCGGGTCTTGCCCATCCACGGCCGGTAGAACTCGCGGATGGCGGCCATGTCGGCGGCATCATCGCCGCTGGGCGTGAACAGCGGGCCGATGCCGATGGTCTTTTCCGGGTAGTGGAAATACGCAGCCAGGATCGGCACGTCGGCCATCCGGGCGATCTTCAGGAAGCCGGCCTTCCAGTCCTTCACGGCCTTGCGGGTGCCCTCGGGGGTGATGGCGAACCACATCTTCTCGTTGTTGCGCAGCAGGTCCACCGCCTGGCCCACCGTGCCCTGCGGCGAGCTGCGGTCCAGCGGGATCACGCCCAGCTTGTGCAGCAGCGGGCCCAGCGGCCACCAGAACAGCGATGCCTTGCCCAGCACCTTGACCTTCATTCCCAGCGCGATCTTGGCCGCCATGCCCCACAGGCCGTCCCAGTTGGACGAATGCGGCGCGATGATGAACACCAGGCGGGGAATGTCAGGCAGGGTGCCGGTCACCTTCCAGCCGCCCATGCGCAGGGTGCAGCGCGCCAGCCAGCGCAGGAAGGCGTTGGGTTTGACCTGCGGCATCTGCGGCGGCACGGCCGGCAGCAACGAAGTCGGGTTGTTCAAGCAATCACTCCCAGTCACGTGATGAGCGCCCGCGCTTGATCTGCGCGCGCCCGCGTTTGGCGTCCAGACGACGCAGTTTCGACCCGAGGGTCGGCTTGGTGGCCTTGCGCGGCTTGGGCACGCTCAGCCCGGCCTGGATGAAGGCCGCCAGCCGCTCGCGCGCATCCTCGCGATTGCGATCCTGGGTCCGGAAACGTTGCGCGTCGATGACCAGCACGCCTTCGCCGGTCATGCGCCGGTCACGCCGCGCCAACAGGCGCGCGCGCAACGGTTCGGGCAACGAGGGCGAGTTGGCCACATCGAAACGCAGTTCCACCGCGGTGGAGACCTTGTTGATGTTCTGGCCACCGGCACCGCTGGCACGCACGAACCGCTCGACGATCTCGCCGTCGGGGATTTCAAGCTGCGCGCTGATGGTGACCGGTCCACTGCCCATCCGCGCATTGTAGCGGCAGCCACGTGCCGGAGTGCGGCATCGCGCACCGTATGCCGCCGATCAGGTACCGAACACGCCGCCTTCGCCTTGGCTGCGGGTATGCTGGCCGTCCCATGTACCGCAGGAAGCCCGCATGACCCGCACCGCACCCGCCCTGCCGTCCCTGCTGCGCCGCGCCGCCCTGCTGCTGGCGCTGGCCGTGGCCAGCGTTCCGGCCCTGGCCGCGCCACCGACCGATGGCGACATCAACCGCCTGCTGTCCGCGTCACGGGCGCAGAGCATGATCGACACCATGCTGCCGCAGATCGAGGCGATGCAGCAGCAGCAGTTCCAGCAGGTGGCCGCACAGCGCCAGCTCAACGCCCAGCAGCAGGAACAGCTGAAGCGGATCCAGGCGCGGACCAGCCAGACCCTGCGCCAGGCCCTGTCGTGGCAGCAGCTGCGGCCGATGTACGTGGACCTCTACAAGAAGACCTTCAGCAAGGAAGACGTGCTGGCGATGGCCGAGTTCTACGAGAGCGCGGCCGGCCAGAGCCTGCTGGACAAGACCCCGGCGCTGATGCAGAACGTGATGGTGGCCATCCAGGCGCGCATGCAGCCGCTGTTCGCGGATCTGCAGAAGGACCTGGAAGCGATCGTCAACGAGCCGGAAAAGAAATAACGGGGTGCGCCGGGCCACGCCCGGCCGCCGGCTGTAGAGCCGAGCCCACGCTCGGCTTACCGCAGCAGCATCAGGCGTCGTCCACCTGCCAGCCGAACAGGCCCAGCGCCTTCTGGAACTCGCGGTCCAGCGGCGCACGCACATCCACCGTGCCACCGTCCGGATGCGGGAAACGCAGGCGCTCGGCATGCAGCAGCATGCGGTGCACGCCCTGCATGCGGAAGATGCGGTTGTGGCGACCATCACCGTGGCTGGTGTCGCCGATCATGTGATGCGAGAGATGCTTCAGGTGCCGGCGGATCTGCCGGAAGCGCCCGGTCTGCGGCTGGCAGCGCAGCAGCGCGTAGCGCGAACGGGTGAACTCACCGACCGGGACCGACAGCTCGCCGGTGGCCAGGCGCTGGAAGTCGGTGACCGCCGGCTTCTTCACCGGCTTGCCCGGGCCACCGTCGAGGTCGTGGTCGACCCGCCAGGACAGTTCTGCCGGCCAGCCACGGCAGACGGTCAGGTAGTCCTTCAGCACTTCACCGCCCATCAACGCCTTGCCCAGCGCGCTGGCGGTTTCGCGGTCGAAGGCCAACAGCAGGCAGCCGCTGGTGGCCCGGTCCAGGCGATGCACGAGGAAGATCGGGCGGCCCAGCTGCTCGCGCAGGCGGTCGGCCAGGAAGTCGTCTTCGCCACGGGCCAGCTTGCTGTCGTGGACCATCAGCCCGGCAGGCTTGTTGACCACGGCCAGGCGTTCATCCAGGTGCAGCAGCTGCAGGGGCGCGGTGTCGGTCTCGACCGCGGCGAGGGTCTCGGGTTCGGTGCTCACCGCGGGATTATAAATGCCTGCCTTCTGTAGAGCCGAGCCCGCGCTCGGCGGCTCTGCGCGACCGGCAACGGCGTGCCAACCAAGGTTGGCACCTGCCTGTAGAGCAGTCAGGCGCTGCGTACGGCCAACAGCTCGCCATTGCCCACCGGCACCAGGCTGATGCTGAAGTCCGGATCAGCCTCCAGCAGCGCCCGCAGCGGTTCCATCTGTTCTGCATGCGAGGTGGCGTTGTCCACCACCAGCAGGCCGCCGGGCCGCAGCACGCGGCGCAGCTGCGGCCACCAGCCGGCGTACTGCCCGCGATCCGAATCGAGGAACAGCAGGTCGACGCTGGCATCGGCGACCAGCGCCAGCCACGGTCCCGCATCGTCGTGGACCAGCGTGATGCGATCGGCCAGGCCACTGCGCGCGAAGGTGTCACGCGCCATCGCCACCTTGTCCTCGGCGTATTCGAGCGTGGTCACGTGGCCGTCGATGGCTGTGGCAGCCTCGGCCAGCCACAGCGTCGAATAGCCGTTGGAGGTGCCGATCTCCAGCACCTGGCGCGCAGCGCCGAAGCGGACCAGCACGGACAGGAATTCACCCGTCTCCGGCGTGATGTTGAGCATGCGGCGCCCGCGCGCGCTTTCGCGGGCATCGTTGTCGGCGCCGAAGCGGGCCAGTTCGTCCTTGAGTGCCTGCAGCATGGGACCTACTTCCACCACGCGCGCGCCAGCGCCACCACGCCGACCACACCGGACAGCCAGCTCCACATCGGCAGGTCGCCCCAGTACCAGCCCGGCGGCTGCACCACATAGATCAGCGCGGCGATGGCCAGCAGGCCGACACCGGTGATCGCGCCCACCGCACGCTTCTGCAGGCGCTGCACGCTGGCATCCAGTGCGGCCAGGTCGCGCGAACGCATCGACAGTTCGTGGCGGCCTTCCACCTGCTGGGTCAGCCAGGCGTGTACCAGGCGCGGCATGTCCGGCGCGTGGGTCATGATTTCCGGCAGGCGCTTGCCGATCTCGCGTACCACCCGGCGCGGGCTGTAGCGCTCGCGCAGGATCTTCGCCAGCACCGGCTTGGCCACTGCCCAGATGTCGATCTGCGGATCGAGCTGGCGGCCGACGCCTTCGATGTTCAGCAGGGTCTTCTGCAGCAGGATCAGCTGCGGCTGCAGGGTCAGCTGGTAACGCTGGGCCACGCGGAACAGCTTCATCAGCACTTCGGCCAGCGAGATCTGCGACAGCGGGCGGGTGAAGTACGGCTCGCACACCGAGCGCACGGCCGCTTCCAGGTCATCGATGCGCACGTTGTCCGGCATCCAGCGCGCCTGCACATGCAGTTCGGCGATGCGGCGGTAGTCGCGGTTGAAGATGGCCATGAAGTTCTCGGCCAGGTAGTACTGATCTTCCTGCGAGAGCTGGCCCATGATGCCGAAGTCCAGCGCGATGAAGCGCGGGTTGGCGCGACGCGACGGATCGGTGTCGACCCAGATGTTGCCGGCGTGCGCGTCGGCATGGAAGAAGTTGTCGCGGAACACCTGGGTGTAGAACACCCGCACGCCCTTGGCGGCCAGCGCCTTGCGGTCGATGCCGGCCTTGTCCAGCGCGGCGATGTCGTCGGACGGAATGCCCCACACGCGCTCCAGGGTCAGCGCGCGCTCGGCGGTGTGGCTCCAGATCACTTCCGGCACGTACAGGTCGTCGCTGTTTTCCCAGAAGCGGCGCAGCACGCTGGCATTGGCGCCTTCGCGCTGCAGGTCCAGCTCGGCGGACAGGGTGTTTTCGACCTCGGCCACCACTTCGCGCGGACGGATCTTGTCGGCGCGTGGATGGGTGCGCTCGACCAGGGCGGCCAGCGAATTGAGCAGGGCGATATCAGCGTCGATCTGCTTCTCGATGCCCGGGCGCAGCACCTTGACCACCACCTGGCGGCCATCGGCCAGCGTGGCCGCGTGCACCTGTGCGATGGAGGCCGAGGCCAGCGGTTCGGTGTCGAAACTGGCGAAGGCCTCGCTGACCGGCAGGCCGAGCGCTTCCTCGACGATGCGACGCGCGGTCTCACCATCGAACGGCTTGACCCGGTCCTGCAGCAGAGTCAGCTCATTGGCCACATCCGGCGGCACCAGATCGCGGCGGGTGGACAGGATCTGGCCGAACTTGACGAAGATCGGGCCGAGATCCTGCAGCGCCAGGCGCAGGCGCGCACCGCGCGACTGTGCGGCGATGTCGGCCGAGGCGCGCGGCACGAACGGCTTGGCCAGGCGCAACCAGCGCTCGGCCGGTGTGCCCTGCAGCAGGTCGTCGAGGCGGTAACGCAGGATCACCCGGCCGATGCGGCTGGCGCGCAGCACGGCCTTCATGCGGCACCCCGCAGGCGCTGTACGCGTGCACCAAGGCGCTCCACGTCGTCGCGCAGCACGTCCACATCATCGTGGAAGGCATCCAGTTCAGCGCGCGGCACTACATCGCGCGATTCCTCGGTGATGAATTCTGCGGCGCTGTGGGCCAGGTCGACCGCGCCCTGGCGTGCGTGCTGCAGGGCGCTGCGCAGGGTATTGGCGACCTGCACGCCCAGTACCTCGCCGAACACGCTGACGAAGGGCTGCTGCCAGTCCGGGTCGAAGCCCTTGGCGAGCTGCTGCAGGCGGCGTGCCAGTTCGGCGTCGCCGGCCACGCGCACGCGGCCCTTGCCGTTGTTGTCACCGCGCCGTGCGTTGGCCAGCAGCGGCAGCTGCGCGAGCACGCCGGCCAGGCTGCTGCGCACGGCCAGGTCGGCTTCCTGCGCATCCACCGGGCCGACCCGCAGCTGGTCGCCGTCGACGCTGATGCGCATGGCCAGCGACGGCGCTTCCAGGGTCAGATCGATATGCCGGCCATCCAGGCTGGTCAGCGCATGGCGGGTATCCGGATCCAGCGCCAGCGCGCGGTTCAGGGCGATCTGCAGGGCGCGGCCGGCGACCGGCTTGAGGGACTTGAGCAGGGAGAGAGCCATGTGTGCATTCTACCTGCGTGGGTGGGGGGCTTGGGCCGGGCCGCCGCCCGGCACCCGCAGACGCAACGGCAACGGCAACGACAACGGCCAAAGCAACAGCGGGCATTCCGTGGGTTGGCGGGATAGGTCCGGTTGCGGGGGACGCCGTAAACCCGTCCGTGGGGGCTTGGCCGCGGCATCCATGCCGCGGACACCCCCACAACCGGACCCACCCCGCCTTCGACAGTTTCCCGCTGCTGTCAGGGCGGCTTTCTATGTTGCTGTGGTGGGTGTCGACCTTGGTCGACACGGTAGATCCACGCCATGTGTGGATGGATTTCTGGTTCATCTGTGCCTCACGCGGAGGGCCGATGAAGGTTCATGCTATGGGGCCACGCAACGCACAGGACATCGCATTCCCCATGGCACGGACCCGGGTCGGCATCATTTTCGGGGGCAAGTCTTCCGAGCACGAAGTTTCGCTGCAGTCGGCGAAGAACATCCTCGATGCGCTCGATCGCGAGCGCTTCGAGCCGGTGCTGGTCGGTATCGACAAGCAGGGCCAGTGGCATCTGAGCCAGCCGGATACCTTCCTGATCAATGCCGATGATCCGTCGCGCATCGCCCTGCATCGGTCCGGTACGTCGCTGGCGGTGCGCCCGGGCGCCGAGCAGGCGCAGCTGCAGCCGTCCGATGCGGCCAGCGCGCTCGGCCAGATCGATGTGGTGCTGCCGATCGTGCACGGGCCGCTGGGCGAGGACGGTGCGCTGCAGGGGCTGCTGCGCATGGCCAACCTGCCCTTCGTCGGTTCACCGGTACTGGGCTCGGCGGTGGCGATGGACAAGGACGTGACCAAGCGCCTGCTGCGCGACGCCGGGCTGCAGGTGGCACCGTGGCTGTGCATCCGTCGCCATCAGGCGGCGGCAGCCGATGTCGATGCGGTGATCGCGCAGCTCGGCCTGCCGTTGTTCGTGAAGCCGGCCAACCAGGGTTCGTCGGTGGGGGTGAGCAAGGTCAAGGATGCAGCGGGCTTCGCCGAGGCGCTGGCATTGGCGCTGCGCTACGACCACAAGGTGCTGGTGGAATCGGCGGTGGTCGGCCGCGAGATCGAGTGCGCGGTGCTGGGCAACGAACATCCTCAGGCCAGCCTGTGTGGGGAAGTGGTGGTGCACGACGAGTTCTACGCCTACGACACCAAGTACATCAACGCCGACGGCGCCGAGGTGGTGGTGCCGGCGGATATCGATGCTGCAACCCAGGCGCGCATCCAGCAGACCGCGCTGCGGGCCTACCAGGCGCTGGAGTGTGCGGGCATGGCGCGCGTGGATGTGTTCCTCACCGCAGACGGTGAGATCGTCATCAACGAGGTCAACACGCTGCCGGGCTTCACCCGCATCAGCATGTACCCGAAGCTGTGGGGCGCCAGCGGTGTGGACTACACCACGCTGATCACGCGGCTGATCGAACTGGCGCTGGAGCGTCATGAAGCCGATCGCGGATTGCACAGCGCCGTGTAGCGGCGCTGTCTGTAGCGTCGAGCCATGCTCGACGCTACAAAGAGGGCGTGCCGGCCAGCGGCCGGCACTACCCTGCGGTCTTCTACCCGCGCTTGCGGAACATCGAGATCACTGCCAGTACCAGGAACACAACGAACAGGATCCAGGCAATGTTGCTGGCAGCGCCGGCAATGCCGGAGAAGCCGAGCACGGCGGCGATGATGGCGATGACGAAAAAGATGACGGCGTAATGCAGCATGGCGCTCCTCGCAGATGTCCGGGCCGTTGGATGGCGTGGGTCCATCCTCCCGATCTGGCGGTGTGCAGCCAGTGACGGCGATCTATGCAGCAGATGAAGCCTTCAGCCTGCGCAGCCCTTCTTCGACGCTGACCTGCGGCACGTAGCCGAAGTCACGGCGTGCCGGCTCCATGCTGTACCAGTGCGGCGTGCACAGCTGCTCGGCCAGGAAGCGGGTCAATGGCGGCTCGCCGCGCAGGCGCAGCAGCGGCCAAAGGCGCTCGCAGAGCGCACCGATGCGGTAAGCGGCCTTGAAGCTGATCGCCTTGTCCACCGTCGGCGCACCAACGGCGGCCAGCAGCTTGTTGACCAGCTCGCGCATCGGCAGCGGTTCGCCGTTGGAAATGAAGTAGGCCTTGCCCGCACACGCGGCCCCCGGCGCCAATGCCTCGAAAGCGAGAAAGTGTGCGAGCGCGGCGTTGTCGATGTAGGTGGTATCCACCTTGTTGTTGCCATCGCCCACCAGACGCAGGCGGCCCTGCCGTGCACGTTCGGCCAGACGCGGCACCAGCTGCTGATCGCCCGGGCCCCATATCAGGCGCGGGCGCAGCGCCACCGTCGCCAGCGAGGCGTCGTTGGCCGCCAGCACGCGCTGTTCGGCAATCGCCTTGGTCGCCGCATACGGTGCCTGGAAATCTTCGCCGTAAGGCACTTCATCGGCGCCCAGGCCTTCCACCGGATGGGTGGCACGGTGCGTCACGCTGGGCGTGGAGGTGTAGACCAGCCGGCTGATGCCATGCACACGGCAGGCGGCGATCACATTGTCGGTGCCGACCACGTTGGCCTGGTGGTAGCTGTCATAGCTGCCCCAGGCGCCGGCCTTGGCACCGTTGTGGAACACCGCATCGACGCCGGCCACCGCGTGCAGCACCGCTTGCGCGTCGGCGAGATCTCCACGGATCTCGCCCACACCCATCGCCTGCAGCTCCGGGTAGTGACTGCGGTTGAACGCCAGTACCTGGTGGCCACGTTCGACCAGCCCGCGGCACAGCGCCTGGCCAAGGAAACCACCACCACCGGTGACCAGGATCTTCATGCGCGCTTCTCCAGTTCGGCGCTGGCCCAGACGGCGAGCTTCTCGCGGCCGATCTTGGCGTTGTGACGGATATCGACGGGGAACGCCGGATGCACCAGGAAGTGCTGCAGGCCGGCCTCAGGCGTGCGCGCTGCGGCATGCGCACGCAGCGCTTCCTGCAGCGCCGGGCTGTCTGCCTGGCCACGCTGCAGTTCCACGCACAGCACCGGCACCTGTGCACCCGGGGCGCCGACACCGACCAGCGCCGTGCGCGCCACCCCGGCCACGGTGTTGAACACCGGCTCGACCTGTTCGGTGTACAGCGGTCCGCGCGTGGTCTCCACGCGCTGCGTCTTGCGCCCGCAGAACCACAGTCGGCCCTGCGCATCGAAGTAACCGACGTCGCCCATGCGATGGACCACGCGCGTGCTGCCATCGGCCAGCGTCTCGTGGATCTTTGCCGCCGCCGTGGCCTGCGGGCGGTTGAAATAACTGTCGGTGGCGGTCGGCCCGGCTACGGTGATCTCGCCGACCTCGCCGGTGGCCAGCACGCGTGCCTGCGACCAGTCCGGCAGCGGCGCGTCATCGATGGCGATGATGCGCACCTCGTTCGGCTCAACCACGCTGCCCACGCAGGTACCGGCACCTGCTTCGGTAGCAGCACGGGTGCGCTCCAGCTCGCGGCCCTCGACCACCGCCACCGGCAGGCACTCGGTGGCGCCATACGGCGTCCAGAACTGCGCATCGGCCGGCAGCAGGCTGCGGATGGTGGCGACCACGTCCGGCGGCACCGGCGCACCGGCCGAGGTCACCCGGGTCACCGTCGGCAGCGGCCGGCCATGCTTCGCCAGCACCCGCATCAGCGCCGGCGAGCCGAACAGCTGGGTCACGCCGAAACGCTGGATGGCGTCGTGCAGGCGCGCCGGGTCGGCCTGCGCCGGCCGGGTCGGGTCCATGTCCGGGATCACCGAGGTCAGGCCCAGCGCCGGATCGAACAGCGCGAACGGTGGAAAGGTCGGCAGGTCCACCCCGCCCGCTTCCATGCCGAAGGCGCTGCCCAGCAGCTGGATCTGCCCGACGAAGTGGCGATGGCGGTAGACCACGCCCTTGGGCACGCCGGTGGAGCCGCTGGTGAACAGGATCGCCGCCATGTCCTCGCCATCGGTGGCGGCCAGCATCGGCCCACCGTTGGCGCCGGCGCGCTCCAGCGCGGCCAGGGTGGTTCCGCCCCAGCCGAGGCGGCGGCCGACGGTCACCAGGCGCGCCGCCGACGGCGCCCAGCGCAGCACCAGCCGCGCCACATGGGCCAGCGGAATGCCGATGAAGGCTTCCGGCTGCGCCTCGTCCAGACACTGTTTCAGCGCGCGCTTGTCGATGCCCGGATCGACCAGCACTGGCACCGCGCCCAGCTTGAACAGGGCGAACATCAACAGGAAGAACTCCGGCGAGGGCCGCACCATCACCACCGTGCGCACCCCTCGGCCGATCCCGTAGCCGGCCAGGCCGGCGGCCATGGCGTCGCTGCGGGCGTCCAGCTGGCGGTAATCCAGGGTGACGTCGTAGGCGGCCATGCCGTTGCCGGCGCCCCGGCGGCCGGGGCAGCGGATAGCAATCTGGTCGGGGCGTTCACGCGCCAGTTCAGGCAAACGGGCCGCAATATTGCAGGGTCGGTTCATCCGTTCATTGTCGCCGCTTACGGAATTTCTTGCGCGGCGCCCCACTTCGTGGAAAATC
This sequence comes from Stenotrophomonas geniculata, assembly GCF_034508895.1. Classification (NCBI taxonomy): domain Bacteria; kingdom Pseudomonadati; phylum Pseudomonadota; class Gammaproteobacteria; order Lysobacterales; family Lysobacteraceae; genus Stenotrophomonas; species Stenotrophomonas geniculata. Next base: position 1,709,528 of record NZ_CP140571.1, read on the forward strand.
CGCACCCTCGTTCCTGATTCCGACTGCCGCCCGAGGCGGCTTGCCCATGCAACATCCCTGCATGACCTGCGGCGCCTGCTGCACCCAATACCGCGTGGCCTTCCACTGGATGGAATCAGACGAGGTCACCCCCGGCGGCGTGCCACACCAGCTCACCGAAGTGCTGGACCCGCATCGCCTGTGCATGCGTGGCACCCATTCCAAGCCGGTGCGCTGCGTGGCGCTGGATGCGCAGATCGGCGTGTATTCACGCTGCACCATCCACCCCAACCGGCCCAGCGTGTGCCGTGAGGTGGATGCATCGTGGGAGTACGGCAAAGCCAGCCCGCAGTGCGACAAGGCGCGCATCGCCTATGGCCTGGATCCGTTGACGCTGGCCGACTGGCGTTGGCGCGATGACGCCGACAATGATGACGATCATCCCGACGACAACGGCAACAGCCCTTCTTCGCCGCCGCAGGCGCCGGTCGCCGCATAATCCGGTGTGCCGACCAACGGTCGGCACCCCCCCCATACCTTCCACGTGTGGGTGCCGACCGTTGGTCGGCACACTTCTCAGATCGGGTTCTTGTCCAGGAACGCCCGGATCTCCGGCACCAGCACCTCGTGCTTGTCTTCCAGCACGTAATGCCCGGCATCCTCGAAGGCATGCACCTGGGCCTTCGGCAGCGCGGCCTGGAAACCCTTCAGGAAGTGGTGGTCGAACACGAAGTCGCGCAGGCCCCAGCCGAGGAAGGCGGGGCGGTCGGCGAACGACGGCAGCGCCTTGCCGGCACGCTCCAGCAGCGACCACGCCCTGTCGGCCGGCGACAGCGGGATGTCCTGCATGAAGCGGATGGTGCTGATGCGGTTGGCGTAGCTGTTGTACGGCGACACGTAGGCGCGGCGCACGTCGGCCGGCATCTTCCGCTCCACGCCCAGCCACGAGGCGCCGGACGAGAATGCGTTGAAGCTGCGGATGATCCACTCGCCGATCTTCCAGTGGCGGCCCAGCGCGATCTGCCACGGCATCTTCTTCGCGGCCGGCATCGGGAAGGCGGCGGTGTTGAGCACCACCAGGCGCTTCACCTGGTCGTGGTGCGACAGCGCCCAGCCGAAGCCGATCATGCCGCCCCAGTCGTGCACGGCCAGGGTCACCGGGCCGGTAATGCCCAGGTGCTTCAGCAGCGCATCGAGGTCGTCCACGCGCGACTGCAGCGTGTATTCGTAGCGGCTGTCGTCCGGCTTGTCCGACAGGCCCATGCCGATGTGGTCCGGCACGATGCAGCGGTACGTGTCCGACAGGCCAGCCACCAGCGTGCGCCAGTAATAGCTCCACGACGGGTTGCCGTGCACCATCACCACCACCTCGCCGTCGCGCGGGCCTTCGTCGAGATAGTTCATCGACAGGCCAGGGCGCACTTCGAAGCGCTGCGGGTGGGCGGGGTAACCGGGGAGATCGCGCATGCGGAGCACCTAAGGAGAATCGCGGCGCGGTGTAGAGCCGAGCCGATGCTCGGCTGCTCTCCGGTCCGCTGCGGAAGAGCCGCGCTGCGCGCGTGAGCCGAGCATGGCTCGGCTCTACAGGAGGTCGGGCAGCGGGCTGCTTACCAGACCACTTCAGCCATCGAACAGTTCAGGCCGGAACCAATGCCCAGAAGCGCGATGCGATCGCCCTTCTTCAGCTTGCCCAGCTGCTTGAGCTTGCTCAGTACGATCGGCACCGAGGCCGGGCCGATGTTGCCGTGCTCGCCGAAGATGGTCATGACCTTCTTCGGGTCGATGCCGAAGTTCTTGATGAACGCGGCAGTGTGCGGCTGGCTGACCTGGTGGATCACGAACTGGTCCAGCTCTTCCACGGCCCAGCCGAGTGCAATCTTGGCGGCGCTGAAGGTCTTCTGCGCCAGCTTGATGCCTTCGATCAGCAGCAGGCGGGTATCGGTGACCATGCGGTCCAGGTTGCCCAGGCACAGCTGGTTCCACTCGGTGGCCGAGCGGGTCACGCCGCCCTTGTAGCGCGGGGCGTCCGGCACCAGTTCCGAGCGCGCCATCACCATGGCCGCAGCACCCGAACCGGTGGTCAGCGCCGCCAGCTCGTTGCGGAAATCGTCAGCGGTGACGTCCGGGGCGGTCATGCGCTCCAGGGTCTTCTCGTACACCAGGTTGGCGGTCTCGCCATCCACCACCAGCGCGTAGTCGATATCACCGCGCTCGATCATGCGCGCCGCGATATCCATGCCGTTGATGAAGGCCAGGCAGGCATTGGCGACGTCGAAGGTCATGCATTCGTCGCTGACGCCGAGGTTGCCGGACACGATGGAGGCCGTGGACGGCTCCAGGTAGTCACGGCTGACCGAGGTGTTGACCAGCAGGCCGACCTGGGTCGCGGTGATGCCCGCGTCTTCCAGTGCCTTGCGGCCGGCCATGGTGGCGGCGTCCGACGCCAGCACGCCGTTGTCCCACAGGCGGCGGGCATGGATGCCGGCGATATCGCCGAGCACGTCGGTGCGGATACCGAGGCGATCCAACGTCGGCTGCAGGCGTTCGTTGATTTCCTTGGTCGTCAGCGTATGCGGCGCGTCGACGTGTGCCAGGCCGGCGATCGAGACATTCTTGAAGAGCATCGAGGTTAGCGCCAAGGCTCAGGCAAAAGGGGGCGCTATTCTATAACCCCCGGGCTTTCACCGCATCTTTACGAATTCAGCCTTGCCCGTATGGTGAAGCGTTCAGCGCGGCGGGCACTGGAAGGCGGCGAAGCGCTGGCTGCCATCGGCCGGGGCCGCAGCGGCCTGCACGGCATTGGCGCCGGCGCTCGGGGCCTCGTTGCGGGCCAGGGTTTCCAGCTCTTCCTGCACCCGCAGCGGGTTGCGGTTGTAGAAGCCGACCTTGCTCTTCACGGTGACCACCACCTCGCCCTTGGCGATGCAGCCGGCGGGAACCGGGCCTGCCGGCAGCACGCGGGTCGCCTTGCCGGCCGGTTCGATCGGCACCCAGGTACAGGCGGTGACGGTGAGCAGCAGGGAGGAAAGCAGCAGAACGCGCATGGGCAGATCCTGGAAGGGTATGGGGGGATTCTGCCTGAACAGCCTGAATCGGGGGTAGCCGGGGGTGGAGTCGGATCCCCCGGTAGCGCCGGGCCATGCCCGGCGAGCGCGCAGCGCGGCCTCGCTGGCCGCCGAAAAACCGCCGGGCATGGCCCGGCGCTACCACAGGAGGCCTGCCCGCCGAGGCGGGCAGGCACATCCCTTACTTCTTGACCGGGTTGCCTTCGGCATCGATCACCGTCACCTCGCCCAGGTTCAGCGCACGCACGGCCGCTTCGGTCTGCTTGAGGTCACCCACCACCACCCAGGTCAGGGCCTGCGGCTTGATCTCGGCAGCGGCCTGCTGCACCTGCGCCGGGGTCATCGCCTCGATCTCGGCCTTGCGGCGCAGCACGTAGTCGTCCGGGCGCTTGAACTGCACGATCGAACCGATGGTCGACGCCACCGCGCTGGCGGTCTCGTAGGCACCGGGCAGGCTCAGCGTCTGGATGTTGCGGATGCGGTTCACCTCGTCGGCGGTGGCCGGCTTGCTGCCATCGGCGAACGCGGCGATTTCCTTGCGCATTTCCGCCATCGCCGGACCGGTCTTGTCGATCTGCACCGGCGCGCTGGCCATCCACGGACGCTGGCCCACCGAGTTGACCGCGCTGCTGCGCGCACCGTACGACCAGTGCTTGTCTTCACGCAGGTTCATGTTCAGGCGCGAGGTGAAGTCACCGCCGATGACGCCGTTGGCGATGTCGAAGCGGGTCGAGCTGGCAGCGCTCGAAGGCGCCACCACCTGGCCGGCGAACAGGTTGGCCTGCACCGCGCCCGGCTGGTCGATCAGGAACACGCGCGGGCCCTTCGGCAGCGCCACGTCGGTGGCCGCCTTCACCTGCGGGGCGTCGCCACTGGCCTTCCAGTCGCCCAGCTGCTTGTCCAGCAGCGGCACGATCTCGGCCAGGGTGGTGTCACCGACCACGATCAGGGTGCCGTTCTGCGGGCGCAGCCAGTCGTGGTGGAAGTCGACCAGGTCTTCGCGGGTCAGGCCATTGATCGCCGCTTCGTCACCGCTGCCGGTGAACGGAATGGCATACGGGTGGCCCTTGCCGTACAGCAGCGGCGGCAGCACGCGCATCGCCACCGCACCCGGGTTGACCTTCTCCTGCTGGATGCCGGCGATCCAGCTCGCCTTGACCCGGTCGATCTCGCCCTGCTCGAAGCGCGGCTCACGCAGCAGGTCGCGGTACAGCGCCAGCGACGGTGCCAGATTTTCCTTCAGCGCCGACAGGTCCACGCTCATCGAATCCAGGCCGGCCGAGGCATCCAGGCTGGCACCCAGTGCGTCGGCGGCATCGGCGAAGGCCAGCGAGCCGAGCTTGCCGGCGCCTTCGGTCATCAGGCTCATGGTGAAGTTGGCGGTGCCCGGCTTGCGGCCCTGGTCGGCGCTGAAGCCGCCCGGGAACTGGTAGCTGAACTGCACCACCGGAATCTCGTGGCGCTCGGCCAGGATCACCTGGGTGCCGTTCTTCAGCGTGGCGCGCTGCAGCGCCGGGAACTTCAACTGCGGGAACTCGCGGGTCTGCGGCACGCCGGCCTTGCGGTCGACCTGCTCGGGCAGGGTGCTGTACTTGGGGTCCACCGCCGGCACGTTGAACGGCTTCGGCGCCTGGCTCGGGTCTTCCTTCAGCGCCACGCGCTCACCCGGTGCGATCACCAGGGTGTGGCTGCCCGTGTCCAGCCACTGCGCGCCCAGCCGGCTCAGATCAGCAGCACTGGCCTTCTCGATGTTGGCCAGCGAGGTGCGGAAGCAGCCCGGGTCGCCGGTGAACACCGCGCACTCGGCCAGTGCATCGGCCTTGCCGCCGAAGCCACCAATGCGCTCGATGCCGCGGATGAAACCGGCGCGGGCACTGGTCTTGGCGCGCTCCAGCTCGGCCGCGGTCGGGCCCTGCTTGATCAGGCGGTCCAGTTCCTCGTCGATGATCTTCTCGACCTTGGCCGGGTCCTGGCCCTGCTTGACCGTCGCCATGATCACGAAGTTCGAACCCAGCTGCGACGTCGACAGGCCCGACGCGATGCTGTCCACCAGCTTGTCCTGGTGCTGCAGGCGCTGGCTCAGGCGCGAGGACTTGGCACCGCCCAGGACCTGCGCGAACAGTTGCAGCTGATCGACATCGGTGGTGCCGACCTGCGGCACGTTCCAGGCGCGGTAGATGCGCGCCTGCGGCACCTTGTCGGTCATCGTCTCGCGGGTGTCGGCGCTGCGCTTGGCCACGTTCACTGCCGGCTGCGCCATGGTCGGGCCGGCCGGGATGGCGCCGAAGTACTTGCCGACCTTTTCCTTGGCGGTGGCCAGGTCGATGTCGCCGGCCAGCACCAGCACCGCGTTGTTCGGGCCGTACCAGGTGCGGAACCAGGTCTTCACGTCATCCAGCGACGCCGCGTTCAGATCGTTCATCGAACCGATCACGCCGTGGTGGTACGGGTGGCCAACCGGGTACAGCGCCTTGTTGAGCTGGTCCCAGGCCTGGCCGTAGGGCTGGTTCTCGCCCTGGCGCTTCTCGTTCTGCACCACGCCACGCTGCTCGTCCAGCGCCGCCTGGTCGATCGCACCGACCAGATGGCCCATGCGGTCCGATTCCATCCACAGCGCCATGTCCAGCGCGGTGGTGGGCACGTTCTCGAAGTAGTTGGTGCGGTCGGTATTGGTGGTGCCGTTCTGGTTGGTGGCACCGACCTGCTTGAACGGCTCGAAGAATTCGCCGTCGTGGTTTTCGCTGCCCTGGAACATCAGGTGTTCAAACAGGTGCGCGAAGCCGGTACGGCCAGCCGGCTCGTCCTTGCTGCCCACGTGGTACCAGACATTGACCGCGACGATCGGCGCCTTGCGATCGGTATGCACGATCACGCGCAGGCCGTTGGGCAGGGTGAACTGCTCATACGGGATATCGACCTTCGCCGGTGCGGCAGGCTTGGCCGCCAGCGCATGGGAAGGCACAAGCGTGCCCAGGGCGGTGCTGAGGGCGACGGCCAGCAGTGCAGCGCGCGGGCGAAGGGCGAGAGACATATCCGGATCCTTGGTCACATAGGTGAACCCCGATCCTAGCCTGCGCACGCAGCGGCAGGAATCGGCCAGCAGTCACTGGGGGTGTTTGCCCCTGTGCCCCATCCGCGGTGCCGATCTGCCCTGCCTGACCCGTCACATGCGCCCGCCAGGAACGTCCGGACAGTGTCCGCGGCGCATCGAATGGACAGGTGTCCGCCCACCGGACACTTTCCGGCGCAAAAAAACCCTTGTAAATCAACAACTAAAAGTTGGCACGGGGATTGCTTGGTACTTCCTGCGCCAGGAAGGGCTTCAGACGAAAGCTGACTGAAGACTGAACAGATGCAGGAAATCGAAAATTCTCCTTGCATGCCCAGAATCGGTGTACTACCTTACTACCACACCACTGATCACCAACACTAAACAGGCCCCGTCATGAACGCCAAGACCATTGCCATCGCCATCGCCCTGATCGCCGGCACCGCGGTTGTTTCGTCGGTGCAGGCCTCCGAATCCATCAAGACGCTGTCCACCGTGCAGGTCCGCCCGGCCGCCGACCAGCTGGCCCAGCAGGCCTGGGAACAGGCCAGCGGCATCCCGACCCTGGCCACCGTGGAAGTGCGCCCGAGCGCCGACCAGCTGGCCGAGCGCAGCGGCTACGTCGCCGCCCCGGTTGCGGCCGCGATGCCGATCACCACCCTGGCCTCGGTGGAAGTGCGCCCGAGCCTGGAACAGCGCGTCGCCCTGGCCGCCGAACTGGAAGCCCAGCGCTACGCCGCCACCCTGGCCGCCGCCGCCACCAACGTTGCCCACTCGGTCATCGTCAACCTGCCGGCCCTGCAGGTGCGTCCGAGCGCCGCCGACCTGCAGGCCCTGGCCACCGAAACCGCCCAGGTCCTGCTGCGCCCGTAAGCGGTGCCGCCCTGCCCAGTGCAGGGCGTGCGCCGTAAAGGCGGCCGCCGTCGCAGGTACACTGCGCCGATGAATGCCGCGCCCCAGTTCCACGTGATCCTGTTCCAACCGGAAATCCCGCCCAACACGGGCAATGTGATCCGGCTCTGTGCCAACACCGGCGCGCAGCTGCACCTGGTCGAGCCGCTCGGCTTCGCACTGGAAGACAAGCAGCTCAAGCGCGCCGGGCTGGACTACCACGAGTATTCACGCCTGCAGGTGCACCCCGACCTGGATACCGCGCTGGCGCGGATCGCACCGAAACGGTTGTTCGCCCTGAGTACGCGTGCCAGCGTCCGCTATGACAGCGTGGCCTTTGAAGACGGTGATGCATTCCTGTTCGGCCCCGAAAGCCGCGGCCTGCCGCAGGACGTGCTCGATGCCCTGCCCGATGGCCGCCGCCTGCGCCTGCCGATGCGGCCGGACAACCGCAGCCTCAATCTTTCCAACACCGTTGCCGTGGTGATGTACGAGGCCTGGCGCCAGCACGGGTTTGCCGGCGGCGCGTAACGCCGCAGACCGCTTGTGGTGGGTGCGGACCTTGGTCCGCACAGATGTTTGGCCGCGCGCTGAAGGAATGTGCCAACCAAGGTTGGCACCCACCAAAGGCAGGTCCAGGGGACTGCTGAGAACTTCCGGTGGCTGTGGGCTGCTTCTGGTGGGTGCGGACCTTGGTCCGCACCGATGCCCGGTCGCGCGCTGAAGGAATGTGCCGACCAAGGTTGGCACCTACCAAAAGCAGGTCCAGGGGCCTGCAGAAACTTCCGGAGAGGTGTGCCAACCAAGGTTGGCACCCACCGGAACCAGGTTTCAGAACGCGTTGATGCCGGTCAGTTCGCGCCCGATCACCAGCTGGTGCACGGTCTCGGTGCCTTCATAGGTGATCACCGATTCCAGGTTCAACGCATGCCGGATCGCCACATGCTCGGTGGTGATGCCCGCTCCGCCCAGCAGATCGCGACACTCGCGGGCAATGTCGATGGCCATGCGGCAGTTGTTCCACTTGGCCAGGCTGACCTGCTGCGGCTGCAGCTGGCCGGCTTCCTTCAGCCGGCCCAGTTGCAGGGCCAGCAGCTGGGCGGTGGTGATGCGGCGGGCCATCTCGGCCAGCTTGATCTGCGCGCTCTGCGTCGCCGCCAGCGGGCGACCGAACAACACGCGCTCCTTGGCGTAGCCCAGCGCTTCATCCAGGCAGGCAATCGCCGCACCGATCGGCCCCCAGCTGATGCCGTAACGGGCCTGGGTCAGGCAGCCCAGCGGTCCCTTCAGGCCCTTCACGTTCGGCAGGCGGTGGCTGTCGGGCACGCGCACGTCGTCGAAGAACAGCGCGCCGGTCAATGACGCGCGCAGGCTCATCTTGTGCTTGATTTCCTGCGTGGTGAAGCCGGCCATGCCCTTCTCCAGCACGAAGCCCTGGATACCGTCCTCGGTCTGCGCCCAGACGATGGCCAGATCGGCCACCGGGCCGCTGGTGATCCACATCTTGCTGCCGCTGATGCGCCAGTCACTGCCGTCGCGCACGGCGCGGGTCTTCATGCTGGCCGGGTCGGAACCCCCATGCGCCTCGGTCAGGCCGAAGCAGCCGATCAGCTCGCCGCGCGCCATCGCCGGCAGCCACTGCTGGCGCTGTTCCTCGCTGCCATAGGCGTAGATCGGGTACATGCACAGCGAGCTTTGCACCGAGACGAAGCTGCGCAGGCCCGAATCGCCGCGCTCCAGCTCCTGGCAGATCAGGCCGTAGCTGACCGCGCCGAGGCCACCGCCGCCGTACTCGGTCGGCAGCGTTGCACCCAGCAGGCCCAGTGACGCGATCTCCGGCACCAGTTCAGACGGAAAACGGGCCTGGTCGAAGGCATCGCCGATGATCGGCAGCACGCGCTCGTTGGTGAAGCGGGCGACACTCTCCTGCACCGCACGCTCTTCCTCGTTGAGCAGGGAACGGACATCGAACAGATCGTACGGATGCAAAGCCATGGCACTCACACGCAGTCAGGACCCGGCCATTGTCGGTCATCCGGGCAGCGCGTGCCGACCAGGGTTAGCCCCCACCAGGGCTGAGGCACTACGCTGCGCTGCAGCAATCGTGCGGTGAACGGCGTCTATCTAGCTCGATCACGCGCGTCCCGGTACCCTGACACATTCAAACAACCGTTTCGCCCGTGGCCGCACGCGCGATTCCCAGGCACCGCCGGTGGCCCCGATGCCGGCCCTACCCACGAGTCATGCAATCGATGAGCGCTGAAGCCAACGCCCTGCCCCCGCGTGAAGTAATGGAGTTCGACGTGGTGATCGTCGGCGCCGGCCCCGCCGGCCTGGCCACCGCGATCCGCCTGCGCCAGCGCGCGATCGAAGCCGGCCGCGAGCTGTCGGTGTGCGTGCTGGAAAAGGGCTCCGAACCAGGCGCCCACGTGCTGTCCGGTGCGGTGATGGACCCGCGCGCGCTGACCGAACTGTTCCCGGACTGGGCCGAGCGCGGCGCACCGCTGAAGCAGAAGGTCACCCGCGACGAATTCCTGTTCCTCAGCGAAACCGGCGCACGCAGCACGCCCAACGCGCTGCTGCCGGAGTGCTTCCACAACGAAGGCAACTACATCATCAGCCTGGGCGAAGTGACCCGTTGGCTGGCGCAGCAGGCCGAGGCGCTGGAAGTGGCCATCTTCCCCGGCTTCGCCGCCGCCGAAGTGCTGTACGGCGACAACGGTGAAGTGATCGGCGTGGCCACCGGCGACATGGGCATCGAGAAGGACGGCAGCATCGGCCCGGCGTTCGAACGCGGCATGGCGCTGCAGGCGAAGTACACGATCTTCGCCGAAGGCGCGCGCGGCCACCTCGGCCGCCAGCTGATCGCCCGCTACACGCTGGACGAAGGCAAGGACCCGCAGGCCTACGGCATCGGCATCAAGGAACTGTGGCAGATCGACCCGGCCAAGCATGAGCCGGGCCTGGTGGTGCATGCCGCCGGCTGGCCGCTGGACAGCGATACCTACGGCGGTGCGTTCCTGTACCACGCCGACGGCGGCAAGGTCGCCATCGGCTACGTGGTCGGCCTGGACTACAAGAATCCGTGGCTGAGCCCGTTCGAGGAATTCCAGCGCTTCAAGACACATCCGTCCATCCGCAAGCACCTGGAGGGTGGCACCCGCATCGGTTACGGCGCGCGTGCGATCACCGCCGGTGGCCTGCTGTCGCTGCCCAAGACGGTGTTCCCGGGTGGCGCACTGGTCGGCTGCGAGGCCGGCTACCTCAACGCCAGCCGCATCAAGGGCAGCCACGCGGCGATCAAGACCGGCATGCTGTGCGCCGACGCCGCGTTCGACGCGCTGGCCGCCGACCGCCAGCACGATGAACTGAGCGCCTACCCGAAGGCATTCGAAGCCAGCTGGCTGTTCACCGAACTGCAGCAGGCCAAGAACTTCAAGCAGTGGTTCAAGAAGGGCCAGACCGTGGCAACCCTGATGACCGGCGTGGAGCAGTGGCTGCTGCCCAAGCTGGGCGTGCGCAATCCGCCATGGACGCTGCACCGCACCCAGCCGGATCATGTCTGCCTGGAACCGGCGTCCAAGCACACCCGCATCGCCTACCCCAAGCCCGATGGCGTGCTGACCTTCGATCGTCTCAGCTCGGTGTTCCTGAGCAGCACCAACCACGACGAGAACCAGCCCAGCCACCTGACGCTGAAGGATCCGAGCATTCCGGTGAAGGTGAACCTGGCCGAGTACGCCGGTCCGGAAGCGCGCTACTGCCCGGCCGGCGTGTACGAGTTCGTCGGCGAAGCCGACAGCGCGCGGCTGCAGATCAACGCGCAGAACTGCGTGCACTGCAAGACCTGCGACATCAAGGACCCCACCCAGAACATCGTCTGGGTGACCCCGCAGGGCGGCGGCGGCCCGAACTATTCGGGCATGTGATTGCTCCGGGCTGCGACGGCGTGTCGCAGCCCGCCTGCCCCGCAGCGTCGCTATCCTGCCCGCCCATGCGCGCTTTCTGCCTGCCCATCACCGTTGTCGTGGCCCTGGCGGCCACGGCCTGCCAGCGCCCGCCTGCGGCTCCGGCCACGCCGGAACAGGCGCACCAGCAGGCCATGCAGCGCGCGTTTGAACTGTGTGCCGGCTGCCACACCGTACAGCCCGGCGGCATACACCGCTTCGGGCCGAACCTGCACGGCGTGATCGGTCGTCGCGCCGGCAGCCTGCCCGACTACGGCTACTCCGAGGGCATGCGCCGCGCCGACATCACCTGGACCGCGCAGACCCTGGATGCGTTCCTGCAGTCGCCCACCCACGTGGTGCCCGGCACGCGCATGTACAACGCTTTCCCCAGCGCCGAACGCCGCGCGCTGGTGATCGCCTACCTGCAGCAGCAGCCGGCTCAGTGAGCCAGGCGCCGCAGTTGCTGCTGCAGCCGCGCGACGAACCCCGCCACCGCCTCGAACAACGGCTCCGGATCGGTCTCGGCTGCGTCCTGCAGGCGCTCGACCAGGGCATTGGCCTGCCCGGCCAGCACCGTCGCCCCCACCGCACCCAATCCACCGGCCTGGCGATGCAGGTGCAGTGCGGCAGACATGCGGTCACCGGCCTGCACGGCGCGCAGTACGCCCGCCAGATCACCTTCGCTGGCCTGCAACAGGCTGTCGCGCAGCTGCTCGGCCACCGCGCGCGAGCCGAAGCGCCGCTGCAGGCTGTCCAGATCGGGCAGCGTCCCACCATCGTCGGCAGCGGACTCGGCCAGCTCCTCAAACGACTGTCCCTGCGCCTGCGGCAACCAGCGCAGCAGCGCGGTACGCAGCGTGGCCAGTGACAACGGCTTGGCCAGCACTTCGTCCATGCCGGCCTCACGGCAACGACGCGCATCGTCGTCCAGCACACTGGCGGTCAGCGCCAATACGGTCAGCCGCGGCTGGCCGTTGCGGCCCTCGCGTTCGCGCAGCAGGCGGGTGAATGCGAAGCCATCCAGCACCGGCATCCGGCAATCGGTGATGACCAGATCGAACGACTCCGACGCCAACCGATCCAGCCCCTGCTGGCCATCGCCGACCAGCACATGCGGCACGCCCAGTTGCTGCAGGCGCCAGGCCATCATCGCCTGGTTGGTCGGATGATCTTCGATCACCAGCACGCGTGCCTCGCGCAGCGCCGGCGGCAGCAGCGCCGCTTGTTCCTGCTCAGCGACCAACGCTTCAACATCACCACTGCTGGCTTCCACCAGCGACAGCCGCACCTCGGCGCGGGTGCCCTCACCCAGCGTGCTGTGCAGCTCCAGCTCGCCATCCATCATCTGCACCAGGCGCTGGCAGATGCTCAGGCCCAGGCCGGTACCACCATGGTCGCGCTGGATATACGCACCGGCCTGGGTGAACGGCGCAAACAGGTGCTGCAGCTTTTCCGGTGCGATGCCGATGCCGGTGTCGGTGACGCTCAGGCACAGCGGCTGGCTGCCGTCCTCGGCGGTCGGCCCCAGCACTTCCAGCTGCAGCCGCACTTCGCCGCGCACGGTGAACTTGATGGCGTTGCTGAGCAGGTTGAACACGATCTGACGCAGGCGCACACCATCCACTTCGTGCGCGGCCGCCAGCTGCGGGTCGATCTGCACGTGCAGATCCAGCTCACGCGCACTGGCCTGCGCCGACAACAACCGGCACACGCTTTCCAGCAATGGCCGCAGCGGCTGCGGCACCGGTTCCAGGCGCAGCGCGCCGGCCTCCAGCCGCGAGTAATCGAGGATGTCGTCGAGGATCTGCCGTAGCATCTGCGCCGAATCCTCGATCACCCCCAGGATGCGCTGCTGCTCGGCATCCAGCGGCGAATGCGCCAGCACCTCCAGCATGCCCAGCACGCCACTCATCGGCGTGCGGATCTCATGGCTCATGGTTGCCAGGAAACGCGACTTCGCTTCCGCGGCCTGTTCGGCGTCGGCCTTGGCCGCAGTCAGGGCCTCGGCCTGCGCACGCGCCTCGCTGACATCCACCCAGTAACCACTCCAGGTCACCGCACCTGCTTCGGCCGCATAGGGATGGGCCTGGCTGCGCACCCAGCGCGCGCCGGCACCTTCAGGTCGCAGCCGGAATTCCAGAATGAGCGGTGCGAACTGGCGCGCCGCCTGCTCGACCGCATGCAGGATGTGCTCGCGGTCGTCTTCCTCGATGCGCTCCAGCAGGCACGTTGCATCCTGTTCGGCCTGCTGCCGGCTGATTCCGAACAACGCCTGCAGGTCACCGGCAATGAACGGGAAGCTGAGGGTTCCGTCTGCCGCACGGCGCGCCTGATAGACCACGGCGGGCAGGTTGTCGGTGACTTCGGCCAGGCGCTGTTCCAGATGACGTCGCCCGGCCACCTCGCGGCGCAGCCGCCAATGCCCGATGGCGTGCACCAGCAGCGCGGTGAGCAGCACCAGCAGCAGCGGCACGCCCCAGCGCGCCACGCGGGTCCAGTCGAGCCCGTTGCGATATTCGACGGCCAGCCAGTCGCCGCGCAGGGCCTCGCGCTGGCGTGGGGTCATCTGCAGCAGCAGGCGGTCGAAAGTAGTGGCCAGGGCGGCATGGCGGCGCTCGACAGCCAGCACCAGCTGATCGTTGAAGCCAGCCGGTGCGGCCACCTGCAGGCGCCCCGGGAAGCGGCTGCGCAGCAGATGGTCAACCACGGCCAGATTGCCTACATAGGCATCGGCGTCGCCATTGATCAGGCGCTGCAGGGCCTGTTCCGCGCTGCGCGCCGCGATGATCCGGGCCTGCGGTGCCTGCTGCAGCACATAGCCACGCACACGCTCCGGATCGGACAGCAGCACCCGCCTGCCCTGCAGGTCGGACAGGCCCAGCAGCGCCGGGCTGTCACGCTGGCTGACGATCACGTTCGGCACGCTGATGAAGGGCTGGCTGAACACCCAGTCCGGGCCCAGGTAGCGCGAATCGGCAGGAATGCCCATTACCGCCTGCAGCTCGCCGCGGCGTGCCTTCTCGCGCACCTCGTACCAGTCATGGCTGTTTTCCACCTGCAGGTTGGCGCCGGCCTGCAGCAAACGCCGCAGGTATTCGCTGGCCAGGCCGCTGGGTCTGCCATCCTGGTCCGCGAACGACAGCGGCGCCGCGTTCGGCGCGAAGCCGATCTTCAACGGCTGCTCCAGTACCCGCTTCTCGGCCTGGCTCAGCGCCAGCTGTGCCGATGCCGACCACCGCGGAGGTGGCAGCCAGCGCTGCACCAGCGCATCGCGCTGGGCCTGGCTGGTCGCGGCCAGCGCCAGGTCCAACGCTTCGGCCAGCGGCTGCTTGCTGTTGGGAATGCCGAAGTGCAGCCGTTCGGGCGGCAGATCGCTGGGGCGCAGCAGCACGACCCCCTGCAGGTCCTCGCGAGCGATCAGTTCGGTGGCTACGTACGCATTGCCGATGTAAACGTCAGCCTTGTCGTCTCTGACCATCTCCAGCGCCGCCAGCGAGCTGTTTGCGACAAGCTGTCGTGCCCGGGGGAAGCGCGCCCGCACCTGCGGGCCGGTCAGGAAGTCCTGCTCGATCACCACCCGCAGTCCATCCAGGTCGGGGATGTCGGAGGCACGCAGGTCATCCGGGCGTCCCACCAGGGCCAGCGGCGCCTCGCCATAGGCGGCGGTATAGACCATGCAGCGGGTGAGGTCGGCACTGAGACCGACATTCATCACCACGTCGATCTCACCACGACATGCCGCGTCCAGCACGGATGTCCAGTCGGAATAGCGCCTCGCCTCGACCTTCATGCCTAGCTGACGGGCGAGAAGCGACAGATAATCGGGTCCGAGGCCGACCTGCTGGCCATCACGGAGGGACTCGAACGGCGGCCAGCCACTGTCATACTGGCCCACGACGATGCTCGGATGCGCGGCAACGTACTCACGCTGCAGCGGGGTGAGCGGCAACGGTCCAGGCACCGCCTGTGCCAGCGCCGCAGGCAACGCCAGCACGGCCAGCAGCAGGACCAGCCCGCGAACAGCCCAGCTACGCATCGGCGTCGATCTCCTAGAATCTGCCAGGAGCCGCGATGGTCGCGGCCCGGCCTGCCCGGTGGTCATACTAGAGCATGAGCTTGCGCATCATCATCGCAGACGACCACCCGGTGGTCCGTATCGGTACCCGCGCCGTCATCGAATCGAGCGGGGTTGGCCGTGTGGTCGGCGAAGCCGACAGTGCACAGGCGCTGATGGCCCTGCTTGGCAGCCAGCCCTGCGACCTGCTGGTGACCGACTACTCCATGCCCGGCAGCCCACAGGCCGACGGCTTCGCCATGATCGGCATGATCCGCCGGCGCCATCCCGACCTGCCTGTACTGATGCTCAGTGTCTCCAACAATCTGGCGATCCTGCGCATGGTGCTCGACAGCGGCGTGCTCGGCCTGGTCGACAAGAGTTCGTCGATGGACGAACTGCCGCAGGCCATCCAGTCGGTCTACCGGGGCCAGCCCTACATCAGCCGAAGCCTGCGCGAGCGGGTCGAGGCCGCCGGCAGCTGGCGCATGCGCGAGGGCGACGGCAAGCCGCTGTCGCCACGCGAAGTGGAGGTGCTGCGGCTGCTGGGCACCGGCATGACCGTGAAGGAAATCTCGCTGCAGCTGCACAAGAGCGTCAGCACCATCAGCCGGCAGAAGGGTGACGCCATGCTCAAACTGGGCCTGAAGGGCGACGCCGAGCTGTTCGATTACCTGCGCGACGGCAATATCTGAGAGCCAGATCACACAAGAAGGGCATCTGCCACCGCCCTCTTTGACCCGCCGCCGATCTGTGCCAAGATGGCCCGGCATGAGTTCTCAATGCGAGGTCGAAGGAATCGACCGGCTCATGTCCTCGCTCCCGTCCCTGGTGGATGGGGTGCGGTTTCCTGCCGGCCGTCTGGCCCGGCAACGCTGACCATGGAGAGGCGCATGCATCATTCCCCCAAGCTACGTTGGACCCTGCCGGTGCGACCCCTGCGCGCATTCGCGGCGTGCCTGCTCGTCTCTCTTTCCGCTGCCGCCTGCAGCGCCGCCGATCCGGCCCCCTCGTCCTCCCAGCCCGGCGCTCCTGCGCAGGCTGCCAATGCGCCCCGACAGGATGTTGCCCCGATGCAGACCCCCACCCCCGATGCCGCCGTCACCCCGCCCGACGCGCCGACCGTCATGTATTTCACCTACCAGGTGGACGGCGATGGCGCGACCTCCTATGAGGTCCAGAACGGCAGCGTGGCGACCTTCTGGTTCGGCCACACCTTCACCCTCGATGGCACCACGTACTACACGGGTTTCTCCTGGGATACCCGCGAGCACTACGGCAAGCCGGGCGAGCAGACGCCGGCCGGTCCGGATGACCGCGCCAACCTCGCCGAGGCCACCTTCGTGCTGGCCGGCACCGACGCCAGGAAGCCATGGAAGTTCCGTGGCCAGGAATGGACCATCGGCGCACTGGGCGCGTACGACAAGGCCGACGATGTCGATACCCGGCGCAAGCCACTTGAACATCGCACCGCCGACGGCCGCCTGCTGCTGGCGGTGCCGACCCGCAGCTTCGACCGCGGCATCAGCAGCACCGGCTATGCGCTGCTGCTGTTCAACCCCAAGCGCAGCGAAGACGACGTGGACAGCAAGGTCTGGCGCTATGTCGGCTCGGTGCGCACCGGTGAGGACAACAGCGCGGCCTGCGACGAAGGCAACGTGATGCCCTGCACCGGCAGCGATGGCGAACTGGCCTTCGCTGCCGAGGGCAACGGCCTGCCGCGCCTGACCGTGACCTTCAAGGGCACCACCATCGAAGGCCCCGGCAAGACCCGCGCCCTGGGTGCCAGCGACACCGTGCACTACACCTTCGACAGCGCGACCCAGCAGTACGTCGCGCCTTGATAGCACCCGCCACGCGCGGGTTCCCTGTTGACCGACATGTTCTTGACTCACGGATGAGTCCGGTTGGCGATTCGCGGCATGCGCCGCTCCATCAACCCCGAGGAAAACGTCATGGCACAGCATGACTACAGCAGAAAGGAAGTCCTGGACATCGTCGAGCAGGTCGCCCGGCAGAAAGGCATTCCGGTCGATGACTTCATGCGCTTCGCGCACATCGAGACGGGCGGCACCTTCAACGAGCGCGCCCACAACACCTCGTCCGGCGCCAAGGGCCTGTTCCAGTTCGTGCCCGGCTCCGCGCGCCAGTACCACCTGACCGGCCACGAGTTCGACCCCACCCGCAACACCGAGGCGGCCGCGCAGATGTACCAGGACAACCTGGACTCGATGGCGCGCCGCAACGAGCGCACCGGCAACCCGTACCTGTCCGGTGGCAACACGCCCACCGGCCTGGACCTGTACCTGGCCCACCAGCAGGGCAGCGCCGGCTATGGCTCGGTGCAGACCGCCATTGCCACCGGCACCTTCGGCGTGGTGCGCAACAGCCACGGCGAAGAGATCAACATGCGCCGCAACGTGCTGAACCAGATCGGTTCCGACGCGAAGGCGCTGACCGGCCACACCCTGGCCGAGATGCGCGGCATGAACGATGGCGACCTGGCGCGGACGTTCTCCAGCTACTACATCCACAAGTACGCGGCGATCAGCATTCCGGAAAAGAACATCGAACCGCAGGCGGTGGCGCAGGGCCAGGGCCAGACCGCGGCAGCGCCCGCACAGGTCAGCGCAGCCGTAGCGGCCGGTGCTGCCACGTTGGCGGCAACCGCAACAGCCGCTGCCGCGCCGAAGCCGGGCATCGAACTGCAGGCCGCCTACGAGGCCGGCGTGAAGTACGACCACGTCAAGTACGCCATCAACATCCCGGGTCACGCGCTGTACGTGCCGGGCAAGACCGGCAAGAACGTGGAGCAGGGTTACATCGACTGTTCCGGTTGGGTCGGCACGCTGCAGAACCGGACCATGGACGAGATCAACCAGAAGGCCGGGCATGCGGTGTTCAGCAAGGCTGATCGCATCGACCTGGGCAACCTGGGTTCCGGCGGCATCGTGCGCAAGGCGTTCGACCAGTCCGGCGTGCTGCTGGACCGCGACGCGATCCTGAAGCCCGATGCGCTGAAGGAAGGCATGATCATCGGCCTGGATACGGCCAAGACCCGCCATGAGCACTGGAACGGCATCGACCACATTGTGATGGTGGTGCGCGACCCCAACACCGACAAGCTGCTGATCAGCCAGTCCACCGGCAGCAAGGGCGTGCACACCATGCCGGTCGAGGACTACCTCAAGCAGGTGAAGGAGCACCCGAACTGGAAGCTGTACGCCTCCGATCCGCTGTCCAAGGCGCGCGACCTGCTGGAAAACCGCACCCAGTCGCACGAGCAGACACAGGGCAAGCCTGCGGCCGAGCACAAGGCCGCTGCCACCCCGCACGCCGAACTGTACAAGCAGGGTGCGCACAGCGAGGGCGTGCGCAGGGTGCAGGAGCAGCTGGGCCACCTCGGCTACGTCGGTGCCGACGGCAAGCCGCTGGTCGAGGATGGCCGCTTCGGCCGCAACACCGACGCGGCGGTGCGCCAGCTGCAGAAAGACAACGGCCTGGTGGCCGACGGCATTGTCGGGGCGAAGACCCTGGAGGCGATCAAGGACGCCCGCGAACGGCCGTTGCTGAACGACGAGCGGCACCCGCGCAATCCATTGTTCATCCAGGCCAGCAAGGGTCTGGAACTGATGCCGGCAGGCACCTTCAAGGATCGCCACGCGCTGGAAAGCGCCGCTGCGGCCCTGACCAAGGAGGCGCATGCCGCCGGCCTGCAGCGCATCGACACGGTGGTGCCGAGCCCGAACGGTGAGCGCCTGTTTGCCGTGCAGGGCACGATCGGTGACCCCGCCGCCGGCCGCGTGGCGGTGGATACCCGTGCCGCCAGCGAGCAGAGCCTTGCGCTCAGCAGTGGTGCCGTGCAGGGTGCGCCCAACGTGCTGCACCAGCAGCAGGATGCCCAGCAGGAGCAGGCCCGGCAGGCACAGAAGGCGATGGGCATCTAAGCCCGCAGCGCCTTGGGAGAGAAGGGAGGGGCCACGTCCGCGTGGCCTTTTCCCTTTCTGCCAGCTGAGCGGCCGAGGCCGCTTTCAGCCTCGCTTCATGCCACCTGCCGCTAGATGAATGCGCAAGCCGCACGGTGGACCAGGCAATGTTCCGGCAACGTTGGAACGCCAGCGTGGACACCACGGCAGCCGGGGCGCCCCGCGCCCTCCCTGCCCAGCGTGGCATGCACCTCACAGGAGAACTTACATGCTCAGTACTTCCGCACTCAGCTTCCGTGGTCTGGCGATGGCTCTGGCACTGGTGGCCGGTGTGGCCGTGGTCAGCGATGCCAGCGCGATGTCGAGGAAGGACAAGCGCACCCTGGTCGGCGCCGTGGTCGGTGGCGTGGCCGGCAACCTGCTCTCCAACGGCGATCCTGCCGCCACCGTGGGCGGCGCCGTGGCCGGCGGGGCGATCGGCAACCTGACGACCTCCGACCGCCGCGACCGTCGTTACTACGACAATCGCCGTTACGACGACCGCTACGATCGCCGTTACGACCGTGGCTACTACCGCAGCGGCTACTACGACCGTGGCAACGATCGTCGCTGGCAGCGCGAGCGCTACTACGACAACCGCTACTACCACGACCGCGGCCGCCATCGCGGCTGGTAAGAAGCGCGGCAGCATCACCGCAGCTGATGCACGGACGGGCGGGTCGATGACCCGCCCGTTTGCGTTGGCCGCGTGCATGGCGTTGAATGCGCAGCCTTGGATGTGACTTTCCCCACCGGGGCTGCGGCATGAATTCTTCTTCCCACCGCGTGCAGGGCCTCAACAACGACGAGGTCGCTGCCGACTGGCCACCGATCAGCGCGGCGGACATCGCGTGGCTGCGCCGGCGTTATCCGCAGCTGGGCGAGCACAGCCAACCGCGCTGGCACAGCCCCCGACCGCTGTCGGCCGCCGCCATCGTCGACGGCGTGGACGGCGCGCTGTTCATCAAGCGCCACCACCACAGCGTGCGCAGTGCGGCCTGCCTGGAAGAAGAACACCACTTCATCGCCCATCTCGCCGCCGCCGGCGTGCCGGTAGTACAGGTGCTGCCGGCCACCGATGGCCACACTGCCGTCGAGCATGGCGAATGGACCTTCGAGCTGCATGCGGTTGGCGTCGGTGAGGACCTGTATCGCGACGCGGTGTCGTGGTCGCTGCTGACCGATATCGCGCAGGCCCGTGAAGCCGGACGCGCACTCGCACAGCTGCACCGCGCTGCGGCCAGCTATCACTCGGCGCAGCGCAGCACCCATGTGCTGGTCGCGCGCGACGATCTGATCCGCGCCGACGATCCGGTCGCGGCCATCAAGGCAGGGCTGCACGAGCGCCCCGGGCTGGCCCGCTATCTCGCGCGCACTCCGTGGGAAGCGCAGCTGCAGCGTGACGTGTTGCCGTGGCATGCCGGCCTGGCCAGGCGCCTGCGCGACGAGCCGCGGCTGTGGGCCCACAACGACTGGCATGTTTCCAACCTGCTGTGGCGCGATGGGCAGATCAGCACCGTGCTGGATTTCGGCCTGGCCTCGCCCACCAGCGCACTGTTCGACCTCGCCACCGCGATCGAGCGCAACGCGGTGGCGTGGCTGGAGCTGGAGCGCGGCATGGAGGCGGTGCGCATCGATATCGCGCTGGCCCTGCTCGACGGCTACCGCCAGGTACTGCCGCTGTCGGCGGCACGCGTGCACCTGCTGGCCGACCTGCTGCCGATGGTCCATTTCGACTTCGCACTGTCCGAAGTGGAGTACTTCGAAGGTGTCACCGGCTCGACCGCGAATGCCGACGTGGCGTGGCAGCCCTTCATGCTGGGGCACCCGGCGTGGTTCCACAGCGCGCCGGGACAGGCACTGCTGCAGGCCCTGCACGCGGCAGCCTGAAGGGCGCCGGCTCGCAAATCCGTACCATTTGTAGTGAAATGGTCACCTGAAGCGGGGGTGCCTGGATCTGCCAGGCTGAGAGAGTCCCTTGGAACCTGATCCGGTTTGCACCGGCGTAGGGAGCTTTGAGCCGCAGCCACACCCCCGTTATGGGCCGGTGCACCTGCGCGCCGTCGCTTCGTCTCCCTTGTTGTCCGAAGACGAATCGAATGAACCGCTGCCTTCGCCCCACCCTGCTCTCCCTCGCCCTCTGCGCCGCGCTGCCGCTGCACGCCAGCGAGGCCGAGGCGTCCCCTGATGCGGCTGCCAATGGCGCCGAACGCTCGCCGACCGAACTGGCAGCGGTGCGCGT
Source organism: Stenotrophomonas geniculata (assembly GCF_034508895.1). NCBI lineage: Bacteria > Pseudomonadati > Pseudomonadota > Gammaproteobacteria > Lysobacterales > Lysobacteraceae > Stenotrophomonas > Stenotrophomonas geniculata. The sequence goes on from NZ_CP140571.1 coordinate 1,730,723, forward strand.
GCAGGCCGGCAAACCGAAGGCCGATACCTCGCGCGTGAACGCCTTCGGTGGCGGCAGCTGGAAGGACACGCCGGCCTCGGTGAACGTGCTCGAGCGCGACTACCTCGATCGCCGCCAGGTGCGTTCGCTGTCCGAGCTGGCCAGCAACGATGCCTCGCTGGGTGATGCGTATGCGCCGGTGGGCTACTACCAGAACATCGCCATCCGTGGCTTCGCGCTGGACGCCGCCACCGGCTACCGCTTCAACGGCCTGTCCATCGCCGGCGAACAGCGCCTGGCGCTGGAGAACGTGCAGTCGGTGGAGATCCTCAAGGGTGAAGCCGGCCTGGCCGCAGGCGTGATGGCACCGGGTGGCATCATCAACTACATCGGCAAGCGCCCGGCCGAAGTGCGCACCGCCACGCTCGGTACCGATTCGGAAGGCTCGCGCTACTTCGCCGTCGATGTCGGCCACTGGATCACCCCGCGCTTCGGCCTGCGCCTGAATGCCGCGTGGGATTCCAGCAATTCCTATGTCGAGCACGCCGATGGCCGCCGCAATTTCTACTCGCTGGCGGCCGACTGGCTGATCGGCGAACGCGGCAAGCTGGAAGTGGATGCCAACTACCAGACCAGCTCGCAGCGTTCGGTGTCCGGCTACCAGCTGCTGGGCGCGCGTGACCTGCCGCGCGGCGTCGACCGCGAGCACCTGCTCGGCTACCAGCCGTGGCAGCGCCCGGTGGATATCGCCAGCACCAACATCACCGCACTGCACACCTACGACTTCAATGACGCCTGGCAGTCGCGCGTGTCGGTCGGCCACAGCCGGTCGGTGATCGACGACAACGTCGCCTTCGCCTACGGCTGCTACTACGCCACGCAGTGCGCCGATGGCACCGTGCCGGGCAACTACTTCGCGCCCAATGGCGACTACGACGTCTACGACTACCGCAGCCCGGGCGACACCCGCCGCAACCAGCAGGCCCGTGCCGAGCTGCGCGGCCGTTTCGAGACCGGCAGCGTCGGCCATGAGCTGACCCTCGGTGCCGACTACTTCCGCCGCACCGTGGACAAGCGCCCCAGCGTCAACGAGTACGTCGGCACCACCAACATCCACGAGGCACCGGTGCCGGTGTTCGAGCCGTCGCCGAAGATGCCCGGCCCGTCCGCACGTCGCCTGGACAGCCGCCAGACCGCCTTCTTCGCGCTGGACCGGATCAGCTTCGGTGACGACTGGCAGTGGCTGGCCGGTGGCCGCTTCGTGCGCCTCGACGAGCGGGCCTACGACAAGCGCGGCACCCCGCAGCGCCACAGTCGCCTGTCGCGCTTCCTGCCGCAGACCGCGCTGGTGTGGAAGGCCACCGACCAGCTCAACGCCTATGCCAGTTACGTGCGCGGCATTTCGCTGGGCCAGGAAGCGCCGTTCTGGACCAGCAATGCCGACACCTTCCTGCCGTCGGTGCAGTCGCGCCAGCTGGAAGTGGGCGTGAAGTACGTACCGGTCGAGGCGTTGACCCTGGGTGCGGCCGTGTTCCGCATTTCGCAGCCGTACCAGTACGCCAGGCCGGACAACAGCGACGTGGGCTACACCTTCGTCGAGGAAGGCACCCAGGCCCACACCGGCCTGGAGCTGACCGCCAACGGCCAGCTGACCGACGCATTGCAGATCGTGGCCAGTGCCAGCGTGCTGCAGGCGCGTGCGCGCGACACAGGCACGCCGGCTTATGAAGGCCATCAGCTTGTGAATGTGCCGAAGGTGCGGGCCAGCGTGCATGTGGCCTATGCGCTGCCGTTCGTGCAGGGCCTGGATGTCACTGGCGGCTGGCGTTATGCCGGTGCCAACGTCGCACGTGCCGACGGCGGCGTGCGCGCACCGGACTACTCGGTGTTCGACGCTGGTCTGCGCTTCCAGCATCGCCTGCACGAGCGTGCGGTGACCTGGAACCTGTCGGTGGACAACGTGTTCAACCGCTTCTACTGGCGCGATACCGGCAGCAGCGGCGGTGACTACTACCTGTTCCCCGGCGCACCGCGACAGGCCCGCCTGTCGGTGACGTTCGCGCTGTGAGCGGCGTGATGCTCGAGTGGACCGCCGCACTGTGCAGCATCCTTGGCGTCTGGCTGATGGCCCGGCGCCGGCTGGTGGCGTGGCCGGTGGGCCTGCTGTCGGTGACGCTGTACGGGCTGGTATTCGCCGAGGCCAAGCTGTACTCGGACACCCTGCTGCAGGTCGCCTTCGGTGGCTTCCTGGTCTACGGCTGGCTCAACTGGCGGCAGCATGCCGCCGATGAGGGCAGCATCCGCATCGTGCCGCTGGCGCGCGGCAAGCTGCTGCGCGACCTGGCCATCGGCCTGTGTGGTGGCGTGGCGCTGGGTGCGGCCATGCATACCTTCACCGATGCCGCACTGCCCTGGCTGGACGCGATGCTGACCGCGCTGAGCCTGGTCGGCCAGTGGTGGCAGGCACGCCGCCACGTGGCCTGCTGGTGGGTGTGGATCGCGGTGGACGTGGTCTATGTGGGTGCGTACCTGTTCAAGTCGCTGCACGTGACCGCCGCGCTGTACGTGTTCTTCCTCGGCCTGGCCGTGTTCGGCCTGCGCGCATGGAGCGCGGCCGCGCGTGAACCGCAGGTGGCAACGCAGTAGAGCCACGCCATGCGTGGCTGGGGGCCACCGGTAGTTGCCAACCTTGGTTGGCGTGCCTGCCGACCAAGGTCGGCATCTACCAGGCATATCCACGCATGGTGTGGATCTACTGGGTAAGCACCAGGCCCAGCCGCAGCGGCTGGCGCATGTCGGCCGGTGGCGCCGCCTGCAACGGCGCTGCCTGCAGGGTCGCGCGCAGGTCTGCGTCAACCTGGGCATCGCCCAGGCTGTCGAATTCCAGCTTCGAGATGCGGCCATCCGCCGCGATCCACACGCTCACCGGCAGCGGCGTCGGTGCGTCCGGATGTGCCTGCAGCCATTCCAGCACGCGCTGCGCCTGCGGGTCCTGCTCCTGCTGCAGGCGCTGCTGCAGCTGGCCCCCCACGGCGGCGGCATAGGCCATCCAGTGTGCAGGAGCTTCCTGCGCGGACACCGCGGCGCTCCCCAGTGCCAGCGCACCGAACAACGCGGCCAGCGGCCGCCACCAGCGGCGCATGCCGGTTCTGTTCCCTGTCATGGCCATCACCTGCTCCTGCACTCGCATCCAACAGCAGATGGTCGGGGCGGTAGATGACAGGCAGATGGCGGTCGCCGCTGCCCGGCGCGATCAATCGCCCAGATCGGCCAGCACTTTGCGCGAGGGCGCGAAGAAGGTCACGCCGGTGGTGGCGGTGGAGAAATCGAGGATGCGGTCGTGCAGCGGCGCGGGATTGCCGATGAACATGCGCTCGAGCATCTTCTCGATCACCCACAGGCGGCGGGTGTAACCAATGAAATAGGTGCCGTACTCGCCACGGCCCGGGTTGGCGAACGGCATGTTGTCGCGCAGGATCTCGTGCTCGCCGTCGGCGTCTTCAATGGTGCACAGGGTCTTGTGCGACTTCTGTGCATCGGCCGGCGCATCATCCAGCTCGATGTTGTCGTGCTTGGTGCGGCCGATGATCGCTTCCTGCGCCTCGGTCTTCTGTGCGCGCCAGGCATCAAGGTTGTGCAGGTACTTCTGCACCACCACATAGCTGCCACCGGCATGTTCGGGATCTTCTTCGCCCACGATGGTGGCTTCCGGCAGCGACAGCCCTTCCGGATTGGCGGTGCCATCGACGAAATCGAGCAGATCGCGGCCATCGAAATAACGGAAGCCGGCCACGTCATCGACCGTCTCCACCGCATCGCCGAAGGCCATCAGCAGGTTGCGCTCGAACGCCACGATCAGGTCCATGGTGCGTGCGCGGATGTGATACAGCAGGTCGCCGGGCGTGGACACGGCGGTGTGGGTCGCGCCCTTGATCTCGCGGAACGGCTGCAGCTCATGCGGCGGCGTGGTGCCCACCAGCGGCTTCCACACGCGGTGACCAATGGCCACGTTGCAGGTGAAGGTGCGCTCGATCTCGCGGATGGCGGTGTTCTTGATCAGGTCATCGGTGCTGGCCAGGACCTCGCGTGCCTTCGCGATCGACGCCTCGTCGTCCTTCACCTTCAGCACCAGGAACGCCGCCGAATGGGTCAGTGGCGCAGTGATCTGCTGCGGCTCGTTGTCGAGCGTGTGGTTGAGGGCGGTGATCGGTGCGGGCTGGGAGTTCACGGCGGTTCCTGCTGGCTTGAGGCGGGCGCATCGCGTGTGGCGATGTGCGGGCGATCATAGCGGAACCGACTGACCGGGGACGGAGCGGTTCTCGTTCCGTCCACCAGCGGAGGTACGAAGACCTCAATCCACGTCACTCCAGACCGCCAACTCGTAGCCATCCAGATCGCGGAACTGGAAGCGGCGGCCACCAGGGAACGCGAACACCGCCTGCACCACCTCGCCCCCAGCGGCAGTCACACGCTGCTGTGCATCGGCCAGGTCCGCGCAGTAGAGGATCACCAGCGGCCCGCCGTGGGCACGCACCGGCGCGTCGGCCACGAAGCCGCCTTTCAGGCGGCCATCGTCGAACTCGGTGTAGGCCGGCCCGTAGTCGGTGAAGTGCCAACCGAACACCTCGCCGTAGAAACGTTTGCTGCGGGCGATGTCGGCGACGTTGAATTCGATGTTGTCGATGCGGCGTTCGGCATCGTGGGGTGCGACGTGGCTCATGGCGTGGCTCCGTGGTGGGAGCCCCAGCTTCAATCAGCGCGATATCGAGGTCTTGAACGAAACGGCCATCATTGGCCCCACTCCAGACGCAGTTCGCGTGCGGTCATGCCACTCAGCTCACGGGCCTCGCGACTGAGATGGGCCTGGTCGGCATAGCCGGCCTCGGCGGCCAGCATCGCCAGCGAGTGCTGCGGCAGCGCGCGGCTGTGGCGAAGAAAACGTTGCAGGCGCAGGATCCGCTCCAGCGTCTTGGTGCCGTAGCCGAACTGCGACTGGCTGAAGCGCCGCAGGCTGCGCGGACTCAGGCTCAGGCGTGCCGCCAGCGTGTCCAGCGTGGCGTCACCAATGGCGAGCGCCTGGAACAGGGCATGTGCACGCTGCGCCGGGGTATCGAGCGCGGACGCACCCATATGCTGTTGCAGGCAGTGCGCCATCCGCTGCAGGCGCTGTGCAGGCGCGGTGTCACCAATGGAGGCCGCCGCCTTGCTCGCCCACGCGCCCTTCAGATCGGCCAGTGGCACGGCCTGGCCGATGATCTCGGCCAGGGGCAGGCCCAGCGCGGCCAATGCCTGGCCGGGACGAAAGCGTGCCCCCAGCACCTGCGCACCGGGTGCCAGCGCCGGGTGCGCGGCCACGCGGTCCGGGCCGACCACGAACAACCCACCGTCGCGCCAGAGGATATCCACGCAGCCATCGGGCAGTACGGTGATGTGCCCATCGGCATCGGCAGGAAGCTGGCTCTGCCACAGCTGGCCAAAGTGGCCGCGCAGCGGCGCAGGCGCCGGATGCTCCTGGTAGGCCGTGCCAGTACCTGCGAGGGGGGAAGAGTCGCCCATGCCGCATTGTCGCGCTACAGGGCCCATAAAAGTGAAGCCCGGCGCGAGGCCGGGCTTCGGTTGGCGTGTGGGAGAGAGAGAGTCACACGCCAGCACAACACGCACTAACGACAGGCGTTTGTTACCAGGTGAAGCGCGGGCCCACGAACCACTCGCGGTCGCCGGCCTTGGCCAGCTTCACTTCGCCGCTCAGGCCCCAGTTCTGGTTGAACTTGGCGGTGGCGCCGACACGGCCGTAGAACTCGCCGTCCGGGTTGTAACCGTGCTTCTTGCTGAAATCTTCGTAGCCGGCCATCACGTAGCCTTCCACGTACGGGTTGAACGCGGTGCGCACGCCCACTTCAGTGGAGTAGCCGTTGAAGTCCAGGCCGCGCTTCTCGTCGTACTTCTGGTACGCAACACGGGCCACCAGATCGGTGTTCGGTGCGATGCCGTAGTTGTAGCCGACACCCAGGCGCCACTGATCGACGTCATTCTTGAACTTGTCGGTTTCCTGGGCGCTGTAGTCGCCAAAGACGTGGAAGTTCGGGTGCACCGCAACGGAACCCTTCACCTTCCAGCCATCGGCGTCGCCGCCCTTGGCATCGGTGTTCACGTAGCCGCCTTCAACGTAGTTGTACGACAGGCCATCGGTTGCCGATGCAGCGAACGGCAGAGCAGCCAGAAGACCCAGGGCAAGCAGCGAATTCTTGTTCATCGGGACACACCTTTAATTATTTTGGTTTCGTCGACCGCCTCCCGGGAGGGGGAGAGAAAGGAGGCGGTCGACAGGTGTGAATTATCCGTTAGGGGGTCTAATCAACCCTGAATATTGAACTGACTGGTGTGTAAATAAGGCTGGCGTTCAGGGAACTCTGCATGGCACCGCTGCCGGCTTCTTATACGCACCACGCTCGATGCTTGATGTGGGCACTGATCCTGATCGCCTCGCCGGTCGCGCTGCTGCAGGCACAGGCGGCTGAGCGCATCGTTTCTGCCGGGCACATCGTCGTGCAGACAGACGATGTCACGCGCTTCTTCAAGGTGATGGACGCCAACCAAGGGCGCCCAAGCGCCGATGAACTGCAACACGGCTATCTGGATGCGGGTACGGATGCCCTGCGCAGCTTCACCGACAGCCGTATCGGCTCGATGGAGCGGCTGGCCAGTGCCATCCAGGACAAGCCGGCATTGTTTGCGAAAGCGAGAACCTGCGCGACCGCATTGCCATCGATCCGCACGCGCGTCGCCGCTGCCGTCGATCAGCTGGGCGCCTTGTTGCCGTCTGCGCGCTTTCCCCCGGTCACCGTACTGGTGGGCCGCGGCAACAGTGGTGGCGTGATCACCGAAGCAGGCGTGGTCATCGGCCTGGAAGCGCTGTGCAACGCCGACTGGATGCAGGCCGATGTGAGTGATCGCTTCGTGCATCTGATCGCCCATGAGTATGTGCACGTGCAACAGCCTGGTGCACGTGTGGAGGTCGAGCAGCCCACCCTGCTCTATCAGACGCTGCTGGAAGGCGGCGCCGAGTACGTGGCCGAACGGATCTCCGGGCAACCGGCCAACGCGCATCTGCAGCGTTGGACGCAGGGTCGTGAGTGTGCGCTGGAGCGCGCGTTCCTGCAGGACAGCATGGGCACCGATCTTTCGAGGTGGCTGTACAACGGCCCCGGCGACGATGCGCGCCGTGGAGATCTCGGCTACTGGATCGGCTACCGCATTGCCCATGCCTACGTTGCGCGCGCGCCGGACACGCGCAACGCCATCGCCGAACTGCTGAATGTCCAGCCTGGAAACGCTGCAGCGCTGCTGGAAGCAAGTGGATGGCAACCTGCGTGCGGAGCAGGCGAAAGCGCGCAGGCGCAGATACCGTGATGCCGGCTTCATGCTGGTGAATGGGTGATATTGAACAGGCACAAGGCGCTTGGCCGGCGCAGATCAGCTCGCCTGATCCCGCTTGTTAAGGTTTGTTGATTTACAGGCCTTCACAGCCCATCCACGTACTCAAATTCCAGCTGAAAGCGCTTGGTAGCGACGGGAACAAACGCCGCTATATTCCAGCTTCCCCAGACGAAGGAGGGAGTGCAATGAACCTGAACCCGCAACACATGAAGACGGCCCGCGCACTTGCTGTAGCGCTCATCGCCACCGTCAGCCTTGGCGCCTGCGCCTCTTACAAGAACGAGTTTGCAACCATCAACTCGCGTCTCGATCAGCTCGACGTCAAGGTGCAGGGTGCTGCGCAGAGTGCGGAATCCGCCAACCAGTCCGCACAGCAGGCCAACCAGCGTCTGGACCAGATCGAAGGCCGCGTGCAGCAGCTTGAAAGGGCACCGGCCGGCCGCAAGCCGCGCGGGTAATCGCTCCCTCACTGCTTGAATTGATCCATCTCTGTATCGGGAACCAGTGGCCTTCGCCGGCCACTGGCGTCCTTCCACCCAAGACTGCATTGCAAGGAGCCGTCCCATTCGTACCTACTCCTCCCCTGCACGCCGCGCCCTCCATGCCGCACTGGCCATGGCACTGGTCGTTGCGTGCAGCGGCGTAGCCAACGCCAGGGACAAGGACGCACCTGCATCACCGGTAGCCGCCGTTGATGAACTTCCGGCTGACCAGAGCGTGTCCGAAACGGTGATCGAGCTGGCCGGCTGGGTCGTCGCCAGCAAGGACAACCAGGGCTATCCGTTCGCAGTCATGGACAAGGCGGCGGCGCAGGTTCTGATCTTCAGCGGCGACGGCAAGCTGCGTGGCGCGGCACCGGCGCTGTTCGGTTCGGCTATCGGCGATCATTCCGCACCCGGCGTCGCCAAGCTCGCACTGAGCGCGATTCCCGGCCACGACCGCACCACGCCGGCCGGCCGCTTCATCGGTGGCTACGGCCCCTCCGACGATGCCGGGCGCGTGCTGTGGGTGGATTACGATTCCGCGGTTTCAATGCACCCGCTGCCGCCGGGCAGCCCGAAGGAAAAGCGTGCCGAACGACTGGCATCGCCCACGCCGGACGACAACCGCGTCACCCACGGTTGCATCAATGTCTCGCCCGCGTTCTACGGGCAGATCGTGCAGCCCATGTTCGAGAAGGGCGGCGTGTTCTACATCCTGCCGGACAAGGATTCGATCGCGAAGACCTTCCCGGAGTTCGCGCAGAGCCGCGGGGATGCGAAGGACGAAGACGAGAAGGGCGCGCGGCGCGCAAGCAAGTAATACGCTCGTCGGCAGATTGGAATTCAGGAAGCCGCAGCCCCTGCAGCCCGCGCCAATGCTGCGGCATGCGCGTCGCCCTTCCGCTCGCTGTAGCGGTCCACCAGGTAGTCCGACCGCCCTCGCGTCAGCAGCGTGAACTTCACAAGCTCCTCCATCACATCCACCACGCGGTCGTAGTACGGCGAGGGCTTCATGCGCCCATCGTCATCGAATTCCTGCCAGGCCTTGGCCACCGATGACTGGTTGGGGATGGTCAGCATGCGCATCCACCGGCCGAGCACGCGTAGCGTATTGACGGTGTTGAACGACTGCGAGCCGCCGCTCACCTGCATCACCGCCAGCGTCCTGCCCTGCGTGGGCCGCACGCTGCCATCTTCCAGCGGCAACCAGTCGATCTGGTTCTTGAACACGCCGGTGACCGTGCCATGCCGCTCGGGGCTGACCCAGACCTGGCCTTCCGACCACTGCGACCACGCACGCAACCGCTGCACTTCAGGATGGCTCGTGTCCACGCTGTCGAGCATGGGCAGCGCATGCGGATCGAACATGCGGGTTTCGCACCCCAGATGGCGCAGCAATCGCTCGGCTTCCAGCGCCAGCTTGCGGCTGAACGACTGCGGCCGCAGCGAGCCGTAGAGCAGGAGGATGCGTGGCGGCCCCAGATCTGCCGCGGCGAGCTGGTGATGATTGGGCTGGGGCAATGACGATTCCACCAGATTGGGCAGGTCAGGGCTTGTGATTGGCTTATTCATTCGACTATTCTAGAAATATGGAAACGTCGAATGCAATCGCCGCCCTCACCGCCCTCGGCCATGCCACCCGCCTGGCTGCCTTCCGCCTGCTGGTGGAGGCTGGCCCGGCAGGGCGCATGGCAGGCGACATCGCCACGGCCCTGCGCGTGCCGCCGGCCACGCTCAGCTTCCACCTGAAGGAGCTGGTGCAGGCCGGGCTGGTGGAGAGCGAAAGCCAGGGCCGCCATGTCTGCTATCGGGCCAACTTCGATGCCATGAACGGCTTGATCGAGTACCTGACGCACAACTGCTGCGCGGGCTCGCCGGACGAGCGGTGCGCGGTGAGCGAACCGGCATGCAGGTGCTGAGATGAAGCCAGACCCCGTGATTCGTGCCGGCACACGCGACGACCTGTCCTCCATCCGAGACCTTCTGCAGCAGGCGCAGTTGCCCGTGGCCGATCTGGAAAGCAGCAAGGTCGTGTTTTTCGTCGCAGACCTCGACGGCGTCCCCGTGGGCGCCGTTGGATTGCAGGCTTTCGGCGCCTCGGCGCTGCTCCGCTCCCTGGTGGTGTCTGATGACCGACGCGGCACCGGCCTTGGACGCGCATTGCTGGCAACGGCCGAAGAGATGGCCCGCCGTATGCAGGTCAGGGAACTGGTGCTGCTGACAACATCGGCAGGCACGTGGTTCGCGCGGCACGGCTATGCCGGATGTGATCGCGCGCAGATAGCGGAGGCGATCCGCAGATCTGCCGAGTTCACTCGTCTCTGCCCGGCCAGCGCGCTTTGCATGTCCAAGCCACTCACTGACCATGGAAGCCACATGACCCGCAATGTCCTCTTCCTCTGTACCGGCAACAGCGCCCGCAGCGTGCTTGCTGAAGCCACCCTGCGCGCCTGGGGCGGCGATCGCTTCAGCGCATTCAGTGCGGGCAGCCAGCCCACTGGCCAGATCAACCCCTTCGCGCTGGCCCAGTTGCAGGCCGAAGGCATGCCGATCGATGGGCTGCACAGCAAATCGTGGGATGAGTTCGTGGACGCGGCCCCGATGGACCTGGTCATCACCGTATGCGATTCGGCGGCCGCCGAAGCTTGCCCAGTGGTGTTCGGTGACTTCATCCGCAGCCACTGGGGCCTGCCCGATCCGGCGGCCGTCGCGGGTAGCGATGCCGACAAGGCCGCAGCATTCGCGCAGGCCCATGCCATCGTGAAGCTGCGACTGCGTGCATTGCTCGCGCTGCCCGAATCGTTGTGGTCCGACCGCACGGCGCTGCAGCACGCGCTGGACCGGATCGGCCGGCTGCTGCCGACCGACGGCGCGCAGTGACGGTGCCACTGCCATGAGCCTGTTCGAGCGACACCTGACGCTGTGGGTTGTGCTGTGCATTGCGATGGGCACGCTGCTGGGCCATGTCCTGCCCGATGCCTTCGCGGTGCTGGCCTCCGCCGAAGTGGCCAAGGTCAACCTGCCGGTTGCACTGCTGATCTGGCTGATGATCATCCCGATGCTGCTGAAGGTCGACTTCACTGCGATGCGCCAGTTGCAGCAGCACTGGAAGGGCATCGGCGTAACGCTGTTCATCAACTGGGCGGTGAAGCCATTCTCGATGGCACTGCTGGGCTGGCTGTTCCTGCGCCACGCCTTCGCCGACTGGTTGCCCGCAGCACAGATCGACAGCTACATCGCCGGGCTGATCCTGCTGGCGGCCGCGCCCTGCACCGCCATGGTGTTCGTGTGGAGCAACCTGTGCCGTGGCGATGCCAACTTCACCCTGAGCCAGGTGGCGTTGAACGACGCGATCATGGTGGTTGCCTACGCGCCGGTGGTTGCACTGCTGCTGGGCCTGTCGGCGATCACCGTGCCGTGGGATACCCTGCTGCTGTCGGTGGGCCTCTACATCGCGGTGCCGGTGCTGGTGGCGGCGTTGCTGCGGCGCTGGATACTGATGCGTCGTGGCGAGGCGGCGTTGCAGCGGGTGCTTCGCCAGCTGGCGCCCGTCTCGCTGTGCGCGCTGCTGCTCACACTGGTCCTGCTGTTCGGCTTCCAGGGCCGACATATCGTGGAGCAGCCGCTGGTGATCGCACTGATTGCAGTGCCGATCCTGATCCAGGTCTATTTCACTTCCGGCCTGGCCTACCTGCTCAATCGTCGCCTGGGCGTGGCGCATTGCGTGGCCGGCCCTTCGGCGTTGATTGGTGCCAGCAATTTCTTCGAACTGGCGGTAGCCACCGCGGTGGGACTGTTCGGTGTGCATTCGGGGGCTGCGCTGGCGACGGTGGTGGGTGTACTGATCGAGGTGCCGGTCATGTTGTCTGTGGTGCGGATCGTGAACCGTACTCAAGCCTGGTACGAGAGACGCGAAGAGCACTGACACACCGGAGTGCGCCGAAGTCGATTTACGTTCTTTGCCCCGCACTGTCGTCATCGGCCTGGTGGAGTGCCCGTACGCCACGTCATCAACTTCGACCCATGTCGCATATTCCCCATGCCGCTACGGACGTTGCGGCGCCTGCGTCTGCGACGGCTTAACAGCATGCAAAAATGCCAAAAGCGTCTTTGATCCAGCGTTGAATGCAACTCTTCTGATTGGCGTTGCGCAGCGACGGCGGTACAGATGGTGGGCCGCCGGAAAATGGGTGGCCGGGCCTCGAAAACCCGTTAGATCACGAACGTTGTTTGCGCTTGCCAGCCGGCGTCACCCCGCGTGGCGCCGGCTGGCATTCCGTCTGCCGGCTATGGCGGGCGGAGCGTGGAGGCCTTGCGCCTGCCGGTCTTGTTCGTGATCTCCCGGTTTTCGAGCCACGTCTCCGCCCGCCACCTCTATGTGGCGGTTACCGTCTGTCCTGCACGGAGCCCTTGCCATGAGCACACCCGAATTCTCCCGCCTGCGCGCGCAGTACGTGCCCGCCAACGCGGACGCGCCCTCGGAAGCACTGCACCCGCACGATCCGCACGGTTTCATCGCCACGCTCGACCGCATCGGCAAGGGCGCGGCCGCCGACGGCCAGCCCTGGCCCGAACGTCATCAGATGCCAGGGCGCCGCATGGCGCTGGCCGACGCGGACTGTGCGTTGGCCGGGCTGCGCGTGGCGCTGGAAATGCTGCTGGCTGCCGAGCGCGTACGCCAGAACGGGCCCGAGGAGGAATACGTGGGCGACCGCGTGATGGAGGGCCTGATGATGGCCAGTCTGTCGCTGGCCGCACAGGTCAGCGCACGCATGCGGCCGGAAGGGTGATACGGGGAACAACGCTCACTGCAGCGCCGGGCACGGCCCGGCGCTGCAGAGCGCGCCACATCACTCGCAGAGCACGCTGTCTTCCTTCAACGCGGCATCCTGCAGTGGCTGGCGCTGTTCGATCTGCGCACGCTGTTCCGCCGTCGGCTCGCCCAGCCACCACACACGGCAGCGCGCGGTAAGACGGCCGACCAGCTTCGACTGATCGGGCGAGTACAACATCGCCAACGCGGTGCCGGGGCAATCGTGGGCCTGGCAGGCGGTGTAGAACCACCACGGCTCGCCCTGCAGCACCAGCAGCTCGCCAGGGCCACTGGGTCCGCTCAACAGGCGCTTGCGCAGCGACGGAATGTCCTTGTCGCTGGATTCGGCGTCCTGCGTGCCCTTCATCAGCGCATCGAACGCGGCCAGCACCTTCGGGTCCTTGCGGCCGCAGTCATCCACGGTGTTGCCGCCCACCAGAGTAAAGAAGTGGGTCGCCAGCGGATTGTCCGCGCAGGTGAGCTCGCCGCCGGCGGCCGGGTCTTCCGGTTCGCCTTCGTTGTCCCATACCGCGGGATCCACGCCGTCTTCGACGGAGGATTCCTTCTCGACCACGGTGGCCGTGGCGGCCGGTGCTTCGGTGGTCGGCGCTGGCGCCGCAGCAGGTGCAGTCCCGCCAGTCTTCTCCGGTGCCTGTCCGCAGGCTGCCAACAGCGCGGCCATCATCGCCATCCCTGTGATTCGCATCTTCATTCCGTGTCCTTGTCTGATCTGCGCTGCATCCGCCGAATCGGCGGCCGCGTGATTCTAACCAGCACCGCGCTAGGATGCGTTCGCAGCTTCCCGTCATCGTCTGGAGCCGGACGCATGCGCCGTACACCCCTCGCCATGATCTTCTGCAGTGCCCTGCTGCTGGCAACGCCGGCAATTTCCCACGATGCAGAAGGCACGACGTCTGCGCGCCTGCCCGATACCCCCCTGCCCGCACCGCTGGATCGCGTATTGCGCGACTACGAGCAGGCGTGGCGCACCGGTGATGCCAAGGCACTGGCTGCACTGTTCGCCGAAGATGGCTTTGTGCTGCAGAGCAACCAGCCGCCGGTGCGCGGCCGCAGCGCGATCGAGGCCGCGTATTCCGGCCAGGGCAGCAGTCCGTTGCGGCTGCGTGCGTTGGCGTATGCGGTGGAGGGGAATACGGGCTACATCATCGGTGCGTACAGCTACGGCAACAACGTGGGCGATACCGGCAAGTTCACGCTGACGCTGAAGCGTGAGGGGGATGGGCCGTGGGTGATCTTCTCGGACATGGACAACACCAACGCGCCGCCACGGGCAAGGTGATCGGGCGCGCGTGATGCCAAGCAAGCTTGGCACCCACCAAAGCCTGTCTCCGCTCCGGCACCCGAATGGGGTACTCCCTGATGAAAAACCCCGGCGCATGGCCGGGGTTTTTCGATTCACTTGAACAGCGTGTCCGGGTATTCCGGTTTCTGTTCCCGCGCCAGCAGTGCGCGCAGGCCTTCTTCCGGCGTCTGCTCGCCGTGCAGCACGGCGCGCACGCGGTCGGAAATCGGCAGGTCGATGCCATGGCGGCGTGCCTGTCGCATCACTTCGTCGGCGGTCTGCACCGACTCGACAACCTGGCCGATTTCGCGCACGGCATCCTGCAGCGTCTGGCCACGGCCCAGGGCCAGGCCCAGGCGGCGGTTGCGCGACAGGTCGCCGGTGCAGGTCAGCACCAGATCGCCCAGGCCAGCCAGGCCCATCAGCGTTTCCGGCTTGGCGCCGATGGCAGCGGCCAGGCGCAGCATCTCGTTGAGGCCACGCGTGATCAGGCCGGCACGGGCGTTCAGGCCCAGCTGCATGCCATCGGCCACGCCGGTGGCAACGGCCAGCACGTTCTTCATCGCACCGCCCAGCTCGGCACCGACCATGTCGTCGCCGGTGTAGGCGCGGAACGCTGGGCCATGCATCGCTTCGGCCACCGTCTGCGCGAACTCGGGCACGTCGCCGTGCACGGTGATCGCGGTCGGCAGGCCCTGGGTCACTTCCTTGGCGAACGACGGGCCGGTGACCACGGCCAGCGGCACGTCCTCACCCAGCACTTCGCGCGCTACTTCATGCAGGAAGCGGCCCGAACCGGGCTCGAAGCCCTTGGTGGCCCAGGCCACGCCGGCACCGGCCGGGCGCAGCGGCGCCAGCGCACGCACGGTTTCACCGAAGGCGTGCGACGGGGTCACCACCAGGATCCAGGCCGCGCCCTCCACCGCCGACGCCAGGTCGGTGGTGGCACGCAGGCTGTCCGGCAACGGGATGCCCGGCAGGTAACGCGGGTTCTCATGGCGCTGGTCGATGGCTTCGACCACGGCAGCGTCGCGCCCCCACAGCACGGTCGGGTGACCGTGCCGTGCGAGCAGGCTGGCCAGCGCGGTTCCCCAGGAACCGGCGCCAAGCACGGCGATCTTGTCAGCGGGAGTGCTCATCCGTGACGTCGCGGCAGGAATCAGGCGTTGCCAGCCGGCTCGGAGTCAGCCAGCGACGGTGCGTCGCCCTGCTCCTGGCGCTGGCGCAGGGTTTCTGCGTACAGGCCTTCGAAGTTGATCGGCTGCAGGAAGAACGGCGGGAAGCCGCCGGCCTGGATCAGGTCGCTGACCAGCTGGCGCACGTACGGGAACAGGATGTTCGGGCACTGGGTGCCGAGCAGCACGTCGATCGACTGCGGGTCCAGGCCGACCAGGCCGAACACGCCGGCCTGCTTCACTTCGGCCACGTAGGCGGTGCGCTCACCGGCCTGGCAGGTCAGGGTCACGGCCAGCACGACTTCGAAGGCGTTCTCACCCAGGCGCTGCACCTGCTGGTTCAGGTTCAGCTGCAGCTCCGGCTGCACCTGGTCATTGAAGATGGTCGGAGCGTTCGGCGACTCGAAGGAGACGTCCTTGACGTAGATCTTCTCGACGGTGAAAGCGGGGCCGGTGGCGGCATCGACCGGCGCAGCGGCGCCGTTGGTGATCTCTTCGGACATTTCCAGTAACTCCAATGAATGCAATGAAAACGATGGTCGAATTACTGCGATGGGGGCGGCATCAGGCCCATACAAGGCCGGATCCGCCACCTGCGGCAATCAGTTGCGGCCCTTGACCAGCGGCAGCTCGGCCTGCTGCCAGGCGGGAATGCCGCCGTCGAGCACGTAGACCTTCTCGAAACCGGCCTTCTTCAGCGCCTTGGCGGCGGTTTCCGAAGCGTTGCCGCTGCGGCACACCAGCACCACCGGCGACTGCTTGGCGTTGGCCACCAGCTTGTTGTCCGGGCCGAAGGCACTGGCCTGGGCGTTGCGGCTGCCGGCAATGTGGCCCTTCTCGAAGTCACCGCTGGCCGACAGGTCGACCACCACCGTGCCGCCCGCGTTCATCAGCTGGGTCAGTTCGGCGGGCTTGATGCCCTTGAAGCCCCGGAACAGGCGGCGGATCTCGGTGACGATGATGGCCACGGTCAGGCCGACCAGGGCCGCGGACAGCATCGGGTTTCGGCCTGCAAAGGCCAGCAACTCTTCGTAATTCACTCAGGTCACGGGTCGATTAAGCGGGCGCCGATTGTCGCACAAGCCGGACGCGGCCCGTCACTGCCCCTTCCACAGGTCCGGCAGGCCGGCCGTCTGCCACCAGCGCTTGGCCTCGGCATCCCAGCGCCAGCGCTCGACCACCACCACGGTGCGTTCGGCCTGGGTGTTCTGGTTGATCACCCCGATTTCGACCCGGCGCTCGACCAGGCCACCGTCCAGCGAGGCGCTGCTGCGCTCGCGGTAGGACGACACGCGCAGCTGCGCGTAGCGGTTGAGCTCGAACTCGGTGGGCGGCTTTTCCTTGCGCAGCTTGGGGTCCAGATAGCCGATCGCATCGTCCATGCTGCCCCAGCGGATGGTGGCGCCGTAGGCGATCTGGGTCTCTTCCAGCAGCTTGCGCTGCTTGCGGCTGAGGTCGTCGGCCGACGCCACGGCGCTGACCAGCAGCAGGGAACACATCAGGAACTGGATGAGGCGGCGCATCGGTGGTTTCCCCAGAACGTCAGCCTGCCATCCTACCCTTTGGCGAAGGCAACGAAGCGACCGCTGAACTCGGCGGCAGGCTTGCCATCGGCACCGGGCTGGGTGGCGATGATGCTGATGCGGGCCTTGCGGCGCTGCCGGAAGGTGTTCAGGAAAGCATCCCAGCCGATAACCTCGGCCGCTTCGGCATGGGCGTGCAGGTCTTCGTAGACCGGCGCCAGGTAGCGCAGGTTGCTGTCGGCCACGTAGACCTCGGCATCGTGGCCGGCCAGGCGCAGGCGCAGGCTGACCAGCGCCCAGCCAGACAGGGTCAGCACCGAGGCCAGGCTGCCACCGAAGGCGTTGCCCTTGTCGTTGACGTTGGCGGCCAGCGGCGCGGTGATGCGCAGCACGCCATCGGCATAGCCGTCGAGCTGGATCTGCATGGCGCGGACCGCCGGCATGCAGTCCAGCACGTCCTGCAGGGCGGCCAGCGAGGAAGTCAGAGCATCAACGGACATCGGAGCAGAGACCACGACAACGAAGGGCCCGCATAATGCAGGCAATGGCCGACCATACGATACCCACTGGCGCCGCCGGTTCCGAGCCGGGCTGGACCTTCATTTCGCTGCGGCCGCAGGGCCAGAATTCCGCGCTGCGCCGCGCCGTTGCTGGGCTGGGCGGGCATGTGGTGGCCCTGCCGCCCTGGCGTCTGCAGCGCCTGAACGGCACGCCAGTGGTGCGTCAGCTGCAACGCGCGCTGAACTGCGATCGGGTGGTGTTCACCAGCCCGGCCGCCGTTACTGCGGCCGCCACCCTGCTGCCACTGGCCGAGGCACAACGCAGCCCGTGGCTGACCGTGGGCGAAGGCACCGCGCGCGCGCTGCGGGCGCAGGGCGTCGCCGAGGTGCATGCACCGCAGCGGATGGACAGCGAGGGGCTGCTCGCGATGCCGGTGCTGGCCAACGTACAGGGCCTGTGCATCGGCCTGGTCACCGCCCCTGGCGGACGCGGCCTGATTGCCGCGCAACTGCAGGCGGCGGGCGCCACGATCGAACGCGCCGACGTCTACCAGCGCCGATTGCTGCGCCTGCCGCCCCGCACATTGGCTCGATTGGCGCATTCAGCGCAGCCGTGGGTGCTGGCGGTGAGCAGTGGCGAAGCGCTGCAGCATTTCTGGCAGCAGCTTCCGCCGGCATTGCAGCAACGCTTTCAGGCGCACGCCACCGTCGTCGTGGCCAGCGAACGGCTCGGCGAACAGGCGCACGCATTGGGGCTGCAACGCGTGGTGCGCGCGGCCGGGCCCACCACGGCACAACTGGTGGCCGCTGCACACGCCACGCTCACCGTCCCGGCAGCGACCTGAACAGGGACGTGGGTCACGCTTGCCGCTGTGGTCGGCAACAGTGATGCTGTGCACAACGCGGCCTGCCGGAACCTGACCGGCGACGTTGCCGACAAGGAAGCCCCATGAACGAGACTCCGCCCGTTTCCCCGCCCCGTCGACCTGTGCGCTGGCTGTTGCCGCTGGCCGGGGTGGTCGTGCTTGGCGTGGGCGGCTATGCCGGCTGGTACGTCTGGCAACAGCAACAGCACGAACAGGAAGCGCAGGCACAGACCACGGCCGTGCAGCTGCAGGGCCTGCAGGCGACGCTGGATGCATTGCGCCGCGACCAGCGCGCGACCAGCCAGCGCCTGCAGGATGCGGCGACCACCAACCGCGTGCTGCGCGACGAGATGCTGGGCCTTTCGCAGCGCAGTGCATTGCTGGAAGAGAACCTGGCCAAGCTGGCCGACAGCGCCAACCAGGGCCGCCAGGCGGTACAGCGCGATGAGGCCGAGCTGCTGTTGACCCAGGCGGCACAGCGACTGAACTACGCCGACGACGTGGAAGGCGCACGCCGCCTGTATGCACAGGCCGCCACCGCGTTGGCCGATCTGCCCGACAGCGACGGCCTGAATCTGCGCCAGGCCCTGGTGCAGGAGCGCGATGCACTGGATTCCCTTGGTGCCGGCCCGCGCGCGCAATCGCTGCAGCGCCTGGATAGCCTGGCCAAAGCCCTGCAGGGCCTGCCTTCGCAGGTAACAGGCGACAGCGCGCCCGGCGCCGGCAAGACCTGGTGGCAGGCCACGCTGGCCCCGTTCGTGGACATCAGCCCCAGCCGCCAGAACGGTCCGCTGACCGCCGCCGAACGCCGCAATGCAGACGATGCACTGCAACTGGAACTGACCCTGGCGCGCGCCGCGATCGAACGTGGCGACCGCACCGGCCGCGATACTGCGCTGGCACGCGTGGAGCATTGGGCGCAGCGGCGTTGGCCGGATTCACCGGCCCTGCGCGCGCAACGTGCTGAACTGAAGGCCTTGCGCGAGCTTCCGCTGCAGGCCAGCAACGCTGTTCTTGGCAGCACCCTGCAGCAGCTGCGTACCCAGACCGACCGGAGGTAATCCCACATGAAACCCCTGCAATCCCTGGTCGTGCTGTTGCTGGCCGTGGCCATCGGCGTGGTTGCCGCGCAATGGCTCGGCGCCGATGACCTCAACCGCTTCGGCGAAGTGACGCTGCGCTACGGCGGCTACGACTACCACAGCAACCTGCCCAAGGTGGCGCTGCTGTCGGTGATCGCGGTGCTGGTACTGTGGCTGCTGTGGAGCCTGATCGCTGCACCGTTCCGCGCCTGGGGCCGCTACCGCCGCAAGCAGGGCCGGGTGCGCCTGATCGACGGCCTGCAGGCCTATGAGCACGGCCAGTGGCAGCGTGCCGAGAAGCTGCTGGACGGCGCCGCCAAGGATCCGGAAGTGAGCGCGGTGGCGCTGGCCAACGCCGTGCGCAGTGCGCAGGCGCGTGCCGACGGCCCCGCCGGTGAAGCGCTGCTGCAGCGCCTGGGCGAAAGCGATGCCACCCTGCAGGCGCTGCTGCGCGCCGAACAGCTGCTGGCGCGCGATCTGCCGGTGGATGCGATCAACGCACTGGACGTGGCGGCGATCCAGCCGCTGCCGCCGCGCGGCCTGTGGCTGCGCACCGAAGCACTGGCACAGGCCGGCCGCGCCCACGAGGCGTACGGCCAGCTGGGTGCACTGCGCCAGAGCAAGGTGCTGCCGGCCGACGCGAACAGCGAACTGGAAGCACGCCTGGCCGCACAGGCGCTGCTGGAAGCGGCCGACGTCAACGCGCTGGCCGCGCAGTGGGAAGCCACGCCGAAGGCGCTGCGCCCCACCCCGGACGTGGTCGGCGCGTATGCCAGCCGCGCGGTTGCCCTGAACTGGGACGAGCCGGCGCTGCTGGCGCTGGAACAGGCCCTGGACCATCGCTGGGACGACGAACTGGTGGCGCTGTATGGCCGCCTGCCGGCCGAGCGTCTGGCCACGCGACAAGCCAACCTGGCGCGCTGGCGCAACGTGCACGACGAGTCGGCCGCGCTGCGCCTGGCACAGGGCCGCGTGGCCGTGGCCCAGCAGCAGTGGGATGCCGCCGAAACGTTCCTGCATGAGGCCATTGCGACCGGTGCCGGTGCGCCGGCGTGGGAAGCACTGGGTGAACTGTTCGCGCAACGTGGCGAGCACGCGCTGGCCGCGCAGTGCCTGGCCAATGCGCTGCGCCTGCAGCGCGGCGAGGACAGCGTGGAGCTGGTGCGCGCCATTGAAGCGCCTGCACGCGCCACGGTGGAAGAGCAGCCGATCGCAGTGCAGCCGCCGGTGTATGACGCCAACGAAGAGCGCGACGAATTCGGTAATCCGCGGTTGCCGTAAGCATGGCTGAGGTGTGCCGACCAACGGTCGGCACCCACCGGAGCCACCAACGAAAACGCCGCCCATTGGGCGGCGTTTTCATGTGTGGAACCCGGTAGTCGCCAACCTTGGTTGGCGTGCGGCCGCAACAATCAGCGTTCGACGATCGCCACCACGCCCATGCCGCCGGCGGTGCAGATCGACACCAGCGCGCGGCCGCCGCCGCGTTCGGCCAGCTGCTTGGCGGCCGTAGCAATCACGCGGGCACCGGTGGCAGCGAACGGGTGGCCGGTGGCCAGCGACGAACCCAGCAGGTTGATCTTGTCCGGGTCGATGCGGCCCATCGGTGCATCCAGGCCCAGGCGGTTGCGGCAGTAATCCTCGCTCTCCCACGCACGCAGGGTGCACAGCACCTGCGCGGCGAAGGCTTCGTGGATCTCGTAGATGTCGAAGTCCTGCAGGGTCAGGCCATTGCGCTTGAGCATCTCCGGCACAGCCACGGTCGGTGCCATCAGCAGGCCTTCACCATGCACGAAATCAACGGCCGAGACGTGGGCATCACGCAGGTACGCCTGCGGTTCGTGGCCGTGTGCGCGGGCCCATTCCTCGCTGGCCAGCAGCACCGCGGCAGCGCCATCGGTGAGCGGGGTGGAATTGGCTGCGGTCAGGGTGCCGCGGCCGGAGACCTTGTCGAAGGCCGGCTTCAGCGTGGCGAGCTTTTCCAGCGAGGTATCCGGGCGCAGGATGTTGTCGCGCTCGACGCCACGGAACGGTGCGATCAGGTCGTTGAAGAAGCCACGCTCATAGGCGGCAGCCAGCTTCTTGTGCGACGACACCGCCCACTCGTCCTGCGAATCGCGCGAGATGTTCCATTCCTTGGCCATGTCCTCGCAATGGTCACCCATGCTCTTGCCGGTGCGCGGCTCGGCCACGCCCGGGAACTCGGGCTTCAGTTCGGAGAACTTGAAGCCGGCGGTGAGCGCACGGATCTTGTCGCCGGTGCTCTTGGCACGGTTGGCGGCCAGCAGGCGCGCGCGCAGCTTCTTGCCGTAGACGATCGGCACGTCGGAGGTGGTGTCCGAACCACCGCCGATGCCGGATTCGATCTGGCCCAGCGCGATCTTGTTGGCGACGGTGATGATGCTGTCCAGCGAAGTACCGCAGGCGCGCTGCAGGGTGATGCCCGGGGTCAGCGGCGACAGGCCGGAGGACAGCGTGGCTTCGCGGCCCAGGTTCCAGTCGCTGGAGTGCTTGATCACCGCACCCATCGCCACTTCACCCAGCTGCTGGCCGTGCAGGCCGAAACGTTCGACCAGCGCGCCCAGCGTACGGACCGACATGCCGAGGTTGCCGACATCCGAATACGCGGTGTTCTGGCGGCAGAACGGAATGCGGACGCCACCGAGGATGGCGACGGGACGAGCGTTGGGCATGGAGATACCTGGCATGGATGAGGGTGTCTGCAACATGGCCTGCACGGCGGAGCAGGCATAATGGAGCCAAGTGTAGCTGCCGCCCTGTGATGGGCCAACCGTGGAACCATGAGCAAACCCGACCCCGCGATGAATGCCCTTGGCGTGCTGGCCCTGGAACTGGCCGGCGGCGAAATCCCCCGCCAGGCGGTACTCAGCGCCGAACAGGCCGGTGAACTGGCCGATCGCGTCGGCCGCGACCTGTCCAAGCTGGTGCCGCAGGTGGCCGAGCTGGACCTGGTGTTCGCCGCCGCCCATTTCGACCCGGCCGAAGTGCTGCGCCCGGGCTGGCCGATCCATCGCCGGCTGGAAGAACTGCAGATGCGTGCGCCGGGCCGCAACCAGGGCCCGCGCCTGCTGGCGTTCGGTACCGACGCCCAGGGTGACGTGCCGCTGCCGTTCCAGGCCGATGCCAGCCTGGTGGGTGGTGGCCTGCGTGTGGTGCCGTTCCTGCTGACCGGCAGTGACGTGGCCACCACCCATGCGGTGGCCGAGGCGCTGGAAGATACGCTGCTGGCCAACGGCATGGCCCATGCCGACACCGCGTTGATGGCGCAGAACACCTTTGGTGCCCGCATCGAGCACGCACGCTATTTCACCGTGAATGATCTGGCCGCGATGATGTCGATGCAGTACGACAACCAGGGCCTGGCCGCGCTGTGGCCGCTGATCGAGACGGCGATCATGGCCCCGGGCGAGGACGAGTGGCTCAATGCCGCGCCCGAGCCGCTGCTGCGCTATACCCATGGCGAGGCACGCATGGCGCTGTTCGACCCGGCCGGCTGGTGCGCGCACTACAACCACGGCAAGAACGACTGCGACCGCCTGAAGGGCATCTACGAGCAGTTCCTGATGCGTCAGCGGCAGATGGCCGCGGTGCTGGAAGCGCACGGCGTGCCGGTGCTGTTCGTGCACTGCGAGGCAGGGCAGGACGCGCGCGAGCTGCTGGCGCGCTGATCTGCGGATGCGCGCCGCCGGGCATGGCCCGGCGCTACCGTGCAATTGCGTTTCGCCGGGGCGCGACCGCCGTGCGTATTGCTGTAGAGCCGAGCCCATGCTCGGCTCAGGCCGCCGGAAGCACAGCCGAGCATGGGCTCGGCTCTACAGAAAGCGATGCAAAAGAAAAACGCCGGCTTGCACCGGCGTTTTCCGTTTCCAGCAAAAGCGCCCTTACGGGGCCTTCTGGATCACCGCACATGCCAGGCGCGCGCCGGCGTTGCCGGTCGGCTGGGTCTTGTAGTCGTCCGCGTCGGCGTGGACGATCAGGCCACGGCCGATGATGTCGAAGTCATCACCCTTGCCGATGTTGACGTTGCTCGACACCGGGCCGTCGATGGTGGCCACGCCCTTGTCGTCGGCCTTGATGTTGGGCATGTCGCCACCGTGGTGCGGATCAGCGGACACGCTGCCGTGATCCTGCTTGCCCGGGTTGAAGTGGCCACCGGCGCTCATGCCGTCCGGGGCGCTGCAGTCGCCCTTCTCGTGGATGTGGAAGCCGTGCTCGCTGCCCGGCTTCAGGCCGCTGATCTGGCCGGTCACGTGGACCTTGCCGTCAACCACCTTGAAGGTGACGCTGCCCTTGGTCTCGTTACCCTGGGTCGGTGCCAGTTCGGCGGTGGCGGTGGCATCGGTGGCCGCTGCAGCGGCCGGCGCCGGCGTTGCGGCCGGTTCGGTGGTGGCGCCGTCGGCCGGTGCGGCCGGCGGGGTTTCAGCCTGCGGCGCGGCCGGCTGCTGGTTGCAGGCCGCCAGGCCCAGTGCAGCAATGGCTGCGAACAGCGACGTGTGGATCAAACGCATGGAATCTCTCCCTGGATGATGCCTGCAGTGATCAGCGGACAACCCGGATCACGCCACAGGCGATGCGGACGCCGGCATTGCCGGCGGGCTGGCTGCGATAGTCGTCGGCGTTGGCATGCACGACCAGTGCACGTCCGGCGATATCGGTGGCGGCGCCTCCGCCAAGGGTAACGCCCTTGAGGTGGATATCGACGTTGGCGCGGCCCTGGGCGTCGGCACGCAGATTGTCCATGTCGCCCAGGTGGTGCTTGCCGGTGCCGGCGCGGCCATGCGCAGCGCCACCGGGATTGAAGTGATTGCCGGCACTGCTGGCATCCACCGCGCTGCAGTCGCCACGCTCATGGATGTGGAAGCCGGCCTGCTGCATCGGCTGCAGGCCACCGATCAGGCCGGTGATGTGGAGGCCACCGGGCTCCACCATCAGCGCGATGCGGCCACTGACGATACTGGCCGAGGCCGGCGAGAGATTGGCCTCGGCCTGTTTCGCGGCGCTGACCACGGTCGGTGGTGGCGGGGTGGGCTCGGCCTTCTTCGGCGCGCTGCCACAGGCAGACAGCAGCACGGCGGCGGACAACGGCAGGATGGCAAAGGACAGACGCATCGAAGACTCCTTGCAGGTGACACTACGGACGGCATCGTCCATGAACGATCAACGGTTCGGCAAGCGGGCGCGAGGATCGCGTGCAGGGACCGTTCAATGGCCCCCGCGGCGGCGGCCAGCGCCCAGCTTGCGGGTAAGGGTATTGCGGCCCAGGCCCAGGCGGGCAGCGGCTTCGGCACGACGGCCATGGGTGATCTGCAGCGCGGCCTCCAGCAGGGCATGGTCGACCCGCTCACGCACCTGCGCGTGCAACCCTTCCACGCCTTCGGCCAGCTGACGGCGTGCCCATTCGGCCAGCAGCGCTTCCCACTGGCCGGGATCGGCACCGCTGGTGCTGCCGCGACGGCCGCGCGTGCGGTTCAGCGCGGTATCGACGTCTGCCACGCCGATGGTGTCGGCGGCGGCCAACGCCGCCATCCGCCAGCACACGTTTTCCAGTTCGCGCACGTTGCCCGGCCAGTCGTGTTCGCGCAGCGCCTGCAGTGCGGCAGCGGTCAGGCGCTTCGGCGGCGTATCCAGCTTGCGCGCGGCGGCGGCCAGGAAGGTGCTGGCCAGTTGCGCGATGTCCTCGCGGCGCTCACGCAGCGGCGGCAGCTGCAGGCGCACCACGTCCAGGCGGTGCAGCAGGTCGGCGCGGAACTTTCCCTGTGCAACCAGGCCTTCCAGATCCTGGTGGGTGGCGGCGACCACGCGCACATCGACGCGGATCAGCTCGCGGCCACCCACGCGGAAGAACTCGCCCTGCGCCAGCACGCGCAGCAGGCGCGTCTGCAGCGGCAGCGGCATGTCGCCGATCTCATCGAGGAACAGCGTGCCGCCGTCGGCCTGTTCGAAGCGGCCGATATGGCGGCGCTGCGCGCCGGTGAAGGCACCAGCCTCGTGGCCGAACAACTCGCTTTCCAGCAGCTCGGAGGGGATTGCAGCGGTATTGAGCGCGACGAACGGCCCCTGCGCGCGCGGCGATTCGCGATGCAGCGCATTGGCCACCAGCTCCTTGCCGGTGCCGGTCTCGCCGGTGATCAGCACCGCCAGCGGCGCCTGCGCCAGGCGGCCGATGGCACGGAACAGCGCGCGCATCGGCGGGGTATCGCCCACCAGTTGCGGCGGTTGGTCGCTATGCGCTTCCGCCGCAGGTGTGGGCGCCGCCAGTGCCGGCGCAATTGCCGGCAGCACACGCTGCGCCAGCGCCACCGCGTCGTCCAGGTCGAACGGTTTGGACAGGAATTCATGCGCGCCACCACGGAACGCACCGGCCGTGCTGGCCACATCGGTATAGGCCGACATCACCAACACCGGCAGCTGCGGCAATGCGGCTTTCAGCTTGTCCAGCAGCACCAGGCCGTCGTCGCCGGGCATGCGCACGTCGGTGAACAGCAGCGCCGGCGGTGGGCCCTCGTTCAACGCCTGCAACGCGGGCGCAGCGCTGTCGAAATCGACGACCTGGTAGCCCGCCTCGCGCAGCGCGGTGCACAGCACGAAGCGCACGGCACGATCGTCATCGACCACCCAGATGCGCTGCGGGGACGAAGAAGACTCAGACATCGCGCGGGGCCTCCTCGGCCAGGGCGGCGCCGTTGCCGATCGGCAGCAGCAGGGTGAACACGGTATGGCCCGGGCGCGAGCGGTAGGTCAGCGTGCCGCGGTGCTCGCGCGCCACCTGCTGGGCCAGCGCCAGGCCCAGGCCAGTGCCTTCGGCGCGGCCACTGACCAGCGGCAGGAACAGGTGCTCGGCCAGTTCCTCGGGTACACCACGGCCGTCGTCGGCAATTTCCAGGCGCAACGCCAGCGTGTGCAGCTGCTCGGCGATGCGCACGCCATGCTCCACGCGGGTACGCAGGGTGATGTTGCCGGCACCGGCCTGGATCGCGTTGCGCACCAGGTTCCACACCGCCTGGGTGAGGCGGTCGGCGTCGCCATGGAATTCGGGAATGCTGGGGTCGTAGTCGCGCTGCAGGCGTACCGCCCAGCCGGCCTCGTTCTCGGCCAGTCGCAGCACGCGCTCAAGCGCGGCATGGATGTTCAGTTCGGCATGCGGCGCGGCCGGGGCCGGCGACAGCAGCTGGTCGAGCAGGCCGTTGAGGCGCTCGATCTCCGAGCCGATCAGTTCGATCAGCTCGCGTTCGCTGGCATCGCGCTGGGCCGCGCGGCGGGCCAGCAGCTGGGCCGCGCCCTTCAGCCCGGCCAGCGGGTTGCGCAGCTCGTGGGCCAGCCCCTTCAGCGCTGCACTGAGCGCGCTGGGCAGGGCCTGGGTCGGGTCCAGCCCGGGAAATTCATCGACCGGATGCGCCTCCAGCAGCCAGCCGCCATCGTCGCGGCGGCTCATCCAGCCCTCGGCGAAGCGCGGGGCCTCGCCGGGCACCGCGAGCGCCAGCCGGTTCAGGCGCAGGCTGTCGCGTTCATCGCGGGCCAGGAAATGGGCCAGTGCCTCGCCCTGCACTTCCAGTGCGGCCAGCGGCCGACCCAACAGGCGCCGGACGCTGACGCCCAGCCAGCGGGCGAACGCCGGATTGCAGCCGGCAATGCAGCCATCGGCCCCGGCCCAGGCCAGCGGCGTGCCGAGGGCATCGAGGGACGGCGGGGGTGCGGGGTCGGACATTGCACCAATGTAGTGCAAAACGTGGGTTCGGGGTCAGAGCCCTTTCCGTCAGGAAAGGGCTCTGACCCCTGCCGCAGGTCGAGCAGGCTCGACCACTACCGGGTGCGTGGCCGATTACAGCTTCATGTTCAGGCCGACGAACACGCTGCGGCCCGGGGCAGGCGAGAACATCGGGCGGGCGCTGTCCCAGAAGAAGCTGTCGTACCAGGCGTAGGCGTACTCGCGGCCGGTGACGTTCTTCAGCTGCAGGTCCACGCTCCAGCGCGGGTTGATCTGGTACGCGGCGCTGAGGTCGAGCACGGCGAAGCCTCCGAACTTGCCGGCCGCGTTGCGCTCTTCCAGGTAGTAATCGCCCTGTGCACGCGCCTGCAGGCCCAGCCGCAGCGCATCAGTGGCGCGGTAGTCCACGCCCAGATTGCTGATGTGGCGCGGGGTCGCGGCCACTTCGCGGCCCTGCAGGGAAACGCTGGCATCGCGGTCGTCGCGGGTGATCTTCGCTTCCTGGTAGGCGTGCGAGGCCCAGACCGTCCAGTCGTCGCCCATCTGCAGGCTCAGCTGCGCATCCACGCCGCGTCGGCGGGTCTTGCCCAAGGTGACCGTCGTACCGGTAGCCGGCATGTTGGATACCTCGTTCTCCGCATCCTGCTGCCACACCGCCAGGCGTGCCTGGCTGCCGGCAAACGGCTGGAATTTCAGGCCCAGCTCCGTGCCGGTGTTGGTGGACGGCTGCATCGGCGTCTGCCCCGGGGTGAGGTAGGCCGGTGCGGTGGAGCCGGTCAGTACCTGGAAGGTGCGGCCCCAGTTCGCGTAGACGTGGGTGGTCTGGCCCAGGCTGTGGATGACGCTCAGCTTGGGCTGGCCGATCGTGCCGTAGTCCTGCAGGCGGGCGCTGATCCCGCTCATCAGGTGCGTGCTACCACTGAAGCGGTCGATACGGTAGGCCGGCACGATCTTCCACGCCTCGCCGGGCTGGTAGATGGCCTGCACGTAGGCACCCCAGTTGTCGAAGCTGTGGCGGTCGTTGTTCTGCACGCGCGCCGGTGCCTGGCTGAAATCGGTGGGTTCGGCGTAGGCGTAGCGCTCGCGGACGTAGCCGTTGTCCTGCTGCTCGTAGTTCAGGCCGCCTTCGACGGTAAGCGCGGGGCTGGCCTGCCAGGTGAGCGTGCTGAGCAGGCCGGTCTGGCGCTCATCCCACACGCGGCGCTGGCGCGGCAGGTTGCCGGTGGGCAGGTCGCTGAAGGTCACGCGGCGGTCGTCTTCGTAGCGGTTGTAGTACAGCCGCGTGCCGAAGGTGAGCGCGTCGGACAGCTTCAAGTCCACGTGCGCGGCGATCTGCCGCATGTCGCGGTCATCGCCATCGTTGCCGTTGCGCAGGTCGCTGCCACGACGATGCGTGCGCAGTTCGTCGGCCGTCATGAAGCCGGGTTCGTCCGCTTCGTGGTGGTAGGCGCGCGCGCTCAGGCCCACGCGCAGGCCGTTGTCCAGCGACCCGTAGAACCATTTGCCACCCAGCGAATACTTCTTCGAGGTGTCGTGGTCGCGGTACCCATCGCTGGCCTGGGTGCCGACGAAGTAGTTCTGAGCGAAGCCATTGCTTTCGCGGCCGATCGCCAGCTGCGCATCGCGGGTGTTGTAGCTGCCGTAAGCCAGCCGCGCATCGGTGTAGTTGCCGCCCTGGCGCGTACCGAAGTTCACGTTGCCGCCGATGTTGTGCAGGCCGTAGCGCGGGTCGTTGGTTCCGCGCACCACTTCGATGTAGCTGATCTCCAGCGGGAACAGCATGTCGATGAAGCGCTGGTTGCCGCTGTTGACGTTGCTGGGGATGCCATCGATGAGGGTCTTGATGGCGTTGAGGTAGCCCTCGCCGTTGAAGGCGCGGAAGCTGACCTTGCCCGATTCGGCCCCCTGCCGGGTTTCGGTGAGCTGGATGCCGGGCATCTGCCCCAGCAGTTCCCAGCTGTGCGAGACGTTGCGGTCTTCGATCTGGTCCGCGCCCAGCACGTCCACCGAGGTCAGCACCTGGTGTGCGCTCAGTTGCCCCTCGCTGTGCTGGTGCACATCGACCTTGCCGAGGGTGAGCGCGGCGTCGGCGGACTGGGCGAATGCTTCAGGGGCGAACGGGGCGGCCGCGAGCGCGGCCACCAGCGTGGAGGTCTTCATGGGGGTGGAAGGGTGCGGATGAAATGTAATTCTATAACATTTCATGCGCCTGCCATGTAGAGTCGAGCCGTGCTCGACGGCTCCTGGCAAACAGCAGTCGAGCATGGCTCGACGCTGCAAAGGCGGGGGTGGAGCGGTGCTTACACCGGGTAGCCGGTGGCTTCCCTGGCCTTCTTCCAGGCGCTTTCGAATTCGCGCGCGGAGATTTCGTCGTCCTCGTCGAAATCCAGGAACGACACCGGCTGGTCGGCCAGCAGGAAGCGGTCGTCGCTGTGGGCATGCTCGTCGGCCCAGACCATCTTGGTGCCGTAGATTTCCACCTGGCGCACGATCTTCTCGCCGCGTGCTTCCATCAGCACGTTGCCCTTGCCCAGGCCCGATTCGGCCCAGTGCTTGTAGTACTTCTTTGCGGCGGATTTCGCGCCGGATCTTGCGTTGTGCTTTGCGTAGGTCATTGCGGAGGTCCTGGCCGCAGACGCGGCCGGAAAGTTCGGAATGGCGCCATTATCGCCCGACC
The DNA here is from genome assembly GCF_034508895.1 of Stenotrophomonas geniculata. Classification (NCBI taxonomy): domain Bacteria; kingdom Pseudomonadati; phylum Pseudomonadota; class Gammaproteobacteria; order Lysobacterales; family Lysobacteraceae; genus Stenotrophomonas; species Stenotrophomonas geniculata. Next base: position 1,760,286 of record NZ_CP140571.1, read on the forward strand.
TTGCAGCACGCAGGTGAGCGCTTCATTGGGCCGGCGCCGGCAACGCCACGCCCTTCGGCCACAGCATCCAGATGTTGCCCTTCTGCTTCATGTCACCGGCCAGCTTGCCGGCGGCATCGCCGCTGCCCCAGTACAGGTCGGCGCGCACTTCACCGGCGATGGCACCGCCGGTGTCCTGCGCGGCCACCGGGCGCACCACCGGGCTGCCGTCCGGGCGCGTGGTGGACAGCCACAGCAGGCTGCCCAGCGGCACCACGGTGCGGTCCACTGCCACGCTGTAACCGGCGGTGAGCGGCACGTTCAGTGAACCGCGTGGACCTTCCGGGCTGTCCGGGTTGCGCACGAAAAACACGTAGCTGGGATTGCTGCGCAGCAGTTCCGGCACGCGTGCGGGATTGGCTCGGGCCCAGGTGCGGATGGCGTCCATGGTGACGTCTTCCTTCTTCAGCTGGCCCTGGTCCACCAGCCAGCGACCGATGGCGCGGTACGGGTGGCCATTCTGTTCTGCATAGGCCAGCCGCACCTGCGTGCCATCGCCCAGTCGCACCCGGCCGGATCCCTGGATCTGCAGCAGCTGCAGGTCCATCGGATCAGTCAGCCAGGCCAGCACCGGCGCCTTGGCGCCCTTGGCCGCGATGGTACCGGCGTCGTCATAGGGCTTGAGCACCTTGCCCTCGACGCGCCCGCGCAGGCGCTTGCCCTTCAGTTCCGGGTAGAGACTGTCCAACTGCACCACCACCAGATCATCGGGCGTGCCGTACACCGGCACCGTGGCAGTGGCCGTGCGGGTGAGGCTGCCGGGATAGATCGGTTCGTAGTAGCCGGTAATGAGCCCGTCGGCCTGGTGGCCGCCGGCACGAAGGGAATAGACATCGAGATCGCGCTGCAGGAATGCACGGATCGCGCTGACGTCCTTGTCGGACACGGTGCCGGCGGTCGCGCAGGGCCTGGCCCAGGTCGCATCGTTCTTCAGCCGGGTGCAGCTACTGCGCCAGGCGGCGAAACCTGCCAGCAGGTCGCTATCGGATACGGCCGGCAACGTGCTCCAGGCGACCTTGGCGTAGATGGCCGAAGGCTTTGCTGCAGCAGGCGCTTCGGGACGGGTGCCGGTGGTGGAACAGCCAGCAAGCACGGCAAGCGCAATCAGGCTCCAGCACGTGCGGTTGAAGGGGGCGATGAGGTCAGTCATTGCCCCAATGTAGTGCAATCGGGCGTGGCGCAGGACCGGGATCGCATCCTGCGCCGCACGACGGGCCTTATCGCTTGCCGCCCAGCGACTCACTGCCGTGGGTGGCGAACACCGGCGGCGGCACGTCCAGCACGGTGTCGCTCACGGCACGGCCAGAGAGGAAGTCGACGATATTGCGGGCGATGGCGGGATTGCCGGTCCACAGCTCGTTGTGGTGGCTTGCATTGCGCACCAGCAGCGCGTGGCCGTTGCTGAACCCCGGCAGCAGTGCAGCGGCATTGGCCGGGGGCGTGCGTCCATCCAGCGTGCCGCTGATGAAGAGCACCGGCACCTCACTGTGTAGCGGCCCGCGGAAGCCCTCACCCAGATCGGCCAGGCCGAGGCCTTCGCCGATGGCCGGGAACGGGAAGTTCAGCCCGTCGCCGAACAGGCTCTGGCGTGCCTGTGCTTCGGCCAGCGCCCGGCGCTGCGGGCTCTGCCCGGAAGCAACGTCCATCGCCAGGCCCATGGCCGGGAACTGTGCGAACTGGGCACGCCCGATCAGCACCAGGTCTGCCAGCGGATCGTAGTTGCCGCGCTCGGCCTCGCGCAGCACCAACGGCAGCCATTGCTGGGTGATGCGCTGCCCCAGCATGTTGGCGATGACGATCTGCGCGTCGTACAGGCCGATGGTGACCTGCTTACCCTCATGCATGTGGCTGCGGCCCTGCCGCGGCTGCTCACGCAGCGCTTGCAGCACGCGGGCAACCGATCCGGCGAGATCGTCGAAGCCGTCTTTGCGCGCAAGCACCGCCAGCTCCTGCAGCAGCGCGTCGCTGCTCAGCGGCAGCTTCAGCGTATCGTCGGGACCTTCGGACCCCATCAGCACCACGCGCTCCAGACCGCCACCATGCAGGCGTACCGTGGCCAAGGCCAGGTGGGTGCCGTAGCTCATGCCCCACAGGCTGATCTTCGGCACGTCCAGCGCGCGCCGCAGATCGTCAAGGTCGCCGGCACTCTCGGCCGTGGTGTAAGCGCCGAGGTCGACGCCGGCCTGACGCCAGAACGCTACACACTTCGCCGCCGTGGCCTGCACTGCGGCCAGAGCCGTATCGCGCTGCAGCGGTTGGGAGTCGTCGAAACGTGTTTCATGCGGACATTCCGGCGGCGGCTCGGACTGGCCGGCGCCGCGCTGGTCGAGCAGCAGCACGTCGGATTCGCGCCGCACCTGGTCGAACACCGGCCAGCGGGGACCCCGTGCAGTGTCGATACCGGAACCACCCGGACCACCCGCCAGGTAGACCACCGGTGCCGCGCGGCCATTGCCGGCCGTCGCGCGCAGGCGCACCACCTTCAGGTGCAGGCGCGGACCGTCCGGCTCGCTGTGCCGACGTGGCACCTCCAGCGTGGCGATCTCGGCGGGAATATCGCCATGGCCCTTGGTCTGCAGTGTGTAGGGCTCGAATGCCAGCGCCGCCGGACTGGCCTGCGCGGGAAGGGCCGCGGCCAGGGCCAGGCTGAGCGCGGCGAGGGTGGCAGCCACGACAGGGCGACGAACTTGGAAACGGCTGGAGGAGGTGGAGGCGCTGCGGGTCATGGTGGGCTCCGATGGAAGGATGTGCGCCGCCAGCATCTGCTCCCTCGCCGCGTTGCGGACGCGTCCGTCTGCCGAACGTCTCCAGACGGCAGCCCAATGTCTCCGCGCAGCCGATACGATGGCCGCCATGCAGATCCTACGAACCCTGGCTGTCCTCGTTGTATTGCTTGCGGCCGTCGCCGCGTGGCTGATCGCGACGACGCCCCCGCCCGGAATGGTGCAGGTGCGCGGGGCGGAGATGGCACCTGCGAACCTCGGAGCATCCGGCCCCCTGCCGACGCGACCGCCGCAGGACCTGGCCTGGCAGCCACTGGACCAACGCGCGCTGGCGCGCTGGCGCGGCCCGTACTGGCTGCGCTGGCATGTGCCTGCGCCGGCCGACGCCGGTGATCACGGCCGCGCCCTGCGACTGTCGCTGCGCGCGGCCAGCCAGCTGTACTGGAATGGCACACCGTGGATCAGCAATGGCGTGGTCGGCCGTACTGCCGATGAAGAGCGGCCGGGACGCATCGACATCGTCCGCGTGCTGCCGCCTCCTTCGGCCAACGCCAGCGATGAGCTGGTGGTGCTTGCGTCCAGCCAACGGCAACGCTTTGCTCTGCATGGTGCCGATGCGATGGTACTGATTGCGCCTGCCGCCGTGCTGTACGGCCAAGTGATCCTGCCGTGGCTGATCGCCGCGTTCGCCACCGGTGCGCTGGCGGCAGCGTGCCTGTACTTCCTGGCCGTGCTGCGGGGACAGGCGCACAAACCCGGCGCGCGGCTGCTGCTGGCGCTGGGGGTGGTGGGACTTGCACTGCCCGCGGTCGAGGCATGGAGATCACTGCTGGGCTACACCTACCCATGGCACGGCGTTCGCTTGGTCGCGCTGCTTGCACTGCATGTCATCGCGGCCGTGCTGCTGCCAGCCTATCTTGCGCGTCGCTTCGAGGTGGCCGTGCCGAAGGTGGGGGGTGTCATCTATCTGGCGCTGATCATGGCCGCGGCCATCGCATTGCCCGGCTTCGACACCCGCTCAGCGGCGGTGCTGCTGTTGAGCCTGCTCGCTTCGGTGTGGGTGCTGCTGCGCACGCCTGCGGAGCAGGAAGACCGATGGCCGATCCTGGCGCTGCTGTCTACCGGCCTGCTCGCGCTGCTGGTCGCACGCGGTGCCTTCCTTGATGGCCCTTACTTCCTGTTGCTGGCGGTGATGATGGTGTTCCTGCTACTGCGCCACGCTGCCCAGTGGCAGGCGCTGGACCGGCACAACGCCCGGCTGCGCGAAGAGCGCGCGCGGCTTTCGCTGCAGTTGTTGCAACGGGGTATCCAGCCGCATTGGCTGATGAACACGCTGACCTGCCTGCAGGAGCTGATCGAACAGTCGCCGATGCGCGCCAGCCGCCTGGTGGAGTCATTGGCTGATCAGTTCGATCGCCTGCGCGACAGCAGCAGCCGCCAGAGCGTGCCCCTGCAGGACGAGTTGGCGTTGTGCCGCAGCCATCTGGATATCGTCGGTCTTGCCCTGGACCGGCGCATGATGCTGGACGTCGAGGGCGAGGATGCGGCGATTTCGTTGCCGCCCGGCATCCTGCATGCGCAGGTGGAAAATGCACTGACCCATGCCGGTGCTGTCGCCTGTGCACTGCACCCTTTCCGCCTGCGCGTGCAGCGCGACAACGCGCGCTGGATACTGGAACTGCACAGTGCGCGAGGCTCGGCTCCGCATCGCGGACGTGGCACCGGCACGCGCTACATCGAGGCCAGTCTGGCGGCAGCCAGCCCCGCCGGCTGGAGCTTCGTGCAGGGCATCGACGGTGACCACTGGTGCGGCCGGATCGAGCTGACATGCGCATCCTGATCGTCGAGGACGAGCCGCTGGTGCGACAGCGCCTGCTGCGCCTGTGCAGCGAGGTGGCCGGTGCACGGGCGCGTTTCGATGCGGTGGCCGATCTGGAAGCGGCCGGCGACCGGTTGCAGCGCAGCGTCTACGACGGCCTGCTGCTGGACCTCAACCTTGGCGGCGACGATGGCTTCGAGCTGCTGCGCCGCGCTGTGGCCGGGCGCTACCAGTGCGTGGTGGTGTCGGCACACCGCGAGCGTGCATTGCAGGCGTTCGAACACGGCGTACTCGACTTCGTACCCAAGCCCTTCTCACGCGAGCGCCTTGCCCACGCGCTGGAACGGCTGCTCGACACCGGGGGCGTCCGCGCCGGTCGCGCGCGGTATCTGGGCATCTGGCGCGCGCAAGGTACCGCGACCGTCGAACTGGCGGACGTGCTCTGGATACGCGCCGACGGCGACTACAGCCAGGTGCGCCTGCGCGACGGCGGCAGTGAACTACATGACAAATCCCTGGCCGCGCTGGCCAGCGTGCTGCCTGCGGATTTCGTCCGCTGCCATCGTTCCTACCTGGTCAACCTGCGCCAGGTGCGTACCCTGCATGCGGCCTCGGGCAGCCGCTACTGGCTGATGCTGAGCGACGGCAGCGAGTTGCCTGTTGGGCGCGGGCATGTGGCGGCACTGCGCAGCGAGCTTGGGATGGAGTGAGGCTGCCAGCCATGGGCTGGCACTACTGGCTCATGGGGTCTGCAGCAACAGCGAATGCAGGATGCGCGCGTCTTCGGCGTCGAGTGTTTTCGGCAGGGTGTCGCTGCCACGGAAGCGGCGGTGGAACGCTCGTACCGCCGCCTCGCGGTTGTCCAGCGGATAACCGAAGCGTGCCAGCGCGGCCCATGCATCGAAGCCCTCCGGCGCAGCACCATCGGCGGCGCGCGGCCACACCCCGAAGCCGGCTTCGGCCAGCTGCTGCCACGGGAAGAAGCGGCTCGGATCCTGCTTGCGCGTCGGTGCCAGGTCGGCGTGGGCGATCACCTGGCGCGGCGGGATGTTCAGGCGCGTGGTGAGGTCACGCAGCAGCACGATCAGCGATTCGATCTGCGCCGCACTGAACGGGCTGCGGCCATCGTTGTCGAGTTCGATGCCGATCGAGGCCGAATTGAGATCGGTGATGGTGCCCCAGCGTCCGGCCCCCGCATGCCAGGCGCGGCGCACATCGGCCACCAGCTGGTAGCGATGGCCATCGGCGCCGATCAGGTAGTGCGCGCTGACCGGTCCACCACTGTTGGCCGTGCGCAGCGTGTGCAGGCTCTGCTGCACCGATTTCTGCTCGGTGTGGTGGATGACGATGATGACCGGCGTGCGCGCGTTCTGGTTGGGCGACGGCACCCAGGTGGCGAGCGGGTTGTGCGTCTCCCGTGGCGCGGAGGCACAGGCGGCCAGCAACAGGCAGGCCGAGAGCATGAAGGCAGTGCGGATCGGGCGCATGGCCTGATTGTGCGCGATCGGGCGCGATGATGCATGCCGCCGTGCCGAGCAAGCTTGGGACCCACCAGAGAGGATGCGGTAGATCCACGCCATGCGTGGATGGGCTACCGGCTGTGCCGACCAACGGTCGGCACCCACCAGAGCAGACCCAGACCCCGTGCCAAGCAAGCTTGGCACCTACCAGAACGAGGACAGTGGAAGTGCCGACCAACGGTCGGCACCCACCCCGTCCATGCACCGCTACTTCAGGCCTCGTAGGCCGATTCGCCGTGCGAGGTCACATCCAGGCCGGTGCGCTCTGCCTCTTCGGTCACGCGCAGGCCGACCACGACCTTGACCACCAGCAGGATGACCGCGGTCACCACGGCCGACCACACCACGGTGAGACCGACACTGACCACCTGCACCCAGACCTGGTGCGCGATATCCAGATCGGCCTTGGTGCCACCCAGCGACTGCGCACTGAACACGCCGGTAAGGATCGCGCCGACGATGCCGCCGACGCCATGCACACCGAACACGTCGGCGGTGTCGTCCACCTTCAGCAGGCGCTTGAGGCCGGTCACGCCCCACACGCAGACCACGCCGGCGACGAAGCCGATGACGATCGCGCCGAGCGGGCCGACGGTGCCGCAGGCCGGGGTGATGCCGACCAGGCCGGCCACCGCACCCGAGGCCGCGCCCAGTGCCGACGGCTTGCCCTTGCTGATCGCTTCCACCAGCGTCCAGCCGAGTACAGCCGCAGCCGTGGCCAGCACGGTGTTGAGGAAGGCCAGTGAAGCTACGGTATCGGCCGCGGCGGCGGAGCCGGCGTTGAAGCCGAACCAACCCACCCACAGCAGCATCGCGCCGATATAGGTGAACGGCACGTTGTGCGGCTTCAGCGCGGTCTGGCCATAGCCCAGGCGCTTGCCGACGAACCATGCGGCTACCAGGCCGGCAACGCCTGCGTTGATGTGGACCACGGTGCCACCGGCGAAATCGATCGCGCCCATCTCACCCAGGTAGCCGCCCCCCCAGACGATGTGCGCCATCGGGATGTAGCTGAGGGTGAACCACAGCGCCGAGAACAGCAGCACCGCACGGAACTTGATGCGTTCGGCGAAGGCACCAACGATCAGCGCAGTGGTGATGCCCGCGAAGGTCGACTGGAAGGCGACGAACAGGTAATCCGGCAGGCCCTTGATCGGCGTGTTGCCGACCGACTCCGTAGTGAAGCCCTTGAGGAAGGCGAATTCGGTGAACGAGCCGAAGAATGGGTTGCCGGCGCTGAATACCGCGCTGTAGCCATACGCCACCCACAGCAGCAGCACCAGCGAGAACACCACCAGGATCTGGCTGAGTACCGACAGCACGTTCTTCGAACGCACCAGGCCGCCGTAGAACAGGGCAAGGCCCGGCACCACCATCAGCAGCACCAGCAGGGTGGAAGTGAGCATCCAGGCCACGTCACCGTGGTCGAACGCCGGGGCCGTTGCTTCGGCAGCGGCAGGTGCTGCGGCCACCGGGGCCTGCAACGGTTCAACCGCTACGGTTTCGCTCGGCAGCGGCGACACCTGTGCCTGGGCATGGGCGCTGCCCGGCCACGCACCGGCGGCGAACGCGCTGAGCAGCATCAACAGCCACACGACATGGAACCGGGCTTGCCACCCGGTGAGAAGGCGCATCTTCATGGGGGAGTCTCCGGAAGGGGGGTTACAGCGCGTCGGCACCGATTTCGCCGGTGCGGATACGGATGACCTGTTCGACGGCGGTGACGAAGATCTTGCCGTCACCGATCTTGCCGGTGCCTGCCGACGACTGGATCGCTTCGATCACCGCGTCGGCACGCTCGTCGGTGACCACGGTTTCGATCTTGATCTTGGGCAGGAAATCGACGACGTACTCGGCGCCGCGATACAGCTCGGTGTGGCCCTTCTGGCGACCGAAGCCTTTCACTTCGGTCACGGTGATGCCCGACACGCCTGCGTCGGACAGGGCCTCGCGGACCTCGTCGAGCTTGAACGGCCGGATGATGGCGGAGATCAGTTTCATGCGCATGTCCCGATGGTGGATGGGGCCAGCGCGCAGACGCGCGTTGGCATCAGGCAACCCGCGGCCATCAGATGATGGCCGTGGCTGTTGCACCGGACACATACAGGGCCGGGACGGCCGTGCCTTTCTCCTTGCACGACCGACGCGGGAGGGAGGGCGGCCCTGGTCGCGTATCCGGTCTTTCTCTTGCCCCTGGATAAGCGGGCCAAAGGCCCGCGTTCCAATGCAGCGGACTGACAGTCCGCTCTACAACGGCGGGCCTGCGCCCGCCTTGCGGCTCCCCAGCCGCGAGAACGGAAGCGATGGCGGCGGGTGGGAGGGGAAGCCCACCGCCATCGCATCCGGTCAGCTGGCGTAGTACAGCTGGTATTCCAGCGGGTGGGTGGCCGCGCGGAACTTGGTCACTTCCTGCATCTTCAGCGCGATGTAGCCGTCGATGAAGTCATCGCTCATCACGCCACCGGCCTTCAGGAACTCGCGGTCCTTGTCCAGCGCTTCCAGCGCCTGGTCCAGCGAGGAGCAGACCTGCGGGATCAGCTTCTCTTCTTCCGGCGGCAGGTCGTACAGGTCCTTGTCGCTCGGTGCGCCCGGGTCGATCTGGTTCTTGATGCCGTCCAGGCCGGCCATCATCAGCGCGGTGAAGGTCAGGTAGCCGGACTGGATCGGATCCGGGAAGCGCATTTCGATGCGGCGCGCCTTCGGGTTGGAGACCCACGGAATGCGGCACGAGGCCGAACGGTTGCGGGCCGAGTAGGCCAGCATCACCGGCGCTTCGAAGCCCGGCACCAGGCGCTTGTAGCTGTTGGTGCCCGAGTTGGCGAAGGCATTGATGGCCTTGGCGTGCTTGAAGATGCCGCCGATGTACCACAGCGCCAGCTGGCTCAGGCCACCGTAGCCGTCACCGGAGAACAGGTTGGTGCCGCCCTTGGACAGCGACTGGTGCACGTGCATGCCGCTGCCGTTGTCGCCGACGATCGGCTTGGGCATGAAGGTGACGGTCTTGCCATTGCGGTGCGCGACGTTCTTGATGACGTACTTCATGCGCAGCAGTTCGTCGGCCTTCTGCACCAGGGTGCTGAACTTGGTGCCGATCTCGCACTGGCCTGCGGTGGCCACTTCGTGGTGCTGCACTTCCACTTCGATGCCGACCTGTTCCAGGGTCTTGCACATCTCGGCGCGCAGGTCGTGCAGGGTGTCGGTCGGCGGCACGGGGAAGTAGCCACCCTTCACGCCCGGACGGTAGCCGCTGTTGGCGCCGTCGTACTTGGCACCGCTGTTCCAGGCGGCTTCTTCGGAATCGACCTTGAAGAAGGTATTGCCCATTTCATTGGCGAAACGGACCGAGTCGAAGATGAAGAATTCCGGCTCCGGGCCGAAGAACGCGGTTTCGGCGATGCCGGAGGACTTCAGGTAAGCCTCGGCGCGCTTGGCGATGCCGCGCGGGCAACGACCATACGGCTGCATGGTGGCCGGGTCCAGGATGTCGCAGCTGATCACGATGGTCGGATCGGCGTAGAACGGGTCGACGTAGGCGCTGGCAGTATCCGGCAGCAGCACCATGTCCGACTCGTTGATGCCCTTCCAGCCGGCGATCGAGCTGCCGTCGAACATCTTGCCTTCTTCGAACAGCGACGGCTCGATGATGCTGACCGGGAAGGTCACGTGCTGCTCGACACCACGCATGTCGACAAAGCGCAGATCGACGAACTCGATCTGGTTGTCCTTGATCAGCTTCTCAACGTTTTCCACGGACATCGGTACGACCTCGGATGGGGATGAATGCCTGCTGAGGTACAGCAACGACCGTGCCAACTTTTCGCAGGCTGCAAGTCATTGATTTCAAAAAGGGTGCCCTGGACCGGTGCAAATCGGGCGCACCAATTGGGTGCACCCAGCACCAGACGCACCCGTTTGGTGCAGCAGGGATCGTCTATCCTCTCGACCTTCTTCCTACCTGCCGCGCGTGCCCGCACTGTCCATGTCCGACCTGCTCTCCGCCCTGCTGCTGGGCATCCTCGAAGGCTTGACCGAATTCCTGCCGATCTCCAGCACCGGCCACCTGCTCATCGCCCAGCACTGGCTGGGTGCCCGCTCGGACTTCTTCAACATCGTCATCCAGGCCGGCGCGATCGTGGCCGTGGTGCTGGTGTTCCGCCAGCGCCTGCTGCAGCTGGCCACCGGCTTGAACCAGCGCGAGAACCGCGAGTACGTGTTCAAGCTGGGCGCGGCCTTCCTGGTCACCGCCGTGGTCGGCCTGGTGGTGCGCAAGGCCGGCTGGTCGCTGCCGGAGACGGTCAGCCCGGTGGCCTGGGCACTGATCATCGGTGGCGTCTGGATGCTGCTGGTGGAGGCCTATACCGCGCGCCTGCCCGACCGCGACCAGGTGACCTGGACAGTGGCGATCGGTGTGGGCCTGGCGCAGGTGGTGGCCGGCGTGTTCCCCGGCACCTCGCGCTCGGCCTCGGCGATCTTCCTGGCCATGCTGCTGGGCCTGAGCCGCCGCGCCGCCGCCGCCGAGTTCGTGTTCCTGGTCGGCATTCCCACCATGTTCGCCGCCAGCGCCTATACCTTCCTGGAGATGGCCAAGGCCGGGCAGCTGGGCAGCGAGAACTGGGCCGACGTGGGCGTGGCCTTCCTTGCCGCGGCCGTCACCGGCTTCGTCGTAGTGAAGTGGCTGATGGGCTACATCAAGTCGCACCGGTTCACCGCCTTCGCCATTTACCGCATCGCGCTGGGCGCGGCGCTGCTGCTGTGGTTGCCGTCCGGCAGCTGAACAGCGCCGGGGCACGGTAACCCCGATGCCGGCCCCACCCCGTTTCCCCCACGGTTCCCCAAGGAGAATCACCATGAACCGCAAGCTCACCCTGCTCCTCCCGCTGGCCCTGATGGCCGCCTGCAGCCAGACCCCGGCCCCGGCCGGCACCGGCGGCGACGACGTGGCCCCGGCCGCGGCCAAGGCAGCAGACCAGCAGACGCTGGCGCACCTGGACGCGCAGCGCCTGCAGAGCCAGCACTGGCTGCTGCAGCAGGCCACCGCCGCCGACGGCAAGCGCATCGACGCGCTGTTCGCCCGCGAAGACAAGCCGGTCACCCTGGACTTCGCTGATGGCCGCCTGTCGGTCAGCAACGCCTGCAACCACATGGGTGGCGGCTACACACTGGCCGACGGCAAGCTGACGGTCAGTGCGATGGCCTCGACCATGATGGCCTGCACCGACAAGGCGCTGATGGCGCTGGACGAGGCCGTGTCGAGCCGCCTGCAGGGCGAGCTGAAGGCCGAGCAGGATGCCGATGGCAAGCTGACCCTGACCACCGCCAAGGGCGACGTGCTGGTGTTCAACCCGGAACCGACCGCTGAAACCCGCTATGGCGGCGCCGGCGAAACCGTGTTCCTGGAAGTGGCCGCGAAGACCGAGAAGTGCTCGCACCCGCTGATCCCGGACTACCAGTGCCTGCAGGTGCGTGAGGTCAAGTTCGACGACAAGGGCCTGAAGCAGGGTGAGCCGGGCAAGTTCGAGAACTTCTACGGCAACATCGAGGGCTACACCCACGAAGACGGCGTGCGCAACGTGGTGCGCGTGAAGCGCTACGAAGTGAAGAACCCGCCGGCTGATGCGCCGTCGCAGGCGTATGTGCTGGACATGGTGGTCGAGTCGGCCATCGAGAAGAAGTAAGAAAACAGAAGGGCGGCCGCGAGGTCGCCCTTCTTCCATGGGACACCTTGAAGTAGAGCCATGCTCGGCTGGGAAGAAGGCAGTCCAGCATGGCTCGACTCTACATACCCAACCGCCAAGGAGACAGGCATGATTCTTTCCCGCATTTTCGCGCTCCTGCTGGCCACAACGCCTGCCGGCCTCGCGGCAGCCAGTGATGCCAGCGATCTGCAACGCCTACAGGCATACGAGTGGCATCTCACCCACGCAGTCGACGGCAACGGCAAGCGCCTGGATGCACTGTTCATCGCCAGTGATCCGCCCGTCGGTCTGTTGTTCCGCGGCACCAGTGCCAACGTGCTGAACCTGTGCAACGGCATGGGCGGCCCATACACGTTGAAAGACAGCCAGCTCACGTTGGGCAGCATGGAACAGAACCTGAAGGGATGCTTCGGTGCCAAAGGCGAACAGGAAACCGAAGCCAAGCGCAGGATTCTGGGGGCCTCCACACTGATCATGGGTCGCGCGGGGCCGTTGACCCTGCATACCGCACGTGGCGACACGCTGGTGTTCGCGCCGGTGCCACTGAAAAACAGATGAGAAGTGCAGCCGGTAAGGTCGAGCCGGCTCGATCGGGGCTTTATAGAGGCCAGCCATGCTCGACTGGGCGAAAAGCAGGCGAGCATGGCTACAGAAAGCAAAGTCGGGTTTGGCCCGGCCCTGCAGACGCGCTCAACCCAGCGCAGGATTCAATGTGTAGGTGCCGTGCAACGCCGCTTCGGCCAGCACGTGGCCGTGCATGGCGCGATACGCGTCTGCGGCGGTGAAGCGTGCCGGAAGCTCCAACGAGGCCACGTCCAGCGCAAACACGCGGAAGAAGTAGCGGTGCACGCGTTCGTCGTTGAACGGCGGATACGGGCCGTCGTAGCCCAGATAGTCACCGGCCATGTCCGGATTGCCGGCAAACCAGCCGGTGAAGTCGTTCAGGCCCTGGCGGCTGCCGGCCGGGCCCGCCGGTGCGGTCTTGCCCTTCACCACGAAGCCATCGCTGCAGCTGCCAGCGGCGATCTCCTGCACCGAGGCCGGAATGTCGGCCATCACCCAATGCACGAAGTCGCAGCGCGGCTGGTCGCGCGGCACGGTCATGTCGCTGCGGCCGACCATTTCCGGAACGGTCGGCACATCCGGATCCACGCACACCAGCAGGAACGAACGCGTGCGTTCCGGCGCGCCGTTCCAGGCCAGGTGAGGGTTGCGGTCCGGCGCGAAGCCTGCGGCATCGCCAGCGGCGAACTCGCGGTCGATCGGCGCGCCGTTGGTCAGGCTGTGGCTGCTCAGTTGCATCGGCTTCTCCTTACTCTTCCGGGTAACCCAGGCGCACCGCAATCGGGGTGAGCTTGGCAAAGGCGGCGCTCATCACGTCGCGATAGTTGCGCCAGTGGCCCGGCGGGAAGCGCGGTGCGCCCAGCTGTGCGGCCGGCGGCATCTGCCGCTCGAACAGGCGTCCCAGCAGCTCGGCCATCGCATGCGGATCGTTGCCGATCTGGTCGATGCGCAGCAGCACGTGCGGGTACAGATCTTCCTCGTGCAGGGTGGCAACCTGCGCCAGCGCGCGTGCCAGCCATTCGCTGGCTTCAGCCAGCGAGGTCATCGCCAGCGGTGCGGCGGCGCCGTAGGCCACCCAGTCCAGCAGCATGTCGCGCGGATCACGCAGCACCAGCACCAGGCGCCCCTGTGGCAGCTGCGGGCGCAGCGCCCACAGCAGTGCGTTGTCCCACCACAGCAGCCAGTCGATGACGGCATCACCCTGCACGCCGCGCACGGGCAGCTGCTCGCGCCAGCGCTGCACCAGGCGCTCCGGGGTCAGCACGCCGGAGGCGAGGTCCTGCAGCGTGTGGTAGTTCTGGAATGCATCATCCGGCGGATTGCTGGTGTAACGGTCGCTGCGCAGCACCGGGCTGGCGGCGGCCAGGCCGGTCGCAACCCGCTCCACGCCCGAACCCGGCGCGCCCCACAGGAAGATCGGCGCGGAGCTGGCATCAGCGTCGATCTCGCCCTTGTCCGGCCAGCTCGGCGGCGCCTTGGCCTGCGGCGGCAGCGGCAGGCGCTGCGGCGCCTGGTCGGCCTGCAGCGCCATCCACGTCTGCAACGCCTGTTCCGGCTGGCCAGCGCGATCCTGGATTTCACCCAGCCAGGTACGCAGGTCGGCGCGATGGCCGTCCGGCGCCCTGTCGATCAGCGCCTGCACTCGGGCGATCGCGGCGACCGGATCACGCTGCAACAGGCCTTCAACCAGGCGGGTTTCGCCGCTGACGCGGCCCGGTTCGAGACTGACGATACGCTCGGCGATGGCTTCAGCCTGTTCGTGTTCGCCCACCATGTCATGCAGGCGCAGGCGCGCTTCCAGGGCCGGCAGATGACCTGGCATCGCGTCCATCCAGCGTTCCACGGTCGCGGCGGCGGTCGGGCTGCCCACTTCTTCCACGGCCAGGCGCGCCAGCCACAGGTCGTGCAGCTGCGGGTGCTGCTCCAGGGCAGCGTCCAGGCGCGCGCGCGCCTCGTCTTCGCGGCCCAGGCGCTGCCAGGACATCAGCAGCAGCTGCAGCACCTGGCGGTCGTCGGGGATCGATTCCAGCAACGGCAGCAGGTGGTCCAGCGCCCGCAGCGGCTGGCCACCGCGCAGCGACAGTTCACCGGCCAGGCGGCGCATCGACGGCGTATCCATGCCTTCCTGCTGCAGGGCGATCTGCATCGCTTCGGCAGCCGCCTCCAGGTTGCCCTGGCGCAGCGCCAGCTGCACCACCAGGCCATGCAGCGAGCTGATGGCCGGGTTCAGCTCCAGCACGCGGCGGAACGCCTGCTCGGCGAAGGCCAGCATGTCCTTGCCCAGGTAGGCGAAGCCCAGCGCGTACAGCACGCGGATGTCGTTGGGCTGCGCCTGGTTGGCCGCCGACAGCAGCGTCAGCGCACGATCCGGATCGTCACGGCGCAGCGCGATCATGCCGTCGATGGTCAGCAGTTCCGGGTGATCCGGCTCAACGCGCGAGGCCAGCGTGGACAGGCGCTGGGCTTCATCGAAGTCGTTGCGGCCGATCGCCAGGTGCGCCTGCATCAGGTAGGCGGAGAAGGAGTTCGGGTCGAGCCCGGTAGTGCGCGCCAGCGCTTCGTCGGCGCCTTCGTACTGGCGCAGGGCCAGCAGCAGGCCAGCATGCTGCAGGTGCAGCTGGGCGTCGTCCGGTGCCAGCTGCAACGCCTGCTGCAGGGCTTCCATGGCATCTTCGGCCTTGCCCTGCTGCTGCAGCGCAAGCGCCAGCCAGCGGTGGGCGCCGGCCTGGCCGGGTTCATCACGGGTCCATGCCTGGGCCAGCTGCACGGCCTGGTCGGCCTGGTTCTGGCGCAACGCTTGGATGATCTGGTCTTGCATGGCGGTCCGGTTCAAGTGCAAACCCGCATTGTAGCGGTCCACGCACCGGTGCCGGTTCAGCCCGCCAGCACCCGCTGCAGGCGCTGCGCCACCCAGCGCTCGGAGAAGCCGTCACCCCGCCAGTTTTCCAGGAAGCCGCAGTGGCCTCCCCAGCAGGCGGTTTCCAGGTGCGCCTGGCGCGGCAGCTGCCAATCGCTGAAGGTCGCGTACGGGATCACCGGGTCGTCCTGCGCCATCAGGATGTCGGCCGGCACCTGCAGGGTGGACAGGCGGTCACCGGCAATCGAGTAGCCATCGAAATAGGCCTGCAGCGAGCCGAAGGTGGTGTGCCGTTCGACCAGCCAGGCGGTCAGTGCACGGATGTCCAGTTTCAGCACGCGGTCGTCGCAGTCGCTCAGCTCGGGGAACAGATCGCGCTTGCGGCGCAGCGAGCCGGCCCACTTGCGGCGGAAGTACCAGTCGTACATCGCCGGGCCGTTCTCGATGTTCTCCATGGTCAACGCCGGATCCAGCACCGGGCACACCGAGGCCACGCGCAGCAGCGGCACGCCGGCGGCCGGGGCACGCAGAGCCAGGCGCAGCACGAAGTTGCCACCCAGCGAATAGCCGGCGGCCACCAGCGGCAGCTGCGGCCAGCGCTGGGCGATGTCGCCTGCGGCGTGCACCACTTCATCGATGAGATTGGAGTGGAAGATGCCGGGATTGAGATGATGGGTGTTGCCGTGGTCGCGGAAGTTCAGCCGCACCACGTCGAAGCCCTGCTCGATCATGCGCGCGGCGGCCATGCGCATGTAACTGGATTCGGCACTGCCTTCCCAGCCATGCAGCAGCAGCGCGACACCCTTCGGCTCGCGGCCTTCGACATGACTGTGCCAGCCCTGCAGGCGCACGCCATCACCGCCATCGAGGATCAGCTCTTCGCTGACTGCACCGGTGGCCGCCAGCAGCAGCAGGCCGCGCTGCAGGCGCATGCGGCTGGAACTGAGCATCGACTGCAGGTGCGGATTGCGCAGCCAGCGCGGCGGCTGATAGTCAGCCGCATGCAGCGTCGGCGTACCGGCGTCCAGGACAGGTGGCGGTATCAGGGCCACCGCACCCTCACTGCGTGCTCATGGCCGCCACGATGCGCGCGCGCGAGGTTTCCGCGATGCGTCGACGGCCTTCCAGGTCCTGGGTACCGATCGGCTCCAGGAAATGCACTTCGGTATGCCGCGCCGGCTCACCCAGCAGGCGCAGGAAATTGGCGGCGAAACTCTCGCCCGGGCCGAACGCGACGATGGTCTGTGCGTCGCCCTTCATCCCGTATACCAGCGCCACCGGCTGCACCGGCACGCCGGTTTCAACCGCGGCCTGGAAGATGCGGGCATGGAACGGCCCCACTTCGTGGCCACCGCGGGTGCGCCCTTCCGGGAACACACCGACCGCCTTGCCGGCACGCAGGCGATCGGCCATCACCTGCATCACCCCACCGAGCGATTCGGTGTTGCCACGCTGATGGAAGATGGTCTGGCCGCGCGCGGCGAGCCAACCCACCAACGGCCAGCTGGCGATCTCGCGCTTGGCAACGAAGCCCATCATGCGCTGGCTGTGCAGGATGGAGATGTCGACCCAGCTGACGTGGTTGGCGACGAACAGAACGGCACCGGGCAAGGGCTGGCCCACCCGTGACAGGCGGAAGCCGAAGATCCACATCAGCCCGCCCTGCCACCAGTTCACCACCTTCGCGCCGAAGGTATCCTCGCCCACGCGCAGCTCGCCCCACGGCGGAAGCATGCCGATCAGGATCAGCGGCAGGAACACGGTGATGTGGACCAACAGCAGCGGTACGCGGTACAGGTAACGGCACACACGCGCCACGCCGCCACGGGGGGCCGGAGTGGGGGAAGTCATCCGCGCACGATACCGGAGCGCCGCGGCAGCTGCCAGCCGATTTAGGCCATAACCGCCATTGACCGGGGCAATCGGCGGGGAACGCTGGGTTCTGCCGCCGTCAACACGCCCGACGGGGGCTCAACCGTGGCCGGCGGCCACCACCGCCAGGGTCAGCCGCGAGATGCACACCAGCCGGCCCTGCTCGTCCTCGATGCGGATTTCCCACAACTGGGTACTGCGGCCCACGTGCAGCGCGCGCGCGGTGCCGGTGACAGTCCCCGAGCGCACCGCACGCACATGGTTGGCGTTGATTTCCAGGCCCACGCAGATCTGCTTTGCGGTATCCACGCACAGGTTGCCGGCGCTGCTGCCCAGGGTCTCGGCCAGCACCACCGAGGCACCGCCGTGCAGGATGCCGTAGGGCTGCCGGGTGCGCTCGTCCACCGGCATGGTGGCCTGCAGCCAGTCTTCGCCCGCGGCGCTGAAGACGATGCCCAGCGACTCGATCGCCGTGTTGCGGCTGAGCGCATTGAGCTGCTCGATGGAAACAGCTTCGCGGAACACCTGGGTCATGCGGGCACCTTCAGAGAATGGGAACGAGGCCGGCACCGAATGCGGTCAGCATGCGCACCAGCAGCCACTTCGGGCCGACGTTGACTTCGGGGAAGTCGCCGACGGCAACGTAGCAGCGATGGAAATCCGGGTCCTGCCGTGGCAGCGGCTGCGGGCAGTCCGGGCCGGGCTTGAACTCGTAGTCGGTGGCATAGCGCCACGGCCAGAAGTCGAGAATCGGCAGCGCTTCGGAGGCCTTGCCGACACTGTAGTTCAGGCCCGACAGCACCGGCGGCTTGGCCCGCGGCGCCACCGTCCACGCGTTCTGCGGATGGGTATCGCGCAGGATGCTCTCGGCCAGCTGCTCGGCGAAGACCGGATCGTCGATGATCACCGCGCCTTCGGTGTTGTAGTTCTCGCTGCGCGGATCGAAGTTGTGGGTGCCGACCACGCCGATGCGGCGGTCGACCACCAGCGACTTGGCGTGCAGGCCCATGCGGGCACCCTTGCGGGTGACCGGCAACGGCTTGTTGACCGCCTTGCTGCCCAGGAACGACGGACGCGTCTCGGTACGCAGCAGGCGCGTTTCCACTTCGCTGCCAGCGGCACGACGGCGTTCGCGGGCGTTCTGGTAGGCGCTGCCGGTACGCGGATGGTTCACCGGTACCTGCCTGCGGGTCGCGGCCAGATCCCCATCGCTGCCACCGCCGGCATTGCTGCCAGCGGCGCTGCCACCAATCAGCGGATTGCGCCCGCCGTCGTCGTCGCCCGCGGGCGCGGCGATCGGATCAGGCAGCAGGTTGCGGTAGTCGACCGGTGCATCCAGCGGGAACGGCTTGTATTCGAAGATGTTGAAGCCCAGTTCGCGCATGTTGCGCCGCTTGTACTTGTACGACAGCGCATACACGATCGGGTTGTCGGTGGCCGCCAGGCTGTTGCTCGACACCACCACGCGCGGCGGCTGCGGGCGCTTGCGCAGCTCACGGAACAGCTTCTGCGCCGGCTTGGACAGCACCAGGTACGGGGTCTGCAGGATCACTTCCTTCTGCGCACCGGCAATGAGTGCATCCAGCTGTGGCTCGGTCACGTGCTGGCCGGCCAGCGGGGCATCGGCTTTCTCGCGGCGGTGCTTGCGCGGCAGGTCGGCGACGTAGCGCACCGAAGCCACCGGCAGCGCGGTATCCACGAAGGAACGGGTGACGAAGTCCATGTCATTGGCTTCGGCGCTGACCCGCTGCACCCGCTCGGGGCGGCGGAAGGTGGCCGGTGGCAGCACCGGCACGCCCTCGCGCAGCAGGGTGCGGCCCACGTCATTCAGGCGCTCGGCCGGCACGCTGCGGTGGGCGCGCCAGAACGCATCGAAGTTGGCCGCCATCGCGCGCGCTTCCGGGCCGGCGATCATGACGTCGCGGTCGCGGAAGTTGTACTCGCGGTCCCAGTCGTAATAGTCGTCCTGGTAGTTGCGGCCGCCGACCACGCCGATCGCATCGTCGATCACCAGCAGCTTGTTGTGCATGCGCTGGTTGAACCGGCGGAAGCAGCACAGCACGCTGCCGGCGTAGTCGAAGTAGTTCAGCCGGGCCTTGCCGAAGGTCGGGTTGTAGACTCGCAGCTGGAAGTTCTGGTGGGCACCGGACAACGCGCCGAGGATCTGCAGGTCGGAAATCGCCGAGAGCTGGTCGATCAGCACCCGCACCTTCACCCCGCGCCGCGACGCGGCCAGCAGTTCGTCGATGACCAGCCGCGCGCTGTCGTCCTTGTCGAAGATGTAGGTCTGCAGGTCGATGCTGCGGGTGGCACTGCGCAGCAGGTTCAGGCGCGCCACCAGGGCGCCCTCCCCCTCGTCCAGCAGGGTGGCGTAGTGGCGCGGCTGCTCCGGGGTGGATTCGGTGAACGCCCGGCCGGCCAGCGCACGCAGCGGCGAGTCCTGCGCGCAGCGGTCGGCGCGCTGGCAGTCGACCTGGGTCGATCGCGCCTGCACGGCGATGGCCTCGGCACGGTCGCGCTCGGCAGTGGACAGCGATGCACAACCGCTGCCCAGCAACACGGTTGCCAGCGCCAGTACACGCAGCAGGAGGTTCACGGTTTCGGCGCCTCGCTCAGGCGCGCTCGCAATACGAAGGTCACTCGGTCACTCAAGGCAAGCTGCCAGCTGTCCATTCCATACCGGCCTCGCTGCACGGTACCGCGGCTGACGACGTCGCAATCATAGCCGGGTCGGGCGCACTCCGCCTTCTCGACCTTCAGTGTCTCGGGGTGGCTGATCCCGCGCAGGGTCAGCCGCCCGTTGATGTCGCCCCCGTCTTCCACGGTCTCCGGCCAGTACGGCAGCGAGTCGAACTCGACCACCGGGTGGCGGCCCGCGTCGAAGAACTCCTCGCCACGCATCCAGCCGGTGTAGCGCGCCTTGCCGGGGATCTCGACCGAGCGCGTGAACATCTTCAGGTGCACCTGGTGGCGGCCATCGGAGAGGACCTCGATGCGACCTTCGAAGTGCGGGAACAGGCCTTCGATGCGCTGCCCGAAGCGGGTGCGCACCTCGAAACCGATCTGCGAGCGTTGGGTATCCAGGCGCAGGACCCGGTGCGCCTCGGCGACCACCGGCGGCAGGGGCGTTGGCGGTGGCGCGGCAGCCCAGGCCGCGCCGGAAACCAGCAGCACGGGCAGCAGAAAGCGGCCGCGCCGCGCCAGGCTCATTGGATCACGGCCACCAGAACGCGTTCAGGCTGGCCACGCCCGGCTCGATCGAGGCCTCGCGCGGGAACCCGAGCACGGCAATGCCAGCCGGCGGCATGCCGCGGTAGTCGCTGCTGGTGCCTTCCGTCATCAACGCCACCAGGCGCTCCAGGCCGGGGTTATGGCCGACGATCAGCACCCGGTCGAGGTCACGGCGGTCGTCCACCAGCGCCGCGAGGGTGCCGGGGGTGGCCTCGTAGATACGGTCTTCCAGGCGCTTCTCGACGTAGCCGATGGTGCCGAGCACGGCTTCCAGGGTTTCCCGGGTGCGCCGCGCCGGTGAGCACAGCACGCAGTCCGGCAGCAGGTTTTTCTCCTTCAGCCACTTGCCGGCGGCTTCGGCTTCGGCGAGCCCCACCGGCGACAACGGCCGGTCGAGGTCGGCCTGGCCGGGGGTCGCCGGTTCGGCATGGGCATGGCGCAGCAGGATCAATTCACGCATCGCGGGTTTCCATGAAGAAGAGGATGCAGCAGAAAGAGTGATGCAGGCATCAAAGCTTGAGCCAGGACAGCAGCGGCTCCCAGTCGGCCTGGTGCTCGCGCACCTGGGCCGAGCGGTAGTCGAACAGGCTGCGGCCAAGGCCGGTCATGACCACGTAGCTCTGGCTGTCGCGCAGCTGCGCGACCACCGGGTACGGCCATTCACCCAGCATCTGCAGCGCCTGCTGCGAGGTCTGGGTCCATGGCTTGGTACGGTTGAGCACCAGCCCCACCGGCAGCTTGCGGCTGTGCACGCGCGGGTTCTGGGCCAGGCTGTTGAGGAAGCCGACGATCGCTTCGATGTCCAGCGCCGAGGGCAGCACCGGTACCACCACCGCGTCGGCAGCGTCGAGGAAATGGGGAATATCGTCAGCCAGGGCACCGGCCGGCGCGTCGATGATGACGGTGTCGGTGCCATCGGGCAGCTTCTGCGCCCACTGCTTCTTCCGATACACATCGATCGGCAGCACCGCGCTTTCCAGCCCGGCACGGCGTTGTGCCCAGCGGGTGCTGGAGCCCTGCGGGTCGGCATCGGCAATCACCGTGGCCTTGCCCTGCAATGCCGCGTACGCGGCCAGGTGGGTGGCGACGGTGGTCTTGCCCACCCCGCCCTTGGAACCGGCCACCAGGATCGTCTTCATGCCAGCCTCGCTTCCGGGTACGTGCCCCGAGCGTACACCGGCGATGGTGACGGGAGGTAGCGTCGTGCTGAACCAGCGGCCATCGCCTTTGCTATCGTGGCGCCCCCGAAGGATCGAACCGGCATGAGCGAACTGCAGGATCTGAGCGCGTTGATCCGCGCCAACACCCCACTGATCGTCATCGAGACCCAGGACGAGGGTCGCATCGTCGAGCTGTTCCGGCAGACGCTGATGCACGTATGGCGGGCGCTGCACCGCTGGTCGATCACCGAGGGCCTGCGCCGGATCGACCTGGACAGCGAAGACCCGCCGGTCGGGCCGCCCGACGCCAGCGCGGCCCTGCAGATGATCCGCCAGGCGGAGCAGCGCGGGGTCTACCTGCTGCTCGATTTCCATCCCTACCTGGGCTATGCCAGTCACCAGCGCGCCCTGCGCGACCTGATCCAGCGCCGCCACAGCGAGCCGCATGTGCTGGTGCTGATTGGTGCCAAGGTGGAGCTGCCGGCCGAGCTGGAAGCACTGGCGGTGCGCTTCAACCCGCGCCTGCCCGATGCCAACGCCCTGTTGAAGATGCTGCGCGAAGAGGCCGACGCCTATGCGCGTGAGCATGGCGGCCGCCGGGTTGAAGTCGACAGCGAGGCGGTGAAGATGATCCTGAAGAACCTGCAGGGCCTGAGCCTGGTCGATGCCCGGCGCATCGCCCGCCAGCTGATCTACGCCGATGGCGCGCTGCGCGACGACGACCTGCCACAGCTGGCACGGCTGAAGTTCGAGCTGCTCAACCGCAGCGGCCACCTGTTCTTCGAGCACGACAGCGCGCGCTTCGGCGATGTGGCCGGTGCCAACCGGCTCAAGCGCTGGATCAACCAGCGCCGCGTGGCCTTCATTGCCGGTTCGGCCCCGGCCGGGCTGGACCCGCCGCGCGGCATGCTGCTGCTGGGCGTACAGGGCTGCGGCAAGTCGATGCTGGCCAAGGCCACCGCCGCCGGCTTCGGCGTACCACTGCTGCGCCTGGACGTGGGCGCGCTGTACAACAAGTACCACGGCGAGACCGAGGCGAACCTGCGCCAGGCGCTGGCCTCGGCCGAGCAGCTGGCGCCCTGCGTGCTGTGGATGGACGAGATCGAGAAGGGCCTGGCCAGCGGTGGCGAGGACGGCGGCGTGTCACGCCGCGTGCTCGGTTACCTGCTGACCTGGATGGCCGAGCGCAAGGCGCCGGTGTTCATCGTGGCCACTGCCAACCAGGTGCACGAGCTGCCTGCCGAACTGCTGCGCAAGGGCCGCTTCGACGAGATCTTCTTCGTCGACCTGCCCTCGCCTGACGTGCGCGTGGAACTGCTGCGGCTGCACCTGGGCCGGCGCCAGCTCAACGCCGACGACTTCGCACTGCCCGCGCTGGCGGCGGCCGCCAATGGGTTCTCCGGCGCCGAGATCGAGCAGGCGATCGTCGCCGGCCTGTATGCGGCGCATGCCGAGGGCCGGCCGCTGGACACCGAGCTGCTGATGGCCGAGATCCGCGCCACGCGGCCGCTGTCGGTGCTGATGGCCGAGCAGGTGGAGGCACTACGGGCGTGGGCGTCGGGGCGGACAGTTTCCGCGGACGATTGAGTTTCCAGCGAACGGCGCAGCCCCTCGTGGCGGCTGGTTGACCGTGAACATCAAAAGCCGCGCTTGGCCGGGCGGGATGGATTCGCGGGGGACGCCGTCAACCCGTCCATGGGGGCTTGGCCGCGGCATCCATGCCGCGGACACCCCCGCGAACCCACCCCGCCCGGCCTCTGACAATTTCCGAGTGCGTCCGCCACGGAAAAGAAAAAAAAAAAGCAGAAGCAAAAGCAAAAGCCGGTTGGTTGGCCGCCTTCTGTAGAGCCGAGCCCACGCTCGGCTGCATTTCGATCAGATATCGAATAGTCGATTCCGATACAGATTCATCCACGCATGACGTGGATCTACCGTGTCGACCAAGGTCGACACCTACCAGCAGCAGGGAACTGTCGGAGGCGGGGCGGTGTGGGTTGGCAGGTCCGTTGGCGCCATGGATGGCACCATCGAGCCCCCATGGACGGGTTTACGGCGTGTCCTGCCAACCCACACCGCCCCGCCATCCCACGGATTGCCCGCTGTTGCTGTTGCTGTTGCTTTGGCTGTTGCCTCTGCGGGTGCCGGGTGCAACCCGGCCGAACCCCTCCCTCAGGGCCAGGCAGGCGGCGCGGCAACCCACGCCTGCTGCACCTCGGCCAGCGATGCGCGCTCGTCCTCACGCCACTGCGGCAGCAATTGCGCATGGTGGGCACTGGTACTCCACTGCGTCGGCTCGGTACGCACGGCAGCGGCATACCACTGCACCGCTTCCTGTTTCTTCCCCATCCGCCACAGCGCCAGCGCATAGGTCGGCGGTACCCAGCTGGGCTTGCTGCGCGCATTGCCGGCCGAAGCCAGCCACTGTTCCAGCGCTGCCTCCGGCTTGCCCTGGCGCAGCAGGTCCCAGCCGTAGTTCCAGCGCACGCTGCGGCCACTGCTGCTCTGCGCCGGGGCCTCTTTCAGAGCTTCGCCGTACAGCTGCTCGGCCAGTTCACCGCGACCCTGCGCCCCGGCCACCGATGCCAGCTGTACCGTCGCCTCAACCGCGCGGCGGCCGCGTTCACGCAGCTTGACCAGCTGGGCCACCAGGTCATCGCCCTCGCCGTGCACCGCCACCATCGGCGTGGCCGCCGGGTCGTTGTCGAAGTAGAACTCCTGTGGTGCCGGCACGACCGGCGCGGCCCACGCAGTGACCACTCCCGAGGCCAGCAGCACGCTGGCCAGGATCTTTCCTGGAACTGACATCCCTTCTCCCCAGGCCGCAACTGCAGCCTCCCTCTCTCTTCCCGATCCTAACCCCAGCACCGCCACGGGCGCGAGTGCCGGGGCCTGCGCGGCCCCGCTGCTACAATTCGCGCCTTTCCCGCCGCGTGCCTGCACGCGGCCGGTGCCAGCCGATCCTACCGGGCCAGCCATGACCAGTACCGCGCAACTCACTTCGCCCTCTTCCGCCGACCTGCTCGACCGTGATTACACGCTCGACCACAAGTACACCCGCAACGAGGGGCGGATCTATCTGAGTGGCGTGCAGGCGCTGGTGCGGCTGCCGCTGATGCAGCGCCTGCGCGACGCCGCCGAAGGCATCGACAGCGCCGGCTTCGTCAGCGGCTATCGTGGCAGCCCGCTGGGTGGCTTCGACCTGGAACTGTGGCGCGCGCGCAAGCATCTTGAAGCGGCGAAGGTGAAGTTCACCCCGGGCCTGAACGAGGACCTGGGCGCCACCATGGTGTGGGGCACGCAGCAGACCAACCTGTTCCCCGGCGCCAACGTGCAGGGCGTGTTCGGCATGTGGTACGGCAAGGGCCCGGGCGTGGACCGCTGCGGCGACGTGTTCAAGCATGCCAATGCTGCGGGCACCTCGCGCTACGGCGGCGTGCTGGCGCTGGCCGCCGATGACCATGCCTGCCGCAGTTCGACCCTGCCGCACGGCAGCGAAGACGAATTCGTCAGCGCGATGATGCCGGTGCTGAACCCGGCCGGCGTGCAGGACATCCTCGACATGGGCCTGCTGGGCTGGGCGATGAGCCGCTATACCGGGCGCTGGGTCGGCTTCAAGACGATTGCCGAGACGGTGGAATCGTCGGCCTCGGTGCAGGTCGATCCGACGGCACGCCGCATCGTGCTGCCGGAGGACTTCGAGATGCCGTCGGGCGGCCTCAACATCCGCTGGCCGGACCCGCCGCTGGACCAGGAAATGCGGCTGCACCGCTATGCGGTGAAGGCCGCACAGGCGTTCGCCCGCGCCAACGGCGTCGACAAAGTGGTGATGGACGCGCCGCGCGCGCGGCTGGGCATCGTCACCACCGGCAAGAGCTACCTGGACGTGCTGCAGGCGCTGGAATACCTGGGCCTGGATGAAGCCGCATGCGCTGACATCGGCATCCGCGTGTACAAGGTCGGCATGACCTGGCCGCTGGAACCGCAGGGCATCGCGCGCTTCGCGCAGGGCCTGGAAGACATCATCGTGGTGGAGGAGAAGCGTGCCTTCATCGAGCGCCAGATGAAGGAACAGTTCTTCAACTGGCCGGCCAGCTGGGGCCAGCGCCCGTCCATCGTTGGCAAGTACGACGAGAGCGGCGAATGGATCCTGCCGTCCACCGGTGAACTGACGCCGGCCACCATCGCCGGCGTGATCGGCCGCCGCATCCAGAAGTTCTTCAACAACGAATCGATCGAGCAGCGCCTGCAGTGGATGCAGGAGAAGGAAGCCGAGCTTGCGTTGCCGCGCGCCAGCTTCCCGCGCGTGCCGCATTACTGCTCGGGCTGCCCGCACAACACCTCCACCCAGGTGCCGGAAGGCTCGCGTGCGCTGGCCGGCATCGGTTGCCATTACATGGTGACCTGGATGGACCGCAGCACCGATACCTTCACCCACATGGGTGGCGAAGGCGTGACCTGGGCCGGGCAGGCGCCGTTCACCGACACCCCGCACGTGTTCCAGAACCTGGGCGACGGTACCTACTTCCACAGCGGTTCGCTGGCGATCCGCCAGGCGGTCGCGGCCGGCGTCAACATCACCTACAAGATCCTCTACAACGACGCGGTGGCGATGACCGGCGGCCAGCCGGTGGACGGCCCGCTGAGCGTGCCGGACATCGCAAAGCAGATGCGCGCCGAAGGCATCCACACCATCGTGGTGCTGTCGGACAACATCGGCAAGTGGACCGGCCAGCGCGAGCACTTCCCCAGCGATGTCGAGTTCCACGACCGCAGCGAACTGGACGAAGTGCAGAAGCGCCTGCGTGAAGTGAAGGGTGTTTCGATCCTGATCTACGAACAGACCTGCGCCACCGAGAAGCGCCGCCGCCGCAAGCGCGGCAAGCTGGAAGACCCGCAGAAGCGCGTGCTGATCAACTCGCTGGTCTGCGAAGGCTGCGGCGACTGCGGCAAGAAGAGCTTCTGCGTGTCGGTGCTGCCGAAGGAAACCGAGTTCGGGCGCAAGCGCGAGATCGACCAGTCCAACTGCAACAAGGACTATTCCTGCGTGAATGGTTTCTGCCCGAGCTTCGTCACCGTGCACGGTGGCCAGCCGCGCAAGGGCAGCAAGCGTGATGCCTCCACGCTGCTGGACAACCTGCCGGCGCCGACCATCCGCAGCACCCTGGAACAGCCCTGGAACATCCTGATCACCGGCGTGGGCGGTACCGGCGTGGTGACTATCGGCGCGCTGCTGGGCATGGCCGGCCACCTGGAAGGCAAGGGCGCGACCGTGCTCGACCAGACCGGCCTGGCGCAGAAGGGGGGCGCGGTGACCACGCACATCCGCATCGCCCGCCGACCGGACGACATCCACGCCGTGCGCATCGCCGCCGGTGAAGCCGACCTGGTGCTGGGCTGCGACATGGTGGTGGTCAACGACTACTGGGCGCTGTCGAAGGTGCGTGCCGGCCGTTCGCAGGTGGTGCTGAACACCTACGAAGCGATGCCGGGCACCTTCACCACCCGCCCGGACATGCAGTTCCCCGCCGCCGACATCGTGGCCGGTGTGCGCGTGGCGCTGGGGGGCGAGGAACCGCTGCTGCTCGATGCCACCCAATTGGCCACCGCGCTGCTGGGCGACGCCATCGCCGCCAATCTGTTCATCCTCGGCTACGCGTGGCAGCAGGGCCTGGTACCGCTGTCGTTCGAGTCGCTGATGCGCGCCATCGAACTCAACGGCGCCGCCGTGGCGATGAACCAGCAGGCCTTCGCCTGGGGTCGACTGGCCGTGGTCGACCCGCAGGCCGTGCAGCAGGCCGCCGGCCTGGTGCGCAACCGCCACACCGATACCGAATCCACCCCGGGCCCGCTGCACCCGCTGCCGCCGGGCGAGTGGGAAGGCAACGAATGGGGTGCCACCGCCGCACCGCGCAACACCGGCGACGAACGCGAACTGCGTGGCCTGCCCTCGCATGGCGGCGACGTGGCCTTCCTGCCGCTAGACGACGCGCGCCTGTCGCGTTCGCTGGACGAAATGATCGAGCGTCGCGCCGCCTTCCTGGTCGAGTACCAGGATGCCGCCTATGCCAACCGCTACCGCAGCCTGGTCGAGCGCGTGCGCGCCGCCGAAGCCGACCGCATCGGTGGCTCCACCGCGCTGACCGAAACCGTGGCCCGCTACCTGTTCAAGCTGATGGCCTACAAGGACGAGTACGAAGTGGCCCGCCTGTACACCAGCGGCGACTTCCAGCGCCGCCTGCAGCAGCAGTTCGAGGGCGACTACCAGCTGCGTTTCCACCTGGCACCGCCGCTGTTCGCCAAGAAGGACGAGCAGGGCCGGTTGCTGAAGAAGGAATACGGCCCGTGGATGTTCAAGGCCTTCGGCCTGCTGGCGAAGCTGAAGTTCCTGCGTGGCGGCCGACTCGACGTGTTCGGCCGCACCGAGGAACGCCGCATGGAGCGCAAACTGATCGGGGATTACGAGGCGACCGTGCAGGTGCTGCTGGATGGACTGGATGACGATCGCCTGGCGCTGGCGGTGGAGATCGCCAGCGTGCCCGAGCACATCCGCGGCTTCGGCCACGTCAAGGAAGCGCATTTCGCGCAGGCCAAGGCACGGGAAGCGGCGCTGCTGGCGCAGTGGCGCAATCCGAAGGCGCTGCACATCGTGCAGGTGGCTTGAAGGTAGTGCTGGCCGCTGGCCGGCATTGCCCTGCAGCACGCTTCCCTCGGCGACAGTGCCAACGAACGTTGACATTCCGAGTTTAGTCAGCGTTCGTTGACATTTTCCAAAATGCCAACGAACGCTGATATTTTGCTTAAATGTCGGCGAGCGCATACATTTGTGAAATGAGCGTTCTCCGAACTTCCCGAGACTTGGGCGCGGTCATCCGCCAACGTCGCAAGGCACTGCGCTGGGACCAGGCGCAGCTGGCCGAGCGCGTGGGAGTGAGCCGGCAGTGGGTCATCGAAATGGAGAAGGGCAAGCCCCGGGCCGAACTGCAACTTGTGCTGCGGACGGTGAATGTCCTCGGCCTGGTACTGGGCGTTGGTAACGTCGAGGGCGAGGCATCCGTTGCTGATTCGTCGGAAATGCCTCTAGCGCTGCCCGATATCGACACTATCGTGGATAGCAACCGACTGTACCCGGATGAACGTCGCAAGGCAGTTCTGCCGGTCGATCGTCGTAACCGCAGCAAGGATCTCTGAAAGCCTCTTCTCCCTGGACACCGCGCTTCCGGCATGGACCTCAACGTACTCCTTTCCAACAGAGTGGCTGGATACCTGGGGCAGGATGCACATGGGCATCCAACGTTCCGTTACGCGGACAGTTGGCGCCAGACGCCGGGGGCCTATCCCTTGTCTCTCGCACTTCCGTTGGCGCAGGACAGTGCTCCCAGCGCGACGCTTTCCGCAGTGCTGTGGGGATTGCTTCCGGACAACGAAGCACTGCTGCAACGATGGGCCTCGCGATTCCATGTATCAGCCCGCAATCCGATCGCACTGCTGTCCCGCGTGGGTGAGGACTGCGCGGGAGCCGTCCAGTTTGTGAGAAGTGAACGGCTAGCGGCCGTCATTTCAGGCGAGAGCGACAGGCAGGAGCCACTGTCCACGCATGAAATCGCCCAGCGCCTGCAGCGTGTACAGGTGGACCAAGCCGCAGCACGGCGACTCGATGATGTCGGCCAGTTCAGCCTAGCCGGGGCGCAAGCCAAGATCGCCCTGTTACAGCGCGACGATGGGGGCTGGGAGATTCCCGCCGGCCGTGTTCCAACGACCCATATCCTCAAGCCACCCAGCGGCGACTACGACGGATTCGTTGAAAATGAGGTGTTCTGCCTACGTCTGGCCAGACAACTTGGCATGTCGGCCGCGTTTGCTGAAATGATCTGCGTGGAAGACGCACAGGCAATTTCCGTAAGGCGATACGACCGCATACGTACGGCGACTGGATGGCAGCGTGTGCACCAGGAAGACTTTTGCCAAGCTCTGGGCGTGATGCCCCACATCAAGTACCAGAATCAGGGCGGACCTGGTCCTGCCGATCTCGCACGAGTGCTATGGGACCACTCCAGTCAACCGCGGTCGGATGTCGAGGCACTGCTACAGGCACTGCAGTTCAACTACCTCATCGGCGGCACGGATGCGCACGCGAAGAATTATTCGCTGCTGATAGGCGCCCAGGGAAGGGCCCGCCTTGCCCCTCTGTACGACATATCGAGCGCACTGCCCTACGCCGAACTTCAGCGCCGCAAGATCAAGATGGCAATGAGGATCGGCAGCCATTACCGCTGGTGGGACATCCGCTTGATGGATTGGCGGTCTACCGCTGAGGCAATGAGACTTGACGCAGACAAGGCACTGTCTGGATTGTTCGACATGGCCACCCAACTTCCCGCGCTCGCGCGGAAGTCGCATGCGGACCTCCACGCGGAGGGACTTCGTCACCCGGTACTGAACCGCTTGCTTGATGCCATCGATATGAGCTGTCAGCGCTGCCTGCGGCAGTTTGAACAACCCGCAACCTGATCACCCTAACCGCCACAGCAGCAGCCGGTTGTTGGCCGGCATCGCCACGTCGCGCAGGCGGGTGAAGCCATTGTCCGCAGCCAGCGCATGCACGGCTTCCACATCGCGGATGCCGCTGCGCGGATCACGCGCCTTCAGCCAGGCATCGAACTGCGCGTTGCTGTCACTGGTGTAGCGGCCACCGTAGTTGAACGGCCCGTAGACCGCCAACAGCGCACCGTGACGCAACAGTGGCGGCAGCGCGCCGAACAGTGCCTGCACGTGTTCCCAGCTCATGATGTGCAGCGTGTTGGCGCTGAATGCGGCATCGAACGAGCTGCCCTCCGGCAGGGTCAGGCCCGCTGCCGGCGGCAGTTCCACCTGCAGCGCCACGGGCGGCAGCAGGTTGAGCAGCGCCGCCTCGGCGCGCCACGCCTCGATGCCAGGCAGATGGTCCGGATGATCGCTGGGCTGCCAGCGCAGCCACGGCCAGCGCTCGGCGAAGAAGGCCGCATGCTGGCCGGTACCGCTGCCGATTTCCAGCACCCGGTGGCGATCGCCCATCCAGGGGTCGAGTGCGGTGGCGATCGGTTCGCGGTTGCGCTCGCAGGCTTCTGAATACGGCTTGCTCGACATCAGGGACGGTGTCCAGGCGGGGTCAGCCCCATTGTGCACGAGGGGGTGTTGCTCAGCAGGGCGGCGCCCTGCACCCGCCGAAGCAACGGCAACAGCAACAGCGGGCTTCCTGTGGGATTGCGGGGTGGGTCCGGTTGCGGGGGACGCCGTAAATCCGTCCATGGAGGCTCGGTCGCCGCATCCATGCGGCTCACGCCCCCGCAACCGGACCCACCCCGCCTTCGACAGGTTCCAGTGGTCTGTTGGAACGGCTCTTGGGGTCAGATCCGTTTACCGCAGGAAAACGGATCTAACCCCGGATTCATTTCGATATCTGACAGATTGTGTCGACCAAGGTCGACACCCACCAACAGCACACGGAATCTGTCGAAGGTGGGGCGGTGTCGGATTGCGGGGTGTCAGCCGCATGGATGCGGCTGCCAAGCCTACACGGACGTACTTGCGGCGTCCCCGCAATCCGACACCGCCCCGCCAACCCACGGAATGCCGCTCTGGCTCTGGCTTTGGCCGTTGCCGTTGCATTGAGCAGGTGCAGGGCTGCAAGCCCTGCCGAAACCCTCCCAACCATGACTGCAGTCACTTGCCCGGTGGCGCCGCACTGGCGAAAGTCGAGAAGTTGACGTGATCGGCTCGACCCATTGTCGGCCGCACGCAAGCGAGAGAGAGAAACGCTGTGCAACGACGTGAGTTCCTGGCTTTTTCCGGTCTGGGCCTGGCGGGCCTGCTGCTGCCGCATTCCCGCGCCATCGCCGCCGAGCAGCTGCTCGCACCGGTCGATACCGCCCAGCGCCGGCGCCTGGCGGACGTGGCGCTCGCCGCCGCGCGCACCGCCAAGGCCAGCTACTGCGATGTCCGCATCGGCCGCTATCTCAACCAGTCGGTCATCACCCGCGAACACCAGGTCGGCAACGTGACCAACCGCGAATCGTCCGGCGTGGGCGTGCGGGTGATCGTCAATGGCGCCTGGGGCTTCGCCGCCACCCACCAGCAGACCGAGGCCGCCGTGCGCGCTGCGGTCGAGCAGGCGGCGGCGATCGCCCGCGCCAACGCCGGCATCCAGACCCGGCCGGTGCAGCTGGCGCCGACGCCGTCGGTGGGTGAGGTCCGCTGGCAGACGCCGGTCCGCAGGAACGCGATGGCGGTGCCGATCCAGGACAAGGTCGAGCTGCTGCTGGCGCTCAACGCCGCCGCGCTGAATGCGGGCGCCGACTACATCAATTCCACCCTGTTCCTGGTCAACGAACAGAAGTACTTCGCTTCCAGCGACGGCTCGTTCATCGACCAGGACATCCATCGCATCTGGCTGCCATTCACCGCCACTGCCATCGACAAGGCCAGCGGCAGGTTCCGTACCCGCGCCGGCCTCTCCTCGCCGATGGGCATGGGCTACGAGTTCCTTGATGGCGATGCGAGTGGCAAGGTCCAGCTGCCCGGCGGCATCACCGCCTACCGCGATTCCTACGACCCGGTCGAAGACGCCATCGCCGCCGCCCGCCACGCGCGCGAGAAACTGAAGGCACCGTCGGTGAAGCCCGGCAAGTACGACCTGGTGCTGGACCCGTCCAACCTGTTCCTGACCATCCACGAGAACGTCGGCCACCCGTTGGAGCTGGACCGCGTGCTCGGCTACGAAGCCAACTACGCCGGTACCAGCTTCGCCACGCTGGACAAGCGCGATGCCGGCTTCCGCTGGGGCAGCGACATTGTCACCTTCTTCGCCGACAAGACCCAGCCGGGCAGCCTCGGTGCGGTCGGCTACGACGATGAAGGGGTGAAGACCCAGCGCTGGGACCTGGTGCGCGACGGCATCCTGGTCGACTACCAGGCCACCCGCGATGAAGCCCATATCCTCGGCCGCGATGCGTCGCACGGCTGCAGCTATGCCGACTCCTGGTCCAGCGTGCAGTTCCAGCGCATGGCCAATGTCTCGCTGGCACCGGGCAAGCAACCGCTCAGCGTCGCGGACATGATCAAGGACGTGGAGAACGGCATCTACATCCATGGCCGCGGGTCGTATTCGATCGACCAGCAGCGCTACAACGCGCAATTCGGCGGCCAGCTGTACTACCAGATCAAGGACGGGAAGATCGCCGGCATGGTCGAGGACGCGGCCTACCAGATCCGCACGCCGGAATTCTGGAACGCCTGCACCGCCATCTGCGATGAACGCGATTTCCGCCTGGGCGGTTCGTTCTTCGATGGCAAGGGCCAGCCCGGCCAGGTCTCGGCGGTCTCGCACGGTTCGTCCACCACCCGCTTCAACGGCATCAACATCATCAACACCGCGCGCAGTCTCGGCGCTTGAGCCACCCATCCTTCGACATGGAGAGCAGCCTTGCAAAGACGTGACTTCCTGGCCCTGACCGGGCTTACCGCGGGTGGGCTGATCGTGCCCTCCTTCTTCGGCAAGGCGATTGCCGCCGAACAGCTGCAGAGCACGCTGGACCTGGGGCTGAAGAAGCGCCTGGCCGACGCCGCCCTGCAGGCCGCACGCAGCGCTGGCGCCACCTACTGCGACGTACGCATCGGCCGCTACCTGCGGCAGTTCGTGATCACCCGCGAGGACAAGGTGCAGAACGTGGTGAACACCGAGTCCACCGGCGTGGGCATCCGCGTGATCGTCAACGGTGCCTGGGGCTTCGCGGCTACCAATGCGCTGGGTACGGCCGATGTGGCCAGGGCCGCGCAGCAGGCCGCGGCGATCGCCAAGGCCAATGCCGGCGTGCAGACCGCACCGGTGCAACTGGCCAAGGCGCCGGGCGTGGGTGAGGTGAGCTGGCGCACGCCGATCCGCAAGAATGCGATGGAGGTGCCGATCAAGGACAAGGTCGGGCTGCTGCTGGACGTCAACGCTGCGGCGATGGGTGCCGGTGCCAGCTTCGTCAACTCGATGCTGTTCCTGGTCAACGAGCAGAAGTACTTCGCCTCCACCGATGGTTCCTACATCGACCAGGACGTGCACCGCATCTGGGCACCGATGACAATCACCGCCATCGACAAGTCCAGCGGCAAGTTCCGTACCCGCGAAGGCCTGTCCTCGCCGATGGGCCTGGGCTACGAGTACCTGGACGGCGCCGCCAGCGGCAAGGTGCTCACGCCCAACGGCGTGGTGAACTACGGTTCGTCCTACGACATGAAGGAAGACGCCATCGCGGCGGCCAAGCAGGCGCAGGAGAAGCTGAAGGCGCCGTCGGTCAAGCCCGGCAAGTACGACCTGGTACTCGATCCGTCGCATACCTGGCTGACCATCCATGAGTCGATCGGCCATCCGCTGGAGCTGGACCGCGTGCTCGGCTACGAGGCCAACTACGCCGGCACCAGCTTCGCCACCCTGGACAAGCGCGAGCAGCGTTTCCAGTACGGCAGCGAGCTGGTCAACATCTTCGCCGACAAGACCCAGCCGGGCAGCCTGGGCGCGGTCGCGTATGACGACGAAGGCGTGAAGTGCAAGCGCTGGGACCTGATCAGCGACGGCAAGCTGGTGGATTACCAGACCATCCGCGACCAGGCCCACATCCTCGGCAAGACCGAATCCGACGGCTGCTGCTACGCCGACTCGTGGTCCAGCGTCCAGTTCCAGCGCATGGCCAACGTGTCGATGGCACCGGGCAAGAAGCCGCTGAGCGTGCCGGACCTGATCAAGGACGTGGAGAACGGCATCTACATCATCGGTGACGGTTCGTTCTCGATCGACCAGCAGCGCTACAACGCGCAGTTCGGCGGCCAGCTGTTCTACGAGATCAAGAACGGCCAGATCACCCGCATGCTGGAAGACGTGGCCTACCAGATCCGCACGCCGGAGTTCTGGAATGCCTGCACCGCCGTGGCCGACGAGCGTGACTACCGCCTGGGCGGTTCGTTCTTCGACGGCAAGGGCCAGCCGGGGCAGGTCTCGGCGGTCTCGCACGGTTCGTCCACCGCGCGCTTCAACGGCATCAACGTCATCAACACCGCACGCAGCCTCGGCTGATCGGTCAGGAGCCCTTACACCATGAGTATCTTCACCGAAGCCCAGGCCAAGGCCATCCTCGACAAGGTCATCGCCCTGTCCAAGGCCGACGAATGCACCGCCGTGCTGGCCGGCGCGATCAGCGGCAACATCCGTTTCGCGCTGAACAATGTCTCCACCAGCGGCATCGTCGACAACACCGAGCTGGCAGTCACCGTCGCCTTCGGCAAGCGCGTCGGCACGGCCTCGATCAACGAGTTCGACGATGCCGCGCTGGAACGCGTGGTGCGTCGTGCCGAGGATCTGGCCCGGCTGGCGCCGGAGAATCCGGAGTTCATGCCGGCCATCGGCAAGCAGAGCTACCGCGCCAGCCCGACCTTCAGCGAGTCCACTGCAGCGATTGATCCGGCCTTCCGCGCCAAGGTCGCCGCCGATTCGATCGCTCCTTGCCGTGGCCACGGCTTGATCGCCGCCGGCTTCCTCGAAGACGGCCAGGGCTTCCAGGCCACCGCCAACAGCAACGGCAACTTCGCCTACCAGCGCACGACCAACTTCGACTACACCTGCACCGTGCGTACCGAAGATGGCCGTGGTTCGGGCTGGGTTGGCCGCAATCTGAAGGATGCCGCCGACTTCAAGGCCGACCAGGACATCCGCATCGCCATGCGCAAGGCCACCGAATCGGCCGAAGCCAAGGCGCTGGAACCGGGCAAGTACACGGTGATCCTGGAGCCCGCCGCAGCCGCGGGCCTGATCAGCTTCATGATGAACTTCTTCAGTGCACGCTCGGCCGATGAAGGCCGCAGCTTCCTGTCGAAGAAGGGCGGCGGCAACAAGCTGGGCGAGCAGGTCTACGACCCGCGCGTGACCATGATCGCCGACCCGTGGCATCCGGAGGCGCCGGTGCTGCCGTGGGACAACGAAGGCCTGCCGCGCGAACGCATGGCCATCATCGAGAACGGCAGGATCGCCAACCTGGACTACTCGCGCTTCTGGGCGCAGAAGCAGGGCAAGACCGCCAAGGCTACGCCGGGCAACCTGCTGATGAGCGGTGGCGACAAGAGCACCGCCGAGCTGGTGCGCGGCACCCAGAAGGGCATCCTGGTCACCCGCACCTGGTACATCCGCATGGTCGACCCGCAGACCGTGCTGCTGACCGGCCTGACCCGCGACGGCACCTTCTACATCGAGAACGGCCAGATCAAGCACCCGGTGAAGAACTTCCGCTTCAACGAGTCGCCGGTGATCATGCTCAACAACATCGAAGAGCTGGGCAAGCCGGTGCGCGTGGCCGGTGATGAGTCCAGCTACGTGATGATGATCCCGCCGATGAAGCTGCGCGATTTCACCTTCACCTCGCTGTCCGACGCGGTCTGATGGATCGCCGGGCCTGCCTGCGCTGGTTGGCCGCTGCCGCTTCGGCGGCGGCGCTGCCGGCCTTCGCGCAGGCAGGCCCGCGCAGTTCGCGCTACGACTTCTGGTTCACCCGCCTGCAGTACGACTCCGGCGACTGGGACGTGGACGCGCGCATGCCGTCCAACCTGATCACCTCGCTGATCGACTACACCTCGCTGCGCGTGGACCCGCAGGAACACGTGGTAGCGCTGGCCGACCCGCGCATGCTGGAAGCACCGTTCTGCTACCTGGCCGGGCACACGCTGGTGGAGTTCAACGCCGCCGAGCGGCAGAACTTCGTGCGCTATGTGCGTAATGGCGGCTTCGTCTTCGTCGACGACTGCAACCATGACATCGACGGCCTGTTCGCCACCTCATTCGAGGCGCAGATGGGTCGCCTGTTTGGTCCGAAGGCACTGCAGAAGCTGCCCAACAGCCACGCGCTGTACCGTAGCTTCTTCCGCTTCCCCGATGGCCCGCCCGCCACCAGCTTCGAACTCAACGGCTGGGGCGACGACCTGGTGCACGACTACCTGAAGGGCATCGAGGTCGACGGCCGCCTGGGCCTGCTCTACAGCAACAAGGACTATGGCTGCGAGTGGGACTACGACTGGCGCAACAAGCGCTTCCTGGCCGAGGACAACACCCGCTTCGGCGTCAACATCGTGATGTACGCGTTGAACAATTGATAGGACCTGCACGCCCATGACCACCCCCGACCTCGATTCCCTGCTGCCGCGCTTGGATGAGCTGCGCGCTGCGCTCGCACGCGCCGTGGTGGGCCAGCACACGGTGGTCGAGCAGCTGCTGATCGGCCTGCTGGCCGGTGGCCACTGCCTGCTGGAAGGTGCGCCCGGGCTCGGCAAGACGCTGCTGGTGCGCTCGCTCGGCCAGGCGCTGGAACTGCAGTTCCGGCGCGTGCAGTTCACCCCCGACCTGATGCCCAGCGACATCCTCGGCACCGAGCTGCTGGAGGAAGACCACGGCACGGGTCATCGCCATTTCCGCTTCCAGCAGGGCCCGATCTTCACCCACCTGCTGCTGGCCGACGAACTCAACCGCACCCCGCCCAAGACCCAGGCCGCGCTGCTGGAGGCGATGCAGGAACGCACGGTCAGCTACGCCGGTACCACCTACGCGCTGCCGGCGCCGTTCTTTGTGCTGGCCACGCAGAATCCGATCGAGCAGGCGGGTACTTACCCGCTGCCGGAAGCACAGCTGGACCGCTTCCTGCTGCATGTGCTGGTGGATTACCCCAGCGAGGACGAGGAGCGGCAGATCCTGGAACAGACCACCGGCGGTGCCACCGACGCGGTGCCGAAGGTGATGGATGCCGAAGCGGTGATCGCCCTGCAGGCCGCCGTACGCCAGGTGCATGTCAGCCCCGATGTGCTGGCCTGGATCACCCGGTTGGTGCGTGCCAGCCGTCCGGGCGACGGCGCGCCGGCCGCCATCAACCAATGGGTGAAATGGGGCGCCGGCCCGCGTGCCGGGCAGTCGCTGGTGCTGGCCGCCAAGGCCCGTGCGCTGCTGCAGGGCCGGTTCGCCGCCACCCGTGAGGATGTGCAGGCGCTGGCCGCACCGGTGATGCGCCATCGCCTGCTGCTGTCGTTCGCCGCCGAGGCCGAGCAGAAGCGTGCCGACGACGTGGTCGCTGCGCTGCTGCAGGCCGTGCCGTTCCCGGGTTGAGCCACGCGTGAACGCAGGTACGCCGTTGACCCTGCCACCGGAACTGCGTGCGCGCCTGCGCCTGCTGCGGTTGCGGCCGCGCCTGGCCAGCGGGGTGAGCGGCATCGGCCAGCACGCCAGCCGCAGCCGCGGTGCCGGTCTCGAATTCGCTCAGTACCGAGCCTACGAGCCCGGGGACGAACTGCGCCAGATCGACTGGAAGCTGTACGCGCGCTCGGACCGCTTTTTCGTGCGCGAATCCGAACGCGAAAGCCCGATCACGGTCTGGCTGCTGCTCGATGCCACCGCCTCGGCCGGCCAGGCCGATCGCGCGGCGCCGCAACGCACGCGCCTGGACCACATGTGCGGCGTGGCCGCATGCCTGGTCGAACTGGCCCTGCAACAGGGCGACCGCTTTGGCCTGCTGGCAATCAGTGGCGATGGCCTGCAGCTGGTACCCGCAGCGAACGGCGCGCGCCAGCGCGACCGTGTGCATCTGCAACTGAACGCCCTACAGGCCCGCGGTGGGTGGCCTGCGGCCGAACGCCTGCGCCCGCTGTGGGAACGCGTGCGCCCGGGCGACCTGCTGCTGGCCGTTGGCGACGGCTTCGACGACGCCGGCATCGTGCTGCTGGAACAGCTGGCCAGCGCACGCCGCGAAGTGGCACTGATCCAGATCCTGACCGCCGACGAGCGCGACTTCCCGTTCGACGCCGGCCACCGCTTCCGCGACCCGGAAACCGGCGAGGAACTGTTGGGCGACGGCGCGGCGATCCGCGCCGATTACCTGCAGCGCTTCGCTGACGCACGCAGCGCATTACGTGCGCGCCTGCAGGCCAGCGGCATCGCCAGTGCCACCGGCTGGCTCGACCAACCGTTGGACCAGCCGCTGCAGGCGCTGTTCGGCCGTGGGGGCGCTGCATGACCCTGCTGTTCCCGCTCGGCCTGGCCGCGCTCGCCGCAGGGCTGCTGCCGCTGCTGATCCACCTGGCCCGGCGCCATCCGTACACGCCACTGGATTTCGCTGCACTGCGCTGGCTGCGTGCACAGATCCGGCCGCGCCAGCGCATCCGCTTCGATGACTGGCCGTTGCTTCTGGTGCGGCTGATGTTGCTGGCTGCATTGGCCTTTCTGCTGGCACGACCTGCGTTGACCGGCCCTGCCCCTGTCCCCGCTGCCTGGACGGTAGTGGCACCTGGGATGGACGCCGCCGCACTGCGCGGCACCGCCGAAGAGGGCAACTGGCACTGGCTGGCACCTGGCTTCCCCGCCATCGATCAGGCACCACCGGCATCCAGCGCATCCCTGCCCAGCCTGTTGCGCGAACTGGACGCACAGCTGCCCGCGGGCACCGCGTTGACCGTGCACGTTCCCGATCCCCTGCCCGGCCTGGATGGCGCCCGCCTGCAGCTGTCGCGCGACGTGCAATGGCACACGCAGCCGATGCCGGTCACACCGCCGCAGACTGCAGCGGCATTGCCGCAGCTGCGCGCGCACGGCGAGGCATCCGCCACTGCCCGGCACTGGTTGAACGCACTGCAGCGCGCGTGGGGCGTGCAGGCACCGCTCGCTCCGCTGTCGGTGGATGCCCTGCCCGAACGCGGCGAGATCGGCGTGTGGAGCCGCAGCGATGCACTGCCGGCGAACTGGCAGGCGTGGCTGCGCGACGGCGGTCGTGTCATCACCGCCGGCAAGCCCGCTGCCGACGCCCGCATCCTGCTGCGCGACGCGGAGGGCGCACCGCTGCTGTGGCAACAACGCGTCGGCCACGGCTATCTGCTGGCGCTGCCGGGCGACTGGAATACCACGAGCAACGCCGCGCTGCGCGATCCGAAGTTGCCGCGTGCCCTGCTGCTGGCGCTGCAGCCACCCACGGCTCCGCGCCTGGGCGATGCACGTGACCAGGCACCGCAGCGGGCCGCATTGCCTGCTGCAACACCACCGCTGCGTGAGCCGACGCCTTGGCTGTTGCTGGCCATCGTGCTGCTGTTCGCGCTGGAACGCTGGATGGCCAGCAGCGCCCGCCGCAGGGTGGCCGCATGAATACCTGGCAGCACGCCTGGCAACGTGCGCGCCGGCGCCGTGCGCTCATCACCCTGCTGCTGGGCCTGCCATGGGCGCTGGCTGCGGCGGTGCTGGCCCTGCGTCTGGCAGGTTTCGATATCGCCTGCGTCGTCGGTACGATCAGCCTGCTCGCGTGTGCGGGCTTCGCCACTGCGCATGCCCGCCAACTGGACCGGCAGTGGCTGCAACGCCACCTTGATGGCAGCGGTGCCAGCGAGGACAGTGCCGATCTGCTGTTCGCCGATGCCGCCACGCTCAATCCGCTGCAGCAGCGCCAGCGTGCGCATGTGCTGGCCACGCTGGAACGCGCGATGCCGGAGCTGCGTCCACACTGGCCGCCTGGGGCATTGGCGCTGTGCTGGATCGCGGGCCTGGCCATTGTTGTGCTGGCAGCCGGCTGGCCACGTTCGAACCCCGGTTCCGCGCCAGTCCGCACGTCGGCGCCAGGCAGCACGGCCGCCGCGTGCCCGCTACGCCTGCAGTCCACCCGCCTGCGCATCGACGCACCGGTCTATACCGGCCAGGCCACGCTTACCCAGAATGCGCTGGACGCCAAGGTCGCCGCCGACAGCCGACTGTCCTGGTCGCTGCGCTTCGACCGTGCACCGGACAAGGCATGGCTGCAGTTCCACGATGGTCGCAGGTTGCCGCTGAGCGAGCACGAAGGACAGTGGCAGGCGCAGGATGTGGCACGCGCGCCGGTGCTGTACCGCGTGGTGAGCGAACCGGCACTGGCAGAGACCCGCCTGCATCGGCTGGATGTGGTGGCCGACCGTGCACCCAGCGTGCGCGTACTGGAGCCCACGGCCAGCCTGGTGCTGGGCACGCCGGGGCAGCGAAAGTGGGCACTGCGCTTCGAAGCCAACGACGATTACGGTGTCGCGGCGCAGGCAACGCTGTCGATCACCACCACCCAGGGCAGCGGTGAGAAC
Organism: Stenotrophomonas geniculata; assembly: GCF_034508895.1. Classification (NCBI taxonomy): domain Bacteria; kingdom Pseudomonadati; phylum Pseudomonadota; class Gammaproteobacteria; order Lysobacterales; family Lysobacteraceae; genus Stenotrophomonas; species Stenotrophomonas geniculata. The sequence continues at coordinate 1,800,898 of NZ_CP140571.1, forward strand.
ATCACCTTCGTGAAGCGCAGCGTCACGCTTGCCGGCAGCGGCGAAGCCACCGCGCGGCGTTTCGCCCACACCCTGGATCTGGCGTCGCTGGGCGCGCAGCCCGGCAACGATGTGATCGCCCAGCTGGAGGTGCGCGACAATCATGCACCCACGCCGCAGACCGGGCGCAGCAGCAGCGTGATCCTGCGCCTGCCCAGCGCCGAAGTCGCGCTCGGTGCAGAGCTCGAGGGCCGCATCAAGAAGACCCTGCCTGCGTACTTCCGCAGCCAGCGGCAGATCATCATCGATGCCGAAGCGTTGATCCGGCAGCGACGCAGCCTGGCCGCCGAGGACTTCGTGAAGCGCAGCGATGCGATCGGTGTCGACCAGCGCATCCTGCGCCTGCGCTACGGCCAGTTCCTGGGCGAGGAAAGCGAAGGTGCGCCGAAGCCACCGCCGACCAGCGACCTGCCCACCAGCGATACGCCGGCCGCAGACGACCACCACCATGACGACGAGCACGATCACGACCATGGCGCCGATGCAGGCGCGCACGACGCGCATGGCCACGACCACGGCGGCAAGCCGGCCAATGCCGATACGCCACCGGTGTTCGGCAGCGCCACCGACGTGCTCTCCGAGTATGGCCACACCCATGACCACGCCGAGGCGGCGACCCTGCTCGATCCGCAGACCCGCGCCACGTTGAAGGCCGCGCTGGACCAGATGTGGTCGGCCGAAGGCGAGCTGCGCCAGGGCCGTCCGGAACAGGCATTGCCCTTCGCGTACAAGGCGCTGGGCTTCATCAAGCAGGTGCAGCAGGCCGAACGCATTTATCTGGCCCGGGTCGGGCCGGAGCTGCCACCGATTGATGAAGGCCGTCGACTCGGCGGTGATCGCGCCGGACTGGCCAGTCGTGAACTGCCGTTGGCCGCGCGCACGCCGCCGGACCCGGCCATTGTTGAAGCCTGGCAACACCTCGGCGATGACAACGGCGCACCGGATCTCGATGCGCTCGCGACCTGGCAGCAGCGCAACGCCGCCTACCTGCCCGATGCACTGGATCTGGCCGCCGCCATCGAGCAGCTGCGCATCGAGCCCGGTTGCCACGACTGCCGCCTGCGCCTGCGCGCACAGCTGTGGCGGGCACTGCAACGTCCACTGCCGCAGGCCATGCGGCGCAGTGCGGCCGATGCGATGGGCCAGCGCTACCTCGATGCGCTGGAGGCGCAGCCATGACCCCCTCCAGCCCGAACCTGTGGATTGCGCTGGCACTTGCTGTGGTCGTGGTCATCGCCAGCGTGCGCCAGTTGCGTGGAAGCACAGCGCACCGAGGTCGCCGCTGGATCGGCATCGCACTGCAGATCGCCGCTGCCATGCTGCTGTATGTCTGCCTGGTACCTCCGACGCATCAGCGATCCGCCGCTGGCCTGGTCGTGCTCGGCGCTGGGGCCGACAAGGCGGGTGCACTGCCAGCCAGCGAAAGCCCGCTGTTGCTGTTGCCCGAAGCTGCCGATGTGCCCGGCGCACAGCGCGTACCCGACCTGGCCACCACGCTGCGCCAGCATCCAGCCTCCACGCTGACGCTGGTCGGTGCGGGCCTGGCCGCACGGGACCGCGACGCGCTGCTGCCACCGGATGTACGTTGGCAGGCTGCACCGGAGCCGCGCGGCTGGATCGCGCTGCAACCACCGGCCGATGTGGCCCCCGGTGCACGCTTCGAAGTACTGGCCCAGGCGCGTGGCGCGGCAAAGGCGAAAGCAGAACTGCTCGACCCGGCCGACAGCGTGGTCGATCGCACGGACGTTGCCGACGACGGCCGCGTGCAGCTGAGCGGTATCGCCCGCGCCGAAGGCCGCAGCGTGTTCAAGCTGCGCCTGCTCGATGCCGACGGCCATGTGGTGGACAGCGTCCCGGTGCCGCAGCAGACCCTGCCGGCCGCACCGCTGCGCCTGCTGGTGCGCGCCAGTGCGCCGGGCCCAGAGCTGAAGTACCTGCGCCGCTGGGCGGCCGATGCCGGCATCCATGTGCAGGTGCAGGCGGATACCGGGGCCGGACTCAGCGTTGGCGATGGCCCGGTGTTGATCGATGCAGCATCGCTGACGCGCAGCGATCTGCTGCTGCTGGACGAACGCAGCCTGGCGGCATTGAGTGCGGGCCAGCTGGCCGCCGTGCGCCAGGCGCTGCGCGATGGATTGGGCGTGCTGATACGCAGCGCGGGCGCACCTTCGGCCAGTGCGCGCCAGCGTCTCCGCGATCTGGGCCTGCCCGTGCAGGGCGATGGCAGCAGCGGCACCCTCGAACTTCCCGGCGATGGCGAGAGCGCGATCCTCGCCGCACGCCGTGGCCCGCTTGCCGCCGGCACGTTGCCGACCGGCTACGGCGAAGAGGCCGATCGCAGCTCGCACAGTGCCGCGCTGCCTTCGCTGGAAGCACTGGCGTTGCAGCCGCCGGGCAGCAACGCGCTGCTGCACGATCGTGCCGGCAATGCCATCGGTGGCTGGCGCGCGGTTGGCAGGGGCCGCATCGGCCTGCTGCCGCTGACCGACAGCTGGCGCTGGGTGCTGGCCGGGCGCGATGACCGCCATGGCGAACTCTGGAGCAGCGTGGTGGCCACGCTGGCGCGCGCACAGAGCAGCGATGATGCGCTGTGGTCACCGCAGCCGATCAGCTGGGCAGGCGAACGGCAGGCGCTGTGTGGCGTGCAAGCGCCACTGCAGGTCTTCAACAAACGTGGTGACGCTGTACCCCTGATTGTCGATGGCGCGACATCGGCGCTGCGCTGCGCCGGCTGGTGGCCCCGTGAGGCAGGCTGGCAGCGCCTGCCGCATGGCGACAGCGTTGTCTGGCGCTATGTGTTCGACCCGAAGGATGCACCGACGCTGCATCGGCAGGCGATGATCGATGCGACCACGCAGGCGTTGGCTGCCAGCACGCCTGCAGACGCGTCGGTGATGCACCCCGTGCCCGGCTCGCGCTGGCCGTGGTGGCTGGCGTTCGTGCTGTGCGCATCGCTACTGTGGTGGCTGGAGCGACGGCGCTGAGCCTGGGGTCGGATCCCCTTCGTTCGCGAAAGGGCTCTGACCCCACCGATTGGATCGCGAGCCCGCACCCACGCGTGGCGTGGATCTACTGGCCCCATCCCTCATGCGCCCTTCAACGTTTTCCGGCGCGCCGGTACACACCGTTGAAACGCACGTTCATGCCACCGCATTCGCTGTTGTCGGCCACGATCAGCACCTCACCCAGCGAATGCACTCGCACCCTGCAGGTGTCCTCGACGAATTCCACATCAGCACCACGCGGCGTCGCCCGCGCTTCCACCTGGCCCATGTTCGGCCCGTAGGGACGCTGTTCCGGTGTGGGGTTGGCTGAGGGCCAGTAGGCGTCACCCTCCACATGAAGTTGCCCGCCCTGCACGCGGATCTTCAGGCCGTTGTCGCCATCCTTCCACTCGCCCGCCCAATCCTGCAGCGCTGGCACGACCACCGGCAACGCCTGCAGCTTGCTGCGGTCGACCCAACCGGCGCTGCCACCCACCTTGTTCGGGAAGAACGCGCAGCGATAGCGGCCCAGGTCGCGCCCGGTCACCACGGTATCGCCCTTGACCACATAGCTGCGCTGGCGGCAGGCCGGCTCGCCCTTGGCCGGGCAGCCATCCATGTCGCCAAGCAGGTACAGACGTGGTGCATCGACCACCCGCGCCAGGGCGAACCGGCTCTGTTCGGAGGGAAACGCGCCATTGCGGCAGGCGCCATCATCGGCAATGCCATCCGCGAAGGCGGAGACCGGCAGCAATGCGGCCAACAGGCAGATCGAACGCAGGAACATGGCAGCCCTACCGGTGGGGGAGCCAGCAGGATATACGGCCTACTTCACCGGCGGTGCATCACCGGCATCCTGCTCCTGGGAGAACCGCAGCGCACGCTGCTGCTGCTCGGCACTGAGCTCGGGCGGTGGCCGCGCCACGGCGGCCTGGATCTGCGCAGGTCCGCCGGTGAGTTTGTTGATCCCCTTGGCCGCTGCCATCACCCCCTTGACCACGCCCATCATGATGTAGCCGCCGCCCATGCTGACCTGCTCCGGCGAGGGCGGTTCGCTCCAGTCGCGGCTGAAGCGGTTGTCGCCGAACTTCACCGGATTCTTGAAGCGGTACAGGTCCAGCGGCTCGTCTTCCGGCTTGAGCGCACGCACTTCGCCGAGGGTGGTGACATTGTCCTGCGGCAGGGTGGTGGAGATCGGCGCGGCAGGTGCTGCCGGGGCATCAGCAGGGGGAGCGGGCACAGGATCGGACACCGCTACCGGCGCTGCCTGCTGCGCCTGCGCGACGCCCGCCAGCAACAGGCTGGCCAGCAGTACTCCCTGCGTTCCACGTCGTGCCACAGCCATCCACCCTGTTGGTTGCGTCCAGTGAACAAGGATACGGATGCGGGCTTCAGATTTCGTTGGCATCGGAGGGGGCATTCAGGGTGTGTCACGCATCATCGCTGCCCGGCCTGGGCGCCGAAGTTTGCAACGAACTTCATTCCCCTCGGGGCGCGGGGACGGCATCCTGCGATTTTCCCGGTAAGGCCCATCCCTGATGACAGCTCCCTCCACACGCCCGCCGCGTCGGCCAGTCGCCTGCTGATGCCGCGCGCGGCAGTACTGGTGGGTCTGGCGGTCGTGTGCCTGGTGGTCACCGCGACCGCCGCCGAATGGACATCGCGTGTCCGCGAAGGCATCGCCTCGCTGCGCCGGAGCAGCACGCTGCGGACGCTGGGCGCGGACGAACACATGGCACTGGCACCGGTGCGCGCGTTGACCGGCTGCGACCACGACGACCAGGTAAAGCGGCTGCATGGCGCCTTCACCGGTGGGGCGTGGCGGAACAGCTTCCCGGTCGGTGACGGCTTCCTGGGTGGCATTCCCGTGCTGGTGCCAAGACAGGCATGGGCCTACCTCTCGGAAGACAATGAAGCTGACGTGGTACTGGGTGATCACGTGGCCATGGTGGTGCGTCTCAATGGCTTCACCATCGCTGCTGCACGGCCGGATGCAGCCACCAGCCGCGTCTGTGGCGAGCGCCTGGAGACACCCGAAGAAATCTCGATGCGACGGGGTCCCGGCCTGCGCCCGTCCCCGCTGCTGATTGCCGCACTGGCGCTGTGGGCCGCCACCGGCGTCCCGGGCCTGCTCGCCATGCCGTTGCTCGCCATCGCCGGTCTTGCGGCCTGGCTGGGCTTCCCTCGCCGCAACGGCCCTGCGACAGCGCAGCGCGTGCTGCGGGTACGCGGGCGCCTGCGCGCGCACCAGCGTACTGCCCAGACATCACGGGTGTGGTTGCTGGGCAATGACCGGCGTGTGCAGCTTCCAGAGAATTGGGAGCACGCTGCGGCATTCTCCCGCGGGCGCTCGATGCTGCTGGATGTGCGCGCCTGTGACGGCGCAGTGCTGGGCGCTGGCACGGCGTGGTGCCTGGCCAGCGACCGACGGCGCTATCCGCCCACGGGAGCGTTCTGGCAACTGGCGTGGCTGGGCCTGCTGTTGTGCGTGCTGGTCTTCGGCGCCGCCTGGATGCCGTGGTCGCAGCGCCTGGAGCCGGGCTGGCCGCTTGCGTCTGGCTGGCAGGCGGTGGCATTGCTGGCGTTGGGCTGGCATGCGGTGCGGTTTGTGGTCTGCATGGTGCAGTTCCTCCGCCGCAGCGAGGCGCTTGACGCGGACATCGCGCAGCGTCCGGACCCGTGGCACTGAACGGTTCACGCCCTTCGCGCGCGATGTCTCACATCCTGAGACGTGGATGTGGTGCCATGTGACCCCTCGCAATCCGTCCCGGCTCCACTTTCCATGGCCTACGAACTCGCCAAGCGCACCGCCGACGCCGAGCAGAAGCTCGCTACCCGCGACGGCCTGCCCGCCCGCGACGGCGCCCTGCTCAGCGCGCGCCTGCAGCGCCGCTACCAGGACCGCATCACCGGCAGCTTTGCCATTCCTGGCCGCGAAGGGCGCTACGCGCCCATTCCCGGGTCGGTGCCGCCGGCGCTGGCCGCCGCGCTGAAGGCACGTGGCATCGAGCAGCTTTACAGCCACCAGGCCGAAGCGTGGGAGGCCAGCCAGCGCGGCGAACACGTGGCCATCGTCACCCCCACCGCCAGCGGCAAGTCGCTGTGCTACACCCTGCCGGTGGTCAGTGCGGCCATGCAGGACAAAGCCAAGGCGCTGTACCTGTTCCCGACCAAGGCACTGGCCCAGGACCAGGTGGCCGAGCTGCTGGAACTCAACCGCGCCGGCGACCTCGGGGTGAAGGCCTTCACCTTCGACGGCGACACCCCCGGCGATGCACGCCAGGCCATCCGCCTGCACGGCGACATCGTGGTCTCCAACCCGGACATGCTGCACCAAGCGATCCTGCCGCATCACACCAAGTGGGCGCAGTTCTTCGAGAACCTGCGCTACATCGTCATCGACGAAGTGCACACCTACCGCGGCGTGTTCGGCAGCCATGTCAGCAATGTACTGCGGCGGCTCAAGCGCATCTGCGCGTTCTATGGCGTGCAACCGCAGTTCATCCTGTGCTCGGCCACCATCGGCAACCCGCAGGCACATGCCGAGGCGCTGATCGAAGCGCCGGTCACCGCCATCACCGAATCCGGTGCGCCCAGCGGGCCGAAGCAGGTGCTGCTGTGGAACCCGCCGGTGATCAATCCGGACCTGGGCCTGCGCGCCTCGGCGCGATCGCAGAGCAACCGCATCGCGCGCATCGCGATCAAGTCCGGGCTGAAGACCCTGGTGTTCGCGCAGACACGCCTGATGGTGGAAGTGCTGACCAAGTACCTGAAGGATATTTTCGACCACGACCCGCGCAAGCCGCCGCGCATCCGCGCCTACCGCGGTGGCTACCTGCCCACCGAGCGGCGTGAGACCGAGCGCGCGATGCGTGCCGGCAACATCGACGGCATCGTCAGCACCTCGGCGCTGGAACTGGGCGTGGATATCGGCAGCCTGGACGTGGTCATCCTCAACGGCTACCCCGGCAGCGTGGCCGCCACCTGGCAGCGCTTCGGCCGCGCCGGTCGCCGCCAGCAGCCCGCGCTGGGGGTGATGGTGGCCAGTTCGCAGCCGCTGGACCAGTACGTGGTGCGCCATCCGGACTTCTTCGCCGAGGCCTCGCCCGAGCACGCGCGCATCGCGCCGGACCAGCCGCTGATCCTGTTCGACCACATCCGCTGCGCGGCGTTCGAGCTGCCGTTCCGCGTAGGTGATGGCTTCGGCCCGATCGACCCGGAAGTGTTCCTGGAAGCGCTGGCCGAGACCGAAGTCATCCACCGCGAAGGCGAGCGCTGGGAATGGATCGCCGACAGTTATCCGGCCAACGCGGTCAGCCTGCGTGCGGTGGCCGACGGCAACTTCGTGGTGGTCGACCGCAGCGATGGCCGCCAGCAGATCATCGCCGAAGTCGACTATTCCGCCGCCGCGCTCACCTTGTACGAAGGCGCCATCCACATGGTGCAGTCCACCCCCTACCAGGTGGAGACGCTGGACTGGGACGGCCGCAAGGCCTATGTCACCCGCACGCATGTGGATTACTACACCGACAGCATCGACTTCACCAAGCTCAAGGTGCTCGACCGTTTCGACGGTGGCGTGGCCGGCCGTGGCGATTCGCACCACGGCGAAGTGCACGTGGTGCGTCGCGTGGCCGGCTACAAGAAGATCCGCTACTACACCCACGAGAACATCGGCTACGGGCCGGTGAACCTGCCCGACCAGGAACTGCACACCACGGCGGTGTGGTGGCAGCTGCCGCAGGCACTGCTGCTGCGCGCGTTCGCCAGCAAGCAGGATGCGCTGGATGGCTTCCTCGGCGCAGCGTATGCGCTGCACATCGTCGCCACCGTGGCGGTGATGGCCGATGCACGCGACCTGCAGAAGTCGGTCGGCAACGGCGATGGTTCCTGGTTCGCGATTGCCGACCAGAGCGGCCGTGGACAGCTGCGCGGCAGCGAGGGTGATCCCGGTGTGGTGGAGCTGCTGCAGGAATTCGTGCCCACCGTGTACCTGTACGACAACTTCCCCGGGGGTGTCGGCCTCAGCGAGCCGTTGTGGCAGCGCCAGGCCGAGCTGGTCCAGCGCGCACGCGAACTGGTGCAGCGCTGCGACTGCAAGGCCGGCTGCCCGGCCTGTGTCGGCCCCGTCCTGGCCGCGCAGGAAGAGGATGAGACTTCGCCGCGCGCGCTGGCACTGCGCGTGCTCAACCTGTTCGATGCCGAAGCGTGCCAGCACGTACCCGACGTGGTGGTGACCGTGCGCGATCCGATGGAGCTGCTGGCACCGTGAGCCTGAGCCTGGACAAGCTGCGCCTGCTGCGCAGGCAGGCCGGCGACCCGAAGGCGAGCACACCGGCCGCGCCGGACGTGCCCCCTTCGCCACTGCCACCCGTGGCCGCCAACGATGCGCGGCAACCACCGGCCGAGCGTTCGGTGTTCGCCTGGGTCGAGCAGGAGATCCGCCACAAGCCGACCGGCGCTGCGGCACCTGCCACGGCGCCGTCCGCGCTGCGTCGGCCCGAAGTGGGCAGCCTGCATCGCCTGCTCGGCCTGCGCACGCGCGGCGGCCCCGCACCTGCTCGCGCCAGCGCACAGGATCGCCAGTTGCCAGGTGAGGAGATCGCACCGGGCCTGTTCCTGATCGAATCGCTGCAGCCGCAGGCGATCCCGGCACAGCCGCTGTCGCTGGATTTCGCCCGTCGCGACGGCGAGCACGTGGCCGCGCGCGACCTGCTGTTCTTCGATACCGAAACCACCGGCCTGGCCAGCGGCACCGGCACCCGCGCCTTCATGATCGGCGCTGCGGACTGGCATGTGTGCCCACAGCGTGGCGAAGGCCTGCGCATCCGCCAGCTGCTGATGGCCACGATGGCCGCCGAGGACGCGATGCTGGCCACTTTCGCCGGCTGGCTGCAACCGTCCACCGTGTTCTGCAGCTACAACGGCCGCAGCTATGACGCACCGCTGCTGAAAGCGCGTTACCGGCTGGCCCGGCAACGTTGCCCGATCACCGCACTGGATCACGTCGACCTGCTCTATCCCACGCGCCGCCGCTATCGCGGCACGTGGGAGAACTGCAAGCTGTCCACCATCGAACGCCAGCTGCTGCGCGTGGTGCGCGAGGACGACCTGCCGGGCTCGGAAGCCCCGGGCGCATGGCTGCGTTTCCTGCGTGGCGGCGACGCGGTGAACCTGCGCCGGGTGGCCGACCACAATCACCAGGACGTAGTGACCCTGGCCCTGCTGCTGCAACGGTTGGTACGCGAGGAGCAACGCGAGCGCGAGACGCTGGCACTGGTCGGGCAGTAACGGCGCAGGGCCGCGTTGACATGCCCTGACGGTGACAGCGGTGACACTGCCGCCACCATCCACGCCTGGAGCCCGACGATGCGCCTCAGTCCCCTGGTCCTGCTCGCCATCCTGCCCTTGGCCGCCTGCAGTCACGCTGGCAGCAGCACCTCCCACGATCCCGCGCCGGCGCCCGTGGCCGATGCCGCGCACGAATGCAGGCCGGAGGCGCTGGACGCCTTCACCGGCAAGACCGCCGACGAAGCCACGATCAAGAAGCTGGTGGCTGACAGCGGCGCGCGCGGTGCGCGGGTAGTCAAACCCGGCATGGCGGTGACCATGGACTTCCGCCAGGACCGCGTGACCGTGCAGGTGGACGCGCAGAACAAGATCGAGCGCGCCAGCTGCGGTTGATGTCCCAAGGTAGTGCCGGCCGCTGGCCGGCACTACCGATCAGAGGCGCTCGGCCTTGCCGCTGGCCAATGCGCGGGCGATCACCAGCTGCGCCTGCTGTGCCGCCCGCGCGTGCACGTGCGCCTGGCGTTCGCCCAGCGCGGCCTGCTGGCTGCCCAGCGCCGCCTGGCGGCTGGCCAGTTCGGCCTGCTGGCTGGCCAAGCGGTTCATGTCGCGGGTGCGGCTGGACTGTGCGGCCTGGCTGCGGGCTTCCTGCATCGCGCGACGTGCCTCGGCGGCCGCCTCACGGGCGGCTTCACGCGCAACTGCGGCGTCGCTGGTCGCCCCGCGTGCCGCCTTCGCGGCTTCGGCGGCGGCTTCGCGATTGATGTCGTGCGCGCTCATCGCACTGCGCGCAGCCTCGACCGCCACCAACGCGATACGGCGCGCCTCCTCACCCTGCAGCCGGCCCATCTCGCCCATCTGCTTGCCGAGTGCGCTCTGCTGGCGACCAAGCGCGCTCTGCTGGCGGCCCAGTGCGCTCTGCTGCTGCCCCAGGTCGGACGCACCCGCGTAGGCACGCTGCAACGACTGGATCAGCATCGGGTCACGCACGATGTAGCGCTCACTGCCCTGGCGGAACCACAGCGCCGGTCCCTTGCCGAGCTGCTTGCGGGCCAGCGTCACGTCGTCGATGCCGCCGTTGGCGAAGGTTGAATCACCATCGACCAGCACGAACGCCTGCGGCGGCGACGTGCCCAGATCCAGCCGCCCGTAGGTGGTGATGGAGGAACTGCGCGAGATGCTGCGGCCGCCGTCGATGCCGGGGTCGACGTCGACATCCACGTCGACTGCCACATCCGCATCATCCGGGCCGGACAGCTCCTCGACGTCGGCGGGCTCGGCGGGCGGCGCAGGGGCCACCGGCACCGCCGGCGCGCGCGCCGACATCGGCGGTGCAGGCGGAACCTTCGGCGCCGGCGGCGTGGGCACCACGGCCTTCGGCGCAGCCGGCGGCGCGGACGGTGCAGGCGGCACCGGCGCTGCGACCAGCCGCATCGGCGCCACGCCCACCACCACCACGATGGCCGTCAGGGCCGCCGCCAACAGGCGCGGGCAGGACCGGCGCGACTGCAGCGAGAGCAGGCGACGCTTGAGGCTGGTGGCGCTCGGTGCGGCACTGGCCACACCCAGGTGCGGCTGCGGGGCCACGCCCAGCTGCAGCAGCAGGCGGCCATAAGCCTGGCGGCTCGCGCCGTGCTGGCCGACCACGGCCGCATCCACCGCTTCCTCGCGGGCCTGTGCGTATTCGCGCACCGACAGGCGCAGCAGCGGGTGGAAGAAGAACAGGTGCTGCGCCAACGCGGGCAGCAGGCCCCACTGCAGGTCACGCCGCTGCAGGTGCTGCAGTTCGTGGGTCAGGGCCAGGTCCAGCGCGTCACCCTGCAGGGCGTTGTCGCCGGCCGGCAGCAGCAGCACCGGGCGGAACGGTCCGACCAGCTGCGGCGAGTCCACCTGCGTGCTCATCCACAGCCGCGGTGCCGGGCGCACGCCGTGTGCGTCGGAGGCCAGCTGCAGAGCCTGCACCAGCGCTTCGTCCTCGCAGGGATAGGCGGCAGCCAGCAACGCCCGGCAGCGGCGCCACTCACTGAAAGTGCGCAGGGCCATCAGCAGCACGCCCGATGCCCATAGCGCAGCCAACGCGACGGCCCACCACGCCACTGCCGGCACGTCCGGTGCAGTCATCGGCATTGTCGCCAGCAGCTGCGCCGAGGCTTCCGGCGCCAGCGGGTAGACCAGATCAGCGGCAACGTCAGTGGCGGTCATCGCCACCGCCTGCGGTGCCGGCAGCCAGGCCAGCTGCAACGGCTGGCTCCAGAACAGGCCGAGCACGGCCTGCAGCGAGACCAGCCACCACAGGCGGCAGCGGGTGGCCGCCGACAGCGACGGCAGCGCGCGGCACAGGCCATACACCAGGGCCACCAGCAGCACGGTCTGCAGGCTGGTCCAGCCCAGCCGTTCCAGCATCGGGATCAGCATCGTGGTGTCCATGGCTCAGCCCTCGTGGCGACGCGATTGGAGTTGGGCAACCAGCGCTTCCAGCTCGGCCAGCTCGTTGTCGCTGACCTGCTGGCGCTGCGACAGGTAGGCCACGAACGGCGACACCGACCCCTGCAGGGTGTTGTCGACGAACTGGGCCACGGCACCCTGCAGCACGCTCTGCGGGCCCCGGGTGGCCTGGTAGCGGTAGACGCCGTCCTGCTGCCGGCGCTGAAGATACCCCTTCGCCCGCAGCCGCTCCATCATCGTCAGCACGGTAGAGCGGGCCAGGCCACGGGCCTCGCCGTAGCCGCTGGCGACCTCGCCGACGCTGGCCGGCGCATGTTCATCGATGTACTGCAGCAGGGCCAGTTCCTGGTCCCCGATGGTCTTGCCACGCATGACACCACTCCCTTGACTACACGTGTCGTCACTGTCAGCTTGACGACAACTGTAGTCAACCCCCCGGAAGTCATGGGCCGACGAACGGTAGGCCCATCCGGGGCGGTTAAACCTTTTCCGCCGCCGGTGCATCCGACCCTCGACGCCTTTCCGGAATCCCGCATGTTCCGCCCAACGCTTCGAGTCGTGCTCATGCTCATCAGTGCCCTGCCCTTCGCCGCGGTGTCTGCCAACCAGGACCAGGCCAACGACCAGACCCGCCGGCTGATCCGCCAGATCATGCTGGACGAGCGCATCCCCGGGCTGCAGCTGGCCGTGGTCAAGGACGGCCAGATCGTGCTCTCCGAAACCTATGGCTTGGCCAACGTGGAGAACGGCGTGCTCGCCTCGCGCGACACCCGATTCCCGCTCAACTCGGCCACCAAGGCTTTCACCGGAGTCGCCATCGCACAGCTGGCGGAGCAGGGGCGACTGGAACTGGATGCACCCGCCTCGCGCTACCTACACGATCTTCCAGCGGCATGGAAGGATGTACGCGTGCGCCAGCTGCTCGACCATACCTCGGGCCTGCCGGACATCCTCGATGCGAATGGCCTGCTGGGCGGTGGGTCCGAAGCGCAGGCATGGGCGGCGGTCACCGTGCGCCCTGTCGAAGCGCCACCCGGGCAGCGCTTTGCCTACAACCAGACCAACTACGTGCTGCTGGCGCGGATCATCGCGCAGCAATCGGGCATGTCCTACGAGCGCTTCCTCACCACGGGCCAGTTCAGCGGCGCACGCATGGCGCGCACGACCTTCGGCGACAGCTACGACCTGATTCCGGATGTGGCGACGATGTACAGCCTGGCGCCGCGCGCGACCGATGCCGCCGACGCTCCGCCGCGCCTGTCGCACTGGTTCTACGACATCCCGCCGAGTCTATGGGCCGGCGGCGGCATCCTCACCACCGCCGACGACACCGCACGCTGGCTGGTCGCGCTGACCGAAGGCCGCCTGCTGCAGGACCACTCACGGCGGCGGATGTGGTCGGTCGAGCCTCTGGCCGATGGCCGCGCCGGTCCGTGGGCTGGCGGCTGGCCGGTGCTGCAGGCAGCGCCCGACCTGCAGGTGGCCGGCATCGGCGGCGCGCGCTCGGCCTTCGTGGTCTACCCCGCGCGAGGCGTGGCGGTGGTGGTGCTGACCAACCTGGTCGGTGCCAATCCGCAGCGCTTCATTCCACGCATCGCCGATTTCTACACGCCTGCCGCGACGGCTGCGGGCCTCATCCCCGCGGCCCGCCCATCACCGGCAGGATCACCCCGCTGATGTAACTGGCACAGACCGGCGAAGCCAGGAACACATAGGCGGGCGACAGTTCTTCGGGTTGTGCGGGCCGCCCCATGTCACTGTCCTTGCCGAACTCCGCAACATCCTCGGCCTGCTTGTCGGCGGGGTTCAACGGCGTCCACACCGGCCCCGGCGCCACGCAGTTGACCCGGATGCCACGTGGCAGCAGCTGGCTGGCCAGCGCCTTGGTGAACGCATGGATCGCGCCCTTGGTGGCCGAGTAGTCGATCAGCGCCTTGCTGCCGAAGATTCCCGTTTCCGATCCTGTGTTGATGATGCTGGCACCCTCGCCCAGGTGCGGCAGCACCGCGCGCGCCATCTGGATGTAACCGCCGATGTTGGTCTGCAGGGTTTCCTGCAGATGCGCGTCTTCCAGGTCTTCCAGCCGCTCGCAATGCAGCTGGAACGCGGCGTTGTTGACCAGGATGTCGATGCCGCCGAACGCCTTGGCCACCTGCTTGACCGCCTTGTTGCAGAAGCGCGGATCACGCACATCACCGGCGATCACCACGCAGCGGCCGCCTTCGCGCTCCACGTGCTGGCGGGTGATGTCCGCGTCCTCGGCCTCGTCCAGGTGCAGTACCGCCACATCGGCGCCTTCGCGTGCGAACAGCACCGCCACCGCACGGCCGATACCAGAATCGCCACCGGTGATGATCGCGCGCATGCCCTGCAGCTTGCCGCTGCCGGCGTAGTCCGGTGCAAGGAAACGCGGCGCCAGCTCTAGTTCGTGTTCATGCCCAGGCTTGGCCAGCTGCTGCGCCGGCATCGCCTCCGGTTGCCGACGCGCACCGGCCTGGGTCGCGGTCTTCTTCGTTGCTTTTTTTGCCGCGCGCACGTCCTTGGCCTTCTCCTGGTCCTGCAGGCGCCGCTGCCGGGCCGCGACGCGCGCTGCGCGTGGATCGCTGGCGGCCGCCTTACGGGTGGCGGTCTTCACCACGCGCGGGCGATCGGGGGCGGCGACAGTCTTGCTTGCGGTGCTGCCTTTGCGCACCTTGGGCGAGGCTTTGCGGCGGACGGGGGCTTTCTTGGTGGTGGCCATGCAGGTCTCCTCGGGAGGGAAAGGGGCTGCCGGCCAGCGGCCGGCACTACCGGGGGCGGCCCTTGCCGCTCCTGCAGTGTCTCCACCCACGCTGTTGGCGGCGGTGAGCGCGCCGTGTCCACGATGTGCACGGCATTCATTCCGCCACCACGTCTGACGTCGCACCCTGCACGCAATCACACAAGGAATGCCTCCATGAAACATGCCATCGCCACCGCCGCCGCCTGCTTTGCCCTTGCCGCCTGCAGCAGCACGCCCATGGCGCAGGTGCAGCCGATCGACGGCGTCATTTCCGGGCAGTGCCACAGCGACATGGTGCGCGGCGCACTCGGCCTGGCCGCTTCGGACGCCACCGTGGCCCGCGCACGCGTGGACAGCGACAGCCTGCACGTGCGGGTGCTGCGCCACGACGGCCCGCGGGTGCCACCGGCGCACGAAGGCGGCGACCGCCTGACCATCGAAAAGGGCCGCACCAACAACATCACCGCGATCTACTGCGGCTGAGCCGACGCGCCCTGCGCAGCACGCGCAGGGTGGCCTGTTCCCACTGGCGCGGCCCGCGCAGGCCGGCCAGTTTCGCCAGTTCACCGCGCTCCCAGCCGGCAAACACGCACGGGTCGATGTAGGCCTTGCGGCACACCGCAGGCGTGTTGCCCAGCAGCGCTGCCACCTCGCACACCACCGCGCGCTGCGCCTGCGCCAGCGCGCGCTGGCTGGCCGGTTCCGGCAGCTCGGTGGCGGCAAACGCCTGCACCGCCGCCACCGTGCCGCCCCAGGTGCGGAAGTCCTTGGCAGTGAAGTCCTCGCCCATCACCTCGCGCAGGTAGTCGTTCACCGCGCCGGAATCCACCGGCTGCAGCGCACCGTCGTCATCGCGGTACTGGAACAGCGCCTGCCCCGGCAACTGCTGCAGGCGCCGCACCAGCAGCCCCAGCCTGCGGTCGCCCACGGTCACCTCCTGCAGCTGCCCGGACTTGCCGCGGAAGCGCATGCGCACCCGGCCCCCCTGCAGCAGCTCCAGATGGCGGTTGCGCAGTGTGGTCAGACCGAACGAACGGTTCTGCTGCGCATAGGTTTCATTGCCGACCCGCACCAGCGTGTCGGCCAACAGCGCGACCACCATGGCCAGCACTTTTTCCTTCGGGAACCCCGGCCGTTTCAGATCCCGCGACAACCGCCGCCGCAGCGTGGGCAAGGCCTCGCCAAAGGCGATGATGCGGTCGAACTTGCCGGCATCGCGCTCCTTCGCCCAGTCGGGGTGGTAGCGGTACTGCTTGCGCCCGCGTGCATCGCGGCCGGTGGCCTGCAGGTGGCCGTTGGCGTGGGCGCAGATCCACACCGCAGTGTAGGCCGGTGGAATCGCCAGTGCGCGGATGCGTTGCAGGGTGGTGGCATCGCGTATCGCGTGGCCATCGGCATCGCGGTAGCTGAAACCCTTGCCGGCGCGGCGCCGGCTGATGCCCGGCTGAGTGTCGTCGACATAGCGCAGGCCGGCCGCGCGCGCGGCCTGTCGTTCGGGGGTGGAGGGGGTTGGCATGCCTGTAGTGTCGCTGTCGCCATGCCGCGATCCTGTCGATAACACAAGACAAACACGTGAGGGCCGGTTCGCCGCTATGCTCGGGTCTTCACAACCCCTTCCGGAGTCATGATGTCGTTCCCGATTCGCGCCCGTTCGCTCTCCGCCCTGTTGCTGCCGGCCGTGCTGGCCCTGACCGCCTGCCAGGCACCGGCGCTGGATGAACAGGATTCGGCCACGGCCCATGCCCAGCAGGCCGCCGAAGCCGCCAAGGCGCCGGCCGACGAAGCCGGCAAGGCCACCGAGGCGCCGCCGGTCGGTACCTGCGATGCCAGCCAGGTGCAGAGCCTGGTCGGCCAGGCCTACACCGATGCACTGGGCAAACAGGCACAGGAAGATGCAGGTGCCAGCCAGGTGCGCGTACTGAAGCCCAACGACGTGGCCACGATGGAGTTCCTCGGCGACCGCCTGAACATCGAAGTGGACGCCAAGGGCGCCGTCAGCGGCGCGCGCTGCGGCTGAGTCCCGCCCCGCGCCGGCACTGGGTTGCCGGCGCGTTCTGTTGCACCTGCAACCGTGTATTGCGGCGTTGCAGCAACCTGTGATCTAGTCGAGGCATCCGGTGGCCTCACGATGCGCTCCAGGGATGAGCGGGGACGAGTGTCGCCGCCAACCCTATACGCATCGAGGTAGAGATGGCCCCCCGCAACCGCCAAGGGCTTTACGACCCGCGCTCCGAGCGCGATGCCTGTGGATTTGGCATGGTCGCCCAGCTCGACGATCAACCATCGCGCCTGTTGGTTGATACCGCCATCGCCGCGCTTTCGCGCATGACCCACCGTGGCGGTGTCGCCGCCGATGGCCTGACCGGTGATGGCTGTGGCCTGCTGCTGCGCCGCCCCGATGCCTTCCTGAAACTGCTGGCCAGCGAAGCCGGTATCGCGGTCTCCGCACGCTTCGCCGCCGGCCTGGTCTTCCTGCCGCACGACGCCGACGCGGCGCAGGCCTGCCGCGCGCAGCTGCAGGCGCAGGTGGAAGCGGTGGGCTGCAAGGTTGCCGGCTGGCGCGAGGTACCGATCGACGACAGCGTCTGCGGCCAGCTGGCGCGCGACACGCTGCCGCGCATCGAACAGGTGTTCGTCGACGCCGGCGTCGGCCAGGATGATGCCGGCTTCGCGCTGGCGCTGTTCCTGGCCCGTCGCCGCAGCGAGCAGCTGCTGCGCGAACACACCGACTTCTACGTCACCACCCTCACCCCGGATGCGATCAGCTACAAGGGCATGGTGCTGCCGGACAAGCTGAGCCGCTTCTTCCCCGACCTGCAGCGCCGCGAACTGGCCTCCAGCGCCATCGTGTTCCACCAGCGCTTCTCCACCAACACGCTGCCGCGCTGGCCGCTGGCCCACCCGTTCCGCATGCTCGCCCACAACGGCGAGATCAACACCATCGAAGGCAACCGGCGCTGGGCGCAGGCGCGCAGCAAGGTGTGGAAGACCCCGCGCTTCGACATCGCCGAATTCGATCCGGTCATCTCCATGCACGGTTCGGATTCGCAGAGCCTGGACAACATGCTGGAGCTGATGGTCGCCGGTGGCATGGAGCTGATCCAGGCGCTGCGCATCCTGGTGCCGCCGGCCACGCAGTCGCTGGAATTCAAGGACCCGGACCTGGCCGCGTTCTACGAATTCCACGGCCTCAACAGCGAGCCGTGGGACGGCCCGGCCGGCATCGTCGCCTGCGACAGCCGCTACGCCGTGTGTACCCTCGACCGCAACGGCCTGCGTCCGGCGCGCTGGATGCTGACCGCCGACCGCCACTTCCTGGTCGCCTCCGAAGCGGGCGTGTGGGAAGTGCCGACCGAGCGCGTGGTGCGCAAGGGCAAGCTCGGCCCAGGCGAAATGGTGGCCATCGACCTCAAGCGTGGTGACCTGCTCGACTCCGACGCGGTGGACCGCATCAACCGTGGTCGCGCGCCGTACAAGCAGTGGTTGCAGCAGGGCGTGACCTACCTGCAGACCGAACTGATCGACCCTTCGCTTGTGGAAGAACCCTTCGACGAAGGCACCCTGCGCAGCTACCACAAGCTGTACCAGCTCAGCAGCGAGGAAGTGGAGCAGGTGCTGCGGCCGCTGGCCGAGACAGAGCAGGAAGCCACCGGCTCGATGGGCGACGACACGCCGATGGCGGTGCTGAGCCAGCGCAGCCGCCCGCTGTACGACTATTTCCGCCAGGCCTTTGCGCAGGTCACCAACCCGCCAATCGACCCGCTGCGCGAAGACTGCGCGATGTCGCTGTCCACCCAGCTCGGCAAGGAGACCAACATCTTCCACGCCGGCCCGGAGACGGTGAACCACGTCATCCTCAATTCGCCGGTGCTGAGCCAGCGCAAGCTGCGCCAGCTGCTGAAGATGGACCAGTACGTGCAGGCCAATCGCCTGCTCGACCTGTCCTACAGCGAAGACGAGGGCCTGCGTGCCGGCATCGAGCGCATCTGCGCCGAAGCCGAGCAGGCCGCACGCGACGGCATGGTGATGCTGCTGCTGTCCGATCGCTACCCGGTGGCCGGGCGGCCGATGGTGCATGCCCTGCTCGCCACCAGCGCCATCCACCACCACCTCTCGCGCCTGGGCCTGCGCTGCGACGTGAACCTGATCGTCGAGACCGGCACCGCGCGCGACCCGCACCACATGGCCTGCCTGCTCGGCTTCGGCGCCACCGCGGTGTATCCGTACCTGGCCTACCAGACCCTGTTCGATCTGGGCCGCCGCGGCATCCTCAAGCTGAGCAAGGGCGGTGAGCAGTCGCAGATCGGCCGCCGTTACCGCAAGGGCGTCTACAAGGGCCTGTCGAAGATCATCTCGAAGATGGGCATCTGCACCGTGGCCAGCTACCGCGGCGCGCAGCTGTTCGAGATCATCGGCCTGGAACCGGACGTGGTGGACCTGTGCTTCCCGGATACCGCCTCGCGCATTGGCGGCGCCGGCTTCGCCCGCCTGGACGCCGACGCGCGTGAGCTGTGCGCGCAGGCCTGGGACGCACAGCAGGACGTGGATGTTGGCGGCCTGCTGAAGTACGTGCACGGCGGCGAGTACCACATGTACAACCCGGACGTGGTGACCACCCTGCAGCGCGCGGCGCGCAGCGGTGACCCGCGTGCGTGGCAGCAGTACTGCGATGCCGTGCATGCGCGGCCACCGTCGGCGCTGCGCGACCTGCTGGAACTGGTTCCAGCGGCCACGCCCGTGCCGCTGGACGAGGTCGCCCCGGCCAGTACCCTGTTCCCGCGCTTCGACACCGCGGCGATCAGCCTGGGCGCACTGTCGCCGGAAGCGCACGAGGCGCTGGCCATTGCCATGAACCGCCTCGGTGGCCGCAGCAATTCCGGCGAAGGCGGTGAGGATCCCGCCCGCTATGGCACCGCAAAGCGCAGCAAGATCAAGCAGGTGGCCTCGGGCCGCTTCGGTGTCACCGCCGAATACCTGGTCAACGCCGAGGTGCTGCAGATCAAGGTCGCGCAGGGCGCCAAGCCCGGCGAAGGCGGCCAGCTGCCCGGCCACAAGGTCAACGAGCTGATCGCCCGCCTGCGCTACGCGCGCCCGGGCATCGGCCTGATCTCGCCGCCGCCGCACCACGACATCTATTCGATCGAAGACCTGGCGCAGCTGATCTACGACCTCAAGCAGGTCAACCCAACCGCGCTGGTCTCGGTGAAGCTGGTCAGCCATGCCGGCGTCGGCACGATTGCCGCCGGCGTGGTCAAGGCCGGCGCGGACCTGATCACCATTTCCGGCCATGACGGCGGCACCGGCGCTTCGCCGGTCAGCTCCATCCGCTATGCCGGCGTGCCGTGGGAACTGGGCGTGGCCGAAGCGCACCAGGCGCTGCTGGCCAACGACCTGCGTGGGCGCACCCTGCTGCAGACCGACGGCGGCCTGAAGACCGGCCTGGACGTGGTCAAGGCCGCACTGCTGGGTGCCGACAGCTTCGGCTTCGGCACTGCGCCGATGATCGTGCTGGGCTGCAAGTACCTGCGCATCTGCCACCTCAACAACTGCGCCACCGGCGTGGCCACCCAGGACGAACGCCTGCGCGAGAACCACTTCACCGGCCAGCCCGAGCGCGTGGAGAACTTCTTCCGCCTGCTGGCCGAAGAAGTGCGCGGCTGGCTGTCGTACCTGGGCGCGCGTTCGCTGGAAGAGATCGTCGGCCGCACCGACCTGCTGCGGCAGATCGAGGCAGCGCCCCGTGATGGCGTGCGCGTGGACCTGTCACGCCTGCTGGCCGACAGCCGCTACGAGGGCAGCCACTGTGCCGCGCAGCGGCTGTACGAATCGCCGGACAGCCTGGCCACGCAGATGGATGGCCTGCTGGCCCCGGCCATCGAGCACAAGCGCGGCGGCGAACACCGCTTCCTGATCCACAACACCGACCGCAGCATCGGCACCCGCCTGGCCGGTGCAGTGGCGCGCGCGCACGGCAACCAGGGCATGGCCGAGGCGCCGCTGGAACTGCGCTTCCGCGGCAGCGCCGGGCAGAGCTTTGGCGCGTTCAACGTCGGTGGCCTGCACCTGGAAGTGGAAGGCGAAGCCAACGACTACGTCGGCAAGGGCATGGCCGGTGGCCGCCTGGTGGTGCGCCCGCCACGTGGCGCCCGCTTCGAGGCACGCAGCACCGCGATCATCGGCAACACCTGCCTGTATGGCGCCACCGGGGGCGAGCTGTTCGCCGCCGGCCGCGCGGGCGAACGCTTCGCGGTGCGCAATTCCGGCGCACTGGCGGTGGTGGAAGGCGCCGGTGACCACTGCTGCGAGTACATGACCGACGGCGTGGTGCTGGTGCTGGGCAAGGTCGGCCTGAACTTCGGCGCCGGCTTCACCGGCGGCCTGGCCTACGTGCTGGACGTGGACCGCGATTTCGTCGATCGCTACAACCACGAGCTGATCGACATCCATCGCGTCTCCGCCGAGGGCTTCGAGAACTACCGCCAGCACCTGCACCGCCTGATCGGCCGCCATCGCGAGCTGACCGGCAGCATCTGGGCGCAGCAGATCCTGGACGAGTTCCGCGATTACATCGGCAAGTTCTGGCTGGTCAAACCGAAGGCCGCCAGCATCGAGTCGCTGACCGAAACCCTGCGACGCGCTGCGTGATGTTTTCCGGTAGTGCCGGCCGCTGGCCGGCAACGTTCCCCCTCGCAATCCAGAGCCCGCCATGAGCCGCAAGCACGCCTTCCAGTTCCTCGACCTGCCCCGCACCATGCCGCAGCGCATTCCGGTGGAACTGCGCACGTCCGGCGACTGGGGCGAGCTGTACGGCAAGTTCGGCAAGGAAGACGCCCAGTACCAGGCCGGCCGCTGCCTGGACTGCGGCAATCCTTACTGCAGCTGGAAGTGCCCGGTGCACAACGCCATTCCGCAGTGGCTGCAGCTGGTGCAGGAAAACCGCATCCACGAGGCGGCCACGCTGTGCCACAGCACCAATCCGCTGCCGGAAGTGTGCGGCCGGGTGTGCCCGCAGGACCGGCTGTGCGAAGGCAGCTGCACGCTGGAAGAATTCGGTGCGGTGACCATTGGCGCGGTGGAGAAGTACATCGTCGATACCGCGCTGGCCAGCGGCTGGCGCCCGGACCTGGGCGCGGTGCAGCCGACCGGCCACAGCGTGGCGGTGATCGGCGCCGGCCCCGCCGGGCTGGCCTGTGCCGACCGCCTGGCACGCGCTGGCATCACCGCCGTGGTCTACGACCGCTACGAACAGATCGGCGGCCTGCTGCAGTTCGGCATTCCCAGCTTCAAGCTGGACAAGGACGTGATCCATCGCCGCCGCGAAGTGCTCGAAGGCATGGGCGTGCAGTTCCGCCTCGGCGTGGAGATCGGCCGCGATGTCAGCGTGCAGCAGCTGCTGGACAGCCACGACGCCGTGTTCGTCGGCACCGGCGCCTACCGCTACACCGATGGCGGCCTCGACGGCCAGGACCTGAAGGGCGTGCTGCCGGCGCTGCCGTTCCTGGTGCAGAACAGCCGCATCGTCAGCGGCGATGACCCTGAGGGCCGGCCGATCGCCGGCTGGGAAGACACCATCGCCCTGCCCGATCTCAACGGCAAGCGCGTGGTGGTGCTCGGTGGCGGCGATACCGGCATGGACTGCGTGCGCAGCGCCGTGCGGCTGGGCGCAGCCAAGGTCACCTGCGCCTACCGCCGTGACGAAGCGAACATGCCCGGCAGCGCGCGCGAAGTGGCCAATGCACGCGAGGAAGGCGTGCGCTTCCTGTTCAACCGCCAGCCGCTGTCGATCGAGGCCGGTGCTGATGACGAAGTGATCGGCGTGACCGTGGTCGAGACCCGCCTCGGCGAACCGGATGCCAACGGCCGCCAGAACGCGGTGCCGATCGAGGGCAGCGAATCGCTGCTGGAAGCGGACGTGGTGATCATCGCCTTCGGCTTCTCGCCGACCTTGCCGGCATGGCTGTCCGAGCATGGCGTGGAAGGCCAGTCCAACGGCCGCATCGTGGCCGGCGGCAAGGACCGCCTGCCGTTCCAGACCGCGCATCCGCGCCTGTTCGCCGGTGGTGACGCAGTGCGCGGTGCCGATCTGGTAGTGACCGCCGTGGCCGAGGGCCGCGACGCCGCCGCCAGCATCGTGCGGCTACTGGCCCACTGAGTCCGGCACCAGCAGTACCGCCAGCAGCGCCCGCAATACGTGCGGCTCCACCGGCTTGGCCAGGAAGTGGTCGATGCCAGCCACACGACAGGCTTCGCGGGTGCTTTCCATCACGCTGGCCGTGAGCGCGATGATCGGCACCTGCGCTCGCGCCGGGCAGGCATCGGCGCGGATCGCCCGCGCCAGTGCAAAGCCGTCCATGCCCGGCATGTGGCAGTCGGTAATCACCAGCTCGAACGGCTGCGCCTGCCATGCTGCAAGCGCCGACCGTCCGTCGGTACAGGCGTGGACCTGCAGCCCGAGCGCACACAGGCGTTGCTCCAGCAGATGCAGGTTGGTGGGATGGTCTTCAGCCGCCAGCACGCGCGACGCCGGCAATGGACGCTCGTCCGCAACCGCCGCCGAAGGTGCAGCCACGGGTGCCTCGCAGGCATCCAGGTCCAGATCCAGCCAGACCGTGGTGCCTTTCCCGGGTGAGCTGCGCAGCTGCAGCTCCGCGCCCATCGAGGTCGCCAGCTCGCGGCAGATCGCCAGGCCCAGCCCACTGCCGCCAAAGCGCCGTGTGGTCGAGCGCTCCGCCTGGGTATAGGCGGCGAACACCGCCTGCTGGCGTTCCTCGCTGATGCCCACGCCGCTGTCGCTCACCTGCAGGCGCAGCCGCTGGCCGCCGTCACGCTGCTGCAGTACCTGCACCTGCAGTTCCACGTGGCCCTGCCGGGTGAACTTCAATGCGTTGCCGGCCAGGTTGAACAGGATCTGGCGCAGGCGCAGGCCGTCGGCCAGCGATCCCGGCTGGATCTCCGGATCCAGCACCACCTGCAGGTGCAGGCCGCGGCTGGCGGCCACCGGCATCAGCAGTTGCTGCACCGCGCGCACCAGTGCCGCCAGATCGATGGGCCGCAGCTGCAGTGGTGCGCCCTGCAGGCGCTGGCTGTGCAGGACATCGTCGAGGATCTGCCGCAACATCCGCGCGGCATCATCGACCGTGGCCAGCACCTGCTGCTGGCGCGCCTCCAGCCTGCTGCCCGCCAGCCGTTCGAGCATGCCCAGCAAGGTGCTCATCGGGGTGCGGATCTCGTGGCTCATCGTTGCCAGGAAGTGCGCCTTGGCCTGTGCTGCCTGTTCGGCCTGGCGGCGCGCGTCGGCCAGCGCGCGGGTACGTGACTGCACTTCGCTGACGTCGATCCAATAGCCGCTCCACTCGACGTCGCTGTCGTCGCAGGGCAACGGCCGCCCATGCGAACGCACCCATCGCCACCCTTGTGGCGAACGGGTGCGGAAAGTGACGTCGATCGGGCCACGCGCCAATGCAGCCGTCTCGACACAGGCCATCACCTGGCTGCGGTCATCCGGATGGACCGCGGCCAACAACCGCTGGTGATCGATCCGCGCGGTCTCCACGCTGATTCCGAACAGGGCCTGCACGTCACCGGCGATCTGCGGAAAGCTGTAATGGCCGCCCGCCGACCGACGCGCCTGGTAGACCACCGCCGGCAGGTTCGCAGTCACCTCCTGCAGGCGCTGCTCCACTACTCGGCGGCGCACGCTTTCGCGATGCACCCGCCAGTAACCGTAGGCATGTACCAGCGCCAGGGCGAGCAGGATCAACGAGGCCGGCACCAGCCAGCGCAGGGGCGACGATGACGGGGAATTACGCGGCCGGTCCGGCAGCCAGTCCGCGCGGATCTGTTCGCGCTCGGTATCGGTCAGCTGCGACAGCGCGTGCTCGAAGCCGACGATGACATCGGCGCAGGCGGGCGTGGTCGCCAGCACCAGGGCATCATCGAAACCGGCCGGCGCAGCGATCAGCAGTGCATCGCCCTGGTAGCGGCGCAACGCGGCCTCGACGTCGCCGAGGTTGGCGACGACCGCATCGATCAATCCGGTGCCCAGCAGCGGGAGCGCATCGTCCAGCGCTGCCGGTGGCAGCAGCTGTGCACCCGCTGCCTGCTCGGCCAGCAGCCCCTGCAGCGGCATCCGGCTGGGGCTGGCCACGGTTCGTCCACGCAGATCTTCCAGGCCCAGCACCGGCGGCGTACCCTCCCGGCGGACGATCACCTGTGGCAGCTGCAGGTAGGGCGTGCTGGCCACCCACCCGGCGGGCAGCTGCGAGCGTGGCCACCCCAGCAGCGCCTGGGTGCCGGCCGGCAGCTCATCCCGGTCCACGCTGGCGGCCGGCACGGGCAGCAGCTGCAGTGGCCGTTGCCGGCCCAACAGCTCCAGGTACACCGCGCCGAGCCCCCGTGCCTCACCCTGTTCGCTGGACGACAAGGGTGCGCGGTCGGAAGGCCAGGCGATGCGCAGCGGTGTCCTGCAGCCCGTGGCGGAGGCCGTGGCAGGCAGCAGCAGGCTGGCCATGACAGCAATGGCTGCCGGGAAGCCGGCGACATTCACGGTAGGCATCCTCATCTCGCGGGCGGAAGGAACGGCCGCGCTGCGGTACCGCTGCCTGCCACGCTATCGACGTGCGGACCGACGGCAATGAAGAAAGTTGTAAAAGCATCCAGATAGGGGAATGCCGACATACACTGCCGCCTTCACCCGTAACTGCGGAGCGTTCGATGCGCATCGGCCTGGCTGCCAACCGTCTTCATCACCACGACGCGCGCGCCGCGCTGTTCCGTTGGCTGCGCAGCAGCGAGGCCGGCCTGCGCGAGCTGGGCGTGTCGCTGCATGCGGTCGGTCGCACCCATGACGCGATCGAACGACAGGGCTTCCTGGCCGGGTACGCGGGCCTGCACCGTTATCCCTACGGTCGCGAGGGTGGCCTGATGAAGCTGGTCGCCGAAGTCGTTGGCATGGGTCCGGATCGGACACTGGATGGCGCGATCTACCTGATCGACCCGGTCGATCCGTCCTCGGTATTTCCGGAAGCCACGGCGCTGAAGCGCCAGTGCGTGATTCACGGCAAGCCGTTCATTTCGACCGTGGCCACCGCACGCGACTGGGTCGAAGTGGAGCGCGTCCACGCCGGGCTGGCGGCAGACGGCGGCGCCGACGACCTGCATGCGTTCGAAGGCCAGACGCTGGCGCTGATCGCGCACGATGCGATGAAGCCGGCGATGCTGGCCTTCGCCGATGAGCACTTCGATGTGCTGGCCCGGTTCGGTGAGCGGGTGGCGACGGGCACCACCGGCCAGCGTTTGAACGAACTGGCCTGGAGCCGGGGCTGGCCACGTGATACGCCGTGGGTGACGCGCTACCAGAGCGGCCCGATGGGCGGTGATGCGCAGATTGCCGACCGGGTGCTGGAGGGGCGCTGCCAGCGTGCGATTTTCTTCGAGGATCCGCACGTGGCGCGCCAACATGAGGCGGATATCCAGCTGCTGGAGCGCGCGGTGACGACGGTGACCGATCAGGCGGTGTGCATTACGGCGCCGCGGGTGGCGGCGCGGTGGGCGGCGGCGGCGGCGCTGCGGGCGGGGTGAGGGTTTCGGCCAACGGCTGAGCCCTTCGTGGTCGGTGGGTCTGCACGATCATGAGGTTGGCCGGGATGGGTGGAATTGCGGGGGACGCCGTAAACCCGTCCCTGGGGGCTTGGCCGCGGCATCCATGCCGCGGACACCCCCGCAATCCCACCCATCCCGTCCTTCGACAGTTTCCGGTGTGCCCACCACGGAAGAAAGAAAGAAGAGCAGGAGCGGGTCGCGCGCTTCTGTAGAGCCGAGCCCACGCTCGGCTGCATTCAACGGCAGCCGAGCGTGGGCTCGGCTCTACGGTTACAGAAGCTGGCGAAGCATGGCCTTCAGGCGTCGCCCTTCCAGCTGGAAGTAGTCGCGCTGCTCGCGCCAGGCGGGGAAGCGTTGTTCCACTTCGTGCCAGAACGCGGGCGAGTGGTTGGGCTGGATCAGGTGGCAGAGTTCATGCACCAGCACGTATTCGAACGCTTCCGAGCGGCCCAGCACCAGGGCCAGGTCCAGTGCCATGCTGCCGTCGGGGGCCAGTGAGCCCCATTGCGAGGACATCACCTTCAGCCGCAGGCGGCTGGGTGCGCGCGGCAGGGTGGGCAGGTACTTCGGCAGCCAGCGCCCGACGTCGGCGCGGGTCTGGGCTTCGTAGAACTCGCGCAGCAGACGGCGCAGGGTGGCGTCACCACCACGGGTGGGCCACTGCACGCAGGCGCCGTGCGCGTCGATCTCCAGGCGCGCATAGCGGCCTTCCTGCCAGCGCAGTGGCAGCAGTTCGCCGCGCAGGGGCAGCACGCCGTCTTCGCCGGGCTGCAGCGGCGCCGGCAGGCCCTGGCCCTGGTACTGGCGCAGCTGCAGTGCAAGCCAGTCGCGGTGCTGTTCCAGGAAGCGTTCGCCCATCGCCAGGCTTGCCCGCGGCGGCAGGGTCAAGCGCGCGCCGCGCTCGTCCACGCTCAGCTTGATGCGCCGTGCACGCGGATCACGCACGCGCAGTACCTCGATCTCGGCATCCTCCAGGCGCAGGCGAACGGTGTCGCGCTGTACGGTGGCGGGCGGGGTCGGGCTGATCAGGCGGCGCAACAGACGGCTCATGCACCCAGCATAGCGCTGCTTGGGGCCGCCGGATGACCGGCGGCCGTCGGGCTGCCTGTTCAGTCAGCCTTGCTGAGCTTGAAGGCTTCTTCCAGCAACAGGAACAGGCGGCGGATCTCGGCGCTCTGCAGGGCGAAGCGGGCGTCGAACTCGGCGCGGCGGCCATCTTCGTCGGCATGCTCCAGCTGGTCCAGGGCACCGTCGAGGAACTTCAGCTTGCGCACGATCAGGTCGTCGCCGATCACGAAGGACAGGTTGTCCTCGAAGATCAGCGCCAGCTTGGTCACCTGCTTGCCGGCGTCCAGGTGCTTGTCGATCTCGTCGCAGCGCAGCTCCTGGTGCTGGCACTTGACTACCGCGCCACCTTCCACCGGGTCCTTCATCTCGCACTCTTCGCCCAGGCTCAGCCCGGTCGGCAGCGGCTCGCCGGCGATCCAGCCGGTCAGGATCGAGCGCGGCGCGACTTCGGCGTTCAGCGGCATCGCCGGGAAGCTGCCGAGCAGGCCGCGGATGTCGGACATGAAGTATTCGCCGGTCTTGCGGCTGGAGGTATCCACTGCCACGTAGCCGTGCTGCAGGTCGATGAAGGCGTCGTTGCGCGAGGACTTCACGAAGGCGCGCGGCAGCAGTTCATGCAGCAGGTCGTCCTTCATGCGCTTGCGCTCGCGGCCACCCGGGCGGCGGCCTTCCTTCTCCTCGATCTCCTCCAGCTTGCGCTCGAGCAGGTCGTTGACCACCGCCGCCGGCAGGATCTTGTCCTCCCCGCCCA
Organism: Stenotrophomonas geniculata; assembly: GCF_034508895.1. Lineage (NCBI taxonomy): Bacteria > Pseudomonadati > Pseudomonadota > Gammaproteobacteria > Lysobacterales > Lysobacteraceae > Stenotrophomonas > Stenotrophomonas geniculata. The sequence continues at coordinate 1,828,835 of NZ_CP140571.1, forward strand.
CGGTCAGCCACAGGTGCTCGGCGATGCGGTGGGAGAGCAGCTCCTTCTCCTCGCGGCCGAACGGTGAGATGAAACCGCGCGAGTTCATTTCCAGCGCGCCGACCGGCTTCAGCAGGGCGTGCGGCAGCAGGGTGTCGACTTCGGAAAAATCGGTGGTGGTCGGGAAACGGAAGAACGTCAGGTTGCGAAAGAACATGGAATTCCGGATGGCAAAGAGGAAGGGCGACCGACCTTAAACGGCGGGCGTCTCGGGATCTGCGTCGGCATCGGCCGGCGAACCGGCCAGCCAGGCGTGGGCGTCGGGCAGCGGCGCGTCGTCGCGACGGCCCAGCGCCATGAAATCGAACAGGGTGGTGTCAGCCAGCTGCGAGGGCCGGACTTCACTCATGGCGCGCGCGATCTGCTCGATGCGGCCCGGGTGGTCCTTCTCCCACTGCTTCAGCATCAGGCCGACCTGGCGGCGCTGCAGGTTCTCCTGGCTGCCACACAGGTTGCAGGGAATGATCGGGAACTGGCGCGCCTGCGCGTACTCGACGATGTCACTCTCGCGCACGTAGGCCAGCGGCCGGATCACCACATGCTTGCCGTCGTCGCTGCGCAGCTTCGGCGGCATGCCCGACAGCTTGGCGTGGTGGAACAGGTTCATGAAGAACGTGGCCACCATGTCGTCGCGGTGGTGGCCCAGCGCGATCTTGGTGAAGCCATGGCTTTCGGCGTAGTTGTACAGCGCACCACGACGCAGCCGCGAGCACAGCGAGCACATCGTCTTGCCTTCCGGAATGACCCGGCTGACCACCGAATAGGTGTCCTGTTCGATGATGTGGTACGGCACGCCCAGCCCTGCCAGGTACTCCGGCAGCACGTGCTCGGGGAAGTCCGGCTGCTTCTGGTCCAGGTTCACCGCCACCAGCTCGAACGGCACCGGCGCCTTCTTCTGCAGCTGCAGCAGCACATCCAGCAGGGTGTAGCTGTCCTTGCCGCCGGACAGGCAGACCATGACCTTGTCGCCGGCCTCGATCATGCCGAAGTCGGCAATCGCCTCACCGACCTGGCGGCGCAGGCGCTTGGCCAGCTTGTGCTGCTCGCGCTCGGCCACGCGCGGATCGCGGGCGGCGCGCGGCTGGGAACGCGGCAGGGGATCGGGAAGGGAAATCACGGCACTCATGGGTTCCATTCTAACGGCTCGGAGCGGCCACGGCCGGGGGTCGGGATTCCCCTCTCCCGGCAGTCATCATCGCTGTGTATGCTCGGAGGCTGTGGACACTTACAGCCCCGCCGAGATCGTCGAGCACCTCGCCGCCCTGCGCGCCGAGCACCGCCTGCTGGATGAACAGATCACCCGCATGGCCGCCAATGGCGAGGACGAACTGGAAGCCAAGCGCCTGAAGCGGCGCAAGCTGCAGTTGAAGGACTGCATCGCCAGGCTGGAAAGCCTGCAGATTCCCGACGAACCGGCCTGAGCGGTGGCCCATCCACGCATGGCGTGGATCAACTGCTTCGCCCCTGGTAGATGCCAACCTTGGTTGGCATGCCGTTCGCCGGGCATGGCCATGCCCGGCGCTACCTTCAATCCTGCGGCGCCGGCTCGTCCGGGCGTGCCGCTTCCGGGCTGACCCGTTCGATGGTGTGGCGCAGCTCGCGGCCAAGGATGAACTTGGCGTCCTTGGCCCAGGCATCCAGGCGCTCGTCGAACAGCAGCTTGCTGTTCTCGTCCGGCCACACCAGGCGCAGCTCGCGCAGCTTCTGGATGAAGCCACGGAACAGGGTGCGGTCGAAGAACTCCGGCGCGGCCGGTGCATAGAGCAGGCTCAGACGCTGCGCCGCCTGCTGGCACAGGCTTTCCAGCTCGGCCGCACCCAGCACGCCCGGGCCGTTCTTCACCAGCACCGAAATGGCGATGTAGTAGCGCTCGAATGCCTGCTGCAGTGAATGGCCAATCGCACGCAGGCGGAACACCTCGTCGGTCTGCCCGGTGTTGCGCGCCAGGATGCCGCCATCGTCATCGTTGACGTTCTGCAGCAGGCCCTCGCGCACGAACACGTCGATGGTCTGGTCGATGCGCTGGGCGAACTCGTCCTCGCTCCACGGCAGGAACAGCTCGGCCTGCAGGAACGGGTACACCGTGCGGCCCAGCTGGACCAGGCCGGTGCGGCTCATGCGGCGGTTGTTCTGGAAGCAGCAGGCCACCCACGACGAGGCGGTGAACAGGTGCAGCACGTTGTTGCGGAAGTAGCTCAGCAGCACCGCGGTATCGCCGCTGACGCTGAGCACATCGCCCAGGGGGTGCTTGACGCGGGTGAGGACGTTGATTTCCTCGGCATGGGCGATGATCCGCTCCGGCGAATGCGGGGTCACCGTCACCCGGTCCGAATACGGCATCTCGACCAGCAGCGTCTTGCACAGCTCGATCTGCGCGATCAGGTCGGCCTCGCCCATCGCGTGCTTCGGCGTGGACAGCAGGGCCAGCGCCAGCAGGTTGATCGGGTTTACGTCGGCGGCGCCGTTGATGCGCACCTGGATGCGTTCGGCCAGCGTATCCACCGTGGTCGACAGCCACGCCGGCTTCTCGTCCTCGGACACCGCCTCGCCCTTCCACTCCGGGGCCTTCTCGGCCAGCACGTCGTTCAGCGCGATCGGCTCGCCGAAGTTCACCACCACCTGGCCGTAGTTCTGCTTGAGCACCTTGGGGATGCCCCACAGCAGCGACCAGATCGATTCCTTCTCCTTCGGCCGGCCGGACAGTTCGTCCAGGTAGCTGCCGCCCTCCATCAGCTTCTCGTAGCCGATGTAGATGGGCTGGAACAGCACCGGCTTGCGCGGCTGGCGCAGGAACGCACGCAGCGTCATCGAGATCATGCCGCCCTTGGGCTGCAGCAGGCGGCCGGTACGCGAGCGGCCGCCTTCGACGAAGTACTCCAGCGAGTAGCCGCCGGCCACCAGCTGCGCGACGTACTCACTGAGCACGGCCGAGTACAGCGCGTTGCCGCGGATCGAGCGGCGGATGAAGAACGCACCGCCCTTGCGCAGCAGGGTGCCGACCACCGGCAGGTTCAGGTTGATGCCGGCCACGATGTGCGGCGGCACGATGCCACGGTCGTACAGCAGGTAGGACAGCAGCAGGTAGTCCATGTGGCTGCGGTGGCTGGGCACGTAGACCACTTCGTGGCCCGGCGCGGCGGCCTTGAACTTGTCCAGGTGGTGCACCAGCACGCCCGCATAGATGCGGTTCCACACGTGGCTGAGCATGAAGCTGGCCGAGCGCACCACCGGGCTGGAGTAGTCCGCGGCGATTTCCCAGGCGTAGGCATGCGCCTTCTTCCAGGCGTCGGCCGGCTTCGAGTTGTCGCGCTTGGCCTGCGCGGCGATCGCTTCGCGCACCGGTTCGGCGGCCAGCACCTGGTCCACCAGCAGGCGCCGGGTCGACAGGTCAGGGCCGATCACCGATTCACGGATGCGGCGGAAGTGCGTACGCAGCACGCGCTGCAGCTTGCGTACCGTGCGCTCCGGCTCCAGGCCTTCGTCCACGGTGCTGCGCAGCGAGATCGGCGGGGCGAAGCGGACGATGGTACTGCGGCCGTTGAGCAGCACCGCCAGCAGGCGGCGGAAGCGGCCCACCAGCGCCCAGTTTTCCGAGAACAGCACCGCGAACCAGCCGCTCTGCTTGTCCGGCGCGCGGCCGACGAAGATCGACACCGGCACCAGATGCACGTCCAGGTCGTCGCGCACGCGATGGGCCTGCAGCACCTTGGCCAGCGAATCGGAATGGGTCTTGGCGCCACGCTGCTCGGGGATCAGCGAGTTGCTGGAGCTGCGCCGCGACAGCGCCAGGTAGGCGCGCTTGCGGCCGGTCGGATCACCGGCCAGCGGCACCAGCGGCGACGGCAGCCCAGCCTGGCGGCAGGCCTTGTCCAGGATCAGCGCGTTGGACAGGCCGTAGTCTTCCAGCACATACATGACCGGGCGGCCATCGTTGTACTGGCCCGGGTCTTCCGGTTCGATCTTCAGCGACAGCCACGGCTCGACCAGGCGGCCCAGCAGGCGCGCCCACAGCGGGCGGCGGCCGGCCGGACGCGCATGCGCGGGCGGCGGTACCGGGTTCGGGCCGGTACCGGTCGAGGGGGACGCCGGCACCGTATCGGCGGGCGTCGACTGGGATTCTTCGCCGGGGAACGGCAGCGGGTTCTGTTTCGACATCGGCGCCATTATGGCTTAGGCGGCGGCGTTGCCGCTTCCCCACCCTCGGCGAGGGCTTCAACCGGGGCGGGGGCCGCCGCAGCGTGGGCCGCATCGGCCTTGCGCAGCAACGCGTCGGTGTCGGCCAGGGTGCGGGTCAGGTACCAGTGGCCCTCGCGACGGCTCAGCGGCAGCTGCAGGGTCATTTCGCGGCCAGCCAGGTCGTAGTGCAGGCGTACCAGCGCATTGTCACCCTCCACCGAGAGCAGCTCACCGCGCACGCTGCGCAGCGCATCGTCCACGCCCAGCCCGTAGCTGCCCAGCACCGCCTTGAGGGTGTGGATGAACGGCGCGAGCTGCTGCAGGCTGCCTTCCATGCCCGCGGCCTGCATGCCGGCCTCATCCTCGAAGCCGACCTTGCTGGCTGCGCCGACCAGCGCGGCGATGGTGCTGCGCGCGCGGGCGCGGTCACTGATCGGTGCCCCCTGCGCCCAGCTGGCGAGGGTTTCGACGAGGGCGATGTAATGCGCCTGCTGGCCTGGTGTGTAGCCCTTCTGATGGCGCAGGTACTGCACACCGAAGTTGCCCATCGACTGCGCGGCCTGGCGCACGGCGCCGGCCTGGCCTGCCAGCTGGCGGTCGAAGCTGCGTTGCAGTTCGGCGCTGGCATTGGGCGCGCGCAGCGCGGCCAGCATCGGCAGCAGCTGGTCACCCAGCGGCAGCTCGGTCAGCGGCCACTGGCTGCGGCCCTCGGCCCAAGCCTGCTGCAGGCGCTGGTACTGGCTCGGCGGTACCGACAGCTTTGCATAGCCGACCAGATCGTCTTCGGCCAGGCGCAGGGCCATCGCCTGCACCGCCGCAACCGGTTCGGCCGCCGGCCTGGCCGGATCGTTGGCCGATTCACGACACGCGGCCACCGCCAGCAGCAGCATGGCTGCCAGCCCCCATCCACGCGCAGACCTTCCTCGCACTGCCACGCTCATGCACTCGGACTCCCCGGACCGGTCCGCATCTTGCGGCCTGCGACGTGACAGCGGCAAGCCGGGACGTCACGGTTTCCGCTGTTGCCTGTGCAAGTCACTGATCAGAATAAAAAAAGAGCCGGGATCACGGGGATCACAGGCTCTTCAAGCCGGCGCGGGGCCGGTGGACAGTGTTGTGGCACATGTCCGGTCCGAGGACCGGATGGCGGCGATCCTACGCTGCCGCTCAAGTTAAGGCAACACTTCACGTAGTTATGCATAAATTATTGATTTTATTGATCAACCTGATGCTTGGCATGGAGGCCATGAAATCTACGGCAGGTTTTGCGGCGATTCGGGCACAACCGCTGGTGGACGGATGCAAAAACGCCATCCCGCGCGGGTCGGGATGGCGTTCGGGCCTGCAGCCTTGGCAGCGGAATCTCAGCGCGCAGCCAGCGCCGAGGTGATTTCCTGCTGGATGGCCCGGGCCGCAGCCTGCGGATCGGCGGCCAGGCGGATCGGGCGACCGACCACGATGGCATCGGCGCCATCGGCAAAGGCCTGGGCCACGCCAACGGTACGCTTCTGGTCATCGCCGACCGGGCCACCGGGGCGGATGCCCGGGCAGACGATCGAGAACCCGGCGCCGGTAGCGGCACGGATCGGGCCGGCTTCCTGGCCCGAGGCGATCACGCCATCGATGCCGGCCGCCTGCGCGGCCAGCGCGCGCTCGACCACCACGTCCACCGGCTCACGGTCGATGCCCATCTGCGCCAGGTCCGGGCGGCCCATCGAGGTCAGCACGGTCACTGCCAGCAGACGCATGTCGCCGCTGTTGGCGGCCGCGCAGGCCTCCATCATGGCCGGGTGCCAGCCATGGATGGTGGCGTAGCTGACCGGCCACTGCGAAAGGCGCTTGATCACCGCCGCGGCGGTGGCGGGGATGTCGAAGAACTTCAGGTCGACGAACACGCGCTTGTCGCGGCGGGCCAGCTCGTCCAGCACCTGGAAGTACTCGCCGGAGGCGAGCAGTTCCATGCCGATCTTGTAGAACGCCACGCTGTCGCCGAGGCGGTCGACCCACTCAAGCGCCTGCACGCGGTCAGGCACGTCCAGCGCGAAGATCAGGCGCTCGTCGTCGCGCAGCGGCAGCGGCGCGCGGCTCATGGTGCGTAGTCCAGGGCTGCGCGCTTGGCGTCGTGGCGGGCCTGGCGCGACTGGCTGTAGTCGTTGTTGAACTGCGCCGGCTCGAAGCCGCCGTAGGTCGGGTTCGGCAGCATCCACCAGCGCTCGCCGAACCAGTCGTGGTACTGCTGCAGCAGCGCGTCACGGCCGTCGTTGGTGTTGGCGGTCACTTCGACGAAATCGCCCAGCTGGTCGCCGAACTGCATCAGCACGCGGTACTTCTGCCCGGCCAGGCGGCGGCGGCAGTTCTTCTCGCTGCCGGCCTGCTCGCAGCCTTCGACCACGGTGCCCAGGCCCAGGAACACGCTGTCGTCGGCCACCGGCAGGCCCTGCTCGCGCAGGTTGGCCAGGGTCGCGTCCTTCAGGTGCACGGCGCGGTTGGAGATGTACAGCAGGGTCACGCCCTTGGCGTTGGCGGCCTTGGCGAAATCGACCACGCCCGGGATGGCCTTGGCCTTCTTTTCGGCCACCCACTGGTCCCAGCTCAACTCATCGTATTCCTTGCCGTCGCGCACCAGGCGCGCCTGGTAGGGCGAGTTGTCCAGCACGGTCTCGTCCACGTCCAGCACCACGGCCGGCTTCAGGCCCTTGGCCTCGTTGCCGCGTTCTTCCGGCACCAGCGCATCCCAGTGGGCTTCCTTCAGCGCGGCGTCCAGGTGGTCGGCGGCGGCACGGTAGGTCTGCTCGGTGATCGCCTTGTACTCCTGCGCGCGCTGCATCCACAGCACTGCATTGAGGTTGTCATTGGCAGTGGGATCGAGCGCGCCGTCGGCCTTGGCAGCGGCGGCCGGGGCCTCCGGCGCAGCGGCTTCAGCGGCAGGCGCATCCACGCGCTTGCAGGCGGACAGGCCCAGCGCCGCAGTGGCGAGCAGGGTCAGGGACAGGGAAACGGGACGACGCATGGATTCACCGGCAATCAGATATACCGGCGCATTTTACCGGCAAAGGCGGTCCCGGGACGGCTATGCTTGGCGGTTGACCCGTTGCCCTTCCGGAGGCCGCCATGACCGATTCCACCCAGACCCCCGACGTCCCCCTGCTCGACGCCGTGCAGGCCCGCCTGCTGGGCTGCCTGGTGGAGAAGGAGGCGACCACCCCGGACACCTATCCGCTGACCGTCAATGCCGCCCAATCGGCCGCCAACCAGAAGACCGCCCGCGAGCCGGTGATGAACGTCGATGCCGGCAGCGTGCAACATGCGCTGCGCCAGCTGGAGGCGCTGGGCCTGGCCCGCCAGCACTTCTCCTCGCGCGCGGACCGCTACGAGCACCGCCTGCAGGCCGCGCTGGACCTGACCCGGCAGCAGACCGTGCTGCTCGCGCTGCTGCTGCTGCGTGGGCCGCAGACCCTGGGCGAGCTGGTCACGCGCAGCGAACGCCTGCACCGCTTCGCCGACACAGACGAGGCCCGCCACGCCATCGATCGCCTGCAGCAGCGCGCGCTGCTGGTGGTGCTGCCGCGCGCCAGCGGCCAGCGCGAAGACCGCTACATGCACCTGCTGTGCGGCGAAGTGGACGGCGCGGCGCTGGCGGCGAAGTACGCCAGCAGCGGCGGTGGCAGCAGCGATGCGGCCGACCCGGGCCTGGCCGAGCGCGTGGCCCAGCTGGAAGCGGCGGTGGCCGAACTGCAGGCACAGTTGGCCGAACTGCGCGGTTGAGGGGGTGGGTGCCGACCGTTGGTCGGCACTGCATCTGAATAGTGCCGACCAACGGTCGGCACCTACCATCAGCCGCTACTGTGCCGGCCAGCGGTCGGCACCTACCAACATCAAGGGTCAGACCTGCGCCGCACCGGGCGTTGCATACAACCGGCTCGGGCTGTCCACGCCCGGCAACTGGATCACCCCGCGCGTCTGCATACCCAGGGCCTGCAGGATCTTCCCGGACACCACGTTGTCCAGATCGGTGATGCCATACAGATCGTGCAGGCCCAGCGCTCCACGCGCATGCGCGAACACCGCGCGTGCCGCCTCACCGGCATAGCCCTGCCCCGCGAATTCCGACAGCACCGCATAGCCGATGTCCGGTCCCGGCAGGCCATCACGCCGCACCAGGCCGGCATTGCCCAGCCAGGCGCCATCGGACAGCCGCTCGATGGCGTACATGCCGAACCCGTTCAAGGCATAGCTGTGCAGCACGCGCAGCGCGATGTACTCGCGTGCCTGTTCTTCGTCGCGCACGTTGCGGTCACCGATGAAACGCACGAAGCCTGGATCATTGAGCAATGCCAGCATCGGCGCAGCATCCCGGTCTGGTTCCAGGCGGCGCAGCCGCAGGCGTTCGCTTTCGATGGGATGCATGGGTGGGCTCCGGAAGGAATACCTCGATTTTGCAACGCCAGCGCCCGCCGTGCAGCACGCTCAGGCCAAGTGGGCCACTACGATGCCCAGCCTAGCCACATGCCCCGTCACGCTGGCCGAACAGGATCGGCCAGTAGCGCACGCACAGGCGATGGACGCATGCGGCGATCAGGCAGAACCCCATGCCCATCAGCGCCAACAGCAGCGGTGCGCCCCAGCGCAATCCCGGGTGCTGGATACGAGCCTTGGAAGGCATGCCGCCGGGATATAGCACCTGTACCTGTTCGCCGACCACGTACAGTGGTGCCCCGGTAGCAAAGGACGCGGTGAACTGAATCATCTGCCCCTGTGCGGTCTGGAACCTCACCACCGGGCGATGCAGGGTGATGTCACGTGCGGGCATCCCCTCCATTTCCGACCGGGCATCCTCTGCCTGGACGGCCACCACCGTTCCGGTTACGGAAACGGCCTTGCTCGCGAAACGCTGGACGTCCACGAACAGCCAGGCGGCGGCCAGAAGGATCAGCAGGCCCACGGCAAAGAAAAACAGCAAAAAACATCTGAGGAGGGTGGGCATGGTGCTGGTCGGGTTGATCGATCAGCGTGCAGGTGCTGGCGTTGATCGAATGAAGGAGATATCGACATGGTAGTAGCGCGGATTGCCCGGCATGACATGGACATCCAGTTCACGCCCACTCACCTGTGCACGGGGATCGGCCCAGAGATACGCACTGTGGAAGACATGCCATCGAGTGGTTTCAGGATCGCGCCAGGCGCAGACGATGACGAACGGATGCCTTCCCCCCGAAAATACTCCGCGATCGCGCTTGATCGCCCGGACCTTGGCTTGCACCCGTGTCCCGTGGCGAAGGAGCTGCCTGCGCCGCCATGCCCTCGCCGCCTGCGGCAGGCGCAGAAGTCCCGCCGCCAGCAGGAATGGGCCGCTGTTCAATCCCAGTATGACGCTCAGGCCCCAGGGTGATGAGAGCGAACGCACCAGGGCCTTGTCCGGGCGGTCCGGCAGGTACAGCACATCTACATGATCGCCCGTCATGTAGGCACGATGGCGGGTACGACCTGCGATGAACCGCATCACTTGCCCGCTGCTGGTAGTGAAGTCCACCGAGTACACGAACTTCACCACTGAAGTGCGCGAACCACGGCGATCAACACGGATGGCACCCACATGGGTGATCCTGCCATCGGCAATGACCGCCCCATCGAGGAAGCGCCTGGCACCAACGTAGGCCAGAAGCGCTGAAACAAGCAGAACCAGGCCCAGCCCGAGGAAGGTATGAGTGAGAACAGCAGGGATGTCGTTGGACACGATGAAGGACACGGCGCGCACTTCGGGTGCGCTCACACTAGGCCTTAACCCGATGCAGGCTCAAGGCCAGAAGCGTCAATCGGACGGATTGGAATACCACTTTAGTAGCTTTTCGATCCTCAATCGAACAGCGCCTCGATCGCGGCCAACCCCGCCGTCGCGCGCTCCTTCTTCCGCGCTGCATCGGCCACCGGATCGGCACCGTCGCGCTGGATTTCCTCGGCCGGAATCTCCTCGAAGAACCGGCTCGGCTTCAGCCGCACATGCTCGCCGAACTTGCGCGTCAGCTTGCTGTAGCTCATCCACAGCTGGATCTTGGCGCGGGTGATGCCCACGTACAGCAGGCGACGTTCTTCCTGCAGGTTGCCCTCGTCCAGGCTGACCTGGTGCGGCAGCACGCCGTCCTCGCAGCCGACGATGAAGACATAGGGGAATTCCAGGCCCTTGGACGCATGCAGGGTCATCATGCGTACCTGGTTGCCGCCCTCGTCCTTGTCGCTGCGCGACAGCAGCGCCAGCTGGCCGGCCAGGTCGGCGGCGGTGGCACCGCGCGGGCCGCCCTCGAACCACTGCGCCAGTTCCTCGATGTTGTTCGCCCGGCGCTGGTAGCTGGCCTCTTCCTTGGCCTGCTGGCGCAGCTCGCTCAGCAACCCCGATTCCTTGGCCACCTTGCGGATCATGTCGCCGGACGTCACCTGGCGCATCTGCGCCCGCAGGTCGCGCAGGATGTCGGTGAAGCGCGCCAGGCTGTTGGCCGCGCGCGGCGGCAACTGCTGCAGGGCGCCGATGGTCTCGGCCACATGCGCCATCGGCATGTCCTTTTCCTGCGCCAGCTCGGCCAGCCTGGCCAGCGTACCGGCACCCACATCGCGCTTGGGCGACTGCACCGCCCGCATGAACGCGGTGTCGTCGTCCGGGTTCACCAGCAGGCGCAGCCAGGCCAGCGTGTCCTTCACTTCCTGGCGTTCCAGGAACATGGTGCCGCCGGTCAGGTGGTAGGGAATGCGCAGCAGCTGCATCGCCTTTTCCAGCGGGCGCGACTGGAAGTTGCCACGGAACAGGATGCAGAAATCACTCCACGGCACGTTGCGCGACTGCGCCACGAAGGCGATTTCGGCGGCGACCTTTTCCGCTTCGTGTTCGCTGTTGCGGCATTCCCACACGCGGATGCGTTCGCCGTCGGCCTGGTCGCTCCACAGCTTCTTCAGGTGCTCATGCGGATTGTTGGCGATCAGCGCGTTGGCGGCGCGCAGCACGCGGTTGGAGCAGCGGTAGTTCTGCTCCAGCTTGATGATTTCCAGCGCGGGGTAGTCACGCCCCATCTGCTGCAGGTTTTCCGGGTTGGCACCACGCCAGGCGTAGATCGACTGATCGTCATCGCCCACGCAGGTGAAGTTGCCCTTGTCACCGGCCAGCTGCTTGAGCAGGCGGTACTGCGCGTCGTTGGTGTCCTGGCATTCGTCCACCAGCAGGTAGCCGATGCGCTCACGCCAGGCCAGCGCGATCTCCGGATTTTCCTCCAGGATCTGCACCGGCAAACGGATCAGGTCATCGAAGTCGACCGCGTTGAACGCCGTCAGGCGCAGCTGGTAACGCTCGTAGACACTGGCCGCTTCTTTCTCGCGGTTGCTGCGCGCGGCGGCCATCGCCTGTTCGGGCGACAGGCCGGCGTTCTTGGCGCGCGACACCAGGTTCTTCATGTCCTCGATGTCGTCGGGCTTGGCCCCATACATCAGGTCCTTGATCTGCGCAGCGGCATCGTCGGCATCGAAGATCGAGAATCCACGCTTCAGGCCCACGGCGGCGTGTTCGATCTGCAGGAACTTCAGGCCCAGCGCATGGAAGGTGCAGATGGTCACCTCGTCGGCATCCTGCTCGCGCAGGCGCTTGGCCACACGCTCGCGCATTTCCTTGGCCGACTTGTTGGTGAAGGTGATCGCTGCGATGCGGCGCGCCGGATAGCGGCCACAGCCGATCAGGTGGGCGATCTTTTCCACGATCACGCGCGTCTTGCCGCTGCCCGCGCCGGCGAGCACCAGCAACGGACCTTCGATGTGCAGGACGGCGGCGGCTTGGGGGGGATTGAGACCGTGCATGGGATGGGGATTGTAGCGGGGCCGGGTGACGACCACAGCGGGCCGCCGGCGGGGTTGCTGAACGGCTTCGGCGGAGCGGAGCTGCGGCGTACAATCCGTCGATGGCCAAGCTCTACTTCTACTATTCGGCGATGAACGCCGGCAAGACCACCACCCTGCTGCAGAGCGCTCACAACTACCGCGAGCGCGGCATGCGGGTGGCGATCCTGACCCCGCGCCTGGACGATCGTGCCGGCGCCGGCGTGGTCGCCTCGCGGATCGGCCTGCGCGCCGAGGGCATGGCCTTCGATCGTGACACCGACCTGCAACGCTGGGTCGAGCAGGACCTGGCGACGAACGGGCCGATGGGCTGTGTGCTGGTGGACGAGGCGCAGTTCCTGACCCGCGCCCAGGTCTGGCAGCTCAGCGAGGTGGTCGACCAGCTGCGCATTCCGGTGCTGTGCTACGGCCTGCGCACCGACTTCCGCGGCGAGCTGTTCGAAGGCAGCCAGTACCTGCTGGCCTGGGCCGACGAGATGCAGGAGATCAAGACCATCTGCCACAGCGGCAAGAAGGCGACGATGACCGTGCGCGTGGACGAGCATGGCCACGCGGTACAGGACGGCCCGCAGGTGGAGATCGGCGGCAACGACCGCTACGTGTCGGTCAGCCGCGCCGAGTTCAAGAAGATCACCCGCGGTGAAGGGCGTATCGATCCGGCGCAGGCCCCGCTGCCGTTGTAGCAGGCGCGCCGGTGCGCCATGACCTCCAGCGGTTTACAAGCAAGCGCTGTCGCGCCTAGGCTGCGGCACTCCTGCTGCCGAACTGGAAGTCCGACATGCGTTCCGCCCTCCTGCTGCTGCCGCTGCTGCTCCTGCTGCCTCCGCTGGTCATCGCGGCCGAACGCCCGTCCGGTGAAGACGATGCGGCGGTGATCGGCGCCGGTTTCATGGACAGCCACCCGGACATGATGTACCGGCAATGGGGCGTCAACGCGCTGCGTCGCAACGATGTCAACGGCGCGATGGACAATTTCCGGCTGGCCGCGCGGTACGCGGACAAGCCTGCCCAAGGCTACCTCGGCGAGATGTACTGGTACGGGGTAGAGCAACCGCGCAATCCGGTCATGGCCTATGCCTGGATGGAGGTGGCGGCCGAACGTGGCTATCCGTTGTTCGTCGAGCTGCGCAACGAGTACTGGGCCACGCTGCCGCTGGAGCAGCATGATGCGGCGCGTGCACAGGCAAGCGCGCTGCGCGCCGAGTATGGCGACGAGGTCGCGCGCCCACGCATGGCCGAAGTGCTCAGAAAGGGGCGCCGCGAGATGACCGGCAGCCGCGTCGGCTCGATGTCCAACAACGTCGACATCGTATACATGGACGGCGGAATCTCCCGCACCATCAAGGCCGACCGTCTGTACGACCCCAAGTACTGGGATCCGAAGCAGTACGAGCGCTGGCAGGACGAAACCTGGATGAAGATCCGCCGGGGCACGGTGGAAGTGGGTGTGCCGACCCAGTCGCACGCCACCGACAGCAAGCCTTGAAGCAACGGTGCCGGCGTGTGGCCGGCACCGAGCCGCATCCATTCAGTACAGCGTGCGCTCCGGCGCGCCCGCCGGCGGCGGGGTGTACTGGTACAGCCAGGTCTCGGTGAGGGTCTTGCCGCCACTGCGCAGGAACAGGCGGATGTCGATCTGCTCGGTGCTGCCTTCCGGCGGCACCAGGTCGAACATCGCGCGGTAGCCGTTGATCTCGCGCAGCGGGCGCGCCGACACGATCTCGACCCGGCCACGGCTGGCTTCCACCACCGCCTCGACCTCGGCCTTGTCGATCAGCGTGGCCAGCTCGCCCCCTTCGAAGTCCACCGCGAAGCGCCAGCTGAAGTACTCTCGCTTCTTGCCGACCACGCCGCCCAGGCCGGTATGGCTGGCCACGCAGTGCGCCAACGGCGGGCGTGCCGGCGGTTCGGCGCCCCAGTACAGGCGGTAGCCGACCAGCAGCTCCTGGCCCGGCTGCGGTTTTTCCTTCGGGTTCCAGAAGGCGACGATGTTGTCGAAGGTCTCGTCCACGGTGGGAATCTCCACCAGCTGCACCGAACCCTCGCCCCACTCGCCCTTCGGCTCCACCCACAGGCACGGGCGCTTCTCGTAGAACACGCCGTCGTCCTGGTAGTGGTCGAAGTTGCGGTCGCGCTGCAGCAGGCCGAAACCGCGCGGGTTGCGGTCCACGAACATGTTGAAGCGCAGGTTGCGCGGGTTCAGCAGCGGCCGCCAGATCCATTCGCCGGCACCGGTCCACAGCGACAGGCCGTCGGTGTCGTGGATCTCCGGGCGCCAGTCCCACGCCATGCGGCGGTCGTTCTCGCCCACCTGGTACATGCTGGTGCACGGGGCGATGCCCAACCGCTCGATCGCCTTGCGCGGGTACAGCGCACTGTCGATGTCCATCAGCAGCACGTCGCCGTTGGTGATCGCGAAGCGATAGGCGCCGGCCACGCTGGGCGAATCCAGCAGGCCGTAGACCACGATCGTTTCCGAATCGGCCGACGGCTGTTCCAGGTAGTAGGCGATGAAGTCCGGGAATTCCTCCGGCTTGCCCATGCCGGTGTCGATCGCCAGGCCACGCGCCGACTGGCCGTACTGGCCTTCCTTGCCGACCGCGCGGAAGTAGCTGGCGCCGAGGAAGGCGGCGAAGTCGCGGTCGGTGTCCTTGCGGGTGTTCAGGCGGAACCCGGCGAAGCCGAGATCGGCCGGCAGCTCGCCGTCCTTGATCCCGCTCTTGCCGTAGTTGAACGCCGCGCCGTCATAGGCCAGCTCCTGCGCCTTGCCGTCGACCACGTCGAACATGCGCACCGGCGAGTGGAAGTACAGGCCCAGATGGAAGAACTTGGCCTGGAACTTGCCCGGCTGGTCGGCCCACAGCGCATGGTCCTGGCGGTAACCGATCGACTGGTACTGGTCCCAGTCCAGGCCTTCCAGGCGGCCCGGCAGCACCCGCTTGTGGCTCTTGTAGGGCGCCTGTGCCAGCGCGCGCGCCTGGCCCTTCAGGGTGGCGAAGTCGAACGGCTGCGGCTGGCCGAGGCGGCGCAGGCCCATCTGGCCGCTCCTGCTGGCCGCACACGCGGGCAGGGACGGCAGGCCGAATGCAGCCAGGGCGAGGGAGGCATTGCGGATGAAGTCGCGTCGTTGCATGCAGGCGCGTCAGGCACAGAGGGAAGGTCGGCCATCATAGGCAGACAAACGTTAACGGGCAGCGGAGACGTCCCCTGCCCGTTCAGCTGCCGCTGGCCGCCCGGCTCAGCGCTGGCAGTGGCTGCACCAGACGCTGGCACGCTGGCCGATGGTGGCGTGCTTCAGCGCGCGGCCACAGTTCGGGCACGGCAGGCCATCGCGGCCGTATACCAGCAGCTCCTGCTCGAAGTAGCCCGGCGCGCCATCCGGGCTGATGAAGTCGCGCAGCGTGGTGCCACCACGGGTGATGGCGTAGCCGAGGATCTCCTTCACCGCGTCGGCCAGCCGCTGGTAGCGCTCGCGCGAGACCTTCCCGGCCTCGCGCAGCGGGCTGATGCCGGCCTTGAACAGGCTTTCGGCGGCGTAGATGTTGCCCACGCCCACCACCACCGCCTGGTCCATCAGGAAGGTTTTCACCGGCGCACTGCGGCCCCGGCTGCGGGCGAACAGGTAGTCGCCGTCAAACACGTCGTCCAGCGGTTCCGGGCCCAGCCCCTGCAGCAGCGGGTGGACTTCGCCGGCCGGCTGCCAGAGCAGGCTGCCGAAGCGGCGCGGGTCGTTGAAGCGCAGCAGGCGGCCGTTGTCCAGGCTGATGTCGACGTGGTCGTGGGCGCGCAGCGGGGTATCTCCAGGCAGCACGCGCAGGCTGCCGGACATGCCCAGGTGCAGCACCGCGCTGCCGACGGCGGTGTCCAGCAGCAGGTACTTGGCGCGGCGACGGATCTCCTCGATGCGCTGGCCCGGCAGCAGCTCGGCCACTTCCGGCGGAATCGGCCAGCGCAGATCGGCCCGGCGCAGGATCACGCCATGCACGCGACGACCCTGCAGGTGCGGCGCCAGGCCGCGGCGGGTGGTTTCTACTTCGGGCAGTTCAGGCATGAGCCGATTCTACGCCCGCTCAGCGTGGCGGCGCCGCCAGTTCACGGGCATCCAGGACGCCATCACCGTTGGCATCCTGCGTGTGGAAGCGCTTCACGATCACCTGCCGCTGCTGCTCGCGGCTGATCGCCCTGCCCTTGCCGCCGGGCAGCTCCTCGGCGCTCAGCACGCCATCACCATTGCGGTCCATGCGGTCGAAGGCATACAGCATCCACTGCACGTACTCGGCCTCGCTGACCTTGCCGTCGCCATCGCTGTCCATCCGCTGCAGGTAGCTGGCGGTGTCGGTGACCTGGGCCAGCACCGCGCCCGGCAGCAGCGCCGCCAGCAGTAGTCCGTACCCTGCCCTCACGCGCCCACCAGGCTGTAGCCTTTCAATCGTGCGGCGTAGGCCTGCAATGCCGCGATACCGCTTTCCTCGGCCTCGCGGCACCAGGCCTGCAGCTGATGCAGGCGCTCGGCCGCATCGTGGCCGCGCGCTTCCAGCAGCGCGGCCAGGCGCCCCCGGTACTCGACCAGGGTGCGGATGCGCGGCCGTTGTGCCACCCATTCGCTGAGCTGGGCGCGGCTGTCCGGCTTCAACCAGCGGCCATCATTGACCAGGCCACGGCGCAACCGGCGCGGCAGCAGGCGGCGCAGCTTGGCCCCGGCCTGTGCCGCTTCCTCGCGCAGGGCCGGCATGAACACGTTGCGCTGGTAGTCGGTCATCGCCTGGAAGCGGTGCGACAGCAGCGCCTTCAGGGTTTCAGCATCGGGTACGGCGATATTCGGGCGCACGTCCATGGCCGGCGCCACCCGCAGCACCTTGGCCAGGCGCAACGCCTCCAGCAGGCGGATCGCACTCCAGCCGATGTCGAACTCCCAGCGCCGCATCGCGAAGCGCGCCGAGCTGGGGAAGGCATGGTGATTGTTGTGCAGCTCCTCGCCACCGATCCAGAACCCCCACGGCGTGAGATTGGTGGAGGTATCGGCGGACTCGTAGTTGCGGTAGCCCCACCAGTGACCCAGGCCATTGACCACACCGGCGGCCCAGAACGGGATCCACGCCATCTGGACCGCCCACAGGGCCACGCCGGGCAGGCCAAACAACACGGTATTGATCGCGAACAACAGCACCGGCCCCAGCGTGGCATGCGGGGTATACAGGCGGCGCTCGATCGCATCATCCGGGGTGCCGCGCCCGTACTGCTCGATGTCCGCGCGCTGGCCGCGCGCTTCGCGGTACAGCTCCACGCCATGCCAGAACACCTTGCCGATGCCACGGGTGACCGGGCTGTGCGGGTCGTCCTCGGTCTCCACCTTGGCGTGGTGCTTGCGGTGGATGGCCACCCATTCGCGGGTGATCATCGAGGTGGTCAGCCACAGCCAGAAGCGGAACACATGGGCCAGCGCCGGGTGGAAGTCGACCCCGCGATGGGCCTGGCTGCGATGCAGGTACAGGGTCACCGAGAAGATGGTGATCTGGGTGAAGACCAGCAGCACCGCCAACATCGCCCACCAGCCCAGGCCGAGCACACCACCGGTCAACAGGGACATCAGGGCATCAGGCATGGCAGCGCTCCGGATCGACGCGGGGATGGCAGACATCATGGGCGCTTGCGTTGCAAACTGCATCCCTGCGGCGGTGCTTCGCATCGCCATCCGTGGCACCGTTCACAGTTGGGGACCTGAGTTGTCGAGCCTTGATCCACGCGCCAGCACCATGACTGCGGCCCCGCCCATCGCGGAGCTGCCCCCGTTGATCGAACTGGACCGCGCCACCGTGGTGCGCGGCCAGGTGAAGGTGCTGCACGGGCTCAGCCTGCGCATTGCACAGGGCCAGCACACCGCCCTGCTCGGCCCCAACGGCTGCGGCAAGTCGACCTTCATCAAACTGATCACCCGCGAGCTGTACCCGCTGGCGCAGGGCGACGGCTCGGTGGCAGTGAAGGTGCTGGGCCAGAACCGTTGGCAGGTGGACCGGCTGCGCTCGCAGCTGGGCATCGTCACCGGCGACCTCAGCAGCAACCTCGCCGACATGCCGGGGCTGACCGTGGAGCAGGCCGTGCTGTCGGGCTTCTTTGCCAGCTACGTGGTGCCCGCCTTCCGCGAGGTGACCGCCGACATGCGTGCACGCGTCGGCGAGACACTGGCGATGACCGGCGCGCTGTCCCTGCGTGAACGTGCCTACGCCGAGCTGTCGGCCGGCGAGACCCGCCGCGTGCTGATCGCCCGCGCGCTGGTCAATCGGCCACAGGCACTGCTGCTGGACGAACCGTCCACCGGGCTGGACCTGGTCGCTCGCGAACAACTGGTGGCAACCATGCGGGTGCTGGCGCAGCAGGGCATCACCCTGGTGCTGGTGACCCACCACATCGAAGAGATCATTCCCGAGATCGAGCGGGTGGTGCTGCTGCGCGATGGCCGTGTGCTGGCCGATGGCACCCGCGCCGAGCTGCTGCGCAACGAACCGCTGTCGGCGGTGTTCGGCGGCGCGATCACCGTCTGCGAGCAGGAAGGCCGGCTGACCGCGTACGCGGGATGATCGACATGCCACTGTAGAGCCGAGCCTATGCTCGGCTGCTCCTGGACGCGGGGAACGGCAGCCGAGCATAGGCTCGGCTCTACAGAAAACGGTGCAACGGGCCGGAACCCGGCCAGCTGCACCCTTGCTCAGAACTTCAACGCCAGCGCGCGCGACTCGATCGGTGCCATCCGGCTCTGGTCCTGCAGCTGCAGGTCGCGCAGCTCGTACGGCGCACCAAAACCAGCCGGCAACGCGGCCTGGCCGAACGGCAGCACCAGCTGGCCTGCGCCCGGGCCATCGAACCACGCCGCCGCGTGCGCCTGTGCAACCGGCTTCAGCTGGCCATCGCGGGCAGTGGCATACAGCGTGCCACGCGCCTCGTAGCGGCCCGCTGCAGCCACCTGCAGCGGCAGCGCCACCTGGCGGTTGGCCGCATCCGGTGCCGCTTGGCCGCTGAAGCGCGCGGTCGGCCGTGCCACCGCGAAGGCCACCTTGCCATCGCGCAGCACGCCATCGGCCTGGGCGAACACCTGCAGTTCCCACAGCCCCTGCACGGTGCCGACGTCGGCCGGGATCCGCACCTGCGCGCGCAGGCTGCCATCAGTTGTGCGCAGCAACCGCTGCGGCCAGCTGCGTCCATCCGGTGCGACCAGCAGGGCTTCACCGCCCAGGCTGCCGCGACGCGAGGCCATCTGCGCGGTGGTGGCACCGTCTTCCAGCAAGCGCGCCTGCAGCTGCACGTTGCCACCGGCCAGCACCTGCGCCTGGTTGGCCTGCACTTCCAGCCGCAGCGGGCTGTTCGGCTCCAGCACCTGCACCACGTAGCGGCCCTGTGCCTGCGTGCTCTGCAGCGTGTACGCACCGGCCGCACTGGTCGCGCCGGTGCGCAGCATGCTGCTGCCATCGCTCACCGGCATGCCGGCCTGCTGCAGCGCGCGCGCGTCGACACTGCGCGCCACGCTGCTGCGGCCGGCCGGGTCGCGCACTTGCAGGGTGTTGGCCGGCAGCGCGCGGGCACCTGCGGCCGGGCTCAGCTGGATCACCGCATCGGCAGCCGTCAGCGGTAGATCGACGCCACGTTGCAGCTGCGCGCCATCGACCTGCTGCCAGTAGCTGCGGCTGACCGAGGCATACGGCGTGGCCGCCTGCAGCGGTTGTGCCGGGTCCAGCGCCCAGGCAAAGGACAGCGGCGCGTGTTCGCTTTCATCGGCGGGCAGCGGCGCGGCCACCAGGGCGGCAGGCACCTGGTCGCCTGCACGGGCGGCCTGCAGCGGCTGCGCGGCCTGCGCTGCGGAAAGGGACAGCACTGCCAGGACGGCGCCGGCCAGCAGGGTAGATTGAATCGTCATGGTCGTCTCCCTCACTGGGTCAGGTCGTTGCGCAGCAGGGTGCCGAGGCCGAAGCACTCGCGGCGGCTCTGGTTGTGGCTGAGCGGTTCGGCGCCCTGGGTACGCGCCTTGTCGGTGAACCAGGTGGTGCCGGCGGCCTTCTGGCTGCTGCACTCCAGGAAGCCATCGGAGCAGGACGACAGCCAGTTCTGGGTGAACTCCAGGCCGACATTGGCGGCGTAGCCACCGCAGTAGCTGTTGCTGTCCCACACCGCCGATTCCACGTCGCTGCCGACCACCGCACGGAACGGCTTGGGCAGGGCGGGACGGCCTGCGGTGCCGTACAGGTTCTGCGCGTTGTAGGTGGCCATGCTCGCCACCTGCTGCTGGCGCACCGCGTCGTTCTTGTAGCCCAGCAGCCAGCCCAGCGAGGTTTCGAAGGTGTTGCCGTTGAGCACCGCATCGGCCAGCGGCGTGCCGGCCGAGGACGGCGCCAGCGCGGTGACCTTGCGCACCGTGCGGATGATCTTCGGGTAGCGGCTGTCGTAGGTCGGGTTGGACAGGATCCAGCGCACCACGTTGCCGCCGTTGGAATGGGTGATCACCACCAGCTGGGTGATGCCGCGGCTGTCGATGAAGCGGGTCAGCTGGTTGGCCAGGCAGCCGGCGGCCTCCGGCTTCCACATGTACTGGGTGAAGTCGCAGTTGATGACCACATAGTTGCTGCTGTTCGGCAGGCCCTGGCGCACGGTGTCGATGATCGCCGGCTGCCAGTAGTCCTGGGTGGCGTTGGTCTGCGCGCCGGTGCCATGCACGAAGGCCACGCCGACCACGTCGGCGGCCTGCGCCGGGGCGGCTGCCAGCCCGAGGAGCAGGGCCAGGACGGTACTTCCTGTTGCGGTGCTGCGCATCGCTTCTCTCCCTCTGTCTGCGGATCCCCCCGACCCGGCTGGAACTGGACGGCTCCTGGTGCGTGCCGTTGTGCCGATGCTCGCGGCGCAGCCGCGTGAAAGTCCGTGCGCTGCGCCCGGATTCAGAAGACTGACGTCACTTGATGACGCTTTTGATACTGCTGCGATGACCATGCCGGGTCTGGCCATATGACCGATGGCCACTGCGGTGTCGTATTCGGGCTGCGATCATGGCGCGTTGTTTTCTCTCCCGGAGCCTGTCCATGTCGCTGATTTCCCACCCTGCCCGCCCGCTGCTCGGCCTTGCCGTCATCGCGGCCCTGGCCGGTTGTGCCGCCACCGCCGCCAAGCCGACCGCCGTCGAAGCCAACATCACCACCAAGGCGGTGGGCTATCTGGACAAGAGCGCGGTACCGGCCAGCCTCGACCTGGTGCCGGCACCGCCGGTGGCCGGTTCGGCCGCCCTCGCCCTGGACGAACAGGTCAGCCGTGAAGCCCGCGCGCTGCGTGGCAGCCCGCGCTTCGCCCAGGCTGGTGTCGATGCGGAACTCGGCTTCCCCGAAGGCGCCAACCACTTCTCCTGCGCCGCCGACATCGACGTCGATGCGGTGAAGACTCCGGCGCTGTACCGACTGCTGGAGCGCAGCCGGATCGACGCCAGCGCGGCGACCAAGGCGGCCAAGAACCACTACCAGCGCCCGCGTCCGTTCATGGTCAACGGTGAACCGACCTGCTCGCCGAAGGACGAGGACGGCCTGCGCAAGAACGGCTCCTACCCGTCCGGCCATACTTCGATCGGCTGGGCCTGGGCACTGATCCTGTCGGAGATCGCACCGGACCACGCCGATGCCATCCAGGCCCGCGGCCGCAACTACGGCGAGAGCCGCCTGGTGTGCAACGTGCACTGGCAGAGCGACATCCTCGAAGGCCGCTTCATGGGCGCCGCCGCCGTGGCCCGCCTGCACGACAACGCTGCGTTCAACAAGGACCTGATGGCCGCACGCAAGGAGATCGAAGCGGCGCGCAAGGCTGGTCGGCACTCCAGCCGCGACTGCGCCACCGAGAATGCGGTGCTGAAGGTGCGCCCGCAGAGCGCGCTGTAAGCCATTGTAGAGCCGAGCCATGCTCGGCTCAGAGCAGCCGAGCGCAGGCTCGGCTCTACATGAAGCAGGAAACAGAAGGGCCGGCATTGCGCCGGCCCTTCTTCATTGCATTACCGCAGTCACCGCATCAGAACTTCGCGGTGAACTCCACGCCCCAGGTCCGCGGCTCGTTGAGGAAGCCGGTCAGGTTGTTGAAGTCGATTGCACCGACCACGCGGGTCTGGTTGGTCAGGTTGCGACCGAACACCGCCACGTCGTACTGGCCGTAGTCCCAGTTGTAGCCCAGGCGCAGGCCACCTTCCAGCGAACTACGGCCGCGGAATTCCGGCGACTCGTAGATGAAGAAGTTCACCGCGCTGCGGTAGGCCCAGTCGGTGTAGGCGTACAGCTCGCTGCCGTCGCTGAGCGGGAAGCCCACGCGCAGGGTGGCGTTGTGGATCCACTTCGGCGCCTGCGGCAGCGGGTTGCCGTTGACCAGCGCATAGGGCTTGCCGCCGATCATAGTGATCGGGTCGGTAACAGTGCAGCCACCACCACAGACCGCCACCGCCAGATCCTTGTCCTTGATCTCGGTGTCGTTGTAGCTGCTGCCGAAGGTCAGCAGGACGTTGTCGGCCAGGTAGGCTTCCAGGTCCAGTTCCACGCCCTGGCCGATGGTCTTGTCGGCGTTGAGCAGGGTGGCGGTGTTGTTGGTGCCGCCCACGGCGATCAGCTGCTGGCCGTCAACGTTGTAGCGGAACACGCTCAGGCCCAGGCGCGCGCGGCGCTCGAACAGGTCGGCCTTGATGCCGGCTTCATACGAGATGACCTTCTCCGAATCGGCCTGCGAAACGCCGCCGAACGCCAAGCGGCCCTGGATCGACGGCGCACGAAAGCCCTTGGCGACGCGGGCGTAGGCGTTGATGTCGTCAGTCAGCTTGTACACACCGCTGACATCCCAGCTGACGTCATTGACGTCGGTGTTGGCCAGATACGGGCCGCTGACCGGGGTGCCGAACGGCACGGCCTGCAGCACCCGGGCGGTGAAGTCCTTCTTGTCCTGGGTATAGCGCACGCCACCGCGCAGCTTGAAGCGGTCGGTGACGTCGAAATCGCCCGAGGCGAACACCGCCCACGCCTTGTTGCGCTGGCTCTGCACGGCATGTCCGGTCTGCGGGTTGCCGGGCTTCAGCGAGTCATAGTTGAAGCTGTCAATGGTTACGTCTTCATCGAAATAGAAGACGCCGGCCTGCCAGTCGAAGCGGCCCCATTCGTTGGATTCGACGCGGAACTCCTGCGTCCACTGGCGGTGATGCGGCAGGCCGTCGGCCGACTCGGACGCGAACGGGATCAGGCCCGGGCCGTAGTTGCCGGCACCCAGCGATGCCTCGCCGTAGCCACCGTCGATGTCGCCGCGGTTGAGCGATTCAGCGGTTTCATAACCGGTGATCGAGTGCAGGGTCACCGAGCCGAGGTTCCACTGCAGGCGCGCGCTGCCGCCCCAGGTTTCCAGATCGGAGAAGTTGACGCCGTCGTTGGCCACCTTGTCGCGGTCGAAGTTCTCGACCAGGCCGTTGCCACCCTTCTGGATGATGTTGGCGCGGAACAGGCGGGCGGTACCGTTGAGCTTGCGCTTGTGCAGGTTGAACAGCGCTTCGAAGTCATCGCCTTCGTACAGGAACTGCACGCGGCCGGCGGCTTCGTCATAGCCTTCGAAACCGCTGTTCGGCGCACCGGCGCGGGTGTTGTCGACCCAGTCATCGCGGCGCTGGTAGATGGCCGAGACGCGTGCCGACCAGCGATCGGTCAGCGGGCCGCCGTAGGCACCCTGCACGTTCCAGCTGTTGTAGCTGCCGTAGCCCACGCGCACGTAGCCGTCGGCATCCTGCGACGGGCGCGCCGAATCGAACTTGACCACGCCGGCCGGGGTGTTGCGGCCGAACAGGGTGCCCTGCGGGCCACGCAGCACTTCCACGTTGGCCAGGTCGAACAGCGGGAAGCCCTTCAGCAGCGGGCTTTCCTGCACCACGTCGTCGTACACCAGCGACACCGGCTGCGACGCATTGAGGTCGAAATCGGTGTTGCCCAGGCCGCGGATGTAGAAGCGCGGGAAGGCACGGCCGTAGGACGACTCGATGTTGAGGCTGGGCACGCGCGCGGCCAGGAAGCGGATGTCATCGCCGGCCGAACCGAGCACATCCAGCTTCTCGCCCTGGATCGCGCTCAGTGCGACCGGTACGTCCTTAGCGTTCTCGACGCGGCGCTGCGCGGTCACCTGCAGGGCATCGAGGGCAACCGGATCCTTGGCAGCGGGGGTTTCCTGGGCGGCTGCTACCAGCGGCAGCAGGGCGGAAAGAGCGGCAACGAGGGGGCGCGCGACCGGAAGGCGGCCACGGGAAGTACGGGTCGGGGACATGGCGGTAGGCTGTGTTTGGAGGGGTGGTAAAACGGCGCTACCAGATAATTGTTGCAATACAGCACCTGCGCCGCAAACGCCCGCCGTTCATGGCCCCGTCGCCGACGCCCCCGGGCGCTCGCTAGACTCGGGGTTTCCACCGCGACGGACCCGCCGCCATGACCCAGTGGTACTTCCACGCCTCCGCCCAGGCCGAGCGTATCGGCCCGCTTGATGACGAGGCCGCGCGCCGCTACGCCCAGGCCAACCCGCGCTCCCTGGCCTGGTGCCAGGGCATGAGCGGGTGGACCTCGATCGCCGAGGTGCCCGAACTGCAGTCCGCGACCCCGGGCATGCCGAACACCCCGCCGCCGGTCCCCGCCGCTGCCAGCAGCCGCGCCGACGACATCGAGTTCCGCATCGTCGGCCATGAAATGCAGTTCGTGGAAATCGAGCTCGACCCCGGTGAGAGCGCCATTGCCGAGGCCGGCGCATTGATGTTCAAGGACGCCACCGTGCAGATGGATACGGTGTTCGGCGCCGCCAACGGCGACCAGGGCGGCGGCTTCATGGGCAAGGTGATGGCCGCCGGCAAGCGCGTGCTGACCGGCGAGAGCCTGTTTGCCACCGTCTACACCCAGAGCGGCCACGGCAAGGGCAAGGTCGCCTTCGCCGCCCCCTACCCCGGAACCGTACTGGCAATGAAGCTGGACCAGCATGGCGGCCGCCTGATCTGCCAGAAGGACAGCTTCCTGGCCGGCGCGCGCGGCGTGCAGATCGGCGTGCAGTTCCAGCGCAAGATCATGACCGGCCTGTTCGGGGGCGAAGGCTTCATCATGCAGAAGCTGGAGGGGGACGGCTGGGTGTTCATCCACGCCGGTGGCTGCGTGGTCGAGCGCGAGCTGGCCGCAGGTGAGCGACTGGACGTGGATACCGGCTGCGTGGTGGCCTACCACCCGACCGTGGACATGGACGTACGCCGGGTCACCGGCATCAAGAGCATGCTGTTCGGAGGCGAGGGCGTGTTCCTGGCCGCGCTGACCGGCCCGGGCAAGGTCTGGCTGCAGTCGCTGCCGTTCTCGCGCCTGGCCGGGCGCATGTGGATGGCGGCGCCGCAGGGCGGCGGCCAGAGCCGCGGCGAAGGCTCGGTGCTGGGCGGCCTGGGCCGGATGCTGGACGGCGACAACCGGTTCTGAGCCCCTCGCCCGGGCGGTGCCGACCAAGGTCGGCACCGCCCGCGCTCCTTTTCCTGAATAGGCCGCTCCCCCACCCTGCCCGCCCCGCCACCGCTTCGGTATGCTGGCGCCCTTTCCCGAATCCGGCGCCGCGAGCGCACTGCCGATGAGCCTGTTCCGCCCCCGCATGCTGCTGTCCGTCGCCCTGATCGGCCTGCTGGCCGGCTGCGGTGGCGACCCGGTCCGCCCCACGCCGCCGCCGGCACCGACCGTGGTGCCGCAGGCCAAGCCAGTGAAGATCGGTATCGCCCTCGGTGGTGGTGCAGCCAAGGGCTTCGCCCACATCGGCGTGATCAAGATGCTGGAGGCCAATGGCTTCGAACCGGCCGTGGTGTCCGGCACCAGTGCCGGCAGCGTGGTCGGCGCGCTGTATGCCAGCGGCATGGATGCGTTCCAGATGCAGAGCAAGGCAGTGGCGCTGGATGAAGCCAGCATCCGCGACGTGCGCCTGTTCTCCGGTGGCCTGGTGCAGGGCCAGAAGCTGCAGGACTACGTCAACGAGCAGGTCGCCAACCGCCCCGCCGAGCGCCTGAAGAAGCCGTTCGCCGCCGTCGCGACCCAGCTGGAAACAGGCGAGCGCGCGATCTTCGTGCGCGGCAACGTCGGCCAGGCCGTGCGCGCCTCCAGCAGCATTCCCGGCGTGTTCGAACCGGTGAAGATCGGTGGCCGCAACTACATCGATGGCGGCGTGGTCAGCCCGGTGCCGGTCGATGCCGCGCGCCAGCTCGGCGCCGACTTCGTGATCGCCGTGGACATCTCCAGCAAGGCCAGCGGCAAGGCGCCGACCGACATGCTGGGCATCGTCAACCAGTCCATCTCGATCATGGGCCAGCGCCTGGGCGAGCAGGAACTGGCACGCGCCGACATCGTCATCCGCCCGAAGGTGCTGGACATCGGCGCCGCCGATTTCAGCCAGCGTGGCACCGCGATCCTGGAAGGCGAAAAGGCCGCGATGGCGGCGATGCCGCAGATCCGCGCGAAGATCCAGCAGCTGCAGCGTGCACGCGCCGCGGCCGCCGCACCGGCACCCGTGGCCGCGCCGAAGTGCGAGGAAGCCTCTCGCCTGGGCAAGCTGATGGGCCGCAAGGACAAATGCTGACCTGAGCCAGCGTGTCGCTGCCAGACAGCGACGCGCGCGTTCTAGCGCGCAGGCCGGTAACCACTGGCCTGCTGCCGCTCGCGCCTGCGCGCCTGACGGGCCTGCTCCTGCAGTGTCGCCGTGTGCTGCAGCTGTTCCATGCCATCGGCCGGCACATGCAGCTGGCGTCGCGCACGGGTGAGTGCCAGATAGACCGCGCGCACCGGGTTGTGCCAGATGCGCCCGCCCTGCCCCGCACTGAAGCAACCGGGTGACAGTGAGACCACGTCGAACTGCAGGTTCTTCGCGTGTTCGGCCAGGCACAGCGCCACCCGCCCTTCAGCAGGCGTGTCCTGGTCGTCGAGCGCCTGCAGCAGCGACTGCACCCGCTCGGCAGACGCAAACAGTTCGACCAGCGCGCCCTGCCCTTCGTCGGCCTGCGTGGCCAGGAAGCGCTCCTGTGCCGGGTCCGAGGCGCTGTCGCGGCGCCGGCGCCACGCATCCAGCGGCCGCTGCAGCACGCTGCGCAGCGCGCGCAGCGATGCCGGATGCAGATTGGGCCGCAGCCCGAGCGCGTGCAGCTGCGCCGCATCCAGGGCCAGATCGGCGACGCTGCCATGGATGCGCAGGCCCTCGCTCGGCACCTGCGCCCAGTGGCGGTAATGCAGCACACCGGTGGCGCGGTCGGCGGCACCGACGAACGGCCCACTGTCCTGCCCCAGTCCATCCAGTGCCAGGGTCTGGTTGACCAGGCCCTCGACCTGGTTGCCCTGGCGCACCGACTGGTGCATTTCCAGCACCTTCGACGCGGCCCAGCGCGGCACCGTACCGGTCAGGCACTGGTGCGGATCACCCAGGCTGACCACGCCAGGCGCATGGCCGGCCAGCAACTGCTTCCACGACGGGCTCAGGTCATGCGCCTCGTCCACCAGCAGCATGCCCATGTCCAGCGGCGGGGTAACGCCGCGCAGTGCCAGCCACTTGCCGATGTGCGCCGGGCTGAGGCTCAGCAGCGTGCCCCGCTGCAGGTCGGCGTCGAACATGCAGCGCCAGACGTGCTCGGCGGCCGCCATGTACGGCGACACGTCGAGCATCGCGGCGGGCACCGAACGGTCGAAATGCTGGAACGCCAAGCCCGGTGCCGACGACGCGCACCAACGGTTGATGGCCTCGAACGCAGTCAGCAGCACCTGCTCCGGGCTGCACCCACCGATGCCCTGCAGGCCGATGCGGCCGGCAATCTCGCGCGGCGTGCGGGTGCTGCGCCGGTAGCTGGCAACGAAGCCCCCGGTGTGGCCGCTGCGCGCGGCATGCTGCGCCACGCGGTTGGCGAACTCGATCTGGGTCAGCAGGCGCACCGCGGTGCTGGCCGGCACGCGGCTGCGGAAGGCTTCCACCTGCCCACGCGAGGGCGCCACGTAGGTGTAGCGGCCGGGTCGCGCCTCCATCAGCGCCAGCACCAGGTGGCCCTTGCCGGTGCCGGCATAGCCATCGAGGTCGATCAGCTCATCGGGGTTGGCGGCGATGGCGCGCAGCACGCGGGCCTGCTCGGAGGTGTACAGGCCATGGTGTTCGACCGCACGCGCGTCGCTGGCAACGGCCTCGTCCTGGTCGTCGTCCTCATCGTCGCTGGCGAAGGCGGGCGGGAAGCGGATCTCGTGTTCGGCCAGGGTTTCCTGACAGGCCTGCTGCAGGGCCAGGCCGGGGTACTCGCTGGGCGACTGCACGATGAAGTCCTGCAGGATCTCCGCCGGTGCCAGCAGCACGCCATGGGCGGCCAGCGCGGCCAGCCAGGCATCGAGTTCCGGCTGGCCACCGCCGCCGGCGCCTGCAAGCTGCGCGGCCACGCCGTCATGGCTGGCGAACAGCGCGCAGGCTTCGTGCAGCAGGCGCTCGATTTCCGCTGGTGTGTGCAGGCGCGCGCGGCACAGCTGCGCAGCCATCAACCCGGCCTGTTCCAGCGCGGTCTGCGGCGGCGTGCCATGGGCGATGAAGCGCGCCAGCGACTTGCGCTGCAGCGGCAGGAAGGTGGTGGTAAGCACCGGGTGCTGGAGTTCGGACATGCGTGGAACCGGAAAGGTACGCTGCGGCGGGCGCAGGGCGGTGATGCTCAGCTACCCGCCCGGCTGCGTCAAATCGCGGCGGCGCTTATTCCAGCTGTGAAAGCGGCAATGCCTGGAATCCCTTGACCGTGCGCAGCACGAAGCTGGAATTGGCATCGGCCACGCCACCGGCGTTGAGCAGCCGGTCCAGCAGGAAGTGCGAGAAGTGCTCCAGGTCGCGCACGTAGACGTGCAGCAGATAGTCCATGTCGCCGGTCAGTGCATGGCAGGCCACCACTTCATCCCAGCCCTGCACGCTGTCCACGAAGTGGCCGATCGCGGCCTGGTCGTGCTTTTCCAGCTGCACGCGCACGAAGGCCTGCAGGCCCAGCCGCAGCTGCCGTGGCTCCAGCCGCGCGCCATAGCCGACGATCACACCCTCGCTTTCCAGCCGCTGCAGGCGGCGCAGGCAGGCCGAGGGTGAGAGGTTCACCCGCGTCGCCAGCTCGGCGTTGGTGGCGCGCCCATCCCGCTGGATTTCAGCCAGCAGGCGTATATCCGTGCGATCGAACTGGACTTCTCCGGCCATTGTTGCCCCGCAACATGGTGAGTACGCAAGGATATTGCGCCAACAAGGCCAATCGGCGCAACTTTTGCAACCCTGTTGCGCGCACCCTGCCCTAGCATCGTGGGTATCCCATCCAGGAGTGCCCCATGGACCTCGCCCAGCCCCGCCGCGTCGAACACCAGCAGACCGACAAGGGCTACGTGCCGGTGTATACCACCGCGCTCGTCGAGCAGCCGTGGGACACCTACAGCGCCGACGACCACGCCACCTGGAGCACGCTGTACCAGCGCCAGCGCGAACTGCTGGTCGGCCGCGCCTGCCAGGAATTCCTGGATGCACAGGACGAGATGGGCATGAACGCGCACATGATTCCGCGCTTCGACCAGCTCAACGAAGTGTTGGGCGCGGCCACCGGCTGGACCCTGGTCGGCGTCGAAGGCCTGCTGCCGGAACTGGATTTCTTCGACCACCTGGCCAACCGCCGTTTTCCGGTGACCTGGTGGATCCGTCGCCCCGACCAGATCGACTACATCGCCGAACCGGACCTGTTCCACGATCTGTTCGGCCACGTGCCGCTGCTGATGAACCCGGTGTTCGCCGATTACATGGAGGCGTACGGCCGTGGCGGCGTCAAAGCCCACGCGATCGGCCCGGACGCGCTGCAGAACCTGACCCGCCTGTACTGGTACACGGTGGAGTTCGGTCTGATCGATACGCCCGAAGGCCTGCGCATCTACGGCGCCGGCATCGTGTCGTCGAAAGGCGAGTCGCTGTACTCGCTGGAATCGGGCGCGCCGAACCGCATCGGTTTCGACCTGCAGCGGATCATGCGCACGAAGTACCGCATCGACACCTTCCAGAAGACCTACTTCGTCATCGACAGCTTCGAGCAGCTCATGCAGGCGACGTCGCCGGACTTCACCCCGATCTACGCGGCACTGGCCAACCAGGCGCATCTGCCGGCCGGTGAAGTGCAGGGCGACGACCGCGTGTTCCAGAAGGGCACCGGCGAAGGCTGGGCCGACGGCGGCGACGTGTAAGCACACAACGCGCACGGCGTTGCACTGAAACGGCGCACCTCGGTGCGCCGTTTTCGTTGTTGCCTGCCTGCGCCATTGCAGCGGCGCAGGCGAGGGCAGGGCAGTCAGGCGTCCACGGCCCGGCAGGAACCGCGCACCATCAGTTGCGGATGCACGCTGGTTGCAGTCGGCGCATCCGGCACGTCGGCCTGCACCAGCATCGCCGCAGCCACGCGGCCGATATCGGACACATGGCGACGCACCGAGGTTAGCGGCGGCCACAGCCGCGACGCCAGCGGGCTGTCGTCGTAGCTGACGATCGACAACTGCTGCGGCACCGCGATGCCCGCACGCAATGCCACCTGGTACACGCCAGCAGCCATTTCATCGTTCCCGGCAAAGATCGCACTGGGGCGTTGTCCGCCCATCAGCAGCCGCTCTGCGGCATGCACGCCGGACTCGAAGGTATCGCCCGCTTCCAGCACCCGCTCACCCGGCAGGGTCAGGCCCACCTGGGCCAACCGGTCGAGGAAGCCATGGGTGCGCTCGCGTGCGGTACGGCGATCGCCCGGACCGGCAATCACCGCGATGTCGCGGTGGCCGAGCGAGAGCAGGTAGCCCGCAGCGGCGGCGGCACCGTCGCGATCGTGGGTGACCACCGCCTGTGCCTCGTCATCGGACACATGCGCGTTGATGCGGACGTAGCGGCATTCGATGCCGTCGAGCATCTCCGTCAACGCTGTCGACTCGGAGGCACGCGGGCCCAGGATCACGCCGTGCAGCTTCTGCTGCTGCACGAAGCAGCGCACGCCGTGCGCGCAGTCCGGAGACTGGCTGTCGCACGGATGCACGACCAGCTCATAGCCGGTTCCGCGTAGCGCTTCCAGCGCGCCGTGCTGCAGGTCGACAATGCATTGGGCGCCCGGGTCGTCATACACCAGGCCGATCAGGAAGGAGCGGCGGAACGCGAGACCGCGCGCCAAGGGGTCGGGCACGTAACCGACCTCGCGCATCAACGCCTCGACCTTGTCGCGGGTGTCTTTGCGCACCAGCGGCGAGTTGTTGATGATTCTTGAAACCGTTTTCTTGGAAACTCCCGACAGTCGTGCGATGTCGTTGATCGTGGCAGCCTTGCCCTTCGATGCCGGCAACGCGGCATCGCTAATAATTCGCACTGACATGTATAGAACCAGGTAAGTCGGAGAATTCTAGCCTTGCGCCCGTGGGGCGCGAAGTTGCGGAATGTCGCAGCGAAGAGGGATCGCGTCGTGTTCGACCACTTCTGCTGCGCGAGGTTCCATTGTGATTGCTCTACTTGATGTGCATCTGAACCGTTCTTCCGCGCGTGTTCACCTTGAATGCGGGCGCGACGCGCGCGAACGCCAACATTCCCTTAACCAGGCTCCGCTACAGTCGGGGCATGGACCTGCAGACTTCTCCGTTTCCGGTGTTCCGTGGCCGCGACCGGTTGATCGCCGCGGTCGACGCAGCGATGACCTCCGGTGACCCCGAGCGCATCACCGCCGACCTGCAGCTGGCGCTGCAGGACGCCATCGCGGACAGCCGCATCGAGTTGCCCGAGTGCGTACACCGTCCGGTCAGTGATCATTACGCGCGACGCCCGCTGTATCACAGCCGCGAACACGGCTACAGCGTGATTGCCATGAGCTGGGGCCCAGGGCAGGGCACGCCGCTGCACGACCACGATGCCATGTGGTGTGTGGAGGGAGTGTGGTCAGGCGAGCTGGAGATCACCCGGTATGAACTGCTGGAGTGTGCCGGCGAGCGCTGGCGCTTCCGCCGCCATGCCGTGCTGCGCGGGGGCTGCGGCAGTGCCGGCAGCCTGATTCCGCCGCACGAGTACACACCCTGCGCAACGCCAGCGACGAAGCGCTGGCGATCTCGGTACACGTGTACGAGGCGCAGATGGAGCGCTCGGCGGTGTTCGATCCGCTTGGTGGTGACTGGTACCAGCGCCGCATCCAGACATTGCAGGCCGACCCGGCCTGAACCGGGGGGGCAGGGCGGTGCGCCGCCAGCACCTTCGTGAGCCACGTGGCATCATGCGCCGCTG
The DNA here is from genome assembly GCF_034508895.1 of Stenotrophomonas geniculata. NCBI lineage: Bacteria > Pseudomonadati > Pseudomonadota > Gammaproteobacteria > Lysobacterales > Lysobacteraceae > Stenotrophomonas > Stenotrophomonas geniculata. The sequence goes on from NZ_CP140571.1 coordinate 1,861,208, forward strand.
CGCTGCCGGACCCGGCGGCGATCCGCGATGCCCCGTCGGGCAAGGAGCAAAACCATGTCCAGCGCTGATCCGCGCCTGCGCGCGCTGTTGAAGCTGGCACCGGTGATCCCGGTGTACACCCCCGAAGATGTAAATGAAGCGGTCGAAGTGGCCCAGGCGCTGTTCCGCGGCGGCCTGCCGGTGATCGAAGTGACGCTGCGCACGCCGCAGGCACTGGATGCGATCAAGGCCATGGTCGAGGCCGTGCCCGATGCGGTGATCGGCGCCGGCACCGTGCTCAACGCCGCACAGATGCAGGCGGCAAAGCAGGCCGGTGCGCGCTTTGCCGTTTCCCCGGGTGCCACGCCGGCGCTGTATGCGGCCGCGCGCGATGCCGGCCTGCCGTACCTGCCCGGTGCCGCCACCGCCTCGGACCTCATCCTGGGCCTGGAGCACGGCCACGACACCTTCAAGTTCTTCCCGGCGGTGCAGGCCGGTGGCGCCGCACTGCTGGCGGCCTGGCACGGCCCGTTCGCCGATGTACGCTTCTGCCCGACCGGTGGCATCAGCGCGCAGACCGCGCCGCAGTTCCTGCACCTGCCCAACGTGCTGTGCGTGGGCGGCTCGTGGCTGACCACACCGGCACTGCTGCAGACCCGTGACTGGGACGCCATCGAGCGCCTCGCCCGCGAGGCGTCGGTGCTGGCCAGCTGAACCTGCTGCACGAATCGTCAAAGGTTTGATCGTGATCAAAGTGCCGGCCTCGAGCCGGCGTCATTCTGTGGGCAAGCGCACTACGGAGATCCGAACATGAATTCGACCATGAAGGCCGCTGTCGTGCGTGAGTTCGGCAAGCCACTGGTGATCGAGGAAGTCTCGGTACCACGCCCGGGGGCGGGCGAAGTACTGGTCAAGATCGAGGCCTGTGGCGTCTGCCACACCGACCTGCACGCCGCCGAGGGCGACTGGCCGGTGAAACCGAACCCGCCATTCATCCCCGGTCACGAGGGCGTGGGGCACATCGTGGCCGTGGGAGGCGGGGTAGGGCACGTCAAGGAAGGCGACAGGGTCGGCATCCCCTGGTTGTACTCGGCGTGTGGCCATTGCGAACACTGCCTGGGCGGCTGGGAAACGCTGTGCGAGACGCAGCGCAACACCGGCTACTCGGTCAACGGCGGCTTCGCCGAGTACGCACTGGCCGATGCCAACTATGTCGGCCTGCTTCCGAAGGACGTGGGCTTTGTCGAGATCGCGCCGGTGCTGTGCGCCGGCGTGACCGTCTACAAGGGCCTGAAGGTGACCGACACCAAGCCAGGGGACTGGGTGGTGATTTCCGGCATCGGCGGCCTGGGCCACATGGCCGTGCAGTACGCCCGCGCAATGGGCCTGAACGTGGCGGCGGTGGACGTGGACGACAACAAGCTGGCGTTGGCCCGGCAGCTCGGCGCGCAGATCACCGTCAACGCGCGCACCACCGACCCCGCTGCCTTCCTGAAGAAGGAAATCGGCGGCGCGCACGGCGCCCTGGTCACGGCGGTGTCGCCGAAGGCGTTCGAGCAGGCGCTGGGCATGGTCCGCCGTGGCGGTACCGTTTCGCTCAACGGTCTCCCGCCGGGCAACTTCCCGCTGGACATCTTCGGCATGGTGCTCAACGGCATCACCGTGCGGGGCTCGATCGTCGGTACCCGGCTGGACCTGCAGGAGTCGTTGCAGTTCGCCGCCGAGGGCAAGGTCGCCGCCACAGTCAGCACCGACCGCCTGGAAAACATCAACGACGTGTTCGCGCGCATGCACGCGGGCACCATCGAAGGCCGCGTGGTGCTCGACTTCGCCGCCTGACCGCCTGTGCATGGCCGCCGTAGCTCCGTCCCCCTCTCCCACGGACGCGGCGGCCATGCCGATCCATCGGTAGTACCGGCCGCAGGCCAGCAACCCCAGGCACTTCGCGCAGCCTTACAATGCGCGCATGCCCGCACTGCTCAAGACCCTGTTCCTGTCCTTCGTCGCCCTGATCGGCGGCGTGCTGTCGCTTGCGCTGGTCAGCAGCGTCGCCAGCTGGCTGCCCCCGCTGGTGGGCATGTCGCCGGACAACAACAGCGTGCAGCTGGGGTGGGATCTGGCCTTCAGCGTGCTCGGTGGCATCGCCGGCATTTCCTTCGCCACCTACTACGCGCCCTGCTGGCCGCGTTCGCATGGTTTTTCCATCTGGTCACTGATCGCGCTGGGCTGCGGCTACGCGGTGTGGGCCGCAGGCGCTGATTTTCCGCTCTGGTTCGTCATTTCGCTGCTGGCATCGCTGCCGTTGCAGCTGCTGGCCGGCTGGTGGTTCGGCCGCCGCGCGTCGCGCGACGCAAGGTAACGCCGCCCCTGTAGAGCCGAGATCCTATGTTCGCGGTCAAGCCTGCTGGAAGCAGGCTTGACCCACTTTCAGCATGGCGGGGTCAAAGTCCCGACCGCTTTTAAAGACCCCCCAGGCGATCCTGGCCAGCTTTCTGGCCAGGATGTTAAAGCTGGCGGTACTGCTGTGACCACGTTCGCGGATGGCCGTATAAAGGGCTTTACCGCCTTTGGATCGGGTCAGGCCCATGGCCGCCATGTAGAGGATCTGGCGCAGGCTGGCGTTGCCACGCTTGGACAGGCGCCGTCTGCCGATCCGCGCACCGGATTCGTTGGGTCGCGGATCCAGACCGCTGCAGGCAATCCAAGCGTCTGAGCTGGTCAAGGGCCAGCGCGTGATGTGATGGGTGATAAAGGCCGCAACCGTCGGTCCGATCCCCGGGATGGTCATGATCCGCCGATACAGGTCGCGCTGTTCGCCGCTGCGGCACAGTTGCTGAATCTGTTGGTCGAGCATGGCAATGGCCTCTTTCAGACCACCGAAGATGCGCCCAAAGATGGCCGACTCCGACGCTCCCGCGCCTAGCGAGAGATTCAACTTCGCCTTGCTCCGGACCAGGCTGTCGCGTTGCTGGAGTAGCACATGCAGCTGCTCCTGCGCAGGTGAACGGGCGACATGCTCATGCAGATTGTCGGCCTCCTTAGCGATGTAACGCGCGATAACCTGCGCGTCACCTGAGTCGGTTTTGCCGCGGCAGGCCACGCCCTTGGCGTAATGTTTGATGTCGCGCGGATTGAGCACAAAGACGGCGTGACCGGCCTTCTGGGCAGCCTGAACCACAAGCTCGTGGTAGCGATTGGTTGCCTCCACTCCAATGCGAGATCTGGCCGGCAGGGCGGACACCCACTTAGTGATGGCCGACGCTGAATTGGTGATGCGGGCGCTGCCCTTGGTGCCGTGATGGGCCACCACAAGGGTCTTTGAATCGGCATCGATGCCGAAGGCCAAACGATCTGACATCTGCGCAACTCCCAGCTATTGTTGAGGGGCTGGGGTGGTACCGCACCACGTTGGCTTGCCTACATCGGCGGTCCTCAAAGGCCGCTAGATCCCTTATCGACGTTAAGGTGCGGGATGGGGATCGCTCGGCTCGTCTGTCGGCTGGTACCCGCAGATATCATGTTGACGGTCCCTCCACCCTAGCTCCTACATACCTCGTAGGAGCCGGGAGGAACATACAAGCCCATGCTCGGCTTTCATGCACATAGACACAGGCAGCCGAGCATGGGCTCGGCTCTACAGGTCCATACGCGGCAGCGTCTGCTTCAAGCGCGCGATGCCCTGCCATGGGTCACCCTTCAGCCGCTTCGCCCGCGCCAGTGCCTTGGCCATCGGAAACGCGTCGGCCGCACTGACGCGTGCAAGCTCTTCCCAGCGCAGCGGCACCGCCACGCCGGCGCTGTCGCGTGCGCGCAGCGACCACGAGCACACGCTGGTAGCACCCCGTGTGTTGCGCAGCCAGTCGATGAAGATCACCCCGCCGCGCTTGGCCTTGCTCATCGTCGCCACGTAGCGATCGGGCTGCTCCAGCGCCATTGCCTGCGCGAACGCCTCGCAGAACGCCTTCGCCTCGTCCCAGCCTGCCTTGGGCTGCAGCGGCACCACCACGTGCACGCCCTTGCCACCGGACAGGCGTACGAAGCTCTTCAGGCCCACCTGCTGCAGGCGGTCGCGCACATCGCGTGCACCGGCTTTCACCTGTGCCCAGCTGACGCCTTCGCCGGGGTCGAGATCGAACACCAGACGATCCGGATGTTCGGGATCGGCCACGGTCGCGCCCCAGGGATGCAGCTCCAGGGTGTTCATCTGCACCAGCTGCAGCAGGCCGCGCGTGTCGTCGATGTAGACGTAATCCTCGCGGCCGCTTTTCTGCTGCAGGGGCACCGCATGTACCGCATCGCCCAGGCCGGGACCATGGTGCTTCTGGAAGAAACAAGCCTTGCCTACGCCGTCCGGGCAGCGCAGCAGTGACAGTGGACGTCCGGCGATTTCGGGCAGGATCCAGCGCGCCATGCGCTGATAGTAGTCGGCCACGTCGCCCTTGCGCAGTTTCTGCTTTGGAAACACCACCCGCTCCGGATGAGTGATCTGGACCTCACCTCCGGCTTCGGCATCTGCGGTGCTCATTCCCAGGTCCTCCTTCTGCTTGTCGCTGCGCAGCCGCTTGAAACTGGCCTGGCGCAGCAGGCCTTCCTTGCCCCAGCCACGGAACGCCACCTCCGCCACCGCCACTGGTGTCACCCAGCGTACGCTGGCAGCGCGGAACGGCACATGCGCCGGCAGCTGCAGCACGGGCGTCTTCACTGCCAACGGCCGCAGTGCCTTGAGCAGCGCGCGCAGACTCTCGTCATCGAAGCCGGTGCCAACGCGTCCCACATAGCGCAATCCGTCCTTGTCCGGCGTCGCAAGCAGCAGCGAACCAAATCCCACCCGGGAACCCTTGGGTGCCGTATGGCCGACAATCACGAACTCGTCGGTGTCTTCGTGCTTCACCTTCACCCAGCTGCGCGCGCGGGTATTCACGTACGGCGCATCCACCTGCTTGCTGACGATGCCTTCAAAGCCGGCCTCGCCGCTGGCATCGAATACCTGCGGCCCATGGTCGATCACGTGTTCGCTGAAGGCCAGGGTGCCGGGCGCTGGCCCGATGAGGTCCTTCAGCAGCGCCTTGCGCTCCACCAGCGGTGCACGACTGATGTCCACGCCGGCCACACCCGGAAGATCGAACACGATGTAGCGCAGTGGTTGTTTCGAACTGCCGTCGATCACGCGCTGCAACGCTGCGAAGTCACTGCGTCCTTCCTTGTCCAGCACCACCAGCTCACCGTCCAGTCGCGCATCACGCACCGGCAGCGCCCGCACGGCCTGCACGACCTCGGGAAAATCGGCCGTCCAGTCCAGGCCGTTGCGCGAGCGGAGTTTTACCTCGCCATCGTGCAGGTCGGCCAGCAGCCGATAGCCATCCCACTTGATCTCATGCAGCCAGCGCTCGCCGTCCGGGGCACTGTCGCGATGATCGGTCAACTGCGGTTTGAACCCGCGGGGATAGGGCGTATCACGTGCGCCGTGCAGCTGCAGTGCGCATGCATGCCAGCGCGCATCGGCCTTGCGTGTGGTCGTCCGTGCGGCGGGGACCGAGCGCACCGCCTTCCCTGCGGAACGCTTCTTCGCCGCAGGTGCTCGTTTCGGCATCGGTGCCGTCAGCAGGTCATCCGCCTCGGCGTCGCGCGCTTCACCATCGTCGCGCTTGATCAGCAGCCATTGCACCTGGCGTCCTTTCATTGCGGTGCGCACCAGCTTCCAGCCACCGGCCAGGCGTTGCCCATGCAGCACGAAGTCGATCTTTCCTGCCGCCAGTGCCTGCAGAGGATCACCTTCGCAGGCCCAGGTACCCTGATCAAACACCTCAACGTGGCCCGCGCCGTAGTGGCCTTCGGGAATGTCTCCCTCGAAGGTGGCGTAGGACAGCGGGTGATCTTCCACTTCCACGGCCAACCGCTTCTCACCGACGCGAAGCGAAGGACCTTTCGGCACCGCCCAGCTCTTCAGCACGCCGTCCATCTCAAGGCGGAAGTCGTAGTGGCGCGAGCTGGCATGGTGCAGCTGGATGACGAAGGTCGGCCGCCGCCTCGGATCACCGCGGACGCGCGTGTCGTCAGGCTCCGGTGTCTGCCCGGCGCCACCGCCAAGTCGGCGTTTGCGCCGGTACTGGTGCAGCGACATGGTTCAACCTGCCTTGCGCCGGGTGGTTTTCTTCACGGCCTTTTTGGCGGTCTTCTTCGCAGCCTTCTTCGCCGGTGCCTTGCGCGTCGCCGTCTTCTTCGCCGGCGTGCGCGTGTTCGCATCCAGGCTCTTCTGCAGCAGCGCCATGAAATCGACCACGTTGGTACTGGCGTCCTCGCGCGGTGCCGGCTCATCGTCCACCCGCGTGGTGCCGCCCTTGGACTTGATGCGCTTGTTCAGCACCTGCTGGAGGCGCTCGCGGAACTCATCGTGGTACTGCGACGGGTCCCAATCACCGGACATCGACTCGATCAACTGCTCGGCCATCGCCGTTTCCTTGCTGGTGATGCGGTAGTCGGCGAGCTTCCCGGTGGGCAGCTTGTAGTCCTCGGGATCCACCAGTTCCTGCGGATAGCGCAGGATCATCAGCACCAGCGCGTCCTCATGCGGCATCACCGCACACAGGTATTCCCGTGTGCGCACCACCACCCGTGCGATGCCCACCTTGCCGGTACTGCGCAATGTCTCGCGCAGCAGCACGTAGCCCTTTTCGGCCTTCTTGCCGGGTACCAGCAGATAGGGTTTCTCGTAGTAGCGCGGGTCGATCTGCGCCGCATCCACGAACGATTCCACCTCCACCGCTTCGTGGCTTTCCGGCGCGGCCGAGCGGATGTCGCCTTCCTCCAGCACGACATAGCTGCCCTTGTCGTACTCGTAGGCTTTGACGATGTCCTTCCAGGGCACTTCCTCGCCGGTGTCGGCGTTGACCCGTTCGAAACGGATCGGCTTGCGATCGCGGGAGTCGAGCATGCGGAACTGCAGATCGACCTTGCGTTCGCCGGACATCAGCGACACGGGCACGTTGAGCAGGCCAAACGACAGCGTGCCGGTCCAGATCGGGCGGGCCATGGGCGTACCTTTGGCGGGGCAGGGTGCCCAGCGTGGGCCGGAGGGCGTAAACCAACCGTGTCCGTGCCGTGCACGTCAGGTGGCGCGACCACTTGGCTGTAGAGCCGAGCCCGCGCTCGGCTGCTTCAAGTGCCCGCCACTACTGCAGCAACGGCCTCACCGCCGCCGCCGGAATATGGTCCAGTGCGCGCCAGGCGTCCTCCACCACCGGCCGTGCCTGCGACCAGCTCAACCGCGACTGCCCGCGCATCTGCTCCCAGTGCTCGGCCAGTTCCTCGCAGGTATCGGCGGCATCACCACGTGGCCAATCCGCGGCATGGGTGGTCAGCGCGAAGGCATACACCGGGCACAGATCACGCCAGTTGCGGTGGCTCTGGCCACGCCTCTCCTCGTAGTCGCTGAGCATGTACTGCAGGTAATCCTGTGCCACCGCCTGCGGATCTTCCTGGCGGCGCGTGCGGCGCTGCGCGGTGCGCTGGCCAAGCGGATCGAGCAGGGCGTTGAACACGGACGGTGCGGGTCGTTCAAGACGGGGCATGGCCGGCTCCTGCAGCGGGGGCGGGTGGGCAGGAATACGCGCGGTGCCGTTACCGGGGGGTGAGCGAGATGTTCATGACGCCAGGTTCGCAGTGGCTTTACCTGCAGGGCGGTGTAGTGGGAGCCCCGAGTGCAGGTACCAGACCATGAGCCGAGAGACCTCACGAGACCCGATGCGGGAAAACCACCCGCCCCTTCCCGGTGAACAGCGCGGCAAGCGCGATGCCGACAACGCCGACTACCGCGGCACCGGTGCGCCGTTCTTCGATGCCGAGCACGGTGACGACCATCTGCCGGTGAGACATGTGGCTGAACAGGCGGCCCAGGACCGCAAGGATGGCGGTGACCGCCATCGCGGTGGCCAGGAGAGCCCGCTCAAGCGCCGCGAGCGCAAGCAGCGCGCCAGCGACAACCAGGACGAGGCGCTGGAAGAAACCTTCCCCGCCAGCGACCCGACCTCGCCGTTCGTACCGGCCAAGGCCCCCGATTGACGGTAGCGCCGGGCCCTGCCCGACGCGCGCAGCGGTCCCGCGCTAGCGCCACGACCACTGCACACCCACGCTGGCCCGCCGTCCCGGCCCGGGCTCGTAGTAGCGGCCATTGCCATCGTTGACGATCACCGAGCCGATGTAGGCCTGGTCCAGCACGTTCTCCAGCCGCGCGAAAGCACGCAGTTCACCGCCGGGCAGGGTCCAGCGGCGTCCGCCCTCCACGTGCAACAGGGCAAAGCCCGGCGCCCGTTCGGTGGCGACGTCGTTGACCACGGTATCGCTGCTGGCCGTGGCCTCCAGTGCCCATTGCCAGTCGGCGGGGCTCCACTGCAGGCGGGCGAACGCCTGCTGGCGCGGCACACCCGGCAAGCGACTGCCCGCCGCGACCACGTTGTTCGAGGTCAGGTAAGGCGAGCGCACCTGCGCCTGCAGCCAGGTCCAGGCCAACTGCAGTTCCAATTGCTCGGCCAGCGGCTGTCGGTACTGCAGTTCCGCGCCCTGGCGGCGGGTGCGGCCAATGTTGCGATAGGTGCTGCGCCCTCCGGTGTTGCTGGCAACGGCCAGCTCATCGTCTGTATCTGCACGGAACAGGCTGATATCGAGCTGGATTCCGCTCTGCGCGTGCCACTTGCTGCCAATCTCCAGATTGCGGCTGCGGGCGGCCGCCAGGTCCAGTGCCAATCCCGCCTGCCCGTCGGCGCGATAGCCCAGTTCGTTGAAGGTGGGGGTTTCGAAACCGCGGCCGACCGCAGCATGCAGCCGCCACTGCGGGCTGGCCTCAAAGCTGATCCCGGCCACCGGCGTGGTGGCCTGGTAGCGCCGGCGGCCACTGTCATCCGGGTTGCGGCCGATGATGTAGCGGTCGTCGGATTCGAAGCGCACGGTGCTGTGGCGCAGGCCAGCCAGCAATGACCAGCGTGGACTCCACTGCCACCACGCCTGCGCGAACTGATCGACGTTATGCACGGTGTCGATCTGGTCTCTGCGCAGGCGCCCACGTACGCCCAGCGTGCTGCCGATGAAGTTCTCGTAGCCGGTCCGATGCTGGCGCTGGCGGTCGGCGCTGAGCCCGGCCACCAGGTCCAGCGGCCGCCCGGCCAGATCGCCGTGCCAGCCCCAGCGCGCGTCCAGCCCGCCGTAGCCGGCGTCCAGATCGATCACGCCGCCGGCATGCAGCGGATTGGCCTGCGCCGTGGGCGGAATGGGCAGGAACTGGGTCACCGCGCGCTGCCCGGCATAGCCCATCAACTGCCAGCGCTGCGCTCCCGTTTCACGGGTCCAGCGCAGGCCGGCCTGCTGCTGGCGCACCGATTTGCGGGTGTTGTACGGGTGCGCCACCGCCGTGGCCTGGCGCGGATCAGCCGCCACCTGGGCACGGGTCAGGCCCAGCGGATCCTGTGCATCGGGGGCATCGAGCGCATTGAGCAACAGCTCCAGCCGCCCACCGCCCAGCGCACCACCGATGCGTGCGTTGAGCGATTCACGGCGCGCACGGCTGTGGTCCCGCCAGCCATCGGTGCGGAGGTGATTGGCGGCGATGTTGTAGTCCAGCAGTTGGCCGGCACCCTTCAGCTGCGCGCCGACACTGAGCGTGTTGTCGGCGCCAGCGTTGAGCCGCAACCGCCACGGGTCGCCGGCCTGGCCCTGCGCGCTCCAGACCTGCAGCACGCCACCGGAGGAGTTGCCGTACAGCGCCGAGAACGGCCCGCGCAGCACGTCGATGCGCTCGGCGCCCAGCAGGCTGGCGTGTGACAGCTGGCCCTGGCCATCGGGCATGGTGGCCGGCACGCCGTCGATCAACACCCGCACCCCGCGCACCCCGAAGGTCGAGCGCGCGCCGAAGCCACGGATCGACAGCTGCGTGTCCTGCGCGAAGTTCTGCCGGTCGCGCGCCAGCAGCCCCGGTACCCCGGCCAGCGCCTCGGACAGCTGCGCGCCGGTGCCAGCGCGGCTGGCATCGATCCAGACCGTGTCCTGGCTGGCCGGCAGCGCGAACGGGTCGATGCCCGGCACCCGTGCGGCCTGTACCTGCACCGCAGGCAGGGCGGTGGGCGCAGGCTCGGCCACCGCTGTCCAGGGCGACAGCAGCAGGGCAGACAGCGGCAGGCAACAGCGTCGTGCGGCGGGATTCATGATTCAGGTTGATGGATCGGGCGGCAACGCACGCCATGGTACGGGGCCGCGGATGACGATGGCGGCGGCCAGCCCCGGCAGGCTTTGTTACGATGGGCTGTTTCCGGCCGAAAAGCCGCGAACCGCGTGGCGCAATTCCTCCCCCTTTCCGTCTACCGAACGAGTACCGCCGTGTCCTTCTTTGCAAACGTGGAACTGGTCCCAGGCGACCCGATCCTGGGCCTGACCGAGGCGTACAACGCCGACAGCCGCCCGACCAAGGTCAACCTGGGTGTGGGCATCTACTACGACGAGAGCGGCCGCATTCCGCTGCTGCGCGCCGTCAAGCAGATCGAGCAGCAGCTCGCCGCTGAAGCCAAACCGCGCGGCTATCTGCCGATCGATGGCCTGCCGGCGTACACGCAGGCCACGCGTGAGCTGGTGTTCGGCAAGGACTCGCCGCTGCTGGCCGCCGGCCGCGTCACCACCGCACAGACCGTTGGTGGCAGCGGTGCGCTGCGCGTCGGCGCCGACGTGCTGAAGAAGCTGCTGCCGCACGCCACCGTTGCGCTGAGCAACCCGAGCTGGGAAAACCACCGCGCCGTGTTCAGCGCGGCCGGTTTCGAGGTGCTGGACTACACCTACTTCGACCCGACCACCCATGGGGTTGATTTCGACGGCATGCTGGCCGACCTGGGCAAGCTGGAAGCCGGCACCGTGGTGCTGCTGCATGCCTGCTGCCACAACCCCACCGGTGCCGACCTTACGGTCAGCCAGTGGAAGCAGGTCGCGCAGCTGCTGAAGGACCGCCAGCTGTTCCCCTTCATCGACATGGCCTACCAGGGCTTCGACAAGGGCATCGAACAGGACGGCGCCGCGGTGCGCATCATCGCCGAAGCCGGCATCGACAGCTTCATCGTCGCCAACTCGTATTCCAAGTCGTTCTCGCTGTATGGCGAGCGCGTGGGTGCGCTGTCGATGGTGGCGCCGACCGCCGCTGACGCCAAGGCCGTGCAGTCGCAGGTCAAGCGCGTGATCCGCACCATCTACTCCAGTCCGTCCACCCACGGTGCTGCGCTGGTGGCCGGCGTGCTGACCAACCCGGAACTGCGCGCGATGTGGGAGCAGGAGCTGACCGAGATGCGCGAGCGCATCCACGCCCTGCGCCAGGGCCTGGTCGAGAAGCTGGCTGCCGCTGGCGCACCGCAGTTCGGTTTCATCAACGAACAGGCCGGCATGTTCTCCTACTCCGGCCTGAGCCGCGAGCAGGTCGAACGCCTGCGCGACGAGTTCGGCATCTACGCCGTCGGCACCGGCCGCATCTGCGTGGCCGCGCTGAACCAGAACAACCTGGAGTACGTCGCCAAGGCCGTGGCCACCGTCGCCAAGGGCTGAAGCAACGCTCCAGTGGCTTGAAGACAAAGGCGCCGAAAGGCGCCTTTGTTTTTGCTCCTGCTTTGCCTTTGCCACACTCTCCGCGCTCGCGGCGAACCCTGAAGCGCAGGGCGAGGCACACCGTGGCCAGGACCGTGAGGCGCATGGATGCGCCGATCGAGCCCCCATGGATGGGTTTACGGCGTGTCCTGGCCACGGTGTGCCTCGCCCTGCGCCTCCATGAAGGAAGGCGCCACGAGCGCAACGCATCTGGAAACGATTACGCCTTCCCGCGCTCACGCACGGCCCCGCCATACGGGCGACAATAGGCGTTTTCCCGCTGCCGAGACCTGCCCGACCATGTCCCGTACTTCGTTGACCCGCTTCCTGATCCAGGAACAGCACGCCGGCCGCATCAATGCCGACCTGCGCCAGCTGATCGCCGTGGTCGCCCGCGCCTGCACCAGCATCTCCATCGCCGTCAGCAAGGGCGCCCTCGGTGGCGTGCTCGGCGACGCCGGTACCGGCAACGTGCAGGGCGAAGCGCAGAAGAAGCTGGATGTGATCAGCAACGAGATCCTGCTCGAAGCCAACGCCTGGGGTGGCCACCTCGCCGCCTGCGCCTCCGAAGAAATGGACCACAGCCAGCCGGTGCCGGACATCTACCCGCGTGGTGATTTCCTGCTGCTGTTCGATCCCCTCGACGGCAGCTCCAACATCGACGTCAACGTCTCCGTCGGCACCATCTTCTCGGTACTGCGCTGCCCGACCAATGTCGAACTTCCGGGCGATGACGCGTTCCTGCAGCCGGGCAGCAAGCAGATCGCCGCCGGCTACTGCATCTACGGGCCCAGCACCCAGCTGGTGCTGACCGTCGGCCACGGTACCCACGCCTTCACCCTGGACCGCGAGAAGGGCGAGTTCGTGCTGACCACCGAGAACATGCAGATCCCGGCGGCCACCCAGGAATTCGCCATCAACATGTCCAACCAGCGTCACTGGGAAGCGCCGATGCAGGCCTACGTGGGCGACCTGCTGGCGGGCAAGGAAGGCGCGCGCGGCAAGAACTTCAACATGCGCTGGATCGCCAGCATGGTGGCCGACGTGCATCGCATCCTGACCCGCGGCGGCATCTTCATCTATCCGTGGGACAAGAAGGACCCGTCCAAGGCCGGCAAGCTGCGCCTGATGTACGAAGCCAACCCGATGGGCCTGCTGGTCGAACAGGCCGGCGGTGCTGCCTGGACCGGCCGCGAGCGCATCCTCGACATCCAGCCCGACCAGCTGCACCAGCGCGTGCCGGTGTTCCTCGGTTCGCGCGAGGAAGTGGCCGAAGCCGTGCGCTACCACCACGCGCACGACGACGCACAGGGCTGACGGCCTGCCGCCTGACAGCGGTCATGGCAGATCGATGACATGACCGTGGGGTGACACCAAGGGCGGCAAACGGCACCATCAAGCCGTTGCCGCCTAAGGAATGCACGCATGCACGAGCAGGGCCCGGTCGATTTCATCGAAGTCATCCACAACGCCGTCCCCAGCGAGGTCTGCGCGGCCATCGTTGAACGCCTGCGCGCCACGCGTGGCCTGCAGCCCGGTGCCGTGGGCAGTGGCGTGTTCCCGGAACTCAAGCACAGCAAGGATCTGCGTATCAGTGGCCTGGACGGCTGGCAGGATGTCGACCAGCAGCTGCAGATCGCGGTGTTCAATGGCCTGCTGACTTATCTACGCCGTTATCCACAGGCATTGATCGCCCCGCTGATGTTGCAGATCCAGGACAGCAACGGCCAACCGCGACGCCTGTCTGCCGAGGACTTCCCCGACATGCCGCCGCAGCAGCTGGCCGATCTGGCCCGCACCTGCCTGCGCCCGGGTGCGATCAACCTGCAGTGGTATGCGGCAGGCGAGGGTGGCTACCCGTACTGGCACTGCGAGCTGTACCCGAAGGATGCGCAGGCCGAGACTCTGCACCGGCACGTGCTGTGGACGCTGTACCTCAACGACGACTTTGACGAAGGCGAGACCGAGTTCCTGTTCCAGGGGCGGAAGATCGCACCTCGTACCGGCAGCCTGCTGATTGCGCCGACTGCGTTCACTCATACCCATCGTGGCAATCGCCCGCAGGGTGGGGACAAGTTCATCGCGACCAGCTGGATCCTGTTCCAGAGTGCGCAGAAGTTGTTCGGAGGGTGACGCCGAGCGGCTCGTCGGCCTCGGATGTAGAGTCGAGCCATGCTCGACGGATGGACTCAGAACAACGACCCCTGCGGCGAATCCTTCTTCGGCGGCAACGGCTTCAGGAACCGGCTGCAATCCAGCTTCGGCCAATGACTGTTCTGCGCGTTGAAGCCGAGGCGCTTGCGCGCCAGCTTGAAGCGGTTGTTCAACAGATCCGCATACACACCCTGGCCGCGCATGCGCGTACCGAACTGGCTGTCGTAGTCCTTGCCGCCACGCAGCTGCTGGATGGTGCTCATCACATGCGCGGCACGATCGGGATGATGGGTGTCCAGCCAGTCGCGGAACAACGGCGCCACTTCAAGCGGCAAGCGCAGCAGCACGTAACCAGCGGTACTGGCGCCAGCGTCGTGCGCAGCCTCCAGCACGGCCTCCAGCTCGCTGTCGTTGATCCATGGGATCACCGGCGCCACCATCACACCGACCGGAATGCCCGCTTCATGCAGACGCTTCATCGCGCGCAGCCGTGCATGCGGCGCCGATGCGCGCGGTTCCAGCTTTGCGGAAAGATGCGGGTCCAGCGAGGTCACCGAGAAGTGCACGCTGACCAGGTTCTCCGCCGCCAGCGGTGCAAGCAGATCGATATCGCGCTCGACCAGTGCGTTCTTGGTGATCAGCGAAAAAGGATGCTTGGTTTCCAGCATCACTTCGATCAGCTGGCGGGTCAGCTTGAACTTGCGCTCGATCGGCTGGTACGCATCGGTGTTGATGCCCAGCGCGATCGGCTGCGGCACGTAACCCGGCTTCGACAGCTCCTTGCGCAGCAGTTGCGGCGCATTGGTCTTGGCGAACAGCTTGGTCTCGAAGTCCAGGCCCGGCGACAGGTTCAGATAGGCGTGCGAGGGGCGCGCGAAGCAGTAGGAACATCCATGCTCGCAGCCGCGGTAGGGGTTTACCGACTGGCTGAAGCCCACGTCCGGCGAGGTGTTGCGGGTGATGATGCTACGCGCGGTGTCGGCACGCACCTCGGTGCGGAGGCGCGGGGCAAGGAACTCCACGCTCTCGTCCACCGCCCAGCCGTCGTCCACCGCCTCGCTGACGGTGCTTTCAAAGCGCCCGGCAAGGTGGGACGTGGAACCTCGGCCCTTGATCGCAATACCCATTGCGGCAGCGTACGTCGTGGCCGTCTCAATGGCTGCGACGGCCGCCTGAAGGGTTCAGGGCAAGTCTGAGCCGAGCGTGGGCTCGGCTCTACAGTGGATACGGGTACCTTGTAGAGCCGAGCCCATGCTCGGCTGCACCCATCGGTCACAGCAGCGCCAGGTAGCCGCGCACCGTAGCATCCAGCCCGTCATACAGCGCCTCGCCGATCAGCGCGTGGCCGATCGACACCTCCAGCACGTCCGGCACGTGGGCCAGGAAATCGCGAAGGTTGTCCTGCGACAGATCGTGGCCGGCGTTCACGCCCAGGCCGACGGCCTGCGCACGGCGTGCAGCAGTGGCGAACAGCACCAGCATCGCGTCAGCATCGCCGGCCGCGTGGGCTTCGGCGTACGGGCCGGTATAGAGCTCGATGCGATCGGCCCCGACTTCGGCCGCCTGCTCCAGCAGCGGGTTGCCCGCGTCGACAAACAGGCTGACGCGGCAACCCATCGCTTTCAGTTCGGCAATCAGCGGGCGCAGCCGCTCGGCATCCCGCTCGAAGTCGAAACCATGATCGGAGGTGATCTGGCCGTCCCCGTCAGGCACCAGGGTGGCCTGCGCCGGGCGGGTCTGCGCGCACAGCGGCAGCAGGCCGGGGTAACCCTCGCGCGGCGGCGCGAACGGGTTGCCTTCGATGTTGAACTCGACACCGCGCGCGCGGGTCAGTGTGGACAGCGCAAGCACGTCCTCGGCGGTGATATGGCGGCGGTCCGGTCGCGGATGCACGGTGATGCCATGCGCGCCGGCATCCAGGCAGGCCTGGGCGGCACGCACCACGTCCGGTTCGGCACCGCCGCGCGAATTGCGCAGGACGGCGATCTTGTTGACGTTGACGCTGAGCTGGGTCATGGAACGGAACTACTTGGAAAGAGGGGACGGATCGTGGTCGTTGTGGTCGTCACCAGGGCGGGCCTGGGCCCGCTCGCGCAGGCGGCGCAGTTCCTCGGCATCGACCAGGGTGGCAGGGTCGCGCTGCAGATCGCCGAAGCGGGCCACGTAGCGGCCTCGCACCCAGGCTAGCAGGAAGGCGAGGGCGGCCAGCAGGCACAGAGTCATCAGCCCGGCGCTGGGGGTCTTCAGCGCGAAGGCGAAACAGCCCAGCGCCAGCAGCAGGTACAACCAGTACATAGTCGGGCTCCCCGGATGATCGCCGCAGTGTAGCGCTGCGTCAGAGCAGCGGCGAGGCCAGCCGGGCGAAGGCCTCGGGCAGGCGGTGCAGCCACAGCGAACGGCCGGCCTGGTCGTGCACCCGCGTGGAACGGTCGAATTCGCCCTGCAGCAGTTCGGCCAGGACAGCCACCCGGTCACGGTCGCTGATCATCATCGACAGCTCGAAGTTCAGCCGGAAGCTGCGGTGATCGAAGTTGGCACTGCCAACGATGCAGACGTCGTCATCGGCGATGAAGGCCTTGGTATGCAGCATGCGCGGGCCGTACTCGTAGATCTTCACCCCGGCATGCAGCAGCTCGTCGAAGTAGGAGCGGGCGGCCTGGGTGACGAACCAGGAATCGCTCATCTTCGGCACCAGCAGGCGCACGTCCAGGCCGCCCAGCGCGGCCGAGGTCAACGCCATCCGCGCCGCTTCGCCCGGCACGAAGTAGGGCGTGACCAGCCAGACACGCTCATGCGCTTCCTGGATCGCCGCCACGTGCAGGCGATGGATCGTTTCCCAGCCCGAGTCCGGACCGGAGACCAGCACCTGGGCGTTGATCGCACCATCGCCGCGCAGCGGCATGTCGGCCGGCCACAGACGGGCGATGTCCATGCGCGAGGGATCCTGCCCACTTGCGTAGAGCCAGTCCTCGGCAAACACCAGCTGCAGGCTGCGCACCACGTGGCCGCGGATGCGCATGTGCAGGTCGCGGTAGGCATCCGCCCTGCGGCTTTCATCCTCGTCGTCGGTGATGTTGATGCCACCGGTGAAGGCGAGGCGCCCATCGACGATCACCAGCTTGCGGTGGGTACGCAGGTTCAACCACGGGCGCTTGAACGGCTTCAGCAGCTGCCGTGGGTGGAACCAGATCGCTTCGCCACCGGCGTCGAGCAGCGGCTGCAGGAAGCGGCGGGGCAGGGCGGAAGAGCCTACGGCATCGAGCAGCAGGCGCACCTGCACGCCGGCCTGTGCACGTTCCACCAGCGCGTCACGCAGGGCGGTTCCGGCATGGTCCGGGTTGAAGATGTAGTACTCCAGATGCACGTGGTCGCGTGCCTGTGCGACGGCCTCAAGCAGCGCCGCGTAGGTCGCCGCGCCGTCCACCAGCCAGGTCACTTCGGTGGCGCTGCTCGGCGCAAGCCCGGTCGTGGCCTGGGCGATCTTGGCCAGCTCGGTGCAGTCGGCGTCGGGTGGGCAGACGTCGCTGTAGTGCTCCATGCCCGACCGCGCGCGGCCACGGCGCAAACGCTGCCGCTTCACCTTCTGTGGGCCCAGCAGGTAGTAGATGAAGAGGCCCAGGTACGGCAGCAGCGCCAGCGACAGGATCCAGCTCAGCGTCGCCACCGGCTCGCGCTTCTGCAGCATGATCCAGCCCGCCAGCGCGAACAGGTACAGCAGGTAGGCTACCGCCAGGATCGTGCCGAGGTGGGCGATGCCGTCGAGCCAGTGGCGCAGGGAGTCGAAGAGGGCGAGCATCCGCCGATCATAGCGGCGCATGCCACCCGATGGGATCCAACCTCGACCCGTGTGCCAGGATGAGAACAAAAAAGACGCCCCTGTTTCCAGGGGCGTCTGCAGTCGCGTCATGACTGTTGTGTTGCGGTGTAGCGATTACTGCTGCACAAAACCGATCTTCTTCATCTGAGCGTTCTTCGCAGCGGCCAGAACCTTGGCCATCACGTCGTACTCGGAATCCGGGCTGGCGTCGATGCGCAGTTCCGGCTGGTTGGTCGGGTCACGCTGGACCTCCTGCTCCATCCGCTGCTGCAGCTCGCTGGTATTGATCGGGCTGTTGTTCCACGAGACCTGGTTGCTGGCGTCGATCTTCAGTTCGATCGGCGGCGGCGGTTCGACCAGCTGCGGCGGTGGGTTGAGCACGCGCTGCGGCAGGTCCACGGCGATCGGATACGTCATGATCGGCGCGGTCACGATGAAGATGATCAGCAGAACCAGCATCACGTCCACGAGGGGCGTGACGTTGATGTCTGCCATGGGGCCCTTGCCACCACCACTACTGAATGCCATGGCTTATTGCCCCTTTTCTTTGGTCGCGACGAAGCCGACGTCAAGCATGCCCTGCTCCTGCGCGACCTTGGTCAGGTCGTTGATGACACGCATCTTGGTGGTGCGGTCACCACGCAGGTTCAGCGGCGGCTGCGGGGTCTGCTGGGCGGCGGTCGCCAAGCGCGACTCGAGAGTCTGCTTGTTGATTTCTTCGTCGTTCCAGTAGATCGAGCCGTCTTCCTTGACTGCCAGGGTGATCGGTCCGGAACGCTTTTCAGCATCTTCCGGCTTCTGGATCAGGTTGGCTTCCGGCAGATCCACCTTGACCTTGTGGGACATCAGGGGCGCCGTGATGATGAAGATGATCAGCAGCACCAGCATCACGTCCACGAGGGGCGTAACGTTGATGTCGGCCATGGGGCCGCCGCTGTTACCACTACTGAAAGCCATAACGGGCTCCGTCTAGATCTTGGTGACTACTTACGTTCGTCGCTGGGTGACGCGCGCCGCAATTAGCGGACGCGCGAGCCGGTGGCGAAGAAGTCGTGCAGGTCGTGCGCGAAGGTATCGAACTTGCTGATGGTCGCGCTGTTGATCTTGCTGAAGAAGTTGAAGGCGAACACGGCCGGGATCGCGACGAACAGACCGATCGCGGTCATGATCAGCGCTTCACCCACCGGGCCGGCAACGGCGTCGATCGAAGCGGAGCCGGTGGCACCGATCTTGATCAGCGCGCCGTAGATGCCCCACACGGTACCCAGCAGACCGACGAACGGAGCGGTTGCACCGACGGTGGCCAGCAGGGTCATGCCCGACTGCAGCTTGTTGCTTTCGCGGGTCACGGCCTGACGCAGGGCGCGGTCGACGAACTCCGAACGGCTCAGGTTCTCACCCACGCCGCCGGTGGCGCCGCCTTCAGCGCGCTGGTGGTGGGCAGCCGCCTGGGCAGCGTCCAGGGCGATCTTCGAGAACGGCTCGGAAGCCGGCTGTTCTTCCATCGCACGGATGGCGTCCTGCGCGTTCGGGGTGTCCCAGAACAGGCTGACGACGCGATCGGCGGCGCTCTTCAGGCGGGTAGCACGGAAGATGTTGATGACGGTCCAGTACCAGGACATGGCCGACATGACGACCAGGGTCAGCAGCACGACCCAGGAAACCGCGAAATCACCCGGCTTGGTGGTCATTTCGTGGATCAGGTGCTCGAAGCCCATCTGCGACAGGGCGTTGGACGGATTGCCCCCGGCAGCAGCGGCGATGAAAATTTCCTGCAGCATGACGCTTACCTTTGTTGTGTGTGGTGATAAAGGGTGTAGCTAAGCTAAACAATCGAACCGGGAGCGGGGGTGGCCGGCGGCCACCCTGGCGCATCAGTTCAGCGCAAAGTTGACCGGAACGCGAACGCGACCTGCCGTCTTCTTACCGCCTGCTTCAGCGGCGTTGAAGCGCCACTTGCGAGCCGCTTCCATCGCAGCACGGTCCAGGTCGCGGTTACGGCTGGACTTTTCCACCGTGACATTGGTGACGTTGCCGCTGGCATCGACATCAATGATCAGGATCACTTCGCCCTGGATACCCGCGCGGAAGGCTGCCGGCGGGTAGCGCGGCGGATTCATGGCCTTCGACGAGATGTCCACGCTGGCCTCGATCGAGGTCGGCGGTGCCGGCGGCGCCGGAGGCGACGGCGGGGTGACGATGTCGTTCGGGCGCGGTTCCGGCACGTCCACGACCGGCGCCTGCGGCGGCGGCGGGACCGGCGACGGCTTCGGCGGCGACAGATTCTTCACCGGCGGCGGCGGAGTATCGGTCGGCGGCGGCGGCGGCGGCGGCGGGGGCGGCGGCGGCGGGGCGTCGACGATCGTCACCATGACGTTGCGCTCCTTCTCAGCCACGGCCTTGGGAGCCACGGCGGGGATCAGGAGCATCATGAACGCGGCCAGATGCAGGGCAATTACAAACGCGATGCCGACGATGCGAGGCCAGCTCAGCCCCTTGTCATCGGGTTGTTCGTACCGGTGAACGACTAGTTGTTCCGTCATGCGCCAAGAGCTCAATAGTGGGGCCGGGATGCCGGGGGCGGAATCCCTGATCAGCGGTGCATGACACCGCAGGAACCTCCAAGCTTATACCAATCCTGAGCGCCTGCGCATCAACTGTGCAGGCATTCAGGCGTTATTCCTACTTACTTCAGGTTGATGATTTTTTTGGCATCAGCCTGGTTCTTCACACCCTTCGCCAGCGCCTGCTGGGCGGCCTGCTTGGCCTCCGGGATGCGACCTTCGGCATGCAGGACGCGTGCCAGGTTCAGGTAGGTCTCACCGTCCTTGGACAGCGGGGCAGCCTTCTGCCACGCATCGATCGCCTGCGGCACCTGGTCGGAGTAGTAGTAGGACTGGGCCAGCGCCAGGTAGACCTGGTAATCCGGCTTCAGGATGCCCTTCTGCAACCCTTCGTTGATGACCGCGATGACGTCCTTTTCCTTGTGTTCGGTGTTGGCATAGATCGAGTACAGCTGCTTGTACTCGCGCTCTTCGGTGAGCTGGCCGCTGCTGCGCAGCTTGTCCATCACCGCGGCAGCCTTTTCCATCTGGTCGGCCTGCATGTACATGCTGGCCAGGTTCAGCTGGGCCTTCTTGTCGTTCGGGTTCTTGGCGGCCAGCGCCTCGGCTTCCTTCACCGCTTCGCCGGACTGGCCGGCTTCGGCGAGGGCCGCCATCAGCAGCTGGTTCCAGTTGTCCTTCGGTTCGGTGGCACCGGCGATGGCCTGCTTGAGCACCGGGATCGCTTCCTGGTAGCGCTCCAGCTGGTACAGCGCCTGGCCCTTGGCGATCAGTTCTTCCGGCTTGGTCGACTTGCTCTCGGCGAAGTACTTGTCCAGGGTCGCCAGGCCTTCGGCGGTCTGGTCTTCCTGCAGCTGCAGCTGGCCCAGCATCAGCATCGACTGGAAGTGGCCGTTGTTGTCCAGGCCGTTGAACTGCAGGACCTGCTTCAGGTAGGCAACGGCAGCCGGCGTGTCGTCGGTCTGGTAGGCGGCCTGCGAGGCCAGCTGCGCGGCCAGCGACTTGTCGTACTCGTTCGCGGCGCTGTCAGCGAGGATCGCGTCGGCCTGCGTGCGCGTCTCCGGGAACTTTTCCTTGTTGTAGCTGTCGATCATCTTCTGCAGCTTGCTGCCCAGCTTGGCCGATGCCTTGACGGTCGGCTCCTCGCGGGTCGCGTTCGGGTACAGCGCTTCGGCCTTGGCCTGCTTGCCGCCGCGGTTGCCACGCTCGGAGGAACGCGAGGACTGCGCGAAGGCATCGGTGACCACGGCGCCGGTCAGGGCGGTCGCGACGAGGACGGAAAGCACAGCTTTGTGGTTACGGAAAATCATCGTTCACCTCGATCGAACCGCCGGTTAGCGGCAAAGTCGGACTGTCAGAAAAATCTGAGCCGCCAAACGTATCAGAAACAGATGGCGTGAGAAATCGTTTTATGTGCTGCAATACAGCATAGAAATGCGCACTCATCCGCACTTTGGCCGCAGCCCGGCCGCCTGCGCCTGCTGATAGACCGGCGTCAGAGCCGGTGCATCGCGTCGCAGTTCCTGGATCCGGTTGGCTGGGTCGGGGTGGGTGGACAGCCATTGTGGGCTGCGACCGCCACTGGCAGCCATCATGTTCTGCCACAGGTCGACCGCCTGCGCCGGGTTGAAGCCGGCCTGGGCCATCAGTCGCTGGCCGATCACGTCGGCCTCGCTTTCCTGGGTGCGTGAACCGGGCAGCAGGAAGGCGGTCTGCGCGCCCATGCCACCAAGCTGGTTGACGGTGCTGGCAGCGCCTTCGCCGTAGGCCGCGCCGGCCAGCGCACCGAGCACGGCCAGCCCGGTCTGCGCGCCCATCTGCCGGGTGATGCGCTCCTCGTGGTGGCGGGCGATGACGTGGCCGATTTCATGGCCGATTACGGCAGCCAGCTGATCCTGGTTCTTGGCGACGGTGAAGATGCCAGTGTTCACGCCGACCTTGCCGCCGGGCAGGGCGAAGGCGTTGGGCTCCTTGTCGACGAACACCGCCGTCTCCCACCGTACGCCACGGTATTGAGGCGGCAGCTGCGCGACCAGGGCATTGACCACGCACTGCACGTAACCGTTCTGGCGGCCGTCGGTGCTGATCTTTTCCTTCTGCTTGGTTTCGGCGAACGCCTGAGCGCCGAGCTGATCCAGCTGCGCCTGCGACACCCCGCCCACCATCTGCCGGCGGCCGGTAGGGGAGGTCGTGGTCGCGCAGGCGCTGACCAGGGTGGTGATGACAAGGGCCAGCAGCAGTTGTTTCATGGATCCACCCCCGTGTTCATATGCGCAGTGTGTAGCCTAGCGGCTTAATCTTTCGTCAAGCGGACACGGCGTTACGTTGCCCCGAAGAACACAAGTGCGGCAAGCGCCACACCGTTGTTCAGCGCGTGCGCGGCGATCGCGGCCCAGAGCGTACCGGTGCGCTGGTACAACCAGCAGAACGCAGCACCCATGCCGCCATAGACCAGCCACAGCTGCGCGATCTCGGCCGGGCCGTTGGCGCTGGTGCCAGGGATTTCATGGATGAGGGCAAAAGCAAGGCTGCTCAGTACCACGCCCAGCCACGGACGCCCGGCCTTCCACAGGCGGCCAAACAGCACGCGGCGGAACAGCAGCTCCTCGTAGGCCGGTGCCAGTACCACCGCGAACAGCACCAGGAACAAGGGGAAGCGCGCGATCGCGCTCTGCATCAGCGCCAGGTTGGTGGGAACCGGCTCGATACCGAACTGCTTGGCCAGGAAGGCGATGCCATTGCTGCCGAGCACGATCAGGGTCGCCACCAGCAGGGTCCAGCCCCAGGTGGAGGGACGGCGCAGCGCCTGGCGCGACGCGTGGCGCTCGGCCGTGTTGGCCGGACGTCGCCAGAAGTACAGCAGCAGCGCGGCGCCGCCGGTGGCAAACAGCGCCATGAGAATCTGCGCAAGCGCGCCGGGCTGGCCCAGTGACGCCGCTACCGAACTGGCCTCGGGTGCGCCAGCGCCGGCCTGTGCGTTCGCGTAACCGACCACCACGCCACGGTACAGGCCCCACAGCAGGCCGCTGATCAGGCTCAGGCCGAACAGGGTGACGGCGGCGATGCCCAGGTCGATGAAGAACCCCGCCAACGGCGAAACGGCACGCGGCGCGGCAGAAGCCGGCGGAACCGGGGGCGGAGCGGAAACCGGGGCGGATGCGGACATCAGGTACCTGTGTTCAAGAGTCGAAGGCCGGCGCGCCTCCCCGCGCACCGGCCGTGTCCCGATTGTGTCAGATATCCAGGTTTGCGACCTTCAGCGCGTTGTCTTCGATGAAGTCGCGACGCGGTTCGACGACATCGCCCATCAGCGTGCTGAAGATCTGGTCAGCAGCGACAGCGTCTTCGATGCGCACCTGCAGCAGTCGACGGGTTTCCGGATTCACCGTGGTGTCCCACAGCTGCTCCGGATTCATTTCACCCAGGCCCTTGAATCGCTGGATCTGGCGGCCGCGCTTGGCCTCCTCGAGCAGCCAGTTCTGTGCCTTGGCAAAGCTGTCGACTTCGATCGACTTGGCACCGCGGGAAATGGTCGCGCCTTCGCGGACCAGACCGTGCAGCAGCTTCGATGCCTGGTGGATTGCGCGCAGTTCGCCGCTTTCGAAGGCCGACATCGGCAGCACCTGGATGTGCTGTTCGCCCATGTGGCGACGGGTCACCAGCACAGCGGCCGGGCGCTCGTCGTTGGCTTCCTGCAGTTCCAGCGTGAAACGCGGGCTGCCCAGGCTGCCCTGGTTGAGGCGCTTGGCCAGTGCATCCAGGCCCTCGCCTTCGCCGGCAGCGCGCAGGCTTTCCAGGTCCATCGGTACGAAATCGACCAGCGCTTCAAGCAGGTTGCGGTCGTAGCGGTGTGCGTTGCGCTCGATCGAATCCAGCGCGGCCGCGTAGGCCAGCAGCAGCTTCTCCAGCGCAAGGCCTTCGATGCCGGGCTCGCCGGTGGCCGGCACCAGTGCAGCGTTTTCCACTGCGCTGCTGGCCAGGTAGCTGTCCAGCGCCGGGTCGTCCTTCAGGTACAGCTCCTGCTTGCCCTGCTTGATCTTGTACAGCGGCGGCAGGCCGATGTAGACGTAACCGCGCTCGATCAGCTCCGGCATCTGACGGTAGAAGAACGTCAGCAGCAGGGTGCGGATGTGGGCGCCGTCGACGTCGGCGTCGGTCATGATGATGATCTTGTGGTACCGCAGCTTGTCCGGGTTGTACTCGTCACGGCCGATGCCGGTGCCCAGCGCGGTGATCAGCGTACCGACCTGGTCGGAGGACAGCATGCGGTCGAAGCGCGCGCGTTCCACGTTGAGGATCTTGCCGCGCAGCGGCAGCACCGCCTGGTTCTTGCGGTTGCGGCCCTGCTTGGCCGAGCCACCTGCCGAGTCACCCTCGACGATGAACAGTTCGGACAGTGCCGGATCCTTTTCCTGGCAGTCGGCCAGCTTGCCCGGCAGGCCAGCGATATCCAGCGCACCCTTGCGGCGGGTCAGGTCGCGGGCCTTGCGCGCAGCTTCACGTGCACGGGCGGCATCGACGATCTTGCCGGCGATCGCCTTGGCTTCGTTCGGGTTTTCCTGCAGGAACTCTTCCAGGCGCGCACCGAAGGCATTTTCCACCGCCGGACGCACGTCGGAGCTGACCAGCTTTTCCTTGGTCTGGCTGGAGAAGCTCGGGTCCGGCACCTTCACCGACAGCACCGCGATCATGCCTTCGCGCATGTCGTCGCCGGTCAGGTTGATCTTGGCCTGCTTGGCGATGCCGTTCTGCTCGATGTAGTTGTTGAGCACCCGGGTCAACGCACCGCGGAAACCGGCCAGGTGGGTACCGCCGTCCTTCTGCGGAATGTTGTTGGTGAAGCAGTACATCGTCTCCTGATAGGAGTCGGTCCACTGCAGCGCCACGTCCACCACGATGCCATTGTGCTCGCCGGTGACCGAGATGACGTTCGGGTGCAGCGGAGTCTTCAGCTGGGCCAGATGCTCCACGAAGCTGCGGATGCCGCCCTCGTAGTGGAAATCATCGCGACGGCCATCACCACGCTCGTCGGCAAGGACGATCTTGACGCCGGAGTTCAGGAACGACAGCTCGCGCAGGCGGCGGGCCAGGATGTCGTAGTGGAACTCCACGTTGTCGTGGAAGGCGACGGTGGACGGCCAGAAACGCACGGTGGTGCCACGCTTGGTGGTGGCTTCCAGCTTGGCCAGCGCGGTCACGGCTGCGCCGTTGCTGAATTCCTGCTGGTAATGGGAGCCGTTCTGGAACACGTCCACCAGCAGCTTCTGCGACAGCGCGTTGACCACGCTGACGCCGACGCCGTGCAGGCCGCCCGAAACCTTGTAGCTGTTGTCGTCGAACTTGCCGCCCGCGTGCAGGACGGTCATGACCACTTCGGCCGCAGACACTTCGCGGCCGAGCTTGGCGCTCATCTGCTCGTGCTTGCCGGTCGGAATGCCGCGGCCGTTGTCGGACACCGAGACCGAGCCGTCGGCGTGGATCGTCACTGCAACATGGTCGGCGTGGCCGGCCAGCGCTTCGTCGATCGAGTTGTCGACGACCTCGAACACCATGTGGTGCAGACCGGTACCGTCATGCACGTCGCCGATGTACATGCCTGGACGCTTGCGGACAGCCTCCAGGCCTTCCAGGGCGGTAATGCTGTTGGCGTCGTAATTGCCGTTGTTTGCCGGGGTGTTCTGTTCGTCGCTCATTGCGCTTGCCGTAGGCTCCGCAGGTCGGCCACCGCTTGGGGCGATGCGCCGAGAATGAAAGGATTCCAACCCGAATTATACCAGCCGGGGTCGAGCGGCCCTGGTGTGCCCACTATGGCACAGCCACGATCTGTGCATGTTCCACGTGGAACCGGGCGATGTGGGTCAGTTCCTGCAGCGCCGCCGGGGTTTCGGTGGCGGTGATGAAGATCTGTGCCGGGCCATTGAGCAGGCGCTCCAATACCCGCGCCTGGTGGGTGCGATCCAGTTCCGAAGCCAGATCATCCAGCGCGATCACCGGCCATTCGCCGCGCTGTTCCGCATAGTCCTCGGCCTGTGCCAGCAGGCACGCCAATGCCGTCAGCTTGGCCTGGCCGCGGGACAGTGCATCACGCCCCGGAATGCTGTGGAAATCCACACTCCAGTCCGCCCGGTGCGGGCCGACCGAGGTATACCCGGCCTGCCGGTCACGTTCCCGGGCCAGAAGCAAGGCATCGGCCAAGGGAAGCTCATGCCGCCGCCATCCAGGACTCAGGTCCAGTCCGTGGATGCCCAGTTGCGGCGCCAGGCTGGCGGCCAAAGCCACAGTGCGCTGCTGCAGACGCTCCAGGTAGTGCTGGCGGCGGCTGGTCAGCGGTTCTCCGGCCTCGGCCAGCTCGTGATCCCAGGTATCGAGCATCCGCGACGGCCCGCCCTGCTTGAGCAGGGCGTTGCGCTGCTTCAGCGCCCGGGAGTAGCGGCGCCACAAGGACAGAAAACCCGGTTCCACGTGGAACAAGCCCCAATCGAGGAAGCGGCGGCGGGGTTCGCCACCACCACTGACCAGTGCATGGCTCCCGGGCTCGAACGTCACCACGGCCAGTGCTGCGCAGAGATTACCCAGCTGCGCGACATCTTCGCCGTCCAATCGCCCCTTCCAGTCCTGGCCACTGTGGCGCAGCCCGGCTTTTCGGCGGTGCGGCGGGTGATTGGCACGCTGTTCGTCCCATTCCACGAAGATTTCCAGCGCTTCCTGGCCCTGACGCACCAGACCGTCGCGCACCCGACCACGGAAGCTGCGCCCATAGGCCATCAGGTGCAGGGCTTCGAGCACGCTGGTCTTGCCGGCACCGTTGTCGCCGGTCAGCAGGTTCAATCCTGGCTGGGGCGACAGGTCCACCGCACTGAAGCGACGCAGTTGATGCAAGGCGAGGCGGCGGATCTGCATGGGGCGCGAAAGACCATCCGCACGAGGCGGTAGAGGGGCAGGGAATCCATCAGCTTACTGCATCGGTCAAGCCGGGCGCGCTGGCAGGCCGGTCGAGCCGAAGGTGCAGCTTCCGCACCCATCGATGGACGCGTTCCACGTGGAATGCGGGTGACGCGCCCGTTCGTTCCGGGCAGGAACGGCCCGAAATTTCTTCAAATCTGCGCGGGGTTCCAGAGTCCAGGCCCTCAGATTTCGCCGATTTCATGAGCACTGCAGGGCCATCGCGGGACACCTCGCGGGTGGTTCCGACGGATGACGCCGCCGATTCCTTCAAATCTGCGATCCGATGCCTTGGAGTGTTCCACAGATTTCAAGAATTCCAGGACGCTAGTTCCACACTGTCCACAGGAGGCATGTATGACTTATACACAAGGTATGGGCAATCTGTGGATAAAAAAGTCCTTTTGCTCAGCGCTGAAAACTATCCACAGGTTCCCCCCCAGCCCGAGGGCCCTCTATACAGGGGGTTTCAGGCTCATAAATCCCTTTAAAAACAAACCGATAATACATTTCTCCACGAAATCTGGCTCTACCATCACCACCATGCTTTAGATTTATACCCAGATTTAGAAGCTAGGATTGCCCAAGTGTGCCCCCGAGCCGGCCAGTGGACAGTGCCGTTTGCAGAAGCGAGGGACTTCCTCCCGGGGAAGATGATCTGCTGCTTCCACCATTGAAGATCAGAACAACGAAGTGGGACATGCGAAGCGCTCGCTGCCAGAACCCAGATCGCTTGGAGCCCGACGAGCACTGCAAGACGAATTCCCAACGTCCTGGATTCCGAGTTGCTTCGAGCAAGCGAGATCGAGTTGGTGTGGGGCCGAGCAGGGCACGTCCAGGATTTCTACGATCCGTTTCGACAATGCTCCACGTGGAACATAAAAAAACGCCCGGGAGGTCCCGGGCGCTTCTGGGTTCCACGTGAAACGGCGTTTCCGTCAGAGACGCAGCGGCATCACCACGTGGCGCGACTTCTCGCTGCTGGATTCACGCACCAGCGCCGAGGAGTTGGAGTCGCGCAGCTGGATGATCACTTCCTCGTCGCGCAGGGCGGAGAGGGCATCCAACAGGTAGTTCACGTTGAAGCCGATGGCCAGATCGCTGACCGTGGTGTCGGCCTCGATCTCTTCCTGGGCTTCTTCCTGTTCCGGGTTGTGCGCGCTGATCTTCAGGTTGCCCGGCGAGACTTCCACGCGAATGCCGCGGTACTTCTCGTTGGACAGGATCGCGGCGCGCTGCAGCGAGGCACGCAGTGCTTCACGATCCACCTTCACTTCGCGGTCGGCACCGATCGGGATCACCGCTTCGTAGTCCGGGAAACGGCCATCGATCAGCTTCGAAGTGAAGGTGACATCGTCGCGCTTGACGCGGACGTGGCTGCGGCCGACTTCCAGCTCGATCTCGCGATCGCCGCTTTCCAGCAGGCGCTGCAGCTCTGTCACGCCCTTGCGCGGCACGATGATCTGGCGCTTCGAACCGCTGGGCTTGGCCAGGTCGGTTTCGCAAAGGGCCAGACGGTGGCCGTCGGTGGCAACGGTGCGCAGTGCATCGCCACGCAGGTCGAACAGCAGACCGTTGAGGTAGTAGCGCACGTCCTGCTGGGCCATCGCGAACGCGGTGCGCTCGATCAGCTCCTTCAGGGTCGCTTCGCCGATGGCCACGCGCTCGGTGGCTTCCACTTCGTCCACCGACGGGAAGTCATTGGACGGCAGGGTAGCCAGGGTGAAGCGGCTGCGACCGGCCTGCACAGTGATCTTGTCACCGGTCTGCGAGACGGTAATCCGGCTGCCGTCGGGCAGGGCGCGGATGATCTCGAACAGCTTGCGGGCGGGAATGGTGGTTTCGCCGTCCTGGGCGTCTTCAACCGCGATCCGCGACACCATCTCCACTTCCAGGTCGGTACCGGTCAGCGACAGCTGGCCGTTCTGCACCTGGACCAGGAAATTGGCCAGAACCGGAAGGGTCTGGCGGCGTTCGACCACGTTGACGACCTGTGCCAACGGCTTGAGAAAGGCTTCGCGCTGCAGTGTGAAACGCATGTGGTTCCGTGCCCCTATGCTTTAAAAAATGTGGAATAAATCAAAAGCTTGGTGGTGCTGGTAGAGACAGAATCGCTGGAAAACAACGCTAAGTCTTTGTAAATAAAAGAATTTCAGACCTCGAAACCCTCTGTATTACCGACCCCCAGGGGGTGGGGAAAGCTGTGGATAAATTCGGAGCGATTTCAAACGCCATTTTTATCCACAACGTGTCCCGCGCTTGCTACCGGATTCTGCACCGTTTTGTGCGATGACGCCTCATCGGCATCCGTGCATCATTCGCTCAGCTTCCGGATCAGCTTGTCCCAGTCCTCGCGGAGCTTGCCGTCGGTCTCCATCAGGGTCCGGATCTGGCGGCAGGCATGCAGCACCGTGGTGTGATCGCGACCGGCAAAGGCATCGCCGATCTCGGGCAGGCTGTGCTCGGTCAGTTCCTTGGTCAGGGCCATGGCGACCTGGCGGGGCCGGGCCAGCGAGCGGGTCCGACGCTTGGACAGCAGATCCTTGATCTGCAGCCCGTAGTAGTCGGCCACGGTTTTCTGGATGTTGGGAATGCTGATCGCCTGCTGCTGGGCGCGCAGCAGGTCGCGCAGGGTTTCCTGGGCGAATTCGGTGGTGATCGCGCGGCCGGTGAAATTGGCGCGGGCGGTCAGGGTATTCAGCGCACCCTCGAGGTCGCGCACGTTGGAGCGCATCTTCTTGGCGATCAGGAACGCAACATCATCGGGAATCTCGGCACCGCGTTCGCGTGCCTTGGCCAGCACGATCGCGGCGCGGGTCTCGAAGTCCGGCGGTTCGATCGCGACCGACAGGCCCCAGGCAAGCCGCGACTTCAGGCGCGCTTCCAGGCCCTCGACTTCGCGCGGATAGCGGTCACAGGTCAGGATGATCTGCTGCTTGCCATCGAACAACGCGTTGAAGGTGTGGAAGAACTCTTCCTGGGTGCGGTCCTTGCCGGCGAAGAACTGGATGTCATCGATCAGCAGCGCGTCGACCTGCTGGAACTGGCGCTTGAACTGATCCATGGTCTTTTCCTGCAGGGCCCGGATCATCGCGCTGAAGAACTGTTCAGAACGCAGGTACAGCACCTTCGCGCCCGGATTGGCCTGGCGCATGGCGTTGCCGGCAGCGAACATCAGGTGGGTCTTGCCCAGGCCGGTGCCTCCGTACAGCAGCAGCGGATTGTGCGCGCGGTCGCCCGGCTTCTGCGCTGCCTGGAAGGCGGCGGCCAGGCCCAGCTGGTTGCTGCGGCCTTCCACGAAGTTGGCGAACGTGTAGTGATTGTCCAGGTTGCCGGCGAAGGGCACCTGCGGTTCGCTGGACACATGCGCCGATGACGCGGAAACCGGCGCGTTCTGCGCCTCCACAGGGCGCGGGCGCGAGCCGATTTCAAGAAAAACGTCGCTGAAGCCGGCGAAATGCGCCAGCAGTTCGCGGATCCGGGCCAGATACAGCTCGCGGACCTGGTCGACGATGAAGGCATTCGGTGCATACAGCACCAGGCTGTCCACGCGCAGATCGGCCTGCAGCGGCTTCAACCAGGTATGAACGTCTTCCGGCGGGAACTCCGCTTCGAGGCGCTCGAGACTACGGGACCAAGCATCCATCAGCAATAATCGTCCGGTGGCCGGGGCATGGACGCGACAAGGCGCCCAAACACAGGCCGGAAAGGGGGGAAATGGATGGCTCAGACTACCACCGAGCGCCCGCCTTCGGAATGCTTGTCCCCTACTTATTCACAAAAACATCCACAGCTATTGCACAGCCCAGTGAATTCGCGTAGCTGCCAGGGGTTGACTTGGGGAGGGGTACCTCTCTAGAATTTCCGGTTCTTTCCGTCCCATTCATACGAGAGGCCCCCAATGGCCACGAAGCGCACCTACCAGCCCAGCAACCTCAAGCGTAAGCGCGACCACGGCTTCCGTGCCCGTATGAAGACCGCTGACGGCCGCAAGATCCTGTCGCGTCGCCGCGCCAAGGGCCGCAAAGTCCTGAGCGCCTGATTGCCATGCCGCACATCGCGGCAGACGCAATCCCTTCGACAGTGAATACTGCAGACCCGCGCAAGCGATTCCCTCGCTCTGCGCGGGTTCGCACGCGTGCCGAATACTCAACGGTCTTCAACGGCGCCCGCCGTGTGTCCGATCCGCTGATGACCCTGCACTGGCTGCCGGCTGACCGGCCGGCCAGGCTGGGTCTGGCGGTTTCCCGCAAGGTTGATCCGAACGCCGTCGGGCGTAACCGGATCAAGCGCGTCCTGCGCGACATCCTGCGTCAGACACGTACCGACATCCAGCCAGGCGACTTTGTCGTCGTGGCTCGTAGTGCTGCGCGTTCCGCCAGCAACGACGAGATCCGCCAGGCCTTCCTGCGCCTGCTGCGTCGCCTGCGTGCATTGCCCACGCCGGGCGTGGACGGCACAATGCCGCCGCCTGATGGCATCGCAACTCCTTCTTTGACCGAGCCGGCATCGCGTCCCGGCCCCGCCGAGCCTGTCCGCTGATGAACCAGACCCGCGTATTCCTCATTTTTGCCTGGCTGATGGTGGCCGTGCTGCTGTGGATGGAGTGGAGCCGTGAAAAGGCTGCTCCGACCCCGGCACCGACGACCACGTCGGCCCCGGCCGCTGCACAGAGCGTTCCGGGCGCAACCCCGGGCGCCATCCCCAGCGCCCAGGTTCCGGGCGCGCCCGGCCAGGCCGCCGTGCAGGCGCAGGCCAGCGCCACCCCGGCCAGCCAGCGCGTGACCGTCACCACCGACGTCCTGCGCCTGGTGCTCGATGGCGGCCGCGTGCTCGACGCCGAGCTGCTGCAGTTCCCGCAGACCAAGGACGAAGGCAGCCCGCCGGTCCGCCTGCTGACCGAAGACCCCGCGCATCCGTACAGCGCGATCAGTGGCTGGGCCAGCGAAGACAAGAACACCCCGGTCCCCGGCGCTGACGGCTTCAAGCTGGTGGGTGACACCAAGGACTTCGTGCTGGCCAAGGGCCAGAACGAGCTGCAGATCCCGTTTGTGTGGACCGCCGACAACGGCGTGACCATCAAGCGCACCCTGACCGTCTCGCGCAACGAGTACGCCGTGCGCTTCAAGGACGAAGTCAGCAACACTGGTGCCGCTCCCTGGAACGGCTACGTCTACCGCACCCTGGACCGCACCCCGACCATCCTGTCGCGGAGCATGACCAACCCGGATTCCTTCAGCTTCAACGGTGCCACCTGGTACGACAACGACAAGAAGTACCAGCGTCGTGCGTTCAAGGACTACCTGGAAGACGGCACGCTGAACCAGAACATCACCGGCGGCTGGCTGGCGATGCTGCAGCACCACTTCTTCACTGCCTGGATCCCGCAGAAGGACCAGACCGCACACTACGTGCTGTCGCAGGTGGCCGGTCGTGACCTGATCGAAGCGCGTGGCCCGGCCTTCACCGTGGCGCCGGGCCAGTCCACCAGCACCGAAGCCCGCCTGTGGGTCGGCCCGAAGCTGGTCAACCTGATCGCCAAGGAAGATGTGCCGGGCCTGGACCGCGTGGTCGACTACAGCCGCTTCTCGATGATGGCGGTGATCGGCCAGGGCCTGTTCTGGGTGTTGAACCAGGTGCACAAGCTGGTGGGCAACTGGGGCTGGGCGATCGTCGGCCTGGTGGTGCTGCTGAAGCTGGTGCTGTACCCGCTGTCGGCGACCCAGTACAAGAGCGGTGCGAAGATGCGTCGCTTCCAGCCGCGCATCGCGCAGCTGAAGGAACGCTATGGCGACGACCGCCAGAAGTTCCAGACCGCGATGATGGAGCTGTACAAGAAGGAAAAGATCAATCCGATGGGCGGCTGCCTGCCGATCCTCATCCAGATGCCGATCTTCTTCGCCCTGTACTGGGTGCTGGTGGAATCGGTCGAACTGCGCCAGGCGCCCTGGTTCGGCTGGATCCAGGACCTGACCGCACGCGACCCGTACTTCATCCTGCCTGTGATCAACGTGGCGGTGATGTGGTTCACCCAGAAGCTGACCCCGGCACCGGGCATGGACCCGATGCAGCAGAAGATGATGCAGTTCATGCCGCTGGTGTTCGGCGTCATGATGGCCTTCATGCCGTCCGGCCTGGTCCTGTACTGGGTGGTCAACGGCGGCCTGGGCCTGCTGCAGCAGTGGTGGATGACCAAGCGCCATGGCGGCGAGCCGGTCCCGGCCATCACCGCGCCGGCCCCGGTCAAAAAGAAGTAATCGGTAGAGCCGGCCGCTGGCCGGCTGACCCCAGCAGAAGCCCGCCGCAAGGCGGGCTTTTCGCATCCGGCGTTAGAATCGCCGGCACACCGATCCTGCATCCATCGAGTCCGCCATGCTGCGTGCGTCGTCGTTCCGCCTGTTCCTGCCCTCGCTGTTGTTGACCCTGGTCGTTGCCGGTTGTGGCGACAAGGATGCGAAGGCACCGGCGACCACCGTCACCCAGCCCAGCGCGCAGGCCGCGGCCGCCGCCGATCCGGCCGCGGCGCCGTTGCTGGCCGCGCTGCAGAAGCAGCTCGATGGCTATCGCCGGATCGTCGTGCTGCTGGCCGATGAGGAACAGCAGTCCGCGGCCGATCGCAGCACCTCCACCCGCATCGGCCAGCAGCTGTTCCACGACGGCCTGGAACAGCGCAGCGCCATTGCCGCGCAGTTCGACACGCTGCTGCGTGGTAGCAGCCCGCAGCGCTTCGCCACCCTCGGCACCGTGCTGGACTACATCGAGTCGGCGCCGGAGCTGTTCGACGCCGACCGCTTGGCCTTCCGAGAAGTGCTGCGCGATCTGCATGAGCGCGTCGGCGCCGATTCGTCGCTGCCGGCAGTGAAGCTGCACCAGCGCATCGGCGAAGACCTGGAGGCGCTGGACGAGATCGAGCGCAACTACAACCAGGAACTGACCCGCATCTTCAGCCGCTTCGAGCGCACCCGTGCCATCGAACTGAAGCGCGAGAAGTGGGACGACTACATCGCGCACCTGCACAAGCACTACAGCCGCGAAGCGATCCTGCGCGACTACGGCGTGATCGAGCCGTACCCGATGTCGATGAAGGACAGCGACCGCGAGATCTTCGGCCGCGACCTGCCGCCGAAGACGGTGGTGCTGACCTTCGACGATGGCCCGCACAAGGCCTATACCGATGAAGTGGTGGCCATCCTCAAGCGCTACGACGTACCGGCCGTGTTCTTCGAGGTCGGCCGCAACCTCGGCAAGGTCGAGACCGACGGCAAGGTCAGCCTCGGGCCGATGGCGAAGATCAGCCGCAACCTGATGGAAGAGGGCTACGCCGTCGGCAACCACAGCCTGACCCATGCGCAGCTGTCGCGTACCACCGGCGATGCGCTGCGCCAGCAGGTGCTGGACACCGACACGCTGCTGAAGGATGTCGACAGCAAGCGCGCGCCGCTGTTCCGCTTCCCCTATGGCGCGCGTAATGCCGAAGGCCTGCAGCTGCTCAACGAAGTCGGGTTGAAGTCGATCATGTGGAACATCGATTCGATGGACTGGGCCGACCCGGTGCCGGAATCGATCGTGCAGCGCGTGCTCGACCAGGTGAACAAGGAACAGCGCGGCATCATCCTGTTCCATGACATCCACGACCGTGCGGTGAAGGCATTGCCGCAGATCCTCGACCGGCTGATCGCTGATGGCTACCAGTTCGCCGGGTGGAATGGACGCGACTTCACCGTCGCCCGCGCGCGCAAGGGTGACACCAGCGCCGCCACCGTCACCACCGGCTACGAGAAGTCGTGGGCGATCGTGGTCGGCATCGACAACTACGC
Organism: Stenotrophomonas geniculata; assembly: GCF_034508895.1. Classification (NCBI taxonomy): domain Bacteria; kingdom Pseudomonadati; phylum Pseudomonadota; class Gammaproteobacteria; order Lysobacterales; family Lysobacteraceae; genus Stenotrophomonas; species Stenotrophomonas geniculata. Next base: position 1,896,085 of record NZ_CP140571.1, read on the forward strand.
CAAGTGGCCAAAGCTGGAATACGCCAGCCACGATGCGCAGGCGGTGGCCGATGCCCTGACCGGGCAGTTCGGCTTCCCGTCTTCGCAGGTGATCGTGCTGAAGAACGAGCAGGCCACGCGCAACAACATCCTGGCCGCCTTCCACGACCGCCTGGCCGATGACCGCACCGGAAAGAACGACCGCGTGTTCGTGTTCTTTGCCGGCCACGGCGCCACCCGCCAACTCGCCTCCGGGCGTGACCTGGGCTACATCATTCCGGTGGATTCGGACCCGAAGGAGTTCGCCACCGACGCCATCGCAATGACCGACATCCAGAACATTGCCGAGAGCATGCAGGCCAAGCACGTGATGTTCGTGATGGATGCCTGCTACAGCGGCCTGGGCCTGACCCGTGGTGGCCCTTCTTCGTCGTCGTTCCTGCGCGAGAACGCACGTCGCAGCGCACGGCAGATGCTGACCGCCGGCGGCGCCGACCAGCAGGTGGCCGATGCCGGCCCGAACGGCCACTCGGTGTTCACCTGGGTGCTGCTGCAGGCGCTGGCTGGCAAGGGCGATCTCAACGGCGATGGCCTGATCACCGGTACCGAACTGGCCGCCTACGTGGCGCCGGCCGTCTCAGCCGTTTCGCACCAGACCCCGGCCTTCGGCAGCCTGCCGGGTTCGCAGGGCGGCGAGTTCGTGTTCCAGGTGCCCGACAGCCAGGAATTCCTCAACGCCGATACGCGCCAGCTGACCGCCGATGCAATCGCACTGAACAACAAGGTTGAAGCCGCCAGCGAAGCCAAGGGCAGCCAGGCGCCGGTGACGGTGGCCGACCTGCAGGGCGGCAAGGCCAAGCTGGTGGTGCCCACCGCCGGCCCGGCCTCCGACCGCCAGCGCGCGCAGCAGGCCAATGACCGCGGCCTGCAGCTGTACCGCGAGAAGCAGTACGACGAAGCGGTAGCCCAGTTCACCGAGGCACTGAAGCTGCGTCCGGACTTCGCCCAGGCCGCCAACAACCTCGGCTTCGTCTACTACCGCCAGCAGCGCTATGCCGAAGCGGCGCGCTGGCTGGAGAACACCCTGAAGATCGACCCCTCGCGTGCGGTGGCCTATCTCAACCTGGGCGATGCCTACTTCAACGCAGGCGACAAGGCGAAGGCGAAGCAGGCCTACACCACCTACCTGGCGCTGCAGCCGCAGGGCAGTGGTGCCGCGCAGGCACGGGCGCAGCTGGAGAAACTCTGAGCCATGAATGATGCAATCCGCGCCGATACCATCGTGGCCATCGCCAGTGCCCCCGGCGCGGGCGGTGTCGGCCTGCTGCGCCTGTCCGGTCCGCGCGCAGCGGCCATCGCCAACGCGTTGGGTGCGCCTGCACTGCGCCCGCGCCATGCGCACTACGCACGCCTGCGCGACGCCGATGGCGAGGTCATCGACGACGGCATCGTGCTGTGGTTCCCGGCACCGAACAGCTTCACCGGCGAAGAGGTGGTGGAACTGCAGGGCCACGGCAGTCCGGTCCTGCTGCAGCAACTGGTCGCGCGCTGCATCGCGCTCGGTGCGCGCCAGGCGCGGCCGGGCGAGTTCAGCGAACGCGCGTTCCTCAACGGCAAGCTCGACCTGGCCCAGGCCGAAGCCATCGCCGACCTGATCGCGGCCGGCGACAACCGCGCGGCGCGCGCGGCACGTCGCTCGCTGGACGGCGTGTTCTCGCGCCGCATCGACGCCGTGGTCGAACAGCTGGTGTTGCTGCGCATCCATGTGGAAGCGGCCATCGACTTCGCCGACGAACCGCTGGATACCCTCGGTGGCGCGCAGGTGCGGCGTGGCCTGGAACAGGCGCGCAGCGACCTGGCCCTGCTGCGCCGCGATGCCGAACGCGGTCGCCGCCTGCGCGATGGCCTGCACGCGGTGCTGATCGGTCCGCCCAATGCCGGAAAGAGCTCATTGCTCAATGCGCTGGCCGGCAGTGAACGCGCCATCGTCACCGACATCGCCGGCACCACCCGCGACACGCTTCGCGAGACCATCCGTCTGGACGGGCTGGAACTGACCCTGGTCGATACCGCTGGCCTGCGCGATGGCGGCGACGCCATCGAACGCGAAGGCATGCGCCGCGCCCATGTGGAGATCGCGCGAACCGACCTGGCCCTGATCGTCTTGGACGCGCGCGATCCGGCGGCGGGTGAAGCGGCGCTGGGCGAGGCCGTGGCAGCGGTGCCACACAAGGTCTACATCCACAACAAGTCGGACCTGCTGGATGCGCTGCCGATGCTGGACGACCCGGACCGCGTGTTCGTCTCCGCTGCGACCGGTGCCGGCCTGGAGGATCTGCACGCGCGCCTGCGTTTGATCGCTTCGGCCGGGGCAGGGGAGCAGGTGGATGGCGAGTTCTCGGCGCGCACGCGGCATGTGGATGCAATCGAGCGTGCGCAGGAACACGCGCAGCGCGCCGATGGCGAGCTGGCGCATGAGCACCTGGAACTGGCTGCTGAGGAACTACGGCTGGCGCATGACGCGCTGGGCGAGATCACCGGGCAGATGAGTGCCGATGACCTGCTTGGAAGGATCTTCTCCAGTTTTTGCATCGGGAAGTAGGGCCGAGGTCAGATTCCCGAAGGGGCTCTGACCGCCTCGCTTACTCATGACTGACGGCTGGGGGTTTCAATCCTGTGCGCGACACCTCCTTGATATCATTCCCGCCATGAACCCGATAACCGACAGTGACGTGCGATCAGCTCTGCTGGGCAAGGTCATTGCTGAGCATGTCGCAAATCCGAACACGCTTGTGGTGGAGGAAATGGGGCTTGCGCGCGGCGCCTGCCGGGTCGATGTCTGTGTCATCAATGGCCATCTGCACGGCTACGAGATCAAGAGTGATGTCGACACCCTGCGGAGACTTCCATTGCAGCAGCAGTTCTACTCCGATGTCCTCGACAAGGCGACGATCGTGGTGGGCAAGCGCCATTTGGACCATGCCCTGGATACGTTGCCTGCTTGGTGGGGGGTCAGGCTGGCATCACGTGGAGCGCGCAACGCAGTGAGGCTGGAACTAGTGCGGCCTGCAAAACTCAATCCATCAGTGAGCGCGACGGCCGTCGCAGCACTGCTCTGGCGCGATGAAATTTCTGCTCTGATCGGCAGGCGGACGCCTGAAAAATCAGCGCTGCGCGGCAACCGCGCAGCGCTATGTGAACGTCTGTCGGAGCTCTACAGTCTTGCGGAAATCCGTGCGCTGGTCAGGGAACAGTTGAAGCGCCGGTCAGACTGGCGAGGTCGCGAACAACCTTAGTCATATGGTGGTTGGTCGCCACCGTTGGCCAGGTCGAGCTTCCCCCGGTACTGGTGACACTGTTTGCGCAGTCTTCGATGTACGCATCGCCCCAGCTGTAGCCGCGCCCCATGAAGACCACCGGCAGATCGGAGACCAGGTGCCGGCACAGATCACGGTACTGGTCGCGGCCGTTGCGCTTGATCTGGGTACCTACAACGATCCGCCACTGATCATCGATCGTGTACTTGATCTTGGCGTTGGGGTCGAACAGGCGAGGATCCATCAATTCCGTCTGTGGAGAAGCGCAGCCATAGTCACCAAACCACGGCATTCGTTCAGAGTGCATGCGGGCTAGCCGCGTGTACGCGCGCCATTCCCGGCGGTTCACATCGCCATGTGGGCGATAGCTTGAAGAAGGGCTCAGGCTGGCAGGGAAACTACCCCCCACGAGGGTGATCGATCTCCAGTCGGCCAGATCCGGAACGGCCGCAATCCATGCCTGCCAGGTCGATGCCTGCAGCGTGGGCGAGTCGGCGACATCGGTCGAGCTGTCGAGGATCAGGTCCACCTGACCTGATACCACGCCCAACAGTTTCAGCAACCCTGAGATCCGGGCCAGGCGCCCTCCTTCAAGATCATCCGGCACCAGCCGTAATCCGCAGCCACGATCATCGCGGGCGACAATGCGTGCCGCCGCCTGCTGGTAGTCGACATGCCGGTCAATGCCGGTCACGGGAATGGCCTGGCATCCTGCGGTGCGAGTGAGGTCGAAAATCCGCTCCAGATGGTGCTGGCCGTCCGCCATGGTGTCGTCACCGGCAAGATAGGGCGAATCGAACAGGCAGCGCCGCGCCTTCCAGTTACTGCTCAGGCGCCTGCCTACGTTCTTCAGGTGGTCATCGAGTGACTTGGCCGGTGCATCGTTCTCGAAGTCCCACTGCTCGATCGGGATCTCGAACAGGGGATAGATCCCATCCTTGACTCCTTCGCTGGTACGACCCACCGCGAGGTACTCTCCCTGTCGCCATTTGAGAATCGGCATGTACATCGGTTGTTTCATGATCTGCCCCTGACAACTTCGCTGTTGGTCATCCGAGGCTAGTCGCGGGCCGTGCAGCGCTTCAATCAGAATTGTTTGAAGAATGGGGGGAGCGCTCAGGTCGGAGCCCCTGCGGGGATCCGATCCCAGGTCCCCCACCTGTCACATTGCCGCCGCATACTGACGCCCATCACATACCGCTTGGGGAAGTCGCAGTGAAGTCGTGGGGTTGTGCGTTGCTGTTGTCGCTGGCCGTGGCACCATCGGTGGCCATGAGTGCTGAATCCTCCACCCCGGCCGCGCACAAGGTGTCGGTCTACGGCCATCGCGGCGCAAGCGCGCTGTTGCCGGAGCACACCCTGGCGGCCTACGCCCAGGCGATCGCCGATGGCGCCGACTACATCGAACCGGACCTGGTGATGACCAAGGACGGGGTGATGGTGGCCCGCCACGAGAACGAGATCGGTGGCACCACCGACGTCGCCTCGCATCCGGAGTTCGCCAGCCGCCGCACCAGCAAGGTCATCGACGGGCAGAAGGTCGACGGCTGGTTCACCGAAGACTTCACCCTGGCCGAGCTGAAGACCCTGTACGCGCGCGAGCGCCTCCCGGAGCTGCGCAGCACGGCCTACGACGGCCAGTTCCGCATCGCCAGCTTGGACGAGATCCTGGCCTTCTTGGTCCAGCAGGCCGGCCGCGCCAACCGCGGCATCGGCCTGGTGCCGGAGATCAAGCACCCGACCTACTTCCAGTCGATCGGCCTGCCGATGGAAGACAAGCTGCTGGCCGCGCTGCGCGGCAACGCCTATACCAACGTCGGCCCGGTCACCATCCAGTCGTTCGAGACCGCCAACCTGCGTTACCTGCGCGGCAAGATCCCGCGTGGCAGCAACATCCGCCTGCTGCAGCTGCTGTGGAAGGGCGACACCCAGCCGGCCGACATCGCCAAGGCCGGTGGCACGCTGACCTACGCGCAGATGATGACGCCGGCCGGATTGAAGGATATCGCCAGCTACGCCGACAGCATCGGCCCGGAGCTGCGCTCGATCATTCCGCTGGATGACAAGGGCGCACTGGGCACGCCGACCACGCTGGTACAGGACGCACATGCAGTGGGGCTGATGGTGATTCCGTACACCTTCCGTCCGGAGAACCACTTCCAGGCCAGCAACCTGCGCAAGGGCGCCGACACCGCGCGCAATCCCGAAGGTTCGATTGCCGAGATGCACGCCTATCTGGCGACCGGCATCGATGCGTTCTTCACCGATGATCCGGCGCTGGGCCGGCAGGCGGTGGATGGCATGGGCGCGGCGGGGAACTGATCGACCCCTGGCCGCCGGGCATGGCCCGGCGCTACCCAGGGCGTCCACACGGTAGCGCCGGGCCATGCCCGGCGGCTCCTCGCTTCAACCGCGCGGTTCGTCCGGCCGGCGGAACGGGATCACCACGTAGTCCTGGCCTTCGCGCGGCTGCCACAGCACCGGCACGCGCTGCGGTGACGGCGGCTCCAGCTCGTCGTCGGGCAGCGGTTCGATGTCTTCTTCCTCGTCCTCCCAGCTGTAGCGCGGGCGCGGCGGCAGCGGGTCGGCATTGCGGAACAGCAGCGCGGCGATGATGCCGGCGAAGGCGCCGCCCATGTGCGACTGCCAGGACACGCCGTCGGCGTGCGGCAGGATGGTCATCAGCATGCCGCCGTAGAACAGCATGCCGATCAGGCCGGTGGCAATCGCCGCGCGATCGCGGCGCAGCAGGCCCAGGCTGGCCAGCAGGAACATCAGGCCATGGGTCACGCCACTGGCGCCCAGGTGCACGCTGCCCGGATTGCCAAGCATCCACGCGCCGATGCCCGAGCCCAGCCACAGCAGGGGCAGCGCGCGAACGGTGGCTTTCGGGTAGACGCTGCCGGCCAGCGTGCCGAGGATCAGGATCGCAATGCTGTTGGCGACGATGTGCTCGACCGAGGCATGCAGCATCGGGCCGCCGATCAGGCCAAGCAGGCCCTTGGCTTCCAGCGGCGCGACCGCCCACGGTCGCCAGTCGAACGTGCCCTGCAGCGCGAACACGGCCACCAGCACCAGCACGGCGGCCAGGCTGGCATTGAACGCCCGCAGGATGCGCGAGCGGTCATTGCGGGGGGCCGGCACGTCGCCAGCGGGCAGGGGCGCGTTGTTGTTCATACCTCAGCAATGGCGGTGGTTGGCGCGAAACCAAGGCCACCGCGGCGGGAGAGTGGAAACGGCCGGCGGGACAATCCCACCGGCCGCGCCATCCAGCGGGTCGGGCTCAGGCCTGGCCTTCGCCTTCCTTCGGCGGGTACTTCAGGCTCAGCACCACGGTGGCGGCGATGATCACCGCCACCACGCCCAGCGACACCGGGGTCGGGATCTTGAACAGGTCGATGATCATCATCTTGATGCCGATGAAGCCCAGCACCAGTGCCAGGCCATACGGCAGCAGGTGGAAGCGGTCGGCCATGCCGGCCAGCAGGAAGAACATCGCACGCAGGCCCAGCACCGCGAACACGTTGGAGGTGAGCACGATGAACGGGTCGGTGGTGATCGCGAAGATCGCCGGGATGCTGTCCACCGCGAAGATCACGTCGGTGACTGCGATCAGGATCAGCACCGCGAACAGCGGGGTGAACCAGCGCACGCCATCGCGCTTCACGCTCAGCGCGTTGCCCGCGTAGTCCGGCAGCAGGCGCAGGTGCTTGCGCATCCAGCGCAGGGCCGGGTTGGTCTCCAGGTCCGGCTCCTGGCCGGCGGCGAACCACATCTTCCAGCCGGTGAACAGCAGGAAGGCACCGAACACGTAGAGCAGCCAATGGAACTGGCTGATCAGCACGCTGCCGGCGAAGATCATGATCGTACGTAGCACGATCGCACCCAGGATGCCGATGATCAGCACCTTCTGGCGCTGTTCCTCCGGCACCGCGAAGTAGCTCATGATCATCAGGAAGACAAAGATGTTGTCGACCGCCAGCGCCTTTTCGACCAGGTAGCCGGTCAGGAACTCGAGGCCGACCTTGTTGGCCACCACCTGGCCGGCAGTCTCATTCAGGTAGTACCAGAGGCCCGCATTGAACAGCAGGGCCAGCGCGACCCAGCCGATGGACCACCACAGGGCCTCCTTGAAGGTGACCTTGTGCGGTCCACCATGGCGCATCAACACGAGGTCGACCAGCAGGGCGATGACCACCACCGCTGCGAAGCCGCCCCACAACCACACGTTACCGATCGTCTGCATTGGGAATGTCCGTTGGAAAGATGAATGCCAGGCCGGACGGCGAGGATCTGCAACGGAGGATCGGGAGGGGGATCCAGGGACAGAGCTTCGCCAGTACGGCGAAGGTCTCGCTCGCAGTCCCAGTCGGCTGGAACTGCCGTTGCACCGGAGCCTGCGGGCTCGAAATGACGGCGACAACGTCTGGGAGCTACTCCCCTTCTGACGCCGATTCTGCGGCCTGGCCGGGCCGCCGTCAAATGCCCCTGCACTGGGGTCGGATCCCCAAGCGGGCTCCGCGCCCCCGCTCTGGTAGATGCCCACCTTTGTTGGGATGCCGGCCCGGGTCAGAGCCGCTGCGGGAATCCGACCCCGGCGCCCGGTTTACAATAGGTGGATGAATACCCCCCTTCCGATTGTCCGCCTCAAGAATGCGTGGCGTTCCAGCCACCCGTGGATCTTCCAGAAACTGGTCGAGAAGCCGACCGTCCGGCCCAAGCCCGGTTCCATCGTCGACGTCGTCGGCATCGATGGTGAGTTCATTGGCCGCGGGTTCTACAACGGGCACTCGCGCATCGCCGTGCGCATCCTCGAAACCGATCAGAACGTGCCGGTGGATGCCGGCTGGTTCTCGCGCAAGATCGCCCAGGCGGTGTCGCTGCGCCGTGAGGTGCTCAAGCTCGATGCGGTCTCCGATGCCTGGCGCGTGGTGCACAGCGAAGGCGACGGCCTGTCCGGCCTGGTGGTCGACCGCTACGGTGATCTGGTGGTGGTCGAGTTCTTCGCCGCCGGCATGTTCCGCCATCGCGAGTGGATCTACGACGCCCTGCGCGAGCAGTTCCCGGGCTGTCGCTTCCACAGCTTCGCCGACGAGCACGTGCAGAAGCAGGAAAGTTTCGACTTCCACGGCAACACCACCACCGAAGCGTCGGTGATCACCGAGTACGGCATCAAGTTCCGCGCCGACCCGGCCGGTGCGCACAAGACCGGTTTCTTTGCCGACCAGCGCGAGAACCGCGAATGGCTGAGCCAGCAGGTGGAAGGTAAGAGCGTACTCGACCTGTGCTGCAACACCGGCGGTTTTGCCGTGTACGCGGCGGCGCGTGGTGCTTCGGAAGTGATCGGCATCGACATCGACGAGGATGTGATCCAGATCGCCAAGGGCAATTCGCGCCTGAACAACGTGCGCCCGAAGTTCGTCCAGTCCGACATCTTCCCGTGGCTGCGCGACGCCGCCAACCGCGGTGAGCAGTACGACGTGGTGATCCTGGACCCGGCGAAGATGACCCGCGACCGCGACCAGGTCATCACCGCGCTGAAGAAGTACCTGGACATGAACAAGCTGGCGCTGGGCGTGGTCAAGCCGGGCGGTCTGTTCGCCACCTTCTCGTGCACCGGCCTGGTGGCCGAGGATCAGTTCCTCGACATGCTGCGCCGCGCGGCGTACTTCTCCGGCCGCACGATCCAGATCCTGAAGGTCGCTGGTGCGGGTCCGGACCATCCGTTCATGGCCCACGTGCAGGAATCGCGCTACCTGAAGGCTGTGTTCTGCCGCGTGGTGGATTGACCGCGGGACGCTGTAGAGCCGAGCCCATGCTCGGCTGATCTGCCTGACAGCCTCAAGATCCGCCGGGCGTGGCCCGGCGCTACCCAATGCGTGGCCGCAGCGCTATGGTCGGGCTCTTCCCATTGCCGGTGAGAGCCCATGCCATCGTTGCGCCACCTGTCCGTCGTGCTTGCCCTGGCGCTGTGCGCGCCGCTGTCGGCTCATGCCATCGAGTTCAGCGCACAGGAACTGGCCCGCGCCAAGGCCCTGCAGCAGCGCCTGGTCACCCTCGACAGCCATCTGGATACGCCGGCCAATTTCGGCCGCAGCGGCTTCGACATCGAGCAGCGCCACGACCGCAACGCGCTCTCGCAGGTGGACTACCCGCGCATGGTCGAAGGCGCGCTGGACGGCGGTTTCTGGGCGATCTACACCGACCAGGGCGACCGCACCGCCGCCGCCCATCTGGCCGAGCGTGACCACGGCCTGCAGCGGCTGCTGGAGATCCGCGAAATGCTGGCCGCCAATCCCGAGCGTTTCGCGCTGGCATTGACCGCCGATGACGCGGCGCGGATCAAGGCTGCCGGCAAGCGCGTGGTCTACATCAGCATGGAAAACGCCAGCCCGCTGGTGGAAGACCCTAGCCTGCTCTCGTTCTATCACCGCGCCGGCCTGCGCCTGCTCAGTACCGTGCACTTCGCCAACAACGAGTTCGCCGATTCGGCCACCGATCCCAAGGGCGCGGAATGGAAAGGCCTGAGCCCGGCCGGCAAGGAGCTGGTGCGGCAGGCGGTGAAGCTGGGCATCGTAATCGACCAGTCACATGCATCGGATGCGGTGTTCGACGATCTGCTGGCAATGATGCCGGTACCGTTCGTGCTGTCGCACAGCTCGGCCAAGGCGGTCTACGACCACCCGCGCAATCTCGACGACGCGCGCCTGCGCAAGCTGGCCAAGGCCGGCGGCGTGATCCAGGTGAATGCCTATGGCGGTTACCTGATCGACACCGCAAAGACGCCCGAGCGCAAGCAGGCCGAGGAAGCGCTGAGCAAACAGCTGGGTGGCTGGGAAGGCATGGGCATCGAACAGGGCGTTGCCCTGCTGAAGGCCGAGCAGGCGCTGGACCACGAGCATCCAGTGCGCCATGCCAGCCTGGACGATTTCTTCGCCCACTTCGAGCACATCCTCAAGGTGGTCGGCCCCGAGCACGTGGGCATTGGCCTGGACTGGGATGGCGGCGGCGGCCTGAGTGACCTGCCCGATGTCAGCCAGCTGCCGAAGATCACCGCGTGGCTGCTGCGCAAGGGCTATACCGAGAAGCAGATTGCCGGCATCTGGGGCGGCAACCTGCTGCGGGTGATGCGCCAGGCGCAGGAGTACGCCGCTGCTCCGTAGAGTCGAGCGGTGCTCGACTCTACAGAGGGGCGCCGGGCCATGCCCGGCGGCGCCCTTATTTCGCGATCAGCGCGTGGCGACGGCTGTACAGGAAGTACAGCACCAGGCCGGCCACGTTCCACAGCAGGAAGTACAGCTGGGTGGTATGCGGCAGGCTGATGAACAGGTAGATGCAGCCCAGCGCGGCCAGCGGGCCGACCACGAAGGCCAGCGGCGTACGGAACGTGCGTTCGCGGTTGGGCTCGCGCAGGCGCAGCACCACCAGGCAGATGCCTACCGCAGTGAACGCGGCCAGGGTACCGGCGTTGGCCAGTGCGGCGATCTCGTCCAGGCGGGCGACACCGGCCAGCGCCGACACCACCACCGCAGTGAACAGCGTGGTCGCCACCGGCGTGCCGGTACGTGCATTCACCTTGGACAGGCGACGCGGCAGCAGGCCATCGCGGCTCATCACGAAGAAGATGCGGCTCTGGCCGTACAGGAAGGCCAACAGCACGGTCGGCAGGGCGATGATCGCGATCACGCCGATCACCATCGCCGCGGTCGGATGGCCCAGCTGGCGCATGATCAGGGCCAGCGGCTCGGCGCTGTGGCCGAACACCGCGTAGCTCATCGCACCCACGGCGGCCAGCGCCACCAGCACGTAGACGATGGTGCAGCCGATCATCGAACCGATGATGCCGATCGACAGGTCGCGGCCCGGGTTCTTGGTTTCCTCGGCGGCGGTGGAGATCGCATCGAAGCCGTAGAAGGCGAAGAAGATGATGGCCGCTGCCGCCATCACGCCGTGCTCGACGCCATCAGGGCCCATCGACTTGGCGAAACCGTAGGGCATGAACGGCTGCAGGTTGGCGCTGTCGAACGCAGGCAGGGCCACGGCCACGAAGATGGCCAGCGCGATCAGCTTGAACACCACCAGGATGGCGTTGAGCGTCGCGCTCTCCTTGGTGCCGGCCATCAGCATGCCGGCCACCAGCCAGGTGATGATGATCGCCGGCAGATTGATCATGCCGCCTTCCACATGCGGGCCGGCCGCCAGCCAGGCCGGCAGGTGCACGTTCCAGCCGAACTGGGTATGGACCCATTCGAGGAAGCCGACGAAGTAGCCGGACCAGCCCACCGCCACCGTACTCACCACCAGCGAGTACTCCAGGATCAGGCTCCAGCCCACCACCCAGGCAAACACCTCGCCCAGCGCGCTGTAGCTGTAGGTGTAGGCACTGCCGGCGGCCGGCATCATCGTCGACAGCTCGGCGTAGGACAGCGCCGCACAGGCGCAGACCGCACCGGCGATGGCGAAGGAGATCAGCACGGCCGGGCCGGCCAGGTTGGCACCCACGCCGATCAGCGTATAGATGCCGGTACCGACGATGGCGCCGATGCCCAGCGCGATCAGGTGCGGCCAGCTGAGCGTGGGGATCAGGCGCCTGCCGGCTTCGTGGACGGTGACGGAATCTAGGGACTTGCGCCGGAACAGGGACATGCAGGCCTCGGAAGGGGTGACTAAGAACGACAAGTTCCCGAGTGTGACCGAACGCAGCGCAGCATTACCACTGACGGGGGTCATGCAGGGCGGGGCGCGCGCTGCGCCCCGGCCAGGCTGCCGGAATCGGCACAATCCGGCGGCAGCCACCGGTGTGCATTGGTCCCGGCCGCTGCTACGACTGGATGTTGGCCATGCCGCTGACCGAATAGCGCTCACCGGCCGCGGCATGCGGCGGGAAGGCCGCATCCAGTGCGTCCAGCGTGGCCGCATCCAGTTCCACCTGCAGCGCACCGAGGTTCTCGTCCAGCCGTACCCGCCGCGTCGTGCCCGGAATCGGCACGATGTGCTCGCCGCGCGACAGCACCCAGGCCAGCGCCAGCTGCGAGGCGGCGATGCCGCGCTCGGCGGCCAGCGTCTGTACGGTGTCCACCAGTGCAAGGTTGCGCTGGAAGTTTTCGCCTTCGAAGCGGGGCGAGGTGCGCCGGTAATCGTCGGCGTCGAAGTCGTCCGGGCTGCGGATGGCGCCGGTCAGGAAGCCACGGCCCAGCGGCGAATACGGCACGAAGCCGATGCCCAGTTCCGCCGTGGTGGCCAGCACTCCGTTCTGCTCCGGATCGCGCGACCACAGCGAGTACTCGCTCTGCACCGCCGTGATCGGGTGGACCGCATGGGCACGGCGGAGGGTGGCCGCCGAGGCCTCGGACAGGCCCAGCCAGCGCACCTTGCCCTGTTCCACCAGGCGTGCCATCGCACCTACGGTGTCCTCGATCGGCACGGTCGGGTCGACGCGGTGCTGGTAGTACAGGTCGATGTGGTCCACGCCCAGGCGGCGCAGGCTGGCCTCGCAGGCGGCCTGCACATAGTCCGGGTGGACGTTGACCGGCCGCCCCTTCGGGTCGGTCGGGTCCAGGCCGATACCGAACTTGCTGGCCAGGAACACCTGGTTGCGGCGGCCGGCAATCGCGCGGCCGACCAGCACCTCGTTGGTGTGCGGGCCATACACATCGGCGGTGTCGAGCAGGGTCACGCCCCGGTCCAGCGCGTGCCGGATGACGGCAATGCCGTCATCGTCACTGCCGCGGCCGCCGTAGTAGGCGCTCATTCCCATGCAGCCCAGGCCAAGGGGGGACACGGTGGGGCCGGCGCGGCCGAGAGTACGGGTCTTCATGCGGATCTCCTTGGGGAAGGCGCCACGCCTGGAGGGGCAGCGGCGAGGGGCACAGCATCCTCCACGTCATCATGTGGATAAACTGCGTGCCACCGGACTTACCTTGAAGACTGGCTTCACAATGGATGCCTCCGTCCCCCTCACCGCTGTGGTCGCCTTCGTCCACGTGGCCGAGCACGCCAGCTTTACCCGCGCCGCCGATGCCCTGGGCGTGTCGACCTCGGCGCTGTCGCAGAGCGTGCGCGCGCTGGAAGCGCGGATGGGCGTGCGCCTGCTGCAGCGGACCACACGGCGGGTCAGCCTGACCGAACACGGCGCGCGCTTCCTGCAGCGCGTGCGCGGCGGCCTGGACCAGATCGACCAAGCCTTTGCCGAACTGGACAGCGCGCGCTCGGTGCCTGCCGGGCGGCTGCGTGTGACCCTGCCGCGCATCGTCGCCGATCGCATGGTCCTGCCGCGGCTGCCCGATTTCCTTGCGCGCTACCCGCAGGTGCAGGTGGAACTGTGCGTCGACCCGGCGCTGACCGATCTGGTGGCCGAGGGCTTCGACGCCGGCATCCGCCTCGGCGAATCACTCGCACAGGGCATGATCGCGGTGCCGGTCGGGCCACCTGAGCGCCAGGTGGTGGTGGCCACGCCGGCCTATTTCGAACGCCATGGCGTGCCGCAGACCCCGCATGACCTGCAGCGCCACGCCTGCATCGTGCACCGCTTGGCCAATGGCCGGCTGATGCCCTGGGAGTTCAGCCGCGAAGGCCACGACCTGGACGTGGAAGTGAGCGGGCGGCTGGTGTTCAACGATGCCGGCGTCGCCCATCACGCTGTGCTGGCGGGGCTGGGCATGGCCCAGGGGTTCGCTTCGCTGATGGCCGACGACATCGCCGCTGGGCGACTGCAGAGCGTGCTGCAGGACTGGCAGCCGCCGTTCCCCGGCTTCCACCTGTACTACCCCGCGCGTGAGCAGATGGCGCCCAAGCTGCGGGTGTTCATCGACCACCTGCGCGCGGAGATGCACGACCGGTAGATGCCAACCTTGGTTGGCATGCTTCAATCGACCACGCGCGCCGCTACGCCTCCCGGCCAATGGCAGCCATCCTCGTGCCACGCCTCGACGTCCTCGTTGAACTCGATACGTCGCCCGTCGCGGGCGCGCTCGTAGCTGAAACCGTAGACGTGCGCGCCCTGGGTGCTCAGGTAGTAGCGCCCATTGAGGCGGCCACCGATGCGTTCTTCCCAGACGCTGTCGAACTGGTACGGGCGGTCTTCGGCCAGCACCGTCGTTTCCTGCGACACCTGTTGCAGTTGCAGGCGGCCTCGCTGCCCGGCGTACTGCACGTCGGCGCTGCCATCGTCCAGCCAGCGCCACAGCAGGTGGATGCCGTCGTTGCGGCCCCCGGTGAGGCAGCGATGGTCCTGCACGCTGGCCGCTGCGGTGTCGGCCAGAAGCCCGATGAACACCAGCACCAGCAGCCGCCGGATCATCCGTTCAGCCCCAACCGGATGCCGAACCCAACCAGGAACAGGCCGGCCACGCGGCGCAGCGCATCGCTGATCCGCGGGTGCTGGATCAACCGGCGACGGGCCAGGTTGCCCACACCGATCAGCATCGAGCAGTAGCCGATGCTGACCACCAGGATGATGCCGGCCAGTGCCGCGAAGGTGGCGATGCCCTGGTGTGCCTTCGGATCGATGAACAACGGCAGGAAGGCCATGTAGAACAGGATCGCCTTCGGGTTGAGCAGGCTGACCAGGATCGCCTGCTGGAAGTAGCGGCCCGGCTGCATGCGGATCGGCCCGGCGTCACCCCCCTCGTGTTTCGGCGTGCGCAGCAGGCTGATGCCCACCCACACCAGGTAGGCCGCACCCAGGTACTGCACGGCGTGGAACACCAGTGGGTTGGCCTTCAGCAGTGCGGCCACACCGGCCAGCGCCAGCCACATCAGGATCTGGTCGCCGACCAGCAGGCCGGCCAGCGCGGTGTAGCCGCCACGCACGCCGCCCCGGCCGGTGGCGGTCAGCAGGGTGAAGGTGCCGGGGCCGGGCAGGGCGAGAAACACCAGCACAGCGACCAGAAACGTCCACAGGTCCTGGATGCCCATCCACGGCATGGCGGCGTTCTCTCTTACGGGGGGCCGCCATTGTCGGCCAGTGCTGCACTTGGCGACAGGGGGCTGGCGAGGCCATCGGGCATGCCAGACAGCAGCGGTTGCAGGTGCTGGCGCAGCTGCGCATGCAGTTGCCGTACCGCTGGCGAGAACTGCTTGCGGTGCGGGCATACCAGCTGCAGCGGGATGCTGCTGCCAACACCGTCCAGCAGCAGCTGCAGGCGCCCGGCCAGCACGTCCTCGCGCAGGTCCAGCCAGGACTTGTAGGTGATGCCTTCGCCGGCCACCGCCCAGCGTCGCACTACATCGGCGTCGTCGCAGACCAGCGGACCGCGCACCGGAATCACGCTGCGGCGCCCGTCGACCTCGAACGACCAGCGATCGTAGGCGCGGCCACTGAGCTGGTAGACCAGGCAATCGTGCTCACGCAGCTCGTCCAGGCGGGTGGGCGTACCGCGCCGCTGCAGGTAGCCGGGCGAGGCCGCGAGTACGCGCCGGTTGCCTTCCAGCAGGGGCAGGGCGACGTAGTTGGCGTCGTCGAAGTGGCCGATGCGGATGGCCACGTCGACCGGGTCGCGGAACACATCAGCCACTTCGTCGGACAGGCGCAGGTGCAGGCGCAGCCGCGGGTGCGCGGCGCGGAAGGCGCTCAGCCAGGGCAGCAGCAGGTTGCGGCCGAGGTCCGAGGGCGCCGACAGCTGCAGGGTGCCGTGCAGCTCGGTGTCCTCGCCCTGCACGCGCGCCTGGCCCTCGCGCAGGGTGGCCAGCACCTCCTGCGCGTACGGCAGGTACAGCGCGCCCTCGCCGGTCAGGCGCAGGCTGCGGGTGGTGCGCACGAACAGGCGCAGGTCCAGCTCGCGTTCCAGCCGCGCCACGGCAGCAGCGACCTGGCCGGGTAACAGATCAGCCTCGCGGGCGGCCTGCGAGAAGCTGCCCAGCGCGGCCGTGCGGACGAACAACTGCAGGTCGTCGAAGCGGATCATCTTCATTGCCGGAGTGAAAGTGCTGCCTGATTCTGCGCCTTTCTGAGCGGCCGTGCGCGGCGCAACCTGTCCACTCCTTCCCCACTGGACCGCTGCCATGCGCGCCATTGCCTACACCCACGCCGGCCTGCCGATCGACGACGCCCGGGCCCTGATCGACATCGAACTGGAACTGCCGCAGCCCGGCCCGCGCGACCTGCGGGTGGCGGTGCGTGCCGTGGCGGTGAACCCGGTCGACACCAAGGTCCGCCGCGGCGTGGCCACCGACGGCCCGCGCGTGCTGGGCTGGGACGCGGTCGGCATCGTCGATGCGGTGGGCAGCGAAGTGACCCTGTTCCAGCCCGGCGATGCGGTCTACTACGCCGGCGTGATCGACCGGCCGGGCAGCAATGCCGAATACCAGCTGGTGGACGAGCGCAGCGTCGGCCGCAAGCCGGCCAGTCTCGACGATGCGGCCGCCGCAGCGTTGCCGCTGACCGCGATCACCGCCTGGGAGCTGCTGTTCGACCGTCTGCGTATTCCCGAGGGCGGTGGCGAGGGCCAGGCCCTGCTGGTGATCGGTGCTGCCGGTGGTGTCGGTTCGATCCTGGTGCAGCTGGCGCGGAAGCTGACCAAGCTGACCGTGATCGGCACCGCTTCGCGTCCGGATACCCAGGACTGGGTCTACGCGATGGGCGCGCACCACGTGATCGACCACAGCCTGCCGCTGGCCGAGGGCCTGGCACGGCTCGGCATCAGCGAGGTGCAGCACGTGGCCAGCCTGACCCACTCCGACCAGCACTACGCGCAGATCGTGGAGCTGCTGGCGCCGCAGGGCCAGCTCGGCCTGATCGATGACCCGGGCCAGGTGGATGTGATGGCGCTCAAGCGCAAGGCGCTGTCACTGCACTGGGAATCGATGTTCACCCGGCCGCTGTACCGCACCGCCGACATGCAGCGCCAGCACGATCTGTTGAACCGGGTGGCCGAGCTGATCGACACGGGCGTGCTGCAGACCACCCTGGGCGAGCATTTCGGACGCATCGACGCAGCCAACCTGCGCCGTGCCCATGCGCTGCTGGAGAGCCATCGCGCCAAGGGCAAGATCGTGCTGGAAGGCTGGTAGGAGCAGACGCTGTCTGTAGAGCCGGGCCCACGCTCGGCTGCCGTTCGCGCGTGGGCGTCAGCCGAGCATAGGCTCGGCTCTACGGAGCTTCATCCACGCATGGCGTGGATCAGCCGTGTCGACCAGGGTCGACACCTACCAACAGCTGCGGGAACCACGGCTCACGCCACGCCGTTGTCGACGTGTTTGGCGAAACCGGGCTGCTCTCGCAGGCGCTCGAACCATGCGACGAGGTGGGGCAGCGCGGGCTTGCTGCCCGGCGTGCTGCGCCAGCGTTGGGTCGACAGCCCCAGCACGATATCTGCAAGGGTGAAGGTGCTGCCCGCCACGTAGGCATCGGTGGCGGCCAGCTGGGCGTCAAGCACACCCATCAGCCGGTTCCACTGCGCCAGGCTGGCCTCGGCGCGGGCATCGTCCGGGTAGTCCGGATGCTGGCGTACGCGCGCCATGAACACGTGGCGCCAGGCGCTGTTGAGGTCGCTGGCCTGCCAGTCCATCCACTGCTCCACCCGGGCCCGGTCCTTCGCTGCAGGTGGCAGCAGATCCTCGCGACCGGCGCGTGCGGCCAGGTAGCGGCAGATGCTGTTGGATTCCCACAGCACGAAGTCGCCATCGCGCAGCACTGGCACCTGCCGGTTGGGGTTCAGCGCGGCCAGCAGGTCCGGCGGGGGGGCCGGTTCGTGGTGCAGGGGCAAGTCCAGACCGGCGCACAGCCACAGCACCTTGCGCACATTGATGGAGGTGGGCTTTCCGTACAGAGCGAGCATGGTCCTGACGCAGCAGCTGAGACTCGGCCAGCCTACACTTGCCCCATGCAAACCGAATATCTGCTCATTGGCGGTCTTCTATTGGCCGTGCTCATCCTGCAGCTGGTCGCCCTGCTGCGCCGCCCGCCGCACGACCGCCTGGAGCAGGCGGTGCGGGAGGAGGCGCGCGCCGGGCGCAGCGAACTGCGCGAACAGCTCGATGGCTTCGCCCGCGCGCTGACCGATCTGTCCACCCGCACCGACCAGCGCCTGGACCTGCTGCGCGAAGCGCTGGGCGAAGATGCCCGAAAGGCGCGCGCCGAAGCGGCCGAGAGCCAGCAGAGGGGCGCGGCGTTGATGGGACAGCGGCTGCAGGAACTGCGGGGCCAGCTGGAGACCTTCGGCCAGCAGCAGGAAGCGCGCATCCATGCGTTTGGCCAGCAGCTGCAGGAGCTCACCGGGCGTACCGATACCCAGCTCGGCGCGCTGCGCCAGACCCTGGTGGACGATGCACGCAAGGGCCGCGAGGAGGGCGCGCAGTCGCAGCAGCGCCTGACCGAAAGCCTTGGCCTGCGCCTGCAGGAACTGACCCAGCGCAACGAGCAGCGCATCGCCGAGATGCGCACGACGCTGGAAGAACAGCTGCGCGCGCTGCAGAACGACAACGCGCAGAAGCTGGAGCAGATGCGCCACACCGTGGACGAGAAGCTGCAGTCCACGCTGGAAACGCGGCTCGGCAATTCCTTCAAGCTGGTCTCCGAGCGCCTGGAACAGGTGCAGCGTGGCCTCGGCGAAATGCAGCAGCTGGCCACCGGCGTCGGCGACCTCAAGCGCGTGCTGACCAACGTCAAGAACCGTGGCAGCTGGGGTGAAGTACAGCTGGAGAACATCCTCGAGCAGACGCTCACCCAGGAGCAGTACGCGCGTGCGGTGAAGGTGCGCCCGGATAGTGGCGAGATGGTCGATATCGCCGTGCGCCTGCCGGGCCGCAGCAGCGACGACACGCCGGTGTGGTTGCCGATCGACTCCAAGTTCCCGCGCGAGGACTACGAGCGCCTGCTGGACGCGCAGGAACAGGGAGACGCCGAGGGTGTGCGCCTGCAGGGCATCCAGCTTGAACGCGCGGTGCGCGTGCAGGCCAAGTCGATCTGCGACAAGTACATCGCGCCGCCGCACACCACCGACTTCGCGGTGATGTTCCTGCCCACCGAGGGCCTGTATGCCGAAGTGATCCGGCGCCCGGGCCTGGTCGACCTGCTGCAGCGCGAGCACCGCGTGGTGGTGGCCGGCCCGACCACGGTCACCGCGCTGCTCAACAGCCTGCAGATGGGCTTCCGCACGCTGGCCATCGAGCAGCGTTCCAGCGAGGTGTGGAGCCTGCTGGGTGCGGTGAAGAGCGAGTTCGGCAAGTTCGCCGGCATCCTCGAAAAGGCCGAGAAGCAGATCACCACGGTGGGTCGCAGCATCGGCGAGGCCAGCCGCAAGACCCGCACCATCGAACGGCGCCTGCGTGGCGTGGAGTCGCTGGCGTCCGAACAGGCACAGTCGTTGCTCGGCGATCTGGCCGAGGGTGATGCGGCCGCCGAGGACGAGGGCAGTGAAGGCGACGGCGACGAGGCCTGAGCCACGCTGACACGCCGCCTGCATCGCCGATGCGTATGCTGGCGGCCTGTCCGCTTCGATCAGGTATCGTCATGCGCCTGCGCCGCTTCACCAGCCTAGTCCTGACCGCGCTGCTTGCCGCCTGCAGCAGCACACCACCGGCTGCCGATACGGCGGCGGCATCCGCCGCAGCCACCAGCCCCGAAGCGGCCGAGGCGTACCGCGAAGCGCGCGACGTCGACTGCCAGGCCGCTGGCGGCACCCTGCAGCGGCTGGGCCGGCTGCAGCGCGAACAGTGCGTGATTCCTTACGCCGACGCCGGCAAGGCCTGCAGCCGCAAGAGCGACTGCATGGGCCAGTGCCTGGCCGGCGGCGAGGTGACTGTCGGCAGCGTCGCCACCGGGACCTGCCAGCGTGATGTGCGCCAGAACTTCGGATGCCGCCAGCGCATTGATGAGGGCAAGGCGCAGGGCACGATCTGCGTGGATTGAATCCTGCCTGTAGAGCCGAGCCCACGCTCGGCTGCTGTGGCATCAGCCGAGCGTGGGTTCGGCTCTACAACCGCGCGCGCGGCGCTATGCTGGTGGGCCATTCCCCGCTGTTGCCGGAGCCCCCGCGTGAGCACCCCGATCCAGGACATTTCCCTCACCACCATCGACGGCAAGCCGTCCTCGCTTGCCGACTACCAGGGCAAGGTGCTGCTGCTGGTCAACGTCGCCTCCAAGTGCGGCCTCACTCCGCAGTACGAAGGCCTGCAGGCGCTGTATGCGGAAAAGCACGCGCAGGGCCTGGAAGTGCTGGGCTTCCCCGCCAACAACTTCCTCGGCCAGGAGCCGGGCAGCGAGGCGGAGATCCAGCAGTTCTGCCAGCTCACCTACGATGTCAGTTTCCCGATGTTCTCCAAGATCAGCGTGGCCGGTGATGACACCCACCCGCTGTACCAGCAGCTGACCGCCGCCCAGCCGCAGTCGATCGGCGAAGGCCCGCTGCGTGAGCGCCTGGCGAGCAAGGAGATTCCGATCCACGCAGCACCGGCGGTGCTGTGGAACTTCGAGAAGTTCCTGGTTGGCCGCGACGGCAAGGTCATCGCGCGCTTCGCCCCGGACGTGGCTGCCGATGACGCGCGCCTGCGCGAAGCCATCGAGGCCGCGCTGGCGGCCTGAGGAAAGCGTGCCAACCAGGGTTGGCACCTACCGGAAAAGAAAAACCCCGCCGAGGCGGGGTTTTTTCATGCACGGGCTGCAGCGGTCAGTTGCTCCAGTTCGGCATCGGCATGGCATCGACCGGGATCGGCGAATTGGCATCGTCGTGGCCACGGTCGCGCTTGCTGCGCAGATCGTTCTCGATCTGGTAGTTGCGGCGCTGCATCCACGCATCGCGTACCAGCGAGTACTCGTCCACGGCGGTGTCACGCAGGTTGTCGATCGCCAGCAGCTGCGCGCGGGTATCGACCAGCTGCAGGCCCTGCAGGCCGATGCGGATCTTGTCCTCTTCGATACGGCGGATCGGCGACAGCGGAATGTCACCGGCCAGGCCGAACACATCACGCACGGTACGCGGGCCGAAGAACGGCAGTTCCACGTAGCGCGAACGACGCCAGCCCCAGGCACCCAGGGTCTGGCCGAAGTCCTCATTGCGACGCGGTACCATCGCCTTGCTGGCCGGATCGAACAGGCCGCCGATACCCAGCGTGCTGTTCATCAGGAAGCGGCCGAGGCTGTCCCACGCATCGGCGCCGCGGCCCTGCAGCAGCTGGTTGGTGATGGTCACCGGTGCGCGCAGGTTGCTGAAGAAGTTGCTGACGCCGGTGCGGGCGAAGCGTGGCACCACGTGGGTGTAGGCCGTGGCCAGCGGGCGCGCGATGCCGCGGTCAACCGCGTTGTTGAAGGTGTGCACCTTGCGGTTGAACGGTTCCCACGGATCGTAGGCCGCCGCGCTGCCGGTGTTGCCGGCACCACCATAGAGGGCATCGAAGTCTTCATCACCACCGGGGGCGGTCGCCGCTGCGGCCCTGGCCGCATCGGTGTCGGCGCTGCGGGCCGGTGCGGATGGTGGCGTGGCCGGTGCAGGTGCGGCAACCACGGCTGCGGCCGGCGCGGCATCGACCGTAGCGGCATCGGCGGTGGGGGCGGAGGCCTCGGCGATGGTGCTGGCCGGGACTACGGTACTGGCTGCCGGTGCATCGCTGCGTGCGGGCTTGCCGGCGCAGGCGGTCAGGGCGGTGGCCAGGACGATCAGGGGGAAAGTGCGTACGACGTTCATGTCAGCTCGCAGCAGAAGTAGCGTTGAAATCCAGGTCGGGCGACAGCCGGTAGGCTGCGCTCAGCTCGTTGTAGCCGGCCGGCGCGCCGGAGACTGCCAGCGGGTGACCGCTCTTGCGCGCGCGTGCGGCAAGTTCGGCCAGCAGCGCCAGGCCGGCGCTGTCCACGCGTTCGACCTCACCCAGCTCCAGCCGTGACAGCTTCGCCGGCAGGGCCTGCAGCTGCGGCCACAGCGCGATCACCGCGGCACGGTCGAGCACCCCGCGCAGGCGCAGGGTGTCGCCTTCCAGCAGCGCCAGTGCGTTACTTGCCATTGCCCGCGGGCCCGGCCTGCATGCTGCCGCTGTGCAGTTCGTTGGCCACCTGCTTGATGCCCTTCTGGCGCAGCGGGGTATCGAACTGGTTGCGGAAGGTCTGCACGTAGGAAATGCCTTCGATGTTGACGTCGAAGATCTTCCACTGGCCATTCACGTTGCGCATCCAGTACTCGACCGGGGTCGGCTCGTTGCCGGCACGCACCAGTTCGGTGCTCACGCGCACGCCACGATTGCCCGGCAGCGGGCTTTCACCCTTCAGGCGGAAGCTCGGCTTGCCCTGGATGTTGAGCAGGGTCGAGCCGTAGCGCTGCATCAGGCTGTCGGCCATGGCATCGGCAAACAGCTTGATGTCGGCGTCGGAGGCGCCGCGGGCGTGCGGGCCCAGCACCAGGCGCGCGGCGTAGTCGCGGTCGAAGGTGCGGGTCAGCTCGCTGTCAATGTAGCTGCGCAGGCTGGCCGGGTTGCTGGTGAACTCGCTCTTGCGCTGCTGCAGCGTGGACAGGATGCGGCTGCTGGCATCGATCACCACCTTGCCGGCCTGGCTCTGCGTTGCGGCAGCGGCAGGCGCGGCGGCCTGGGCCTGGGCCAGGAACGGGGTGGCCGCCAGCAGCGCCGAGGCGAGCAGGGCCGGAATCAGTTTCATCTTCATGGTTGCGGTTCCGTTGCAGGCGCCTGCGCGCCATCGTTGGGCTTCTGAGCAGCGCCGCCACCGGCGCCGCCACTGAACATGTACTTGCCGACCAGCTGGATCAGGTCCACTGCCGGCTGGGTGAAGACGATCTCGTCGCCGGCCTTCAGCACGTCCGGATCACCGCCCGGCTGCAGACCGATATAGCTCTCGCCGAGCAAACCACTGGTGAAGATGCCGGCCGAGGTGTCCGCCGGCAGGTCCTTGACCTTGCTGTCCATGCGCAGGGTCACGATCGATTCGAACTTCACCGGGTCCAGGTCGATCGACGCGACCTGGCCGACGGTGACGCCGCCGATCTTCACCGGCGCCTGCTTGCGCAGCTGGCCGACCTGGGAGAAGCGCGCCTTCAGGTCATAGCCTTCACTGCCCCAGCTCCAGCGCTGGTTGGTCGAGGCCACGGCCAGCACCATCAGCGAGGCCAGGGCCAGCAGCAGGAAAGCGCCGACGGAGAATTCGAGTCTGGGACCGCGGATGGCCATGTGGATTACCTGATCGAGTCGTGGTGGCCGCGCGCGCCTGCGCACCGCCGGTGGAGGGGTTAGGTGAACAACATTGCCGACAGCACGAAGTTGAACATCAGTACCAGCAGCGAGGCGTTGACCACCGCACGGGTGGTCGCCACCGAAGTGCCTTCAATGGTCGGCTCGGCATGGAAACCAACGTAGGCAGCGACCAGCGCGGCAGTGCCGCCAAAGATCGCCGACTTCAGCATTGCCACGCCGAAGTCGTCCCAGAAGTCCACGCTGTTGCGCAGCGCCGACCAGAACACCCCGTTGTCCAGGCCCAGCACGTGCACGGCTTCGAAGTAGCTGGCGCTGATCGCCAGCGAACAGAAGATGCCGGTCAGCAACGGCACAGTCAGCACCGCCGCCCAGAAGCGCGGCGCCACCGCCTTGGCTACCGGATCGATCGCCATCAGCTCCAGCGCCTTGATCTGGTCGGTGGCACGCATCAGGCCCAGTTCGGCGGCGATCGAACTGCCGGCGCGACCGATGAACAGCAGCGCGGTCAGCACCGGTGCCAGCTCGCGGTACAGCGACAGGCCGAGCAGGGTCGACAGCGCGTCGGCCGCGCCGAAGGTGGTCAGCGTGCGGTAGCCCTGCAGGGTCAGCACCAGGCCGACGAAGGCACCGCCGACGGCGATGATCGGCAGCGAGCGCGCGCCGATCTTGTAGATCTCGCGGGTCAGCTCGGCCAGGAAATCACGCGTGGGCAGCGAACCGCGCAGCACGGTCAGCGAGAACAGGCCGGCGCGGCCAAGCGAGCGGGTGGCTTGGACGAACGGCATCAGGCAACCCTCGCGCGTGGCGCGGCATCGAACGGAATCGGGCCATCGGGCTGGCCGTGCAGGAACTGCTGCAGCAGCGGGTCCTGGCTGGACTGCAGTGCCTCGGGCGTGCCCTGGAACACGATGCCGCCATTGGCGATCGCGATCACCTGGTCGCAGATCGGCAGGGTCTCGTGCACGTGGTGGCTGACGATGATGCTGGTCAGGCCCAGGCTGTGGTTGAGGCGCTGGATCAGGCTCATGATCACCCCCGAGGCGATCGGGTCCAGCCCGGTCAGCGGCTCGTCGTAGATCATCAGCGGCGGGTCCAGCGCCAGTGCACGGGCCAGCGCCACACGGCGCGCCATGCCACCGGACAGCTCGCGCGGCCAGGCATCGGCGGCGGCCAGCAGGCCCACCGCATGCAGCTTCATCTGCACCAGCCGGCGCAGCACGGCGGTCGGCAGGCGGGTGTGCGTGCGCAGCGGCAGGGCGACGTTCTCGGCCACGGTGAGGTCGGTCAGCAGGCCGTTGCCCTGCAACAGCACGCCCACGCTCTTGCGCATTTCCAGCAGCGCGCCGCTGTCATGCGGGATCGGCTTGCCGAACAGGGTGACCTCGCCGGCGACCGGGCGCAGTTCGCCGGTCAGCGCCGCCAGCAGGGTCGACTTGCCGCTGCCGGACGGACCGAGCACCGCGGTGATGCTGCCCTTGGGCACCTGCAGCGACACGTCGCGCAGGATCGTGCGTCCGCTCCGGTCGATGCGGACGTTGGATAACTGCACCAGACTGGAGGAGGAAGCCGACATGGGCACCATTAACGTTTTTTAGACATCGAAGGATCGGGCCCGTCGGCTGAACATAAGCAGACTGGACGGTCCAGTATTGTTGCACGGCAAGGCCTCGCGCAGGCCGGGACAATCGCCCGGCAGCCCGGAACAATCCGTACCGGCGATGGGCTGACCATTGAATACTGCCTGCCGTCCTGCACACTGTGCATGATGAGTGACCCAGGCAGCGATTTCCGCCTCTACCATTCCAACTCCCTGGACGTGCTGGCCGCGCTGCTGGCGCGCAACGTGCGTGCGCCGGTACCGGGCCAGCCGCTGCTGGCGCCGGAAGTGGTGCTGATCCCGCAGGTGGCGATGCGGCGTTGGCTGCAGGCGACACTGGCGGCCGAGTTCGGCGTGGCTGCCAACCTCGAGTTCCTGACCCCGGGCGAGTTCGTGGCGCGCGCGCTGAAGGCCAACGTCAGCGGTGAGCAGGACGATCTGGACGCCGCCGGCCTGCACTGGAAGCTGTACCAGGCGCTGCGCGATCCGTCGGTGCTGGCGCAGCCACCGATGCGCGCGCTGCAGTCGTATCTTGCCGGCGATGATGCTCTGAAGCCGTGGGCGCTGGCCGGCGAGCTGGCCTCGGTGTTCGAGAAGTACCAGGCCTGGCGGCGTGACTGGCTGCTGCGCTGGGCGGCGGGGGCCGATCCGGCCGATCCGCAGGCAATCCTGTGGCGCACCATCACCCGGGGCCACGACTATCGCGCCCGCCGCATCCAGGAGTACCTGGACCGCTTCGAAGGCGCCGGCCAGCCGCTGCCGCAAGGCTTGCCGCCGCGCATGTCTGCGTTCGCGACGCTCAACATCTCGCCCGACGTGCTGCGGGTGATGGCCACCCAGGCCCGGGTGGGCGAGCTGCACTTCTACATGCCCACCCCGGTTCAGTCGTACTGGGGCGACCTGCAGACGCTGGCCGAGCGCCTGCGCAGCGGCGCCCCCGATCCCTTCGGTGAAGCGGCCGGCGAGAACCGCCTGCTGGAAGCCTGGGGGGCGGCCGGCCGCGACTTCATGGCGGTGCTGGGCAGTTACGAGGTGGTGCATCCGGCCGGCGAGATCGCCGCCTATTCCGATCCGGAGGAGGACACCCGGCCGACCCTGGACGAAGGCGGCCTGTCCGACAGCCTGCTGCATCGCCTGCAGCGCGATCTGTTCCACCGCCGCGCACTGCCCTCGGGCGAGCTGCGCGAAGGCCTGCGCAGTGACGACCCCAGCCTGCAGGTGCACGCCTGCCATACCCGGCTGCGCGAGCTGCAGGTGCTGCACGACCAGCTGCGCAGCCTGCTGCAGGATCCGCGCTTCGACCCGCCGCTGCAGGCGCGCGAGATCGCGGTGCTTGCACCGGACATCGATCCCTATGTGCCGTACCTGGAAGCCGTGTTCGGCGGTCGCGGCGGCGAGGAGGAGCACATTCCGTATGCGTTGGCCGACAGCAGTCCACTGGCGGGCGAGCCGCTGGCCGATGTGTTCGTGCATCTGCTGGGCCTGCCGGTCTCGCGCTTTGGTTTGAACGAAGTGCTGGACCTGCTGGCCAGCGCGCCGCTGGCCGAAGCGGCCGGGCTGGAAGCGGTGGACTTCGATCGCCTGCATGGCTGGCTGCAGCAGGCCGGTGCACGCTGGGGCCTGGATGCGAAGCACCGCAATCAGCACCAGGCACCGGCCGACGACGCCTACACCTGGCAGTTCGCGCTGGATCGCGTGGTACTCGGCCATGCCACCGGCAGTGAGGCTGACCTGGCCGGTGTGGCGCCGTGGATCGAACTGGAAGGCGGCGCGCTGGACGCGCTGGACCGGCTGCTGCGCCTGTTGCGCGTGCTGGCGATCTATCAGCGTCGCCTCGGCGAGCTGCTGACCCCGGCGCAGTGGCGGCAGCGCCTGCTGTCGCTGCTGGATGCACTGCTGCCCACCGCGCCCAGCTCGCCCAACAGCCAGCGCGCGCTGGAGCGCCTGCGCAAGCTGCTCAACCAGTTCGCCGACGATGCCGCCAAGGCTGGTTTCGAAGACGGCGTGCCGCCGGAGGTGGTGCGTTCGCACTTCGCCGGCGTACTGGGGGAGGCCGATACGCGCGCACCGCTGCTGACCGGTGGCATCAGTTTCGGCCGCATGGTGCCGATGCGGCTGCTGCCGTTCCGGGTGATCTGCGTGCTCGGTCTCAATGATGGCGATTTCCCCCGCCGTGACCCTGCCGCCGGTCTCAACCAGCTCACCGCCGAGCTGGATACGCCGCGCCGCCGTCCGGGCGACCGCTCCACCCGCGAGGATGACCGCTTCCTGTTCCTGCAGCTGTTCGCGGCCGCGCAGGAGGTGTTCTATCTCAGTTATCTCGGCGCCGATCCGCGCGATGGCAGCGTGCGTGAGCCGTCGGTACTGGTCAGCGAACTGATCGATGCCGCCGCCGCGTATCACCTCGATCCGCCTGCGGCGGTCCGCGACTTCACCGTGCGTCACGCCTTGCAGCCGTTCTCGCCAGCCGCGTTCGGTGATGGCGATCCACGCCGCTTCAGCTATCGCCGCCAGTGGCATCCGGCCGCCGGGCGCCTGACCGGCCAGCGCGGTGGCCTGCAGCCATGGTTCGATGCACCGTTGCCGCCGCCGCTCGACGATGCGGTGGAAGAGGAGGTCGCGCTCGATACCCTGCGCCGCTTCCTGTGCGACCCGGCCGGGCAGTTCCTCGCACAGTCGCTGGGCCTGCGCCTGGCCGACGATGTCGAGGAGGTCGATGACCTGGAACCGCTGGTGCTGTCGTCGCGCGGGCCGGAAAAGCGCAGCGTGCAGGCGGCGGTGGTACGCGCCACGCTCAGCGGCGATACCGAGCCCTTGTACCCGCGGCTGCGCGCGCGTGGCCTGCTGCCGTCAGGTCCATTGGGCCAGCGCCAGTTCGAGGTGGAGCAGTTGAAGACACGCCCGTATGCCAGTGCGCTGCTGGGCTGGATGCAGGGCGATCCACTGGAAAGCCGCCGCTACGAAGTGGACATCGATGGCGTGCGCCTGCATGGCCGCGTGGCCGATCGGCATCCCGAAGGGCTGGTGCGCCTGCGTGCCGGCACGCTCAATGGCAATGCAGTGATCCGCCAGGGCCTGGACTGGCTGCTGGCCAACGCCGCTGGCGACGCGCTGCGCCTCGTGCAGTTCCACGATGGCGGCGATGCCGGCCCCGGCCCGCATGTGCTGCCGGCATTGAGCGTTCCGGCGGCGCGCGCGGCGCTGCGTGCGCTGCTGCAGCTGCGCCAGCGTGGCTTGCGCGAGCCGCTGCGCTTTGCCCCGTACACCGGCTGGGTGCTGTACAACGCGCCGACAGAAAAACAGCGCAGCGAAGGCTGGAAGCAATGGCACGGCAGCGACCGCACCTGGGGTGAATCCAGCAGCGACGCCTGGCAGCTGCTGCTGCGCGGCGCAGACCCGTTCGCCACCGATGCCAGTTATGCCGACCTGCTGCGCAACAGCCAGGTGGTCTTCAGCGCGGTGCGCGAAGGCCGCACCCTCGGCGCCGAAGCACGCCAGGAGGGCAACGCATGAGCACCGCCATCGCCGAAGACGGCATCGAATCCCTCAGCCGTGATCCCTACCTGGCCCTGCCGCTGGACGGCATCCGCCTCATCGAAGCCAGCGCCGGCACCGGTAAGACCTTCACCCTGGCCACGCTGTTCACCCGCCTGGTGGTGGAGCAGGGCCTGCGCATCGGCCAGATCCTGGCAGTGACCTTCACCGACGCCGCCACCCAGGAACTGCGCAAGCGCATACGCGAGCGCCTGGCGCTGGCCGCACGCCTGGTCGATCTGGAACCGGCCGAGGGAGAAGCGCCGGATGTATGCCTGACCCGCGAAGTCCTGCAGCGCCATCTGCAGAGCGGCTCCGAGAGTGCCACCGCACTGAAGCGCCGCCTGCAGGTGGCCGCAGACGAGATCGATCTGGCGTCCATCTTCACCATCCACGGCTTCTGCACCCGCGTGCTGCGCGAGCATGCGCTGGAAAGCGGCCATACCTTCGACCCGCCGGAACTGCTGGCCAGTGACCGCGAGCTGCTGGAGGAACTGGCAGCGGATCTATGGCGCGTGCATGCCAATGACCCGGCCACGCTGGAGCCGCTGACCTGGCTGTGGTCCAACCCGGACGCGCTGGCCGCCGATCTGCGCGCGCTGCTGGCCGCGCCGCCACTGCATCCGTTGCCGCAGCCGGTGGCGTTGCCCGATCCGCATATGGCCCTGCAGGGCGCGGCGGAAGAGCTGTCTGCACGCGTACGCGAACACGGCGAGCAGTTCTTCATCGACCTCTGCGATGCGGTCGACAACAAGTGGCTCAACGGCGTGTCCTACAAGCTGGGCTGGCTGCATGCGTTGGGCCGGCAGCTGCTGGCCTGGGCCGAGCGCGCCGACCCGCGCGAGCTGCTGATCAGCGAACGCCTGCCGGCGCTGCTGCCGGAGGCGTTGGCCGCCAAGACCAACAAGAAATTCGCCGAGCGCACGCCGTCGTCGCCATTGCAGGCACCGTTGGGGCGCTATGTCGTGCTGCTGGCCGAACGCGATGCCTGGTTGCGTGCCACCGCATTGAATTTCCTGCACGCGCTTCGCGCCGACGCCACGCAGCGGCTGCAGGCACTGAAGCGCATCCGCCGGGTGCAGACCTACGACGATCTGATCGATGGCGTAGCGCTCGCCCTGGAAGGCCCGCAGCGACTGACGCTGGTCAGGCAGCTGCGCGCGCAGTACCGCATCGCGCTGGTTGATGAGTTCCAGGATACCGACGATCGCCAGTGGGGCATCTTCCACACCGTGTTCGGTGATTCGCCGGAGGTGCGCGAGCTGGGCCTGGCACCGGCGTTGTTCCTGATCGGCGACCCCAAGCAGGCGATCTACGGTTTCCGCGGCGGTGATATCCACACTTACCTGAAGGCCAAGCAGGTGGCGCAGCAGGCGCCGGTGCTGGACCAGAACTTCCGCTCGCGACCCGCTGTGCTGCGCGCGCTGCAGGCGCTGTACGACAACGCCGGCGAAGACGCCTTCCTCGAACGCGACATCCAGTTCGAGCCGGTGCGGCCCGGTGGCGTGCGCAGCGATGCGGACTACCAGCGCGACGGCCATGCCGCCGCGGCGCTCACCCTGCGCGTGCTGCGCAGTGGCGGTGACAAGGCGATGAGCGCCGATGCCTCGCGCGATGCGGCGACCCAGGCCTGCGTGGCCGCGATTCACCAGATCCTGGTCGAGGCGCGTGCGGGCAATGCCGTGTTGCGTGGGCGCCCGGTGCAGCCCGGTGACATCGCGGTGCTGGTGCGCTCGCATCGCGAGGCCACCCTGGTGCAGCGCGCACTGGCCGCGGTCGGCATTCCGGCAGTGGCAGCCGGCAAACAGAGCCTGTTTTCCACGCCTGAAGCGCGTGATCTGCGTGCGCTGCTGCTGGCACTGCTGCAACCGGCCGACGAGGGCCGCCTGCGCGCAGCGCTGGCCACGGTACTGCTCGGCCAGCGCGCAAGTGCGATTGCGGCGATGGAACGCGAGGGCGACCTGCAACGTGGGTTCCAAGCGCAGCTGCTGCACTGGCGAGAGCGCTGGCAGCGCGGCGGGCCGTTCGCGGTGATCGCCGATGTCTGTGCCGCGCAGGGCGAGCGTCTGCTGGCGCTGATCGATGGCGAGCGCCGCCTCACCAATTACCTGCAGCTGGGTGAACTGCTGCAGGAAGCCTCCGCGCAGGCGCTGGGCATGCACGGGCTGCTGGACTGGTTGCAGGGGCAGATGGCCAGCGCCGACCAGGATGACGAGCAGCAGCTGCTGCGCCTGGAATCGGACGCGCGCCGTGTGCAGATCATCACCTTGCACAAGAGCAAGGGCCTGGAGTATCCGCTGGTGTTTCTGCCCTTCGTCGGCATCGACGGCGGCGCACCGAACACGGCCTCGCACTGCACGGTGCATGTGGGCGGCCAGCGCCAGCTGCACTGGAAGCTGGACAAGGACGAGGCCTGGGAAGCGGCCACCGCGCAGCGCGAACGCGAGCAGCGCGCCGAGGATGCGCGCCTGCTGTATGTGGGACTGACCCGCGCCGAGCATGCGCTGTGGATCGCCGTGGGTGATCTGGCCGGGCTCGGCAAGACGCGGCTGGCGCCGCTGCTGGGTGACCTGCAGGCGCTGCGCGCGCTCGCCGATGTGCACATCGATGACAGCGAGGCGCCGGCCACGCTGCCGCAGCTGGCGGCCGAAGTGGAAGGTGAGCTTCCAGCCGTGCGTGCACTGACCCGGCGCGTGCCGCACGACTGGTGGGTGTACAGCTTTACCCAGCTGGCCCACGCAGATGCAGGCGTTGGCAGCGATATCGAAGCGGCCGCCACCGAGCTGCCGGCACCGGCCGCCGACGAACCGGCCGGCCCGGAACTGCCATTGGAACCGGCGCTGCCTGAACCCACCGCGGCCGCCGAGGACAACGCCCCGCTCGATCCGCGCTTCATGGGCAGTCGCTTCGGCAACGTGCTGCATGAGGCGATGGAGAACGTCGACTTTGCTGCATGGGCGGACTGGCAGCCGGGCCTGGAAGCCCCTGAGGGCCAGGCCGAGGTGCTGCGCAAGGCGCTGCACGACGAAGGCTATGCCGATGTCGATCTGGACGACGGCGTGGCCGTGCTGGTGCCGCTGGTTGGCCACACGCTGACCGTGCCGCTGCCCGAAGGCGGTGCGCTGCACAGCCTGGGTGAAGGCGAGCGCCGCGCAGAAATCGACTTCCATTTCGCCATCGAACCGACCACGGTGCCGGGGCTGCTGCAGGTCCTTCATGCGCACGGCGTTTCCAGTGGTCGTCGAGGCTTCGGCCAGCGTCGCCGCCTGGAAGGGCTGATGACCGGCATGATCGACCTGACCTACGTGCGCGACGGGCGCTGGTACGTGCTCGACTACAAGTCCAACCGCCTGCCCGGCTACAGCCCGGACCTGCTGGCCATTGCCATGCGGCACAGCGAGTACGACCTGCAGGCGCTGATCTACACCGTGGCCCTGCATCGCTGGTTGCGCTTCCGCCTGGGCGCGGCCTACGACTACGAACGTGACATGGGCGGCATCCGCTACCTGTTCTGCCGCGGCCTGGATGGCACCGGCAATGGCGTGCATGTGGACCGTTTCCCGCTGGCGTTGGTGGAGGCACTGGATGCGTTGTTTGCCGGTGGCGAGCAGGCCCAGGCCGAACTGGCCGCACGTGCCCGTGGAGCCAGCGCATGAGCCTGCTGAAGGAACTGCACCAGAAGGGCCAGCTGCGCACCCTTGATCACGCGTTGGCGACCAGCCTGCAGCGGCTGCGCGACGACACGCCCGAGAGTGTGGCGCTGGCGGCGGCGCTGGCCTCGCTGGCGGTATCGCAGGGCCACGCCGCGTTCGATCCGGCACAACCGCAGCGGTTGCTGGAAGGCGTGCCCGAGTGGCCTGCCGCGCACGACTGGCTGGCGCAGCTGCGCGCATCGCCCTGGGTAGCGACGCCGGAGCAGGCCGACGCCATCGCCGAGGATGCGCCACTGGTGCTGGAGAACGGCCTGCTCTACCTGCGCCGTTATCGCGAGTACGAGCGCCAGCTGGCGGCCGGGCTGCAGCGCATCGGCCGGCATCCGCTGCCGGCGCCGGACATGACGGCGTTGGCGCCGCTGTTCGCGCAGCTGTTCCCGCAGGCATTGAACAGTGAAGATCACCAGGCACGCGCAGCCGGCGTGACCCTGCGCCATCCGCTGGCACTGGTCACCGGCGGCCCCGGCACCGGCAAGACCACCACCATCGCGCGCCTGTTGCTGCTGCTGGCGGCGCAGGCCCGGCATGCCGGCCCGCCGCTGCCCGAGGTGGCGTTGGCCGCGCCGACCGGTCGCGCTGCCGAGCGCATGGCCGAGAGCCTTCGCGTAGCCGTGCAACGTCTGCAGGAACAAGGAGTGGATGCGACGCTGTGCGCGGCATTGCCCAGTACCGGGACCACCCTGCATCGCCTGCTCGGCGTGATTCCCGATTCACCGCGCTTCCGCCACCACGCTGATAATCCACTGCCGGTGGATGTGGTGGTGGTCGACGAAGCGTCGATGATCGATCTGCCGATGATGGCCAAGCTGGTCGATGCGATCGCCAGTGGCACCCGGCTGATCCTGCTCGGCGACCCGGACCAGCTGCCGTCGGTGGAAGCCGGCGACGTACTCAGCGCGATCCTGCGCGCCAGCGGCGATGGCATCGGCACCCGCGCCGACGACGCGCAGGCACTGCATGGACTGCTGGCGCCGGCCACCTTGCAGCCGCAGGCGGCACCACGCGCCTTTGCTGGCCGCCGCGTGCAGCTGCAGCGCGGTTACCGTCAGAGTGATGCACTGGACCTGGCGCCGCTGGCGCATGCCGTGCGCGAAGGCGACAGCAGCACCGCATTGCAGCTGCTGCGTGGCGGTTCACTGGCTGGCGTGCATTTCCATGAAGGCGAAGCCGATCCATTGCGTGGCCAACGCGAGCATCTGCTCGGCCACTGGCGCGCGCTGGCCGAGGCCGCTGATCCGGTAAGTGCCCTGCAGCAGGCCGGGCGCCTGCGCGTGCTGACCGCATTGCGCGAAGGCCCGCAGGGCGCGCGCGGGCTCAACAGCCGCATCGAACAGCTGCTGGCCGGCAACACCCCGGGCTACTTCCAGGGCCGCCTGCTGCTGGTCACCGAGAACAGCTACCGGCACCGCCTGTTCAACGGCGATATCGGCATCTGCCTGCGCGATGGCAGCGGCGCGATGGTGGCTTGGTTCCCCGGCGATACCGTCGAGCAGCCACGCGCCTTCCACCCGGCCGCACTGCCCGCGCACGAAAGCGCGTTCGCGATGACCGTACACAAGGCACAGGGCTCGGAGTTCGACGAAGTGTGGTTGCAGCTGCCACGCCAGGATAGCCGCGTGCTGTCGCGCGAGCTGGTCTACACCGGCCTGACCCGCGCCCGCCAGCGCCTGCACGTAGCAGGCAGCGCAGAGGTGCTGCAGGCCGCATTGAAACGCCACGCCAGTCGAGTGGGTGGCCTGGCCTGGCGCTTGGGTGCGGAAGGCGTGATCGAAGCACCATCGATACCGATCGAAGAACCGACGGTGCAGGGCCAGCTGTTCTGACCTCAGTCCTTCCAATTCCTCCAATCACAACGCACACCTTCATCCACGCATGGCGTGGATCTACCGTGTCGACCAAGGTCGACACCCACCAGAAGCAAGCCATGCCATTCCGACAGATCGCGGGAAACTGTCGAAGGCGGGGTGGGTCCGGTTGCGGGGGCGTGCAGCGTCCCCCGCAACCGGGCCCACCCCGCCATCCCACGGAATGCCAGCCTTTGACGTTGCCGTTGAAGTTGATTCGGCAGGTGCAGGGCGCAGCCCTGCCGCCATACCTACTCCGGCATCAGCACCAGGCCATCGGGGAACACGATCGCCGCTTCATCAGCGCTCACATCGAAGAACCCCACGCCGTGCTTCTCGGCCAGGTCCTGCACGCGACCATGCGCGCGCTCGGCCACCGAATAGGCGAATGCGCCATAGATCACCTGGTGGCCGATGCTGTACTCGGTCACTTCGGCACGATCGTCATCGTCGTTGCTCAATGGGCCGTTCAACGGCGGGAAGTCCCGCGCCATCTCCGTGAACCACGCCTGCAGCGCCGGGCTGCTGACGGCCGGGTCGTCATACTCGTGGCGCTCGTTCCACTGCGTCTGCTTTTCGAACCAGGCGATGAAAGCCGCCGCCTCACGTGGGGCGGCGCTGGCCTCGAACACCATCATGTCGTAACTCATTGAACCGTCCTGTGGGGATCGCGAGTGGCCGCCGGGCATGGCCCGGCGCTACCGAACCACGATGGTAGCGCCGGGCCGCGCCCGGCGGATCGCATTACACGGACGGCGATTCGGCGCCTACCCATCCCGGCGCCAACGCTTTCGCCTCCGGGAACAACGCGAAGCGCAGGCCGATCAGGCCCATCAGCGCCTCGTCGCGGGCCTTGCAGGCGCCCACGCTGCCGACCCGGCCCAGCGAGGTATCCAGCCGCTCACGCAGCGCCTCGGCCGCCACAATGGGTTTGCGCGCGGCGATCTGACGGCGGTAATGCACGGCGATCTCTTCCAGGATGTGCTCGACCGCTTCGCGGCTGCGCTCGGGCAGCTCCAGCCGCGCACGGCGCAGCTGCAGGATGTTCAGGCCGATGCGCGCCTCATTGAGCATGTCCACCGAAGCGATGTCACTGCCCTCGGGCGTCGCCGCCAGGCGCGGTGCGAGCAGGCCCAGCAGGTCGAGCATGCGCGCGGCGAAGCGCTGGCGGTCCTGCTGGCCACGTCCTTCGGCGGCTTCGGCCAGCGTGGTCCAGCCCTGCCGCACCAGCCGGCGCGCGGTCCATTCGGCACCCACCGAACGGAACAGGCGGGTCATCACCACCGCAAAGCCAATGCCGATGAACATTGCGATGGACGAGTTGAGGAAGGTCTGGATGTTGGCGCTGTAGGTGTTCTGCAGGCTCAGCAGCGCGGCCAGGTTCACTGTCAGCGGCAGCGCGAACAACGCGCTCTTGGGGTGGTGCAGCATCAGCCCCAGGGGCAGGAACGCCACCGCCAGCACCAGTGCCAGCAGGCCAAAGTCGTGCACGGCCGGGAACACGCCGAACAGGTACACGCCGGCCACCACCGAGGCGACCATCGCCCACACCAGGAACGACACCATGCTCGGTGCCGGATCGTCCTGTGCGGCGAAGAACGCGGCGGTCACCGCGGCCATCATCGCGCCGTTGCCGCCGCCTTCCCATCCCAGCGCGATCCACAGCACGCAGTAGCTCATCAGCGCCACGCCGGCGCTGAGCGCGGAGAACAGCGCCATGCCGTAGTCGACGTGCTTGTCGGCGGCCACGCGTTCGGTGCGGATGCGGTAGTGCGCGCGGTCCAGCGGCGCGGTGCCGTGGTCGATGGCATGCTGCAGGGTGCGGCAGTCCTGCCACAGGTCCACCAGTTCTTCCAGGCGCAGCAGCAGGCTGGCCAGCTGCAGGTGCTGCAGGTCGCGGTCCACCTGCGGCTTCAGCGCACTGATGCGCGCGCGCAGGCGGGCGTACTCGCTGGCATTGGTCGGCCCGTCGAGCCAGTCGTGGATGTCGTCGATCAGCTCCGGCAGGCCTTCCGGCAACGCCTGGCCATCGCTGCGCAGCGCACTCAGGCGGTCGGCGATCGAGGACAGCACCGGCAACAGCAGCAGCATGCGCTCGCGCAGGCGCTCCATCGACACCGCCGACCCTGCATGGCGTGGATCATCGCGGCGCAGGAATTCGATCAGCGCCTCGAACTGCACCAGATCGGCGGCCAACCGGTTGCGTGGCGCGTGTGCACGGCCACGTTCCAGGATCTGCCGGCACCACTGCGCGGCGTCCTCCATCCAGTTGCCGATGCGGGCGCGCAGCATCGGGCGCACCGAGGCCGGGAACAGCAGCGAGGCGAACAGCACCGCCACCACCGTGCCGAGGATGATCTCCTCGCTGCGCGCCACCACCGTGTCGAAGATGGTTTCCGGCGAGGTCACTGCGGGGAAGCCGATGAAGGCGGTGGTGTAGCCGGCCAGCAGGAACGCGTAGCCGCGCGGCCCGCGGTTGAGCAGGGCCATGAACAGGCAGCCGGCCAGCCAGATCGACATCGCCGCGCTCAGGACCAGCGGCGTTTCCACCAGTGCCGGCAGCACCAGCAGGGTGGCCAGGCCGGCCACCAGGGTGCCGACGATGCGGTACACGCCCTTGGCACGGGTCGGGCCCAGCAGCGGCTGGCTGACGATGTACACCGTGCCCATCGCCCAGTACGGGCGCGACAGGTTGCCGGCCATGGCGATGTACAGCGCGGCCACCGCGGCCAGGTAGGTCTTGATCGAGAACAGCCAGGCCTGGCGGTCGGTCAGCGCGTTCATGGCTTACTTCGCCGAGGCCTGTGCGGTGGTCGGCGCCGCGGGGGCGACCGTTGCCTGCCAGCCGCCGCCCAGCACCAGGAACAGATGGATCTGGTCGCGTGAGACCTGCGCTTCGGCGGCGGCCAGGGTGGCATCGCTGGTGGCCAGGCTGCGGTCGGCATCCAGGCTGGACAGGTACGGCGTGCGGCCACCCTGGTACAGCCGGCGGTTCTGCTCGGCGGCCAGTGCGGCCTGTTCCTGCGCGATGCGCAGCGACTGCAGCCGGCGCAGGTCCTGCGCATAGCGGTCCAGCGCGGTCTGGGTCTCGCGCAGCGCCTGCAGGACCGTGTGGTCGAACTCGGCCAGCGCCGCGTCGGCACCGGCTTCGGCGGCGTGGATGCGCGCGTGCGTGCCCGACGACGGCAACGTCCACGAGATCAGCGGGCCGATCGACCATTGCTGGGTCATCGGCGTGCCGAAGTCTTCCAGCAGGCCGGCGGCACCCACCGAGGCACCCAGGCGGATGTCCGGATACAGTTCGGCGGTGGCCACGCCAATGCGCGCGGTGGCCGAGGCCAGCTTGCGTTCGGCCTGGCGCACGTCCGGGCGGCGCTGCAGCAGCGCCCGGCCATCACCGACCGGCAGCGGCTGCGCCAGGCCGGGGGCGTGTGCACAGTCGATCACGCCAGCCGGCAGCTGGCCCGGGGTCTGCCCGAGCAGGGCGGCCAGCGAATAGGCGGCCGCCGAGCGCTGCGCATGCAGCGGCGGCAGTGCAGCTTCCAGCAGCGCCACCTGGGCATTGGCGCGGGCCAGCTCCGGCGGCGTGCCACGGCCAGCCGCGATCAGGCGTTCGGTAACGGTGCGGCTGCGCTGCTGCAGCTGCAACGAATGCTCGGCCACGTGCAGTTCGTGGTTGGCATGGCAGATTTCCAGGTAGCTGTCGGCCACCTGGGCGACCACACTGACCTGGGCCAGATCGCGTGCCGCCGCCACCGACTGCTCGTCGGCACGCGCCGCTTCGGCGCCGCGCTTGAGCTTGCCGAACAGGTCGAACTGGTAGCTGACCGCGAACTTGCCATCGGCCAGGTTGATCACCGGCAGCTCGTGCTCCTGCAGGAACGATTCGGCCGACAGCTGCGCGCGGCTGACGCCGGCCTCGGCCTCGTACTCGAAGCCGCCGGCGTCCAGCGCCTGTTCGTACACGGCGGCGGCGCGGCGCAGGTGCGCATCGGCGGCCTTCAGTTCCACGTTGTCACGCAGCGCCTGGGTGATCAGCCCGTCCAGCACCGGGTCGTTGTACAACGACCACCAGCGGTCGGGCAGCGCCTGGTTGGCGGCCACCTGCGGGTTCTGCGTATCGATGAAGGCCGCATTGGCCTCCGGGCGCTTGAACGCCGAGCCTTCCGGCAGCGCGTAGTCCGGGCCGACGGTCCTGCACGCGGCCAGGCTGGCCAGCGCGACGATCAGGCTGAGACGGGGCAGGGTGACGTTCACAGGCCCGCCTGTGTCGGCGCGGTGCCGACCTTGTCTGCATGCTTCGTGCTGTTGGTCTGTACGGTCACCGTGGCGGTACGGCCGGCAATCAGCTCAACGCCCTTTGGCACTTCGTCGATCGCGATGCGCACCGGAATGCGCTGCGCCAGCCGCACCCAGTCGAAGGCCGGGGTCACGTTCGGCAGCAGGGTGCTGCCGTTGCTGCGGTAGCGATCCTCGATGCCGGCGGCGATGCTCTCGACATGGCCGCGCAGCGGCGCCGATTCGCCCATCAGGCGGATGTCCACGCGCTGCCCCGGGGCCACGCCGCGCAGGCGGGTTTCCTCGAAGTAGCCGTCGATGCGGAACGAGCCGGTGTCCAGCAGCGCCAGCACCGGCTTGCCGGCCACCACGTAGTCGCCCACGCGCATGGTGCGGTCGTTGACCCGGCCATCGGCCGGTGCGCGCACCTCGGTGCGGCCCAGGTTGAGCTCGGCCAGGTCGACCGCCGCCTGTGCGGTGCCCAGCGCAGCCTGTGCAGCCTGCAGCTTGGCGCGGCGCACTTCGGCGTCCTCGGCGGCGACCAGATCCTGCAGGCTGCGGTCACGGCCGATTTCGCGGCGCAGCTGCGCCACCGAGGCCTGGCGCTCGGCCAGGCTGGCCTTGGCCTGTTCCAGCGCGATGCGGTAGCGCGCGCGGTCGATCACGAACAGCACGTCGCCCTTCTTCACCGCCTGGTTGTCGGCCACGTTCACCGTTTCCACCAGCCCGGACACGTCCGGTGCCACCTGCACCACGTCGGCACCGACATGGGCGTCGCGGGTCCACGGCTCATCCATGTAATAGACCCACAGCTGGCGCAGCACCAGCAGGGCGACGATCACGGCTGCGCTGGTCAGCAGTATGGGCAGGGTCTTCTTCACGATCTTGTTCACGATTGCATCCAACGCAGGAGGTGGAACAGCAGGCCAAGCACGATCCCGTACAGCGCCAGGTTGAACAGCGCCGGGTGCCATACATGGCGATAGGCGCCGGCACGCTGCAGCAGCGCGTGCAGGCCGCTGTTGACCAAGTAGGCCAACAACATCAACCCGAGCAGGGTCGGGACGAACACTCCATGGAGACTGAATTCACCGGGCATCGGAAGGGGCGGGGGCGAGGTGGGGGAGGGGAGGGACAACAGAACAACGGCAACGGGCAAAAGCCGCTGGCGTATGCACGGCAGCGGCGGTGTTCGGGGGCAGCGCTCTTACGTGATGCGGTCGGCGGCCTCGGCCAGCAGGCGCCAGGCCTTCAGCACGGCGTGCAGTTCATCCATGGAAAGCTCGCCGAACACGTCCTGGCGCAGGCCGATCAGCTGGTCTTCCAGCTCGCTGACCAGCGCCTGCCCGGCGTCGGTCAGCCACAACAGGTTGGCGCGGCGGTCGCTGGCATCGCTTTCGCGGCGGACCAGGCCGCTGGCGCACAGCTTGTCCAGCAGGCGCACCAGGGAGGGCCCTTCCATGCCCAGCTGCTGGGCCAGTGCCACCTGGCGGATGCCACCGCCGGAGCGGCCGATCATCAACAGGGGCATGGTGCAGGCGGTGGAGATGCCGTAGCTGCCGAGCCGACTGTCGGCCAGGCGCTGCCACTGCCGCCCTGCGTACAGCAGGCCGGAGCTGAGCTGCATCTGCAGCACGGTGCGCTCGTCGAGGGGTCGGTCCATAAGAGATAGATAGGATACTACTAATTTCATTCCTATCAATAGGTTTTTCTGAATGGGTGGGGTGTGGTGAGGAAAGCGTTGCGCCTGCCTGGTGTCGGTGGGGCAGCGGGCGCCGGACGGTGCAGGACACGCCGTGAACCCCCCTCCGGGGTCCGGCCCAGCCGCTGGCGGCTGTGCGTTCGGGCGCTTGCGAGGCATGCCTCGCAAGCAAAGCGCCCTCACCCTTGGGGGCTCGGCCGCGGCATCCATGCCGCGGACGGTCCTGCCCCGCCCGGCCCCCGCTGCCTTCCCATCCCCCCGCGAGCGCGGTGGGTTGGCTCTTAGAAGCAAGAGCAGAAGCAGTGCGGACCAACGGTCCGCACCCACCAAAGCAGAAGACACCACAGCAGCGGCGCGCTGCTTCCGAAGTCATGAACCCCCGCTTTTGCCCCCGCTTTCGGGCGGTCCGGCCGCGCCCGCGGGAAATTGTCGGAGAGGGGGAGGGGCAGGCCAGGCAGGACCGTCCACGGCATGGATGCCGTGGCCGAGCCTACAGGGACGTACTTGCGGCGTGTCCTGCCTGGCCTGCCCCTCCCCCTCTCGCTCAGCTGCAACGAGGCGCTGCAAGAGACCCCCGATGAACCGTCCCAACAGGACGACCCACCCCCCGGTCGGGTACGATGCTCGCCCCCCGTTCGGGACGCTGTACGCAATGAGCAAGAACAACGAAAAGGCCGCCCCGCAGGGCGACGTGACCCAGGACCAGGCCGAGGATGCCGTGCGCACCCTGCTGCGCTGGGCCGGTGAGGACCCGTCCCGTGAAGGCCTGCTGGATACCCCCCGCCGTGTCGCCGAAGCCTATGGCGACTGGTTCAGCGGTTACCGCGACGACCCGCGCGCCTACATGGAGCGGACCTTCGAGGAAGTGGCCGGCTACGACGAACTGATCGTCCTGCGGGACATCGAGTACGAAAGCCACTGCGAGCACCACATGGCGCCGATCATCGGCCGCGTGCACGTCGGCTACCTGCCGGCCGGCAAGGTGGTGGGCATCAGCAAGCTGGCCCGCGTCGTCGAAGCCTACGCCCGTCGTTTCCAGGTGCAGGAAAAGATGACCGCGCAGATCGCCCAGTGCATCCAGGATGTGCTGCAGCCGATCGGCGTCGGCGTGGTCGTCGAAGGCGCCCACGAGTGCATGACCACGCGCGGCATCCACAAGCGCGGCGTCAGCATGGTCACCTCCAAGATGCTGGGCAGCTTCCGCGACGACGCGCGCACCCGCGCCGAGTTCCTGCGCTTCATCGAAGTGGGCGGCAAGCGCTGAGCCGCTTGCCCGCACCGCGCCGGCCCCTGCAGGCCGGCATGCCCACGGCTGCCCCCGCGGCAGCCGTGCATGGCGGCTCGTCCCTGTCAGCCCTACAGACTTCTTTCGCTGCATGAAGCATCGCGAACGCATTGCCCGTTACCGCCACCTGCGCGAACAGCCCCAGTGGAAGCTGCTTGCCGCCGACCACGCCCCGGAAATCATCGGCCTGTTGCAGGGCCTGCTGATGGACGGCGAGCGCACGTTGCCTTCGTCGGTGCTCAACGAGCGCCTGCAGCGCGCGCTGGACCAGCTGGCCGGCGATGAACTCTCGCGCGAGCTGCCGCGTACCGCGCAGGCCTACATCGCGCACTGGCTGGCCCAGGGCTGGCTGGAACGCCGTTTGCCCGAAGGCGCCGACCAGGAGCAGTACGAGCTGTCCACCGCCGCACTGCAGGCGATCCGCTTCGCCGACGGCCTCGAGCAGGCCCGCGTGGCCGCCACCGAAAGCCGCCTGGCGCTGGTCATTGAGCAGCTCTCGGCGCTGGCTGCGCAGACCGAAGCCGATCCTGATGCGCGCCTGTCCGCGCTGCACGACGAGCGCGACCGCATCGATGCCGAAATCGCCCGGGTCGGCACTGGCCGCGTGGTTGCGCTGGACGGCAAGCGCGCGCTGGAACGCACCCGCCAGATCATCGGCCTGGCCGACGAGCTGACCGAGGACTTCCGCCGTGTGCGCGATGACTTCGAGCAGCTCAATCGCGATTTCCGCGAACGCATCATCGACGACGAGGGCGAGCGCGGCGACGTGTTGTCGCAGCTGTTCGAAGGCGTGGATGTCATCGGCGAAAGTGACGCCGGGCGCAGTTTCCAGGCGTTCTGGCGCCTGCTCAACGACGCCGAGCAGAGCGCCCAGCTCGATGCCGCGCTGGAAGCGGTGCTGGCGCGTGGCTTTGCGCGCCGCCTGGACCGCAACGAACGCAACTTCCTGCGCAGCTTCACCAGCACCATGCTCGAACGCGGTGGCCAGGTGCACGACGTGCTGCAGAACTTCGCGCGCAGCCTGCGCGGCTTCGTGCAGAGCCGTG
Organism: Stenotrophomonas geniculata; assembly: GCF_034508895.1. NCBI lineage: Bacteria > Pseudomonadati > Pseudomonadota > Gammaproteobacteria > Lysobacterales > Lysobacteraceae > Stenotrophomonas > Stenotrophomonas geniculata. The sequence continues at coordinate 1,938,510 of NZ_CP140571.1, forward strand.
GCTACCTGGAACAGCGTCGCCTCAACCAGCTGCTGAAGCAGGCGCAGTCCGAAGCACTGGCTCTGCGCGACGAATTCCCCGCACAGCGTGGCATCGGCCGTGACCTGCAGTTGACCACCAGCCGCCTGCGCTCGTGGTCGCAGTGGAGGCTGCACGATCCGCGCAGTGCCCAGGTCGATGGCAATGTCGAATACAACGACGCCGCGGCCATCAGCCTGGAAAGCGTCGGTGATCTAGTCGCTTCGTCCGAAATCGATTTCCGTACCCTGCGCCGCGACCTGCACGACCTGCTCGATGCACAGCCGCGGCTCAGCATCGCCCAGGCCCTGTCGCAGCGCGAAGCGCCGCAGGGCCTCGGCAGCGTCATCGGCTACCTGTCGCTGGGCACGCGCTTCGGCAACGTGGTTGCCGGCGAGCAGGAGCTTGCGCAATGGCGTGGTGGCGACGGCCAGATCCGTCGCGCCCGCATCCCGCTGGTTTGGTTCACTCAGGAGAGACGCCATGAGCTGGCATGAAGATCCCATCGACGCACCGCAGGCCGACGTGGCGGAAGACGCCTACGAGGCCGAGCCGGTGGCGGCCGTGGCGCAGCCCCGCCGTGGCAACGACGTGTATTACCTCGGCGATACCGGGCGCCTGCCGCTGGATGCGCGCCGCGCGCTGTGCCAGCTGCTGATCGGCCCCAGCATCGACCAGCTGCGCCACGCCAAACTGTGGCCGGCGCTGATCCGCAGCGAGGCGGCCATCCGCTCGTCGCTGGCGGACCTGTTCCTGGAACTGGTGCTCGATCGTGACAGCGGCGTGGCGTTCACCCGCCAGGCCGATACCGAAGACGTTGATGCGCCGGTGCTGCTGCGCACCTCGCCGCTGACCTTCATCGACTCGGTGCTGCTGCTGTACCTTCGCCAGCAGCTGGCCGAGGCCGATGCGCGCGGCAACCGCGCGGTGGTCGCCGATGCCGAGATGGCCGAAGCGTTGGCCATCTACGAAAAGAACCTGTCCACCGACCGCGCCGGCTTCAACCGCCGTGTCGCTTCGGCGGTGCAGAAGATGAAGGACAACCACATCCTGACCCGCCTCAGCGGCCAGGAAGACCGCCACGAAGTCTCGCCGGCGCTGAAGCTGCTGTTCTCCGCCGAAGACGTGTCCCAGCTCTCGGCGGTCTACCGCCAGCTGCGCGAAACCCCGGCCGCCGAGGCCTGAGAGACCCGACCATCGCATGGCTATCTCCAAGCACACTCCCGCCCTGTTCAACGAAGGCCTGCCGGACCCACGCCTGCAGCAGTTCCGCATGCGCCGCCTGCAGGTGCACAACTGGGGTACCTTCAACGGCCTGACCGAAGTGCCGATCGCCGAGCGCGGCTTCCTGTTCGTCGGCCGTTCCGGCTCGGGCAAGTCGACCCTGCTCGATGCCATGTCCGCGCTGCTGACGCCGCCGGCCATCGTCGACTTCAACGCCGCCGCGCGTGAAGCCGAACGCAGTGGCCGCGACCGCAACCTGGTGTCCTACGTGCGTGGCGCGTGGGCCGACCAGCAGGACAGCGGCACCGGCGAAATCGCCACCCAGTACCTGCGCAAGGGTGCGACCTGGACCGCGCTGGTGCTGGAATACCGCGCCGGCGATGGCCGCGTGGTCAGCCTGGTGCGCCTGCTGTGGATCTCCGGCAACGGCACCTCGGCTGGCGATGTGCGCAAGCACTACATGATCGCCGAGCGCCCGTTCGACATCGCCAAGGATCTTGGTGGTTTCGACCTGGACCTGCGCAAGCTCAAGCAGAAGCTGTCCGACCTGCACCACTTCGACACCTTCTCCGGTTACGCCGAGCGCTTCCGCGACCTGCTCGGCATCGACAACGAGATGGCGCTGCGCCTGCTGCACAAGACGCAGTCGGCGAAGAACCTGGGCGACCTCAATGTCTTCCTGCGCGACTTCATGCTCGACACGCCGAAGACCTTCGACGCCGCCGAGCGCCTGGTCAGCGACTTCGCCGAGCTCGATGGCGCGCACCAGGCGGTGGTTACCGCGCGCCGCCAAGTGGAAACCCTGCTGCCGGCACGCGCCTACTACAACGACCTGAAGGAAATGCACCGCCGGCGTGGCGACGACGAAGCGCTGAAGCTCGGCGTCGACAGCTTCCGCGAAAGCCGCCGCCAGGCGCTGATCGAAGCGCGCCTGCGCGAGATGGACGTGCGTGACCGTGGCCTGCTTGGCGAGGAAGCCCAGCGCCGTGCCGCACTGGACAACCACACCGAGCGCCTGGCCGAACTGGAACTGCAGCGCCGCCAGCAGGGCGGTGAGCGCATCGAGGAACTGGAACGCGAGCAGGGCCGTGCTGAAGCCGAGCGCGACCGCCGCCAGGCCAAGCGCGAGCAGGCACGCCAGGCCGCGCAGCAGCTGCAGGCTGAACTGCCGGACGACGCCCACGGCTTCGCCGAGCTGGTCGAGCGCGCGCAGAACGAACTGCAGGACCGCCAGCGTGCCTCTTCGGCGCTGGACGACGCGATCAGTGATCGCCTGGGTGGCAAGCGCGATGACGAGCGCCGCTTCGGCGAAGTCCGTGCGGAACTCGAAGCGATGCAGCGCACGCCGTCCAACATCCCTGCGCCGATGCAGAAGCTGCGCGCGCGCCTGGCCGAGGAAACGGGCATCGCCGAAGCAGCGCTGCCGTTCGTTGGCGAACTGATCCAGGTCCGCTCCGAAGAGCAGGGCTGGCAGGGTGCCATCGAGCGCGTGCTGGGCGGTTTCGCGCTGTCGCTGCTGGTCGATGACAAGCATTACAACGACGTCGCCGAGTGGGTGAACCGCACCCACCTGGGCATGCGCTTCACCTACTACCGCGTGCGCCGCAACGATGATGCGTTCGCGCGCGAGCCGTCGGCGAAGTCGCTGCTGCACAAGCTGGAACTGCGCGAGCACGTGTTCGAAAGCTGGCTGCGCCGTGAGCTTGGCAAGCGCTTCGACTACGAGTGCGTCGATGCCAAGCAGCTGCGCAACGTCGATCGCGGCATCACCCGCGAAGGCCAGGTCAAGCATCCGGGTGACCGCTTCGAGAAGGACGACCGCAGTGCCGTGGGTGACCGCCGTCGCTGGATTCTCGGCTTCAACAACCACGACAAGGTCGGCGCCTTCGAGCGTGAAGCACAGGAACTGGCCAAGCGCATCGCCGGCTGCGAGACCGACATCGCGCGCCTGCGTGGCCAGCGTGATCGCGACAACGAACGCCGCCTGGCCTGCCACGAGCTGGTCAGCATCAGCTGGAACGAGATCGATATCGCCGCCCCGCAGCAGCGCCTCAGCGATATCGAAGCGACGCTGCGCGACCTGCGCGAAGGCAATGCCGACCTCGCCAAGCTGGCCAAGCAGATCGATGCGGTGCGCGCGGACATCGAACAGTCGCGCCGCACCTATGAAGACGTGCGTGTCGAGCGCGGCCAGCTGGTCAAGGAGCGCGATCGCCTTGACCGCGCACGCCAGCAGAGCCGTGCGCTGGTGCTGCCGAGCCTGGCCCAGGAGCAGGAAGCCGGCCTCGCCGAGCGCCTTCAGGAGCAGGGCCCGCTCAGCCTGGAAACGCTGGAAGCGCACATGCGCCAGGTCAGCAACGCGCTGAATGAGCAGCTGTCTTCCTCGCAGCAGGACCTCAACCGCATCGAGAACCAGCTGATCGGCTGCTTCCGTCGCTTCATCCAGCAGTGGCCGGAGGAATCGGGCGACTTCACCGTCTCGGTGGCCTCGGCCGAGGACTTCCTCGCGCGCCTCGAACGCCTGGAACGCGATGGCCTGCCGCAGCACGAAGAGCGCTTCTTCGACCTGCTGCAGAACCAGAGCAAGAACAACCTACTGGCCCTGCAGCGGCACAGCGCCGAGGCCCGCAAGTCGATCGGCCAGCGCCTGGACGAAGTGAACGCCAGCCTGGAACAGGTGCCGTTCAACCGAGGCACGCTGCTGACCATCGAACTGAACGACCGACGCCTGCCGGAAGTCGGCGAGTTCCACCTGCAGCTGCGCGAAGTGCTGTCGCAGCAGCAGACCGAGCAGCGCGAGCTGGCCGAATCGCAGTTCACCGTGCTGCGCCAGCTGGTCAACCGCCTGGGCTCGCAGGAAGGCGAGGACAAGCGTTGGCGCGAGCTGGTGCTGGACGTGCGCATGCACGTGGAGTTCATCGGCGTCGAGCTGGATGCGGAAACGCGCCAGCAGGTCGAGATCTACCGCAGCGGCGCCGGCAAGTCCGGTGGCCAGCGCCAGAAGCTGGCCACGACCTGCCTGGCGGCCGCGCTGCGCTACCAGCTCGGTGGTGCCGACAGCCAGCTGCCCAGCTACGCCGCAGTGGTGCTCGACGAAGCCTTCGACAAGGCCGATAACGAGTTCACCGCGCTGGCGATGAACATCTTCGACAACTTCGGCTTCCAGATGGTGGTCGCCACCCCGCTGAAGTCGGTGATGACGCTGGAACCGTTCATCGGCGGCGCCTGCTTCGTCGAGATCAGCGGCCGCCACGACTCCGGCGTGCTGCTGATCGAGTACGACGAAGAAGGCAAGCGCCTGAAGCTGCCCGAGCGCAGCCGCCAGCAGGCCAACGAACCGGAAGAAGCCGAGGCCTGAGCGCCTCGGTCCATCTACCTGTAGAGCCGAGCCATGCTCGGCTGCTCTTCGCGACCTGAAACAACGTGCCAACCAAGGTTGGCACCTGCCATTTCATAACGTCCCTCACGAACCGCGGAACGTATCCCACGCCATCCGCGCGATCAGCACCACCACCAGCCCCACGAACAGCTTGCGGATGAACGGCGTGCCGCCCTTCAGCGCCAGTCGCGTGCCCACCACCGAACCGATGATGTTGGCCGCCGCCATCGGCAGCGCGAACAGCCACAGGATGTTGCCGGTCGGCACGAAGAACGAGATCGCCGCAACATTCGTCGCCAGGTTCACCACCTTCGATGCCGCTGACGCGCGCAGGAAATCCAGGCCGAAGAAGCGCACGAACAGGAAGATCAGGAAGCTGCCGGTGCCCGGCCCGAAGAAGCCGTCGTAGAACCCGATCGCCGCACCGATCGCCAGCGCGATCGCCAGCTCGCGGCGACCGATCTCCTGCGGGCGGTGCAGCGCGCCGAAGTCCTTCTTCCACAGTGTGTAGGCCAGCATCGCGATCAGCAGCACCAGCACCAGTGGGCGCACCGCGTCCTTGGGCAGCAGGCTTACCGCCGTGGCCCCGGCGAAGGAGAAGATGAAGGCCGTGCCGGCCGCGAACAGCACCGGTTTCCACGGGAAGCGCACGTTGCGCGCATAGCGCCAGGCCGCCGCACCGGTACCGAACATCGAACTGAACTTGTTGGTACCGAACAGCATCGCTGGCGTCTGCTGCGGCAGCACCGTGAACAGTCCCGGCAGCTGCACCAGGCCACCGCCACCCACGGCGGCATCCACAAGACCGGCGATGAAGGCGATCACCACCAGCCACCACAACTCGGGGGGAACCAGTTCCAGCACGGCGATCAATCAAGGTGGGGGCGCGACAGCATACGCCTGTCCTGTACCGGCGACCCGTTCCGTGCGTGGATCGATCTGTGCAACCCGGCGACAATACGGATATGAGCAAAAAACCTGCCGATCCCTGTCCCTGCGGCCTGCCCGCCGACTATACGGCCTGCTGCGGCCGCTTCCACGCCGGTGAAGCCGCGCCGGATGCCGAGCGCCTGATGCGTTCGCGCTACAGCGCCTATGTGCGGGGCCTGGCCGACTACCTGCGCCAGAGCTGGCACCCGGATACGCGTCCGGCCGAGTTGTCGCTGGATGATGCGCCCGGTCAGCGCACGCATTGGCTGGGCCTGACCGTGCACGAGCACACCGTCACCGGCGCCGACTGCGCTGAGGTCCGGTTCACCGCGCGCTACCGGGTGGGCGGCGGCAGCGCGGTGAAGATGACCGAGCACAGCCGCTTCCTGCGCATCGAAGGCCGCTGGTATTACCTCGACGCGCTCTGAGCCTCAGCCACCGCGTACTGCCAGCACGCCCTGCCCGGCATAGGCGCGCACCTGGTTGCGGCCGCCGTCCTTGGCGACGTACAGCGCCTGGTCGGCAGCCTTGACCACGGCCGTCGGCCGCGGACCGACGCGGGTGTCGGCCAGACCGATGCTTACCGTTACCTGCACTACCTGTCCGCTGCCGCCGCGCCCGCGCTGCTGGCGCCCGGCGTCATCGTCGCGGCTGCGGGTGCTGCGGTCACGCAGCTGCATGCGCGTGTCCTCGATGCTCTGCCGCAAGGCTTCCACGGCATCGACACAGGCCATTGCCGGGCGGTCCAGGAACACCACCGCGAACTCCTCGCCGCCATAGCGGAACGCACGTCCACCATCACCGACCCGCGCCAGCCGCGAGGCCACCAGGCGCAGCACGTCGTCGCCGGTGTCGTGGCCGTGGGTATCGTTGAACGATTTGAAGTGGTCCACGTCCACCATCGCGATGCTGTAGGTGCCGCGTGCCCGCTGCAGGGTCTCGTTGAACGCGCGGCGCCCGGGCAGGCCGGTCAGCTCATCGCGGAAGGCCATGTGGAAGGACTCCTGCAGCATCGCACCCAGCATCAGCAGCAGGGCAGCGCTGCTCAGCGCTGGCAGCAGCACCGGCTGCAGGAATACCCGTGGCAGCATCCACCACAGGCACAGCAGGGCCAGCAGCATCGCCGTGTGCAGCGGCCGCGGATGCCGCCAGGCCTGCCAGCCCAGCGCCGCCGTGGCCAGCAGGAACAGCAGCGCCGGCAGCTGCGCCAGCGCGTTCCAGTCGGCCGGGATCCACGCCCAGTGACGGTTCGACAGCAGATCGTGCATGCCGCGCGGCTGCTGCGTGGCCAGCAGCAGGAAGATCAGCAATGCCGTACCGCTGGCGACGGAGCGCAACAGCAGGTCGTGGCGGCGACGCCCGCGCTCCGGCCACAACGACAGGCCGGCGAACAGCAATGGCAGCCACGCCGAGATGGCATGGAAGCGCAGGGGTGTCAGCGCGCCGACATGGCCGCTGCGCAGGTAGCCGCCCACGTCCTGGTGCAGCAGCGCGAACATGACCGCCACCACCAGCAGCAGGCAGAGCGGACGTACCTGGTGGTAGAGCAGGGCCAGGCCGGCACCGAGGCAGGCCAGCAGCCAGGGCAGGATGCGCTGCGCCGGGCTGGCCACGTCTGCGGTATCCAATGCGGTCCATACCACTACGGCAACCAGCAGGGCGGGCAGCACGAACAGGTAGTGCGCAGGCTGGCGGAGCGGATGCAGGGGCAAGCAGGAATTCCAGCGCGGTGACGACGCGGCCGCAGCATTGCCGTTAGCGGCGTTCGGGGTGGCTTCTTGAATGCGGCAGGCTCATCCATGTGAACGAAGTGACGCTGAACCATGACATTGCACTCACCGTCCAGCGCCGATGCTGCCCACATGGACAGCGTACCCGCCGCCGTCGCTGCCCCGCAGCACGATCTCGCCCACCAGTTCGCACGGGTGCGTGCGCGCAGCATGCAACTGGCCGCGCCGCTCAGCGCCGAGGACGCCATGCTGCAGAGCATGGCCGATGCCAGCCCGAGCAAATGGCACCTGGCCCACACCACCTGGTTCTTCGAACGCTTCGTGCTGGCGGGTTTCACTGCTGCACCGGCGCATGACCCGGCCTGGGATTACCTGTTCAACAGCTACTACAAGAGCATCGGGCCGGCGCATGCCCGGCCGCAGCGTGGGCTGCTGTCGCGGCCATCGCTGCAGCAGGTGCGCGACTACCGCCAGCAGGTCGATGCACAGGTGCAATCGCGGCTGGCGGCAGGCGACCTTGATGAGCAGGCACTGCAGCATCTGCAGTTGGGCCTGCAGCACGAACAGCAGCACCAGGAACTGCTGCTCACCGACATCAAGCATGCGTTCTGGTGCAACCCGTTGCAGCCCGCCTACCGCGAGGACCTGCAGCCTGCCGCCAGCGCTGCCAGTGCGCAGGGCTGGATCGAATCACCCGAGCGCATCGTCACCGTCGGTGCCGCAGCCTGGCCGCAGCACGCCGCCTTCGCCTACGACAACGAATCGCCGGCGCATCGCGTGCTGCTCCCCGCGCATGCGCTCGCTGAGCGTCCCGTCAGCAATGCCGAGTACCGCGCCTTCATCGACGCCGGCGGCTACCGCGAGCCGCGCTGGTGGCTCAGTGAAGGCTGGGCAATGCGTGAAGCCGAGGACTGGCGGCATCCGCTGTACTGGGATGACGCCCTGCAGCGCGAGTACACCCTGGGCGGTTGGCGCGGACTGGATCCGCACGCGCCGGTCTGCCACCTCAGCTACTACGAGGCCGATGCCTTCGCCCGCTGGGCCGGCGCGCGCCTGCCCAGCGAGTTCGAGTGGGAGGCCGCTGCCGCGTCGCAGCCGCTGCGCGGCCATTTCGCCGATGACGATCGGCTGCACCCGCAGGCAGGGCAGGGCCGTGGACTGCGGCAGCTGTTCGGCGATGTATGGGAATGGACCCACAGCGCGTATGGCGCCTACCCGGGCTTCCGCCCCTTCGCCGGCAACCTCGGTGAATACAACGGCAAGTTCATGTGCGGGCAATGGGTACTGCGCGGCGGCAGCTGCGTGACGCCCCGCGGCCATGTGCGCGCCAGCTACCGCAACTTCTTCATGCCACCGGCGCGCTGGCAGTTCTCCGGGCTGCGTCTGGCCAGGGACCTCGCATGAGTACGGTGCAGGATGCGCTGCAGGCGTTGACCGATCTCACCCCCGGCCGCCAGCAGGTCCTCACCGACGTGGTGGCCGGGTTGTCGCGCACGCCCCGCCAGCTGCCGTCCAAATACTTCTACGATGCACGCGGCTCGCGCCTGTTCGAGCAGATCACGCAGACCCCCGAGTACTACCCCACGCGCACCGAGCTGGCCCTGCTGGCGCGCGTGCTGCCGGACATCGCCCGCACCGCTGGCCCGCGCCTGCACGTGGTGGAGCTGGGCAGCGGCAGCGGACGCAAGACCGCGCTGCTGCTGGCCGCGCTGCAGAACCCCGTGGCCTACACCCCGATCGAGATCTCGCGCGCCGCGCTGCTGTCCAGCATCGACCATCTGGCACCGGCGCTGCCCGAGGTGGAGATGCTGCCGGTCTGTGCCGACTTCACCCATCCCGTGGCCGTGCCCCTGCCCGAACGCGAGCCCGCGCGACGACTGCTGTTCTTCCCCGGTTCCACGCTGGGCAACTTTGAAGGCGAAGACGCCGTCGCCCTGCTGCGGGCGATGCGCCAGACGATGGGGCGCGACGGCCTGGCCCTGGTCGGGATCGATCTGCACAAGGACCCGGCCCTGATCGAGGCGGCCTACAACGACGCGCAGGGCCTCACCGCCGCATTCACCCTAAACCTGCTGGCGCGCCTCAACCGCGAGATCGGCAGCGACTTCGATCCCGATGGCTTCCGTCATCGTGCCCGCTACAGCGTTGCGCGGCTGCGCATCGAGACCGATCTGGTCAGCCAGCGGGCACAGGACGTCCATCTGGATGGCCGGACCTTCCACTTTGCCGCCGACGAACCGATCCGCGTGGAGTACAGCCACAAGTACACCGACGACAGCTTCGAGTCGCTGCTGCAGGAGGCGGGACTGCAGGTCACGCAGCGCTGGAATGCCGACAGTCCCGCCTACGGCCTGCGCCTGCTGCGTGCCATCTAGGGCGGACGGCCAGCCGGTGCCCCTTCAGGTTCAGCAGTACCGCTACCCCTAAGATGGCCGTGCAACGGCAACACGGAGGACGCCATGCCCATTCTGACCACGCTCGGCCTGGCGGCCGCTCTCGCCTCGCCCCCCGTGCTGCCTGCAGCATCCAATGCCAGCGTCGATCCGACCTTCAGCCGCTGCCTGGCGGGTCTGCAGGCCACGGCCACCAGCCAGGGCATCAGCGCCGTCCGCTTCAACGAGATCACCGCCGGGCTCACCCCGGACCCCAGCGTGCTCGGCCTGCTCGATGCGCAGCCCGAATTCACCACGCCGATCTGGGACTACCTGGCCGCGCTGGTCGATCGCCAGCGCGTGGCTGATGGTCGCGCCATGCTGCAGCAGCACCGCGACCTGCTCGATCGGGTCTCGGCGCAGTACGGCGTCGATCCGGCCACCATCGTCGCGGTCTGGGGCGTGGAGAGCGACTACGGCCGCGTGTTCGGCAAGCGCCCGTTGCTGCAATCACTGGCCACGCTGTCCTGCACCGGCCGTCGCCAACCCTTCTTCCGCGGTGAACTGCTGGCGCTGCTCAAGCTGATCGACCGCGGGGACCTGCAGGCCCAGGGGCTCACCGGTTCCTGGGCCGGTGCCTTCGGGCATACGCAGTTCATGCCCAGTACCTATGCACGCATCGCCGTGGACGGTGATGGCGATGGCCGCCGCGATCTGGTCGGCAGCGTTCCCGATGCGCTGGCGTCCACCGCCAACTACCTCAAGCGCGCCGGGTGGCGCAGCGGAGAGCCGTGGGGCATGGAAGTTCGCGTTCCTGCCGGCTTCAACGCCAGCCAGGCGGGGCGCACCCAGCGTCGCGCCCTGGCCGACTGGCGTGCGCAGGGCGTGACCGCGCTGGATGGCAGCGCGTTGGTTCCGGTCAACCTGCCGGCGGATGCGCGCGCCGCCCTGCTGATGCCGGCCGGCAACAAGGGCCCGGCATTGCTGGTGTTCCGCAACTACGACGCGATCTACAGTTACAACGCCGCCGAAAGCTATGCGCTGGCGATCGCGACGCTGGCTGAGCAATTGCGTGGCGGCAACGGTCTGGCCACCGCCTGGCCGACCGATGACCCGGGCCTGGGCCGCGATGAGCGCCGCCAGCTGCAGACCCTGCTGCTGGCCCGTGGCCACGACATCGGTGCCGCCGACGGCATGATCGGTACCGCCACGCGTCGCGCGATCCAGACCGAGCAGCAGCGCCTGGGCTGGAGTGAGGTGGACGGCCGCGCCGGCCAGCGCATCCTGCGCACGCTGCAGGAAGAGGCCGCTATCGCACCCGCTGGGCAGAAGGCCTTGCCGGCGGCACGTTGACCGCGACATCATCCCCGCGGTCTTCAAGGAGCGTCATCGCATGCAGTTGAATCCGGACATCAGCACCGGCCTGTATCACGGCCTGGAGGCCTGGCAGGTGCGAACCGCCAATGCCACGGCGGTCGTCAGTGTGTTTGGTGGCCAGCTGCTGTCGTTCATTCCCGATGGGCAGCCCGACCTGCTGTGGCTTTCGCCCACGCGCGCCGAGCTGCCTACGCCCATCCGCGGTGGCGTTCCGGTGTGCTGGCCATGGTTCGGGCGCCAAGGCCAGAGTGCCGATGTACCGGCGCATGGCCTGGTACGTACCGCGCGCTGGGAGCTTCTGCAGGCCAGCCAGAGCGATGACGGTGAGGTCGAGCTGCAGTTGGCGCCGGCGCCCTGCACTGATCCCGGCCTGCGCCTGCAGATGCAGCTGCGCATCGGCCGCCAGCTGCGCCAGCAGCTGGTCACCCAGAACACCGGAACCTCGCCGGTGACCTTCACCCAGGCCCTGCACAGCTATTTCCGGGTGGGCGATGCCAACCGGGTCGAGGTCGAGGGCCTTGATGGCCTGCAGTACCTGGACAAGTACGAGGACTATGCGCAGCTGCGCCTGCAACAGGGACCGTGGTCATTGCGCGATCCGCGTGATCCCGGTCGCAGCGATCGCATCTATACCGGTGCCGGCGGCCATTACGTACTGCGTGACCCCGTACTGCAGCGGCGGATCGAGATCCGCAGCGAAGGCAGCCAGACCCTGGTGGCCTGGAATCCCGGTGCCGAGGCCGCAGCCAGGATGTCCGATGTCGGCGATGGGTGGCACGATTACGTCTGCCTTGAAGTGGCCAACGCAGGCCCGGAGCAGATTACGCTTGCGCCGGGTGCGCGCCATCAGCTGGTGCAGACCCTGACCAGTGCCGCGCTGTAGGCGCTGGCAGCGATTTCAGTTTGTCGATGCAGGTAGCAAGGACGGAAAACATGCAGGAAGCACAATGGTGGTACGCCAATGGCAGGCAGAGCAGTGGGCCGGTGGATCTGGCCGGTCTTCGCCAGCTGCAGCAGGAAGGGACGGTTACGGCGCGCACGCTGCTCTGGTGCGAAGGCATGCCCTCATGGCGGCCGTTGTCGGAACTGGAGCAGGCTTCCACGCCCATCGAGGTGGCCCCGGCCCCGGATATCGACGCAGCCCCTGCGGTTGAGGGCATCGCGCCGAGTGTCGGCGATCCGTCCGATCCCTATCGAGCGCCGGTCGCTGTACCGGATAGGGCCGTGGCTGCCGGGCTGGAGGGCGAGATGGCCTTGTACGCCAGCGTGGTCGGCGGCAACTTCCCGATCTACCGCCAGCGCTGGCGGCTGGATCAGGGCATTGCCACGGGCAGTGGCACCTGGCACTGGCCGGCCTTCCTGCTCGGCCTGATCTGGATGATGTACCGCAGGATGTACCGCCTGGCGGCGATGTGGGCTGGCCTGCTGTTGCTGATCAGCGTGGTGGAGACCTTGCTGGACGTGCCGGATGGCCTGTCGCTGGTCATCACCTTGGCACTCAGCATCACCACCGGCATCTTTGGCAACAGCTGGTACCTGGCACACTGCCAGCGCCTGATCGCCCAGGCCCGAGCCATCACCGGCGGCGATGACGCACGGCTGCGCAGCGAGCTGACCGCGCGCGGCGGCACCAGCGTGGTCGCCACACTGATCGCCATCGTCATCGCGGTGGTACTGAGCACCGTCGGTGCCGCATTGGCGGGGTAGGGTGGGTCAGCGGCCCTGACGGGGCCGCAGCACCAGCAGGCACAGCGCACCGGCCACCAGGCCCCAGAACGCCGAGCCGATGCCGGCCAGTGAAACGCCCGAGGCGGTGACCAGGAAGGCGACCAGTGCCGCCTCGCGGTCCCGCTCCACCGCCAGCGCACTGGCCAGGCTGTTGGCGATGGTGCCGAACAGCGCAATACCGGCCACGCAGGCCACCAGCTCCTTCGGGAACGCAGCGAACAGCGCGGCCACGGTGGCACCGAACAGTCCGATGACGATGTAGAAGGCACCTGCCGCCATGGCGGCGGTATAGCGTCGTGCCGGGTCCTCATGCGCATCGCGACCCATGCAGATCGCCGCGGTGATTGCCGCCAGGTTCAGCGCGTACGCCCCGAATGGTGCCAGCAGCGTATTGACCACACCGATCCAGCCGATCAGCGGCGACACCGGGGCGTCGTAGCCGGAGGCCCGCATCACCGCCACGCCCGGAATGTTCTGCGAGGCCATGGTGACCACGAACAGGGGCAGGGCGATGCCGGCCACCGCCGTCCAGGACAAGGATGGGGTCACCCATTGCGGTACCGCCAGTTGCAGCTGTACCTGCTGTGCGTGCAGCAGGCCACGGCTGGCCGCGACCGCGATGCCGACCAGCAGGGTGGCGATGACCGCATAGCGCGGGAACAGGCGGCGTCCGGCCAGCCAGGTGGCAAACATCGCAAGCGCCAGCACCAGCTGGGTGTTCATGGCCACGAACACGTCCAGACCGAAGCGCAGCAGGACGCCGGCCAGCATGCCGGCGGCCAGCGCCATCGGCACCCGCTGCATCAACCGGGCGAAGATGCCGGAGAAGCCTGCCAGCATGCCCAGCACCGCGGCGAGCAGGAATGCACCGGTGGCTTCAGCGAGCGAGGCGCCACCGGCACCGACCACCAGCATTGCCGCGCCCGGTGTCGACCACGCGGTCACCACCGGCACGCGATAGCGCAGCGACAGCCCGATGCAGGTGACACCCATGCCCAGTCCCAGTGCCCACATCCATGAGGCGATCTGTGCCTGGTTGGCACCGACGGCTTGTGCAGCCTGGAACACGATGACGGCCGAACTGGCGAAGCCAACCAGCACAGTAATGAAGCCGGCAACGAGGGCCGGTACTGAAAGGTCGCGCCACCATGCTTGCCGCGCCTGCATGTTCATTGCCGTCTCTCCTGTGTGCATCCATGCATTGATAGCGGTTGCGGCGTTGACCGCGCAACG